>NZ_JAGTAR010000018.1 GCF_018156225.1 Carboxylicivirga sediminis
ATACAAAGATGAGGATTAATATAGTGAAGAGGTGTCAATCATCGTTAAACCATGTTAAAGGTTAGAGTTGAGGGCAAAGAAAAAGGACAGATTGAGAAACCTGTCCTTACCCTTAATCAGTTCGTTAACTAAATCCAAAATCTATGAAAAAAAATCTACAGTACAAAGATGAGGATTAATATAGTGAAGAGGTGTCAATCATCGTTAAACCATGTTAAAGGTTTAGAGTTGAGGGTAAAGAAAAAGGACAGATTGAAAAATCTGTCCTTACCCTTAAATCAGCTAACTAAATCCAATTTTATGAAAAATCCTTGATGCAAAAGTCGCAATAATATTTGAGATATTACAAATTGATGCAGTTAAGAATTGTTAAATATCAAATTAAAAGAATTCTTGCCGTAATAATTATAGTTGACTTCGTTTCTAAACAAATGCCCGTTGATAGTATCTGTTTAATTAAAACTTCAAAGTAATCAGGCTTTATGAATATTGTATTATTTTTGTAACAACCTATCCACAATCAAGAAGTAAGCTCATTAACCTCAATTTGTATTAAAGCATTTATATCTATGTACAGAAGTATTCGCTTTTTTTTGCTTTTCACCCTCTTTTGTAGTCATATAATTACTACCGCTCAGTTATCGAATTATACCACTACCAACATCACCACAAATGATGGGCTGGCTGATAACAATATACACTGTATATTGCAAGATTCATATGGTTTTATGTGGTTTGGTTCTGAAGAGGGTTTGCACCGTTACGATGGATATAGTGTTGAAGTCTATAGAAATGAGCCGAACAACAGCAATTCAATAGCTGCTAATATTGTAAGAGCTTTATATGAAGATGCTTATGGGCGTCTGTGGATTGGTACTGACGGAGGCGGTATCAGTATTTTTGATTTGCAAAAAGAGATTTTTATTGATGTGCAGGATGATGAGAATTTTAGATTGACATCAAATGAGGTGTTTTGCTTTGCTCCATCGCGCGATAATCATCTTTGGGTAGGCACAAAAAACGGACTGAATCATATTGCTATTGGTGCTGATAATGACAAGCCGATAGTGAGTGTTACTCACTATTTGCATGATCCGGAAGATGAAAAAAGTCTAATTTATCCACATGTGTATTCGGTATTGGAGGATGCCAATGGTACCCTTTGGGCCGGAACGACCGAAGGCGGATTGAGTCGCTTAGACGCTGGTTCAACTCAGTTCATAAACTATTACGCCGAAGAAAAGACAGGGGCCATCAGTAGTCCGGCTATTATGAGTATTTATGAAGACAGGCGAGGCGATTTATGGTTTGGAACCTGGGCACATGGGCTCAACTATTTTGACAGGGAAAATGATTCGTTTATAACGTTCCTCCATAATCCTAAGGATTCAACCTCTATCAGTCACAACAACGTTTATTCTTTGTGCGAAGATGAGGATGGTTATCTGTGGGTTGGTACCTACGATGGCGGTATCAATCAGTTGGTAAGAGGAGAATCTGTAAAGCAGAGCATTTTTATGCGCTTCAAGGAGCGTGAAGATGCACTAAAAAGCTTATTCAAGAATAAAGTGAAGGTGATCTATCCCGATAATCAAGGGAACGTATGGGCTGGAACGCTCGGAGGTGGTGTTATTGAAATGTCAAAGAAGCGAGACAACTTCATTCAAATAAAGAATGAGCAATACACCTATCATCCCGATGAGCTTAATCGCATTAATCAAATTGTTTTGAGTGATGCCGAGGAATTGATGCTGGCTACCAAAAGTGGCCTCTATGAAGTCAACAAATTACCCAATAACAGTTTTGAATTTGCTGAAGTTCTGGCCGATTCAACGAAATCGCCTAACCTGTTTAAGAAAAATATAACGGCTGTATATAAAAATGCCAATGGTCATTTATGGGTAGGAACCGAAGGAGAGGGCCTAATGCATATTGTATTGGAAGATGGAGTGCTGACATCATTCAAGCAATATACTTTGTACAAGCCGGCACCTCATAAAATTAATGGTAATCACATACTTAATATTTTCGAATGGAATGGGCTCCTTTGGGTAATTACCAATAATGGCATTAATATTTTTGATAATAACCATCAGCAGTTTGTGTATGAAAAGCCAGATGGGGGAGCGCTATTTGATGTAGGCGAGCAGTTTATGGCGCATTATATTGATGAGCAAAACAGGCTGTGGGTAGGCACTGAGTTTGAAGGATTATACTGTTTCTCCATTGAAGGTAACCTTAAAGGAGGCAAGCTTCTGTATCACTTCAATGAAGACTCGAAGGATATTGCTTTGGCCGATCGTCAGGTCCTGGTAATTGATGGCGCCGGCAATGGCGATATCTGGGTGGGGACAGCCAAAGGTTTGCACCGTATCAATCCTGATAAAGGAACGAATGTGGTGTATAAGGAAAAAGATGGATTACCATCATCGGCAGTAAGTCAGATATACCAGGGGGCTGATCAAACTTTGTGGCTGGGTACCTTGCAGGGACTGGCACGCTTCAGTACCGAACTGGGGGTTATTACACCATATTTTATGCCTGGTGGTTTCCTAAGTAACTATTTTACCCCTGGCAAAACAGTGATGCTGGGTGATGGTTTGGTGGCTATGCCAACTTATGATGGCATATGGGCTTTTTATCCCGATAGCGTGCATCGTAATCCATACGTGGCCAAACCGGTTATCAGAAAAATTAGTTTGTCGGGTAAGGAGATTAAGCCTAATGTAGAGGTTAACAACCGAATAATATTGAATCAGGCAATTGCTTTAACTCGCGAGATAGTGCTGAGGCACAATGAGAACGTGATTCAGATTGAGTTTGCTGCCCTTTCGTATTTTGAGCAGAATAAAAACAGCTACATGTACAAGCTGGATGGATTGGAGGAAGAGTGGAATGTAACCAATGCCGACCATCGGTCTGTAATATACTCTAATTTGTCGCCTAATACCTATACTTTCAGGTTAAAAGCCGCCAACAATGACGGTGAGTGGAATCCGGAGGAAGCAGTATTAACCATTATTATCAGACCACCATTTTATAAAACATGGTATGCGTATCTGAGCTATTTTGTATTACTTATTGCAGGTTTTGTATTTACCCAGCGTTTGATTGTTTTAAGGGTTAAAGAGCGTGAACGACTGAAGCGCGAGAAAATGGCACGGGAAAAGGAAACCCTGATGCATCAGATGAAAATTCGTTTCTTCACCAATATTTCTCATGAATTCAGAACACCCCTGACACTCATTAACGGTCCTTTGCAAGAGATGCTGGAACATGACAGCACCCTGTCTGCCGCTACGCGCAGTCAGCTGAACCTGATGAAGAACAATACCGACAGGCTCTTACGTTTGATTAATCAGCTGATGGACTTCAGGAAGGTAACGCAGGGCAATATGCATCTCAGCATCCGCCAGCGGAACATCACCAGTTTTATTAAGCGCATTGCCGAATCGTTCCAGGGCATTGCCGATCAGAAGCATATACACTTTGATTGCCATATCGATTCAAAACCATTAATGGTGTGGTTTGATTCAGAGAAGCTGGAGACCATAATATTCAATTTACTGAGTAATGCCTTTAAATACACTCCAACAGGCGGTCATATCAAAATAGAAATGTTGCAGATGAAGAATAAACAGCTGCAACTGAAGGTGAGTGATACAGGCAGTGGCGTACCTGATAAGGATAAGGAGCGGATATTTGAGCGTTTCTTCCAATCGGATCAAAATCAAAGCATTGGAGGAGCAGGTACCGGAGTTGGATTATCGTTGGTGAAAGAGCTGGTTGACATGCATAAAGGAGCCATATGGATTGAGGATAACGAACCGGTTGGTACAGTGTTCATCATTGATTTATGCGTAGATAAAACCATGTTTAATGCTGATGAAATCATTGAAGAATCGCAACAACAAGATACAACTGACTATAGAACTGAGGATGTAAAAACAGAGGTGGCTCAACCTATTGTAAACGAGACTGGTGATAAGCCTAAGGTGCTGGTGGTAGAAGATCAAAGTGACCTGCGTGCCCACTTGTGTAATGTGTTAAAAATGCACTACCGTGTGGATGAGGCAGCCAATGGGGTGGAAGGTCTTGAAAAAGCCTCATCATCCTTACCCGATATTATTATTACCGATGTGATGATGCCTGAAATGGATGGATTCACCTTCTGTGGCAAGTTGCGTAAGAATGTTATTACCAGTCATATCCCGATTATCATGCTGACGGCACTGGATAATGTTGACTCGAAGCGTGAAGGGCTGGAGACCGGTGCCGATGCTTATGTGGTGAAGCCATTTGATAAGCAGTTGCTGGTATCGCAGATTCAGAACCTGCTAACTAATCGTCAATTGTTGAAAGCACGCTTTAAGGAGCAATGGGATTTTGTGGAGGAAATTGCCACCACGTCAACAGACCAGCAGTTTGTTAACCGGGCTATCCAAACAGTGGAAGAGAATATGGCCGATGCTAATTTTAACGTATCGGAGCTGGTGAAGAAGATGAATGTGAGCCGCACACTGCTGCATATGAAGCTGCGTGAGCTGACTGGCCAAAGTACCAGTGAGTTTATTCGCACCATTCGCCTGAAGCAAGCTGCCAAGCTGCTGAAACAAGGTGAACTGAATGTGTCGGAAGTCACCTATCAGGTGGGCTTTAACGATCCTAAATACTTCTCAAAAAGCTTCAAGAGCCTGTTTGGTGTAACTCCAACCCTCTTTCAGAAAGGGGACGCATCGGGTGGCGAATTAACAAAATAAGCTAAAAGGATCGCATCTTAGAGTCTAGTCTTTAAGGTGCGATCCTTTTTGTAATACCGATTACGAATTAAAACGATTGATTAAAAACCAATCTGTGATGCTATTTCGGCATTAACCCATGATATAAGCAAAATGCTTTATCAATCATTTTGTTATTCATTTGGTATAATACCATTAAGTCAATGGACTAATTCTATTTCTCGCTATACACTTCTTTCTCATAGTAGCGGCAAAAGGCCTTTAAACCACAGCGCGTACATTTAGGTTTGCGGGCAATGCAAACATAGCGACCGTGTAGTATCAGCCAGTGGTGGGCGATGGGTAATAATTCCTCGGGGAAATACTTGACCAGCTGCTTCTCAGTATCCAATGGCGTTTTGGAGTTAGTGGTTAAGCCAATGCGGGCTGCCACCCTAAATACATGCGTATCTACGGCCATGGCAGGTTTTTCATATACCACCGAGGCTATTACATTGGCTGTTTTACGGCCAACGCCAGGCAGCTTCTGCAGTTCTTTTATATCATCGGGCACCACTCCCTTAAAATCTTCAATCAGCATTTGAGCCATGCCTACCAGGTGCTTACTTTTATTGTTGGGGTAGCTGCACGAGCGGATCAACTCAAATATTTCTTCGGGCGTGGCCAAGGCCATATCTTCTGGTTTAGGGTAGCGTTCAAAAATAGCCGGTGTTAGCAAGTTCACGCGTTTATCGGTGCACTGAGCTGACAGGATAACGGCCACCAGGAGCTCATACGGATTGGTGTAATGTAATTCTGTTTCGGCAACCGGCATGTGTTCCTGAAAGTAATCAATGACTTTATTGTAGCGTTCTTTCTTTAGCATGTTCAGATTGATTTTGAATAGCAGTAAAGTTATCTTTTTCTGTTCATCCCCCCAAGGGCGCGGAGATATCCCTTTGGGGATATTGGCCGTTCTTAAGGATATCATATTCATCTCCAGGGTCAGCAACATTATCCCCACGGTCATAAAGATGATCCCTTGGGTCAGAAGCATCCTGACCAAGGTCATATGGATGATCCCATAGGTCAGAAGCATCCTGACCGAGGTCAGCAACATTATCCCCACGGTCATATGGATGATCCCATAGGTCAGAAGCATCCTGACCAAGGTCAGCAACATTATCCCCACGGTCATAAAGATGATCCCTTAGGTCAGAAGCATTCTGACCAAGGTCAGCAAATTATCCTCTAAAGATTCATCAGTTTAAGGCCAAAATAGATGGTGCGTGGGCGAGCAGGGCCATACACATAGTTACTGTCGCGGTTTTTACCCTTGTCAAAATCATCCTGATAGGCATTAAACAGGTTCTGAACACCGCCAAACAACTCAAGGCCAACGCCTACATATCGCCAATCAAGTGCATAGCTCAGTTTGATGTTGGTCTCCATAAAGGGGTCTGATTTAACCAGTTCATCGTTAATAGGATTACCTGTTTCATCACCCTCACCAGCTCCAAAGTGGGGTACCAGCATTGAGCCGGTGTAAACGCCAGACAAAGCGGCTTTAATGCCCCACACCGGGTTGTAGGTGAGTGTGTAATAGCCATACTGCTCTGGTGTGCGCAGGTAATCTTTAGTGCCTTCAATGCTTTCCGACCATTCTACCACCTCGTCGTATTTGCTCGACTGGATGGTGTAGCCAGCTTCGAGTTGCCATAGTTTATTATAATTGGCGCGTCCTTCAAGAGTTATCCCTTTCACAGTTGAGTTGCTGCCATTGCGTTTCTCAAGTATCACATTGCCTTGGCTATCCGTCCCGTTTTCTTCCAGAATAAAGGCATCATAAAGGGTAGTGTGAAAGCCTTCAAGCGTAAATCCCCAGATGTATTTCTCGGTTGGTTTATCGTAGTTAATGGATGCCGTCCAGCTTTGTGAGCGCTCCTCTTCCAGGTCATCGGCCAGCTGTATGCGTTGGATACCACCACCTGCAAAGGCAATGTGCATATCTGAGTCGAAGGCCTGTGGTGCTCTGAAGCCCGTTGACCAGCTACCTCGCAACTGCATGCCGTTTTGTTTATACAACAGCGATACGCGCGGACTGAATATGAGTTTGTCCACCATGTTGTGCTTATCGGTTCTGACACCGGTTAGTAAGTTCCATTTTTTAGCCAACTCCCAGTCACTTTGGATATAGGCACCCACGTTACGTGTGGTTTGGTCTAGCAGATAGTCATATGCCTTTATCTCATCCACCACCATATCATAGTTGTATTCACTGCCAAAAGTGAGGTTGTTCTTGCCACCCAAAAAGTCGGGTAGCATATGATTGAGCTGTACACCTCCCATATAGGTTTCATTTTCTGTTAAGCCGTAGGGCGGGTTCTCCAGGTGTTCCTGATAACCCGGTTCATCAGCTTCCGGTTTAATGCCTGTATAGTGGTCGCGGTCGGTTTTTTGCCCGGCTACGTATATGTCCAGCGACGACAGGTTGTCGTTAAATGAGAAGCTGTAATCTAATCCACCCATCAACACATTATGCGTACGTTCCTCTGTTTGCTCAGCCAGAAAGGCAGGCAAATCTTCGCGGTCGCCACCCCGGCGATACTCATACATGCTCGAGAAGCTGGCTTCCAGCTTATGGTTAGGGGCCGGCAACAGGAAAGATGTGAAACCAAAGGAATTGTTCTTCAGCTTTGGTAGTTCGCTAAAGCCGTCGCCGTTATGATCGTATGATTCGCGGTTGCGATTGGTGGCAAAAAGGGTTAACCCGGCATTTTTACGATCCGATAGAATTCCCGCATTGGCAAATACCTGGCTGTCGTTGGCATCGCCGTTGATGACCGATTGTGTAGTGGATGCCGAAAAACTGCTCGACTCAGGTACTTTGGTTATTACATTCACAGTGCCTCCAACAGCCCCGGCGCCATAAAGTGCTGAGCCGCCGCCACGCACTACTTCAATGCGCTCTATCATGTTGGTCGGTATTTGCTCCAAACCATACAAACCAGTGAGTGGACTGAATACCGGGCGGCTGTTGATCAGAATTTGAGAATAAGCACCACCCAGACCGTTCATGCGCAGTTGCGTGTAGTTACAAGTCTGACAATCTGTTTCCATGCGCAGACCCGGCTGAAAAGCTAAGCCTTCTGATAAGGTGCCTGCCTGCAGCATCTCCAGCTTCTTCCCTTCCATCACGTTCACCACTACGGCCGATTCGGTTTTGCGCTTAAAGGTTTTGGTGCCGGTAATAACAATGTCATCCAGCGACATGACCTGCTCTTCCAGTATAAAATTGATTTCCTGCGACTGGCCTTTGGTGATGTTCACCTTTTTTTCAACCGGCTTATAGCCCATGAGGCTGGCCACTAGTATATGTTCGCCTTCAGGCAGGTTAGTCAGCATGTAATGACCGGATAGGTCCGTCATAGTGCCGTATTGTGTATCTTTTAAGTAGACGCTGACAAAAGGGAGGTGTTCGCCTTCGGCTTGTACATCTCCAAATATATTGGCGTCTGTTTTTTGAGCCTGAATAATAATATTTGAAAGCAGAATTAAGAATAGTAGGTTTAAAAACTTTTTCATTGATAAGATAATTGATAATTACGATTACCAATTATCAACGCTGTAGCCCATGAAAAGTTTAGTAGGTGACAAGAATCAGATTAACAATGATTGATTGTCAAAAAACCTTCTATGCGATTTCATCAAAGCATGAGCCAGCCTATTGTTGAATAGGCACAGCCATCATAAGAACATTAGTAAACTTACCGCCATCACAGCCATGCCGGCAAACAGTCCATAGATAGATAAATGATGCTCACCATATTCGCGTGCCGATGGCAGCAGCTCATCCAGACTAATAAATACCATGATGCCTGCTACTCCGGCAAATATTACTCCAAATGTGAGGGGAGTCATAAAAGGCATCAGTATGAGGTAGCCGATAAGCGCTCCAATGGGTTCTGACAGACCGGAGAGGAAGCTTAAACGGAATGCCTTACGGCGACTGCCGGTGGCATAGAAAACAGGTACCGACACAGCGATACCTTCAGGAATATTGTGAATGGCAATGGCCACAGCAATGGCAATACCCAGGTTGGGATCCTGCAAGGCGGCCGTGAAAGTGGCCAGACCCTCGGGAAAGTTGTGGATACCAATGGCCAGGGCCGTAAATAGTCCCATACGCATCAGTTTTTTATCCTTAATAGCTTTGGGCTGATCTCCCATTTCTTCAATGGAGTGCAGTTCGTGCGGGTTCTCTGCCGAAGGGATAAATTTATCGATTAGGGCGATAAACAAAACGCCCCCAAAAAAGGCAATAACCGTGTACCAGGTACCGGGCATCTCACCATAGGCCTCTACCATGGTGTCTTTGGCCTTCATAAATATTTCAACAAATGAAACATAAATCATTACACCAGCCGAAAAACCAAGTGACAAGGCCAAAAAGCGTGTGTTGGTGCGCTTGGCAAAAAAAGCCATGGCACTGCCAATGCCCGTGCTGAGACCGGCAAACAAGGTTAAACCAAATGCGAAAAGTATAGTGTTAAAATCTAAATTATCCATAGTAAGTGAACGCTAATCGCAGCTGTGTTTACGGCTGCCTATTAAATTTGGCGAAAGTTAATAGTTATTTATGAATTGTATGAAAATAGCTGCGAATACAATGGAATATCGCATTAAAATATTCGATAATTAAAGCAAGTCAGTATAATTTTTTATACATTGCATTTCGTAATTTTTTAACCTAAATCAATATGAAGGAATTAGTTCCATATGTAAACCTAGAAACCGTTAAGGGTACTAGCGGTAAAATAGAACAATTTATTGTGCGAACGGTATCTTACCTGCCTGATGACAGCACCATTACAAAAAGCGGCGAAGGCGAAGTAGCCGATAATGTATACTACCGGCCATTAACCATCACCTACACTGGTACATCTTCTACATTTAAAACTTTTGATGTTGATTTTACCATCAACCGCAAAGATGTTGGTTTGCTGGAGCGCGGAGTGAATGTAAAGCTTAAAAGTGCTGTTGTAGTTGCGCAATCTGCAGATGTGGCGATGTTGAGTGATGATGATGATGGACAAGGGCAAGTAGTAGAATATGATGATCTGACAATGCCATAGTTAAATTGAGAAAAAAATTATTTATGAAAGCAGTCAAATTTATATTTATAAATATATTATCAGGCTGCTTTTTTATTTTTTTAAGTGGCATAAGCAATATTAATAATACAGAGGCCATTCAGTCAGTTGAGTCACTAAAAGAAATAATTAATGATTCTAATATTTCATGTGATTCAATAAGTAATTGGATATTAGTCTGTAATGGCGAATTGGATAGAGATGAACTGGCTACTTGTTTGGTTGAATATGGGAAAAAATTGTATAATGACGCTTGTTTCTATAAGGCCGATTCTATCTTTAACATTGCATTGAACAACTTAATTGATGATGATTTACAGAAGTTAGCCTCCATTTATTTTTGGAAAGGAAAAGTAGCGTCAAAGATAGATAAAAGTGAGAGTGTTCTGGATTTTTTCAATTCTGCAGCAAATTATTATAAACGATTGGAGAATTGCAAAGGAATTGTTTTTTCGTATTTAGAGAGTGGAATTTTTTTTTCTAAACAAAAGAATTACACAGTTGCTTATATGCAATTCGATAATGCTCTTTCGTTTGCACTCGCTGAAAACAATCAATTATTTATAAATCTATGCTATCTAAATTATGGACATTGCAAATTAGAGCAATTCAAGTATAATGAAGCATTGAAATACTACAACAAGGTTGATGTAGAAAAAGCTATATCAAAGAAGAGTCTTGCTATCTTGTATAACAATTTATCGCATATCTATATAAAAAAGAATAATTATAAGATTGCAGAACACTATCTAATACAAAGTATAAAAATTAAAGAATCTTTAGGTGATGTTTATGGAGTCTTTCATTCTAAGCTTAATTTGATTAATTTTTACATCAAGTCTGGCAAGATACAGAAGGCAGAACTTATTGGTAAAGAAATCGGTGAGCTTAAAGTTAAGTTGAGCAATGATCAAAAACTAGATTCGATTTATACTTTTGCTGAATTAAGACTCAAGACTGGTCATACAAATGATGGTATCAAGCTATTAAATAGGTTTTATCAGTTAAAAGATTCTCTTTCTAATATCACTTTCTCAGACAAGCTTATAGATATGCAGAAAAGCTTTGAATTAAAAGAGAAAGATCAGGAAATTGCCTTGTTACATAAAGAAGATGCCTTAAATCAGGCTCGCCTCAAGACTAAAAACGTATTAATAGCCGTAATTGGTAGTTTTCTATTGATACTTATATTGGTTGGTTATTTAATCAATCGGCAGCGCAAGGAGTTGGCACAGTCGCGCCGCAGGCTGTTGCGTCAAAAGGAAGATATTACCGGCATGAACGAGCAGCTGCGTGTATCCAACCTGGCTAAGGATCGTATTTTATCGGTCATTGGTCACGACTTACGCGGGCCAGTAGGTGGTTTAAAAGAACTCATAGAGCTTTACATGGAGTTGCCGGAGTATGAGCCCAACGATATTAAGAACCTTTTGAAAGCAGCACGCGAATCATCTACCAGTACCTACCACCTGCTCGAAAACCTGCTGAGTTGGGCCAACTCACAGCGCGGAGACATTGTGTTTAACCCGGTAGCTACGCCATTGGCGCCACTTATTAAGCAAAGCGTACAGTTGTTAGATCGTTCGATTAACGTGCGCAATGTTCGCTTCGAATACGACATTCCTAAAGCATTGGTGATTCAGGTGGATATGAATATGCTGCGCACCATCATCCGCAATCTGGTATCCAACGCCCTTAAGTATTCGCCTGATAATGGTTTAATCAAAATTATGGTGATTGAAGACGGTAAACAGGTTAAGTTCTGCATTTGCGACGAGGGCAAGGGTATGACAGCCGATGAAACCAAGAGCATCTTTAAAAAGAAAGAGACTTACTTTATTGGCTCTGAATTAACGGCTAAGGGAACCGGGCTCGGACTGATTCTTTGCAAGGAATTTGTGGAGCGGCACGGAGGTGTCATCTGGATTAATTCCAAAGAAGGTGTTGGTACCCAGGTATGGTTTAGTATTCCACAAAAAGGTGTTTCTACCACTAAGGTGAATGAGTTGCAATCTTCAGCTGCTCAATAACACGTCTTCACATATTAAAATATTTTGTATTTTGATGCGACAAAAACAGGCTGATAGATCTTATTGGCTCAAACGGGTTTTCTTATGGCATCAAAATATGGTTACCTTCTACTGATTCTTACCTTTTGGTATATTGTTCCGGTATCGCATGCTACAGAGCAGGATTCGCTTAGCACCTTATACCTGCAAGCTAAACAGGAAGCCGAACTATTTGTGAAAAGCTTTGGAAAGAATGTAACGTTTAAGCATCAGTTGGACTCATTAGAAGCCAAAGTACAATCGGCAGATGGTACTAGAAACGGGGCCTACTATATTCAATTCGCCAAGAAGTATATTAAGCACACAGAGGTTATTGATTCAATCCTATTGATGGCCGAAAAGCACTTAAGAGCAAGTAACTGTCAAAGAGGTCTCGGTGAAGCTCTTTTTTACAAGGGAGTAAGGGCCCTTGATACGCAAAAGGTGGAAGAAGCACTTGGTATATTCAATGAAGCAGCCCATATTTTTAAATTAGCCAACAGTCCGGAAGGAGAGGTGTATTGCATCACCCGCGTGGCTAATTACCACTCCAAATCACGTAACTATCAACTAGCCGAAAAATATTATAAAGAACTTTTGAAGCGAACCGAAGAGCTGGGCGATGTGAATTTATCAGAGATGGCTTATTTAAATGTGGCCAACTTTTATAATCAGCAAGGCAAAACAGATGAAGCCATTAGCTATTACTCTTTATTGGAAAAGAGCCTGGAAAAAAGTAATAACAAAAAGCGATATAAGCCGCTCTATAATAATTTAGGCGTTATTTATATTTACAAGAAAGACTGGGCTAAGGCGAAGGAGTATCTGCATAAATCCATAGCCATTAAGCAAGAAGAGGGTGATTCGCTGGGGATTTTTTCAAGCTACCAGAACTTATTCAGAATTAGTGTGCAAACAAGACAGTTAGATGAGGCGACTCATTATTCTTCGTTGATGTTAGATTTGGCTCAAAAACTGAATGTCCCACCTAACCAGATGCTTGCGTTTAATTATAACAATACGCAGTACCTTATATTGGCAGGTGAGCCTGAAAAGGCCCTCAATCAGTTTGACGAATATGTAGCGGTTAAAGATTCGATCAATAAAGCTGCCTTTTCTGATAAGTTGTTGCAAATTGAGCAGGGTTATGAGATAGAAAAGCGTGATCAGGCAATAGCCCTGTTGCAGCAAAAAGATGAATTGCAGCAGGAAAAGCTGGGCAACCTCAAGGTGGTAATTGCCATTGTTGCTTCGTTTGTAATTATCCTTCTTTTTAATGGTTTCTATATGAAGCGGCAATGGATGAAGCTGAATGAGGCTGATAAACGCCTTAAAGAGAAGCAGCAGCAGATATTGACGATTAATAAGCGGCTGGAATCATTGAATAATTCTAAAGACCGAATATTATCAGTTATTGGGCACGATTTGAGGGGGCCGGTTGGCGGACTAAAGGAACTGGTTGAGTTATATATGGAGCTGCCTGAGTTGGAGCCGCAGGATATCACTAATTTGCTAAATACGGCACGAGAGTCATCCAGTAGTGCTTATTATTTATTGGAGAACCTCTTAACCTGGGCCAATTCACAGCGTGGTGAAATAACTTATAAACCGCTGCTAACGCCTGTATTGCCGGTAATCACAAAAACCATTGAGCTGCTCGACCAATCTATTAATAGCAAGGGCATACGTTTTGACATCAATATTGAGTCTTCTTTATCGTTGAAGATTGATATTAATATGTTTAGAACAATAATCCGTAATCTGGTCTCAAACTCAATTAAACATTCACCTACCAATAGCTTGATTGAGATAAACACGGAAGTTCTTAAAAATGGAGTGCAGTTCTCCATTATTGATCAGGGGCATGGCATGACAGCCAGCGAAGTACAGCAGTTGTTTACTAAGAAAGAAGCCTATTATATCAGTTCAGATGTGTCAGCCAAGGGCACTGGATTAGGGCTCATTTTGTGTAAGGAGTTTGTGGAGCGACATGGTGGTAGCATTTGGGTGCAATCAGAGGAGGGAATTGGTACACGAGTGCATTTTGTTATACCGGCAGGTCAGGTAACATATAATCCTAAAGTCTCAAAAGAAATATATTACTCAGACTGATAGTTATTATTGGTTTGAAGCTATGAAGAAAGGCCTTTTTCTAAAGGCCCTTAATCATTTTACCACAATAATTGCTTCTCTCCATCTAATCCGGCTCTATAATAATGATCGTCTTCTATCAGCAACAATTCACCATTCTCTCCCTTTTTTATTGAGGTGTCAGCTGCCAATATGCGCTTGTCAAACAATACCTCAATCTGTTCCATGGAAGTGTGTCCCACCACGATGTGATTCGCCTCAAAATGATTTAAAATTGAGTCGATGTGGATATTAGTCAGAGTGGTGTCTTTAAAGTAGCCACGGTACCAGATGGGACCATTTGAACGTGCAAGGATCGATAGATGCTCATTGGCGCGAATGCTGTCGCGGTGATTGTCTATTATCTGTTCTGCAAAGGTGGTATTGATAGCTTTGATACTTAAATTATGCCTGACCATCTCCATTGATAAGCCTGCATGGTTAAATACAATATCATTGATTTTAAGCACCACCGGGCAGGCTCTTAGCCATTCGCCCATCAGGGTTTGAGGGCCAAAAAGCTGGTCGTAGCTATGATGGCTTACTTGCTCTACTGCAGTATATTTCTCATTGATGTAGCGTAGGTCGGTATTTAAAACCATTACATCATGGTTGCCCAACAGGTAGTGTACCCTTCCGCCTGCTTGATGGGCTTGTTCGCTTAGCTTGATTATGTGCCACAAGGTTTCGGTTACTTTATCGCCCCGGTCAAAGGCATCGCCAATAATCACCAGGTGACCTTTAGCGAAATTCCAATTGCCTGTTGCGTCGATGATGTGGTTGGCTTTAAGCAGTCTGATGAACAGATCGTACTGGCCATGAATATCACTAAGTACAGCTATGTTTTCAACATTGGAAAATTGGGCGGGTACATCTGTTAGCAAAGTAGTCAGCTCATCGATATTGAATGTGTAATCCACATCGGAATGAATGCGTATATCATCGGATGCCAGCAGAGTGTGGGTGTAAGCAGAGTCGTTAATGACCCATTTTACCTGAGCATCCTCCTTACTCAGGAAGATATAGGGGCCGTCGCTGATGCCGGTTGTGTTTTGTAAATTTACTTCTAATGCAGGCTTGGAAGCTTTTGGCCAGAACTTGACGGTAAGCACAATGGCTGATGCAACTATGGCTACGATGATAAGCCTAATGCGTGTTGTTTTGCTCATGGATAAATAAATTTTTCAACTAAAATACAATCAATGTTTCAAATAGTTAAGCTTTAAAGGGCATAGAAAGCTGAAGGCAGAGTGTTTGAGCAACTAAAAAATGCCGAAGAAGCGCGTCACACTATTGCTTCTTCGGCACATAATCCTTGTTATGCAGGCATTAATTAACTAAACCTTTAGAAAAATATGACTCTACTGTCCACCTGTATACGGTGCATAACCCGGATTTTGCTGGTCTCTGATGTTTGGATTAGCCTCCATTTCGTTCATTGGAATGGGGTAAACCACCTGAGGCTGCGTATAATCGATATAGGCCACATCATTACTTACGTTACCTTCAGCTTCGCGTTGGAACGGAATGGCTCGGCGGAAATGATCCCAAAATGTATGTCCTTCCAACACCAGTTCTTTGCGGCGTTCTTTTAAAATATCAGCAATCAACAAATCAGTGGTTGCCGGTGCTGTGTACTCAATATTGGTGCGGGCTTCATACACGTGATTCATGTATTCAGCGGCCTTTGCCATATTTGTACCTTGCTCCGCATAGGCTTCGGCCAGCGTAAGATACACCTCGGGCAGGCGCACCATGTAGATGTTATGCACCGAGTGATTGCCGTCACCAATGTATTTGCGGATACCGGTATCGTCGCCCAGTTCATTATCACAAATCAGGTATTGACGCACGTCGCCATCTACTTCGTTTAATACTTCTCTCAGGTACACATTACCTCCGTAACCGGCGTAACCAATTTTGTCATCGGCAATTTTCCCATCATTAGGATCGCCCGGAATATCAATGGTTGGATTACGCGTCAGGTGATTGAGTGAATTAGACCCCAGATTATCGGCCAACGAATACTGAAGTTCCCAGATGCTTTCGCTGTTATAAGCACTATAGTACGAACTTGTATAGCTGTCGTAAGCTAACATAGAAGTTCCACCAAGTGCTTTTTCTCCGGTAGCAATGGCATTATCCCATTGGCCCATGTATAAGTAGGTACGGGCAAGTAGTGCATTAACAGCCTGATAAGAAATAGTTCCGTCACTGGCTGAGATGCCGTTTAGCAATTGAGCCGCTTCATTCAGATCACTTAGTATTTGTACATAGCAATCGATTGCTTCCTCACGTGCAGGCGGATCAATAGATGCAGCACTATTATCTTCCTGAGATAGTAATAAAGGTACTCCCCATTTATACATATCGTGGTAGTTATCGCCACTTGCGATGGAGAAGGTGGGTGGATAAGCAAATAAACGCATTAAATCGAAGTAGGCTAAGCCTCTAAGGGCCAAGGCTTCTCCCTTTAATCGTTTAAGCTCGTTAGCTTCACCTTCTGCATTATCGATATTAGATAGCATTTTGTTACAAAGGAAGATGGAGCTGTAAATTTTTTCCCAGGCAGCATCGGCATAAGCATCTAATGTAGATGATTCGCGATAGCCATTTTCCTCCTGGAAGCGGTTACCCGTATCTTCCACATAAAAATCAGGTCCTTTGGAACCTTCAAAGGCATACATCAATCTACCATAATAGTCTTCATGAGAGATTTCATTGTAGATACCATTCAAAGCTTGCTGAGCCCCTTCTGTATCGGTAAACATGTCAAGGTCAGGTATCGATGTAAGAGGTTCCTTGTCAAGTACATCATCGCACCCGGCGAATAGGGCCATCACTAATGTGAATATTAATATTTTATTTTTCATGTTGTTGCGTATTAAAAGTTAAGCTTTACACCAAACGTATAGGTTGTAGCGGTTGGATACTGGTCGGCGTCTCTGAATCCACTTAAGGAAATTTCAGGATCAAAACCATCTAATTCAGTGGCTACCCATAAGTTTTCTGCTTGGGCAAATACACTTGCGCTGCGTAACTTCAGCTTTTGAGTGATTGACACAGGAATGGTGTATTGTAGTTTTATATTTTTAAGCTTCAGGTAGTCACCTTTGTATACATACCTTGATGAACGGTAGCGGTTCCAGGTGCCTGATGAGTTAACACGGATAGGGTTTGTTCCACTCGTATTGTCGGGTGTCCATCGGTCCAGCTGGCTACGTTCGATGCCTCTGTAGTCGCGGTAACCATCGTTTTTAGTGGCGGTTCTTCCGGTATAATCCATCACATGGTGGCCCATGCCATAGGTAAACAGGAAGCTCAGATCAAGACCTTTCCAGCTGAATGAAGACGAAATACCTCCGGTTACTTTAGGCAATGCTGTACCAAGGATGCGGCGTTCTGCGTCATCGTAGTCTTTTACAATTATTTCATTGCCGTCTTCATCACGGCCATACCATTGCTGTTCGCCTGTTTCATGGTCGATGCCAGCCCACTCGGGCATGTACCAGCTGTAGTAGCTTTCGCCGTTGCGCTGAATTTGCGTAGAGCCAATAATATCGTTATCCAGTCCTGAGAATCTGTTTTTAAGTGTGGCTGCGTTTACATTAATATTCCAATTGAAATCAGAATTGCGAATAATATCAGCATTCACATCCACCTCGATTCCCTGGTTAGTTAAACTGGCGTTAGAATTGATTAGCATAGATGAGAAACCAGCTGTTCCTGAAATAGGCAGGTCTTGCAACAGGTTCTTGGTTTCGCGGTTGTAATATTCCAGGTTGAAATTGATACGGTTAAACCAACGCGATTCAAAACCAATGTTATACACCTGGTTTTCCTCCCAAGTCAAGTCGTTGTTGGCAATGCTGGGCGGAGTAGCTCCCGGGGTTTCTTTGTAGTCATAACCAAATGAATAAACCGATTGCCAGGCATACAATTCAGAAGGAAGCGTACCGTTGGTACCGATACTGGCTTTCAGCTTCAGATTATCGAGGAACGAAACATCGCTTAAGAATGCTTCATCTGAAATGCGCCATGCCCCGGATAATGACCAGAAGCTGCCACGGCGGTTTTCTGGAGAAAAACGCGATGACTCATCAGTTCTGAATGATGCTGATGCATAATATTTACCATTGTACACATAGTTAACTTGCGACAGGATGGAAAACATGCCATATTCATGGCCTGAACCAAAAACACTCTCAGGCGTTGCCGCAGCACTTAAATAAGGTGTTTTGTTGGTCGGGAAATTAATACCCGTTGCGCCTGTATATTGGTAGCGTAAATCTTCCACTTCGGTACCAGCATAAGCTGTTATACTATGCACATCGTTAAACGTTTTGTTGAAATTAAGTAAGGTGGTGTTACTAATTTTCCTGCTACGGGCATCGCGCTCATAAAGCGAACCGTTGTCCGACTTACCATCTCCGAAATCTTTGTTATACCAATTACGACGACGGGCATGCGTGTAATCAAGGTTCGTCCGGCTGTTAACATTTAACCAATCTGTAAAATTCAGCTGAATCCAGCCTGAAGTAATGATCTTTGTTTGAGGGCGCAGGTAATAGTTTTCATTAGCTACTGCCACCGGGTTTTGGTTATTGTTAACCCCTTTTGGCAGGCTCAGGTTGTAAGAGCCATCTTCGAGATAAACCGGTGCAACGGGTGCAATGGCCAGTGCAGTATATTGTGGCATGGCATAACCATAGGCATTGGCACGTGGTCCGCTCTGGTCGCTGTATGACACCATACTGTTAATGCCCCAATGGAATAAGGCGCCTTTAGGTTTGGATGATAGGTTAGTTCTTAGTGAGTAACGCTCCAGTCCACTGCCAATGATAATACCTTCCTGATTGAAGTACTCCAGTGATGCATAGTAGTTAAAATGGTTATTACCGCCATTGGTTGATACATTGTATTTCTGGAATGGGGCCACACGGGTTACTTCATCATACCAGTTGGTATTGGCCAGTTTATTGTAGTCAGCACCCGGATTACCATCCTCATCAAAGAATTCATCGTAATAATCATCGTTGTTTGGACTGTATATTGCAAAGTGACTGTTAAACTGTTCTTTGGCATAGTTCTGCCATTCGTAGAAATTGCGTCCACTCACTTGGTAACCTTCCTTATCAGCATACAGATTCTTTATCTCACTAAAGAAATCATCGTAACCGGTTTTGCGTCTTACCTGATAGTGCATTTCGCCTTCCAGCCATAATTCCATGTACTCATCTTTATTTACCAAATCTGGTTTGCTGGCATTAAATAGTTGCGATACACCCATTTGTACATCTACACTGTATTGTGGTTTGTCGGTATTTCGGCCCTGCTTGGTGGTGATAACAATCACACCGTTGGCTCCCCTTGAACCATATAATGATGCTGATGCCGCATCTTTTAAGATGGTCATCGATTTAATGTCGGACGGGTTAATGGAGTTAAGGGGGTTGGTTGCATAGTCAGAGCTTCCGGACATGTTTGATACATCCATAATAACGCCATCAATCACATACAACGGTGCATTGGAGGCATTCATTGAACTGATACCTCTTAAACGAACGGTATTCATAGCACCGGGCTGACCAGTTCCTGTAACAATAGTACCGGGCGAGTTACCTCTTAATACATCCTGGAATGAGGCCACCGGGCGTTCCTCAATTTTTTTGGCGCTTACAACAGCTGCCGAGCCGGTATAAGCTTCTTTGGTAATGGTGCCGTAACCTGTTACAACTACTTCTTCTAGTCCTATCTGTTCTTCTAGTAGTGTTATGTTGACTTGCGCACGACCGGCTATTTGTACTTCCTGATCTTCAAAACCTATGAAGGAGAACATCAGCGAGGCATCAGCATTATCAACGGTGATGGTGTAGCTGCCGTCAATACCTGTTATCACCCCGTTTTGCGGATTCGATTTGTCATAAACATTGACACCAGGTAAAGGTTCGCCATTGGCATCTACTACCTGACCTGTAACAGTCATTCGCTGTTGCACTACAGTTGTTTTGGCTGTATTGGTTACTTTGGTAATAACTACGTTGTTTTCAATGATGGTAAAGGTGTAATCAGCCTCGTTAAGTACTTGAGTCAATACCTCATGAATATCCTGGTTAGTAGCATTTACCGAATAGGTTTTGTTCTGATCAATTTGATCGTCTTTATACAAAAATCCCAAGTCGGTATTGGCTTCAATTTCTTTGAATATCTCGAGAAGCGTGGCGTTTTTTAAGCGTAATGTCAGCTTTTTGTTTTGACTTAATCCAGTTGCTGATACCGATAAGCCAAATGCGACCATCAGAACGAACATGATTTTCATGATGCGTAGAATTTTTCCAATGCCAAGGTGATCCCACCTGGGCTCTGTTTGCTTTTTTTTCATAAATTTGTGATGTTATTATTAAACATTATGAAACTGTTGGAGCAGTTTCGTAAAATCTTAAGCAGTAGCCGCTTCCACCTGGCTGCTGCTTTTTTAGTGGATCATTATTTCTTTCTTGTTTTTAGATGCGTTAATACTGTATTTAATACCTGCCGGATAGGTAATGATATCCAGCACGTGCTCAATCGAGGTGCTTTTCTGTATAACTCCCGTAAAGCGTTCCTGCTTTAGCTTATCTTCTTTAAAAGTGATGGTAACACCATACCAATTTTCCAAATCCCTGGCAATATCACTTAATGTTTTATTAACAAACTCAAACTTTTCTTCGGTCCATTTGCCTGTATAAGTAGTGTCAATAGTGTTAATCGTATAAGTGCCATCATTGATGGAATAACTCAGTTTTTGACCAGGTGCTAACACCTGGCTCAGTAGATGCGCACTATCTTTTACAGCTATTTCTCCATCAATCAGGGTCGCAGTTATTTCATTATCGTTGTTATAGTTACGTACGGTAAAACGGGTGCCCAGATCTTCGATAATTAAGTTGCGGACATTCACTATAAAGCGGCGCTTATCGTCGTGGATTATATCAAATAATGCTTCTCCAGTCAGGTTTACTTCCACTGAATTATCAGCAATGCTTACTATATCAATAGAACTATTGGAGTTGAGCCAGATGATGGAACCATCAGCTAATACAAAACTGTTTATACTGCCTTGTCCGGCTTCGAAATGCATAACCTGATTAGTAATGGGCTTACTTTTATCGGAAATATGCCACAAGGCATATGAAGCAGCAAAAGCAATTATAATGGCTGCAGCATAACCTGCAATTTGCTTAATAAATTTAGAACCAATACTTGGTTTCTGATACCTGTTTTTGAATTGTGAATAACGTTGTTCAAGCTGCTCATCAGAGAGTTGCGGCTGGCTACCAGAAAGGGACCATGTTCTTTTCAGGTCTTTATAAGTTGCCAACAGTTCAGGCGATTGTACGATTTCGTCCCAAACCTGCTTTTCTTTGTCGGTCGGCAGTTGTTTGGTTATTAGCTGCCAAATGGTGTTTTTATCCATTGTGTTTCTCTTCTTCGTTAACTAAGACAGGTAGCGGATTAAATACCCTACATTCAATTACAAATTTAACTGATGATTTCTTCAAATGAGCATCTATATGACTGTAGTCGTTTGTTGTTCAAGTATACACTGTTACTTTAATTAGCAAATTCTACTGTATTTTAGTAAAGTTTCCATCTTATTTATGCGAATTTTTTTGCCTATAAAGTCAATAATCTGAATGTCTTTGAATTCAGCTAACATACGAACAGCAGACTCTGGTGCCGCACTAATCAGACCTGCAAAGTCTTTTCGTGAGATAGATATATTAAGAAGGCGGTCTTCGTCTAATCCAAATGTGTTTTTAAGGTATAGCAAACCAGTGGCTACCCTGCCTCTAATCTGTTTTTGAGTAAGGTTAACAATAGAATGTTGGGTTTGATCTAATTCGCCGCATGCATGCCTAATCAGCTTTAGCGAAACTTGCGAATTGGAGTACAAAATATTTAGTAAGCAGTCTTTATTAATAAGTCCAATCTTGGCTTTAGTGATGGTTTTTGTAGTAGTGCAGGCTAGTTCGTTGGTCATAATTGAGCGGAAACCTAAAATTTCGCCTGCTTTGGCATAGCGGATAATTACATTTCTTCCCCTGGGACCCATTTTTGATTGTTGTATAATGCCATCTAATAACAATGTTAAACTGCTTATGTGGCAATATTCTTCATATAAAGTTGTATTTACATTTACTTCTCTGCAAATAATATTCTCGGTCAGGTAATCTAATTCTTCCGTTGTTAATGAATTAAAGATATTAAATGACTGAAGCGCAGTTGCTGATAAATCCATGTGTTTCATAGCATTTACAATTCATTGAATAACAAGTTAAGGAATGACTTCATCTGAATATAAAGACAGGTAAACGAGATAACACCCTACATTAAGGCATTAGATATTAATTGACTAGAGTAAACCCAGTAGAATACACAAGGGAAGATAGTCTTTCAGATGGATACGCAGATGTTTAAGTGCACGGGTTATATTTGCTTCCACGGCCTTGATTGAGATATGCAGGCTATCGGCTATTTCTTTATTTTTTAGGTTTTTGAACCGGCTCAGTTCAAATACGCGCCGGCACTGTTCAGGCATTTGTTCAAGTGCTTGGTATAGCAGCCGTTCAATTTCATCGAATGTGACTTCAGAAATTTCCATGTGCCCCAGTATATCTATATCTATTTTATACTGATGTAGCTGGTGGTTGTTGTAGTTTAATTTATGAGATTCTTTTTCCAGGTGATTCAGGCACTTATTTTTAAGGGTGGTGTATAGCCATGCTTTAATAGAACCGGGGGTGTTGCCTGAAAGGTTTTCTTTGTACATCCATAAAGCCAGAAAGGTTTCCTGTACCAGGTTCTCTGCGTCGGCATTTTTGTCAATGTATTGGTTGGCAAAAAAATTGAGCGAGCTATAATATGCATTATACACTTGTTCGAAAGTTGCTTCGTGCCCCGATTTTAAGAGGCCCATATCTATATCAAGCGAATACTGCATTTCAGATACTTTCCTTTTTGGATTCTATGTAGATGGATGAAATATTTTGAAAGACGTAAAAATAAACAGCGCAATTGAAAATGCAAATTATGAGATATGTCAATTTTAATAACTTCTGTTGATTTTTCTTTTTCTTTTGGTCAATTGAACCTGAAATATTAGCAGATTATCATTAATTTTAGGTGCAACACACGTACCTTAAATATTACAGTGATGAAAAATAAATCAGAACTGATCGATAGTATCATTAAGCTATTAAATGATAACCTAAGTGTTTATATTCAGCGAGGTAGTAACCGAATAGTCGCTTTCCCCGAAACTGAGGAGAAAATAGACTTTATGGATTTTGATGATCAGGATTATGAGTTACTGTATGCTGAAATAGAAGAAAATCCGGATAGCTACTTTAAAATAGAACCTCTTACATCCCGCGAATTATTTAACCTGATGATGGATTTTGCGACTGAGCAGGAAAGGGTTGACAGTGTTAGGTTGGTGAAGGCCTTGCGTACCCGCACGCCTATTGAGCAGTTTCAGGTTGAAATACGGAAAATAGGAAGTGACATGGAAGCCGCATGGCAAACCTATTACAATGATCAGTTGCGGACCATCTTACGAGGAAGGTTTTGCAAAGCTCGCATACATATGATATCCGAAAATTGCAATTAGACTTATATTAGCTTTCGAAATAAAATAATACGAAAGAAATCAATTTTAAATAATAAGAATACGACAGCTTTCTGTTTAAAGTGTATATTTGCCACATCAATAAACTAAAACAAAACTATTGAATATGGCAAGTACTAATACTCATAACCAGAAAAGCTTTCTGGTGCCTATAACGATTATTGGGCTAATGTTCTTTGCAATCGGGTTTGCATTGGGCATTAACAGTTATTTAATTCCTTTATTAAACTCGGCTCTTGAGATCAGCTCCACAGAATCTTACCTGGTTCTGGCTGCCACTTTCTCGGCCTTCCTATTGTTTGGCTATCCGGCCTCTTTGGTAATTGGTAAGATTGGGTATAAAAATACCATGGCATTATCTTTCTTAATGTTTGCAGTGGGTTTCTATCTGTTTATTCCATCTGCTAACAACGAGAGCTTAGCCTTATTCCTTGTGGCTTCTTTTATCAGTGGTATGGGAAATACTTTTCTACAAGCTTCCGTAAATCCTTATATTACTATACTTGGCCCCATCGAGAGTGCTGCTAAACGAATGAGTATAATGGGTATAGCCAATAAGCTGGCTTGGCCAATCGCTCCTTTGTTTTTGGCGCTTGTCATTGGAAAAGAAGTAGATATGGTGCAATTGACGGATATCAACCTGCCTTTTATGATCATCATTGGTGTATTCTTGCTTTTAGGCCTATTAGCACTATTAGCTCCACTGCCGGAGGTAAAGGCAGCTGGCGAAGATGATGAAAATGGTGAAGATTGTCCGTATGCAGCCAGCAAAACTTCTGTTTGGCAGTTTCCACACCTTCTATTGGGCGTTCTGGCTCTGTTTTTATATGTTGGGGTAGAAACCATATCACTGGGTACACTGGTCGATTACGCTACTACACTTGGCCTGGCAAATGCCGAATATTATGCCTGGATTGCACCAATTGGAATGGTCATTGGATATATTTGTGGAGCTCTGTTAATTCCAAAGTATATTAGTCAGGATAAGGCTTTGCGCATTTGTGCCTACCTGGCCTTGTTTGGGTCTGTGATGACCGTAGTGGTGCCCGAACAATATTCCATTTATTTTATTGCTTTTATGGCATTAGGATGCTCGTTAATGTGGCCGGCATTATGGCCCCTGGCGATGACTGAGTTGGGTAAATTTACCAAGGCGGGATCTTCATTGATGGTTATTGCCATTGTTGGTGGAGCTTTGATACCAACAGCTTTTGCCTCATTGAAAGATGTATTTGGCGCTCAAAATGCTTATATGATTTGCATTCCTTGCTTTTTGTTCATTTTGTACTATGGCATAAAAGGACATAAAATCAGAACATAGATTAATACAAGCTAATGTATATGGAAGGGTGTTCGTAAGAGCACCCTTTTCTGTTACCGATAACTGTTCATTAGTTGAATGGCCTGACTTCTGTAGGATGTTCCAAACAAATTCAGATGGTTGAGTACATGATACAGGAGGTAGATATTTTCACGGTACTGATAGCCTTCTTTTAGTGGATAAGTATTGAAATAGCTGCTATAGAACTCAGCACTAAAACCTCCGAAGAGCTTTGTCATGGCCAGGTCCGCTTCCCGGTGTCCGTAATAGACGGCCGGATCAATTAATACTGGTTCACCATTGGGGTCAACCATGTAATTGCCTCCCCATAAATCACCGTGTAAAAGACAAGGCTTTTCCTCGCTGCCATCAAGTATTGCAGGCAGCCTTTTTTCGATGATATGGAACCCATCTCTCATATGTTCATCTGCATAGCCCTTTTGTTCGGCCAATTGATATTGATAGAGCAAGCGGTGATTAAAATAAAACTCCATCCAGCTTGTAGATACCGTGTTTATTTGAGGCGTTGAACCAATGTAGTTATCTTCAAAAAAACCAAATTGAACATTGGTGTATTGGTGGAGGTGGGCAAATGCCGCACCAAATGCAGTAAAGAAGCTATTTTCTTTATTACCTGGTTCTATGGCTTCAAGTAAAAGAAAGTTATTAGTAACCATAATAACCTCCGGTACAACAAAAGCCTTCGCTTTGCGGAGCTCAATCAGGCCATTGGCTTCTTTTTGAAATAGGTCGCCTTCAAAGCCTTGTTTTAAAAAGTACTTGCGACCGTCATTGGTTGTAATGATCGAGGTTTGGGCAATGCAACCACCACCAGTAGTTTCTTGACTGGTGATGCTGCACTGCAATTGATCTTCTATTTGCTGAATAATTGAATTATTCATGGCTTTGAATATGTTCCAATAAACCTTCGCAAGCATCTTCAAGCAAGTCAAGCACCAGCTCAAAACCAGCTGCTCCGCCGTAATACGGATCAGGTACAGAATCGTGTTGATGTCGTGTGCAGTAATCGGTCATTTTACTAATCTTCTTTGCCAGTTGCTCGTTGGGCGCTAACTGGTACAGATCATCAATATTTTGGTTGTCCATACCAATTATATAGTCAAAGTGCTCGAAATCAGCAGGACTCTTAACCTGCCGGCTAATGCTTGTCAGATGAATATCTCTGTTGAGTGCATGCCTTTGCATCCGTTGATCAGCGGGCTCGCCAGCATGGTATCCAGTGATGCCAGCCGAATCAATCTCGAAAAGTTCTTCTATTCCTTTGGCTTTAATCAAGCTGTTCATTACCGCCTCAGCACTCGGGCTCCTGCATATGTTACCCAGACAAACAAAGAGTATCTTGGTCCTATCCATTAGAAAGTTAATTTGAATTAAAAAAGTGAATTTGCAACAAACAATATAAACAAACCAATAAACTTGTTGTTTTTCTTAGTGAAAAGTGATTTTTTTACGCTTCCTTTTGAATTAATAGGAAACGACTATTAAAATAGAATTGCCTGGACAATTAATATAAAGTAATGAACTTTCAATATGAGAAATTTTAGAACAGCCTTCGTAGCCCTATTGGTATTGGCTTGTTTCACAGCTAATGCTCAGGAAGATTATAAAGATCTTCATGCTAAATATGAGTATACCATTGAGAATACTCATGAAGTTTTAACCATTAACTACGATGATATTCGCTTTAAAAAGCGTCCTAAAAATATTATTCTTTTTATTGGCGATGGCATGGGTGTATCTCAGGTTTTTGCCGGAATTACAGCTAACAACGGTTTAAATATGGAATTGATGCCATATATTGGATTCAGTAAAACACAAAGTGCAGATAACTATGTAACTGATTCAGCTGCCGGGGGAACAGCCTTATCGACTGGTACAAGAACCTATAATGGCGCCATTGGAGTGGATGTTAATGGTGAAAATCTCACTACAATTCTGGAGTATTCAGAAAGGAATGGTAAAGCAACCGGGTTAGTTTCTACATCGGCAATAACACACGCTACCCCTGCTTCTTTTATAGCACATCAGCCAAAAAGAAGCATGTATGAGGAGATTGCGGCAGACTTTCTTAATACGGATATTGACGTGTTTATTGGTGGCGGTGGTGATTTCTTTACCAAGCGCACCGACGGAAGAAACTTAGTGCTTGAACTCAACCAAAAAGGCTATAGGGTAGGTTACAATGTTGAAGAGGTGGACAACTTCACAAGTGGTAAACTGGCTGTATTAACTGCCGTTGGTCATAATGCGGGGTATCGCGACAGAGGCGAAATGCTTACAAAATCAACAGCTAAGGCTATTGAAGTTCTTGATAATGCTGATAGCAAAGGCTTTTTTCTGATGGTGGAAGGTAGCCAGATTGACTGGGGAGGTCACCAAAATGATGCTTCATATGTGACCGGAGAAGTGCTGGATATGGATAAGGCACTGGCTGAAGCGCTTAAGTTTGCAATGGAAGATCGTCGAACTTTAGTGATTGTAACCGCTGACCATGAAACAGGTGGAATGTCGGTATTAAATGGTGATCCTAACAAGGGACATGTTAAAACAGGTTTTACTACCGGTGATCATAGTCCTGTGATGGTACCAGTTTTTGCTTTTGGTGCCGGGGCTGAGCAGTTTTCAGGAGTTTATAATAACACGGAGATTTTTGAGAAAATGTATAAGCTCTTTAAGTTTAAAGAAGCCGATAAAGACTAGTTCTTACTAGCTAATAAAATAGAAAGGTGCCCAATTAGGCACCTTTTTTTATATGTTCATCTTAATTGTTAAAAAATGTTGCCTCTTAGAATAAATTTCTATTTTTACACAGGCAATAAAGTTTAAAAGTGAATCAAACCATAGGACCTCAGATCAATAGCGGCAATATTGAGAGGCATAAGGACGTATATGAGTATTTGTTTAATACCTATTACTCGTGCCTGTGCGCATATGCCTTGCGCTATGTTGAACGAAAAGAGTATGCTGAAGACGTTGTGTCGGATACGTTTTATAAGATGTGGCAGAAAGGTGATATTTCTATAAAAACGTCACTGCAGGGTTACCTTTTTCAGGCAGTTTATAACAACTGCATGTATTTCATTCGCCAGCAAAATAGCGAACAGCAGAAACATCTGGAAATTCAAAAGGAATTTGAGAATACTGCTTCAGGTAAGTTATTAGGTGAATTTACAGACGAGGATAGTTTGATACTAAAAGAGATTGAGGAGGCCATTGAAAAGGCTATCAATGACTTGCCTCAGCAGGCTAGAACTGTTTTTATTCTCAAGCGTCACCAGGGATTGAAAAACAAGGAAATTGCCAAACAGCTGGATATTTCGGTTAAAACAGTGGAGATGCATATGACCCGGGCACTTGCTTTCCTGCGTGATGAGTTGAAGGGGTATTGTCCTGTTATTGTGGCTTTTTATCTTTCAGTTATTCAGTAGTTTATTGTTTTATTTCAAAAAATTAAAAAAAACATACAGGGTTTTTGTGTGCTGGTGCATTATATAGTAAAAGGCACACTCAATGGACCATCATTATAAAGAATCATTAGCCATAAAGTACTTATCTGGTGAGGCAAGCATCACTGAGCTTGAAGAGCTTAAAGCATTGCTGAAGAGTGATGCTGCTTTTAAAAAGCAGTTTGTGGAGTTGCGCGATATATGGAATGTGGCTCATCCAAATGAATATAATAGTCATAAGGCCTTTTTAAGATTTAAGGACCGCATTAAGCAGTCCGAAATCAGGGAGAAAAAGTCAACATCATTCCAATGGCTGAAATATGCCGCAGTTGCTGCTCTTATAGCTATTTCATTATTAGTGGGTAAAATGTTTTTGCCAAGCCCTCAAGAGGAGCTAAAATACTACACCTTTCAAACTATAGCCGGAGAGCGTCAAAAAGTTCAATTGCCAGATGGTACTATCGTCTGGTTAAGTGGTCAGACGGAGCTTACCTATACTTCTGCATTTAACGACATGAACAGAATCGTCAATTTAAATGGTGAGGCGTTTTTTGATGTGAAGCATAACGCTCATAAACCTTTTGAAGTGTATTCGGGCAATCATGTGGTAAAGGTATTGGGAACGCGTTTTAAGTTGGAAGCGCGTGCCGATGCGTCCATAGTAACAACAGTGCTGGAAGAAGGTAAAGTACAAATAACCATACCCGAGCGACAGCTAAGATGCGTTCTATTGCCAGGGCAAAAATCGGTTTATGACAAAAGGCTTAAAGAATTGCGAAAAAGGATTGAGCCGGATATGGAGAAATATACGGCCATTACCCGGGGGCAGTTGGTATTTAAAGATGAACCGTTGCACGTACTGTCAGAACGTCTCGAAGATTGGTTCGGTGTTACCATAACAGTTGATTCTGCTATTCAAGACTTGCGATTCACCGGCACATTCGAAAATGAAAGTATTGAGGATGTTCTGAATATTCTTTCAATGTCCAATGGGATAAAGTTTACACGAACTAATGAAGCTATTAATATAACCCTTAATTAGATAAGGCCTATGTAATAAAAACTAAAAACCGGAAAGTGCTGCCACACCATCCGGTCTTATTAAAAG
The DNA here is from genome assembly GCF_018156225.1 of Carboxylicivirga sediminis. Classification (GTDB taxonomy): domain Bacteria; phylum Bacteroidota; class Bacteroidia; order Bacteroidales; family Marinilabiliaceae; genus Carboxylicivirga; species Carboxylicivirga sediminis. Next base: position 29,616 of record NZ_JAGTAR010000018.1, read on the forward strand.
TTAAATCCTGTTTAAGTTTAACCTAAACATTACAAATCTATGAAATTAAAATTGGATCGTCATGCCATTTTCGAAAAGAGTGGGGTGATAAAACTGTACCGAATTATGAGACTTACATGCCTACTGCTTGTCATTGGTTTACTGCAAGTTTCGGCTAATGGTTTTTCACAAAAGAAAACCATTACCATTTCTTCAGCAAAAATTGAATTAGCTCAGCTTTTCAAAGAGGTTGAAAACAAGACTGAGTATAAATTCTTTTTTAATAATGATGATGTAGATGCCAGCCTGACCACCAAAGTCAATGCTGCAGATGCCGATGTTTATCATGTGCTCGATGAGGCCTTTAAAGACTTGCCATACGCCTATAAAGTGTTGGATAATAATCTGATATTTGTACATAGTCTTAATAGAAATCAAGAATCTTTACAGCAGACAATACGTGTGACAGGTAAAGTGACTGACGAATTAGGAGAGCCTTTGCCAGGTGTAAATGTGTTTGAAAAAACCTCACCCACAAATGGTGTGATCACTGGTTTTGATGGCACTTATAGTATTGAATTATCTAATCCTGATGCTGTAATCGTCTTCTCTTACATTGGCTTCGAAAAGCAGGAAGTGAATGCAGCAGGGCGAACTAGCCTGAATGTGACGCTGGTGACTGAAAGTGAGCAGCTGGATGATGTAGTTGTCGTTGGTTACGGCGTACAACGCCGCGAAGCTCTAACAAGTTCTGTTTCCACAGTTAAGGGCGATGAGCTTCAGCGTGTTTCTACCTCGAGCTTCGATAAAGCGCTTCAAGGTAACACAGCTGGTGTAGTGGTGAGCAGTGCTGTTGGTAACCCGGGTAGTTATGCCGAAGTTGTAATCAGGGGAAGTGGTAGTATTAATGCTTCAAATTCACCTTTGTACATTGTTGACGGAGTGCCTGTATTGACTGGGCGTGTTGGCGACTGGGCTGATGATAGCCGCTCTAACTTTTTGAGCTCGTTGAACAGTAACGATATCGAAAATGTGACGATTATGAAAGATGCTGCCGCTACAGCTATCTATGGTTCCCGTGCAAGTAATGGAGTTATCATCATTACCACAAAAAGTGGTAAAAGTGGTAAAACAAAAGTGAATGTTAATGTCGAGAAAGGTGTATCAACATTGACTAACGCCAAAAATAAGAATGCCAACAGCGAGGATTTGGTTCAGTATTTTCAGGATGCTGCCAGAAATGCCGGAGAGCGCTTTGACCCGGATGGCAATTACGCCGATTGGTATGATCCAATGGTAGAGGAGGGACTCTATTTCCCCAATTCACTGGCCGATACCAATTTTGATTGGTGGGATGCCTATACACAAGCAGGTTCGTATGATAACTACAATGTGAGCTTAAGCGGTGGAAATGAGAAAACAGACTTCTTTGTAAGTGCTGGTTACCTGAATCAGGAAGGTACTGTGGTGGGCACTAATTTCGACCGTTTTAGTGGGCGCATTAACCTAAATCATCAGTTAAATAAATTCCTCAAGTTTGGGAATAATATTCAGGTGAGCCGAAGTAAACAAAACTTTGTAATGGATGGCTGGGCCTGGGCCAACCCGGTGGCAGCGTCATTCTGGACTTTACCATTTTATTCGTCGCACAACGAAGATGGCGAGTATAATCACGATCTTGGCGGTTCTAACGGTAATTACAATACCCTGCATATTATTGATGTTAATTCAATGCAGAACCGCACCGTAAGTATTGTTAACTCAACCTATGTAGAACTTGACATTACTGATAATATTAAGGCTAAAAGTGTATTTGGTCTGGATTGGAAAGATGTTGATGATGACCAATATTTTGATCCATCCGCCGCCAATGCTATCGATTGGGGAGGTGGTTACTATGCTGTTAATAATAAGTATTATAAGTGGAATATTAGTAATACCCTCACCTATAGCAAGGTGTTTAATGGTGCACATAGCCTGAATGTGATGCTTGGGCAGGAAGCTCGCGAATATAACAACTGGTGGGTATATGCCGGCGGAACTAAAATAGATCCGGATATCCCAAATCTTGACGGCACTTCTGATGAGCAGGAAGTTGGAGGCTCACGCATTGAGAATTCAGGTATCTCTTATTTCTCAAATGCATCCTATAGCTTCGACAGTAAGTACTACTTAAGTGCCAGTATTCGCCGTGATGCCAGCAGTAAGTTTGGTGCCGATAATAAATGGGCTACCTTCTCCTCGTTCTCTTTAGGTTACACCTTATCCAATGAAGATTTCTTTAATGTTTCATGGATTAATAACCTGAAATTAAGAGCATCATATGGTGAAACAGGTAATAGTGGTATTAGCAGTTATGCCAGTAAAGGTTTATATCAGGCCGATAAATATAACTCGGGCTTAGCACTTTACCCAAAACAAATAGAAAACACCAATTTGCGATGGGAGAGTGCCAAAACCACCAACATAGGTGTTGACCTGGGTTTGTTTAATAGAATTTCAGGTACTATTGAATACTACTGGAGAAATACCAACGATCTGTTGTTGAATGAAGAAATATCGCAAACATCAGGTCAGTCATCTATCCTGGTCAATAGCGGTGAAATTTTGAATAAAGGTTTAGAGGTCGCGCTTAGTTCAGTTAATTTCAATGGCAATTTTAAATGGACAACTGACCTTAATTTCACATTGCCATCCAGTGAGATTATCAGCCTTGGCGAAGGAATGGAAGAAATGAATAATGGTTCGTTTCAGAAGCGACGCGTGGGAGGTAAGTACACCGAATGGAACCTGTTTCAGTATGCCGGGGTGAATCCAGATAACGGAATGGCCTGGTGGTACGATGAAAACGGTGACAAGACCGAGAACTACGGGGAGGCAGCGCGCGATTATTGCGGAAGCCCTGAGCCAGATATTTATGGTAGTTTGACCAATACATTAAGCTTTAAAGGCATTGAATTGAGCTTTATGTTTTATGGCGTAACGGGTAATGAGGTGATGTTCTCAGAAAGGGTTTACCGCGAGCACGATGGTTCGGATGTGGGGACACGCAGCTCAGGACCTGTGACGGCTTATGTGGCCAATAACTACTGGAAAACACCAGGACAGGTGACCGATGTACCAAAACCAATCGCATACAACGATACGCAAAGTAATGAGTGGGTAAGCTCAAGGTGGCTGGAAGATGGCTCATATCTGAGACTGAAAACGTTACGATTAGGGTATGCTATCCCTAAAAACTGGATACAGAAAGCGCATATCCAGAATGCCAATATCTACTTTCAGGCCACCAACCTGATGACATGGTCCAATGTAAGCGGTCTCGATCCGGAAGTGGGTATCAATGGCTACTCGTATAACGCAGTGCCAAACCCGCGTACATTTATTTTTGGAGTTAACTTAGATTTTTAATCTAACATAAAAATACAATGAAAAAACTACTATATATTATTTCATTCATCTTTTTACTTGGATGTTCAGAGGACTTTATTGATAGAAATCCATTTGGGGATATCGATAAAGATCAGGCCTTGTCAACCTTTTCTAAATTGGAAAGCAGCACCAATGGCCTGTATGTTTACTTAATGCGTACCGACCTGTATGGCGGATTTATTCCTATTTCGGGTTCGTGCAAAGCCGATGATTTGATTCGTAACACAGCCGCCGAAACAGATCGATATTCTGATGAGTTGAATATGATTTTCTTTCCAACTTCAACGGCATCGGGTTTGTGGAGCAATGCGTATATGGCTATTACTTCGGCCAATAATGTGATTGATGCGATTGATGCCGATAACTTTGATAAAGAAAATGCACCACAATCATCCATCGATAATTTAAAAGGTGAGGCTCTGGTCATCAGGGCATTGATGCACTTTAACCTGGTCAATTTTTTTAGCCAGCATTATACATTTAATGATGCCAGCCTTGAGGAAGGTGCCAACGGCAACGGTGGCCATGTGGGTGTACCTTACAAATTCAATAGTGCCGTTGAAGAACCAGCCCGTAATACAGTAAAAGAAGTATATGACTATATCATTGCCGATTTGCAGGCGGCCATCTCTTTACTGGAAAACACTAAAGGATGCGTATATATTTCGCAGACTACCGCTAAAGCTCTGCTGGCGCGTGTAGCACTCTACAAAGAAGATTGGGCTTTGGCAGCTAAAATGGCTGATGAGGTTATTAAGTCAAACAGGTATCAATTATTAGATGTTGATAACTACACCGAATACTGGTCGCTGAAACGAGTTGATGGTTTCGAAAGTGTATTTGAAATTAACATGGATCCTAGTGACAGTAACTTTCCTGGAAGAAGCGAGTCGATAGGAGGTATTTATCTTAGTTATCAGGATCTTGGTGTACCGGTTAGTCTCTTGTCGATGTATGAAGATGACGATGTGCGCCGAAGCGTGATTCAGGATAACGGAGCTGATGGATATAGCATATACAAATATCCGGGAGAAGGCAATAATACCAATGTGAATAATACCAAGGTAATCCGTTATTCGGAGATGTACCTGATTAGAGCTGAAGCTAACCTGAGAGCGTCTACTTCAGTTGGTGATACGCCGCTAAATGATCTGAATGTTATCAGAAGTAAACGTGGTGCTTCTACACTGATATCAGTTGATGCAGAAGTGATTTTGAAAGAGCGACAACTTGAATTTGCATTTGAAGGATTGAGGTTATTTGATTTGGCCAGGTATCAAAAGGATATTGTTCGTTCCGAAATACCACAGAAACCATTGGTGTCGTATCCAGATAAATCATTCGCTTACCCCATTAGTGAATACGAGATGCGCAACAATACCAACATGAAGCAGACCGGAGGGTATTAATTCACGAAGCATCTCAACCCATAAAAATTGAATGAACATATATGAGGGCGGTAATGATACTGCCCTCAAATATCTACAATAATGAGAAAGATACTTTTGTTAGCTTTATTTTTTAGTGCGCTGGCTGGCTATGCGCAGGATGTTAAACCAGAACATGTTTGCAGTACAACCGATGTGCACGTTTTACCAGTTCATGCCTTAAGTATGTTGAAAGCAACTGGCCGGGAATATCATATACCGGTTGTGTTTCATGTTTTTGATCCTTATAATCCACAGAGTAAGTTAAGCCTTGATAAAGCACAAAAGGTTATCAAACTGCTTAATGAGAATTTCGCTGCAAAAAATCCATTGATAAGCCAGGTGCAGGATGTTTTCAAGCCGCTTATTCAGGATAGTAAAATTGTATTTCACCTGGCGCAGAAAGATCCTTATGGCAATGCAACCAATGGCATCACCTATCACACAAGGGATATAAAAGGTGATAATCCCGGATGCAATGCCACCTTAAAAAGACAGGCCAACTGGAATATGGGAGGGGATTATTCGGGTATACAACGTTATCTGCAGATTTGGGTAACCTACAATGTTAATAGTTCCAATAATGGAACAGGCTGGTCATATTTGCCTGATACAGACGGAGGCGGTAAGATGGCCGGCATTGTTTATAACCATAAGTACCTGTATGGAACATCTAGCGACAATGTATTAGCTCATGAGGTGGGACACTACCTGGGGCTCTCGCATACCTTCGGCAGTAGTTACGATTATTGTGGTGACGACGGTATAGACGATACACCTGAAACACGCTGTTACACCTGGGAATGCCGAAAAGGAAATTTGTGTAATGACGGGTTGGTCAATACCGAAAACTTCATGGATTATTCGGGCTGTACGTCCATGTTCACCAAAGGACAGATTCAGTATATGCATTACTGGCTCGAGCATGAATACCGCTCAAATTTGTGGTCTGAAGACAATCAAAAGTTTACCGGTATTTATGAAGAGGTGACTGTTGGTATCAATGATGAACTTAACACCCGTATTAGGGTTTATCCCAACCCTTCAAAAGGAGTTATAAATATTACCGGCCTGCCTGGATTTAAAGCTGAACTTTACGATGTGCTCGGTAAGCGCGTAGCACATTCTCATAATCAGCCCGTTTATTTTCATGTGCCGGGAATGTACTTTCTGAAAATTATTGTCGGCGAAAAGTCTGTAACAAAAAAAGTAATGATTCAATAGGTATCTGTATTGAAATATTAGTGTGTGATTTGGATTTATACTGAGATGAGAGCCTGCAAAGGTGGGTTCTCATCTCAAAAATCTATGACAACAAAAAAGACATTTACAATAATCCCAAAATCATCTGTCTGAAGATAGTTAAGCCTCGCAAACGTGCGCCGGCACTATCAACATTAATCATAGAGACTAAAGGTTTAGAATATTCTGAGATGATTAATGGAAGGTGGCTTTCGGGCCACCTTTTTTATTTTTACATTCGCAGCTAAACTTTTTGATTATGGCTAATACCTACGATTACGAGCTGGAGTTTAAAGTGCGTGATTACGAATGTGATCTGCAGGGGATTGTTAATAACTCGGTCTACCAGAATTATCTGGAACATACGCGTCACGAGTTCCTCGACTCGCTGGGAGTTAACTTTAAAGACCTGTATGATAGAAATATTGTAGCAGTAGTCGCACGTATCGACTTGTCTTATAAAACACCCTTGAAAAGCAATGATCGTTTTGTGGTGCGCACAAGAGTGGAACATAAGGGGATCAAATACATGTTTTACCAGGATATCTATCGCCTGCCAGATGAAAAGTTGTGTTTGAAGGGCATCGTCACCACTACCACATTAATTGAAGGCAAACTGGCTGTTTGTAACGAGTTGGCTGAGGCTTTGACGAAGGGCGGACAGTAAGAAGAAATTAGTTGAGGATGCTACTTTGCTGTCAGCAATAATGTAGCATCCATTAAGACTTCTGCCTTCTGACTAAATATCTTCTGCCAGAGCTTACAGCTCAATGCCAACAGGGCAATGGTCAGAGCCCATAATGTCATTGAGAATAAAGGCATCCTTTAACTGAGGAAGGAAACCCTCGCTTGCCAGAAAATAATCAATTCTCCAGCCTACATTTTTGCCACGTGCACCGGCCCGGTAGCTCCACCATGAGTACTTATCAGTTACATCAGGGTAAAAATGACGGAAGGTATCCTTAAAGCCGCCTTGTGTAAAGCGATCCATCCCATCAATCTCCTCTTGCATATAGCCGGCCGACTTATTGTAGTTGGGTTTTGGGCGTGCCAAATCAATTTCCGTGTGAGCAACATTAAAATCTCCGCAAACCAGAACCGGCTTGGTGGCTTCAAGGTTCTTCAGGTAGTTGAAGAAATCCTCGTCCCAGGTCTGGCGGTAATCCAATCGCTTTAATTCACTTCCCGAATTAGGAACATATACCGTTACCAGATAAAAATCCTCATATTCGGCACACAGTACACGTCCTTCCTGGTCGTGCTCTTCAATGCCCATATCTTTTGTGATGCTCAATGGTGCCTGCTTACTGATGATAGCTGTACCTGAGTAACCCTTTTTAACTGCTGAATTGGAATAAATATGATAGTCTTTAAATTCAGCCAGAGCTTCTCTTACCTGGTCATCCTGCGCTTTTGTTTCCTGCAGGCATAGGATATCGGCCTCCATGGATGCGAACGATTCTGCGAAGTCTTTTTTTAGAACCGCCCTGATACCATTGACGTTCCACGATACAATCTTCATAAAGTCATTAATTTTGGTTGAGTTGCAAAATAGTGAATCTGCCTTAGGCTGCAAAATGCTATTCTTTATGCCGTTTGATTTGGTCGATGAAAGCGTTTCCCTCTTTTAAATACCAGTCGTTGTCCCAAAGCTTCTTTCTCATCCTGCGGCGCCAGAAAGTACGTTTGACAATCATCGCCACAGCAGCCATCATATTTGGTTTTGCAGCTTTCACATTGAATAAATAACAGGTTGCAGCGTTTGTTGGCACAGTTAGTATGCGTATCGCAGGGTTCACCACATTGGTGGCAATGGCTGATAACATCATCACTTATTCGTTCACCTAAACGATTGTCAAATACAAAGTTCTTACCAATGAATTTATTCTCTATCTGCTCAGTTTCAACCTGACGGGTGTAATCAATAATACCACCCAGTAGCTGGTTAACATCCGAAAAACCGTGGTGCTTAAGGTAGGCGCTGGTTTTTTCACAACGTACGCCACCAGTACAATAAAGCAGAATCTTCTGGTCTTTATTGTTTTGTAGTTTGCCAACAACCTCAGGTAATTCCTCCTTAAATGTTTCTGCATCGGGAAGTATGGCACCTTCAAAACGGCCGATTTCACTTTCGTAATGATTGCGCATATCTACCACAATGGCACCTTCTTCAATGGCAGTGTTCCATTCTTTGGCTGTCAGGTGTTTACCTACGTTGGTTACGTCATATTCATCGGGTGTTAAACCATCGGCAACAATTTGTTCACGTACTTTAATCTGTAGTTTCAGAAACGACTGGCCGTCATCTTCAACGGCAATTTTGAATGGTATGTCTTTAAACTGTGGAATGGCATGTAGTTGCTCTTTAAATTCCTGCCAGAAATGGTCAGGAACACTCATCTGTGCATTTATTCCTTCTTTGGCGATGTATATACGTCCATAACACTGCAGCTTGTTCCAGGCTGAAAAGAGCTGGTCGCGCATTTCAGCCGGATCATCAATAATCACATAACGGTAAAACGAAACAGTAGTGCGTTTAAAGGTTTCGTTGGCCAAACGTTCTTTTAATTCTTCCGGGCTGAGACGGTTAATCAGGTGCTTTTTGCTGCTATTCGGATCCATAATTTTCAAATTAGAGCACAAAAATATAAAAATACCTTAAAGTCTGAAAATGGAGCATCCAACAAAAGAAGAGGCTGCTTTATCGGCAGCCCCTTGCTCTAATCATGTGTTAGATATTTTTAAATACAAATTATTAGCATTATAGCCCGCTAAAATCAATATCCTTAAATACAAGGGTAGGACTAAGAATGCTTGAGTACTGGTATGGATCATTGCCCAATTCAGCCAGCTGCTTCCAGAATTCTTTCGCATTACCGGATATATTCATTTCATTGACAGGCTTAATAATTTTACCGCCTTCAACGAGGAAGCCTGAAACTCCGAACGAGAAGTCGCCGGTAGTTGAGTTAGAGTTACCTCCGTTAAATGAAGTAACAAAAATACCCTTGTTAATGTCTTTAACAATGGCATCAAAACCGCGCGTACCCAAGTCGAAGCGTATATTGGAGGTTGAGCCGCCATTAGGGGTCATGCCCAGCTTTTTACCATAGTAGTTATCAACATAGTACTCTTTCAATACGCCATTTTCAATCATGGTGCGCTGTCGGGCAGCAATGCCTTGTCCATCGTAAAGCCTTGAAGCAAAACCACCTTCCATCAAAGGATCGTCAATTACGGTCAATACAGGAGATGCAATTTCCTGTCCCAGCATACCATCTAGGTATGAGCTCTTCTGCTGAAGGGCACGTGCTGACATGGGCCTTACAAACATATACAATAAACGACCGGCTGTGCGATTTTCAATCAGCATATCGTATTTGCCAGATGCAATTTTGGTTTGACCCATTTTACGGATGGCATTTTCTGCTGCTTTACCACCCAGTTCCTCAGGAGTGGGCATGGTTTTAAAGTGACGACTGCCACCCCAGTGCCAGCCCTCAGGTCGGGCATCACCATCTCTGACGGTTACTTCACCACCTGCCCAGAATGAGGTAGAGGCACGTTCGGCAATCAAACCATTGCTATGTACCAATACGCTTTCAGAGTAATCATCACTAAAACCTCCGGTTGCCGAAATGATTTTATCACTCTTTGAGCGGGCGACCTGCTCTATTTCTTTGGCAATTTGAACACGTTGTTCAGGTGCAACACTATTGTAGTTTTTATCCTCAATTTTTAAATCACGATTTAAATCAGTAGGATAGAGTGTAGGATCTGGCAATTCGCGGAATTCATCTGCAGTCAGGTATTTTGTGGCCTCAACCGCCTCAGTGATAAATTTCTCCAGGTCTTTTTTATTCAAATTGTTGGTTGAATGTCCTGAGTACTTATGATCGCGATAAATATTCAACGACAACCCATTTGTGGTTGATTCTTTGATCTTTTCAATTTTCTGCTCACGTACCTCAATTTCTACCGAGCGCGAGTTGTTGATAGATGCAGCTACTTCGCTGGCACCTTTTTGTTTGGCGAATTCAACGGCCCACATGGCCAGTTCTTTTCGTTCTTTATTGTTCATTGTTGTTCGTTTTTCGGGTTAGATAGATTAAGCATTTACACCACCAACTGTTATCTTCGATACTTTTACAGTTGGTAAACCTTGCGATACCGGCACACCTTGTCCGTTTTTACCACAGGTCCAGCCGCCTTCAGCCATCTTCAGGTCATCAGCCACCATTTCGATATCAGCCAATACTTTTGGTCCGTTACCAATGATGTTGATGTCCTTAATAGGACGCGTTAGCTTACCATCTTCGATGAGGTAACCCGATTTAACGTAGAAAGTGAAATCACCGGCGCCAATCATCACCTGACCATTGGAGAATGATTCAGCATAGACACCATATTTCACGCTCTCAATGATTTCATCTTTCTTATGCGGACCATTTTCCATGTAGGTGTTACGCATACGAGGCATTGGCATGTGACGGAATGATTCGCGTCGACCATTACCGGTTGGTTTCACGCCATAATGCTGGGCACTGATGCGGTCGTGCAGGTACGACTCCATGGTACCACCAGCTACCAGGTAAGTTTTTTCGGTGTTATTGCCTTCATCATCTACATTAATAGTGCCTCGAATATTTGGATTCGTTCCATCGTCAACAATTGTTACAAAGTCCTTGGCCACTTTCTTACCAATCTTATCACTAAAAATCGAAGTCTCCTTTCGGTTAAAGTCCGCTTCCATACCGTGCCCTATGGCTTCGTGTAACAAAATGCCTGAGCTACCTGCTGCCAGAACAACTGGTAATTCGCCTGCTTTGGGTTTAACGGCATCAAACAATGACACAGTACGTTTAACAGCTTCGGTTGCCAAGGTATTTATGGCTTCAGGCGTAAAAAACTCAATACCACGTCGGCCTGAGTAATCAAAATAGTTTTGTTCTTTCTGACCATTTTGCTCAGCCGTTACACTAACCGATAACTGTGCCATAGGCTGGTAATCGCAAGTCATGCGGCCTTCGGAATTGGCAAACAGCACGTAAGAAGTTTCATCGTTAAACCACACATTAGATTTAATCACACGGCTGTCCATGGCAAAAACTTTGTCATTCACCTGTTGCAGGTATGGTATTTTTTCGTTGATAGATATTTCTTCCCATGGCGTTTTTATCATGTAGTAGCTGGGTAGCTTTGGTGATTCGAATGCTACTGGCTCAACGGTGGCACTGCTGTTGGCAATGTTAGCTGCTGTGCGGGCAGCTGACTTCATAGCGATTAAACTAACCTCCTCGCTGAATGAATAACCTGTTTGGTCGCCTTTTAATACACGGATACCAACACCAAAGCTGATGTCGGAGTAGGCTCTGTTAACAGCATTGTCTTCTAAACCAATGTAATTGCCAATGCTGTGCTGGAAGAATAAGTCGCAATAATCGCCGCCTTTTGACAGGCCTTCTGCAATGATTTGCTGAATCATCTGCTCGGTTACACCAAAGTGCTCCAGATAGTCGTGAATAGTCATGTTACCTCCGATTTTTGCCGGCCCGGTTGTGCAACCGGAAAGAACGTGGGGAAGAACAGCTGCACCAACAGCTGTTACCGCTCCGGCCTTTAAGAAATCTCTTCGATTAATAATTGCTTTCATTTTCAAAGATTTTAGGGCAAAGCAACAGAAAAGCAAGGCTGCTTCGCTCATGGGTTTGTAGATAATAAGGCTATAAAAATTCTGACTGCAAATGCAGATTCACATTTGCAGCAGAATAAAATAAGCTAATAAATGGGACAGATTAGCTTTATGTTGTTTAAAGATATTTTTTATTGATGTGAAAAACAAGCAACTATGTTGGTGAAATTTAATGCTATCAACTATAAGCGATGAAAAGTATCGCCCACAAACTTAAGACCATGGATGATATTTGTGCGCCAATAGGTCCAGTTATGTGCCCCTTCGCGAATACGAAATTCATGCTTAATTTTTAAGTCGCGCATTAATACATGCAGGGCTGCATTACCTTTATACAGAAAGTCATCATCGCCACAATCAATATAAAACCTAACGCGTTTAACCTGGTCAATAGAGTTGTTTTGAAGTGCATTAAGGATGTTATAGTCCATCCAGTGTTGTGGTAGTTCACCATTCTTATTCAAAGGGCCATAGATGGGTTCAAACCATGCTTTGTAGCCTTCCTGCAGATTATGCTTCATTTCTTCATTGGTATAAACGGCTGCACTAAATGCTGCACAGGCACCAAACATTTCAGGATGCCTGATGGCGTATAGCAATGAACCATTTCCGCCCATTGACAAACCACTAATGGCTCTGAATTCTTTTTGTGAACGAATGCGGTATTGCTGCTCCACCTGAGGAATGAACTCTTCAAAGAACATGTCCTCGTAGCGATCGCTGCCATCAAATTTATTAACATACCAGGTTACTTTGGCATTGGGCATAATAATGATCATAGGCGGAATAAGCCCTTCTTCGATGGCTTTGTCGGCTGAGCGATTGACTTCTCCAAATTGCACCCAGGCAGTTTCGTTATCACTGTAGCCATGCAAAAGGTATAATACGGGGTAGGAGCGTTCCGAAGAGTCATAGCAAGGTGGCAGGTAGACTGAATAGTTAACATCGTAGCCGGTTATCTTACTTGAGATGGATTGGCCTTCGATTACTTTGCCTTTATGTATTTGGGCGCTGGCGCTGATCGTAACTAATACAATAGCCAGAAGAAAAAGTTTTTTCATCGTATTAAATATTTTAGAAAACCTAAGATAAAAAAAAGGCGCTTACCTGTTTAAGGAAGCGCCTTGTATATTTAGTGATAATTTATTTTACCACAGCTTTTCAGGGTAAATGCCATTAGCAATTAGCTGATTCAACTGCTCTTGCACCATTGGTTTGTCTTCTTTGTAAGTAACTCCAAACCATTTAGCATCGGTGCGTATAACTTTAGTGCTGGCTTCACCTTTTTTGATTAAGCCATCAACCACCGCATTAAAGTAAAATTCAGATTTCATCTCAGTTCCCTTCTCTTTCAGGAATTCAACAAAGGCTGTTTCCAGATGCTGGAAGTACTCTGGTTTGAAAGCCCAAAAGTTCATTGACACGGCTTCACGGCCTGTAAGTTCAGTTTTGCTATCTTCTTCATAAAAGAAGATTTTATCGCCTTCGTAACCGATTTTGGTACGCTCGGTAATGTTAACCAGGTTGCCGTTGGCATCAGTCTCACAAACACCTCTCGATACAGTTCCATGCTCTGATAATGTGTTGTTCAAAGCATAACCGACCATGGCATATTCGTTGGCATCTGTACTCTGAGCTACAAAATCGAACACTTGCTTATAGGCTTCTCTACCATAAAAATCATCTGCATTAACAATTGCAAAAGGTTCGTTGATAACATCTTTGGCCATCAGTATGGCATGGCCTGTTCCCCATGGCTTTTCACGACCTTCAGGTAAAGAGAAACCATCAGGCAGGTCGGTTAATTCCTGAAACACATATTCCGTTTTTATTTTTCCGGACAAACGGGGTTCAAAGCGCTCTTTAAAAGCCTCGGCAAAGGACTCGCGAATTACAAATACTACTTTTTCAAAACCCGACTGAATGGCATCATATACTGAATAATCAATAATTGATTCGCCATGTGGCCCCAGTTCATCCATTTGTTTCAAGCCTCCATAGCGGCTTCCCATTCCTGCTGCTAAAATCAAAAGTGTTGGTTTCATTTTGTTTTCGTATTTGCGTGTGTTAGTATTCTATTAATTGTGTTGCAATAATCACTTAGTGCATGATTAAAATTTTACGAAAGACAAAAATAAGGATTATTTCTTATTATTTCTTTCAAAATCTTTCTTTATTCCCTCGTATAACCAATTGGCAAGTGCTTGTCGGTTGTCTGCTATCACAAAGCGCTGCTGATCACGATAATTTTGAATATTACCCAATTCAATGAAAACCGATGATGGTGTTGTGTGGCGTAGTAAATAAAGATTGCGAGTGCTGACAGTACCTGAAAATCCCCTTGAAGGCTGGTGTTGCTTGTATTTTTCGTCAAAGGTATCGCGGAGCTGGTAAGCCAGATTTTTCCCGCCCGAGCTGTTTTTGTGGTGGTAAAAGAAAACATCAATCTGTCGCCGTTTACTTCTGCTGTCCAAATGAATGATGATGCAGCGTCGGTAGGCTTCGCTATCTTTTTTATAGAGCTTGTTAACCTCCCGGGTGCGCTGTTTTAATCGTTGGTTCTGATCCAAAGGTATGGTTTCGCTACCGCAGGTTTCATGGTTATCATACTTCAGAATCTGCTCGTCGCGGATACCGTCATCTTCATCCTGTATAATTAAATGAACTTTAGACCCATTCTCCATTAATTTTTTGGCTAAGCGCAAGGTGATGTCATAGGCATACTCATCTTCGTGCAGTTCATGGTTGCCATACTGACCAATGGCACCAGGATCGGGTCCTCCATGACCGGCAACAAGGTAGAATGCTGTTCCTTTTAGCTCATTTGATTCGAGGGGAAAAAACGCTCTTTCTTTGCCAAACAAAGGTTCGTGCAATTCAATAGTTGCTGAAGGTATCAAATAGGCATGATGTGCAAGCAAGGAATTGTTTTTGCCAAATTTTCCTTTGTTGAGATCAATAAAGGCCTGCTGATGTTCTTGCGGCGATAGCTTGTGGCGGATCAGGAAACTGTAAAGTCCTTCACCTGGTTTGGGTTTGTCTGTTGCTAATTCGCTTGTGCTTTGAGCTGAAACGGCCAAGCTGTATAGCAATGCGCCAATAAGTATGATGTATTTTCTTATAACTGCCTTATTCATGGGCTACAAAAATAAGTTTTTTCATTTTTCGGCCATAAATAAAAGAAAGGCATGTCTGATTTATTTACAGATAGCCTTATTTACGCGATGAATTTTACATCTTTGATGATTATTATTAGACCACTAACAAGATTATCATGCATAAAGAATCATTTTTGAAGCAGAAAAAAGATGTAGCCAAATGGATGCGTCGTCTGTATAAGAAAGGGCTGACTACCTCTTTGGGCGGAAATATAAGTATGCGACTGGATGATAATCATATTGCCATTACGGCATCGGGAACCGATAAAGGCAGGATAAAAAGTAGTGGTATAGCCATTGTATCGATGGATGGTGAACAAATTGATGGTGATCATGTAATAAGTATGGAAACAGGGATGCATCTGGCTATCTATTCGGCAAGAAATGATGTGAACGCCATTGTTCATGCGCATGCTCCAATGGGGAGTTTGTTTGCTGTTGTTCCGCGTGGTATTAATACATCGTTACTGGCGGAAGCATATACTATTTTAGGTAGGCCCATGCTTGCAGCATATGCAGCGCCCGGTTCTGAAGAGCTGGCAATGAATGTTGCCAAAGTGGCCATGGATACTAATGTTGTTTTAATGGCCAATCATGGTGTTTTAGCCGTAGGAAATAGCTTACTCGAAGCATTCGATAGAATTGAGGTGCTTGAGAATGCCGCTAAAATGACTTTTCTTACTTCTTTGATAAACGAAAAAACAGAACTGACAACTGAGCATTTAGCAGAGCTGAAGTGCCTGTTTGGATAATATTAATTGCCAGTTATTCTAAGATAAAGCCGTTGTTTGACGTTTTGTAACTAAAAATTTCGTTTGTAAACGAAAAAAATAGTTGGTAAAACGAAATAGTTAGTTATATTTGTTTTGTCAATACAATCATGGTACAAAATTTTAATGCAGAATAATGATTTCGAAACGATTAACAAAACGCGAGGAAGATGTGATGAAGATATTATGGGAAGCAGGCAAGGGATTTGTAAAGGATTTGCTAAAGCAGCATCCGGAGCCTAAACCGCACTATAATACCTTTAGTACTATTATTCGCGGTCTCGAAGAGAAAGGGTATGTGGCGCATAATTCATATGGCAACTCCCATGAATACTATCCTGCGGTTAGCAAGGAGGCATATCGTAAGTTGTTTATTAAGAATGTGGTGTCGGATTACTTTGAGTCATCTTACAAAAATGTGGTATCCTTTTTTGTGAATGAGGATAAACTGAATGTAGATGACCTGAAAGAGTTAATTGAATTAATTGAAAAGAAAAAACAAGACTGATGAATGCTTTTCTCGAACTGCAATTAAAGTCCGCTATTATTATTGCGATATCTGTACTGGTGTATTTGGTGTTTTTGGCGCGCGATAGTTTTTTTCAACGTAACAGAATTTGGTTATTAACCACCTTGTTTGTACCATGGTTGATGCCATTATTGGCCATGCCCCTGTGGTTGAAAGAATTGTTGTTTAAGCCTGAAATTAATACTGAGCCGTTGGCATTAACATTTGATGTGCCTGTGACAGAAATAGTGGCAGCGCCCGCTCCAACTCCTATTAACTGGACAAACTGGGGACTGGGATTTTATGCAGTGGTGAGTTTATTTTTTCTGATGCGCTTGTTATGGGGATATTACAGTATCAGTCGCTTAAAGCAAGGTGCGCGTGTTAGCTCTTACAAAGGTTACCAGCTAGTATTGCTTAATGATGGTGATGTTAATCCCTTTTCATTTTTCAAAACCATTTTTATGCCCGCTCATTTGGAGAGAAACAAGCATGGGCGTATGATTTTGGAACATGAACGCACACATTGTGCACAGTTGCACTCAATTGATATATCCCTGGCCGAATGGTTATTGGTAGTGCAATGGTGGAATCCGTTTGTTTGGTGGCTGCGTAAGCTGATAGCTCAAAACCATGAATATTGTGTTGACAACGCGATGGTGCAAAAAACAAAGGAACCACAGGCTTATCAGTATTCGTTGCTGAATTTATTGCAAAGCAACAGAGGGGTGCAATTGGTGAATAACTTTAATCAAAGTTTAACGAAAAAACGAATTGTCATGATGAATAAAAAACATACCAGCCTGATAATTGGATGGACAAAGAACCTGCTGCTGATTCCGCTTTTGGGCTTGGCTCTGCTGGCTTTCACCAATCCAGATAAGACAGAGAAAAAGGCTAAAGAGGTAGTTAAGATAGAGAATACAACTGATTTAAGAAATGCGATTGCACGCAGCATCAAATACCCGCTGGTGGCAAGAGATAGAGGCGTTGAAGCTACAGTGACGGCCAATTTTAGTGTCAATAAAAAAGGCAAGATTACTGATGTAGCTATTGGTAGCAAACCAGGGGCTGTTAAACTTGAAAATGTGGTGGTGGTTGCCTATGCCGGTGAAACAGAGAATGCCAAGCAAATGGAGGTTTCACCGGATGATGGCAATAGAGCCTTGGAGGATGAGGTGGTAAGGGTTGTGCAAAAGCTCCCCCAAATTCATGATCCTGCACTTCTTGGCAAGCAATTGCAAATGGATTTTGAATTCAAGCTGCAAAGTAAAGTAAGCAAAAACGATAGTAGCCGCGCAGATGAGTGGGAAGGACGAACAACTAAACTGACCAATTCTAAAGGAGAGGAGTTTGCCCTTGTAGCTACAAATGGACGTATAAAACTGGATGGACCAGCCAGCAATCAACCTGCTTTAATACTTGATGGCAAGGAAGTATCCATGAAGGAAATATCAGCTTTGGATTTGAATGAGGTAAAAGCCATTGGTCATTCGCCTGCTGGCAATCCACTTAAGTTTCTTCCATCAACACCCGAAAATGGGGCCTTTATTATACATACAGAAGCTTTTCTGGCTGAAAAAATAAAGGCTGGCAAGGCTTATGCATCAAGTGAACCTTCAATGTATATTGTTGATGGCAAGGAGGTAGATAAGGAAGTGTTTGGTAAGATTGCTCCGGATCAGATTGCAAGTGTGAATGTACTTAAAAATAGCGCTGCAACCGATAAGTATGGCGACAAGGCTAAAGATGGTGTTGTTGAGGTCACAACTAAAGGCAATGCAGAGTCAATGCCATTCTTTAAATCAACGGATAAGGTGAAGATTAGCTCCATGAAATTAAGTGTGACTGCCGATAATGGTGAAACTCCACTATTTGTGGTTGATGGAAAAAAGCAGGAAAAGAGCGAGGTGGATGAGAAAGATATTGAGTCAATAACCGTGCTTAAGGAGCAGTCAGCTATTGATTTGTATGGAGAAGAAGGCAAGAATGGGGTGGTTAATATCAATACGAAAAAGGGAAAGTCACTTGATATGCTCAAGGATGGTGGAGTAAAGATCAACACCACCAAAGACGATCCGCTTTATATTGTAGATGGTAAAAAATACTCGGGAGGTGGAGCTGTCAACGCTAAGGATATTGAATCAGTTAATGTTCTTAAAGGTGATGCAGCGATTGATTCGTATGGCGAAGAAGGTAGAAATGGGGTTATTCTTATCAATACTAAAAAAGGAACGGTTGAGCATGATGATGTTGTAGTATCTGCTGAAACGGTTGATATAAAGCCTAACGATGCTGATGAGGTAGTAGTGGTTGGTTACGGTTCGATGAGAAAGGGAAATTCATCTACGATGGATAATATTCTGGTTCGTCGAGGAGAAAAGGCAGAGACTGTTCGAATTAAAGGAATGTCGGGTGATCAGCAGCCCTATGTTATTTTAGATGGTGAGGAATACACAGGTTCTATGGAAGATTTAGATTCTGAAAAGATTCAATCCATCTCAGTCTTAAAAGATCAGGCAGCTGAATCGCTTTATGGAGATAAGGGCAAAAACGGCGTTATCATCATCGAATCGAAAAAATAAGAAAGTAAGGCGCTGGAAGCTACTCTTGAATAGCTAGCTTCCAGCAGCTTGATTAGTTATCTTCAACCTGAATGCTTTTTTCATCGAAGGACCAGGCTCTGAAATAACCCAGAATATCTTTCCCCAGGTTGGATGTCGGATTAAAAGGCGTTGAACTGCCTCCTCCACGTTGGTCAATTATTTCATCGAGTTGAGAGTAATAGTCATAGGTACCCTCATCAATTGAATAAGCCTTTACGGTAACAAAATCGTCTTTAGTGAATGAAAATCTGAGTGGTGAGAACTCAATTAATTCATCATTAGGAAAAAACTCATGTGACCACAAGCTATAGGTTTCCTCCTTGTCAGAGCCGTTCAGGTAATATTTAACCAAGTAATAGTTGTCTTCCTGTGGGTTGTTTTTAAGTACTATCTCTAAGTTGTATTCGTCTTCGTCGTTAGAAGACCCAAAGCCATCGAATTTTGTATAGCTGAGGTCAACAATTTGAGTGGGTGTCATAAGTCTGCTATTGCCAGCGTGGATCTTTCCATCAACTACAACAGATAGCTCATATTCAATGCCTACTTCGCCCAACAAGCTCTGTCCGATGTAATATCCATTGCCAACATGAGAAAGTATCTCGCTTATGCCCCTTTTATTCGTTATCTTAATTGTAGCATTGGTTTCGTAGATTGGCGGTTCATCAGCAAAATAGCTGGTAGTATAACTTAGTTTTACTGTTGCCGCACTGTTGAGGTTAATGACTCCGTCCATCGTTAGTTTAGGTTCTGCATCATTGAGTGTTATATCAATCACTTCTTCGCACGATGCGAATACCAGGCTGATAATTAACAGGTAGCTTAGGCCGAATATATATTTCTTTGTTGTTTTCATAGTTAGTCATATTAGAATTTAAAATTCCAGGTTACGGAAGGGACAATGCCGAACAAGCTTAATTTAACAGCCTCTGTGATATTTGGATTTGTTTCATTCTCGCGAAAATTAATAGTGTAGGCATTCATCCGGTTATACAGGTTGTAAAGCGAAAAGTCCCAACTTGAATTTATGCGTCGTTTGCCTTTGCCTTCCAGGTGTATGTTTAAATCCAATCGATGGTAGTCAGGCATTCGATAGCCATTTCGTTCGGTATAATAGGGCACCTGGTTGCCATCAAATTCGTACTTGCCACTTGGGAAAGTTACAGCATTTCCGGTATAAAAAATCCAGTTTGCAGAAACCGACAGACGTGTGGACAGCTGATAGCTTGACACAATGGACACATCATGGGTTTTGTCATACGACGAGC
This sequence comes from Carboxylicivirga sediminis, assembly GCF_018156225.1. Lineage (GTDB taxonomy): Bacteria > Bacteroidota > Bacteroidia > Bacteroidales > Marinilabiliaceae > Carboxylicivirga > Carboxylicivirga sediminis. Next base: position 49,695 of record NZ_JAGTAR010000018.1, read on the forward strand.
TGTACCATTGACCATTGTTAATACCATCAATCTTATTTTCGGTATTCGATAGGGTGTAGCTTATCCAGCCGGTGAAGTTGCCGTACTTTTTTTTCAGGTATAGCTCCAATCCAAAACTCCGGCCTTCGCCCTGAAGCACATACGACTCGATATCTTCGTTAAGCATTACCTGGGTACCATCCTTATAATCACTGATGTTATTCATTGTTTTGTAGTATGATTCGGCAGAAAACTCGAAGGTATTATCGAAGAAGTTTCGGAACCAACCGACTGAATATTGGTTAACTGTTGTTGGTTTAATATTATAAGTACTGGGAGTCCATGTGTCAGTTGGTTGCCCCGAGGTGCTGTTTGATAGCAGGTGCAGGTATTGAACCATTCTGTTGTAAGATGCCTTAAAGGAACTTTGAGGCGTCAGCCGATAATTGATACCCAAGCGAGGCTCCAGGCCATAATAGCTTTGCATAACCTGACCATTGCTGAAATACTCTTTGTCGATGATGTTATTGTCATCATCGTAAGTGATATTTTCGCCTTTACCTACCTGGTTAAACATAGAGGCTCTCAGTCCGTAATCCAGCACCAGTTGTTGACCTAGCTTTTGCTCGTTACTAATGTATAGTGACGATTCAAAGGCTTGTTTTTCGGCTACTTTAATGTCAGATATGGATTGATCTTCAAATAAAAATTCGCCTGGATAGAATGTGTGATAGGTGCAGTTAAGTCCATATCTAAGCGTGTTTTCGGGACTGGCGTACCAGGTAAAATCCTGTTTCAAGCTCACATCTTTAATACCTGACTGCATGCTCCCATTATCGCCAAAATTAAAGCCATAATCGTATTCGCTGTATAGGGCTGTAGTATTCGAAAAAAGTTTGGCACTAAACAGATGGTTCCAGCGTAGAGTGGCTGTTGTATTACCCCAATCCATCCCTAGATCGTCAAAGCCAAAATCATCTTTACCAAAGTATCCGGAAAGAAACAGACGGTTGTTATCATTTATTTTATAATTGAGTTTGGCATTCAGATCGTAGAAATACATTTTTGTATCCCCATCAATCTGGTTGGCACCCTTCGCCATCAGGTCGGCATAGCTGCGGCGCCCCGAAACTATAAAGGACATTTTATCGGCTACCACAGGCCCTTCAAGGGTAATGCGTGATGCCAATAGGCCGATGCCTCCTGAGCCTTGTAGTTTTTTCATGTTCCCGTCTTTCATAGTAATATCGAGCACCGATGCTGCCCTGCCACCATAATTGGCCGGAATCCCGCTTTTGTAAACCGTCATGCCTTTAATGGCATCAGCATTAAAAACCGAGAAAAACCCCATCAGGTGTGAGGCGCTGTAAACAGGCGCTTCATCCAATAAAATCAGGTTTTGGTCGATAGAGCCACCTCGCACGCTAAAGCCATTACCGCCTTCAGATACTGTGCTAATGCCTGGTAATAACTGGATGGTTTTTAACACATCGCGCTCACCAAAAAGGACAGGGAGCTTATCAATGGTTTTCATATCCAGCTTTTCGCCAGCCATTTGTGTTGAAGTAATGTTCTTGTCTTTCTTTTCGGCTTTAACTACCACTTCATTTAGAGCCGTTTCATTGGTTTGTAAAGCTATTTTAATACTTTGGTTAGAGTTGAGAAGTAATTGTTTTTGCTGGGTTTCATAACCTACAAAACTAAAATAAATGGTTTGCTGACCGGCAGGCAAAGTGAGCGAATAAAAGCCATAGGTATTGGTCATGGTGCCGATCATTTTATCAGCCGTGTATATGGTGACACCAATCAAAACTTCGCCTGTTTCAGCATCGGTTACCTCACCGCTTATGGTGTATTTATCCTGTGCTGTGACAAGTAGAACAGATAGCCAATAAAGTGCGATTATTAGCCATAGGTATTTTTTTAAATTCATTGATAAGATTTAGGTTGTATAATCTTAGATTATTTTGTTGTTACAATGCTTTGGCAATGTATTAAAAATTACATAGTGTATTTACACTACATCTCTCCACTGTCAAATGTATGTCTTTTATATGCTATCAAAGTTTAAAGACTAATCAATCAGGAAAAATCAAGGATGAAGTTGTTTGCTCATTTAATGGTATGATCCAATAAATGTGATTAAAGGTCGGCCCATATTCTGGCAAGTGAGAAGCCCGGAGCATCTATTTTTAGATCCAGAAAATAGCCAAAAGGTGTTTGAGCCACCTTGTAGTCCGCATTTTCTAATCTCATTTGGGCATCATCAAATAGTTGCTTCGTAAAATCAACCGAAGCTTTTGAATCAGAAAGGTGTGCAAAAGAATGGAGTACAATGTTATTGGTGTTGTTTTTACGGGCGGCCCATTTCAGGTGGTTGGCCAGCTTTTTCTCTCGGCTTCTGACACCTTTGGCTTCATCATTTTGTTCTACCTGAATACATGCCAGAAGACAATCGGCGAATGCTTTAGGAGCGCCTGGTTCCGGGGCATTCTCCAGATTTTTTTCTGATGGCGTGTAGGCAAACTCTTTGGTATAGAAGATAAGTACTTTCATAGGGGCTTAATTATTGTTCTTTGCTAAATTAACAAAAAGATTAGTGATGAATAGAAAACCAAGCAGATAAGCGTTGTGAGTGATGTCTGTAAAAGAATGTAATGCCTTCTTTGCTTTTGGACTCTTTGCCATAGATGTAATAAATAACATAAAGAAACTTGGTGGTGTATTAATGATCTTAGAATTTTCTTAAAATCTGTTTTTGTTGTTTCTTTATAAATCATTAGCACTCCAACATCATTTAACAAATGTTATTGGGAATTATTAGTTGAAAATTGTCTTATAACCCAGCAAAAGCGTAATTTTGGCCATACTTGATAATAACTTACACACCATGAGCAATAGAAAATTACTTCTGTTCCTATTTACTATATTTAGCATATTAGCTTGTAAAAAAGAAAAAGACCCCGACCATCCTGCAGTTGTTGTGGCATCAGTCGAAAGAGAAGATGTAAAATTGTTTGGCGAATACGTTGGACGCATACGAGCCTATCGTTATGTAGAAGTGCGTGCAAGGGTTGAAGGTTACCTTAATCAGATGATGTTTGAGGAAGGAAAACGTGTAGAGCAAGGTGAAGTCTTGTTCTTAATTGATCCGTCTCAGTATAAGGCACGTATGGATAAGGCCGAAGCACAGTTAAAGCGCGATATAGCATCTTTTAATAAGGCCAAACGTGATTTGGAACGCCTCAGGCCGCTTTATGAGCAAAATGCTGCGAGCCGCCTTGATTTGGATAATGCTATCGCAGCTTATGAAAGTGCCGAGGCCAATGTTGCTATGAGTAAAGCTGATCTGGCTCAATATAAACTCGAATATGACTTTACTACTGTACGCTCACCGTTGCATGGTTACATAAGTGAGCGATACGTGGATATAGGTGCCCTTGTTGGTCCGGGTAATAATTCACTTTTAGCAACAGTGGTGCAGAGTGATACGGTTTTAGTTGATTTCAAAATGACCGCATTAGACTACCTGCGAAGCCGTGAGCGTAATGTTAACATCGGACAAACGGACAGTACCCGCTCGTGGCAGCCAACAGTAAGAGTGACTTTAGCCGATAACAGTGAATATCCGCTGGAGGGTGTTGTTGATTTTGCCGATCCTCAGGTAGATCCCAAAACCGGTACTTTTGGCGTAAGAGCCGAATTGGCCAACCCTAACCAGGTGCTATTGCCGGGGCAGTTTACCAAGGTTAATTTCCTGCTGGATGTGCTCGAAGGCGCAGTAGTAGTGCCGCGCAAATCGCTTATCATCGAAAAAGGAGGTAGTTTTGTATATGTGATGAGGCGCGATAGTGTAGCTGAGAAGCGTTTTGTTGAAACAGGCCCCGAGATTGATAATAATGTGGTTATTGAACGAGGTTTGGGCTACAATGAAAAGATAATTATTGAAGGTCAGCAGAAAATAAATCCGGGTATTAAAGTGAACCCGGTAGCTCCTTCTAGCAATGACAGTATTAATCAGGATAAAAAGTAAGGCAAGATGAAACCAGGATTTTTTATTGAGAGGCCGGTCTTTTCATCCGTTATCTCCATTCTGATTGTATTATTGGGACTCATTGGCCTGATGTTTCTGCCCATCGATCAGTATCCTAAAATTACACCGCCTGTTGTAAAAATAAGTGGTTCATATCCGGGAGCCAGTGCAATAACGGTATCTCAGGCTGTTTCAACGCCTATTGAGCAGGAGCTGAACGGTACGCCGGGAATGATTTATATGGAGTCAAGTAGTTCGAATTCGGGTAGTGTTTCCATCAATGTAACTTTTGATGTGGGTGTTGATCCTGATTTGGCAGCCGTTGAAATTCAGAACCGTGTAAAACTGGCTGAGTCAAGGTTACCTGCCGAGGTGGTGCAGAACGGTTTGAAAGTAGAAAAACAGTCGGCCAGCCAGCTGATGACGCTCTGCTTAGTATCTGAAGATCCCAAGTTTGATGAGATATACCTCAGTAACTTTGCTACCATAAATGTATTGGATGTATTGCGACGAATACCTGGGGTAGGGCGCGTATCTAACCGTGGTAGCCGTTACTATGGTATGCGCATTTGGGTGATGCCCGACAGGCTGGCGAGTTTTGGATTGACCGTGAAGGATCTGCAGGATGCCCTGAAGGATCAGAACCGCGAATCGGCCGCTGGTGAGCTGGGACTGCAGCCAATGGATGGCATTGATGTAACCATGCCTATCTCTACCAAAGGACGTCTGGAGACCGCCGCAGAGTTTGAGCAAATTGTAGTTAGAGCCAACAGTGATGGAACCATCATCCGTATGCGTGATGTGGCAAGGGTGTCACTCGAGTCATCGTCCTATACACAAGAGAGTGCCATTAATGGAGGTAATGCCGCTATGCTGGCCATTTATCTTTTGCCAGGTGCCAATGCAGTTGAGGTGGCTGAAAATGTGCGTGCCGCCATGGAGGACATCAGCCGGAACTTCCCTGAGGGGTTAGAGTACCTGATTCCGTTTGATATGACCGATTATATAACGCAGTCCATTAAAGAAGTGTATGTTACCCTATTTCAGGCATTATTGCTGGTAGTAATAGTTGTATTTCTTTCACTTCAAAATTGGCGAGCAACGGTTATTCCGGTTATAGCTGTACCAATTTCCCTGATCGGTACCTTTGGTTTTATGCTGGCCATGGGCTTTTCGCTTAATATGCTTACCCTGCTAGGGCTGATTCTAGCCATAGGTATTGTAGTGGATGATGCCATTGTTGTGGTGGAGAACGTGGAACGCATCATGGAAGAAGAAAAGATAGGTGCTCGTGAGGCCACTCATAAAGCGATGAAAGATTTGTCGGGAGCACTTATTGCAACATCATTAGTGTTGGCTGCGGTGTTTATTCCGGTAAGCTTTTTAAGTGGTATTACAGGAGAATTGTATCGCCAGTTTTCGGTGACGATTGTTGTCTCAGTGCTTATTTCAACGGTGGTGGCTTTAACATTAAGTCCGGCCATGTGTGCCATTATTTTAAAGCCAGGTGATTCCCAAAAGAATATCGTTTTCAGAACAATTAATCGCTGGCTCGATACAACAAATAGTAAGTACCAGGGAATACTAGGTAAGGCAATTGGGAATCCTAAACGCATGTTGGGTGGTTTCGGAATGGCCATGGTTTTCATTTTTGTGTTGGCAAAAGTCATCCCGACCTCATTTATACCAGAGGAAGACCAGGGGTTCTTTACAGTTGAGATTGAGCTGAATGAAGGAGCTACGCTTGAACGCACGCGTGTGATAACCGATTTGGTTGTTGATTATTTTCAAAAACAGGAGGCTGTTGAATTTGTGCAGAGCATAGCTGGCACCAGTCCACGTGTGGGCACCAACCAGTCAAGGGCTGAACTGACAGTAACGCTAAAACCATGGGACGAACGTGAAGATGATGAGCTAAGTCTTCAGAGTGTTATTGATAAGGCCCGAAAAGACTTACACGATATACCAGAGGCTCGTTTCTTCTTTAATAAACCGCCTGTTATTCCAGGTCTTGGAACTTCTGGTGGGTTTGAGTTGCAGTTACAGGCTAAATCAGGTGCAACCTGGGAAAACCTGGTGGATGCCACTGACACCTTATTGTATTATGCCGAACAAAGAAAAGAACTAAATAATATCTCATCGGCATTGCAGGCCGATATTCCTCAGCTTTATTTTGATGTTAACCGCGACAGGGTGAAACTGTTAGGTATACCGCTTTCTGATGTGTTTTCAACCATGAAAGCATTTTTGGGTTCAGTATATGTGAACGATTTTAATATGTTCAACCGTATATATAAGGTTTATATACAGGCCGAAGCGCCTTATCGTGCCAATAAAAATACGCTTGGATTATTCTTTGTAAAGGGAGAGAATGGCGCCATGGTGCCACTTACGGCATTAGGCAATGCTTCTTATACCACAGGTCCGGGTAATATAAAGCGTTTTAATATGTTTTCATCTGCTGTTGTTAGAGGCACGCCGGCAAGTGGCTATAGCTCTGGTCAGGCGATGGAAGTGATGGAGGAAATTGTACGAGAGAAATTACCGGATAATATTGGTTTAGACTGGAGTGGTTTATCCTATCAGGAGAAGCAAGCCGGTGGCCAAACAGGCATTATAATGGCATTGGTGTTCTTATTTGTTTTCTTGTTTCTGGCTGCACAGTACGAAAGCTGGCTGGTGCCAGTTGCTGTCATATTATCATTGCCAATTGCGGCTTTGGGTGCCTTTGCAGGTATCTGGGTAACCGGACTTGAGAATGATATCTATTTTCAGATAGGATTGGTGACTTTGATAGGACTTGCTGCGAAAAACGCCATCTTGATCGTTGAATTTGCCAAGGTTGAGGTAGATAAGGGTATGGATGTAGTGCAGGCCGCGCTTTTAGCTGGTAAGTTGCGATTCAGACCAATTGTGATGACCTCGCTGGCCTTTGTTTTAGGGATGCTGCCGATGGTGCTGGCTACTGGTCCTGGTTCAGCAGGACGTCACTCAATTGGAACAGGCGTGTTTTTTGGTATGCTGATAGCCATCACGGTTGGTATTGTTTTAGTCCCATTCTTTTTTGTGGTAACATATAAGGTAAAAGAGTTATTTGCTCAAAAATTAAATAAAGCAGGGGGTAATGAAGAATAATAAGCTGTTTTACATAGTGCAGCAAAAAGCAGTTGTTTTGTTGCTCATTGGTTTAATCGCATTGGCTTCGTCGTGTAAAGTGGGTAAAAAGTATGTGAAGCCTGAATTGGATTTACCGGATAAGCTCGAGGTGATGAGTATTGACTCAACTACCATTGATGATTTGCAGTGGTGGGAATTATATACCGACACTGTGCTGCAGCAATTGGTGTATGAAGCACTAGAAAGTAACAAAGATGTATTGATAGCCAGTGCAAGGCTAAAGCAATATATGGCGGCCAAGCGCATTGCTTCTGCCGATTTGTTTCCGCACTTGGGAGCTGATTTTCATGCTGAACGTGAAATGGAGAATTATGGAGGGGATAATGAAAGTGCATCAACAGAGTTGGAGGTAAGGGCATCTCTAACCTGGGAGATAGATTTGTGGGGTAATATACGTTGGGGGCGAGAAGCAGCAATTGCTGACTATCTGGCTACGCAAGAAGCTCAACGAGCTTTACAGATGTCTATCGTGGCCGAAGTGGCCGAAACCTATTTTGTGCTTACCGCACTCTATGATGAGTTGAACATTGTTCAACAAACACTAGAGGCCCGGCAAGAAGGGGTGCGTTTGGCAGATCTGCGCTTTCGTGGAGGTTTAACTTCTGAAACTTCTGTTCAGCAGGCCGAAGTGGAACTGGCCAAAACAATGACATTGGTGCCTGTATTGGAACGAAAGATACGTATCTCCAAAAACAATCTGGCGCTATTACTGGGAACTTATAAAAGTGAATGGGTAAGAGGTAAAGGACTGGATGAACAATATATACCTGATGCCCTGCCTGCCGGATTACCTTCTGAATTGCTGGAAAGAAGACCAGACATAAGAGCGGCCGAACAAAGCGTAGTTGCGGCCAATGCTATGGTCGGTGTAGCTACCACCAATCGATTTCCAAGTCTGTCATTGACCGGACGCTTCGGCCGTGAAAATGATGAGCTGGGTGAGTTTCTTAAGTCACCCTACTGGTTTATAGCGGGCGATGTGCTGGCACCAATATTTCAGGCTGGTAAGCTCAAGGCTCGTCAAAAAGAATCGGAAGCACGACTCGAACAAGAAGTATATGCCTATCAGCGATCTGTACTACAGGCATTTCAAGAGGCTAATACGGCTATTATGACCTTCAGAAAAGCGAAGGAGGTATACGATGCTCAAGCCAATCTTGAGGATGCTACCCGTAAATACCAGAAGCTGGCTGAATTGCAATACCTCAATGGTGTTATTAACTATCTGGATTTATTAGATGCTCAGCGTAATTTATTCGATGCGGAAATAAAACGCAATAATGCCCGGCGCGATGAACTGCTTTCAATGGTTTATCTTTATAAAGCACTAGGTGGTGGGTGGAACCTATAAGCAATAATTTGCCAGTGTTTCATAAAGCTATTACGAGTACTATAGGGTGTGAGAAATATTTCATAATACTATATGTTAAATAGCATTGGCGCACTCGCTCTATTGCGCTATATATTTTTCTTAGTTATTTTGATGATATTAAATAGATAGCCACTTTGGTAATGTTATTGATAATAGATTTGCTGTATATGAGACGTGTTTCGAGAATTAAAGCAATAATGTTGGTGGTTTTATATGTCTGCACTTTACAGGTGCAGGCAACTGAAAAAGATAGTATTCAGCAGAAAAAAAATCTGAGGTTTAGTATCCTTGGCGGTCCTGGCTATACACCTGATTATGGATTGGTCATTGGAGGAAGCTGCCTTTTCACCTTTTCTACCAATGTGGCAGATACCACCATGAAACGATCAGTTTTGCCTGTTGCTTTTGCCTATATGACCAATGGGGGTGGCAGTATGATTGTCAGACCACAATTGTTTTTTAATGAGGATCGCTTCCGGATTTTCGGGCAGTTCAGCATGAATAGTACCCTTGATAACTACTATGGAGTGGGCTATGAAACCAATTCCAGTACCGATAGGGGGGAGAAAACCACCCAATACAGAAGTGTCGGGTTTAAGATGAATCCTATTTTCTTATTCCGATATAGTGACACAAACTTGTTTTTAGGCGCGTCAATTGATGCCGGCAAACGTTCAATGGAGGAACCCAGCGAGGGAGTGATAAACGATCCGCATTTTATTGCACAGGGAGGAACTACTGAAGGACTTAGCTTTACTAATGTTGGTATTGGTGCCAATATCAGTTACGACACCCGTGATATACCGGCTAATGCTTATTCTGGTATGTTTGTCGAAGTTTCGGCGACGTATTATCCGAAGGCAATAGGAAGCACAATGGAATATGGTGTTTACAAGCTGGATTATCGCCAATTTAGAGAATTAAAGATGCTGGGAGAAAGGCGTGTATTAGCCTGGATGCTAAACGGACGATTTACTTCAGGTGATGTGCCCATCACTGAAATGTCGCTGGTTGGTTCGCCTTTTGACTTACGTGGGTATTATTTGGGGCATTATCGCGATCGGAATGCCTTGATGTCAGTCGTGGAGTATCGTCACATGTTTAATGCTGGTGATGAAACTAGGTTTAGAAGACTCCTTTCCAAATGTGGCTTTGTGACATGGGGTGGAGTTGGTTCTGTTAGTGATAAGTTTATGGATTCAAAGCATCTGCTGCCAAACTATGGCGCTGGTTTACGTATTGAAGTGCAGCCACGCATGAACTTCAGACTGGATGTAGGTCGGGATCCGACAAATAAGCAAAACCTCATCTATTTTAACATGACGGAGGCCTTCTAATAATATGCCGATGAGAATAACTAAAAAAGGCCACCTGTTGGCAGCCTCCATATGATTATACATTAACTGTTATCTATTGTCTGAATTGAAAAACGGTTTCAACAACTGCTAAAACGATTGCTCCACTTACAATGGCCAGTACGCCAATCAAGAAAAACTTTGCTAGTATCATATCATTTAGTTTTTAATTGTTTGTTACTGATATTGCAAGTGCCATACCAAAAAACACACATAGGCAGCTGGCTTAACATTCTTTATCAAATCACTTGCGTTTTTAAACTTTTCTAACGAATGATGAGCAATAGCTTTAGTATATCCTCATATAAAAAAGTCCCCAAGGATACCCTTGAGGACTTCATTATATAGTAATAAGTTTTGGTTATTAGTGACTTATTGTTTGGAGATCCACATTCTGGTAGTGATGAAATGACTACCATTTCCTACCTGGCCATACTCACTAATTTGGCGCTGTATGGCAGCCTCGATGTTTTCTGTGTTATTGGTTCTTTCCGCATTTGGATAGTTAATACGGCGAGGACGGTGTCCTTCTGTATCACCTCCATTGTGGAAAGGTTGACTAGTAAATTCACTGGTTGGAATCTCCATAGCAAATGCAGGATCTTCTACTTGCTCAGCAGTATACACAGGTATTTCGGTGAACTCAGTACCCGGGTAAGGAATCCCTTGAGGGATGATTGACAGGTTGGTGCGGTTCCAAAGAGTAAACGCATCGTAGGCAAAAGTGGTCATTAGCGATTTCCAACGCTCTCTCCAGATTAACTCCAGATCAATGGTTTCATCCATAACCTTGTCCATGTACTCAGCCTGCAAACCTTCGTAGCTCAAATCAGTACCTTCAGTAGCCGATTGCATAGCCAGGTATGTTTGAGGTGAATTAGATCCTTTCTGGAAGAGAACTGGATACTTTTCGAAGGTAAGCTCCATTGCCTTTTCCAGGTTAGATGCTACATCACCAGGTACGTTCCAGCCTCTTTCTTTGGCCTCAGCCAAAATGTAGTATGACTCGTCGCCACCAAATACTACAATAGGAGCTTCTCTGTGACCAACAGTTTCCGGGTTAATACCAGTTAAAGTATGGTATTGGGCATAATCGGCCGTGTGTGTATTTAAGTCAACGAACCAGTCGCCACCCACTTTAGTTTGATTACCATCTTCACCCTTTACGGCATACATAGCACGGATGGATAATGACTCGGTTCCTCCTGCCTTAACAGGCATAAAGGTGACTGGCTTCCATGGTTCACCGTATTGGGGTGCTTCCTCAAAAGCATCAAAGTTGCTCATACCTGTCCATGCCGACCAGTCGCTGTTATTAATAACCTGAGATGCCACATAAAAGATACGCGGATCGCGGTTGCGTTGCGCCAGACGCAGCCATTTCTCACCAACATAGGTATGTCCCCACTTGGTTGCGTTAGCTCCATTAATGTGGTTACCCCAATCACCACCGTTTACGCTGGTTTGAAGTATAAATGCATCTCCTATTTTAATGGAAGTGATGAATCCGGCTTTGTTATTGGCTGCCTCTTCAACTGTTGAGCGGGCCCATGATTCATCGGCAGCAGACGCATTCATGCCTAATCGCATGATTAAAGAGTTAGCGGTTCTGGCCCATGCCTTGTTTCTTTCCATCTCATCCAGATTACCAAAGAAAATATCATTCTTCGGCAGGAATGGTTCAGCATCGGTTTCCATTAATATATCACGGTGCTTCTTCAGGCTGTCTACCATCGACTTATAGATATCTTCCTGGCTGTCAAATTCAGGATAGAAAGAGCCTGTATTATAAGCATTACCGGCGTCGTGGTATGGTATATCGCCATACATATCGGTTAAGCGCTGAAATACAAACTGCAAGGAGATGTTAGCAATGGATGTCTTTGCCGTATTGTCATTTTCTTTATCAGTGTCGAGGTTTTTAAGTAACTGCACCCCGTTTTTCACTGCATCCTTATACATCTCTACATATTTGGCTTCATTATATTGATCATTGTTGCCATCGAAAGCTTGTCCGGTTCTATATGCCGATTGCACAATGCCTGATAATGGACCAGCCATAATCATGTTACCTCTCAGTTCTTCATGGGGCGTTCCGTTGTAACGCATCCAAACACGGGTTAGCAATAATCCCGGATCAATTTTCTCGCCCTGGTTAGGGTCGTTGTTGATTCTTTCAAAATCATCGGTACAGGCTGCCGAGAATAGCATTACGGCAGCGAGTAGCATATATGTTATTTTATTTCTCATTGTTCTTAGAATTTAATGTTCAAGTTGAATCCGTAAGTTGTTGGCAGGGCCATGTTACCCATTTCAACACCTGCACCACCATTAGCAATAGAGAAAGTAGCTTGTGGATCGATGTTATCAGTAGCACGCCATACATAACCCAGGTTTCGTACAAATAAACCTGCTGAAGCGCCTCTCATGAAGTTAACATTGTCGAACAGCTTCGATGGTAAGTGATACGTTATGTTGATTTCCTGGATAGCCACATAGGATGCGTCATACACAAATTGCTCATCTATATTGGCTACTGATTGGTAAAACTCCTGTGGCGTTGAGCTGGTGCCCTGTCCGTCAAGGATAGAAGGATACCAAACACCGCCATCGTAGCCATCACGATCTAATGTGCCTTGATGGCGACCGGTTGAGTAGGCCTGTGCTTCTGTTTGAGAATATACTTCTCCACCAAATTTTGCATCCATCACAAATGTAGCTGACCAGTTTTTGTACTGAAACTGGTTGACCCAGCCAAGCATTACTTTATGGTAGGCGTTGCCAATAACACTTAATCCATCATTGACCATTGGTCGGCCGTTCTCATCCAACAGGATGTTTCCGGCATCATCACGACGATAAGTAGTACCCATAATCTGACCGTACTCCTCACCAGGACGAGCTACCACACTAACGCTTCCGTTTGTTTCAAATAAGGTTAGCTGGTTAACCCCTTCTGTTAAGCTAAGCACTTTGTTTTCGTTGTAAGCGTAGTTAAGTGCTGTGTTCCAGTTGAAATTCTTGGTTTTAACAGGATCGGCATACAGGCTCATCTCAACACCGGCATTCTGAATAGCCCCAGCATTGATGATGGCATTGTCGTAACCCGCTGATGGCGCTGTTGCAACGCGCACAATCTGGTTGGTTGCTTTTGAGTTGTAATACGCTACATCAAGTCCCAGACGGTTGTTGAAGAACTTAAGATCAACGCCGAATTCATACGATTCGTTCATCGATGGTTTCAGGTTACGGTTGGGTACCGTACCACTGCCGATACCTCCACTTGGTGAATCACCTCCGGCTCCCGGGTGTAAAACGCCATCAATATTATAGTATAAGCGTGTGCGGTAAGGATCGGTATCGGAACCTACTTTGGCCCAAGAAGCACGCAGTTTACCAAACGATAACCAGTCTGGTGTATCCATAATCTCAGTAAACACAAAAGATGAACTAAGAGATGGATAGAAATAAGATGGTTGAGCGTCGATTAGTGTGGACGACCAGTCATTTCGGGCTGACACATCTAAGTACAAGAAGTTCTTGTAACGCAATTGTGCAGTTGAGAAAACTGAGTTGATACGTTTTCGGTTGTAATTCACAAAGCTGGTGGTTACCTCACCAAAACCAGGCTTTTGCATAGATGGATCCGAGAAGCGTTCGTCAAAGATTTGACGCTCATCAAATTCCTGATCCATACGTGCTGCACCCACATTTACAGTGAATCCCCAATCGGTAAAGTCTTTGTTGTACGACAGCATACCGTCGATGTTGGTTTCTGAGTTGATGGCACGTACTTCTGATGCTCTACCTTGTTGGTAGTGAGGTGTACCAATTGGCCAAATAGACTGTTGGTTGAAGAACGTTTTGTCATCTCCGTAACGAACCATCACACTTAAGTCGTTGGTGAAGTTATACTTCGCCTGAGCCATTGACATCACCCGGTCTTTATTATACAAGTGGCTTACTTCATACAGGTTCCAGTATACATTTGAGTTAAGGTTGCCAAAACCAACAGGTAATCCTGTTACCGGATCTTTGTAGTTTCTTAAGTCTGACAATGGCACGTTGTTGGGTGTACCCATCAGGTTGGCCGAAAACGGTGTGTTACCAATCATTGAATTGGTTGAACTCTCATTCACATATGAAATTTTTCCGGTTAACTCCAGCTTATTGTTCAATGCTTTTGTTGAACCGTTCATGGTCAATGTATTTCGGTTGTATTCCGTATTTGGCATCATGCCATTATTCTGCAGGTTGCTATACGACATACGCAGTGTCGATGACTCGGTGTTGTGGTTAATGGCCACGTTGTTGCTGGTAGTTACACCTGTTTCGTAGAAGTTATTTTCGTTGTCGTAAAAACGATACTCCGAGCTTTGACCTCTGTAATCAGTATACTTATTCACATCCGAATATCTGGCACCCCACATACCTGTGTTATCTTTGGCCTCCTGCATCGATGATGGTGCGTTACCAAAGTTACCTTGTCCGTAAACGTTTTGCCAGTCTGAATAAATACGGGCATTTTCAATAGTGGTAGTTGAGTTGAAATCGATGGTTGTACCTTGTGCACCTTTACCAGATTTGGTGGTAATCATTACTACACCATTAATGGCACGCGAACCGTACAAGGCCGTTGCCGAGGCACCTTTCAATACAGAGATGTTTTCGATGTCATCGGCTGCGATACCTGACATGCCGTTACCCGAATCAATACCACCACCGTCTTTACTGTCAGCATTGGAGTATTGGCTGTTGGAGATAGGAATACCATCTACCACATAAAGTGGCTCGTTAGAGCCATCGGCCAATGCATTACCACGGATAATTACCGAAGTAGAACCAGCAGCTCCTTGTCCGGTTGAGTTAATTTGCACACCCGACAGTCGTCCGGATAATGATGACATGGGGTTGGCTGCCTTAGAGCTTTCGAAGGCTTCATCGCCAACTTCTGCAACTGAGTAACCCAGCGCTTTCTTTTCGCGTTTGATACCTAAAGCTGTTACCACCACATCTTCCAGCAGCTCCGAGTCATCTCCTAAGGTTACGTTAATAACGGATTGGCTTCCAACTGCAATCTCCTGTGCTTCAAAGCCAATAAATGAGAAGACAAGGGTTGCATTGTCATCCTCAATTTCTATCGCATAATCTCCGTCAAGATTAGTGACAGTACCATTCATTGTTCCTTTAATCATGATATTTGCTCCCGGTAATGGTTCCCCGTCATCAGAACTGACACGGCCTGTTATAGTCCGTTGGGCAAAAGCATTGCCTGCCAACAGAACCAAAATGAGCACCCATAAACTTCTCATAAACTGTAAATTATTTGTTAGATAAATTTTTGTGTAATGACATATTTACTCCACAGGCAGTTAGATCCCAGCACAAGTATTAGCATTACTTCGTTATTTTATTAGAATGAGCTAGATTATAGATTCATGCATCTCTCGATGCGTTTCAATAGAAAGGGAGCAAGCCGATAAACAAATGATATGCCAATAATAAAATAGGTAAATAGGTACCACAAAAGTGATGGGGGAAATAATTTTTGTATTTGTTAAGAAACAAACTAAGTCAGGTCTATTGCCAGTCATTTGAAGAGCTTCAAAAACAGCACTATAGTTTATGAGGAGGGGGGTGTATAAATGTTCAACGTTAAAGAATTGTAAAAAAAGCGCAGAACCGTTAATGTTCTTTTAACGGTTCTGCGTTTTTTATCGATAACTTGAATGCACCTGTTTTAATGCACGATTATTTCATTGATTGCTGAAGTTTGATAGCCGATTCGAACAGCCCTTGCTGCGATTTTTCCTTTTGTTATTTTTATTGGCTCAGAATATAACTCCCAAAGGTTAGTGCCAATATTGTCATCCTTTTGGTAGGCAATCGAAGCGCCGGGTGTTGCGCAGGTCAGTGAGACATGTTGGTTGTTGGTACTGAACTGGACAGTTTCCGTTTGTGGCTGAATACCATTGGGCCACATCAGGTTAACCAGGTCATGCTCGGGAATAAAACCTTTATCATTCATCTCTAGTTGCCAATGGCATAAAGCGTTTCTGAGCTCTTCCAGCTTATCCTTATAAGCGGGATGATTAGTCAGGTTATGGACTTCATCCGGATCATGCTTCAGGTCATATAATTCTTCTCTGGGTAGGCTTTGCCGGAAGATATAGCTGGCATCACCATTTAAAAGACCTCGTTGGTTGAGTGCAATCAGTTCACGGGTCATCTCAATTTGCTCCCTGTAATACAGCGGATAGGTATAAGGCTGATCAAGCAGGTAGTTGCGAATGTAAACATAGTGGCCATCCAACACCGATCGGCTCATTTGGGTATGTTCATCAAAACGGTCTGCACTGCCAAAAGCATATTGATGCCCATTTTCGGCTTTGTATGCACCCAAGAAGGCCTTGCCATGCATGTAATCGGGTGGTTGAATGCCTGCCAATGATAAAACGGTTGGTCCTAAATCTATCAAAGATACAATGTCATTCACAACCGTTCCGGCTTGCCTTTTATCCGGAAAACGAACGATTAAAGGAACTCTTAGGCCCGAGTTGCCCACTGCCCGTTTTTGTCTCAGTAGGGGACCGCCATGGTCGCTCCAAAAAAAGATGATGGTTCTGTCAAGCAAATCCTCTTCTTCCAGCTTTTGCAGCCATTCACCAATTTGTGCATCCAGCGCTTCTATGTTGGAATACTTGCGTCCCACATCGCGGCGCACAATCGGAATGTTAGCGTAATAGTCTGGTATGCGTATCACATTGGTGTCAACTGTTAATGGTTCGCTTTGGCGTTTCCAAATTTGCGATTCGTGGGTGATACCATGATTGAATACGGCAAAAAACGGTTGTTCTTTAGGTCGGTGCTGATAATGTGCATCATTGCCCACTTCATCCCAGGCAGTGATGGGGCAATTAAACTGGTAATCGCACTTGGCATTATTGGTACAGAAGTAACCTGCTGCCCGCAGGTATTCAGTGAAACAACGGACCTCTACTGGTGGCACCACCGAGTATTGGGGCACGTTACGACCCGTTTTATCTTTTACTTTTATACTGGTTTGATAATGCTCGTCTTCTGGCGCATGAAATGCCCAGTGATCGCCTGTTCGCATATTATGCGCACCAATGCTGATGGGGTACATGCCTGTTATAATGGATGAGCGACTTGGGGCACAAACACCCACTGTGGCATAGGCTTTACTGAATAAGATACCTTCTTGGGCCAGCCTATCTATATTGGGTGTTTCAATACCATTGGTACCATAAGCACTTATAATGGGACCAATATCTTCGCAGCTTAGCCATAGAATATTGTAGGGCTTCTGAGCACTGCCCTGAAGGCTATATGTTACAACTATTGTAAAAAACAGGATGTATTTCAGGTGTTTCACTATCATGCCTTATCCTTTAATGAATTTGTGTATGCTGCGTTGCTGACCAATGCCTAGTTCAATAAAATAGATGCCTGCGGCCAAGGTAGAGATATCAACTGTATTTTGCACATCCCACTGGCGTATAAGCACCTGTCCTTTGGTATTCAGGATAGTTACTCTGCTAATGGCTTGCGATGCTTTAAAGTGTAATTTATCAGTGGCAGGATTCGGATATATCACCACCGACGGCATATGCTCTTGCTCAATATCATTGGCTTCCGTTACGGTGGTATAGGATATTTTCAAGTCATCTATCCACACTTTATAGGATTGACCAGGTGTCAGACTCATGTTATTGAAGTAAAGAGCTAAGCGGTTGTTGTTGAGCGATACCGTATCGAAAAAGTATTGGTATTCGGTACTGAGGGCATGCCACTCATCAGTTTGTTCGATAGCGCCTGTTTTCACCTTATTCTGTCCTTCAGCATTCGTTCTGGCTTTGTATGAAATGATGAAGTGGCTACCGCCAAAACTTTGCAGGTCGATGGTCTGCAGTTTAATCAGCTGGCCATTATCGGCGTTTGCTTTGGGAGTGAATGTCAGCTCTAATGCATGGCTGCCTTCGTTATTGGAGTCATCCACCACCTTGGCCTCAAAACTATTCAGGTATTCACCTTGCCATAATCGTTCCCACAGTGATTCACTATTTAACCAGTAATCGCCGTTAAAGGCATCATTTAACTGGTAATTTTCAAAATGCTCAATAAAAGGAATGCTTAATGCACCGGCTGACTGGCCGCTCAGAAAGTTATATTGCATGGTCCACCAGTTGCCTGCTTTGGTTTTCAGCTCCTCCACAACAGCCGCATAGGCTGCCTCGTTTGCCAGATTAGTGGTTTCCAGCGGGTCATTCTCATAGTCATACAGCTCAATGGCTTTAATGCGCGAGGCATTCCAATCGCTCAAATCGCTGCGGTCGTTACTGCCTTGCATCCATAAGGTGAGGCGGTAACGATCTGTTCTGAATGAGTAGCTGGAGCCACCTCCTGAGCGGTATTCTGTAACAGCCATATCCTTATTGATTGATTCTCCCATGAGAACAGGTGCGAGGCTTTCACCTTGTAGCTTCGATGAAGGAATATCCAGGCCCGCCAGGTCGCAAAGTGTTGGATAGATATCTACAAACTCAACCGGTGCATGGTGCTGACCGCTGATGCCCTTAGGTGAACTGATAATAAGGGGAGCCCTCGCCGAGTTTTCAAACTGTGTGTGCTTGCCCCACTGGTTGTGGTCGCCCAGGTGATAGCCATGGTCACCAAAGAGAAGGATAACCGTCTTATCAGCCATATTTGTTTCTTCCAGTTTGTCAAGTAGCTTACCCACCTGCGCATCAATATAGGATACACAAGCATAGTAGCCATGAAGCAGTTGGCGCTGGTCGTCGGGTGTTAACAGGCCATCACCCAGAGTGGGATCGTTATAGGTCCACGTGTCAGGTATATCATCGTAACCAATAGGTTCAGGTGTGTGATAGGCATAGTCAGGACTGCCCGTGGCTACTTTCTGAAAGGCAGCCAAGTCGATGCTGCTACTGTCATACAGGTCCCAGTATTTTGTAGGTGCCACAAAAGGAATGTGTGGTTTCTTAAATCCTACAGCCATAAAAAACGGCTGGCTGTTTTGGCTTAATACATCCAGCTTAGCAAGTGCATCCAGGGCAATCTGTCCATCTGTATAGCCATCATCGTCAACGCCTTCGGGGCCTTGTTCGGTGGCAGTGTTAGCTCTTACCCGGTAATTGGTTCCCTGCTTAAAGGGCGGGTAGTGTTCCGGATAGGTGTAGCTGCCAGGTTGCGTGTATGGCACCGTCCAGCTGTAGATATCATGGTGCTCATCCACATTACGCGGATCATATATCTTACCGCATCCGGCCGTTGCGTATCCCTGATTACTAAAATATTCGGGTAGGGTAATCAAATCAGGTCGTTCCTCTCGTAGTTGAGAGCTTAGATTACGGATGCCTGTGCCATCAGGCGTTTGACCGGTCATGATACTGGCCCGAGAAGGTCCGCAAACAGCCCATTGACAGTAGGCCTTGGTAAATACCACGCCTTGCTCGGCCAGTCGATCGATATTGGGCGTGTGTATTTGCGTTTCACCATAGCAGTTTAATAATGGTTTGAGGTCGTCAACGGCAATCATCAGTACATTGTACTCAGGTTTAACCGCCTTGGGTTTAAGCACCAGAAAATTAACACTGTATTTCCTGGCTTCAATCACATGCTTGCTGGTGTACCTTGCTTTATAAGGGGCAATGGTTGCAAAGTCATCGGGTCCTCCGCCAACAGTATTGCCCGATTGTCCGTTGATAAAGAATTTCTTGTCATTCGCCTCAATGCTGTTGGCATAGAACTCATGCCAGTAAATGTCAGCTTCTTCGGCATTAAGTGCTTCCAGATCGAGCTTAACGGTTTTTGCTGTGGCATTGCTGTTGATGATGATAAGTCCTGTTTCACCACTGCTGAAAGTGGAGGCATACACCTGTATATCGGCATTATCTGATGTGCATTTCACCATTTGATCGCCAAAACTCCGATTGAAGTACTGGTAGGGGACATAACTCTGGCGCGGTGTATAATCAGCCTGAGCAGGATCGTCCTTGGCCAGAAAGCCTTTACATTCCTGGGCTGTCTCACTCCATTTCCATTCCGATACCCACAGGTCCACCATGCCATAGCCATGTTTGATGGCTTCGGCCAGTACACGTGTAACAAATATGCCATTGACCATGGTGCAGTTAACAGGGCCGCGCGAGTTAAACTCAGTCATGGCTACCGGGAAGTAATCGCGTGTTTTATCGGTATAATTCTCCACGCAGTTGAGCAGCGTCGTATGCACACTCTCCACTTGAGGCACACTTCCCAATATGTTTTCAGCGGTGGCTTCCTTTACCGAAGTAAAGTAATTATGAACCACCAGAAAATCGGCATGATTTTGCACTTCGGGGAGGAGGGTGCTGTTCCAGTCATCGTCTTCGCGTGTAACAACAGCGCCCACTTTTATCGATGGGTCAACGGCTTTCATGGCCTCGGTAAATACGCAAAAATCTTCGCCATATTCTTTACCTGTGGTAATAACGCCATCTATCTCGTAGCCTTCTTCCCATCCGCCGTAGCATTCATTGCCTATTTCCCAGTATTTGATATTGGCATTCAGGTCAATGTTAAGCTTGCGCACAAAACCGGCGGCATAGTCGGCGGCTTGCTGAACACGGGCTGAACGTGTGCCCTCGCTGGTAATGCCATAGCGGGCATAAAAGTAATTGACCACCACAGTGGCTTCGCTGTTGGCATTGTTTTTAAATTTCACAAACAGCTCAGGCGTCATATTCGCACTTTTGGTGCCGTCAATGGGATTAAAGTCAATGCGGAAGTCGTTGGGAATGATACCATCGTAGAAGTAGATATTGGAACCACTGCCAGCCGGGTAACGCATGGAGCCAATACCAGCATTCGTGTACAGGTGTGTTCGGCTCAGCTGGTCGTTGCCATTGCGAAATGTGGTGTTAACGCCAAAGTGCGTGGGTAGCACATTATTGATAATGGTGTTAGCATCAATACTAATGGTGGCATCGGCATTGCTGGCTAGTTTAAGCTCTATGGGTTTAGAAGTACCCGGCTCTGTAAATGATTTTTCCTGCCAGGTATCGTCAAAAAACTGGCGTTGGGTTTGTGCCTGCAACAGCAGCATAACAGGCCCCAGAATTAAGCCGGCTAGTAAAAGCAGTAGTGATTTATTCATAGTGTGTATTTAAACTGATTGTATTAAAAGGTAAAGCTAAAAACGACTGCTTATTAGTATGTTATGCATATCGTTCTGCCAAGGTTGATAAATCGTTCCAGTTAACATTGAACCATTTTTACACCTTCGCGGAACGATTTGTCAACCACCTGCGTGTGCTTACCTGGATACCTTAGTCGAAGCAAATTTTAAATTCAATTATTATGAGAAAAATTTTTACTCTTTTATTTATCGGTTTAAGCGCATCTATATATGCGCAGACCAATTTGGTAGGCAATGCCAATTTTGAAAACGGTGACGATAGCTGGATTAACAGTGGTGCCGTTAGTCGCACAATTGTAACACCTGGACATGATTCAAATCAGGCTTTTCAAATTGAGGGAGAGGTAAACAAAGGTGCACAGATTAATGGTTTAGAAATTAATGTACCTGTTGAAGCTTATGAAGTATCGTTCTGGGCTAAGGGAAAAGCCGGTGAGATAGCAAAGTTTAAAGTTCTGTTTTCAGATAATAAATCAGTGCTTGTGAAAGGAACATTTGCAGAAACTGATGTTTGGGAGTTCTTTAAGTATACCTATGAACAAACTGAAGTAAAGACGATTAGTAAGTTTATTTTGCAATGTGGTAGTGGGACAGCAGCTGCTCCGATGACTTTTGTGGCAGATGATTTGTTTTATGGCGTGAGTGCAACAGGCGTGGATCCGGTTGAACCGGTTACCCCTGATTATACCAACTTCCCATTTACAGAAGATTTTGAGTCGGCAGATTACACCATTAATGATGAACTGGCTAAGCAGAATGCAACAGATGGTGAAATGGATATGTGGCCAACAACCAACCCACAAGTATTTGACCGTTTCTGGAGAGGTGACAACACTACTGAATATCTGGCAACAGTTGATGCCGATGCAGCCTCAGGTTCAAAGGCGATGAAAATTGCCATTACAACTCTGGAAGGCGCTGACTTCAGATTTAGAACAGTTAACATCCCTGTAGGGACCTATACTGTTTCCTTCAAAGCCAAAACAGATGCCAGTGGGGTTGGGGTTGCTAAATTAGGATTTGTTGAAAACTCAGCCGAATGGAGTGCGTTGACAGCGAGCTACGCTACCTACTCAGGTACCGCAGAGGTGGTGGCTAATCCATCAAGCGGCGTTACACGTCTTATACTTTTTTATACAGCCGATAAAACAGTGACAGGTACACAATCTTATAATATCTGGATTGATGATATTACTATTGAAGAGGGTACAGCTACATCCATTGAAAAAGTGACGAGTGACATCGTTTTTTACCCCAACCCAATGCAATCGGAGCTTCGCATTAAGACCGATGCCAAGGTGAATAAGGTAGAGGTGTTTAGCTTAACTGGTCAAAAGGTGGCAAGTGACTATACCGGCAGTAAGCAGGTGAATGTTGCAGGCTTGAGCAAGGGTGTTTACATTGTGTCGGTGGAGGCCGATGGACAAACCATTCGTAAAAAAGTAACCAAGCAATAGTTCGCTGGATTGATTTTGCTAAAAGGCCTTTGAGAAATCAAGGGTCTTTTACGATTAATAACGTAGATTTATATAATGATAGGGAAAGCAACTTTATTTGTTGTGGCTTTAGTGCTGACATTAGGGGTTCAGGCCAAGCCGCGAAAAACTGACAGGCAACCGAATATCCTCATCTTTTATGTCGATGATTTGGGTTGGATGGATTTAAGCTGTCAGGGCTCTGAATTTTATGAAACGCCTGCCATCGACCAGCTGGCTGATGAAGGCATCCGCTTTACACAGGCTTATACAGCTCATCCGCGATGTGTACCGGCACGTTATGGGGTGATGACAGGGAAATACCCGGCACGGGGTCATGTGCCCGGTCGTGGTGGTTTAGTGGCCGATGATGTCACCATTGCCGAGGCCTTGAAAGAAGGAGGCTATGCCACATTCTTTACCGGTAAATGGCATTTGCTATTTAAGGACAAAGAAGGTAATATGCCCGAAATGCAGGGCTTTGATATTAATGTGGCTGGTGGTGCTGCCGGCTCACCGCCTACCTATTGGTATCCATACCGCAAAGGTGAATCGACGCCTGCAGGTCGCAAGGGCTTGAAAAAGACAGAAATTCACGGGCTGGAAAATGGGCAGGAAGGTGAATACATTACCGACCGCCTCACCGATGAAACAGTTCAGTTTATGCAGCAGCATGTGCAACAAAAGCCCGATGAGCCGTTCTTTGTGTTCTTGTCGCACTATGGGGTACACACGCCCTTTGAAGCCAAACCCGAGTTGGTGGCGAAATACAAGAAAAAGCTTAAGTCGGAAATGAGCTATGACTTACCTGAGTACGAAAAAACCATTACGGGCGATACTAAGCTGCGCCAGGACTTTCCGGTGTATGCAGCTATGATTGAAAGCATCGACCAGAGCATGGCCAAGGTATGCCAGACATTGGAAGAGCTGGGGGTGGCTGATAATACCATTATCATCTTTACGGCTGATAACGGAGGACTGTCCACACGTGGTAATACCCGGCAGCTGGCCACTAGTAACTATCCTTTGCGCTATGGTAAAGGTTGGCTTTACGAAGGTGGTATACGCGAAGCTTTTATTGTGAAATGGCCAGGTGTAACGCCGCAAGGGCAGGTGTCGGATGCCCTGGTGACTGGTACAGATATTTATCCAACGGTGCTGCAAATGGCCGGATTGCCTCAACGACCCAAAGACCACATCGATGGTGTGGATGTTACAGGCGCCATTAAAGGTCAAGTATTTAACAGGGAAACACCCATCTTCTGGCATTCACCCATGGGACGCCCAACCAGCACCGGCGACCGCAACAGCACTGCCGTACGACTGGGCGACTATAAGCTGGTGGACTGGTACGATGAAGGCACCATCGAGCTCTACAATCTTAAAGACGATATTGGCGAGCAGCATAACCTGGCGGAGCAGATGCCAGAAAAGGCCGGTGAGCTGCATCAGCTGGTGAAAGAGTGGCGTGCATCTATTGATGCCGAGATATTGGATCCATCAAAAAACAAGTGGTCGAAAAAGGCTGCACACTAATCACTGTTTGAAATGAAAAAATTTAGTAAGGTAATTATAATGCTGGCCGTTCTATTGAATTTGGCAGCCAGCTGTAAGGCACAAAAACAGCAGCATACCAACGTGCTTTTTATTGCGGTGGATGATTTAAAGCCCATGCTGGGTTGCTATGGCGATAAGGCTATTATTAGTCCTAATATCGATGCACTGGCTAAGCAAGGTGTGTTGTTTGAAAATGCCTATTGCCAGCAGGCTGTGTGTGCGCCCTCACGGGTGAGTATATTCAGCGGCTTGCGTCCCGACCAGACCAGGGTGTGGGACTTAAAAACCAATATGCGCGATGTGAATCCCGATGTGGTGACCTTGCCCCAGTATTTTATGCAACATGGCTATCAAACGGCCGGGGTGGGCAAACTGATGCACGGGGCTAAAAATAATGATCCAGGCTCATGGACCATCCCATATAAGGAAGATAAACACCTGCGCTATGCCGATGGCTATCAGTATCCGGCCAATGGTAAGTACCAGGCAAAAGCTATTCATAAGGCCTATCGCGAAAGCCGTAAGCAAAAGCTGGACTGGAAAGCCACCAATCAGTATCTGAAAAGCAAAGGTTTGTCGCCATCGGTGGAATGCCTTGATGTGCCTGATGATGCCTACGAAGATGGAGCAGTAGCCGTCAAAGGTATGGCTTTGCTGGAAGAGATGAGTGCTGATAATAAACCCTTCTTTTTAGCATTGGGATTTCATAAACCTCACCTGCCTTTTGCCGCACCTAAAAAATACTGGGATATGTATGACAGGGCAAGCATTGAGCAGGCGGCCTTTATGGATAAGGCCAAGGGAGCTCCTGAATATGCCTACCATACCTGGGGCGAATTACGCAATTACTCAGATATACCACAGCAGGGACAGGTGCCTGTTGATAAGCAGAAGGAGTTGATACATGGCTATAGGGCCAGTGTGAGCTATGTGGATGCGCAGATAGGTAAAGTGCTTGAAAAACTGGATGAGCTAGGACTGCGTGAAAATACTGTGATTGTATTGTGGGGTGATCATGGCTGGCACCTGGGCGATCATGGCTTATGGTGCAAGCACTCTAATTTTGAGCAGGCGGTGAAGGCGCCATTAATCATTGCGGCTCCGCAGGTGAGTCAAGGGCAAGTGGCATCAACCATGGCTGAGTTTGTGGATGTTTATCCAACGCTTTGTGAGCTGAGTGGCTTACCACTCGAAGAACACCTGGATGGGGTAAGTCTGCTGCCAGCATTGCAACACGCTGAGACAACAGTGAAGGATTATGCCATCAGCCAGTTTCCGCGAGGTAATAATATAATGGGTTACACCATTCGTAACCAGCGTTACCGCTATACGGTATGGTTGCAAGGTGCCTTTCGCAAACAGCGTGTTTACGAGCAGCCTAAAATTGTGGGTGCCGAATTATATGATTACATCAACGACCCGCTTGAAACTGTTTCATTGGCCGATGATGAGGCGCACAAAGCACTGAAGCAAGAAATGGAGCGACAGCTATTCACTATTTTAAACAATCAGGCCCAATGAAATGGATGCATATAACAGCGTGGCTGCTGATAGCAGGACTAATAATAGCCTGTAAAACAGCTGATGCCCAGGACAAGCTGGTGGAAGCCGATGTGTGTAGTGACCTGATTGTGGTAAAAGGAGCCAATTATGTGTATAAGCAGGATGGTCTGCTGGCCTTCTCACGCTTCTCGGAGGCAACACTTGAGGCGCCACTCAGCGAAGCTCTGTTCAATGCCGATAAGGCACGCACCAACAGTGGTATCCGTTTGCTGTTTAAAACAAATAGCTCGAAGGTAGTACTGGTATTTAAAGCACTGCCCGGACAAAACAGAGGTGCTGAGTTTGCCGTTTATCAGAACGGGGCGCACGAAGAGACGTTTGCCTTTAAGGGCGATAAGGCCAAGGAAGAGATGGTACTGACCATTGACAATCGCTTTGATGAAGCAGCCACATTATTTGAAGTGACGATGCCTAGCTTTGCCAATGTGGGCCTGGTAAAAATGGAACTGGAAGAGGATGCAGCTTTGTTGCCAGTTGAGGAGCCCAATCAGCCTGTTTACCTGGCAGTAGGTAACAGCATCACACATGGCGTGGGACAGGGCTCAGCCACTTTTCTGACCTATCCATACTTGTTGGCTAAAGCCAGGGGGTGGGACTACTATAACCTGGCGGTTGGCGGCGCCAAAATATCACCGGCCATTGCACGCATGACGGCCGAAATGCCCCAGGCTGATGTGATAAGCATCCTGATTGGTTACAACGACCTGATGTTTAATGATAAGACGGTGGAGAACTTTACAACTTCTTACCTGAGTTATCTGAAGGAGATAAGGCATAACCAGCCAAAGGCCAATATTTATTGTATTACCCTGACGCATACACGGGCAACCGGCAATGAGCGCACTGGCCTTACACCCGATGATTTCCGTAAGGCCTTAAAGCACCTGGTGTACCAGTTACAGTCCGAAGGCGATAGTCGTCTGCACCTGATAGAAGGCGATAAGATTACTTCGGAAGCCAACTTAAGGGCCGATGTGTTAACAGATAAAGTGCACTTCAGCATTGAAGGCGCTGCTTTGTTTGCCAAAGAGCTGGAGGCGCTACTGATGCCGTAAGGCAATATTATTTATTACTAACTGTACCAATTCATCCCGGGGTTATTCATTTAACTTCGGGATTTTGT
This sequence comes from Carboxylicivirga sediminis, assembly GCF_018156225.1. Lineage (GTDB taxonomy): Bacteria > Bacteroidota > Bacteroidia > Bacteroidales > Marinilabiliaceae > Carboxylicivirga > Carboxylicivirga sediminis. Next base: position 76,550 of record NZ_JAGTAR010000018.1, read on the forward strand.
TTTTATAGTAATTACCTGCTCATCAACGCAGCATGGGACTCACTCAATGAGTGAAAGAAAGGATTAGTCTGGAACACATTCTCCCCTTGGGGAGAAATCCGCAGGGCGAGCGGCACTACATTCAGTCAGTTTGTAAACACTAAAAAACCCGCCAGGCTAAAGGTACCTGACGGGCTGGGATATTAGCAAAACAACGTATGAAGCTACGATACTATCAGGTCATCGGCACTGTTGGTCGACGACTTGGGGCTAGGCAGGGAATAACGGGCACGGCGCGCTTCGTCATCGGCATAAATAATTTGTGCCATTTCGCTTACAGGCGTCAGCAAGCGGTAAAGCTCGTTCAGCTTTTCAACACGCTCTTGTGTTAGCAGGCCGCGTTCCTTTTTAAACAGTTCCTGCGCTGTTTCGGCCTCTTGTAGGTTGGCATATAACTGCGGCAGGCTGTCAATCAGTGGCTCGCTGCAGCCAGCTGTTATCAGTTCTGTTTTATAGCTGGCCGTCACCCTGGTAAAGTCATTCATAAATCTGAGCATATTACCCTGGCTTTGACGTGCTTTTCTAATGTCATTAAAGCCAAACTGATTGTGCACAGCCTTATTACCTGGGAAAGCTTTTTTGATAAAAAATTGGATGGTGCGGAAGGCCGTGTTACAAGCAGCCATGGCATCGTGTACGGCCTGTGTTTTTTCAGCCATCTCATCAATTACCACCATATCACTGCTTGAGCCCAGTACCGAATCCAGCGCTGTCTTAAGTAGTTCGGGATAACTCTCGCTGAAGGTGGAGTCAAATGCTTTGAATTGCTCAATGTCTTCGGATATGACTTCCGAAACATTTTTGCCATGCTGCTGCAGCACCGCATCCTGTAAATTGAATACTCTAATAAGTTTCGTCATAGTTTTAAATTTAGTTAAATGATTAAATAGGTAGTTATAGTCAAATAATACATCAGTTTATGCTAAGTTGGTTTTGCACGCCATTTAGTTAATAGCTAAACGGTGATTGTTAAGCCTCAACAAGCCTTAGTTAATGTTCCGCACAATGGTGGATAGCTAACAAGAACTGCCTGAATGTTATTCAGAGTTGGTTGAATGCTAACTTAAAGTGGTGGAGCCTTAACAATGATTGGTGCAATGCTAACAATGGATGGTGGAGTGTTAAAATGACCTGGTGGAGCCTTAATCACTACTGGTTGAATGTTAATCAGAGTTGGTTGAGTGTCAATCAGGTGGTGTTGGTCTTTAACGTAAGCTGGTGCAGAGGCAGCAATCTATTGATTGGTGTTATCGAACCTGGAACGTTGGTCAATAAGCTTGAGTTGGCTGGTAATAATGCATGGAGCAATAATAGCCCTCAAAATTAATGGATATATACACTTTATTAGGGTGTATTGCCTTGATGTGTAATGCAGAAGGGGTCAGTATGTCAAAGAACGGCGCAAAACCTGCTAGTGGCTTAGCTGTTTAATTCTTTAAAATACCGATTAGTTAATGTCCGATGGCAGTTACTGATGTTGTAGGAGCACCAAAACTGACGATGAAGATAAAATAAAATTTACAATAAACAATGTGTACTGTTAATTAAAATGATTTTTAATTATTAAATACCACAATTATGTAGTGCTATTATGCTTTTTTACTAGTTTTATAAAAACAAATGGTGCTTTTGATATACGGTATTGGATGTTGTATATCGATTGGTTGGCGTTTATAAGGAAATGACAGTATACGAATAAATAAAATCTAAGAATCTATTTATGACAAAATTTTGGGAAATTATTATTAGTGCTGTTGTCGGAGCTGGAATTACTATACTAGGAGCAATTCTGACAATGAATATTCAAGACAATCGTACATTAAAAAGCGCTAAACGCTTTGTCTCTATTGAACTTGAGCAAATGAAGTATATACTCGTCGATATTAGAAAACAGGCACTTGACCAAAATGGAACATTAAGTGTTGATGTTATACAAAACAAACTTATAGACAGTCCATCTGATTTTGAAACATATAAAGTGAGTTTAGTTCGAATGAAATCTTCTGAATTCAGAAAGATTAGAAAGATTTATAATAAAATCAACGAATTTGAAGACTTAAGGCAAAAACTGATACAAAAGAAAGAAGATGGAATTGACTTATCATCTATTTCAAATAAAGAGGATTTATCTACAGAAGAAAAGACTCTAAAAAAGTACATGGAAATTTATCTGAATTATTACCTAAATATGGAATTATTGATTAAAGAAGTAGATGAATCATATAAATTGGTAAGATAGATACAAATGCTACAATAATATATACATAATGCAGGACGATTCAGTTAATTTGCACATTAAAGTATTTAATAAATCAAGTAGCGGTTTGATAGCGAAGCGCCTAAAACCTCGCACTCTGCATATTCGAGCCGTTGTACATTTGCTATTCCGCACATAAAAGTAATAACAAACAATAATAACCCAAATTTTATATCATGAACAATACCGTTAATTTAAATTATGGAAAATCCTCAAATCTAATTTTTATTGTTGCAGGACTCATCTTTTTTTTACAGTTAGTTGTACCCTTAATTTCTAAAAATGAAGTAAATCCAATTTATTTAGTTGTTATTAATATTTTACTAGTTGGAGGTGTTGGATTTCTTGTAAGACAAGGTTATAAATGGACTAAGTATTTTACTTTGTTGCTACTTGTTCTATACCTAATTGAAGTTACAGCAATATTGACTGGACACATAACAGATTTAACAACAAAGGTTGCTTCAGTTTCTCAACTATTGCTTTTAACATGGGCTACGATTATTCTATTTGTGAATCTTAAGAAGAAAGTGAATTAACAGAATTAGGTTTTCAGAATGTCCCCCGCTCGGCGTAATTTGTAATTACGTCGAAACAAAAAGGTAGTTTTAAACTACCAGTTAAATTAAACGAAGTTGAGGACTTCGCTTAGCTGGGGTATAGCCTTTCTTACAATGAAAAGTAACTGCCCACAATAGCCGAATTGACAACTTAAAAACCAGACATCAATGAAATACAAAATATTTGCAAACAACGAGCAGGAAGTGGAATCAAATACCTGGTCGAAAGGGGATGAGATAGCGCATAATAGGAAAAGACTGATTGATGATAAACACCTTAATAAACTGTATTGCGATATTTATGAGATTCCGCCGGGTAAAGCCAATTGGCCACTTCATTATCATACCTGCAACGAGGAGGTCTTTTATATTATTGCGGGGCAAGGAGAGGTGCTAACAGGCAGCGAAGTGTTACAAGTGAAGCCTGGCGATGTGCTCAGGTTTCCGGCTGGTGAAAAAGGAGTGCATCAATTGAAGAATACATCCGATAGCGAAACACTAAGATATTTAGACTTTGGAACAGTCAACCTTCCTGATGTTGTATTTATGCCCGCCGATAATAAAATTGAACTATTCTCAGGCGAATCAGGGCAAGATAAGATGTGTTCCTATAAAGATTTGTAATCGTTTTATGGCTAAATGGTTCGACCACCATTCACATAACAACCTGTACTTATTAAAAAATGCAGCCGGTGTTTTAAACAATTTCGTTCAGCAGCAGTTATTGAAATACTGAATGATTAAACTGGCTGTGGTACAATGGATATAACCTTAAAATACACTATCATTAAAGACAAGGAGCTGGTGGTTGAGGTATTAAAGGGACCTGTCAAACTAAATGACTACATCAGTTTTAAAACACAGCAGATAGCAGATAAAGATTTCAATCCAAACTATAGCTATATAATTGATATCAGAGCTGTTGATATTGTTTTTTCCAAAGAAATGGAGAAACGCATGAAGGAGTACCTGGCATTTGTTGCTCCTATTGATGCACTGGCACAAGAAAAGAGAGTAGCCATCATAACCAATACGCCAGAGCAGGTGGTGTACTCAACGATTCATCAAACACTGGACAAGCGTCGAATTGATTACGGTATCTTTTCAACAAAGGACTCGGCAATAGAGTGGTTAAATCTAAATAGTGATGATTTAAGTATGGTTGATTGATGTCGGTTAGTTCGCTATCTTCTTATTATTTATGACCCGAATATTATAATACATATACGGCTTTCTTTGTTAAGGTGCGGATTATGAGTCTTTTGTGGTCTTATCTAATATCTGGCAATAAGCACAAAATCACTGTGGATTAATTGCACTTATTCATCTACCTTTAGTTCGTATTTGAACAAACTAACTTTATACGTATTGATTATGAGAACAATTTTACTCCTGGCATTATTGTTTATGGGCAGCTATGTGTCGGCTCAAAACATCATGATTTATCAACCCGGCCCAGGCGCAAACAATGGTAGCGACGAAGGTGGCTTAACTGGTGGTAAAGACACTTGGGTTAACCGCTATTCACCTGGAGATAACAAGGGAGGTTTAGATCATGTTTTAACCAGCCCGCGTAGTAGCTGTAATGAAAGTGATTATAAGGGTTACTTTAAGTTTGATGTGTCCACCTTACCAGAAGAGGTTAATGCCGTTTATTTTGGTGTTACACATATTGAGCATACCAGTTATTGCTACAGCAATTGTACAGCTGATTTCTATTTTTACCTATGCACCAGCGATTGGGATGAGATGAGTTTGGTGCAAAACAACCTGCCCACAGAAGAGTCTACGGCCTTCTTTGGTCCGCTTGCCATTTCATACCCTAATAATCTGGGCGTGCAAGAGTATGATATCACTTCGGCCTATAACTACTGGAAGGAGAATCCGGAGTTAAACTTTGGTTTTGTGGTGTATTCACCAACAACGGGGTGTAATAATGCATCGGTATATTTTGGTGTTAAATCATCGGATGATGCAGTTGAAGCCAATCGTCCTTATCTGAAAATTGATTACTCTGGTTCAACGGCTGTGCATGATTTGGCGAAAGCAACTACTGTTGGGCCCAATCCTTTCACCGATTTTATAAACCTGCCGGCAGCTGGTGTAGTCAATTGTTACCTAACAAATTTAAATGGTCAGAAAATGGATGTAGGATATAGCCAGGGCGTTAAGCAGCTTTTCACTGCTCACTTGCCCAGAGGCGTATATCTGTTGCATTTAGAATTGGAAGGACAAAGTATTACGCATAAGTTGATAAAGCGTTAACGCTAATTTGTTTTCAGAGAGGTTGTGAAAATTTCAACTCAGGATGGATGTATTGATGAGTTTAGGGTTATTTAATCAATAAGCACTTATCAAAGTTTTAGAAATAAAGAGCCAGTAATTAATTCACTGGCTCTTTGCTTTATTACTAACTCTCCAGCATCGTCTGTACAAATTCCGATTCCTGCACAGATTCCTGCATCTGCAGCACTTTCCAGCCGTCCTCTCTTTTTACCCAAACCAGTGAAGTAGCACAATCGGGGAAATGTAGGGTGGAATCTGGAAAGAAGAAGGTGCCACTGGAAATGTAGGTGACTACTGCAGTATCGCGCGACAATACTTTAATATGCTCAACCCTGAAATTGTATTGTGCTTTTTGCGCCGGTACAAATACTTCGTTGGCTTCTTTTATAAGGCCTGCATGGTCCAATATCTTACCATGGATGCTGATGTAGTTAAACTCGGGTGTAGTAATGAAGTTCTTAAAAGCAGCTTTTGCATCTAGCTGGCTCATACCTTCGCGCATCTCTTGTATAAAGGTCATAATTTCAGCGCTGATGGCAGCTTTCTCATTGGAGCTGAGCAGCTGCTGTTTGGTCTTAGCGGTCATTGTTTTCATCATTTCACAGGTTTAATTAGTAATTATTGTGCAACTAATTGCTTATACTCACTATTCTCCTGTTGCAATGTCCGCCCTATATTCAAAAAGGATATCATTATTGCAGATATCAGCTGTAAAGTTAAGCTGCTTTTGCACCGACGTCAAAAGAATATTCCATAACCACTGCAGCTAACTATTGTCTTTAACCCAAAAACCTAAACTCCCAACCCTAAACCCTAAACCCTTGTACTACCCTCTTAAATACTGGCTGGGCGTTACGCCAAAATACTTTTTAAAGGTCTGGCTAAAATACTTAGGGTCGGTAAAGCCAATCATATAAGCCGTTTCGCTAATGTTTTTCCCTTCCTCCTTCATGATGCGGGCCGCTTCCTGCAACTTAATGGTCATCAAAAACTGCTGGGGCGACACGTCGGTCATCGATTTAATTTTGCGGTAGAGCACAGGGCGGCTCATGCCCAGTTCACGGGCGGTATTCTCCACCGTCAGCTTTTCGCTGTCGATGTTATTAATCACAAAGGCTTTAATCTGCTCCAGAAATACCTGGTCGGTGCTGTTGGTGGATACTTCCTCAACCTTTGTGGAAGGCTCCAGGAACTTTTGCTTTAATAGCTGACGGTTCTTAAGTAGATTGGCTATCTGTACTTTCAGCAGCTTAATGTCAAAAGGTTTCTCCAGGTAGGCATCGGCGCCGTGTTCCAGTCCTTCGCGTTTATAATCAGGTGAGTCAAGGGCCGTCAGCAGCACTATAGGTATATGGCAGGTCGACAGTTCACCTTTGAGCTTCACGCAAAGCTGGTGGCCATTCATTTTAGGCATCATCACATCCGATACAATGATGTCCGGCATTTCTTCCGTTGCCAGCGTATAACCTTCTTCACCATCGGCCGCTTTCAGCACCTGGTACTGACTGCTTAGCTCAATGGCCAGGTTGTCGAGCAACTCAGGATTGTCTTCCACCAGCAGCAGTTTGGGCCCCGTGCTATTGCTTTCGGTTACTTCAACCGTGTCGGTATAGATAGGGGTTAATGTGCTCTCTTCGCTTTCAAAATGGCGTATCTCTTCAGGGTTATAATGTTTGTCTCCCAGCGGCAGTTTCACTGTAAAAGTGGAACCTTTGCCGTATTCACTCTTAAAGCTGATTTTCCCTTTATGCAGTTCAACCAGCTGCTTGGTAAGCATTAATCCTACGCCACTGCCCACCTCTTTGGAGTTGATGGCATTGGTAGCCCTGTAGTAGCGTTGGAAGATATTCTTTTGTTGGTTGGTGGGGATGCCTTCACCCGTATCTTTCACATGGATGATGGCGTATCTGCCACTCAGTTCGGTGACGATCTCAATATGGCCACCCATTGGGGTGTACTTGAATGCATTGGACAAGAGGTTGAACATCACCTTCTCCATCTTACTACGGTCGAGCCATAGCGAAGTAGCATGTTCATCCAGCGAGGCAGTAACGGCAATTTGTTTCTCAGTGGACAGAGGAGCAAAGGATTCAAGACGTTCTGTAATAAACTCATTGAGGTTTGTTTTCTCCACCTGTAGCTGCATCTTCTGCAAGTCAGCTTTCTGAAAATCCAGCAGCTGGTTCACCAGGTTGGTTAGTCGGTCGACGTTACGCTTCACCAGGTTCAGATTGCGCTGCTCCGATTCGCTTTTGCCACCTTCGTCCACCATCTTTTCTACCGGCAGCTTAATCAGTGAAAGAGGGGTGCGTAAATCGTGTGCAATCGAAATAAAAAATTGCTGTTTCTCAGAGGCATGGCGCTCCTGTATAATGATGTGGTAATAGTGCATATTAAGCAGTATCAGCCCTATCAGTATTAGCCCATAAAGTACATAAGCCAGTGGTGTTTTCCAGAATGGTGGCGCTATGCTAATCTGCATGGTCTTCACCTCTGGTTGCCACACGCCATCGTCGTTGGTTACCATTAACTTAAGCGTGTAATTACCATGTGGCAGCTTCGAGTAGATGGCTTCCCGAACGGATGTTGGACCGTTCCATTGCTCTTCAAAGCCTTCAAGCGTCCATTTATAGCTCACCTTCTGCGGGTTGGTGTAGCAGATGGCCCCAAATTCAAAGCTCAATGAGTTTTGGTCGTGTTCTAGTTTTAATGTCTTTTGAGAATTTATATTCTCGCGTAGCGGACCATCAGCTTGTATCTGCAGCTGTTGGCCAAACAGGCTTACATTGGTAATGAGGGGTGTGGTTATCTGTGCCGATTTAGTGATCTGTTCCGGGTAAAACCATGATATGCCTTTTGGACCGCCAAATATCATCTGACCCGAGGAGTGCAGGCAGGCCGCATTCTCCGAAAACTCAGTATTGGCAAGTCCATCGCTGATGTTATAGTTGTCAAATACCCGTGTTGAATCATTGAAAACAGAGAGTCCGCCTGTTGAACTGACCCACATGCGCGCTTGCTTATCCCACAACACACTGCGTATATAGCTCGATGGCAGGTGAGTGTCATCATACTGTGTAAGGGTATTAGCAGTTATATCCCATTCCAGCAATCCATACACATCGGTACCTAAAAACAGGTTACCGGTGGTCGGGTGTACGTTCATGCAAATAATACGGCTTTTGAGCAGCAGGCTGTTGGTAGGCCGGCTTACTTCAAGCGTTTCCTTATCAACAATGAATAAACCAAAAAGGGTGCCTATGAGTACCTTATCGTTGTATTCGCACAAGGAGCGCACATTACTGATGTTAACCATGTAAGAGCTCTGTTGTTGCTCATCAATGATGCTTACACCACCCCAGATACCGCCTGTCCATATACGTCCCTCGCTATCGCACATCACCTGGTACAGGTGGTTGGTTTGTGTTTGATAGGGGCCGGGCGATGTTTTATGGATGGTCTGTTTCTTACCCGTTTCTGGATTTATCTTTATGAGTCCGCGCCCATAGGATGCCACCCAGATGGACTCGTCCATACCTTTACACATCGACATCACATGAAAAGGTTTTTCAATCGTCTTTTTTAGTGCCGGTATGTGTTTCCATTTCGATTGTTGCGGACGATAAACACTAATGCCCGTCTTGGTGCCAAACCACAACTGGTCCTCATGTTCTACAATAGCATTAACTACATTGTTGCGCAAGCTGCTGTAGATGTGAGGGATGTGTTGCGCCACATGAAACTGTTTTTTATTGGGATCGGCAATGTTAATACCGCCACCGTAGGTAGCTACCCAAAGAATATTATCATGGCTGTAATAAAGCTCATAAACTCCATTGGATGATAATGAGTTGAGGTTGTTGTCGTCAGATATGTATGTTTCTTCAACAGCCAATGCCTTATCTGTAATATACAGGCCAACCCCATCCAGTGCTACAGCATAGTGTCGTCGGTCGGGTGTGGGGATAATGTCCGTAACCGGGTAGTTCTTTTCATTGTTGCCAAATCCCTGACTAGCCATTAAAATAAGTTCATGCCCTTTCACCTGACATTTTAATATCTGCGAGTTCCGTGTACCAATTAATAGGGTATCCTGGTCATGGTGCAGGGACATAATATCAATGCCATTGAGTTTATCTGTCAGATCATCATCTGTTTTAATAGCCACAAGAGTTCTGGTTGATTTATTAAGCAGGTATAAACCCTTGGTTGTGGCAATCCATAAATGCTCCTTATTGCAAGAGGTAATTTCGTTTACGCCTTGCGTAATTTGTTCAACAGCCGATATTTTTGAGGTGTTGGTGTCAAAGTGATACAAACCACCGGTGGTGCCAATCCATATGTTCTCTTCATCCTCCGACAGGATAGCATAAATATTGAATAAAGCATCGCTATGCTCAAAAGGCAGTACTTTATAATAGCTGTCTTTTTTACGATCGTAGGCATACAGGTTGCCGTTTTTGGTGCCGCACAAAATATCATATTTGTCTGATAGCACCAGGCAGTTGATGATGTCATCGTTGGTGAACAGACCATCGGGGGAGGAAAGCGAGTAGTGCTTGATATCGGCCCCGTTAAACTTATCAAGGCCGTTATGAGTAGCCAGCCACATAAAGCCTTCTTTATCCTGAACCACCGAAACAACCCGACTGTTTTTCAGTCCCTCATCAACCGACAATTGTTGAAAACTGTAGTTAAATTGGGCCCATACCGGAGCAGTTAAAGCATATAGCAGAAGTGTGCTGATGAATAATATGCGCTTTGAAAATAGCATAGATATATATGTTGACAAGCTTGTTTTCCTTATTTATATACCAAATATAAGCAATAAAAGTTGCCAATATACTTTGAAAACAGTTGCGAATAAAGAAAGAACAGGTCGGGAGTACAAATGATTCATATAGGTAGTGAGAATCGTTCGCATTATGCCATTTTTTAACTATCAGGCGCATATGCCAGGCAGAGAGCCAACAACTCGGCAGAGGGTTCCATTGTATACAATTGGTTATTTGTGTGAATGTGGAAGATTGATTTCTGCTGAATATGAATGATTTATTGTTGTGTTCTACTCGTGGATGAAAAAAACCGAACCATATTCCTACCCTTTGGGAACGATTTCTATATCTTGTATCGCATCATCGGTCAGTAATATTGTAACGTAATTATTGTATCAAAAATCCAGGTTTTGAAACAAGCCGGTAAGCCTTAATAGTGGTTATGTCATTATTCCCCTATTGTTGATTGTCGGGTGGTTTCAACTGACCTTTGAAAAAAATCTAAGCAGATGAAAAAATTGATGTTAGGCTTAATGGTCTTATTCATATCTGTTATCAGTTTTGGTCAAAATGGGCAACAGATAACAGGTAAAGTCACCGACACCAATGGTGAAGCTTTACCCGGTGTATCCATCTTTATTAAGGGTACAACCACCGGTTCAATTACCGATATCGACGGTAATTACTCGTTAGCTATTCAAAATGATGGAAGTGTTCTTGTTTATTCCTTTATTGGGTTTAAAACACAGGAAATTGAAGCAAGCGGTAAGACTATTATTAATGTAGTGATGCAGGAAGATGTAACTGACCTGGATGAAGTTGTTGTGGTTGGTTACGGTGAGATGCGAAAGAGTGATGTAACTGGTTCAATAGCATCAGTTCAGGCGCGTGACGAAGTGGCAAGGCAGTATCCTTCTGTAGATATGTTGTTACAGGGACGTGCTTCGGGTCTTCAGGTGGTAGGCAATGCTGGTAGCCCGGGTGGAGCTGTGAGTGTGCGAATAAGAGGAACAAACAGTTTAAGAGGAAATAATGAACCGCTGTATGTAGTGGATGGTGTTATTATTAGTACTGCCGGAACAGAGGTAAGCGATCCATCAACTGATGCCAACGAAATACAGGCGCAGCAAAATGGCTTAACTGGGCTTAATCCGAGAGATATTGAAAAAGTAGAGGTGCTTAAAGATGCTTCAGCAACGGCTATTTATGGTTCGCGTGGTGCCAATGGTGTGGTAATGATTACGACCAAAAGTGGTGCTGGTAAGAAAGGTAAAGCAACAGTATCGGCCTATGGAACGGCAGAATGGAATGTTATCTATAAGGACATTGATGTGTTGGATGGGATTGGTTTTGCCAACTATCAGAATGAATTTGAAGAACTATCAGGTAATAAGCCTCGCTACCATGTTGAAGGCAATCAGGTATATGCACTCACATACGATGAAAATGAACAGCCTGTAATAGGAGGCCTTTATGACCAGGTTAACTGGCAGGATGAAGTGTATGAGATGAGTTTAAGTCACAACGAAGGCATGGCTATCAGGGGTGGTTCAGAGAAAGGCAACTACTATTTCTCTGCAGGCTTTTCTGATCAGAAAGGGATTGTTGAAACGACTCGTATCAAACGCAGTGATTTGCGTTTAAACCTCACACGTGACATTAGTGATCGTTTAAAGATGGATACCCGTGTAAGTATGATGTATCAGGATGGTACATTTGCGCAGGCAGGTAGCAAATCGGGAGGTAATCGAAGCTTTACAAAGCAGGTTTTGGGTTATCGTCCACTTATTGGAGAGGTTAATGAAGATGATTTGGATTTAGATATTTCTAATCCATACTCATGGCTGACCGATTTTGATGATAAAACAAAAGAATTGCGCATCAACTCTACGGTAGCATTCACCTACGAAATAATGAAGGGCTTGAAGTATAAGATCAATACAGGTCTGGATTACCGTAAGAAAGATCGTAGTAAGTTTTATGACACGGGTGTTTTTGTTGGACAGAAAGAGAATGGTTTGGCCAACTACTCATACCTGGATCGTTATGCTTACGTTATTGATAACCTGTTGATGTACAACCGCCGTTTTAATAAGGTGCATAACATCAATGCAGTCGCTGGTGTAACCTACGATGGTGTAGATACTCAAAACAAAATCTACGAAGTTGCCAACTTCCCGGATAAGAGCCTGAGAGCTGATTATCCACAAGCCGGACAAACAATCTATCGTCCATTTAGTATTCTTATGGCTGAAGAAGCTATCTTCTCAGCTCTTGGTCGTGTGAACTATTCATACAAAGATCGTTATGTGTTAACAGCCAGTTTCAGAGCTGACCAGTCTTCAAAATTCCGTCCGGGTAACCAGTGGGGTTACTATCCTGCAGCTGCTTTTGCATGGCGAGTGATGGAAGAGCCATTTATCAAAGATTTGGACTTCTTTCACAACCTGAAACTTAGAGTGGGATGGGGGATGACTGGTAATCAGGCTATCTCACCATACCAAACGCTTGGTACCTATAATACAGCCTATTATGTGAATGCAACGAATTCAACTGTTGTGGGTAATGTGCCGGCGCGTATTCCTAATCCGAATCTGACTTGGGAAACAACAGAGCAGTACAATGCTGGTATTGATTTAGGCTTTTTTAAAGGGCGTTTAAATGCAACTGTTGATGTGTACTATAAGAACACAGAAGATTTATTGCAGGAAATTGAATTGGGTCCATCCAATGGTTTTGCAAATATGTTTATTAACCGGGGTGAGATTGAAAACAAGGGTATTGAATTTAGTGTTGATGGATTAGTATTGAATAAGAAAGATTTTAGTATTGATTTGGGAGCTAACTTTTCGTTGAACCGCAATAAAGTAAAGAATCTGGGACTGGCACCAACCAATGTTTGGATCAACGGCCAGGAATCATCAGAGGTATTTTACTTTGGCAGCAGTGTGTCAACAGGTACTTACTTTAAGCAGCCAGCCAACATTTTTATGGAAGGGCAACCAATTGGTATGTTCTGGGGATGGCAAACCAATGGTATCTACCAGGATGAGACAGCTGCAGCTGAGGGCGCAACCTTTAATGGTAACCCTAACCAGGCTGGAGACGTGATTTTTGTAGACCAGAACGGAGATGGCAATATCGATGATATGGATAAGACATTAATTGGTAATCCAAATCCTGATTTTACTTATGGCTTTAGCCTGAATGTGAGGTACAAACGATTAACATTGAGCGCCTTATTTGATGGTGTGTATGGCAATGACATTATTAATGGATATAATATGGAATTGGCCTATGCCGAAGGTAATAGCAAAAATATCCTGACCGAAACTTATGAGCAGGCCTGGCGTGTTGATGCACCATCCAATACTTATCCACGTCTTGGGTATGCCTACAACGAGTACTTATCAGACAGAATTGTTGAGGATGGCAGTTACTTCCGCCTGAATAACCTGACTTTGGGTTACGATATTCCGGTTGATTGGACAAGCGTTGTAAGCAATCTGCATATTTATGGCTCTTGCCGTAACCTGTTTACAATTACCAATTATAGTGGATATAATCCACAAATTACCAGCTTCCTGAACGATGGAAGTATCATGGGTGTTGACTGGATTGGAACACCTGATGTACAGACATATCTAATTGGAATGAACATTACTTTCTAACCAGGAAAACTTAGAAAAATGAAACGTAATTATATCATATATACACTATTATCCTTCTTAATGACATGGAGCGCCTGCACCATGGAAGAAGAACCTAAATTTCCAGCTGCTGACAATCTGTTTAGTAGTGTGGAAGGAGCTAATACCGTGCTTAATGGTTGCTACTCTGCAATTGCGGACTTTAACTACTACGGTGCTGATTTTATGCATCTGACTTATTTTTCATCGGGCTTATATACATCCAACCGTGATGCCAGTTTAAATGATATTCTGATTTTTCAACAGACACCATCACTTAATTTTGTTGAGAATGTTTGGAAGTCATCCTATAGAGTAATCGCACGTGCCAACGACATCATTGATAATCTGTCGCTTGTTGAGCTGGCGGATGTGGACGAGCAGAATAATATTTTAGGTCAGGCTTATTTTCTGAGGGGTTTGACATACTTTAACCTTGTGCGTATTTATGGTGGTGTGCCATTGATTACTAAGACGGTAACTTTTGAAACCATAAACCAGCCAAGGGCCAGTAGTGATGCTGTTTATGAGCAGGTGATCACAGACTTTGGAATGGCAGCTTCTCTGCTTAAGGATACGGATTCTCAATACGATGGGCGTCCTGCGGCTCCTGCGGCCAACATGCTGCTGGCTAAAGTGTACATGACTTTGGCAGGCAATAAAACAGCTGGCGAAACGGATTACTGGCAAAAAGCCTATGATGAGGCCATTAAGGTATATGGTAAGTATTCATTAGTGGCAGATTATCGCACGCTCTGGAATGAAACCACCAGCAATATTACCTCGGAATCAGTGTTTGAGATTATGGGTAACGAAGAAAATACCTTACGCCTACATCAATTATTTACAGCATCAAATGGTAATGCCGGTCGCTCAGTTTGGGGGCGTATCAAACCAAATATTGAATGTTACGATTTACATGCAGATAAGTACGCTGATGATCCTCGCATTGCAGCCACTTTTAAATCTGAGTGGGTAAAGTATTTGGCCAACGGAAATACACAAATCATTAAATCATATCCATTTTTTACCAAGCGTAATAATAAGGATAAGAGTTACCCATGGTTGAATAAATACTATATCAACGATCATACAAAGATGAATTACAACACTAACATGAATTTTGTACCATTCAGGTATGCTGATGTATTGTTAATGTTGGCTGAGATTGAAAACGAACTGAATGGTCCGGATAATGCGTACGCATATGTTAATGAGGTACTGGCACGTGCTCGTGCTTCGGCTGATGTGGCTGCAGTGGAACCTGCAGATTGGACTGGTATGACACAGGAGGAATTCAGAGCAGCTATCATGATGGAGTACCGTTATGAGTTGCTGGGAGAAGGACATGAGTGGTTCAATGATCGTCGTCGTGGTTACGAGTATTTCAAAACCAATGTGGTGGATGTTCACAATAATCATCCTGGTTATGATTTCAATGTACAACGTGATGTTGAGTTACCTGATAATTCGCGGAATATGCTGATGCCTATACCACAATCGGAAATCACTGCCAATCCAAATATCAGTGCGGCAGACCAAAACCCGGGCTACTAACATAAGCGTTAAAGTCTTATAATTAAAAATATCGAGATGAACCGGAGTGACTAGCTTATAGTTAGTCACTTCGGTTGACATCTCTAACAACCTGGCCCAGTCACAACTGTCAAAAGGAAAGATCATGTTTAAATCGTACCATATATTAGTCTTAATACTAATGATATCCATAGTGGGGTGTCACAACCAAACGAAAACGGAGCCACTTTATTTAGATGCTACCGCACCCGTACCTGAGCGTGTTGAAGATTTGCTTAAGCGCATGACGCTGGAAGAAAAGGTAGCGCAAATGTGCCAGTATGTTGGACTGGATCATATGCGACAGGCCGAAAAAGACCTGAGCAAGGAAGATATGGAGAAAAGCGACGCACAGGGCTTTTATCCAAATTTACATTCAAGTGATGTGGAGCGTTTGGTGGAGCAAGGCATGATAGGTTCATTTTTACATGTGGTGGATGTTAAAGAGGCCAATTATCTGCAGTCGCTGGCTCAAAAGAGTAGGCTAAAAATTCCTTTGTTGATTGGGATTGATGCCATCCACGGAACAGCTTTGGTAAATGGTGCAACTGTATACCCAACACCTATTGGACTGGCCAGTACCTGGGACACGGCATTGGTTAAGAAAATGTCGGTGGAAACAGCAAAAGAGATGCGTGCCACAGGTGCCACCTGGACCTTTACACCGAATGTGGATGTGGCGCGTGAAGCCCGCTGGGGCCGTGTTGGCGAAACATTTGGGGAAGATCCTTTCCTGGTAGCCGAAATGGGTGTTGCCATGATTGAAGGTTTGCAAAATACAACACATCCGGATAGTTTCAATGTGATAGCCTGTGCCAAACACCTGATTGCCGGAAGCGAATCGGTGAATGGCCTTAATGGTGCACCTACCGATTTATCCGAAAGAACTATCCGAGAGGTGTTTTTACGGCCTTATAAAGCAGCGGTTGATGCCGGCGTTTTTTCTGTAATGACTGCACATAATGAGTTAAACGGTATTGCCTGCCACGCCGATGAGTGGATGATGACCGATGTATTACGCAATGAGTTGGGCTTCGAAGGTTTTATTGTGAGTGACTGGATGGATATTGAGCGACTGGCAACCCGTCATTTCGTTGCTGAGAACCAAACAGAGGCTTGCTATCAAACGGTGAAAGCTGGTATGGATATGCACATGCATGGCCCCGATTTTTTGGAACCTATTGTGGAGTTAGTGCAGCAAAACCGCTTGACTGAAGAGCGTATCAATGAAAGCCTTCGACGACTGCTGGAAGCAAAATTCCGTCTGGGTTTATTTGAAAATCCTTATGCCAGTGAAACACAAACTGATGCAGTCTTATTTAACGAAGCACATCAGCAAACAGCCCTGGAAGCCGCTCAAAAATCAATCGTTCTCCTGAAAAATGAAGGCCGTTTATTACCACTGCAGAAAGGACAATATAAGAAGGTATTTGTTACAGGGCCTAATGCACATAACGAAACCGTTTTGGGAGACTGGGCTTATCAACAGCCTGAAGAAAATACAATCACCATCCTGGAAGGCCTGCAACAAACTGATGAAAGCGCCAGAATTGATTACTTAAACGTAGGAAATAATCCTAATGATGTGACTGAAAAGCAAGTGAAGGAAGCCCGATTGAGAGCGCAGAAAGCTGATTTAGCCATTGTGGTGGTTGGTGAAAACTCATTCCGCTGGGATTGGAACAATAAAACCTGCGGGGAGAATTCAGCCCGTTCAGATATTAAATTGGGAGGACTGCAGCAGCAGTTGGTTGAAGCTGTATATGCATCAGGCACACCTACAATTGTTGTTTTGGTTAACGGGCGTCCACTCGCTACCGAATGGATAGCTGAAAATGTGCCGGTAGTAGTAGAAGCATGGGAGCCTGGTAGTTTCGGAGGGAAAGCACTTGCCCAGATACTGTATGGCGAAGTGAATCCATCGGCCAAGCTACCCATTAGTATTCCGCGTAGTGTTGGACATCAGCTGGCCATCTACAATCATAAACCTTCCCATTATTTTCACAAATATGTGGATGCTCAATCAGGTCCTTTATTTCCTTTTGGCCATGGTTTAAGCTATTCCGACTTTATTTATCAGAACCTGCGATTATCTAAGGAGACGATCTCAGCCGATGAATCATTAATGCTGAAGGTGGAAGTGACTAACACCTCTGATGTGGCTGGTGAAGAAGTGGTGCAGGTGTACCTTAATGATAAATATTGTCCGGTTACACGACCAGTAAAAGAATTAAAGGCATTTCGCCGAATCCGCCTGGAAGCCGGAGAAACGGCACAGGTAACATTTACAATTACACCGGATATGTTACAGTATCTGGACAAAGATTTTAAACCCGTCATCGATGAGGGTGAGTTTACAGCAATGGTTGGTGGTTCATCCGCTGATAATAATTTGCTTACAATACCCTTTTTCGTAAAATAGATGAGTATGAAGAGCTTTCGAAATATTATAACAGGGCTTCTTTTAATTGTTGGTGTCCAATTTATTACAGCGCAAAACTATAATCAATATGGATTTGTGTCATCCTCGGAGAAGTATGTGTTTTTCGGGAAAGATTTAGCTGGCAAGCCATTTGTACTGCAAAGTGAAGATGGTCAGGAAGTTATTAGCGGTAAGTTAACCGCAGCCAGTGAATGGCCCTACTCCGGTACCAGCGTTTGTTGTGCCGATGTGTCAAAATGGACCAGGGAAGGACACTACCAGTTGTTGGTGGATGGGCTGAAGCAACCTACACCTGTACTGATTCAGAACGACAAGTATACCAAGCTGGGTAGTGCCTTGGTTAAGTCCTTTTACATGGCGCGTGTATCAGTTCCTATTGAAAAGCAGTATGCCGGAGTTTACGCACGTCCTGCCGGGCACCCCGATGATAAAGTGATTGTTCACAAGTCGGCCGCAGATGCTCTTCGCCCCGAGGGAAGCACGATTGTATCGCCGGGTGGCTGGTACGATGCCGGTGACTACGGTAAATACATTGTGAATTCGGGTATCAGTACTTTCTCGTTGCTGCATTTATGTGAATTATTTCCTGAATACACGCAAACCATCCAGCTGAATATTCCTGAGAGTGGTAATGGCGCTTCTGATGTACTGAACGAAGCAGTAATTAACCTTAAGTGGATGTTGACCATGCAGGACCCGAATGACGGAGGTGTTTATCACAAGCTGACGACCAAACGCTTTTGCGGGATGGTGATGCCGCATAAAGATCCGCTGCAACGCTACGTTGTGATGAAAACCACAGCGGCCACACTGGACTTTGCTGCAACCATGGCCAAAGCCAGTCGTGTGCTTAAGAACAATGAGCAGACTTATACCGGATTAGCCGAAACCTGTCGCAATGCCGCGCAGAAAGCCTGGGAATGGTGCCTGGCGAATCCGCAAGTATATTATGTGCAGCCAAAAGATATTTCAACAGGGGAGTATAGGGATGATTCGATTGATGATGAGTGGTTTTGGGCGGCAACAGAATTGTATCTTACAACAGGTGAAGCCACTTATAAAAAGCACATCAATATCGGGCAACAGAAATTCACTGTGCCTCAATGGGGACGTGTTAATACCCTAGGTTTATATAGCTTGCTTAGTTGCAGTGAAGGTAAAGAATTAGCTAAAGAAGTCGGTAAAGCCATAGTTAAGCTGGCTAATAAGTATTTAGCAAACTATAAAGCTTCGGCTTATCGTGTATCCATTGTTAAATTTCCCTGGGGCAGTAACAGTGAGCTGGCCAATGAAGGGATGTTACTGATGCATGCTTATTTGATAAGCAATAAAACAGAATACCTTCAGGTAGCAGATGCTGCTGTTGGCTATCTTTTGGGAGCTAATCCGCTGAACCGTTCCTTTGTAACCGGCTATGGAAAGCAACCACCTATGAGAGTGCATGACCGACGCTGTTCAGCCGATGGCATCGATGCACCCATTCCGGGTTTATTGGCAGGCGGACCGTCCAAACAAGCACAGCACGATTGTGGTAAGGACGCTTATCCTTCTGCTTTACCAGCTTTGAGCTACCTGGACGAGGAATGCAGTTTTTCAACCAATGAGGTGGCCATTAACTGGAATGCAGCAGCCAGCTTTTTAGTGTTGGGGCTCGATGCTATTTATCAATCAGAAGACTAATGCGATGCGACAATTAAGATATGTAATACTACTCTCTGTCATCCTGTTGGGTGGATGCTTGAAAAATGTTCAGGCTCAGCAGCAACAGCCCAATATCATCTTCTTTATTGCCGATGATATGACACGTGATATGTTTAACTGTTTACCCGAGGGCAAGGGAAAGAATCTGACACCCAATCTGGATAAACTGGCCACTGAAGGCACCCTGATGATGGGACAGCATGTAAGTGCCACGGTTTGTACACCCAGTCGCTTCAACGTGTTAAGTGGCAAGTATGCCAGCCGTGCCAATAACCCCAAGGTACTGAATCAGGTTAAGAAGAATGGTGGTCAGCGTGTGGTGGAGTGGAATACGCACATCATGCCGGGTGAAGCCAATCTGGCCAGCTTATTACAGTCTGGTGGATACACCACTGGGGCCGTTGGTAAGAACCATGTGTATGAAGTGCATGATTATAAAGTTATGCCATTGACTGCCGATGCAGGCGATGCTAGAGTGATGAAGCAGCAACTGGCTAACTACAAGGCTACGCAGCAAGCTTATTATGCCTGTGGGTATGATTTTGCCGACGGTTTATTCTACGAGAACCCGGATTTTAACGGACCACGCGCACTGGCTGTACATAACCTGGATTGGTCCACCGAAGCGGCATTAAAATTTATTCATCAGATCAATGAGAAGCCTTTTTTCCTGTATTTTGCAACTACTTTGCCACATGGTCCTCTGGAAGCAGAACGCGCATGGAACGCCGACCGGACGATTACGCCAATTGGTAAGCTGGATAAGGCGCCGCAGGTAATGCCACATCAGTCAACCATACCTGTGCGATTGAAACAAGCCGGTAAGCCGGTGAACGATCGTAAAGCCAACCTCCTGTGGATGGATGATGCTCTGGGTGCTTTGATTCTGAGCCTGAAAGAGAAGGGGGTGTATGACAATACCATCATCTTTTTCTTTAATGATCATGGGCAGTATGCCAAAGGGACTGTTTATCAGGGGGCCACGGCCGATCCAAGTATTATATGGTGCAGTAAAGGTTTTAAAGCTGGTGCCGTTAACAAGTCGCTGGTATCAAATGTGGATTTTACGCCCACGATATTAGAACTGGCTGGTATAGATTACAATAAAGCAGATTTTGATGGTCGCAGTTTCGCCCGTGTGCTCAATGGCCAAGAATTGGAGGACAGAGGATCCATGTATTTCGAAATTGGCTACTCAAGAGGGGTTCGTAAAGGCAACTTCAAATACCTGGCACTACGCTATCCTGCATGGGTGAACCAACTGACTGCTGAAGAAAGGGAGACTATTCTGACCGAATACAATCGGAAGCTGAAAATCAGAGGCAAGGGACCGAATAATACTGATCCTGCCAAACCATTCGGTCATGTACAGATTGTGCCGGGAGGCGGAGATGCTGAGTTTCCGGCCACGCAACGTTATCCGCACTATGCTGATGCTGACCAGTTGTATGACCTGGAGAATGATCCTAATGAACAGGTCAATCTGTACAATCATCCCGACTACCAGGAGGTGGTTAAAGCGATGAGAAAAGAATTGAAAAAGCACATCCAATCAATCCCGGGAAGTTTTGGTGAATTTAAAAGCAAGTAATGATGAGAACACGATTAAGATATACATTGATAGCGGTGGCATTGGTAGCTGTTGGCATTCTTAATGCACAAAAGAAAACCAATGTGTTGTTTATTGCGGTGGACGATCTGAAACCACTGATAGGTGCTTACGGCCATAATGAGGTGCAAACGCCTAATATAGATGCATTGGCCAAAGAAGGAGTAGTGTTTACCAACGCCCATTGCCAGCAGGCCGTATGCGGACCTTCACGAGCCAGTATTTTTACAGGTATGCGCCCCGATTATACCGGTGTAAGAGATCTAAAAACACGCATGCGTGATGTGAATCCAGATATACTGGCTATGCCTCAGTATTTCAAAGAGAATGGCTATGCCACAGTGGCAGTGGGTAAGATTTATGATCCGCGTTGCGTTGATAAGGAGTATGACGGACCATCGTGGAGCATACCTTACCGCGAAAGCTCAAAATATACTTATCCTGAAGCTTATGGTGAACCGGGACTATCATACTATGCATTAAAGGAAAATCAGGATAGGGTAAAGGCTCTGGAAAAGGAAGCAGCCGAAAAAGGCGAAAAAAATATGCATAAGTATGTATCCGATCGCTTTAAACCATCAACCGAATGTGCTGATGTACCTGATGAAGCCTACATGGATGGGCAAATTGCCAACAATGCTATCAAATACATGGATAAGCTTGCCAAGGACGACGAGCCATTCTTTTTGGCGGTTGGTTTTAAGCGCCCTCACTTGCCATTTGCCGCGCCTAAAAAATACTGGGATTTGTATAAGCGGGAAGATATCAGGGTAGCTGCCTATCGTGATGCAGTGAAGAATGGTGTGGATAAAGCCTATCATAACTCAGGTGAGTTATATTCATACACAGATATACCGCCATTGGCCTCTTTCTCAGATATTTTCACTGATAATCTGCCAGATGAGAAACAAAAGGAGTTGATACATGCCTACTATGCCAGTGTATCTTTTATTGATGCACAGGTGGGTAAACTAATGGACAAGCTAAAGTCCAAAGGCTTGGATAAGAATACGGTAATTGTATTGTGGGGCGATCATGGCTGGCATTTGGGAGACCATTCGTTGTGGTGTAAGCATACCAATTTCGAACAGGCCACGCGTGTGCCATTGATCATTAAAAAGCCTGGCGGCGCGTCCGGAGAAAATCAGTATCCGGTAGAGTCCTTGGATGTGTTTCCAACACTATGTGAAGCCACGGGACTGGATATCCCAACTCAATTGCAGGGTAATAGTCTGCTACCGGTTTTTACAAAAGTTGATAAGCAGGTAAACGACTATGCTGTTTCGCAGTTTGGTCGCGGACAAACACAAGGCTACTCGCTACGCACAGAGCGTTATCGTTTAACCTTGTGGATGAAAAACAACTGGCACACCGACCAGCCTTTTAGCAAGGGCTTAATTGAAGCTGGTGAGCTGTATGACTATGAAAAAGATCCCCTGGAGACCGAAAATTATTATAAGCATTCCGATTACAAGAAAGTCAGGGCCGATCTGATGCAACAGTTTGAAGCATTTGTAAGCATTCAAAATAAAGAGATTAACGAACTGAGGTCGGGGAGTAAACCAAATGCCGAAGCCAATGATTTATCATTCGGACCGGAGCTAACCAATAACTGGAACTCAGTGGCACGCAAAGGTGCTGATGCCATTTTTCAATTAAATGGAGATAAATTGGTGGTTGATGTAAAAAAGTTGGGTGAGAAGCCCTGGGATTTGGCTTTGATTTACAACTCAACTATTGAGTTGAAAGAAGGACAGCGTATCGTTTTAACCTTTAACTACCAGGGTCCTGAAATGAAGATTGGTATGGGGCCTGTGCACGACAAGCGAGTGACTAAAGTGGTTAAACCATCGCAAAAAGTAAAGGTACAGACCATTGAACTGGAGGCAACAGCCAGCGGTGCCTGGCCCTTGAAGATGCAGTTAATGGGTACTGGTCGCTATGAATTAGGGGAGATTACATGTAGCATTCAATAAACACAGACAAATGAAGTATTTTTTATTCTATAGTTTATTATTACTTGGGGTATTGAGCGCCTGTTCAACTGCTCCAACAGAAGATATAGACGAAATTAAGGTAGAAAGGGTAGAAGGAGCCAAACAACGTAATGTTATTTTCATTCTGACCGATGATCACCGTTATGATTACATGGGTTTTACAGGCAAGGTGCCCTGGCTCGAAACACCCGAGATGGATAAGCTGGCCAGCGAAGGCGCCTACATGAAAAACGCCTTTGTCACCACCTCATTGTGCTCGCCAAGCCGTGCAAGTATATTAACGGGCCAATATTCACACGTTCACACCATTGTGGATAACGTGGCGCCAGATCCGGGGAACCTGGTGTATTTTCCGCAGTATCTGCAAAAAGCCGGTTATCAAACCAGTTTCTTTGGTAAGTGGCACATGGGCGATGAACATGATGATCCGCGACCAGGATTCGATCATTGGGAAAGTTTTAAAGGGCAAGGGGATTACTATGCACCAAATTTGAACATCAATGGTGAACGTGTCCAGTACGATGAGGACACCTACATCACCGATTTATTAACCGAGCATGCTATTGAGTGGCTGGATAAACGAGATACTGAAAAACCATTCTTCATGTACTTGTCGCACAAGGCCGTGCATGCCTTGTTTAAGCCGGCCAGGCGTCACGATGGTGTTTACGATGGCAAAACCATTGAAAAACCGGCCACTTTTGCACAAACAGTTGGAGATGACTACCAGGAGCTGAAATGGCCTGAGTGGGTGAAGCAACAGCGTCACAGCTGGCACGGGGTTGATTACATGTATCATGGTAAGAATGGTACATTTGATGAGAACCTGCAGAAGTATTGCGAAACCCTATTAGGTGTAGATGAGAGCATCGGTACCGTTATGGAATGGTTACGCGAGAACGGTCTGGATGAGTCAACCATGGTGATTTACATGGGTGACAATGGTTTTAGCTGGGGCGAACACGGCTTGATTGATAAACGCCATTTCTACGAAGAGTCGGTGAAGGTACCAATGCTCATCCGTTGTCCTGAACTATTTGAAGGTGGTAAGAACATTGAGCGCATGGTACAAAATGTTGATGTGGCACCAACTATTCTGGAGTGTGCAGGCGTTAAAAAGCCTGAATATATGCCTGGTCATTCAATGGTTCAGTTGTTGCAAGGAAATGAGGAAGGCTGGCGTACACGTGTGTATTACGAATACTTCTGGGAGTACGACTTCCCGATGACGCCAACGGTGTTTGGTGTGCGCACCGACCAGTACAAATACATGCGTTACCAGGGTATCTGGGACCAGAATGAACTATATGACATCATCAACGACCCGGACGAACAGTACAACCTGATGGGTGACCCCGCTTATGCCGATGTGGCAAAGCAGCTGGCTTCCGACCTATACGACTGGCTGGAGCAAACGCGCGGAATGAATATTCCGCTGAAGCGCACGGTGAAGCATCCTTACGGAGATTATCGTCATCCAAATCAGTACTAATCGATAAGCGAGCCTCCGGAGGCTCGCTTTTTTTCATTTATTCAGCTATGAAACTAAGAACATTAATTGCAGGACTTTTAATAGGCGGACTGTTTTGTGCTTGTCAGAATTCACAACAAAAGCAGCCACCCAATATCATTTTTTTTCTGGCCGATGATTTAGGCTGGGCCGATGTGGGCTATAATGGCTCACAGTTCTATGAAACACCTAATATCGATCAATTGGCCAAAGAAGGGATGGTATTTACCAATGCGTATGCCACTCATCCGCGTTGCGTCCCGTCGCGATACTCCATCATCACTGGTAAGTATCCTGCCAGGGCGCAAATGCCTGGTCCCGGTGAAGGTAAACTGAATGTTCGTCCCGGTGATGAAGGCAAACTAAAGGCTAATGAGCAAACCATTGCATCGGCTTTAAAAGAGGCTGGTTACGCTACGTTCTTTGCCGGTAAATGGCATCTAGCCACTTCTGGCACATTACCACAGGATGTTGGTTTTGACGTGAACATTGCAGGAGGGCATGCCGGCTCGCCAATATCCTATTTCTATCCCTACAATGAAGGCCCTCAGAAAGGTAAAAAGGCACCTATTGAAGGTTTAGAGGATGGTGTAGAAGGGCAGTATCTAACGGATCATTTAACTGATAATACCATCGGATGGCTGAAGCAACAGCATGAAGAACAACCAGAGCAGCCTTTCTTTGCGTTTGTGTCGCACTATGCCGTGCACGAGCCGCTACATGGAAAACCTGAGCATGTTGAGAAATTCAGAAATAAGTTGTTAACAATGAGCTACGAAGGTGAAGCCTTTATCGACGAAGGTACCGGCACCACAAAAATGCATCAGGATGATCCGGAATACGCTGCCTTGATTTACAGCATGGATGAGAGCCTGGGGCGTATCCTTAAAACTGTTGAAGAAATGGGAGAGGCAGATAACACGGTGCTCATCTTCTTTTCGGATAATGGTGGCTTATCAAACCGAGGCTTTAATCCACGACGAGTGGCCACCTCCAATCAACCGTTGCGGGCCGGCAAAGGACACCTGTATGAGGGTGGTATTCGTGAGCCAATGATAGTGAAATGGCCAGGGAAAATACTTGCAGGTTCACAGTCTGAGCATATTGTCATAGGAACCGATTTCTTTCCGACTATCCTGGATATTGCCGGTCGAGAGCTATTGCCGCAAGCCCATCTGGATGGCAAAAGTTTTAACGTAGAACTCCAGGGTAATAGTGAGCAAAATGCAGACAGACCAGTTTTCTGGCATTCACCTGTAAGCAGACCACATGCAACGGGTGATATCAACAGCTCAGCCATCAGACAAGGCAATTATAAGCTCATTGATTTTTATGACGAAAAGCGAGTAGAGTTATATGACTTATCAACGGATTTAGAGGAGAAAAATGATCTA
The DNA here is from genome assembly GCF_018156225.1 of Carboxylicivirga sediminis. Classification (GTDB taxonomy): domain Bacteria; phylum Bacteroidota; class Bacteroidia; order Bacteroidales; family Marinilabiliaceae; genus Carboxylicivirga; species Carboxylicivirga sediminis. Next base: position 102,385 of record NZ_JAGTAR010000018.1, read on the forward strand.
TCGGCAGAACTTCCGGGTGTTAAGCAAAAACTATACTTTAAGCTGAAGAACTGGCGTGACTCGACCGGTGCCTATATAGCAGAATGATAATAACAATGCAGCACTAATAAAAAAGAGGGAATGTATCAGCAGTCCCTCTTTTTTGTTTTAAAATCCTTCCAGGTATGTTATCAGGTTGATATCGGTGCCTGTTAAGTCAAGGCGTTTGCGTAACCTGCCTCTGGCCACTTCAACACCTCGTAGTGTCTGATGCGTAATAGCTGCAATCTCCTTTGATGTCATATTCAGCCTGAGCAATGCGCATAAGCGTTCTTCTGAAGGGGTTATCTCAGGATGTTTAGCCCTGATTTGCTCATAAAAATCGTTATGAACCTGGTTGAAACGCAATTGGAACTCTTGCCACACTTCATTATCGGATTGAGACTGTAAATTATAAATAATCTGCTGCAAAGGTTTTTTATTGGCGTCTTTAAGATTGTCCTTAAGGCTGATAAGCTTTTTGGCTACGTTGTTGAGTAACTCATTTTTTTGCACCAGGTACATCACATTTGTGGTTAACTCTCTGTTTTTGGTTTCCACCTCCATTTCAAGCTTGGTATTTTCCAATTCTACCTTTCGCTTTTGCATTTTAAAAATGATCATCAGCAGTACGGCAATCAGCAGTATGGCAGATAAAATAGTTACCAGTAAGGTGTAGAATGACCTGATACGCGACTTCTCCAACTTATTAGCCTCTTCTATTTTTTCTACTTCATAGGATATTTGTAGCTGGGAAAGCTGATTCACCTTTTGTTCATTAATCAGACTGTCACTAACCAGTTTATACCTTTTATGCTCTTCAAGGGCTTCTTTAAGCAGTCCTTTGCTTTCATATATTTCATACAAAAACATATGGGCCACTTTCTGTGGTTCGAGTATATTAATTTCTTTGGCAATGTTTAAGGCTTTCCTGGCTGCCCATTCGGCACTATCCAGCTCATTAATGTTTGAATAGTAGTTGGACAGGAAATAATATGACTTGGCAAGACCTTCCAGTTCATTATCCTCCTGTCTGATTTTAATGGCCTTATTTAGGTAACGATAGGCAGTAGGATAATCTTGTTCTATTATCTCAATCTTACCCAGGTTATTATAGATGGAACTGATGATGTGTCTAAAACCTATTTCTTTGGCTACCTCAAGCGCTTTCTCGTAATATAATTTTGCTTCTTTTCTATTTCCCAGGCTTAGATTGGCACTGGCAATGTTGTTGTAAATCTGCGACTGATACCTTCTGTATTGCGCTTTATCTTTTTGGGTGCAAAGGTCAAAGTAATGCAGGGCCTGTCGATAATAATTTATTGATTTTGGATAGTTCTCAATCCGGTCATATATCATACCGGTATTGTTGTAGCTTCTAACCAATCCCACATTATTTTCTATTTCGGCATAGTTCTCAATGGCATTCAGGTAATTTTCAAGCGCTTCATCATAGTTGCCCAAAAAATAGTTGCTGGAACCGTTTTCAAGTTGGAACTCTGGCAGCCATTCCTCTTTTTCTTTGTTTATAGCCGTTTGTTCCCCTTGCGTTCCAAACAGCAATGACTTTTTTAGGTCGTATTTTCTGGTGAGTTTAACCAGTTCCAAAAGAATAGCTAACCTTTCATCAGCGTTTTGCGACTTCTCAAGCTTAAACGTAAGGCTGTCTTCCTTGACTATATCATTAGCTAATACATTATGCTGGCTAAGCACATAGATACACAGATACAGCCATACATTTATTGAATATGGTAATAGTTTCTTCATTCTTATCCCTCCCGATGGCGACTAAAGTACTTAATAATTCCTAAACAAATAGAATGCCGCAATAATGTGAAATATAGTCAAAAAATAGGCATGAGAGGTGTTAAAGTGCAATAAAACAAAGATATAAGATTATAAAAGAGAGGTAATTTTCTTTGATTAATACCGTTTTGCCACCCAATGCTGAGGTTTTGTGACGTAAATGAGAAGTTCTGAGAGGGAGCTTTTTTTGATGTCTTAAGGCTAAAACCCCTGTTTTGTATCGAAACCAAAAAATGTCTAACAAATTATTAAAACCCGAGATGTGCCGAGAGATAACTGATAAAGAAATAAACCGACTAATAAAGAAGCGCGAAGAAGAGAATAAAGTATTCAAGAAGCTGCTTAAACAACTGGAGTCGACTAATAAAAAAGCGAACAAGAAAAAACTTCGATAATTAAATCAACAAAAATCTATAAAATGAATACATCTACTCATGTTAGAAAGTTCATGCTGTTGCTAATGAGTGTTTTTATATTCACAGTTGCGCACACACAGCATTTACAGACTTACAAAAACGGAAAGCTACAAGGCGCTTTTAAAATAAAGCTAAAGCCGAGTCTGGTGGTTGAGCCAAGCGGGCTTAAGTCCAAAACAGTTAGTGGCTATTCTGAAGTTGGCATTAAAGCTGTTGATCAGCTGAATATGCAGTATGAGGCCGTGAAAATAGAACGCCTCATACCTTATTCGTCTAAACACGATATAAAGCACCAAAAGCATGGCTTGCATTTATGGTATAAAGTAGAAATTGAAACCGAAGCACAGCTGGAAAGTGTTATTAAAGCCTATGGCATTTTAGCAGAGATTGAAAAAGCTGAACCATTTTACGAAAAAAGCCTGGTGCCACATAACCTGAGGATGGCACCTAAATCAATGCTTAACGCAGTGGCTACAGTCAGTGAGTCACCATTTGATGATCCGCAGTTTAATGAGCAGTGGCATTACCATAATACGACTGATAATCCTGGTACACCGGGTTCGGATATTAACCTGTTACGTGCTTGGAATCGCCAAACGGGAGATCCTGATATAGTTGTAGCAGTCATCGATCAAGGTGTGGATTATAAGCACGAAGACCTGGCTGCTAATATGTGGGTAAATGAAGCTGAGTTGAATGGCACGCCCGGCCAAGATAGTGATGGTAACGGTTATGTTGATGATATATATGGGTTCGATTTTGTGAATATGAATGGTGATGTGCAACCATTACCTCATGGAACGCACGTGGCTGGTACTGTTGCTGCCGTTAATAACAATGGTATTGGAGTGGCTGGTGTAGCCGGAGGATCAGGTAACAATGATGGTGTGCGCATCATGTCTTGTATGATTATGTCGGAGAACTCGGCAGGTAGTGCTGAAGCGGCCTTTGTATATGCAGCTGATAATGGTGCTGTAATAGCTCAGAATAGCTGGGGCTGGAATACTCCTGGCGTTGTTGAGCAATCTATATTGGACGCCATCGATTATTTTATTGAAGAAGCCGGACAATTTGAGAATAGTCCCATGAAAGGTGGTGTGGTCATTTTTGCAGCAGGTAATAATGGCGATGAAGGTGAATACTGGCCTGGTTGTTACGAAAAAGTAATTGCTGTAGCAGCAACCGGACCAAACAATAGGGTAACCAGCTATTCAAATTATGGTGACTGGTTAGATATCTCAGCCCCCGGAGGTGATGTGATGGATGGGCAGGATCATGGTGTATTAAGTACTATGCCAGATAATAATTACGGTTTTTACGATGGTACATCCATGGCGTGTCCGCATGTGTCGGGTATTGCAGCTTTAATTGCCTCGGAATATAAAGGTCCTGAGTTTGATGCCAGTCAACTGACAACCAGGTTGCTTGGTGGTGTGAATGTGATAGACACCATGGAAGTAAACAAACCATGGGCTGGTAAGGTTGGGCTTGGTGCTGTTGATGCTTATCTGGCACTACTTGAAGATAATGGTTTAGCACCTGGTGCCATTACTGATTTGACACATGACGGTGTATCAGGTACATTCACCTTACTGAAATGGACTGTACCTGCCGATGAAGACGATGATCAGCCTCGCTATTTCCATGTATATTATTCCGAAACACCTATTGTAAGTGATAACCTGCAAGATATAGAATATGTGCGCATTAATTCAGTTGCTGATGCTGGTGACGAGTTTGCCTATCAGTTAGAAAAGCTTAAAAAGCATACCACCTACTACCTTGGTGTTACTGGCGTCGACCGCTGGGGTAATGAAGCAGAGTTGTCAAATGTGATAACCATTACCACTAACAACGGGCCTGATATCACTTTGGATAAAAGCAATATCAACTTCAGTATTGATGTTAAGGCAGATACATTGTCACATCAGCAGTTTACAATCACCAACACAGGCGAGGGTTTGCTTAACTGGAATATCAGACAAAACCATGTTGAAAACATTGACATATACAGTCAGACAAACGAGCGTATACCTTATAAGGTCAATTATACAGGAGGGACAACAGGTGTTGAAGCACACAACTTGTCACAAACAGCTTCAATTGAGCCATATGCTCAAAAGCCCACCCTGGGATATATGTATTACTACGATCCTGATTATCTGCTTGAGACCCTTATAAAGTTTGGGGAATCTAACGATGAGTTAAGTAATTCGTCTGCCACCTACTTTAAAGTGACTAACCCTGATGGCTTTAACCTGACAAGTGTACAGGTTGGTTTAAATTTTGAAAAACTGTCTGAAGAGCCCCTTTATCTTGAAGTATATAAGGGTGGTGATATTAATAGTGCAAAGCTGATTCACTCGCAGACATTTTATGTGGGAGAAGAAAATTATTACATCGATCACATCATCTTCAACAAACAAATGTTTTTTAACGAGGGTGACGAGTTTTATATTGTATTTCATATTCCGCCGGGACACCGCTTTCCATTTCTCGCTGCTCAGGCCTACAACATGGCTGTAACCGATTATTCATATTACAGCAATGATCAGGGAGTGACCTGGAACAAAATAAAGGATATCTACTACGACTACACCAAGGTGTGGGTGGTTATTGCAGTTAATGAACTGGAGGCACTTGAACCCTATTTGGAGATTTCTGAAACAGCGGGTTACCTGAACGCCAATGAATCAAAAACCATTGATTTAACTGTTAATGCAGCAAAATTGATCAATGGTAATTACGAAACCAACCTGCAGGTATTCGGACAAGGATATCCTGATCTTTGGGAAGATCTAACCCTGAATTTTGAGGTGAATGGTCAGGATAGCCGCATGGAAAGTGATGATTTGGTTGATTTTGGCAATGTTTTTATTGGTACCGGAAAAGAACAGAGTATTACTATTTATAATAAAGGATTGGGAGCGTTTGATAATGAATTCAACTCACTAAATGTGGAAATCAGTCATCCCGACTTTAAATTGATTGGCAATGCGCCAAAGGTGATTCCGGCTGAACGTTCTGAAGAGTTGACTTTATATTTTACTCCAACAACCGAAGGTGCTATCAATGCAACGGTGAAGGTGAGTGATAAAACAGGAAAAGTACACACCTTTAGCTTATATGGTGCTGGTACCTGGCCCGCCAAAGCCGTCGTAAGTCCGCCTGTAAGTGAATTTACGGGCATGGCACTGGGTGATGCGTTTGAAGGTAGCTTCCAATTACGTAATGAGGGTGACTTTCCATTACGTTACTATGTACCTAAGTTTGCTGATGGCTCCAATATGCCGGACTTTGATAAGAATTCAATCCACAATTTCGGTTATGTAGCTGGTGAGAACATACCAGCGCCGGGCGAAGAAGCCTTTGTATGGGACGATATTCAGTTTACCGGTAAAGATATTACCGATCTCTTCCGTCTCGATGGCTCTGTTATGTTAACCGAGGCTGAGATGGGCTTCCGCTTTCCGTATTTTGGAGAAGAATACGACACCTGCTATATCTCCAATTGGGGGGCTGTATCTATGGCCAATAATGGTTGGTTCAATGCCAAACCGGCAGGATATAAAAATCCGGCTCAGCCTTCCAAGCTCATTTCTGCCTGGGGTATGCCTTTCAGTTTAGACAAGGGCGGAAAAATTTACTACCAGTCTCTGCCTGGTAAGTTCATTATTCAGTATCAAGGGGTAGTACACGAGAGTTATAATTACGATAGTAGTTCAAGTAATGGCATTGGCTGGTTAGAGGAGCCAATAACTTTTCAGATTGTACTGCATCAGACAGGCGATATTGATTTTAACTATAAAGATCTGGGCGAAGTATTGGGGACAAGAGATTTAGGTTTTAACAGGGCTTCAACGCTGATTATGATTGAAGATCAGTCTCTGGATGACCGAATTGTGTTAAACGGTTATGGTACAAAGGCCTCTGATCCGTTTATTCTGAATACTTTCCCAACCACAGGTCATCAGATTTATTTTAAGAACCCCGGATTTGGGGTCGTTGATGAAATAACTAATGCCTATGGAACGGTTCCTGTAGGGTCATCAGTTGAGATTCGTTATAAAGGTTCAACAGAGAAACTGTATCAGGCCGATTTTGATGAGCGTATTAATATTGTAAGTACGGATCCGGTTAATAACCCGGTCAACCATACTATCAAACTGAATATTACAAGTGGTGGCCAGGTAGACTTTGTCTTCGAACCTCAAATGCTGGATTTTGGGAATGTATTCCAGCGAGCCATAAAAGAAATTAACCTGCGCATAACCAATGAAGGGCGGGCTATTGGAACCATTACTGATGTAGCGCTCGAAAATGGATTGTTTACTGTAGATGGCTATTTGCCTGCCATGCTGCGACCTAATACGGTTTCTGATTACACAGTTACGGTAAATGCTACTGAACTGGGTATTATTAACGATGTGTTGGTGGTAACAGATGATGAAGGTCAAACCTACCGCATACCGGTTACATGTAATGTAGTGGATGCACCTGTTATTTCTTCTGGATTGAATGAAATAAATACATCGCTTAAGCATGGTGATTCAACGGTTGTGCGTCTTGATATTATTAATTCGGGCAACAACCCAATGCAAGTAACACCATCGGCTAACGAGTGGCTGTTTGCGTGGCCAGATGATGGTTCTGAAGTTAGCAGTAATTTCGACTACACCTATACCATCGAACACAATACTGATTCGCGGTATCTAAATTGGAGCACTGCTATTAAAGATGGCACTAAGCTCGATGTGACTGATGAGATCTTCAATCCGGATAAATTCTGGATGACTGTTCCATTGCCCTTTGAAATTGCTTATTACGGCGAGAAGTACGACACTATTTATATTGGACATACAGGTGTTATTACAGTTTTGCCTGATCAACCATCAAGAGAATGGGGACCAGATCACTTTATTCCAAACGAGTCGCTTATTAATGGTTACCTGGCACCGTTATTCGGATTCAATGGAGTATCTAATCCTGAATTTTATCCAGAGACTGGTATTTATACAAAAGAATACAACGATAAGTTTGTCATCCGTTTTCAGGATTTGGGTTCCAATGGAGGAGGCTCAGCCGTAACCGTGGAGGTATGGCTGTTTAAGAGCGGTATTATCAAATACATGTATGAGGTGAATGAGCCTGAAACAGCCAGAATTCTAGCTTCGTTAATCGGTATTGAGAATCAGGATGGCACGAAAGGTATTCAGGTGTCGGCTCGTACAATGGGAATTATTAAGAACGGAACCGTAGTTACTTTCTTACCAACCAAATCATATACAGTTCCTGCTAACAGCTCACAAGCTTTCAATGTACATCTGAATGCAAGGTCGCTGTATGATGGTACGTATACCGATAACCTCAGGTTTACGAACGATACGCCGGATAATCCTGAATTCAGCATCCCTGTTACCATGGAAGTAATTGGTGAGAATAATGTGCTGGTGGATGATACACTCGATATGGGTGAGCTGATGATGATAGAGCACGATAATACTGATTATACCTCGCCATACAAGCGTTACGACTTTGATTTCACCGTAAAGAATGAGGGGACACGCGCGGTTCAGATACGTAATGTGAAGTTGAAGAATGGTTTTAACTATGCCATAACCATGGGCGACGATGATAAATTTGGTACAGGTAGTGCTGCAGATGGATGGGTAGATATCTCTCGCAAGTTGATAAACTACAAGCTTAAACCGAATGAGGAAGAAACCTTCCGTTTAAGAGTGTATCCATTAGCTGAAGCCGAAGTGATCGATACAGTGATGGTGTATTGCGATATTGAAGAGGAAGCCATAAAAGTACCGGTTTCAGGAGTGTTTACATTGCCTCCGGTGATTAATGTGCAGACCGAAAGTATCGAATTATATACCGATACAATCAATTACATTGATAGTCGCAGTATTGTGTTTGATAATCTGGCTGGTTCAGCTAATCTGGAATATGAAGTGGGTATCGCATTTAAACGCGGAACAGCTCCACAAACTGCCGCAGTGCCAATGACTGCTATGCCAATGCCTTCGGAAAATATTAGCAGATTAAAAGTTGAAGAGCGTAAGGAAGAATCAGTTGCTCCACAGCTGAAAAGCACAATGGCAGACTTTAACCGTGTACTTCAATACGAACAAGCAACTACTAACGAAAGCTTGGTAGGATTCGGCGAAAGCACGCTGAATTTTACGGCCGCTACAGGTTTTTATGCGCCTGAAGATGGTTTTAATCTTTCTCATGTGCAAACCTGGTATGCATGGGGCGACATGTTGGATAGTGAGATAAAGGTACAGATTGTTGGAGGTGGAGAAACTTTAAGCGAATGTCAGTTATTGTATGAGCAAACCTATCAATATGTGGCAGAAAGTGCTTCTTCAAACGGGGCATTAATAACCATACCTCTCGACGAAAATGTGTTCTTTTTCCCCAACGAAAAATTCTTTGTGGTATTTATATTTGATTTTAATATTACTTATCCCTTAGGAACTATAACAACTGCTGAGTCGGTATCTAATCGCTATTATTTTGGTGATGGTGAAAATATGTTTGAAACAGTTGAAGCGGGTTACAGTACCTTAGGCTGGCTGGTGCGTGCAGCTGAGATGGAAGCCGGTGGATTAACCTGGTGTACCATCGAATCAGATAAACTTGGCTCACTGGCTCCGGGTGAAGAAGGTGTTATTGACCTCTCGTTTAATTCTACCTATGCCGAACAAGGTATAAACCAGGCGACAATCATAATCAAAAGCAATGATCCTTACAAGCCTCAGGTAGAAGTGCCGGTTAGCTTAACGCGTAATAAGGGCCCACAGTATGCCGATGGTAATGAACTGCGCTATAGCATTAATGAGGCTGATACCTTGAACTATGTGTTGAAAATACATGATGAGGAAGGCGACAATTTTACCATTACTGTGCCTGAAGTCAAAACATACTTTGCCTACACCCTATCAGGCAATGAAGTGGAGATAGTTTTCACCCCTGATTATGATGGCGAAGGATTGCATGAATTTGTGGTAGAGGCTGAAGATAGCTATGGCAATGCCACCCAGTTTACACTGATAGTGAGTGTGGCCAATGTGAACCGTGCACCCATGGAGGTGATAGAAATTGGAGAGCGTACCTATGCCATTGAAACAGAGGATGCCTATGTACTTAACTTATCCGACTACATACAGGATCCGGACGGGGATGAAGTGTTTTTCGAAACCACTTACGAGGTTTCCAGTGCAGTGCAGATTATGAGTACTAACGCTTCATTGGCCTTTATGCCTGTTTCACCAGGCTATGTGTACATGAATGTGAAAGCTACAGACAGCCAGGGCGCAGTGTTAGAAACCGGGTTTCCGGTATTTATTGAGCACCGTACGGGTATTGATGATGAAAACTACCAGGGATTGAAGCTGTATCCTAATCCGGCTGATGATGTGGTATACCTGCATATGAATGATCAGCTGGCCGATATTAGCCATGGTGAATTAATAAGTTCATCTGGTGAAGTGGTGATGTCATTTAAGCTGGCCGAACAGGTGGATAAACACACCCTGAATGTGAGCAGAGTAAAAACCGGTGTGTATATGCTCAAGCTCTACACCGATTCAAATGTATTAGTTCATAAACTCATTAAGCGTTAACTATTATTCTCCATGCTTCATTAAACCCATGGAGCATGGGGAATACCTTAAAATATCACCCGGTTGCAACGGCAACCTATTATTAATCAATTTAATCAATGAAAATCATGAAAAGATTTACTATGTTATTACTGGGAGTCTGTTTATTCAGTTTCTCAATTAAGGCACAAATGGTCCCGACAAATGACTTATCCTTAAAAAAAACACTGACGGGTAACACTGTGTCTGAAATTGCGCCTTATGGCTCGGGTTTTATTATGGTCTCAACTGACGGTACAAACGATTTTATTACGTCTACTACTGATGGAACCAATTTTATGGATGTTGAAACATTGGAATTAGGCAGTGCTAAAAGGTTAGCAGGCTGGGCTGATTCTGATAAGGCGTTTTATCTAGGGCATAATACAAGTGAGACACCTGATGCTGGGAAGGAGTTGCGATTGTTTGACGGTACATCAGCCAGCTATATTTTTAACCACGATCCTGTAGCGAATGATCTAAACCCGGTTACAAATGTGTTAAGAGTAATGAATGGAGACTCATATTATTACCATTACTTATGTGCTGGTACTTGGTCTCCTGCAACAGGAACACCAACGAAGGGTTATCTGACAGATGGAACAGATGGTGGAACGTTTGACCTCATTGCTCCTGAAGGCGGATTTGGTCCTTCTGATGAAGCACTTGCAAATGGAAAGTTTGAAGGAGCGGCTTTTAACGGGAAATTATATTACGAAGGTAAGAATGAGCCACTTTTGGGATTTGCTATGTCATCGTTGTATGCAGCTGATGGTGTTAACTTAACAACGGTATATACACATGATAGTGATGTTGAAGGTTTATCAAATATGATAGCAACTTCGTCTCATTTATATTTCTATTCAAGTGAAACTTATACAACTTCTGGTAATGCCCGTGTTTTTGCAATGGGTACTGATGATGAAGTAAGCTTGGTTACCGAAGCATCAGGAACCGAGATTTATTGTTTAAAGCAGATAATGCCGCAAACCTTAGGCAATAAAGTATATGCAGTTGCGGTGACGACGGCAGGAACTAAGCTAGTTGAGATGAATGGTACAAGTGCTCAATATTATCACTTGAATAACGAAAGCGAGTCTGATAATATCGTTGATATGGTTGTTTCAGGTGATTATGTGTATGTATTAGCTTCCACTACTGGCAACGAAACAGAGTTGTTCGTGATTAAACCATCAAGTGTGGAGCCAGCCTATGTTAATGCAATGGCTGAAAATATTTCACCAAGCGATAACTTTAGTATGCTAACAGCCATTAATGGGGGAGTGGCCTTCACTGGTAATGATTGGGTGTATGTATCTTCTGGTAACCCGGGCACAACCAAATCATTAATGCCTCAGAAGGCAGGTATTACTAACCTATTCAGTACTGCTGATAAGCTTTATGTATTTGCTAATAATGGTGCAGATACTGAGATTTATGAGTATACACCAAATTTTAGTTCTAAAACTATTACGATTACAGTAATGGAAGATGGCACTACAACAGGCATACAGTATATGAGTGTAAGCTTAACCGATGGTTTGGAAAACTATAGTGGTTCGACAGATGCAGACGGCAATACTCAGTTTTCTGATATCCCATACGGTAATTATGAGGTCAGTATAAATGGTGGATCCTATGTGCCTTATGAAGGTTTATTATCTGTGAATGATTTCTTTGGTGATAAGACTTTCTACGTAGTTGTGGGAGCTAACTTCATGATTAACGTGTATGATGCCGCTACAAATGCACAGTTGGCTGATGTAACAGTGGAATATGTAAACACGGCCGATCAGTCATCTTACAGCACTACAATTGTTGAAAACAGAAACATGTATATGAACAATATCCTTACCATACCTTATGGTACGTACAATGTTACAATAACCAGGGTTGGTTATACAGCCTATACAGAAGAAGGTGTTGTTGTCGATGCAAATACGCAGATGGTTAATTACAATATCAACCAGGGTTTCATTTCATTCTACGTTCGCCTGTTTGATAATTCTCGTATGCCAAATGAAACAGAGGTACCAGCAGCTGGTGGTGGTACTGTTACATTAACAAATACAGATGATCCAACGATGAGTTATGAGGCGAGTGTAATTGAAGTTCCTATGGATGGTTATGTTGTGTATATGTCAAGTTTTGAAGATATTCCATATGGTAATTATTCAGGTATTGCAACAGCTGATGGTTTCGAAGATGCATCTTTTACACTTGTGCTTAATGATGATTCAAACTTCCCTCCTCATCCGGCGGTTTATATGGATCCAATCCCAACAGGTATTGAAGATACTGAGTTAACTAAGGTACGAGTTTACCCTAATCCAGCAGATGACTTTATTCAGTTGGAATCGGCTAATGCCATTCAGTCAGTAGAAATCTACTCAGTAAATGGCACCAAAGTAAAAGCGCTGAATAACGAGCAAATTACGCAAATAAATATATCTGAATTACCAAAAGGTTTATACCTGGTTGCTACCACAGATAGCAACGGACAACGACAAATTACAAAAATCAATAAACGCTAATTTGTGCCGGACCCAACTACCCTTTCAACGGAGAGGGTAGTTGTTTTTACTCATGCTGAGCTACTGTTATTGGTCAGCTAATGGCTGATAATTGCTACTGGCATACACGCCATCAACAAAAACAAAAAATGGGAATCGCCAAAACCAAAAAACTACTTTTTAAAAGCATTAAATCGATTAAGCTCCATGCCGTTTGTCGGTACAAGTAATGGCAATTGAACTAAAAATTAAACAGATGAAAAATAAGTATTTGATAGTATTAATGTTACTTCTGCCCTTAATGTTGGCATGTGAGAAAGATAAAAATGAAGATACCACTCCTCCGGTGGCCGATATTGCTTTGCCAACCGACAATACACTTTACTATCGTGGCAATACCCTCATGTTCACCGGCTATTTTACCGATGATGTAGAATTGAAAGAATGTACCTTTTACCTAAGCCAGGGCCTTAAAGCCACTCGCGGATGGGATGCTCCATGGCAACCCGAAGCCCAAACCTTACCGTTAACTGGGAAAGAAGACAAACTGGTTGAACAGCACCTGTTTGAGCTGATGATACCCAACGAAATTATGTCTGGCGATTATGTTTTAACTATACTTACCATCGACCAGGCTTTAAATTACAGCACTACAGAAATTCCAATTCAAATAAAATAATAATGGTGTAAAAGCCATCAGCATATTGTAATCAGAGAATACTAAACAAAATCAAATAAAAAATCGACATGAAGCATGTATTAACTTATCTGCTCTTGCTTTGTATTGCCTTTAACGGAACACTGTTGGCCCAGTCAACAGTCATTTCCGGCTCGGTAAAAGATAAGAGTAATGGTGATCCAATGATTGGCGTGACCATCGTTGTGAAAGGGACCACAATTGGTACGGTTACCGATTTTGAAGGGAACTATAACCTACAGGTGCCCCAGGATGCACAGGTACTGCAATATTCCTTTATTGGCTATAAGCAACAGGAAATTGCACTTAGCGGACAACAGACGATTAATGTGTTAATGGAGTCCGATTCTGAATCCATCGATGAAGTAGTCGTAACGGGTTACGGTATTAAAAAGAAAGGCACATATACTGGTTCAGTGGAGGTGGTGTCGGCCGATAAAATTGAACAGGTACCGGTGGCCAGTTTTGATCAGGTGCTGCAGGGGCAGGCTCCTGGATTAATTGCCATTGGTTCATCGGGTGCACCAGGTGCGGCCGCTACCGTACGTATCCGCGGTATTAGCTCTATCAATGCCGGTAACGATCCGCTATACATTATGGATGGTGTGCCTATTTCGGCAGGTCAGTTCAGCGCCCTTAACCAAAATGATATTGAAAATGTATCTATTCTTAAGGATGCTACAGCTACCTCACTGTATGGTAGCCGTGCCAGTAACGGGGTGATAGTGATTACTACCAAGCGAGGCAGTAAAGAAGGAAATACGAAAATACAGTACCGTGGTCAGTATGGTTTTAATAAGATTGCCCGCGATAACTTTGAGATGATGAATACTGAGCAGAAGATTCAGTATGAAGAGGAGACAGGTCTTAAAACCTATACGCCGGAAGAGAAACTGGCATTGATGAAGATTAACACCAATTGGATGGATGTGGTACTGCGCGATGCAATGACGCAGTCGCACGAAATATCGGCCAGCGGTGGTAATGAAAAAACACAGTTTTATGTGTCAGGAAGTTACTATTATCAGGAAGGTATACAGTATCGTTCCGATTTTGACCGGATGAACTTTCGCCTCAATCTCGATAATCAAATTTCCGAAAAGGCCAGGCTGGGCACAAACCTGACTATTGGGTACGAAACCAATAGTAATACAATCTCTGGTGGCGCTGCCTCAACCAATGTATATAACCCTATCTTTTCAGCCCGTTTGCTTAATCCTTACTTAAAGCCATACGATGCAAATGGTGATTTTAATAGTGAAGGACTGCCCTGGGCTAATCCTATTGAACAGTTAATGCTCAATGAAAACACCGATAATACCCTTAAGATTGTTGGAGGGATCTTCTTCGATGTTGAATTAGCTGAAAACCTAGTGTTCAAAACCAATGTGGGGGTAGATTTCTACGATTATACCGTAACAGATTACTTGCATCCCGAATCGGAATGGGGAGCAGCTACACATGGAAAAACAACCCGTGCTTTCCGTCGGAATTTTCGCGTAACTCCAACCAATACCCTAACATATAAGTTTAAAGTGCAGGATGCACATGACTTTAATGTAATGCTTGGGCAAGAGATTATCAGTAACAATGCACAATCGTTTGGTGCAAGTGCCAAAAATCTGCCGAAAGATCTGAAAGTACTTAGTGTAGCCGCTGAGGCTGATACCTGGAGCGGTAATGCTTATGACTATTCTGTGGCCTCATTCTTTGGTAACATGGCCTATAGTTACAATTATAAATACCTGGTTGATTTGAGTATCCGTCGTGATGGTTCGTCGCGCTTTGGTCAGAACAATCGTTGGGGAACCTTCTGGAGTGCCGGTATTGGCTGGAACATTCAGGAAGAGAATTTTATGAAATCCATCGGCTGGATCGACCAGTTGAAACTGAGGGCCAGTATTGGCGAAACGGGTAACTACAACATCGGTAATTACGAACACCTGGCATTGTTTGGCTATGGGACTTATATGAACCAGAGTGCAGCTTATTTCTATCAGCACCAAAACGATGATTTAACCTGGGAACGTAAGCTGAAAGCTAATGTGGCACTGGACATGGCTTTTCTGCGCAAATACCGCATGAAAATCGACCTCTACCAGGAAACCACTAAGGACATGCTGTTTTATATTCCTTACTCATTGACCACCGGAACATCGGGCCGCATGGAAAACATAGGGGAGATGACCAACTCCGGTATTGAACTGGAACTGGATGCTGAAGTGTTTCAGTACAGGGACTTGCGTTTTCACCTGAATGCCAACATGGCCTATAACCTCAATGAGGTCACTAAGCTGTACAACGGTTTGGAAGAAATTGATCAAGGCTATACTAAAATAACTGTAGGCAAACCATTAGGTACTTTTTACCTGACTGAGTGGGCCGGAGTAGATGAATCCAATGGTAAAGGATTATGGTACCGCCCTGATGGCAGCGTTACAGATACTTATTCGGATAGAGACAGGCAATTGCAAGATGGGAAAGGCTATCTGCCTCCTTTGACAGGTGGATTTACCGGCACATTCAGCTACAAAAACTGGCAGCTATCTGCCTTCTTCTCATGGATGGCCGATAAATGGATGGTTAATGGTGCGCGTTATTTCACCGAAAGTCATGGTATGTTTATGAGCTATAATCAAAGTACCGATATCCTCGATTATTGGAAGCAACCAGGTGATAAAGCTAAACACCCAAGCCCACAATATCAGGATAACTACTATGATACGCGCTTGCTGGAGAATGCTTCATTCTTAAGGCTGAAAAACCTCAATATCTCATATGTGCTAAATCCAAAGTGGCTTGATAAAACAGGTTTCTTCCGTAGTGCACGGGTTTATGCTCAGGGACAAAATCTGCTGACATTTACTAACTATCAGGGAATTGATCCTGAGTTCTATGGAGTAATTGAGCTGAATATGTACCCGCATGTCAGAACCTTCACCTTTGGTATTGACCTTGGTTTTTAAGAGGGGATAATCATTGTGATGAAATTTAAATGGCAATAAGAAAAGTAATTAATTATGATTCGAAAATTAATATATAATACAACGGCACTATTGCTAATTGTATCAATGGTAGCCTGTGAAGGATTTTTTGAAAAGGATCCTTATGACAGTACCAAGAAAGAAGATATAATAGAAAATGAGAAAGATGCTCAAACCTTATTATACGGTATGTATGCAGGGTTTATGTCATCGGCGTCATACGGCACCTACCTGAGTGTGCTGATGGACATTATGACAGATGCGTCTTTGGCATCTGCCGGATTTACAAACCAGATGGGCGAGATGTATGCCTGGAGACTAAACCCGGGTACATCTGAAGTAGGATCTGTTTGGGGTAATCATTATGCATCCATTTATAACACCAATTACATTATTAATCATGTTGATAGTATCGAGGGTAATGCAGCTAATCTGGACAGGATAAAAGGTGAAGCGCTGGCCGGTCGGGCTCTGTTACACTATAACCTGGTGCGTTTGTTTGGTAAAGCCTACAATGCCGAAACCGCATCAACAGACCGGGGAGTGCCTTACGTGACTAGTAATGAAATTGACTCGCCAACACGCCATAGTGTGGCCGATGTGTATAAATACATTGTGGAGGACCTGGAGGAAGCTGAGTTGCTGATTCCTCCAGCCGATGATGAAATATATAACACGCTGCCAATTCCCAGGGAAACCATTTTTACAAAAGACTTTGTCAGAGGCCTGCTTGCTCGTGTTGCCCTGGATATGAAAGACTATAATGGGGCTATTGCGTATGCCTCAATGCTAATCGAAAGTAATGATTATGCCCTGGAGGAAGGTTTAAGTTTTATTAATATGTGGCTCAACGATACCGGTTCAGAGATCATTTGGAAGGTGGGCTATACACCAACCGATTATGGTGCGGCTTTGGGCTACAATTTTTATAACCGTAACCGCTTCGACTATGCTCCAATGCCCGACTACATACCGGCCGAATGGTGGGTCAACAGCTTTAATCCATCCATTGATGTGCGTTATACCGCCTACATAAACTACACGCAAACCGGTTTTGGCTGGGCCGGGCATCTGGTATATAAATATCCAACTAATCCGGCCTTTAACGCTCAGCAAGGTCTTAATATGCCAAAGCCCATGCGTTTGGCCGAGATGTACCTGATACGCGCTGAGGCTAATGCTTATCTGGATAATGATGAGTTGGCACAGGACGATATCAGTGCTTTGCTCGAAAAGCGGATCATTGACCACAACAGGGTAACACTTACCGGCGATGAGCTAAAAGAGTTTATACTCAATGAACGAAAGCGCGAGCTGATGTTCGAAGGTTTTTATTGGTTCGATCTAAAGCGTCATAATAAAGGCTTTACAAGGGTGCCGCAAGCTAATACATCAACTGCCTATGACCTTAGCATTGCTGCCGACGATTACCGCTGGCAATGGCCTATTCCAACTTCCGAAATAAATGGTAACGATAACATCAAGCAAAATGAAGGCTATTAATATTAAAACTATAGATATGAAGAAATACATCAGTCAGTTTGCAGCTATAGTTTTACTCATACTATCAGGTGCATGTACCGAAAACAACTTAGAGCTTTACGATGGACCTTCTATGATACACTTTTTAGAAACGACAAACAGTGTACTGGTGGATGAAACCAACCCGGTAGTTAGTATTGAAGTGGGTGTGACAAAGGCATTGGAGACAGATCGGGTTTTTAACGTGGAGATAGATCCAAATGGAACATCAGCTGTAGAAGGTATCAGCTTTGAGCTGCTCACTCCGCAGGTAACAATTAAAGCCGGCGAAGTGCTGGGTAATGTTCAGGTACAAGGACTGTATGAAGGTGCTGAGCCCGATGGCCAATCGATTAAACTAATGCTTTCGGCAACGAATACTGAGTGGGTGGCCGATTTTCAAAATAGCTATTACCTGGAGTTGTATAAGTTTTGCGATTTTGAGCAGAGCGCTTTTATTGGCACTTTCAAGGTATTGGAAACCGACTACTGGCAGAATACCTTTGAGTATGAGGTGGAAGCAGTGGCAGGTGATGACCCTTACTCGATTTATGTAACAGGCTTATGGGCCGTTAATGAGCCGGTTAAAATATCATTTGACCGCAAAGAGCCAACTTGCTCCATTCCGGCTCAGTACTTTTTTGACGATGGCAACTATGAAAATGCCTGGATACGAAGCCTCGAAGATGGGACTTATAACACCTGTATGGGAACCATTAAAGGGTTGAATTATTTTGTTTACCCTGAGGGTTCTAACCAAGGGTGGGACTTAGGTACCTTTGACATGGTGCGCATTAAATAGGATAATTATTCCCATTCTTACTTATAACCTGAGTTCGACATAAAATTACTGGCTCAAATCGCTTATAAATGTTTAGTTTCAAGGAATATTTGTGAAAGCATAGCGAGCTATG
>NZ_JAGTAR010000019.1 GCF_018156225.1 Carboxylicivirga sediminis
ATGAAGCACATTGGCTATACGGGACAAACAAATGATTGGAGAGTAGCCTACTCCGAACAGTTTACCACTAAAAAAGAAGCGTTTGACCGAGAAAAGCAGGTCAAGATGTGGAAAAGCAGAGCCCGCATTATCAAACTTATAAATGGCGATTAGAACTGTTGGTTGAGAGCATCCCGTTGCTTGGCACGGGAGGGTCGGGGATTCGACTCCCTCATCGCCCACTTTCAAAGGAGAAGCAATTATTGCTTCTCCTTTTTTTGTTTTTCCGCGTTACTTATAAGCATTCCAAAACTAAACCACTCACCTCCTGCAATAATCTCTTAAAAGCTGGATGTTTATTAGCAAGAGCAGAAATATCCTCACTTACTTATAATGTCTTATTCATTAATTGAATATCAATTATCCAACTCTTTAGCAAGAGCTTGTGAATAAGCACGATTCAAGGTACACACGCAGTTGTCACCATCATGCTCATGACTATGTTCATGAGACTCTTCATGTTGAAGCATCACAGCGTAGGAGTTTATATTTAGCTTGGGCCCGCTTGACACCAAAGTAGCATTAGTATGCTCTACAGGAAGTAACCTCCCTTCATGAATAGTACCCCACACTGCGACGTTCTTGATTTCAGAAGCTTTACATGTAACCGGATTTTCACTTAATATGGTAAAATTGGCTAACTTACCTGCTTCAATACTGCCAACTTCTTTCTCCAAACCTAATGAGTAAGCTGCTTCAATGGTAACTGCCCTTAAAGCTCCTTCGCGACTAACTCTTTGGTCTTCACCTGCAACCCTACCCGACTTTGTTATACGATTCACTGCACAATCCATTAAGAATAAGGGCTGTCCAGGTGCCATAGGCATATCTGAATGAAAAGAAAAAGGAATACCAGCTTTCTCCACATCCGCTATCCGCACCATTTCATCAGCTCTCTCAGGCCCCAGACCTTCTTTGCTATACATATCTGCCAAGGCGGTAACATAGTATGGATTACCACTAACAATGGCCCCCAAACGTTTAATGCGTTTCACCTGATCTTTGCCTGAAACCGCAAAGTGAACAACAACCATGCGATGATCATAACGAGGATTACGCCTCATATTCACTTCCAAATTGTTTAACAGCATATCTAATCCTGCATCACCATTAACATGAACATGAATCTGGTATTTGGCATCCCAATATAATTTAAAAGCCTTGGCAAACAATTCAGGATCCATAATCCACTCACCTTTAAAATCACCATTTATATATGGCTCGCGCAGCTGAATGGCTAATGAGTAAATAGCGCCATCGGCAAATAGTTTTATTTTATTAGGTAACATTGTGGTCATTCCATGGCACCATTCCAAGGTTTTTTCTGTTTCCAGAATTGCTTTTTGAGGATAAAGACTATAGACCGATTTCCCATCAGGTATAAAGTAAAAACGGAAAGGACTGGATGATTTTGATAAAACTGCATTTTCAGCCTCCTGGAGTTTCTCGGAGTATAAACCTCCTGGCTCACAAGCCATGGTTACTCCATTCGAATGGTAGAACTTCTGGGTAAGCTCAAGCCCTTTCTGCAATCTTTCAGGGGTAGCCAAATAAGGCACTATTTTGGGAATAATTCCAAACATACCTTGCTCCCAAAAATGACCATCAGAAAGATTTGACTGCTGCTTAGCCGTATTTGAAAAATCATTTACAAAAGCCTCATCAATGCCTAAAAGCTTTAAGGCATTTGAATTAAGTGTAAATTCATGACATGATCGATGCCAGATAATAATTGGGCGAGTTGTACTTAGTTTATCAAGAACGGCTCGGTTTATTGGACCGTGAAAAGAAGGGTGATAGCCCCATGTAAACAGCAATTCATCCTTTGTTTCCAACTGCTTTTCTGCATCTTTCAGGCGCTGCCGGTATTCCTGTTGGTTATTGGCTGCCAATGATGTTTTATTTGGCAACACCCAGTCTTCAATAGCAATAATCTCAGACATCATTGCCAGACTGCTTAATAGAGGATGGTCGTGTTGTGCTATCAGACCCGGAACAACAACTTTATCGATAAAGGTATTGTCAACAGCAAATGGCTGGTCTCCTGCTGCAGCTTTTAATGCTTCCAGTGAACCAACGGCAAGTATTTTATCTCCTACAACAGCCACTGCCGTAGCCTTAGGATTATCAGGATTGAGGGTTACTACTTCTTTAGCTGTATAGATAACAATATTAGGCAATGGTGCTGTTTCATTAACAATATCCTGAAGCGTAATACCTTGACCCCATAGGTTAACTGTAATGAATAGATACGCAATTGCAAAACTTAAGAATTTAATTTTAAATCTCATTGAAACCTAATTTTTAAAGTTGTTACTAACATCTTTCATAACAAATCCACCATCCATCGTAATATGGCGCATTTGACCGTTAGCACTTTTTAGTGTCTTTCGTATATCAATCTGACAGATTTGCTGACCTGCATATGTCTTAAATGAATATGTAAGATTTTTAAGGTCTGCTACTGTTGTCCATGATGTTATTTCATTAAAAACCATAGTTCCATCTTGTGTTTTCACAACATCACGTACCGAACCAACAGGGATATCAAAATTATTCATCAAATGAAAAACCTGAGGTACAGTTAATTCAGCTGTTTCTTGCTTAACAGCTGATTGTGAATAAACAGCAGCACGAACAAAACGCGAAGGAGGGGTGCCATCGCCAGGCAATCCCCTTAAACCACTGCCTTCGCCAAATGCTTTTAGCTTTTGACCTGCTAATTCAATGGGCTCAACATTAACAACAGAGAGATTGATGTAATTATTTAAGTTTGTAAGATGCCAGTCAAAAGTCGGCGAGTTGGTAAATACACCCAATGGATTATCATAAATAACCAACCTTTTATTCAAAGGCTCAATAACAACACATGCACCAGTCTTATCATGAACTACATAGTGAGCCGGGAAACTGATATTACCAATAGCCTCGAGAGGATTTTCAACCAGAAATACACGGTCAAAATTGGCTTTTACTTCCTCTATCGATGCAAAATTAGCCAATAGCCAGGTTCCATAGTCTTCGGCTGCCATAGAAACATTGTACTTCTCTGGATCTGGCTGATTATAACTGGCATAACCCGGAAAATAAAATGCCCCAACATACAAGCCCGCTTCATTAACACCATCAGCATGAATATCAAAGCCAAAGCCGTTGGCTCCAACAATCCCATACTTTGCTGTATAGGTAATTCCTTTTTTAGCATCAGGGAGCGAACTGGTAATTTGCTTACCCGCTGGAATAACAAGAATTTCAGATTGAGGATCAACACCAAACTCAAGTGTTCTGCCAATTACCACTCCATCATCAGCAGCAATTAGCCTCAAGCCCGTACAGGCATCGGTCTGCAGGGCGCTAATAGCTATCATTAAAAAAACGAGCATTGCAATTGTTACTTTTGTTTTCATCATTATTAAAAATTAGGTTTGTAAAAAAGTATATTAATGATATTGTAGAGTATTAGCTCTGCATAGACACCTCAGTCAATACCGAATAGAAACTCCGCTAACCATTGGTTGTCTATTCATTAGTTTCAGATTATTTAACCCTAATAGTTACAACCTTTGACTTAGACACTGAATTCTGCTCCCAAGGTCTAGAATATTCAAACTTCAAAGAGTCGATTCCTGGCTTCATGCCTTTAAATATCCAAATCTCTGCACCACCACTACCAACAAGAGCAGAAGTGTCCGGTTTGTAACTCAAGTCAATGGAGTCAACAATTGATATGGATTCTGAATTCATCCATTTCCATGAATATCCAGTTGTGCGGTTTGCGTTTAATTCAACCTGAAATAATTCACCAACTTCGATATCATAATCGACTCTATTGATTGAATTGCTTCCCTTACTGTTGCAACCTAAATAAGTTAGGCTAAACATTAGTATTATAAAATAATTCCTCATTCGACACATATGATAAATATTAGTTATTAATTTGTGTTTATTAGTAAGTTGCATTGTCAGAATCTGGTCGCAAGGTCTCATATCATTTTAATTGAGGCTAATTAAATCGCATTAAACACATGAAAGACCTGAGTCATAACCTATGTAGTAAGCTCTGCTAAAACACCTCATTCAAACCAAGATAAAAGCCATGTTGGCCATATTGGCCAATGGCATAATCAAGATTAATATTAGTGCGTGATTTTTTATTTATCATGATTCTCAATCCTGCCCCAAAAGCATAGTTTAAATAATCAAAAAGTTGAATATCATTGAGTCTGTTGCTGGCAGCCGTTAAATTCAAGAACACCACAGCACCCAGTGTCTCTTTTTGCTTCTGAAGAGGAAAACGGTATTCTGTTTCGCCATACCAAAGATCTTCACCTCTAAACCGCCCTTGCGTATAAGCACGCCCCGAACGCCCAAATTGATCCCATCCAACAGATGGGAGATCGAGGTAAGGCACATCACCCGAAGTTACAAACCATCCATAGGTCCAGAAACCCAATAAGTGCCGTGGCCTCTTGCTGTCGAAATGAACGTAATCACGGTATTCCAACCACAATATACTGGAAGACTTATCGCTCCCTAAAAACTCTGGATTTACTCTCAAATTCACAAAGGCATATCTACCTGAATACGGATTAATTGAGTTATCGCGACTATCGTACAAAAAGTTGACTGACACACCCGAAGTGGTATAGTTATCAAGCGGCATTCCTATAGCCCTCTGATATAAATAATGACTTGTGTAAACAGGAGGATCCGCTGTTTCATCCAGTAAATTATCAGTTATAGCTGAATGAATATCTAAATGGTAGCCCAATCCATAAAAAAATCGGGTCATGTGATGCCGTTTTAAAACTGTCTCGTGAAAGCGAAAGAAACGGAACTCCATCATTTGACTGCTTTTTATAGGCTCACTATAGGTACCATCTTCAAGCTCAATACCAGTACTGGCAATTTTATTAGAATTTGGGCCCGTACCAAGCCCATATGTAGGCTGAGACGTAATAAAATAACGGATATCTCCCAATAAATTCCACTTATCTCCACTTAAAAAAACGTTTGTTTTGGCTGTTAAAATAAGCTGTTTATTGGTGGTATAAATAGCCGTCCCTAATCCTGAGGAAATACTGGTATTGGCTCTATCTCCCATAAACCAGTTGGCACCAGGAGCCAAACCCAGCATCAAGCCATTGGAAGGGTTATAAGCCACAACAGGGAGAGGAATAATGGATAAGTTTTTCTGTTTACCATCAACTTTTAACGAATCAGAGTCTGAGCTGGATTCAATTCCATGCACATAACTACTAACAAACATAAGTAGCAACAGGCTAAGCGTTCTGAATGGCTGTCTAATCATGTCGAGTTGTTTAATAAGCATTCCAGGTATTTTTAACTATTAACCCATTTTTATTAACCGGATGTTTTTAACCAGTTAATAACAGGCCATCGACCAATACTTTACATAAATCTACAACTCTTTCCTAACGGTCATTCTCTTAACGAAAGCCTATTACTTTACTAACCACATGAACTAGATTGAAATAGACCTTAAGCTAATTATGCTTTCTGAATCATTCAGATGACGTAAAATATCACCAATTTTCTTTAATGTCAACATCATACGGTTTTTCATATAATTGATTAGGTAACCTTTGTGTGAAAAATCAATAATCCACAACCAAGAAAAAAACGATAATATTAACCACTCTCAAATAGACAAATTCACTACTAGACAACTGCCATACATTTGCTACCTTTGCACTTCAAACGAAAATTATATAATCATGTCTGACGATAAAAAAATCATATTCAGTATGGTTGGGGTGAGCAAAACCTTTCCTCCACAAAAAAAAGTACTGAATAACATCTACCTGTCGTTTTTCTATGGTGCTAAAATCGGCATCATCGGGTTGAACGGTTCCGGTAAATCAACGCTGTTAAAGATTATTGCCGGAGTAGAAAAAAACTACCAGGGCGATGTGGTTTTCTCACCCGGTTATTCTGTTGGCTACCTGGAGCAGGAACCACAGCTGGATGAAAATAAAACCGTACGCCAGGTAGTGGAAGAAGGTGTACAGGAAGTAGTTGACACACTAAAAGCCTATGAAGCGGTGAACGAAAAATTTGCCGATCCTGAAGTGCTGGAAGATCCGGATAAGATGCAGGCTCTGATGGATGAGCAGGCCAAGCTGCAGGAACTCATTGACCAACACGATGCCTGGAACCTGGACACCAAGCTTAACCGCGCTATGGACGCATTACGCTGTCCGCCCGAAGACCAATCCATTAAAGTACTATCAGGTGGTGAGAGGCGCCGTGTAGCACTTTGTCGTCTGTTGCTGCAAGAGCCGGACATCCTGCTGCTGGATGAGCCTACCAACCACCTGGATGCCGAATCGGTGCAATGGCTGGAGCAACACCTGCAGCAGTATAAAGGAACAGTGATTGGTATTACCCACGACCGCTACTT
Organism: Carboxylicivirga sediminis; assembly: GCF_018156225.1. Taxonomy (GTDB): domain Bacteria; phylum Bacteroidota; class Bacteroidia; order Bacteroidales; family Marinilabiliaceae; genus Carboxylicivirga; species Carboxylicivirga sediminis. The sequence continues at coordinate 6,464 of NZ_JAGTAR010000019.1, forward strand.
CCTTGATAATGTGGCTGGCTGGATTCTGGAGCTGGATCGTGGCGAGGGTATTCCATGGGAAGGCAACTACTCATCGTGGCTCGACCAGAAAACCAAACGTATGGCTAACGAAGAGAAACAAGCTTCGAAACGTCGTAAAACGCTGGAGCGTGAGCTGGAATGGGTGCGTATGGCACCCAAAGCACGTCATGCGAAAAACAAGGCCCGCCTGAATGCCTACGACAGCCTGATGAAAGAGGATGTGAAGGAGAAGGAAGAGAAGTTGGAAATTTTTATCCCCAATGGTCCGCGACTGGGAGATAAAGTGATTGAAGCCCACGGTGTAGCCAAGGGGTTTGACGAAAAACTCCTGTTTGAAAACCTGGAGTTCACCCTGCCAAAGAACGGTATTGTGGGAGTGATTGGCCCTAACGGAGCTGGTAAAACTACACTCTTCCGCCTGATTATGGGCTTGGAGAAAGCCGATGCGGGTACGTTTGAAGTAGGTGAAACGGTTAAAGTATCCTATGTGGACCAGTCGCACGATGATATCATCCCGGGTAAAACTGTTTATGAAGTTGTTTCGCAAGGTGACGAGCTATTGCGCATGGGCAACAAGGAGATAAATGCCCGCGCCTACCTGTCGCGCTTTAACTTTGCTGGCAACGATCAACAGAAGAAATGCGAGGTACTGTCGGGTGGTGAGCGTAACCGCCTGCATCTGGCCATGGCGCTGAAAGAAGAAGGCAACGTGCTGCTGCTGGATGAGCCTACCAACGACATTGATGTGAACACGCTTCGTGCACTGGAAGAAGGCCTGGAAGATTTTGCCGGATGTGCCGTTGTCATCTCACACGACCGTTGGTTCCTCGACCGTGTAGCTACACATATTCTGGCTTTCGAAGGCGAATCAAAGGTTTACTTCTTTGAAGGCTCTTACACCGAGTATGAAGAAAACAAAAAGCGTCGTCTTGGCGATACAACACCACAGCGCATTCGTTATAAAAAACTGATTAAGTAGATTAAGAAACTGCTTAAGTTGTATATCTTGACTTACTGCATTGAGGGGGCCGGCATCAGAAAGGCCTCCTCTTTTTTTACTTCAGCAAGGGGCCGGTGAATATAATACATTGGCATCACCCCTTTACCTTTTACCTTGCGGGGCACACGCGTCACCAGCTTATAAGCCTCCGATAACGGCTTACTCAAGCTTTCGGACACATTAATCTGCATGGGCTCACACATGGTCTGAAAGCGGGAAGCCATATTAACCGTCTCGCCAAAAATATCAAAATTAAGGTTACTGGGGCTCACTGAACTGCCAATGATATCGCCATCATATAGCCCTATTTTAATCTCCCATTGCACCTCGCTGGTTTTGTTACGTTCAATAACATACTCCCTGATTTTAACGGCAGCCGATGCGGCCTCAATCTCTATTTTATCCGGTGTATAAAACATACCACAAACAGCTATATAGGCATCACCCACAGTTTTAATGCGGGTGCAGAAGTGCTGATCAATAACCGAATCGAAACCATTAAACAACTCGTGCAACTCCCTTAGCAACACAGCCGGCGACATTTTTCCGGTTTTAGTGGTAAAATCAACCATATCAACAAATATGGCCACGCAGTCTTTATAGCGCTTTGGAGGTATTGAACCATATTCTTTTATCTGCATCAATATGGGCAATGGTAAAATCGATCTTAAGATGCGCTCATTCTTATGATTGGCCAGCGTTAACTGGTTAGTTTGATCCTTTAATGATTTATAAGTGGTATAATTCCTTAATACAGCTTCTGAACGAGCCAGCAACTCCTCCTCATGTACTGGTTTTTGTATAAAATCAGAGGCTCCTGCAGCAAAGGCTTCTGCGATTTTATCGGTAAACGAAACGCCGGATACCAAAATAACCGGCAAATCTTTGGTTAGCTCATTCTTCTTTAACACTTTCAATACTTCAAAGCCACTCATGCCAGGCATTTCCCAATCCAGCAATATTAAATCTGGCTGGTGGCGCACAGCCTGCCGGCAAGCCTCTTCTCCATTGTTAGCAATAACAATGTTACGGAAGGGCTCATGCTTAGTCATTATAGTACTAAGCAATTCGATTTCCAAACGTGAGTCGTCAACTATCAGTATTGTATTACCCATTTCTCTTCAACTATTCATACCTTGATTGCTTGTACGAGTTAACTGCTAAAAGTTAACGACCTAATGACTAATGAAGTGAATTAGTTGATAAACTGTTGTATTTTTACAGGCAACGACTCATAAATACACCAATAATGATTATTGACAAGAAGCTGCTAAATACCCTAAGTGCCAAAGCTGTAAATTCGGTACGTAAAAGGATGAATTACAATTTTCATCCAACACCAGATGATCCTTTGCAACGGATGCTGAACGTGCTTAACCCAGGTAGTTATGTTCAGCCACACAAGCACGAATCGCCCGATAAACGCGAAGCTTTTATTATACTCAGCGGACGCCTTCTGGTCATCCTTTTTGATAAGGACGGTCATATTGAAGAACATTGCACACTGGATCACAGCAAGGGTATTTATGGTATTGAAATACCACCTGGCACCTACCACACGATTGTTGCACTGGAAGCCAACACTTGCGTATATGAAGTGAAAGATGGGCCATACTCCCCTGACGATGATAAACACTTTGCCCCCTGGGCGCCTGCCGAAGGCATGATACCAGAGTCGGCCAATTATCTGAACCACCTGTTGGATAAAACAAAAAAAGCTACTCTCTCATAGGGATTGAGAGAGCTAGCTAGAATGTTTGAATCGGGAAACCATAAAGGATTAACTATTGCAAATGTATCGTGAGTTCTCTGCCCGATGAAAAAAAGTACTGGTAGGATTATGGTACATTTGACCTTTTTGTTATTATTGTCGTAAACCAGATACCTCAATACTTATGATATTCCAAGGTGTATCAATCAATCAAATAACAGACCGAGAGGCACTTGTAGTAGCAAGTCTCGATGGCCAGATACTGGCCGGCAATAAGGAAGCGCTTGAATTATACAGATACCCATCCCTCCAGAGCTTTAAAAAACTTAACCTGAGAGATCTGATGCCCAATGATTTCAATCAGTTTTATCCAGAACTGATGACCGCGGAACACCTGAATATCAGCAGTTACAAAACGCACGTTAACCGTCGCAGCGATGGTGAGCTTTTCGCCTGCAAGCTACATACACATCACCAAACCATTAAAGGGCAAAAGTATTTAGTGGGTCATGTGGTGGAAATACGCGAAGAAGTAGACATTGAGAAGATCTGTTTGCAACAGAATATAATTGTATTGCAGCGTGAACTGGAGGCTGAGCGCAGCAAAAACAGAGAAATAAGCCTTCGGGAAACGAGTCTGCTTTTGGCAAAAGCATACCCCAGCCTCAGCAATAACGATATTAAAGTATGCCATTACCTCCTAAAAAACTATAGCAGCAAAGCCATTGCCAAAGAGCTTAATATCACTACAGAGGGTGTATTTGCTGCCCGAAAACGCATTCGCAAAAAACTTGGCCTGCAACCTGGCGAAGAACTCAATAAGGCCTTGCTGCAATCCATTTAGCAGGCATACTCATCATACACAACACAGGTGCTGAAGCACTTAAGACAAGCACCTCAACACCTGTTTAAGCCTTACTACCTGGTACTACTTGGCCGGCTCCCAAAAACAGCGCTTGGGCGACACAATTTTATTTTCGGCCTTCAATTGCTTCATCGCTTTCTCCACTTCTTTTCTATCCAAGCCCGATAAATCAACAATATCGCCTGTGCGAACAGGTTTATCGGCCTTTTTCATGGCATCTAATACAGTTACTTCGTTTGACATTTTTCTGGTTTTAATATGAATATTATTTCGTGTTATATTGACAAAAACAGCGGGCACATTGTTTCAGAAATCGCCAATAAATCAGCCTGCACCTTCATTCAGTTAATCAACCTCTTAACTTAACATTAAAGATACTATAACATCCCTTGGCATTTTTTGTCAATAAATGGAACAAAGATTGCTTAATGAGGCCTCACACATTAATGATAGTATCATATGAAAAAAGCAATGATGATTCTAAGCCTGCTTGTAGCAAGTAACCTGGCCTTTGTAGGAATGGCCCAAGATAAAAAGTTTGGCATACGCGGTGGATATCAAACTTCGTATTTAACGCAAGATGGCGATAAGGTAGGCAGTTCGAAATCGGGTTTCTACCTTGGTGCCTATAAAGATACCAAGGTGTTTCCTTTTCTGCATGTTAATACTGGGTTGGAGTATTCTCAATTTGGCGCCTCAAAGCTTGATAATGGCGATTACACCCTCAACTACATTGGTGTACCACTGGCACTGAAGGTAAAAGTAGGTCCGCTATACGCATTGGGAGGTTCGGGCTTTAACGTAAAGGTGGCCGAAAAAGGTTATCCGTTTGATAGTAGTGCCAAATGGTTTGACATTCCAGCCTATGTGGGAGCCGGTTTTAACATCCTGTTTGTGGCGGTGGAAGCTAAGCACACATGGGGCCTAACCGACATTAACAACGGACTGAACAATAATGGTTTTCAGGTAGGTTTATCCATGCGTTTCTAGGCAAGTATGCACTCAGGTAAATGCTAAATAAGAGATCCCAATCTCTTCACCTTTTCCGGAGCTCAGTGCTTTGGAAAAGGTTTTTTTGTGCCTTTGATAAGTAGCATTTGCAAGAGTTTTCAAAGGTCTTTTCCTGTGGCACTTATACGGATACTCCGTCTGGCTATGAGCTTTTTTGCCTCTTCAGGATTTTAACGATTCTGCTATTTACGATTTCTGACAAGTTCCAATTGTACAGTTTTGAGTCGGTTGTGTTGTAGAATGCCACAACAACGGCATCAATATCATTGTGGTAGTTTGCAAAACTCTGGTATCCCGGCACCCAACCACCATGTTCATACTCATAAATGGAAGCATAAATTTCCTGCTCCCCCGGCTCAAATAAGGTTCCATCGTTCAGTGCCCTCAGAAATACACCCACATCTTCGGCTGTGGCCAGCATACCATGCTCGTCGGCCTTTAAATCGTGAGGGTGCCCCACATGGTAGCCACTCATCACATTGTCCATATCCACATCGCTCAGAGAACCAAAGGTGTTGTTTAGATTTAACGGCATTAAAATTTGTTCCTGTATGAATTGAAAGTTATCATAACCCAGCACATCATCCATTATCTTATTAATTAAAAGATAATTCGTATTGCAATATTCATAGTCTTCACCTGGTTCAAAGTTGGCTGGCTCGTCCAGAATCAATGCCAGACTCTCTTCGTAGGATCTGGTTGGAGCGGCCCAAAAATTCGGTGCATCTGTAAAATTAGGGATGCCACTTCGATGCTGAATCACCAACCTCAAAGTAATGGTTTCGGCGTTTTCGATATGTCCCACAAGCTCCGGTAAATAATCCGCGATGGTTTTATCCAGCGAAAGTCGTCCATCATTTACCAATTTGGTAACAGCCACCGCATCGTACAGCTTGCTGATGCTGGCAATTTTAAATAATGCATGCGGATTGGCTGGTATCTTCAGTTCCCGATTGTGCCAGCCGGCAGCATAATACTGAGGCGGCTGGCCTGCCTGGTGTATATACACAATCATTCCGTCAAATCCATGACCAATGGCCTCATCCAACTGCTCCTGAACTGTATTGGGCAGCGGCAGTATCCACGCCTTTACCAATAGCCATGGAACAAAGTACAAGGAGGATATCGATGCGACGATAAGCGCTATCCTCAGAATTCGTTTTGTATTTTTCTTGGTCATAATATTGAACTGTAAATTTTTAATTGCTTACTGCCTGTCGTAAGGAGTGTAAAGAAATTTAAACATACATACTTTATTGAGCAGAGCCAACGCACTGTATTTGTTTTTTAACTTCTCATTTTTAAAGTCAAATCAGTAATTTATCGTTGATTGCCGAAGCTACAGACTTTACAAAAATAGTTGGCTCACTTTTGCATTATAAGTCATTATTAGCAACTAACTTTCATTTTTGATATGACTAATCAGCTCAATTTTTCTTTTTAAATTTTCCTTATGGAAATACATTATAATTCAGCCAATATTGCGTTAATAATTGATGCAAGAACAAAGACTATAATCAGAAACACAATTATTTTTAACCATGTCGGAATTGCGTTATATAAGTCTTTTATAGCTTTATCAAGAATAGCACCACTGATTACTTTACCAGGATAATTACCATTAGCAAAGTGTTTGTCCGCCTTTTCCTTTCCAACTAATGATTTAAGTCTTTCATACTCGTCATTTAAGAACTTTTCGCGGTTTTCTGTTTGTTCTGTATTCATATACTTAAATAATAAAGTCTGGTTCTGTTCCTACTTGTATGATTTATATAACTAAGGCTTTTAATCTTTTTGGTTGGTTACTAATACGTTTACTTTATGCAAATAATCAATACATCGTAGTATGAGATTCACCTTTGCATACTTATGAAGCCTTTCAAATAAGATTCTCTTAATGATCAAATTTAATTGTGCGATATCAAATTAGCCCTAACTAGTCGATATTCGCAACACACCTTCTATAGCACCATATCGACATAACACAAAACCTATCAAAGCTATACTTAATATGTATGTAAACCAAAAGCTATTGGATACTTCATCGACCAATTCATAAAAAAAATGTCATGGACCTAAGCGGTTCACGCTCCCCTCATATGCCTACCTACACAAAAACGCCCACCAGACACTTATACGTTATCTAATGGGCCAAAATTTAAAGGGGAAAAAACGTTATTTAACTACAATACCAACCTGCTCCAATACCTGTCGTTCGCTGCCCTGATAGAACAGATTTAAGCACTCGCGCAAATCGCTGCAATAGGCTGCTAACTCAGCCATGGCCTCCTGCTTTTTCACCGAAGCTGCCTGCGCTTCTCCATCTTCTTTTTCGGCCACTACTTTAAGCTGACCTACGGCTTTTAAATCGCCTTGCCAGCCAGCGACTTTTTCAGGCGTTATATCCACTACTGCTAACTTTTCGATAAGCGCCGGGGTGCTATTAAGCGCATTAAACGTTCGCTCCACCAGGTTATCCCACTGAGCATAGTTAGTTGGGATTTCTTCATTCAGATACGCCACATTCTGCATATCCACGTCCGATTTAAAGAAGTAGCGCAACCAGTTACGCGTGGTCACAAAATGATCATGCACCGCATCTTTTGCGGTATTAAAGGCTTTAACGGCAGCAACGCCCTCAGCCTTCTCGGCCGCCTGGCTATTTAGGGCTATCCTGGCGGTTTCGTACAAAACAGGCCCTGTTGCCAGCCGTTCCTCAGGGTAGACTGGTGCAATGCGGGCCTTTATCGCCGTGCTGCCATTCACACCTTCGATTAATACTCTGTTCTTTTCCAATACACTTTCTTGTGATCTACTCATAGTTTTTGATTTGTGTTAAAACAGCATGCGGCCCATACCTCAGGAGGCAAGCACTGCCAGCTATTTTAACCGGTTTATAATACATATTGAACAACATAAGCCAACCAACACCAAGCAAAACACCACTCTCCACCCTCTATTTATGCACATTAACACACTACGTCATTAACATTTGCACACCATTAGGTTAAACGAATATAAAAATATTACTTATACCTCCCAAAACTTTTATTATATTTTATAAAAGCTTCGACAACAATGCCAAACTGTCATATGTATTTATCAATAATGCTGCTGGAAGCATTGTGCACTGCTTTGGAGCCATTGGGAAGCGCTTTTGCCTGCCATGTTGTCGCTTTGAGCCACTGTGCACCGGGCTGGAACCACCGGGAAGACGGCTGGAGCCATTGCGCAGCCGCTGGAGGCACTGAGCGGCGCCCCCGAGCCATTGCGCAGCGGTCAGAAGGCTTTGGGAAGCGGTCGTAAGCCTTTGGGAAGCGGATGAGCGCAGTAAGTAGCGCCTTAGTAGGATAAAACGGCGGGGGAGACAGTTGGGGTATTGGCTGGGAAGGGATTTTATAAAAATTGAGTGGCGGGTTTAAAAAGCAGACGGTTGTCTGCTCGATGCTGTAGTAGAATTTCGGTGCTGATGATCTGTGAGAGAGGACGATACTTTCGAAGCGGGGATCAGCCTACCCCAAGTGAGCCGGACTATGCGTTATAGTGCTTCGTGCTTATTCTTTTTCTGATTGAATTCAAAGTCCCCCATTAGCTGATTTAGCTGTTTAAATTGGGACTCGGTAATATGGCCTGTTTGTTCTGCAACAACGATTGTGTCATTGATAAATTCAAACTCTGCGATGTTCTTAATTTTATTCCTCTTTAGTACTTTTTCAATAATATTCCGCCTTTCCCGATAAAGTCCTTTTTTAAATAATTCAGTCCAAAATCTGTGTCCTTCTGGATTTTCTATTTCATTCCAATGAACAAAATAGTCACTTTCCAGATATTTTAAGCTATCCATTCGTTTGAATCCTTTCCTTGGATTTAATGCATATCCTTTTACTAACTGTCCAAGTTTGAGGTATTCTTTCTTATCTATGTCAGTCAGTTTTGAAGAAGTGTTTATAATTTCCTGAGCGATTTCTACAGCTAATGCTAGTTTCTGTGCTCTTTCTTCATATGTTTCTCTTGTCTTTTTCATCATTGCATTAGCGCCAACGGCAAGGCTATGAGCTATGGCGGCATATTGTAAGCAGGCTTTCTTTAATTATAATTACACTCATAAATCTCTATGGTTTTTTCAAATTCAATATTTAAATCTTTATTCTTTAACCTTATGAGTATAAACGGATTTGTTAGTGCCCATGTTTTACGGCAGCTAACACCAGGATTTCTATAAACCATTTCAATTGTTATATGCCCTCTGTCTTCATAAACCTTTTTAATTCGAATTCCATGTCCGCCAGAACTGCATTGTCCTCTATAAATTGCAATAACGCACTCTTTATTAAAATCAATGACGGGTGATGGTTTTATTCCTTTCCATTTTTTTTCGAAATCATATTTATTCTCAATAATTTCAATGCTTTCATATTTCTTTCCATTATTTCCAGATCCGATAATTTCGAAGTCTATAGATTGTGCTTCAATATCATTAATAATCAAGGTTGACATGGATATTACCATGAATGAACTAACTAATAATTTCTGAATGATTTTCATTTTTATGGTACGATTTTAAGCTTGCTTACAACGGATGATACTACGAAGCGTGACTGATTTCCCCCAGGCTGCCGTACGAGTCCTCTCGTGTGGTTTGTTGTTTAAAATATCACGCGGAAGGATTCGCGCGATAGCGGTGTTAACATATATATTCAAGCTAATTTTCATCAAAACTTTCCAAAACCAAGGGTAAATATTTAGATACTGCTTTCATTCCAATTACAGATAATCCTAAAAGGACTGTTGTCTTTACTTCGTCTCTTGTTGCTCCTGTATTTTTCGCCATTAAGACGTGCATTTTAACCGCTCTTTCATCATCTGCTATCATTTTCATTCCTATATAAATCAGTTGCTTAGTTTTATTGTCTAAGCCTTTGTCTGCAATCAGTGATTTGATAAATTCTGCATACGCTTTTTGCACTTCGGGTGCTTCGTCAACAAATGTTTGTAATGAATTATTGTTCATATTTGTTTATTTAAATAGTCTATCGCTTTTTCGAGTTGAGTGTCCTTGCCTTTTAGCAAACCTTCTCGATTCAGTTCTATTTCAATATCGGGTATAATTCCATTGTTTTCAGGATTGAATCCATTTGGATATTCAAGTTTGTAAATTGGAATTGCTAAAGCAATACTGTCGTTTATTAAGTATCCGTTGCCCCATAACATCTGACCAGGAGTTTGATTTCCAATAATTTTTCCAATTCCTAAATATTGAATTATTCCTGCCATATTTTCCGCACCTGAAATACTCATTTCATCAACTAACAAAACAACTTTACCTTGATAATTAGCACCAATAGGCTCAATATAATCTTCATTTCTTTCGTTCCTGTTGATATAAGTTCCGTATTTTTTCCTTTCTGAAACAAATCTTCCGAGCAACAATTTCATTCCTTCAATTGAACCACCGTCATTTCCTCTTAAATCAATGATTAAGCCCTTTGATTTATTTACTTTTTGTAAATCATTTAATACGTGTTCTAAATCAGCAGGATTAAAAGCATTAAAAGTTAAGTAAGCAATGTCTTCTGAAATAAAAAAACTTTGTGAATTTAGGTGAGCAAGAGGCATTCCTCCACCTAATGATGTTCCATTTAGTCGTTCTTTCCGTTTTAATACCTTAGAATGAGATTTATTATTCTCATCCCCAAAGACTATTTCAATATTTGTACCTGACTGTCCGTAGATGTGCCTTAATACTTCCGCTGTAAGATGAAAATTTTTATTTCTGTCATTAAATGGTGGTTTATATTTTACAAGCTTCTCAATTTCCGATAATGTTAAGCCATCAAATTTTTCGATTATGTAACCAGCCTTAATATTAGCATTATCTGCTGTGGAGTTCTTTATGACTTTAGTAATTACAATCTGATTTTCAATAATTCGGATATCAATTCCTATTTCGCCAGAACTAAAAATGTATGGAGAAACTGCTTTATCCAATTCAGATAATAGTCCAACGCCACAATGAGAACTATTAAGTTCAAATAGCATTTTATTTAGTAAATGGAAAAGACTGTCTGTTTTATTACAATTTTCAATTTTTGCTTTGTATTCATAGTGCTTTTGATTCCAATCAATTCCATTGAAATTTGGGTCATAAAAATGTTCATTTACAACGCTCCAAACTTGTTCGAAAATTGATATTCTTTCATTCTTAGTAATTTCTTTCTCATGTGAATTGCAAGAATTAAAAAGAGGTAAAATACTCAGCAATATTATATATGATAGTTTATTCATTACGTTTTATTAAAATATGACTAAGGGTAAATTTATAAAATCATAAATTACTATTTATCAATGTTTTAAAACTTATCGTTCACAACAGTAATTAATCAGCTTAAAAGATTAGATATCTTAATCTCTATCTAATCTGGATGTGCTCATCTGGGGAATGAACTACAACGGACGCGGCTATGAAGCGTAAGTGAGATTTTAACCGTACTCACTTTCAAACTTAGCAAAGCCAAAGCGTTGCATTTGTTTTTATCTTTTCATTTCAAAAGCCAAATCAACGATTTGGCGCTGTTTGCCGAAGCTAGGAGCCTTCCAAAATTAGTCGAACTCACTTATGCTTTATTAGCCATTGTTGGTGTTAGTATTTTCTATTATTAAATGTTTCTCCTTAATAACTATGTCCAGAAGTTTAATTATTTTCCTGTATACGTTAAGAAGTTCACTAATTCCGTAAACGAAAGTACGTTTGGTATTAAGTTCCTCGAATATTTTGTTTTCTTCAAAGGTCTTTTTTAAGTCAATTATATCAAGACATAAAACTCCAATTTCCTGAATTATTTTGTCTTCAAGGTGTAATGAATGAAAACCAACTACCTTCTCCAATCGAGTTAAGAAATATTCTAGCCGTTTGATTTCTTTTGTTAACCTTACATATTTATCTTCAGGTTCTGAGTTCTGAAGTTTGGTTAGAAAATTGACATCAAACAATTCTTTGGTCGGGCTAACAAGAATATTTGGTTGAAGTATTGCAACAAATTTCTTAACCTCTTTGTCTGAAGTCTTAGAGCAAATGCTAATCCCAATTCCTTGTATTTCATATTCTCTTGTAATTCGATTAATTACTTCACATAAACTTGTTATAACAAAATTGATTTTTCTTTTGCTGTATTCTTTATTGTCAACCTTAATTTTTGAAATTGTAATTTTGGGTATTAACCAAATAGATAAAATTAGGCCTAGTAGAAATAAAGGTAGACTTGTCAATTGACTATTCCAGAATGAACACCAATCAATTGTTTCTAAGTACTTTTCTAAATCCATTTTTTAATTAGGTAAACTTCTTAATCCTGCTCTTCATATTAACACCAACTAGTCGATATACGTAATACGCTTTATATCGTACGATATTGGTATAATATAAAGCCTATCAAATCTATATTAAATATGCATGTAAACCAAAAGCTACTTTATACTTAGTTTACCATCATATCAACAGCTAGTTATTTTGTGGTTAATACCATCATTTTAAGGTTTTTTTTCAATTGCACCCTATACCTTGAACTCGTGACCCGAAACCCCAAACCCTACACCGCGCACTAATCACCAGGCAGTAAACTGCGCACTCTCTACTCTTTTTAGTATCTTTGCCCGGGTTTATTCAAACCCACTTAATACGAATAGCAAAACAATAATTAGATATGGCTCAAAAACCAAGCATTCCAAAGGGAACCAGGGACTTTTCACCCGTGGAGATGGTGAAACGCAATTACATTTTTGATACGGTTAAAAGCGTGTTTCAGAAGTATGGCTATTTGCCGATTGAAACGCCAGCCATGGAAAACCTGAGCACCCTGCTTGGCAAATACGGTGAAGAAGGCGATAAGCTCTTATTTAAAATTTTGAATTCGGGCGATTATTCATCGAAATTCTTGCAAGAATTAGAATACACGGATAAACTAGATGATTTAGCTGATAAAAATGAATTTGAAGTTTATCGAGCTGAAGGAAAGAAAAATAAAGAACTCTCAGAAAAGTTTGGAACAAGAGTTTCCAACATAATGACTCCAATTATTTGCGAAAAAGGCTTACGCTACGATTTAACGGTGCCCTTTGCCCGCTTTGTGGTGCAGCACCAAAACGAGATCAGCTTTCCATTCAAGCGCTACCAGATACAACCGGTATGGCGCGCCGATCGCCCACAGAAAGGCCGTTACCGCGAGTTTTTCCAGTGCGATGTGGATGTGGTGGGTAGTAACTCGCTGCTCAACGAGGTGGAGCTGATTCAGATAGTTGACGAGGTGTATCGTCTGTTGAATATTAATGTGGTGCTGAAACTCAACAACCGCAAAATACTTTCGGGCATTGCCGAAATTATTGACGCATCGGATAAGATTGTGGATATTACCGTGGCCATCGACAAGCTGGATAAGATAGGACTGGATAAGGTGAACGAAGAGCTGGCATCGAAAGGACTGTCGGCCGAGGCCATTGACACCATACAGCCCATTATTATGCTGAGCGGCACTAACCGCGAGAAGGTGACCAGGCTGCGCGAGGTGCTGGCCACTTCAGAAATTGGCTTGAAAGGCGTTGACGAACTGGAGGTGGTGCTTAACTACCTGGATGTGCTGAAGCTGGATTTGGAGGTAGAGCTGGACCTGACACTGGCCCGCGGCCTTAACTATTACACCGGCGCCATCTTCGAGGTAAAAGCCAAGGATGTAGCCATTGGCAGTATTACCGGCGGTGGCCGCTACGACGACCTGACCGGCATCTTCGGTCTGAAAGATGTGTCGGGTGTGGGTATCTCCTTTGGTGCCGACCGCATTTACGATGTGATGAACCAGCTGGAGCTGTTCCCAAAAGCCGATGGCGCTAAAACACGGGCCATGTTTGTTAACTTCGGTGGCGAAGATGAATTATATGCCCTGCAAATACTCAATGAGGTGCGCAAAGCAGGCATCAATGCCGAGCTGTTTCCCGACGCAGTGAAGATGAAAAAGCAGATGAATTACGCCAACAAAAAGGAAATTCCGTTTGTATTGCTGGCCGGCGAAGAAGAAAGAAAGGCTAATACTTTAACAGTCAAGAATATGGAGAGCGGCGAACAGAGCCAACTTACCGTTGACGAATTGATCAAAGTCATCAGTATTTAATAAAGAATTTATCTATGTTTGCGGGGTAGGCATCAAATTGTCTACCCCGCTTTTTATGGGCCGAATTCTTAAGAACAGAACACATCTTTTCATCTCCTTTGGTGGCGATATCCGCTGCCCCTGAGCAGGCGCTGCCTGTTTTGTTATGATGCAATGCTATCAAAATAGCTGCATTCCACACGCTCACCCTTGTATTCCCTAAAGGGAACAGCGCGCAGGATAAGCCCCTTTAGGGGTTTGGGGTAATAATTGCTGCCAAATCATTGATTACATTCAGCCTAAATCCAATCCCCAAGGGACAATAAGAAACAAAACAGGAAAGTCCTGGCTCGGATTACAAATCCACGCCAGCCAATAGCAAATACCTGAAGGGCAATGGGGGAATCATCCAATTAAAATAACCAGGCTGTAAATGGCTATCAGCTATAAGCCAGCAGCTACAAGCTAAAAAACACCATGCAAAAGACATTTGAAATATCACCAGCACCTCTTTCATTCGAAATCATTGAAACCATACTTAAAGAAGGTTATCACCTGGCATTGTCGGAAGAATCGGTGCAGCGCATTGAGCATTGTAAGCAGTACCTCGACAATAAAGTGGCCAACAACGATGGCCCGGTATATGGTATCAATACCGGTTTTGGTTCCTTATGTAATATCTCCATTTCTTCGGACGACCTGAGTAAGTTACAGGAGAACCTGGTGAAGAGCCATGCCTGTGGTATTGGCCGAGAAGTGCCACGCGATGTGGTTAAGCTGATGCTGATGCTGAAGATTCATGCTTTGAGTATTGGCAACTCAGGCGTTCAGCTACAAACCGTGCAACGCCTGTGCGACTTTTTCAACAACGGCGTGTACCCCATCGTTTTCGAACAAGGCTCGTTGGGTGCTTCAGGCGACCTGGCACCTTTAGCGCACTTATTCCTGCCGCTTATTGGCGAAGGCGAAGTGCATTACAAAGGCGAGTTACGCACTGCAGCCGACGTATTGGCCGAAAACAACTGGGAGCCAATTAAGCTGGGCGCCAAAGAAGGTTTGGCCCTGTTGAATGGTACGCAATTCATGAGCTCACATGCTGTATATACGCTGCTTAAGGCCTTCCGCCTGTCGAAATACGCCGACATTGTGGCGGCTACCTCATTGGATGCCTTTGACGGCCGTATCGAGCCTTTCTTCCCGCAGCTGCATGCGGTGCGCCCTCACCCGGGACAGATTGAAACAGCCCGCAACATCAAAGCCCTGCTGGAAGGCAGTGAGCTGATCACTCGCGAGAAGAAGCACGTACAGGACCCCTATTCATTCCGTTGTGTACCACAGGTACATGGTGCCATTAAAGACGCCATTAACTATGTGGCCAACGTGGTGCTTACCGAAATTAACTCGGTGACCGATAACCCAATGGTATTCCCCGAAGATGATATGATTGTGTCGGGTGGTAACTTCCACGGCGAGCCACTGGCATTGGCCATGGACTTTCTGTCAATTGCCATGAGTGAAATTGGCAGTATCTCTGAGCGTCGTACCTATCGCTTAATTTCGGGTGAGCGTGGTTTGCCTGAATTCCTGGTGGCCAACCCGGGCTTGAACAGTGGATTTATGATTCCGCAATACGCAGCCGCTTCCATCGTGAGTCTGAACAAGCAGATGGCAACACCTTCATCGGTGGATAGCATTCCATCGTCGAACGAGCAGGAAGACCACGTGAGTATGGGAGGTAATGCCGCCACTAAAGCACTTAAGATTGCCGATAATGTGGAGCGTGTGCTGGCCATTGAGCTGTTTAATGCTTCTCAGGCCATGGACTTCCGTCGTCCGGCTAAGACATCGCCATTCCTGGAAGACTTTCTGGCTCAATACCGCGAGTACGTTGGCTTCGTGAAAGAGGACAAAATCATGTACAAAGAGATTGAGAAGAGTGTTGATTTTCTTCAGAACGGTGAGTTTGGCGAGTTTGGTGAGTAATTAAAATAACTTTCAGCTTCTGGCTGTTAGCTACTGTATTAAGGATCGCATCTTTATAACCATAATGGAAATAAAGATGCGATCCTTTTTAGTTAGAAGATGTTAATCATCTTGATACTCACTACTTATATCTTCATACTTTTTAAAAAAAACCACTACTTTTGCAGCCTGTATAAAAACTATACACAATAGAGTAAATAATTAAGACAGAATATAATGGCATTACAGTGCGGAATCGTTGGCCTGCCCAACGTTGGAAAATCAACCTTATTTAATTGCTTGTCGAATGCAAAAGCACAGTCGGCAAACTTCCCTTTTTGTACCATCGAGCCCAATGTGGGCGTTATCACCGTACCCGATGAGCGATTGGTGAAGCTGGAAGAGCTGGTGAAGCCACAGCGTGTGGTGCCTACCACCGTAGAGATTGTTGATATTGCCGGTTTGGTAAAAGGTGCCAGCAAGGGTGAAGGTTTAGGTAATAAGTTCCTGGCCAACATTCGCGAAACAGATGCTATCATCCATGTATTGCGCTGCTTTGACGATGATAATGTAACGCACGTTGACGGCTCTATTGATCCGGTAAGAGACAAAGAAATCATTGACCTGGAGTTGCAATTCAAAGATTTGGAGACCGTTGAAGCACGCCTTCAGAAAACTGAAAAAGCAGCTAAAGCATCGAAGGATCAGGATGCCAAGAAGCTGGTTGAAGTACTATACCGTTACAAGGAAGCCTTTGAGAACGGCAAATCGGCCCGTACAGTAGAATTAACAGAGCATGAGCAGAAAGTAACGAAGGACCTGTACTTATTGACCAATAAGCCGGTGATGTACGTATGTAATGTGGATGAATCATCGGTGGTAGATGGTAACCAGCACGTTGAAGCTGTACGTGAAGCTGTAAAGGATGAAAACGCTGAGATATTAATCATTGCTGCTAAAACCGAGTCGGAGATTGCTGAGCTGGAGACTTTCGAAGAGCGTCAGGAGTTTTTGGAAGATATGGGACTGAAGGAATCAGGTGTATCCAAGTTGATTCGTTCGGCCTACAAGCTATTGAACTTGCAAACCTATTTTACAGCTGGTGTTAAAGAAGTACGCGCCTGGACTTTCCACAAAGGCTTTTGCGCACCACAAGCCGCTGGTGTTATTCACACCGATTTTGAGAAAGGCTTTATCCGTGCCGAAGTTATCAAGTACGATACATTTGTGGAGTTAGGCTCTGAATTAGCTTGTAAAGAAGCCGGTAAAATGAGTGTTGAAGGTAAAGAATATGTGGTGCAGGATGGCGACATTATGCACTTCCGTTTCAACGTGTAAGATATACAAGACACCAGAACGCGAACAAGTTCGCTAATAGATATTAGAAGCCTGGCAATTGCCGGGCTTTTATTTTATCTATTATTGCTTCTCAATACTTTTAATACGATACGAGCTACTATTAAGATAAGTATAGCACAACTTAAGCTTAATGTTAGTAGTGGAGAATTCTCAGCTAAGGCATCGGAAAAAACTAAAAATGAGGTGCAGAAACCAATGGCGAAGGTGACTGCAATAATTACCATCAGGTCTATCGTTCGTATTAATTTCATGCTCTTTTCTTTTAAAGTCTAAATCCCATCAGAAGTATATCATCCACCTGCTCATATTCAGTACCCATCCAATCTTCCATTTTCTGGTGCAGAATAGCTTTTTGGTCATCGATAGGCAGCTTGTGAATATTCAATAGCAAATGGCGGAAACGACGGTATTTAAACTTCTTACCCTCCGGTCCACCAAACTGGTCGGCAAAGCCATCAGAAAACAGGTAAATAACATCGTTGGGATATACCGGTATCTCCTGGCGTGTGTATGAAAGCGCTTTACTATCGTCGGAATAACCAATGGGGAAACGATCGCCTTTATAGGTAATAATCTCGTTATCGCGTATAATATACAAGGGGTTCATAGCCCCTGAAAATTGCAACACCCGCTTATCTTCATCCAGCATTACCAGCGCAATATCCATTCCGTCAGTAATACTCTGCTTATTGAGGCTTCCATCCTGACCGTTCTTCTGGAAGGTACTGGCAACTTCCTGGCTTAGACTATTCAATATACGAGCCGGGCAATACTCTTCCTGTATCTCCACTATCTTCTTCAGTAAATCATAGCCAATAATGGACATAAAAGCCCCCGGAACACCGTGTCCGGTGCAATCAACCGCTGCCAAGAACACTTTGCTGTTAGTTCGATAAGCCCAATAGAAATCGCCACTCACTATATCCTTGGGGCGGAAATAAATAAAGGATTCGGGCAATATTTGTTTCACCATCTCCTCCGACGGAATCATGGCTTCCTGAATACGCTTGGCATAACTGATACTATCTGTAAGACTTTGGTGAATGCGTGATAAGGACTCTTTCTGAATCTCAATCTTCTTCTTGTCGATGGCCTTTTCATTAAGAGCCTTGTAGGCCTTTCGGTAATTACGTATTCGGTAATTAATAAGCGTTTGCACCAATAGCACTCCAAAAATAATATAGAACGCATAGGCATAACCCGACATCCACAGTGGCGTAGTAACGTCAATAATCAGCTCGGCCTGCTCAACACAAGGCACCCCATCATTATTAAAACCTTTAACTTTTAAGGTATAGCTGCCCGGAGATAAATTGGAGAAATTAACAGAATTCTGATGAGTCACATCTCGCCAGTCTTCATCGTGCCCTTCCAGTTTCACCCGGTAGGTATTAGCTTTGGGATAGGTGAATTCTAAAGCGGCAAAGGATACCGCAATCATGGTATTTCGCTTGTAAGCAACGCCTATTTGACTTCTCACTCCTTCGTATACTGCATCTACCTTGCCCTTATGGTAAACTTTCACGCTGTTAATCACCATTTTGGGCTTGTTATTGTTGGTAGGCACATCTTCGGTGTTGATAATGGTCAGGCCCTTATCACCTCCAAAAAACAGCTCATTCTTCCCATATTTACATGAGGCCCCGGTATTGAAATTATAATCAGGTACACCATCGTTTTTATTATAATTGAATGGTGGTGTTCCCGGAATAATTGAAGAGATACCCACACCTGTGCTTATCCATATTCTGTTATACCCATCCACTTCAACCGCATAAACCTTTCCACTAATGAGTCCATCGTAATTCCAAAATGAAGTGGTTTTGCTATGCTTATCGTAATAAGAAAGACCTGCATGAGTACCTATGATAATCCGGCCATGATCTTCAGCAAATGCTGAAATGATATTATGACTTAGACGCTTCTCTTCTCCTTCATTATTTCTGATTCTTCCAAAGGTTTTTGACGCCACATTATAGGTGTTAATCCCGTTATTGGTACCAATCCACAATTGCCCGTCAGCATCTTCAAAAAGCACGTTTATTTCATCATCACAGAGCCCATATTCCACATCTTTATCGGCCCAGTAGCTGGTTATTTTATCCCCATCATACCTATAAAGCCCGAAACGGGTGGCAAACCAAATGTGCCCTAAACGATCTTCCAGAATATCATTCACAACATTGGTCTTAAGCAGGTAGCGGAAATCATTACTATTAGAGTAATCAAATTCTTTAATCCGGCTTGCCCCTTGCTCTAAAATAAATATACCTTCATCGGTACCAAACCATATGTTGCCCCCGGAGTCTTTATACATGGCATTAACCGTTGGATCGTTGGCTGAAACGTATGCCGGATATATTGTATAGTGTTTAAACCGTTTGGTATTGCGATTGATACAGTATACGCCCTTTTGACCTGTTCCAAGCCATAAGTTGTTTAAATCATCTACGTAAACCGAATAGAAATCATAACAATCAATCGGATACTCGATATCATCAACCGCTGCTATTGAGGAGAACTTCGATGGTTTGCGATCGATTTTAAAAAGGCCATCCTGCGCTGTCCCAATCCATAATAACCCGCTTGCATCCTCAAGAATTACCGTTATGTTTTGAAATGGACGCTCCAGGTAAGCATTCACCTCCAAGGCAAAATAATCGTTATAAGGAGCTTGCGAAAACATAAGTCCTTCAGACGTTGCCAGCCACACTATGCCATTACGCCCGGCCAGCAAGGCGCTTATTCCTTTATTTTCAAACCGGTTCGTTTTTTTATAAACTCTGGTTGAGATAGATGTATTTACATTGTACTTCCATAATCCTTTATCCGATCCGGCGAGTACCACGCTATCGTTAACCATCACCAAACTACTGATTTCCAATTGCTGATGAGCATTTTCAGGATTTATTCGATTTAGCGCATCACTTGTATTATCAATGTATTGAATACCGTCTTTGGAACCAAACCAAACACGCCCCATCCCTGTCTCAACCGGGTAAGTATTACTTCTGCCTGTTTTTAAAACAGATGAATAATGATCAAATTTTATGAAATCTTTAGTGCGGGAATTCACCTTCGCGATGGCATTTCTGGTTTTAATCCAAACGTTATCGCCCTCAGTATGCATGCCATACACTCCGGATTCTCTGAGCGTACCGAATAATTCAGATTCTTTATCTATATTAAGAAACTTACCATTGCGAACCTGCCAGATGGCTATTCCGCTATTTCGAGTACCAATCCATATATTGCCATCAGGCGTTTCGGTGATTGCCTGAATATGATTGCCAATAATGGTGCTATCAATCAAAGGGTGATGCCTGAAGGAAACAAATCCATAACCATCGTAACGATTAAGCCCATCGGTTGTGCCTATCCAAATATAACCCCTGCTATCCTGATACAAAGCGGTAATATGACTATTGGATAAGCCGTCCTTAATGGTAAACTGTTCCATGGAAAGCTTACCACTTTGCGCCATCAACAACGACAAACTGCTAACATACAAAGCAATAGTAAGCAAAAAACGCAAATAACTATCTTTACCCATGGATTTAAATAAATATCCTTGAATCAACACACTCATTGCTGATAAAAGTAATAAAATCCTCTGATCTTTTATAATAGCCAATGAAGAAAGAAGTGGCAAAAAAGGTTTTTAACATGCTATTTCAAATAAAAAAAGAGAGGCTTTAACCTCTCTTCAATCTATTTGTCGTAATAGCTATGGCTGATAGTTTACTTTTTCAGCGAACCATTGAAGGTTTTGCGATTTGGGGCGCTCAATTGGCAATCCATAAAGGCGATCCCATATTAATTGTGTTAACACACCCAAGGCTCTGGAAACACCGAATAGTACCGTATATATTGGATATTCAGTAATTCCAAACGATGACAATAATGAACCACTAATGGCATCTACATTTGGCCATGGATTTTTAACTTTCCCGGTTTTTTCCAGAATATCAGGAACCACCTGATAGATTTTATCAACCAATTGAATTAGTGGTGCATCAGGCGCATATTTTTTGGCAAACTCCAGCTGAACGGTAAAACGCGGATCTGTTTTGCGCAATACGGCATGGCCATAACCAGGTATAACCTGCCCGTTACGTAGCGTCATCTCTGCATAATCCTTAATCTGAGATGTACTTGGAGAATCAGTTCCTATCTCACGCAACATCTTATTGATCCAGTGCATCACATTCTGATTAGCCATACCATGTAAAGGTCCTGCTAATCCATTCATGCCGGCTGAGAAACTGTAATAGGGATTTGAAAGGGCTGAACCAACCAGATGTGTGGCATGGGCAGAAACATTGCCTCCTTCATGATCGGCGTGAATAACCATATAAAGCCTCATCAATCGCTGCACTTCTATGCTATCATAGCCCATCATATGAGACAGGTTAGCGGCCCAGTCAAGACTCGGGTCAATATCAATATACTGCTCATTATGAAATACCCTGCGATAAATATAGGCTGCTATCACGGGCAATCTTGATATAAGGTCCATAACGCCTTCGTAGGTAGGCGCCCAGTAATCTTTTTTATCCATTCCTGTAAGGTAGGCCTTCCGAAATTGCGATTCGGTGGACATGGCCAGAATAGCGCTATTAAACTGAATCATGGGATGCGCATCCTTAGGCAACGCATTAATTACATCAAAGACGTGAGAAGGTATACCTTGCGCTCTAAGAGCCCACTGCTCACTAATATGATTTACATCTTCTTTGGTAGGCAGTTCGCCTGTTAACATCAAGTAAAAAAGTCCTTCTGGCAGTGGCTCACCGTCCTGGTGCAACTTCGGCAATAACTCCTGTAATTGTGGAATTGAATAACCTCTGAACCGAATACCCTCTTCAGGATCCAGTTTAGAAGTACAGGTGAGTAACGAAACCATACCTTTCATCCCTGTCAAAACCTGACCTAAGGTAACATCCTGTATAACATCATCACCGTGTTTCTTTATTAAGTCCTTTACCATTTCGGCCTTGGGGCCACCTATTTCAATGATACGTTGTTTAATGTAATCCATATTGAGTAGCTGATTGAATTAATAAAATGCCAACGTGTGTGGTTGCGGCACTATTACAACAGATTAATTATCTAATTGTTCTACAGCTAAACAAGTACAAAAAAAGGCCGGCCAAATGGCCAGCCTTTATATGGTATAAGAAGTTGTTTCTTATTTCTTTTGAACTTTTGCATATCCGTAAACAGCACGTTCACCTAATTCCTCCTCAATGCGAAGCAATTGGTTGTACTTAGCCATACGGTCTGAACGGCTTAATGAACCAGTCTTAATCTGACCAGAGTTAGTAGCCACAGCGATGTCAGCAATAGTTGCATCTTCAGTTTCACCTGAACGGTGAGAAGTTACTGAAGTATAACCAGCGCGGTGAGCCATTTCAATAGCGTTCAATGTTTCAGTTAAAGAACCAATCTGGTTTACTTTAATAAGGATTGAGTTAGCAGCTCCCAACTCGATACCTTTCTTCAAGTAATCAACGTTAGTTACGAACAAGTCATCACCAACCAACTGGCACTTATCACCGATAGCAGCATTTAAAGCTACCCATCCATCCCAGTCGTTCTCATCCATACCATCCTCGATTGAATCGATTGGGTATTTAGCTACTAGTTCAGCCAGGTAAGCAGCCTGCTCTTGTGAGTTACGCTTAACACCATTTGGCTCGAAAATGCTGTAGTCATATACACCATCTTTGAAGAACTCTGAAGAAGCACAGTCCATAGCGATAGAAACATCACCACCATCTTCTTTACGACCTGCTTTGTAACCAGCATTTTCGATAGCTGTTAAGATACAATCGATAGCCTCTTCTGTACCACCTAACATTGGAGCGAAACCACCTTCGTCACCAACAGCAGTAGATAAACCTTTTCCTTTAAGCACTTTAGCCAAAGCATGAAATACTTCAGCACCCATACGTAAACCTTCACGGAACGACTCAGCACCTACAGGACGAATCATGAACTCCTGGAAAGCGATAGTAGCATCAGAGTGAGAACCACCGTTGATGATGTTCATCATTGGAACTGGCAAAGTAACAGCATTAGTACCACCAATGTAACGATACAATGGCATTCCTAAATACTCAGCAGCAGCTTTAGCAGAAGCCAAAGACACACCCAAGATAGCATTAGCACCTAATTTGCTTTTAGTTTTAGTACCGTCAAGCTCAAGCATTTTGTTATCGATAGCAACTTGCTCCAATACGCTCATACCGATCAACTCAGGTGCGATTACTTCATTAACGTTTTTAACAGCACCTAAAACACCTTTACCCAAGTAACGACCTTTATCGCCATCGCGTAACTCTAAAGCTTCATGTTCACCTGTTGAAGCACCTGATGGTACAGCAGCACGACCAACGAAACCACTTTCTAATGTTACTTCAACTTCAATTGTAGGATTTCCACGAGAATCAAGGATCTCACGTGCATGAATGTTTGCAATTTGTCCCATAATACTATTGTTTATGTATTGATTGATAATTTTCAAAAAAAAAAGGATAATGCAATTTCATCATTATCCCCTTTTAAAGCAATTTCAAGAAAAAAAAGGAAAAACGAAAGTCTTTCCTTTTTCACTCATTGATTTATTCTTTTGATTCAGCTTCAGTAGATTCTGAAGTTGGCTCAGCACTTTCTTGTGCTGGGGCTTCAGCTGCAACAGCGCTATCAGCAGTTGTTGCTTTTCTACGTCCACGTCGTGTTCTTTTACCAGCTGAAGAGGACTTCTTAGACTCCAACATGTTTTCATTGTAGTCAACCAATTCGATTAAACACATCTCTGCGTTGTCACCAATACGGTTACCCAATTTCAAGATACGAGTATATCCTCCTGGTCTGTCAGCTACCTTAGCTGCCACATCACCAAATAATTCTTTTACAGCAAACTTGTCTTTCAAGTAGGCGAACACAGTTCTTTGTGCGTGGATACGCTCTTCAACTGTATTTAAATCTTTAGTTTTGGTGATAAGAGGCTCTACATACATACGTAATGCTTTAGCCTTAGCAACCGTGGTCTTGATTCTTTTGTGAAGAATCAAAGAGGAAGCCATGTTTGCTAACATCGCTTTGCGATGCGCACTCTTACGACCTAAATGATTAAATTTCTTTCTATGTCTCATCGCTATTATTCCTTGTCTAATTTATACTTTGCGGTATCCATTCCGAAAGTAAGCCCCATATTAAGCAGGAGATCATCCAGCTCAGTCAGTGACTTCTTACCGAAGTTACGGAACTTCAACAGGTCGTTACGGTTAAATGTTACCAACTCACCTAGTGTTTCCACATCAGCGGCTTTTAAACAGTTAAGCGCACGTACTGATAAGTCCATATCAACCAGCTTAGTTTTCAGAAGCTGACGCATATGTAATACTTCTTCATCAAACTCTTCGTTACCAAATTTCTCATCTGAATCAAGAGTAATCTTCTCATCTGAGAACAGCATGAAGTGATAAATTAATATTTTCGCTGCTTCTTTCAACGCATCTTTAGGATGGATTGAACCATCCGATTCAATTTCTAAAACTAACTTTTCATAGTCAGTTTTTTGCTCTACACGATAGTTTTCAATCGCATACTTAACGTTGCGAATTGGAGTAAAGATTGAATCGATAGCAATTAACCCAAATTCTGCCTCGGCTGGTTTATTTTCCTCTGAAGGAACATAACCTCTTCCCTTCTCAATGGTCAATACCATCTGCAGATTTACTTCCGGGTTCATCTTAGCAATAACCAACTCGGGGTTTAATACCTCGAAACCGGTCATGAATTGGTTAAGATCGCCGGCAGTAAACTCTTCTTTACCTGAAATACTTACAGTAACAGTTTCCTGCTCTGTATCTTCTACCAGATTTTTGAAGCGAACCTGCTTAAGATTAAGAACGATTTCGGTTACATCATTGATTACACCAGGGATACTGGTAAACTCATGATCCACCCCTTCGATCTTGACAGTGGTAATTGCGTATCCCTCTAATGAGGACAACAATATTCTTCTTAAGGCATTTCCAACGGTAATACCATATCCTGGTTCCAACGGACGAAATTCAAACTTGCCGAATTTTTCGTCGGCTTCCAGCATAATTACTTTATCTGGTTTTTGGAATGCTAATATTGCCATAAGAATTAATTATTTAGAATACAATTCAACTATCAACTGTTCTTTAATATTTTCAGGAATATCACTTCTTTCAGGTACATTTAAGAATTTACCTGCAAATGAATCTTGATCCCATTCTAACCAGGAATATTTATGCACACCTGTATTGGCCAATGACGTTGAAATAACTTCAAGCGATTTTGACTTTTCGCGAATTCCTACAATCTGATCAGCTTTCACCTGATAAGAAGGAATGTTCACAATTGCACCATCAACTATGATGTGACGGTGAGATACAAGTTGTCTTGCAGCTGCTCTGGTAGGAGCAATTCCCATACGATAAACAACGTTATCTAAACGAGATTCCAGAAGACCAAGTAACACCTCACCTGTAATACCTTTGCTTCGAGAAGCTTTTTTAAACAGGTTACGGAATTGTTTTTCCAATACTCCGTATGTGTACTTAGCTTTTTGCTTTTCCTTTAACTGTAGACCGTATTCACTTGTTTTACGTCTACGGTTATTTCCGTGTTGCCCTGGAGGAAAATTTCTTCTTTCGAAATTCTTATCCGGACCATAAATCGCTTCACCGAATTTACGGGCGATTTTTGTTTTTGGACCAATATATCTAGCCATTCTTCTAAATTTTTGACTTTAAATTTTTGATTTTAAATATTGAATATGGCAGCCGCTAGATTATAGAGAGGAGAAATAATCATATAACCAATTCTTATTCAAAATTTGCCATCAAAAACCTATGGTTAACAACTAGTCGAGTAATTAAACTCTTCTTCTTTTTGGAGGACGACATCCATTATGTGGTAGTGGAGTAACATCAACAATTTCTGTCACTTCGATACCAGCAGCATGAATTGAACGAATCGCAGACTCGCGACCATTACCCGGCCCTTTCACATACACTTTTACTTTTCTTAGCCCTAGGTCAAATGCTACTTTTGAACAATCAGTAGCAGCCATCTGTGCAGCATATGGGGTGTTCTTTTTAGAACCACGGAAACCCATTTTACCGGCACTAGACCAAGAAATCACCTGACCGTTTTGGTTGGCCAATGAAATAATAATGTTATTGAAAGACGAATGGATATTAGCCTGTCCAACAGCCTCCACCTTAACAACTCTCTTTTTTTGAGATCCTGACTTCTTTGCCATATCTTACTTAATTATTTAGTGGCTTTCTTTTTATTTGCAACAGTCTTCTTCTTACCCTTACGTGTACGAGCGTTGTTTTTAGTCGATTGACCACGTAATGGTAATCCGATACGGTGACGAATACCTCGGTAACATCCAATATCCATCAGGCGCTTAATGTTCAATTGAATTTCTGAACGTAATTCACCTTCGATTTTGTATGTGTCTGAAATATTATCACGAACAGCCTTAATCTGCTCGTCAGTCCACTCTGATACTTTCAAATTAGCGTCAACGCCAACATTTTGAAGAATCTCTTGTGCTCTGCTTCTTCCTATACCGTAGATATAAGTTAAAGCGATTTCTCCTCTTTTATTTGAGGGTATATCAACTCCAGCAATCCTTGCCATAATCTTATAATTTATCCTTGACGTTGTTTAAACTTTGGATTCTTTTTATTAATCACGTACAAGCGCCCTTTGCGTTTTACAATCTTACACTCGGCACTTCTTTTCTTTACAGATGCTCTAACCTTCATGATCGGTCACTTTATTATTTGTATCTATAGGAAATTCTTCCTTTTGTCAAATCATACGGCGACATCTCTACCTTTACTTTATCTCCAGGTAAAATTTTGATGTAGTGCATACGCATTTTACCAGAAATATGTGCAGTAATGATGTGTCCGTTTTCCAATTCCACTCTAAACATGGCATTGGATAAGGCTTCAATGATTGTTCCGTCTTGTTCTATAGAGGCTTGCTTCGCCATAATTTATGTAACTTTTTATTTTTCAGACTGCAAATGTAATACTTCTTCTACAAATTTAAAACTAGAAAGTATATCAGCTTTACCTTTTCTTATTGCTACAGTGTGTTCATAATGAGCAGATACCTTTTTATCGATGGTTCTGATGGTCCATCCATCATCTTCCTGAACGATTTGTCGTTTGCCAAGATTAATCATTGGCTCTATGGCAATTACCATTCCCGACTTTAATTTAGTACCATTTCCCTTTCTACCGTAGTTGGCTACTTCAGGTGCTTCATGAAGATTTTTACCAATTCCATGACCCACCATTTCACGTACTACTGTATACCCACGCTCTTCTGTATAACTCTGTATGGCATGCCCGATATCGCCTAAACGATTGTTTTCAATAGCCTGCTCAATACCTTTGTATAACGATTCCTTAGTAGCATCTAATAATGCTTTAACATCCGGCGCTACCTCACCAATTGGGAAAGTATAGGCTGAATCACCATAAAAATCATTTAACAATACACCACAGTCAACCGAAACCACATCACCCTCTTGCAAAGGTGCATCGTTAGGTATACCATGAACCACCTGCTCGTTTACAGATGTACATAGGGTATTGGGAAACCCCTGATAATTTAAAAAGGCAGGAGTACCTCCATTATCTCTAATGAAGGTCTCCGCTATTTTGTCTAATTCCAACGTAGAAACACCAGGCCTGATAGCCTTTGCAACTTCTCCAAGCGTTTTAGCCACCAATTGGTTGCTTATACGCATCAGCTCAATCTCTTCGTCAGTCTTTAAATAAATCATATTAATGATCGTTCCTCAATTAATAGATTGCAGCTCCACCACCAGATCTACCCATAATTCTACCAGACTTAGTTAATCCATCGTAATGACGCATTAACAAGTGGCTTTCGATTTGCTGTAAGGTATCTAATACCACACCCACTAGAATTAGTAGTGAAGTACCACCATAAAACTGTGCAAATCCCTGATCTACACCAGCCATCATAGCGAAAGCAGGTAAGATAGCAACCAATGCTAGAAATACAGAACCAGGCAAAGTTATTTTTGACATGATTGAATCTAAAAATTCAACTGTCTTTTTACCTGGCTTTACACCTGGAATAAAACCACCATTGCGTTTCATATCCTCAGCCATTTGCGTAGGATTGATTGTGATAGCAGTATAAAAATAGGTGAAAGCAATAATCATTAAGGCAAAAATTACATTATACCAAACACCTGTAAAGTTAGCAAAGATAGATGCAAAGCCACTTGCTGTTTCGCTATCGACAAAGCCTGCAAATGTTACAGGAATGAACATGATAGCCTGAGCAAAGATGATTGGCATTACACCAGCCGCATTAACTTTTAAAGGTATATATTGGCGAACACCTCCGTATTGCTTGTTACCAACAATTCGCTTAGCATACTGAACAGGGATACGACGAGTACCCTGAACCAAGGCGATTGTTCCGGCAAATACGAAGAACAACACAACAAACTCGATTAGCAACATTACCAAACCACCGCTTCCACTAGCAGCTTCCATTCTTGATATAAACTCGGCAAACAACGATTGTGGCAAGCGAGCAATAATACCAATCATGATGATTAGTGAAATACCATTACCAATACCTTTATCGGTTATACGCTCACCTAACCACATTACGAACATTGTTCCAGCAGTTAGGATGATTGTACTAGTAACAGTAAACGACCAACCTGTAGCTACAAAAGCCGCGTCTGGCAACTGATTAAATAGGTTTGTTAAATAACCCGGCGCTTGAACAACCAAAATCAAAACAGTCAAATAACGAGTTATCTGATTGATCTTTCTACGTCCACTTTCACCTTCCCTTTGAAGACGTTGAAAGTAAGGTACTGCAATACCCATCAATTGAATAACGATGGAAGCAGAGATGTAAGGCATAATACCCAATGCAAAGATGGATGCGTTAGAAAACGCCCCTCCTGAGAACATATCGAGCAGGCCTAATACACCGTCCCTTGTTTGACTTTTTAGCGCACTTAGTTGCGTGGGATCAATACCAGGAAGCACAACAAAAGAACCAAGTCTGTAGATTAACAACAGACCTAACGTTGTCGTAATTCTGGATTTAAGATCCTCAATTTTCCAGATGTTGCGGATGGTTTCGAATAGTTTCATTCAGTTACAATTTTACTACGGTTCCTTCAGCAGCTTCAATAGCTTTAGCAGCAGATTCTGAGAATGCATGAGCTTTCACTTCTAATTTAGCCTTTAGCTCACCATTTCCTAAAATCTTCACCAAGTCATTCTTGCTAACTAAACCGGCTTGTCTTAAAACTTCAGGATCAATTACACTAACCTCTTTATTTTCAGCAATAGCCTGCAACATCTCAATGTTGACAGCCTTATACTCAACGCGGTTAATATTTTTGAATCCGAATTTAGGAACACGTCGCTGCAAAGGCATCTGACCGCCCTCAAAACCAAACTTACGTGAGTAACCCGAACGTGATTTAGCTCCTTTATGACCGCGAGTAGATGTTCCACCACGACCAGAACCTTGTCCACGACCGATACGTTTTGAGGTCTTTACTGAACCCTTTGCAGGTCTTAAGTTATTTAAATTCATATTAATTTCCTCTAATTCGTTCGACCAAATTATCTTTCTACTGTCACCAGGTGCAGTACTTTTTGAACCATTCCTTCAATTTGAGGTGTGGCTTCATGTTCAACGGTTTGCTGAAGCTTCTTCAGCCCAAGGGCAGCCAAGGTGTTTTTTTGCCTTGCAGTGGCCCCGATTTTACTCTTAACCTGAGTTACTTTTATCTTAGCCATTTTGTCCTTATTTATCCGTTAAAAACTTTATCCATTGAAACACCTCTTTGCTCAGCAATAGTAGCAGCGTCACGCAGTTCAGTAAGGGCGCCGATAGTCGCTTTAACCAAGTTGTGAGGGTTTGATGACCCTTTTGACTTAGCCAATACGTCTGTTACACCAACACTCTCCAATACTGCACGCATCGCACCACCAGCCTTAACTCCGGTACCGTGAGAAGCAGGCTTCATAAATACGCTTGCTCCGCCGAAACGTGCTAATTGCTCATGAGGAATAGTACCATTGATAACAGGTACTTTAACTAGATTCTTTTTGGCAGCTTCAACACCTTTTGCAATAGCTGTTGTTACTTCGCCTGCTTTACCAAGGCCCCAGCCAACAACGCCGTTCTCGTTTCCAACCACTACAATGGCAGAAAAACTAAAGGTTCTACCACCCTTGGTTACTTTAGTTACCCTGTTGATAGCAACCAAACGATCTTTTAACTCCAGATCGTTATTGTTTCTGATTCTTTTGTTATTTCCAGCCATCGTTTGTTAGAATTTAAGCCCTGCTTCACGAGCAGCATCGGCTAATTGTTTAACTCTACCATGATAAAGGTATCCATTTCTATCGAACACAACAGCACTAATACCAGCCTTCTGAGCAGCTTCAGCAATGTTTTTTCCTACCATTGCAGCCACTTCCGACTTAGTACCTTTCTGATCGGCAATCTCTTTAATTAAAGAAGATGATGCAGCTAATGTCTTACCATTAACGTCATCGATTAACTGAACAGAAATCTGCTTATTGCTTCTAAATACTGACATTCTTGGACGCTCTGCGGTTCCGCTGATATTCTTGCGAACGCGCAATTTAATTTTTCGTCTTCTCTCTATTTTCGAAAAAGCCATAATTCCTAATTTAATTCAGATTAAACTTTAGCAGATTTACCGGCCTTACGACGAATTTCTTCGCCTTTGAAACGTATACCTTTACCTTTATAAGGTTCTGGTTTACGTAAGGACCTGATTTTGGCACAAACCTGGCCAAGCAATTGCTTATCTGCTGATTCAAGCGAAATAATAGGATTGCTTTTTCTGTCAGTAACAGCTTCCACTTTAATTTCAGCAGGCAACATCAAGTGAATCGGGTGAGAATAGCCTAACGCTAATTCAAGGATCTGACCTTGATTAGTTGCGCGGTAACCTACACCTACTAATTCCAACTCTTTTTTGTAACCCTCTGAAACTCCTACCACCATGTTGTTGATCAATGAGCGGTACAATCCGTGCTTAGCACGTATTTCTTTTTCGTCGTTGGGACGAGCTACAGTAATAGTGCCATCCTCAACTTTCACTTCTAATTCAGGGTGAATTTCCTGCACCAGTTCGCCTTTTGGGCCTTTAACTGTCACAGTATTGTCTTTAACAGTTACGTTCACGCCTGAAGGTATGCTAATCGGTGCTTTTCCAATTCTTGACATAGTTCTTCTTTTTTAATAAACGTAACACAATACTTCACCACCAATTTTCTGTACTCGGGCTTCTTTATCCGTCATTACTCCTCGTGAAGTTGACACGATTGCAATACCAAGACCATTAAGTACGCGAGGTAAACTACGATACCCGGCATACGAGCGTAAACCAGGTGTACTCACGCGCTTAAGCGCTTTGATTGCAGGGGTCTTCGTTTGTGGATCGTACTTCAGTGCGATCTTAACGACACCTTGCTTGTCATCTTCGATGAATTTGTAATTTAAGATGTACCCTTTCTCGAAAAGAATTTTGGTCATCTCTCTTTTAAGGTTGGAAGCCGGAACTTCAACAACCCTATGACCCGCCATAATGGCGTTCCTGATTCGTGTCAGGAAATCTGCTATTGGATCTGTCATTTTATAAAGATTAAATTGATCCCGGCATTATTGAAACACCGGGACAATATTTAACACTCTTACCAACTTGCTTTTTTAACACCAGGTATTAAACCAGCTGAAGCCATTTCGCGGAACTGAATCCTTGAAAGGCCAAACTGTCGCATATAACCTTTCGGACGTCCGGTTAATTTGCAACGGTTGTGCATACGCACAGGTGAAGCGTTCTTAGGCAGCTTTTGCAAACCTACATAATCACCTTCTTCCTTAAGCCTAGCACGTTTTTCAGCGTATTTGGCAACAAGCTTAGCCCTTTTTACCTCACGGGCTTTCATTGATTCCTTTGCCATATAACTAGTTCTTTTTCACGTTTTTAAATGGTAACCCAAACTCTTTTAACAGAGCATAAGCTTCCTCATCGGTTTTTCCCGAGGTCACAAAGGTAATATTCATACCCAATATTTTTGACACATTGTCAATATTTATTTCAGGAAAAATGATTTGTTCTTCAATACCTAAGGTATAGTTTCCACGTCCATCAAGCTTACTGTTGATACCTTTGAAGTCGCGAATTCGAGGCAGTGCCACACGAATTAAACGCTCCAGGAATTCATACATGTTCTCACGACGAAGTGTTACACGTACACCAATTGGCATCTTTTTACGAAGCTTAAAGTTCGAAATATCTTTCTTCGAAAGCGTAGCCACAGCCTTTTGTCCTGTGATAGTAGTTAGTTCTTTGATGGCGTTCTCAATCATTTTCTTGTCAGCAGTTGCTGCACCAAGACCCTGGTTGATAACAATCTTTTCTAACTTAGGAACCTGCATGATTGACTTGAACCCGAATTCTTTCATCAAGTTCGGTACAATCTCGTCCTTATACTGTTTTCTTAAACTAGGTGTATAACTCATTACTTGATCTCCTCCCCTGATTTTTTAGCAATTCGAACCAGTTTTCCATCATCATTCAACTTACGACCAATACGTGTTGGTTTTCCGGTTGAAGGATCTTTCACATTTAAATTTGAAATGTGAATAGGAGCCTCTTTCTTAACTATACCTCCCTGCGGACTTTCAGCATTAGGCTTTGTGTGCTTGCTCACCATGTTAACACCTTCAACAATGGCGCGGTTTTTAGCAGGAAATACCTCAAGTACTTTCCCTTCCTGGCCTTTGTTAACACCGGCATTAACAATTACGATGTCGCCTTTTTTAATATGCAATTTACCCATTGTTCTAATCTCTTTGATGATTAAAGTACTTCAGGCGCCAAGGATACGATTTTCATATATCCTTCCCTTACCTCACGGGCAACAGGACCGAAAATACGTGTTCCTCTCATTTCTCCGGCCTGGTTCAAAAGAACACAAGCATTTTCATCAAAGCGGATGTAGGAACCATCTTGGCGTCTAACTTCTTTTTTAGTGCGCACTACTACAGCCTTGGTTACAGTACCTTTTTTAAGGTCACCACCAGGGATTGCGCTTTTTACAGTTACCACGATACGATCGCCTACTCCGGCATAACGCTTCCTTGTTCCTCCCAGAACACGGATACATAATACTTCTTTGGCTCCACTGTTATCAGCAACTGCAAGTCTAGATTCTTGTTGTATCATGATTACTTAGCTCTTTCTAGAATTTCAACTAATCTCCAACGTTTAGTCTTGCTCAAGGGACGAGTTTCCATAATTTTTACGGTATCCCCAATATTGCAGGTGTTGTCTTCATCGTGCGCGTGAAACTTTTTGGTCTTTTTCACGAACTTACCGTAGATGGGGTGCTTTTCGCGGATCTCTACAGAAACAACGATAGACTTCTCCATCTTGTTGCTTGCCACAACACCAATACGCTCTTTTCTAAGATTTCTATCCATCTCCTAATTATTTTTCAGTTTGTTGCTTTTGACTCAAAATAGTCTTCAAGCGCGCAATGTTTCTACGAGTATGTCTAATCTGCATTGGATTTTCCAATGGCGAAGTAGCGTGGTTTAACTCCAACTGTTGCAAAGCAGCAGTTTCAGTTTCGATACGCTCAGCTATTTCGCTAACACTTAATTCTTTGATTTCTTCTACTTTCATGTCCTTAAGCATTTGTTGATTCAACATAGTCTCTTCTCACAACGAACTTTGTAGTTACCGGAAGCTTTTGAGCGGCAAGGCGCAATGCTTCTTTAGCTACTTCGTAAGGTACTCCTTCACATTCTAAAATAATGCGTCCTGGAGTAACAGGGGCCACAAATCCTTCCGGACTACCTTTACCTTTACCCATACGTACTTCGGCTGGTTTTTTAGTAATCGGTTTGTCAGGAAATATTCTAATCCAGATCTGTCCCTGACGCTGCATGTAGCGTGTTACCGCGATCCTTGCAGATTCAATCTGACGACCTGTAATCCATTTACTCTGTAAGGCTTTGATACCGAAAGATCCGAACGCCAGTTCTTGCCCGCGTTGAGCTTCACCTTTCATCCGGCCCTTCTGCCTTCTTCTAAATTTTACTTTCTTTGGTTGTAACATCGTTCCTAATCAATTAATGTGAAAGGAGAATTACTTCTTATTATTTCTTCTTCTCGGACCTCTACCGCCACCTCGGTTTCCACCAGTGCCTTTTTCTTTGGTGTTGAATGCTGGAGATAAATCTGGCTTACCATAAATTTCTCCTTTACAAATCCACACCTTGATACCAATCAGACCCATTTTAGTCAGGGCTTCTTCCTGAGCATAGTCGATATTAGCACGTAATGTATGCAGTGGCGTACGGCCTTCTTTATACATTTCGCTACGTGCCATCTCAGCTCCGTTCAAACGTCCTGAAATCTGAATTTTGATACCTTCAGCACCCATTCTCATGGTAGAAGCGATGGCCATTTTAATGGCACGACGATATGCGATACGTCCTTCCACCTGACGAGCGATGTTTTTCGCTACAATAATAGCGTCCAACTCTGGTCTCTTTACCTCAAAGATGTTAATCTGAACTTCTTTGTCGGTAATTTTCTTAAGCTCCTCTTTCAGTTTATCTACTTCCTGTCCTCCCTTACCAATTATGATACCTGGACGTGCAGTGAAAACGGTAATAGTAACCAATTTCAAAGTACGCTCGATAATGATACGAGAGATGCTGGCTTTAGCTAAACGTGCATTGAGGTACTTTCTGATTTTGGAGTCTTCTAATAGCTTATCGCCATAGTTCTTTCCTCCATACCAGTTAGAATCCCATCCTTTGATGATTCCTAACCTGTTACTAATTGGATTAACTTTTTGTCCCATCTAGCTATTAGTTTTCTTGTGTTTCACTTGATACTACTTTGCTTGCAACGCGCAACGTTACGTGGTTTGAACGCTTTCTGATACGGTGCGCACGACCCTGTGGAGCCGGACGTAAACGTTTCAAAATACGGCCTGAATCAACCGCGATCTCACTCACATACAAGTTGGCGTCTTCGATGCGAACACCTTCGTTCTTTTCTTTCCAATTAGCGATAGCAGAAAGCAACAGTTTCTCAACCCTTCTGGAAGCTTCTTTCGATGAGAATTTCAGCATATCCAGAGCAAGGTTCACCTCTTTACCTCGGATCATGTCGGCAACAAGGCGCATCTTCCGTGGTGAAGTCGGTACATTGCGAAGCTTTGCGAAGTAATCGGTCTTCTTGGCTTCCTTTATTTTTTCAGCTCTTATTCTTTTTCTTGCACCCATTTTTTACTGTTTAAAGAATTTAAATATTGGCAGGCCAATTATCGTTTCTTATTACCTCCATGACCGCGGTATGTGCGGGTTGGGGCAAATTCGCCTAATTTGTGTCCTACCATATTTTCAGTAACATAAACCGGGATAAACTTATTGCCGTTGTGCACAGCAATAGTGTGTCCTACAAATTCCGGTGAAATCATAGAAGCACGTGCCCAAGTTTTAATAACTGATTTCTTACCTGACTCGTTCTGTGCCAGAACTTTCTTTTCCAGTTTAAAGTCGATAAATGGGCCTTTTTTTAATGATCTGCTCATAATTCGTTTAAATTAACCGGTTATTTTTTTCTTCTTTCAATGATGTATTGACTAGAAGCCTTCTTAGGATGACGAGTCTTATAACCCTTAGCCAGTACTCCTGTACGAGATCTTGGGTGTCCTCCTGAAGAACGACCTTCACCACCACCCATTGGGTGATCAACTGGGTTCATAGCCACACCACGTACTCGTGGACGACGACCCAACCAGCGGCTACGTCCAGCTTTACCTGAACGCTCAAGAGCGTGATCTGAGTTACCTACTGCACCTAAAGTGGCACGACAAGTAGTCAGAATCATTCTTGTTTCGCCTGAAGGCAATTTAACAACCGCGTATTTTCCATCACGAGCAGCCAACTGAGCAAAAGTACCAGCACTACGTGCCATTGTACCGCCCTGGCCCGGACGCAATTCGATGTTGTGAATAATGGAACCTAAAGGAATCTCGCTTAATGGCAAGCTGTTACCGATTTCAGGAGCAACCCCTGTTCCTGAAGCAATTGCTTGACCTACCTGCAACCCGTTAGGTGCAAGAATGTACCTTTTTTCTCCATCAGCGTAAGCTAGTAATGCAATACGAGCACTCCGGTTTGGATCGTACTGAATTGACTCAACTGTTGCGTTAACACCGTCTTTATTACGCTTAAAGTCGATTACCCTGTATCTCCTTTTGTGACCACCACCGATATTTCTAACGGTCATTTTACCGGTGTTATTTCTACCACCAGACTTCTTTAATGGCCTCAATAAGGACTTTTCTGGTGACGCTGATGTAATCGTATCAAACGCACCAATAATTTTGTGTCTCTGCCCCGGTGTTGTGGGCTTTAGTTTTCTTACTGCCATTTTTATTAGATATTGCTATAAAAATCAATAGTATCTCCTTCAGCTAATGTTACTACAGCTTTTTTGAAGGAATTTGTTCTACCAACAATAACTCCACTTTTTGTGTAACGCGACTTTGATTTACCCGCGTATACCATTGTATTGACAGACTCAACACTTACGTTGTATAACTCTTCAACAGCGTCTTTGATCTGCAGCTTGTTAGCTTTTTTATCAACAACGAATGCGAAGCGATTCAACTTTTCGCCAAGTTCTGTCATTTTTTCAGTTACAATCGGTTTAATAATAACTTTCATGACGAGCCTCCTTATGCGTTAAACAGTTTACCGAATTCTTCTACAGAACTTTCTACTAACACCAAGTTTTTAGCTTTCATGATGTCATATGTATTAAGTTCAGCTAATGTCACTACGTCAGCACGCTGAATATTGCGGGCAGAGCGGTAGATATTATCGTTAGCCTCTTTTAACACTAATAATGAGCGCTGACCATTCATTTTCAGGTTAGCAATCATTGCAGCGTATTCTTTTGTTTTAGGCGCCTCAAAGTTGAAGTCTTCCAAAACAGTAATCATATGCTGCTGTGCTTTGTAGGCTAGCGCAGATTTACGAGCCAACTGCTTAAGTTTTTTATTCAACTTAAAACGGTAGTTACGTGGACGAGGACCAAATACACGACCTCCACCAACGAACACAGGAGACTTGATACTACCCGCACGGGCGGTACCTGTACCTTTTTGTTTTTTGATCTTACGAGTACTTCCTGCTATTTCTGCACGTTCCTTTGACTTATGAGTCCCTTGACGATTGTTAGCCAAGTATTGTTTTACATCAAGGTAAATGGCATGATCGCTGGGCTCAATTCCGAACACCGCTTCAGGTAATGTTACCTTTCTTCCGGTTTCTTTTCCTTCTAATGTTAATACGTTCAGTTCCATTACTTTTCAATAATTAGATATGAGCCTTTTGCACCCGGAACAGAACCTTTAACCAAAATAAGGTTGTTCTCAGGAATTACTTTAATCACTTTCAGGTTTTCAACCTTTACTCTGTCACCACCGGTACGACCAGCCATGCGCATACCTTTGAATACTCTAGCAGGGTATGATGCTGCACCAATAGATCCAGGAGCACGCAAACGGTTGTGCTGTCCGTGGGTAGACTGACCTACTCCACCAAATCCATGACGCTTAACTACACCTTGAAAACCTTTACCTTTTGAGATACCAGTGATATCAACAAAAGAGTTTTCATCGAAAAGGTTCACATCAACAGTTTCACCTAATTTGAATTCGTTGTCGAATTCGTGGAATTCAACCACTTTACGCTTAGGTGCTGAACCGGCCTTTTTAAAGTGACCAGCTTCAGGTTTTGTTGTGCTTTTTTCCTTTTTGTCGTCAAACGCCAACTGTACAGCCTCGTAACCGTCAGTTTCCACAGTTTTGATCTGTGTAACTACGCAAGGGCCTGCTTCGATAACAGTGCATGGCACATTTTTACCATCGGCACTGAAAACGGATGTCATTCCGATTTTTTTTCCAATTAGTCCTGGCATTGTTTAAACATTTAAGATTATCACACTTTAATTTCTACTTCTACACCACTTGGCAATTCAAGCTTCATCAAAGCATCGATTGTTTTAGCTGTAGAGCTATAAATGTCAATCAAACGCTTGTACGATGATAATTGAAACTGCTCACGTGATTTCTTGTTCACAAATGTGGAGCGCAACACAGTGAAGATACGCTTGTGAGTAGGTAGCGGAATAGGACCGCTAACTACTGCACCAGTGCTCTTAACTGTCTTTACAATCTTCTCAGCTGACTTGTCAACCAAGTTATGATCGTAAGATTTAAGTTTTATTCTAATTTTCTGACTCATAGTGGAGAACACTAATTCTTATAATAATTCTACTTTTCCTTTTGCTTCTTTTACTACTTCAATAGCAATCTGACGAGGTACTGTTGCGTACTCTAAGAATTCCATTGAAGAAGTGGCACGACCTGATGAAATGGTACGTAATGCAGTTACATAACCAAACATCTCAGCCAATGGCACCTTAGCTTTTACTACACGTGCACCAGCTTTTGATTCCATACCTTCAACCTGACCACGACGCTTGTTAAAGTCACCGATGATATCACCCATGTACTCTTCAGGAGTCACAACTTCTACGCGCATGATAGGCTCCAATAACTGAGGCTTAGCTTGTGCTGAGGCTGATTTGAATCCCTGACGGGCACAAATTTCGAATGATAACTGGTCTGAATCGACAGCGTGGAAAGAACCATCGAATACAGTTACTTTAAGGGCTTCTACTTCACTACCGCAAAGTACACCATTCAACATAGCTTCTTTGAAACCCTTCTCAATAGATGGTATAAATTCTTTTGGAATGTTACCACCTTTGATAATGCTTTCAAACTGAAGGCCGGTTTTACCTTCATCAGCAGGTCCCATGCGGAACTGGATATCGGCAAATTTACCACGACCACCAGACTGCTTCTTGAATACTTCACGAAGCTCAACTTCCTGAGTAATGGTTTCTTTGTATGTTACCTGAGGCTGACCCTGGTTACATTCTACTTTAAACTCACGCTTCAAACGGTCGATTAGTACCTCAAGGTGAAGCTCACCCATACCAGAGATGACAGTCTGACCAGTTTCTTCGTTAGTTTGAACGCGGAATGTAGGATCCTCCTCGGCTAATTTACCAAGAGCTACACCTAATTTATCCATATCTTTCTGTGACAATGGCTCAACAGCAACACCAATTACAGGCTCTGGGAAATCCATTGACTCAAGAACGATTGGGTTTTTCTCATCACAAAGTGTATCACCAGTACGGATATCTTTGAAACCAACACCGGCACAAATATCACCAGCACCAATCACCTCGCGAGGCAACTGCTTGTTTGATTTCATCTGGAATAAACGTGAGATACGCTCTTTCTTATTAGTACGTGTATTTAATACGTATGAACCAGCTTCGATTTTACCAGAGTAAACACGCATAAAACACAAACGACCAACGAATGGGTCAGTAGCAATTTTAAACGCTAATGCTGATAAAGGAGCTTCTTCATCAATATCAAATGATACAGTCTCTTCAGTTTTTGGGTTAACACCCTCAATAGCATCAACTTCCAATGGACTTGGCAAGTATTGAACCACTGCATCCAACAAACGCTGAACACCTTTATTTTTAAAGGCTGAACCGCACATCATCGGCGTAATAGTTTGAGCAATGGTTGCCTTACGAATCACATCTAACATCTGCTCACGAGTAATTGAATCTGGATCTTCAAAGAATTTCTCCAATAATTCATCATCGTGCTCAGCTACAGCTTCTACTAATTTACCTCTCCACTCTTCAGCTTCAGCTTTCAACTCTTCTGGAATCTCTTGCAGTTCGTAACGAGAACCTAATTGCTCATCATCATACCAAACTACAGCTTTGTTTTCGATCAAGTCGATAACTCCGCGGAAAGTTTCTTCAGCTCCGATTGGAATTTGTAAAGGCACCGGGTTAGCACCTAACATTTCACGTACCTGACGTACTACTTCGAAGAAGTTAGCACCTGAACGGTCCATTTTATTTACAAAACCGATACGTGGAACATTGTATTTATTAGCCTGACGCCATACTGTTTCTGACTGAGGCTCAACGCCACCAACTGCACAGAATAATGCAACAGCACCGTCAAGTACACGTAACGAACGCTCTACCTCTACAGTAAAGTCAACGTGACCTGGGGTGTCAATTATGTTGATTTTATTTTCAACACCTTCGTATATCCAGTTGGTTGTAACAGCTGCAGAAGTAATGGTAATACCACGCTCTTGCTCTTGCTCCATCCAGTCCATTGTAGCCGCACCATCGTGTACCTCACCAATTTTGTGAGTGATACCTGTGTAAAACAAGATACGCTCAGTAGTCGTTGTTTTACCGGCATCGATGTGCGCCATGATACCAATGTTTCTGGTCTTTTTAAGATCTGCCTTTCCCATGACAATAATTTCTTAAATATTTAGATTAAAATCTGAAGTGAGCAAAAGCACGGTTAGCTTCTGCCATTTTATGCATGTCTTCTTTCTTCTTGAAGGCAGCGCCTTCTAAATTGTATGCAGCAACAATTTCAGCAGATAATTTTTCTGCCATTGATTTTCCGCTACGCTTACGAGCGAATAAAATCAAATGCTTCATGCCGATAGATACTTTACGGGTCGGACGAATTTCGGTTGGAACCTGGAAAGTAGCACCACCAACACGTCGGCTTTTTACCTCCACCGAAGGAGTGATGTTTTCAAGTGCTTTTTTGAAATACTCCAATACTGGCTTTCCATCTTTTTCAGCTTTTTCAGCTACACGCTCCATAGCATCGTAAAAGATTTTGAAAGCGATTGATTTTTTACCATCATACATCATGTTATTCACAAACTGAGTAACAGTTGTATCATTGAATTTTGGATCTGGTAAAATAATCCTCTTTTTTGGTTTACTTTTTCTCATCTCTTCTTTTGTTTACTTTGTTATCCTCTTGGCTGTCTTGACTAGTCTTCAATGCCATGCATTTACTCATCCA
This sequence comes from Carboxylicivirga sediminis, assembly GCF_018156225.1. Lineage (GTDB taxonomy): Bacteria > Bacteroidota > Bacteroidia > Bacteroidales > Marinilabiliaceae > Carboxylicivirga > Carboxylicivirga sediminis. The sequence continues at coordinate 47,697 of NZ_JAGTAR010000019.1, forward strand.
GTTAACTAACCAAGTAAACAACGCACTTCACAATGTCTTTTTTTACTTCTTAGCAGCTTTTGGTCGTTTAGTACCATATTTTGAACGGCGCTGCGTACGTCCGTCAACTCCTGATGCATCTAATGCTCCACGTACTAAGTGATAACGCACACCTGGAAGGTCTTTTACCCTACCACCACGCACTAACACAATCGAGTGCTCCTGCAGGTTGTGTCCTTCTCCAGGGATGTAAGCATTCACCTCTTTTCCGTTGGTTAAACGCACCCTTGCTACCTTCCTCATGGCTGAGTTAGGCTTCTTTGGTGTAGTGGTATACACCCTCACACACACGCCTCGTCTTTGAGGACATGCATTCAAAGCTGGTGATTTACTTTTTTCCACCTGCTTGTTTCGTCCTTTTCTAACTAACTGATGAATTGTTGGCATAAAATTTAAATATATTGCATTAAACAATTTCGTTCTAAACGGGGTGCAAAGGTACACTAATCCCTTGTAAAACCCCACTGATTTTCAGCCTTTTTGACAACTTTAGACAAAAAAGCGCTGCAAAAGTACTAATTTTCAATGAAAAAAGAACAAGCCTTGCTTTATTTTTTTCTCAATCAATCTATATTTTCTCTCTAGAAAACAATTTGTTAGTCCTGGCAGCGGGAAACAATGAACATCATTCCCCCATTATCGACAAACAAGCCCTTGACAAACCAATTTCATGCCATAATTTCGCTTATCAAAAATTATGAGAATATGAAGACGATAAACATGACACTTTTCCTGAGCTTACTATTTACTTATTCGAGTTCTTTTGCACAGGAACATATACAACGCGGACTAGCAACTATCAATCGAAATAGCCTTGAAGCGCAATTGACCTTTTTATCTTCAGACTGGTTTGAAGGGCGTGAAGCTACTACCAAAGGCGCATATATGGCTGCTGACTACCTGGCCTCATTATACCAGACTAACGGCCTTTTGCCATTTGTTGACAACAGCTATTTTCAGAAGGTACCATTGCTGGTAGCCCACGAACCTCACAGCGCCACAATTTCACTTAGAACCAATGAACTTGAAGTAAAATATTCTTTTCCGGAGCACTTGAGAGCTGAAAGAGTACCCGCCTCATTTACAATTGATGCAGCGCCTGTTTGGGCAGGCTATGGCATTAACACAGGCAAGCTAAAAGAGGTAAATACAGCCAAGTGCAAAGGCAAAATAATGATCCGCTTAACTGGATTGCCAATAGCCGAAGAAGGCAGTCAACTTCAGCAAATACTCAGCCAACAAAACCAACAAGAATGGAACACTGTAAAAAAGCAAACACTGGAACAGTCGGAGGTAGTAGCCATCCTCGAATACGACATAAATGATCCAAACCTAAAGGCCTCCATTGTTGACACCCAAAATCATAATGCCAATGCTGAACAATTGCTTGACAAGCGTTCATCGGGCATTTACCAGAAAAGCTTATATATGCCGGACGAACCTACAAAAGCCCCCTACCAACTTAAGGTGTCTAAAGCTATCATTGAAAGCCTCATCCCCAACTTTGAGCAATTCCTAAACAACTATCTGGCCGACCTGCAAAACTTAAGCATTAATCCCAAAGTCCAGCTCTCTGCCAGTTCCCTGAAACTTGAAGCCGAAGCACATGTGGAACTGAAACAATGCAATAATGTGATTGCCATGATTGAAGGCTCCGAAAAGCCTGAGGAAGTAATTGTTGTTGGTGCCCACTACGACCACCTGGGCAGTTACAATGGGTACATCTGGAATGGTGCTGATGATAACGGCTCTGGTGCTATTGGCGTTGCAGCCATCGCCAAAGCATTTATGGCGACTGGTTTACAACCCAAACGCACCATCATTTTCGCTAACTGGACAGCTGAAGAAAGAGGCTTATTTGGCTCGCGGTATTTTGTCAAACACTTCAAAGATATCGACAAAATAAAATACTACCATAATTACGACATGATTGGCAGAAGTTACAACTATGAACAACCCGACTCAGTTGTATCATTATTATATACTAAAGAATGGGCACAAGCAGAAACATTGTGCAAACAATACAACAAAGAGTATCAACTGGGCTTAAAAATTAACTACAGCGCATGGGATAATCCCACCAGTGGCAGTGACAATGCACCTTTTGCCCAAAAAGGCATTCCCATTATGTGGTTTCATACCGGTGGGCACGAATCATACCATATGCCATCAGATCATGTTGACAGAATTGATTGGCAAAAGCTGGAAGCCATAGTAAAAACAAGCTTTCTGACTCTTTGGAACTTAGCTAACGAATAGTCGAAAATACAATTGGTGAAGTTTTTATTAGGAGCAAAGCAATTTTATGCTTTATCTTTGCCCAGATAAATTTAACACATTAATGGCTCTCGTCAACCGTGAGCCTTTGTTGTTTGCAGCATAAGGCACCTAATACCGGGATGAGTACCATTAAATATTTAAATTATTAAGCAGGTCACAAAAAACAACAATTATCGTTCTTAACAACACTTGTGACCTGCAAAATAAAACAAACAGATATGAAAGCATTTGTATTTCCGGGCCAGGGTGCCCAATACGTTGGAATGGGTAAAGATATTTACGAAAACTCACCAATGGCGAAGGAACTATTTGAAAAAGCAAATGAAATTTTAGGCTTCCGCATTACCGATCTGATGTTTGAAGGAACTGACGAAGACCTGAAACAAACAAAAGTAACACAGCCAGCTATCTTTTTACACTCTGTCATATTAGCCAAAACACTTGGCGACGCGTTTACGCCAGAAATGACAGCCGGACATTCACTAGGTGAATTTTCAGCTTTAGTTGCTGCAGGGGCTATGAACTTCGAAGATGGTCTTAAGCTTGTTTCACAACGCGCACAGGCGATGCAAAAAGCTTGTGAGATTGAGCCATCAACCATGGCTGCAATCGTTGGTCTGGAAGATGCCATTGTGGAAGAAGTTTGCGAAAGCATTGAAGATATTGTGGTAGCAGCTAACTATAACTGTCCTGGCCAATTGGTAATTTCAGGTTCAATTGCAGGTGTTGACAAAGCATGTGAGCTATTAACTGAAAAAGGAGCCAAACGTGCTCTTAAGTTACCTGTAGGTGGTGCCTTCCACTCTCCTTTAATGGAACCAGCGCGTACTGAACTGGCTGCGGCTATTGAGGCAACTGAATTCAACACCCCTGTATGCCCAATTTACCAGAACGTAAACGCACAGGCTGTAACTGATCCGGCAACTATTAAAGAAAACCTGGTTGCTCAGCTAACTGCTCCTGTTCGCTGGACACAAACAGTGCAAAACATGATTACTGATGGTGTATCATCATTCACTGAAGTTGGTCCTGGTAAAGTATTACAAGGATTGGTGAAGAAAGTGGACCGCAAAATGGAAACTAACGGTTTCAGTACTTACCAAGGCTAAAAATAGTTCGTTAGTTCATTTGACTAATAAATTTATAGATATAACAAAGGCAAGCTTTTCGGCTTGCCTTTTGTTTTATTAATCATCTAATGTACTTAAATCACCTTCATCTTCACCCAGCGCTCTCGCCTTTAGCACCCGACGCATAATTTTCCCACTCCGCGTCTTTGGCAGTGAGTCGGCAAAGATCACCTCTTCAGGACGGGCAATGGGCCCCATCACCTTAGCTACATGATCGAGGAGTTCCTTCGCTAATTCTTTGCTTCCTGTCAATCCAGCCTTAAGAATCACATACAGATGAATTCCACTTCCTTTTAATTCATGCGGTAAAGCAATGGCAGCTGCTTCCGCAACATCGGAGTGACTGACTGCTGCACTCTCGATTTCTGCTGTTCCCAAACGGTAACCACTTACTTTTATCACATCATCACTTCGCCCGATAATCCAGAAATACCCATCCTCATCTTTTCGGGCCGAATCACCGGCATGATAATACTTCTGCTTCTCAAACTTTGACCAATAGGTTTCGTTATAACGGTTATCATCTCCCATAATGGTGCGAGCCATGCCAGGCCACGGATTCTTAATGACAAGGGCTCCCACCTCATTGGCTGCTACATCATTCCCCTGCTCATCAACCACTCCTACCTCGTGCCCAAAGAACGGCTTTGTTGCTGAACCAGGTTTTAGTGGAGTAACAGGTAGCGGTGTAATCACGAATCCACCTGTTTCGGTTTGCCACCAGGTATCCATAATTGGGCACTTCTTCTTACCAACCACTTCATGGTACCATCTCCATGCTTCAGGATTTATAGGCTCGCCAACAGAACCCAACAAGCGCAAAGAACTTATATCATGTCGGTTGACCCACGATTCGCCGTAGCGCATTAAGCCACGAATAGCCGTTGGGGATGTATACAACACAGTAATGCCATACTTATCAATCATGCGCCACCATCTATCAGGATAAGGATGATTAGGCGCCCCTTCGTACATAAATATGGTAGAACCATTGATTAAAGGCCCATACACCATGTAACTGTGCCCCGTAATCCATCCCGGATCGGCGGCACACCACCAACGATCTTCCGGTTTAATATCGAATACCATGCGATGCGTAGCTGAGGTATAAACACTGTAGCCGCCATGAGTATGAACCAGACCTTTTGGTTTGCCAGTTGAGCCAGAAGTGTATAACAAAAACAGCATATCTTCAGCATCCATCTGCTCTGTTTCGCACTTATGACTGGCAATGGGCAGGGCTTTCAGGTCGTGATACCAGTAATCGCGGTCGTTCTCCATGTACACCTCCTCCCCAGTCCGTTTAACGGTAATACATACTTCCATGGTTGGCGACAGCTCCATGGCTTTATTAACAATGTCTTTCAGGCGGGTTGGTTTACCCCTTCTGAAACCTCCATCGGCTGTAATCACCACACGGCTATTAGCAGCATTAATCCGTTCAGCCAAAGCTTCATGACTGAATCCTCCGTATACAACACTATGAGCTGCCCCAATTTTAGCACAGGCGAGCATGGCGAATATCTGCTCTGGTATTTGTGGCATATAAATAGTGACAATATCCCCTTTATGCACGCCCATTGCCTTGAGGATATTGGCAAACTCACACACCTCACGATTGAGTGCATGATAGGAATAAGTTTTCAGGTCGCCTGGCTCACCTTCCCATATAAAAGCCAGTTTGTTACGATTAGCCGTCTTGAGGTGGCGGTCTATAGCATTTTGGATGATATTGGTTTTACCCCCGGTAAACCATTTATAAAACGGATGATTAGAGTCATCCAGTACTTTATCCCATGGCTTATACCATTCAAGTCGCTTGGCCTCTTCAGCCCAAAAGCCTTCCCTGTTTTTAATCGATTCATGGTATAAATCATCATACGATTTAACGGTGGCATAATCCATCACCTCCTGCGACGGATATACGAAATCTTTTGAGTCCATCATAAAACTTCAGCTTATCTCTTTTGGTTAATAATGTGATTGTCACCAAGATATAAATTGAAAATTTTATTTACAATATTTTCAGACTCTTTATTCTTAATAGCATTCATAAGAAAAGCCTTTAATAAGGCTTTTCGCTACTATTCAGCTTTGTTGTTATCGTTCATCACAATAGCTGCCTTTTGCTTTTTACCATCCATCAGTATGGTTAGTGGCTGCTCAAACTCCACATGACGGAAATATTGTGTCTCTCTGACAAGCTTCTGCTGCTTGAGGGCATCCAGATTAACAAATTGTTCTTCGCTATTATGGTGTACACTAAAATAGCCCACATTCATTGAGGTAACATTGTGGAAGAAGTGTGAACCAAGCGAAGCATCCAATGGAAAGTTGGGCAATCCCATTTCCACAATAACCCGGGCATGCGAGATTTGCGACCAAAATACAGGAATTCCCGTAAAGCGATCACGGGTTCCCCACCGGCCCGGACCAATCAGCACATATTCCTTACCCTGCTCCTCAAAATACTGATTAATAGCCGCCATTTCAGCACCCATTTCGGCCGTTTTAGTCCGATCAAATACATCAATATTCATGTACACCACGTCTTTAATGTGGTTAAGTCGACCGTTCCCCATGCCTTTAATCGATTGCAGCACCAACTGACTACTATCTACCTCATCAAAATTAATATTAGTAGTATTCTCGATACGTATCAGTGGTTTAATTTGCAGCAGATAGAGAGTTGGCAAGTTACGTCGTCCCGGTTCAAGGTCAACAGCAAACTCAATTTCAACAGGTGCTCCCATGGCTTCTTTGAAGAAGCGCAGGAGCATATCGAGCGTTTGCGAAAGCGGAATATAATCGTACTTGAGAATGTTGGAGAAGTTAACCACACGAGGACCCCGCTTTGAGAAGTCATTCACCATGCGATCGTAGTTATAGTCGTACACCGTGGCACAATGCTTCAGGTTGCCATCCTCTTCTGCCTCTTTGATGGCGAGCTTAACGATAGCAGCATCTTCACCTCCTTTTTCAAGACAGAAATCTGTTTTATCCAAATCAAGCGCATAAAAGTAGGCCTGCGAATCTTTAATCTGATCCTGAATGGAATTAAGCTCCAGCTTAGGGTGCTTGGGGCAAAAACGATAAGCCTTTTCACCTCCCACCACATATTTACCTAAGCCAACAGCCAATACTGCAAAGCCATCCTCGGGCTTCATATACGAAAACGGATAATAGTTGTAGGACTGCGCCACCCCACTAATATTAGGATAGAAGCGATCGCCCACCTTGCCGCCTACAACTTCCTGAATGATGACAGCCATCTTCTCCTCTTCAATCTTATAGTTGACCGCATCAAAATAGGCTTTGGCAGGATCGCTGAACATGGATGCATACACTAACTTAACAGCGGTACATAGCTGACGGAATCGTTCGTTAACATCAGGATGATTGTTGGGCACCATAAACGTGGCATAGACGCCGGCAAAGGGCTGCAACAAGCTATCTTCGAACAAGCCCGATGATCGAACGGCCAGTGGCTGATCCATCACTTCAACATATTGCATTAGCTTTTCATTGACCTCATCGCTCAGCTCCGACTTTAAGAACAATTCTTTGATGGCCTCGTAATCGCGGCCAATAAAGGCAGGCGTATAGAGGTTATTTTTTTCGATAAAGTGCGTGAACTCACCGGCTCCTATAATAGTTGTTGAGGGAATTCGGATATTTATATCGTCGATGATATTGTCAAAATTGATGTTCTCAATAAAGTTACTGAGGAATGCCACACCACGCCCCTTCCCTCCGAACGAACCTTCGCCAATGCGCACGATATACCGACAGCTTTTCACCATCTCCTTATCAAACATCACCACCTTACCTCTCAGGCGCTCCAAACGCACATCCTCAAATATCTCTAATATGGCATGACGCAGCTTGTTAGAGCTTTCGAAATCCTCGATGCGATAGGGGCGTAGTCGCTTGGCGATGGTAATCTCACCGCGAGCCATCAGCCAGGTGGATATACCATTGCGGCGGGCATGATACAGCAATGATTCGGGCGTCACCTCTTCGATGCATTCCACAAACTCCTTAAGATTGCGAGCTACCGCCACTTTAGCCCCTCGTGTATTTTTAAACACAAAATTACCAAATCCCAGCTTCTGATGAATGAAATTATAGATATCCAGAGATAAGCTATCGGAGTTCTTATCAATAAAATCGGAGTTGATGGCTTCGGCCCTCAGGGCATTAGCCGGGTCAGATGACTGTAGCAGTGTAGGTATAATCGTTTTCGATTTAACATACTTGATAAGTTCTACGCCAGCGTCTTCATCTTCCTTGCCGTTACGTGCATATTTTACATCAGAAATAACACAAATAAGGTTATCGAGGTATTTATCCACAATCTCCACTGCATCCTCATAGTTACTGACCAGCAAAATTTTTGGTCGCACCCGCATCTTCATGATCTTATGCAACTGGTCGCTCGACTCTTCGGCCAATATGGCCTGCGTCTGACTCATGATAATGGAGTACAACAGCGGCAGGTAGCGGGTGTAATACTTCTGTGAGTCTTCTACCAGCAGGATGACACGCACATCGCCCACCTTCACATCCTTCTCCACGTTCATCTTGTCCTCCACATACTTGATCATGGCCAGAAACACGCGCGAATCACCATTCCACACAAATACCTTATCGATGTGCTCGATGTTACCACTGCCTTCGTCGAAAAACTTCAGGTCTGCATTATTATTCACCATCAGCAAGATAGGCACCTCAGGCTGAATCTCCTTAAGGCGGGCACTCATTTGCAAAGGCAACTGTTTATCGAGGCCTGCCATTACTATAATCATATCAAACTCACGATCCTGCATCAGCTCCTCGGCCTCATCAATGGTAGCTACACTGGAGATGCGAGGCGCCGTAAAGAGGTTAAGCTGCAGGTATTCGCCAAAAATCTTATCGAAAAAGCGGCCCTCGCGTACAATACTGTATGAATCGTAATGGTTGGCAATCAGCAATACCTCACGTACCTTAAAGGACATCAGCTCCTGAAAGATATCGCGGTCGGTGCGTTTGCGGTTATATATGGTAGATAATGTTAACTCGTCGATGTTGTTGTTCATTGGGCAGATACTAGACAATTATAAATTAGCTTGCTAAACTCTTAAAACAAAGAAGAGCAAATTAAGTTAAAATTGTTGGCATGGGAAGAAAAGCGAGGTGATTTTGGTCAATGAGGGGCTATGCTGTGCAGCAGGCATTGTCCTTGCCGTGCCACAAGTCACGTATTTCCAGAAAATGCATAAAACGTGATTAGCAACTGTAGTTTGCTTAATGAATAAAATGATCCTTTCGCAGACGATTGGCAACACGACGTGAGAAGTAGTTATTTAAGGTGTCATACCCAGCATATACACCATTCACAACAATTTCACTTATCCATTTATAATTGTCTAAATCATTGACATCGTACAAATAAACATTGTAGCTTGAATTGGGTTCTTCACGCTCATTTGTCACAGAACTATTCTCGTAATAGGTGGTGACATATTTAGAGCTTGTCCAGTAATCATCCAAGTTTATGACTAAAATAGCTTCACAGCCCGAACGTTTTAATTGGTTTTTAAATTGTTCGTAAGTATAATCTTCATCGGGCAAAAAAGCTTCCGTCGATTTTATTATACGCGGAAAACCACCCGGACTTATATTACGCTCCAGTGACTTCTCGAGCTGCTTGCGGAATTTGAGATAAGAAATATCATTAAAATTACCACGTACATTATTGTAGTAGTTTTCCTCAGTGAATCCTTTAAAATTATTGCCTGTGGTAAATACAAGCATCATTGATGAATAGGGACGCTGGGCAGGGCTTTTAACAATAGACGTAATGGATGATGAAGCACAACTGGTTAATAATACAGCTAATAAATGAAGAAGAACTAATCGTTGAGGCAAGGTATTACAATTCATAACTTTCAATATTACATGAGGTGTTATACCGGTTACCATTCAAAATGCGCCTTTAGTTCATTTCACTCCTAAAGTCACTTTGAATATGTATCGGCATTATACCAGCACATTTTATTACTTATATGGTATTACTTCCTTAGAACATCTGTCCAAAGGCAATTAGTAATTATGTTTTATGAAAGCTTTCAGATATTAGACAAACCCGATGGGGCTTGCACGTATCTAATACCAAATGAATAACAAAATGATTGATAAAGCATTTTGCTTATATCATGGGTTAATGCCGAAACAGAATCACAGATTGATTTTTAATCAATCGTTTTGATTCGTAATCGGTATAACCATCGAAATCACATTTGATATTTAGTAAAAAACAAGCCCATCAGCATAACATACTGACGGGCTACTCTAACAACAAATATCAACTACCATTATTGCATTACAACCGATACATTCTGATTACCTTGCTGAATAACAACGGATGCATCGTTACTACCGTGCTGCTGTATCAGCGCTCTGTTCATGTTACCTTGCTGACTAACAAAAGATGATAAGTGAGATCCCTGCATTTCAGTAACAGCGCGATTGCCTTGTCCGTTTTGATTTACAACAACCAGGTCATGGCCACCCGAATGGTCAACCCTTGCTACATTAGAGCTGCCAGACTGCCCAAGATATATACTTGAATGACCACCATTTGACTCCACAACACCCCGGTTGTCTTCTCCATGTTGGCGCACCCTTACCACACCATGACCTCCTTTACGGTCGATACGTGCCACATTACCGCTTCCTGATTGATTGGCTGTAGCTGTGCTATGTCCCCCTTTTGAGAGAATAACGGCCCGGTTGCCATCACCCGATTGCCTTACTGCAGCTGCACTATGTGCGCCCTTCTGATCAATCGAAGCGGCATTACCTGTTCCATTCTGTGCAACGCCGGCAGTTAGCTGGTTGCCCTGCTGGGCTACCTTTGCAAAGTTATTATCTCCAGCCTGACGAATACGTACTAAGTGGCCCGAACTTCCACCCTGGCTTGCAGAAGCCCTGTTATCATGACCGTTTTGATTTATTCGGGCAGTGTATTCCTGTCCTTTGCCCTGCTTAATATTGGCCCGGTTACCATTACCATTTTGTGCTATTACAGCAGTTCCTCCATGCGATCCGGTCTGAATCTTCGCCCAGTTATCCATACCATGCTGCGCAATAAAAGCAGTATTATTGCTTGCTCCTTTATGCCCATCTCCATGCTCTCCATCTTCATGAGAAGAACCTCCTTTATCACCTTTGCCGCATTGACCACCATCGTGCCCTTCATCGTGGCTGTCGTCATGCTCATCAATGCTACTGCTTTGTTCGATTGCTGCCATATTCAAAGAACCTGTCTGTACAATTCTGGCTGTGCTATTGGCAATGCTTTGCAGGGTACCTTGCTTAATAACTGCCCTTGAACCTGCACCGCTCTGGTCAATTACAGCACGTACACTGTTAACGCCCATATCAGGCATACTACCTTGGTGAATTCCAGCTTTATTGCCAGAACCATTCTGCCTGACAACTGCCACATTACGCTCAGCTGCAGCTGTGGCATTACTCATCTGATTCACCCTTGAGAGGTTACCTGTTCCGGTTTGATCAACTAACGACCTGTTATAGTCTCCTTCCTGGTTGGTAACAGCTGTATTTTGTGCCATCACCATTGATGAACATACTAGAAGTCCAATCAACAATTTCATTTTTGTTCTCATAGTGAAAGTTTAGAAATTACGATACCAGCCCCACACATCATTAACAAACAGCAAGTTAGAGCCAATAATTTCCAAATTCAATTCTCTCATTCTCAATGGTTCCTAAAAAGTGACGAACACCTTCCAGAATTACATGAACAAAACCATATCGTAGACTAAGGTACTGAAAATCATTTAGGTACATTATTACCAAATAATAATTACAACATTTCCTTGGTACTCGGCAAGCGGTTATTAAACGGATCTTTACGTATAGCAGCTTTAATAGCTTTGGCCAGGGCTTTAAAGATGCCCTCGATCTTGTGATGCTCGTTTTTTCCTTCGGCCTTAATGTTCAGGTTGCAGGCGGCAGCATCGGAGAAGCTCTTGAAGAAGTGGTAAAACATTTCGGTAGGCATGTCGCCAATCATCTCGCGCTTGAAGTCGGCCTCCCACACCAGCCATGAGCGACCACCAAAATCTAGCGCCACCTGTGCCAGACAGTCGTCCATGGGCAGGCAGAAACCATAGCGTTCAATACCTCGCTTATCGCCCAATGCCTTTTTGATAGCCTCGCCCAGCACAATAGCCGTATCCTCAATGGTGTGATGCTCATCGACATGCAGATCGCCATCCACCTTCACCGACAGGTCGCAGCCCGAGTGACGACCAATCTGCTCCAGCATATGGTCGAAAAAATGAAGACCCGTATGGATATTGCACAGGCCTTTCCCATCCAGGTTGATGGACACAGTGATTTTTGTTTCAGCTGTGTTACGTTCCACAGTAGCGGTGCGCTCCGTTGCAAATAGGTGTTGCGTCACATCGGCCCAGCTGGTACTACAGAGCGAACAAACTTCGATCAATCCGCCAGCCTCCAGCTCCTTGGCAGCTACATCAGATTCCTTCAGGTAGATGGCTTTACATCCCAGATTTTTAGCCAACTCTACATCGGTCAGCCGGTCGCCAATCACATATGAATTGGCCAGGTCGTAATCGCCCTCCATGTATTTCGTGAGTAGGCCGGTGCGTGGTTTACGTGTGGGGGCATTCTCTTCAGGAAAAGAGCGGTCGACAAGTATATCGGCAAACACAATGCCTTCGTTTTCGAGTGTTTGAAGCATTTTATTCTGTGCCGGCCAAAAGGTTTCTTCGGGAAATGAGTCGGTCCCCAGCCCGTCCTGGTTGGTCACCATCACCAGCTCAAAATCGAGCTGCTCAACAATAGTTGACAGGTTCTTAAACACGCCTGGGTAGAACTCCAGCTTTTCGAGACTATCCACCTGGAAGTTCACTGGCGGTTCTATTATTAAGGTGCCATCACGGTCTATAAAAAGTAGTTTCTTCATGCTTATTAGCTTATGGCTGCCTGCAGATAGCTATATGCAGCCTGGTTGTTATTCGCAGCCGCACGAATCCCTTCATGTGGCTAATCGATTTAAGTATTTACCACACGAGAGGACTCGTGCGGCTGCGTCAGAAAAGGGGGCAAATATTCAGGATGATTCCCCCATCACCTTCGTCACTTCCCCAAGGGGAAGGTTAGCTCTGTCATTCTCTCGGGCAATACAGGATAATTGACCTCAGTAACTGCGATGGTCGAATCCCTTCACCACTAAGGTTACTTCATCACATTCGATTTCAACCACACGCCAAGGTATTGCGTCCAATACGCTACCGGGCGTTTCGCATCAAAACCAAAACCATGCCCGCCAATGGGCAAAATCACCTTGGTCACATCCCCGCCATTTTCAAATAAGTTATTCGCATACCTGTATGTATTCTCAACAGGTACGGCATTATCGTCGAGCGAATGCACCAACAAGGTTACCGGCGTTTGTTCACTCACTTGCTTCTCCAACGAGAAATACTCAACCATGTCCTGTTCAGGTGCATCACCAATCAGGTTCTGACGACTTCCTATGTGGGTGCAGGTTGTGTCCATGCTGATCACAGGATACATCAATACCGAGAAATCGGGCCGCACCTCTTCCGAAGTCCTCTCCTTATCAACCGGCTTGGTAAACAAAGTAGATGCCGATGCCGCCAGGTGACCGCCGGCAGAGAAACCTATAATGCCTACTCGTGTTGGATCAATATCAAATTCTTTAGCACGCGAGCGAACCAGGTAGATAGCTTGCTGCGCATCCATCAATGGCACAAAAGCCGGGTTATCAAATAAGTCGTCATCGGGCAAGCGGTATTTTAACACAAAGGCTTCAAATCCCTGCTGATTAAACCACTCAGCTGCCATAAAGCCTTCATGATCGATGGCTTCGAGTGCATAGCCGCCACCGGGAACAATGATGATAGCAGGCCTGGCCTCACTTCCCTTTGCCGGGTAATGATACAACTGCGGAACGGTTACCCGCGATACACGGTAATCGACATTTTGCTCTTCAACTTCAAGGCCTTTGCTAAAGGGCACACTACCCTCCCAGAGGTCAATAACCTGCTTCTGACTAAACATTTGGAACACACTCAAAACTAATAAACCGATTACAAACAGACTGTTTTTCATTGAATTAAGATACTATTTCGGGTACATATTTAAAGCTTCTGTCAGCTGCTTATTTTCTTCCGTGGTCCCCACTGTTATTCGTAAACAGCCGGCACATAAGGCTACCGATGAACGATCCCGTATGATGATTTGCTTTTGGACCAGATAGTCATAAACACCACGGGCATCGTCCACCCTCACAAGCAGGTAATTGGCATCGGATGGATATACCTTTTGTACATAATTCAATTGCAACAGCACCTCTTTCAAATAAGTACGCTCTTTTAGAAGCAACTCAACCCATTTCTGCTTTTCATCGGCTCTTTCCAGCAACTCCAATGCCTTTTCCTGTGTAAGTATATTAATATTATAGGGATATTTAATGTTACTCAGCACTTTTATCAGCTCAGGCGCAGCAAAAGCCATTCCCAGACGAATACCCGCCATTCCCCAGGCCTTTGAAAAAGTTTGTAAAATAACCAGGTTAGGATTCGCGCCCAGTTTCGACAGCCAGCTCTTTTCCGGAGCAAAATCGATGTAGGCCTCGTCCAGCACTACAATGCCCTCAAACTCACTCACCAGTCTTTGAATATCTGCCTCTGCCAGACAGTTGCCTGTAGGGTTGTTTGGCGAACAGATAAACAACAACTTGGTGTGCTCATCGCATGCTGCCAGCAGTCCATCTGTATTCAGCTCAAAGTCCTCTGTCAGCAAAACCTTTCGCACTTCCACATTGTTAATGTCGGCGGCCACCTGGTACATGCCATAGGTCGGATCTATCGACACGACATTATCAACCCCTGGCTCGCAAAAGGCTCTGAACAGTAAATCAATGGGCTCATCGCTGCCATTCCCCAGAAATATTTGTGCCGCATCAATCCCTTTTAGTGCTGCAATCTTCTCCTTCACCTTGCGCTGATAAGGATCGGGATAGCGGTTATAAGGCTGATTATACGGATTCTCATTAGCATCCAGAAAGACAGCTGCCTCCCCTGTGTATTCATCGCGTGCCGATGAGTAAGGCTTCAGGTTCTTAATATTTGAGCGTAATAATTGGTTCAGTGGTTTCATGTATATAAGCTTATAGCTGCCGGCTGATAACTATTAGCTACTTGCAGCTTGGTAATAAATAGTATCAAGATGATTCAGAAGACACGAAATAGTCTAATGTCTTGATACTTCTGTCTTGTGTCTATTTACCCATCTTCTTTAAACGGATAGTCACCGCATTTTTGTGAGCCATTAGTTGCTCTGCCTCCGCCATCGTTTCTATGGCAGGCCCCAGCTTTGTCAGTCCAAAAGCACTAATCTTCTGATAGGTTATCTTCTTCATGTAGCTATCCAGATTGACACCACTAAATGCATTGGCATAGCCGTGTGTTGGCAGGGTGTGGTTGGTGCCCGAGGCATAATCGCCTGCACTCTCAGGCGAGTAATTGCCTAGGAATACCGAACCGGCATTACTCACTTTATTAGCAATCTGTTCATCATCCCGCATGGAGATGATCAAGTGCTCAGGTGCATAGGCATTGCACATCTCCAGCATCTCCTCCACCGATTTGAGTACCACCAGGCGGCTATTGGTCAGGGCCTTTTGGGCAATTTCCTTACGGGGTAAGGCCTGTAACTGCTGCTGCACTTCCTGCTCCACCTCATCAAGAAAAGACTCCTTATCAGTCAATAAGATTACCTGGCTATCGGCGCCGTGCTCTGCCTGCGAAAGCAGATCTGATGCCACAAAAGCCGCATCGGCACTCTCATCTGCCAGCACCATCACTTCCGATGGTCCGGCTGGCATATCAATGGCCACATCCTTGAGGCTCACCAGCTGTTTGGCTGCTGTTACAAAGCGGTTACCCGGGCCAAATATCTTAGCCACCGAAGGCACCGAAGCTGTTCCGTAGGCCATGGCCCCAATGGCCTGAATACCTCCTAACTTAAATATGCGACTCACACCCACCAATGAAGCGGCATACAGGATAGCCGGATTAACCTGTCCTTCGCTGTTGGCAGGCGTGCACAGCACTACCTCTTTACAGCCAGCAATACGGGCAGGAATACCCAACATAAGCACCGTTGAAAACAAAGGCGCAGTACCCCCCGGAATGTATAGTCCTACCGAATCAATAGCCACACTCTTCTGCCAGCAACGCACACCTGGCATGGTCTCCACCACTTCGCGCTGTGTTTTTTGCGACTGGTGAAAGGTTTCAATATTTTGCTTAGCTATCAGTATGGCATCTTTCAAATCACTGCTAACTGCCATGCAAGCCTCATCAATCTCAGTCTGTGATACTTCAAGCATATCCAGGTCAACGCCGTCAAACATGCGGGTATACTTAATTAAGGCTGCATCTCCATTTCTTTTGATATCATCCAGTATACCTCGGGCAGTATCATATACATCTTCCAAACCGTTATCGGGACGCTCCAATAACTGGCTCCATTCATTTTTAGGGGGATAAAGAACTTTCTGCATTGTATTTTCAGCTTATAGCCAAGCCCCTGGGCTAAGGCTACTCCCTCATGCGGGATAATTTAAACTCATATTCCTTTATTCCGATCAATCCGGTTTCCCGTCTATTAGCTTTTAGCTTATGGCTGATAGCTATTCCCATAGAATACATTCATCATCGGTCTCCCGTCGTCGGTCATCAGCCATCGGTCATCGGTCATCGGTCTTCTCTATAAAATCATCTTCTCAATGGGTACTACCAATAGACCTTCGGCTCCTAAAGCCTTTAGCTGGCCTATTATTTCCCAGAACTTCTTCTCCTGTATGACTGAGTGTACCGAGCTCCATCCTTTTTCGGCCAATGGCAATACAGTTGGACTCTTCATACCAGGCAGAATCTTCACAATCTCTTCCACTTTATCATTTGGCACGTTCATTAAGATGTATTTGTTTGAGTTGGCCGCCATCACCGAATTAATGCGAAACAACATTTCATCAAGCAGAGCCTGCTTCTCAGCTGATAGTTCAGAACCTGAAACCAGCAATGCCTCTGACTTCATCACTACTTCTACTTCCTTCAGACGATTGGCCACCAAAGTACTACCTGAGCTAACAATATCGAAAATGGCATCGGCCAAACCAATACCAGGTGCTATCTCCACCGAACCGGCTATCTCGTGTATCTCAGCATTAATATTCTGTTCTTTAAAGAACTTCTCGAGGATTACCGGATAGGAGGTCGCCACCTTCTTGTCTTTAAAATAGTCCAGGCCAGTGTATTCATCAGCCTTTGGAATGGCTAAGGATAAGCGACATTTACTAAAACCCAAACGCTTCACTATGTTTAAGTCAAAGCCTTTCTCGGCCATCTCATTTTCGCCCACAATACCAATATCGGCCACATCATCAGCTACCGTCTGCGGTATATCATCATCGCGCAAAAACAATACCTCGATGGGGAAGTTGGGAGATGAAGCCACCAGCTTCCCACTTCCCACATTGAATTTAATGCCTGCTTCTTTAAGCAGTTTCATTGAATCTTCGTTCAAACGGCCTTTCTTTTGTAATGCAATTCTCAATTTAGTTTCCATGTTATGTTCTTTTTAAAATATTGTCAATAAAAAAGGCTTACCCTGTGGATAAGCCTTTAATGTTATGCTGTTATATACAACACCTCAGCTCATCCGGCAGAACAAGAAATGATGATGATGAATATGAATAGTAAATTGTGTCATAACTGTTGATTAAAAAAAAGCGGCTCACCATTTCTGGTAAGCCGCAGTTGATATTTTGATTTTACACACCAATCACCGCCTACCAGTTGAGCAGGAAATAATGATGATGATGAGTAAAATTTTGCATGTCTTTGTTTTTAATTCGATACAAATGTAGCCTCAATATTTACAATTGCAAATTTTCAGGTCAATTTTTTATTTATTTATAAGTTAGTTGATCTATATCATACTTTTGACATACTTTCAAATGCCGCATATTGCTGGTCAGTACCTTTTATGTGTTTCACCAACCATTCTTTTAGAAAATTGGTGACCTCAATGGACAGAATCAGCTTGCCGCCTTTCAAACGTTCATAATAACTCTGAGTCTTATCAATAAACTCCTTGTGTAACATTTGATGCTCCTTAAGATTCGGATAATTCATCCGGCGCATATGATCTTCTTCATTGGCAAAATGCGTTTTGGTATAAGCTACCAGGCCTAATATTAATTCCTCAAGTCTTTCGCGGGGAGAATTATCTTTTATCCCTTTGTAAAAGTTATCAATTAAGGCAAATAGTTCTTTATGCTCATTGTCAATCACGGCATTATTTACCGATAAATCTTCAGTCCACATGGTTGTTTAATTTTAGTTGCCTTGCAAAAATAATTAGCCGTAGTTAATTTAACGTACGAAAAGCCCAATATTACTCAAATAAACCTGTATCATTCAACTTGGATCTGGCACTAAAATATGCAATTATGTTGGTCCTGAAATTTTGAAACTCTTCGTCTTTCCCTTACTTTCGACAAAAAAATAAACGCATTATTATGAGTATTAAGCAGCATATACCTAACCTACTCACCAGTTTGAACGTTTTATGTGGTGTTCTAGCCGTTTTTTTTGCTTTAAATGCGCGAATAGACATCGCCATCTGGCTGATTTTTGCGGGTGCTTTATTTGATTTCAGTGATGGATTTGCAGCCAGATTGCTCAAAGCATACAGTAATATTGGGAAAGAACTGGATTCTCTGGCTGACCTCATCAGTTTTGGAGCTGCACCGGCTGCTATCTGGTCAACTATCATCAAGTATCAGCTTACAGGCAGCTATGCCACCAACTTTTTTGCACTATCAATATCTCAACAGGTATTTACACTGCTACCATTTATAATGGTTGCCTTTGCAGCTTTTCGGTTAGCTAAGTTTAATGTAGACACCAGGCAAACTGAAAATTTCCTTGGCCTCACCACTACCGCCACGGGGATATTCACTGCCGCTCTGGCTTATAAGTTTATTGAAACACCCGAATGGTTTACCTGGATGAGTCCATTAGTAATTTTAGCCTTTATAATTTTCTTTAGCATCATGCTTATCAGCGAGGTCCCCATGTTCTCGTTGAAATTTAAAAACATCAAATGGGCAGATAACAAAGAACGCTTCACACTGCTATTCCTGGCCATCGTTTGTGTAGTACTTTTGGGCGTGGGAGGCATAGCTGCAGTTATCCTGTATTACATTATTATTTCACTAACCAAATGGTTTATTGGCATCAAATAACAAAACATACACTCACAAAAAAGGTCCGCCGGCAAATACCAGCGGACCTTTTTATTATTCAATTACAGTTATTTCAATAACAATGTATTTGTAAAGTGCTCCAGCATTTCTTTCACTTCCTCATAATCTTCTCCATCCACCTTGACATCTGTTAGACGTGGTAAGTGAATAGCAAAGTAACTATGGCTGTTGGCCATCTCAAACAAGTTGCTTGCCAATGCCCTTGGATAGGGGAACTCAGGATTCACTTCTATTATCACTTCAGCCACCTTTTCACAAAGCATTTTATAATTTGAGAAAAAGCCCTCCGTATTTTCCTTATCAACTTCTTTGGTATAATATGCTTTAGTGCCTTCGGCAATAATCACTCGATGCAGTACGCTCTCATTCACATAGTCAATCGCCGGATTTTCCTTATAGGCATATACAAGCGTACTTATAATAATATTCAAGCGCTCAAGTGGCGAACTGATATTCATTGTATTTATATCTATCAAATAACTTACCCACTCCCAATACCACGATACCAGATAAAGTAACAA
This sequence comes from Carboxylicivirga sediminis, assembly GCF_018156225.1. Taxonomy (GTDB): domain Bacteria; phylum Bacteroidota; class Bacteroidia; order Bacteroidales; family Marinilabiliaceae; genus Carboxylicivirga; species Carboxylicivirga sediminis. The sequence goes on from NZ_JAGTAR010000019.1 coordinate 67,073, forward strand.
TAAGTGTTTATTCTCAAAGTATCGATAAACAGAAGCTTCGGTAGAGCCCATTTTGGCAGCCAACTTTTTAAAAGTGAAGGCTTCAAAACCGATTTCATCTATTAATAGAATACTGTTCTTTATAATATTTTGACCTAGGGAAGTCTCCTGTGGATCACGAATGTAGAGTTTGTCGTTTAAGCTGATTTTGATTCCAATAGACATAGTTGCAAAACTTATTTTGAACAAAAATAGAACTTTTTTTGAACAAGTTTGACGTTTTGATGTTTTAGTATTGCAAATCATTGTAATAGTTTTGCTATTATTTAAAAAAGTAATAGATTTGCTCCCGAGTTTTTACCTAATGCATTATGAATCGAAGCTGTTAACCGGGAACAGCATGTGAAAAAAAATTAAAGGATTATACAATGAGTGTTTCGCAAAAAAATGGATTATTCAGCACCCTCAAACAAGACGTTCCTGCTTCTATTGTAGTGTTTTTAGTGGCAGTCCCACTTTGCCTTGGGATTGCCTTGGCATCAGGTGCACCCCTCTTTTCAGGAATCATTGCCGGTATTGTTGGTGGAATTGTTGTTGGAGCATTAAGTGGCTCACAACTTGGCGTTAGCGGCCCAGCTGCAGGCTTAGCCGTTATTGTATTATCAGCCATAAACGAATTAGGCTCTTTTGAAATCTTTCTGGCAGCAGTTGTTATCAGTGGAGTGATACAACTTATCCTGGGATATGCCAAGGCCGGTATCATCGGCTATTACTTCCCATCATCCGTTATTAAAGGAATGCTTTCGGGCATTGGAATCATCATTATCTTAAAGCAAATACCACATGGGTTTGGGTATGACAAAGATTATGAGGGTAGCTTAAAATTTGTCCAAAGTGATGGTCACAATACCTTATCGGAGATTTACCACATGTTTGAGGCCATCAGCCCAGGTGCGGCCATTATCACAGCACTTTCCATGGTTGTGCTAATTCTATGGGAACGACCTTTTATGAAACAAATTAAGCTTTTCCAGATTGTTCAGGGGCCATTAGTAGTGGTTACCATGGGTATACTTCTGAATATGCTGTTTAAAACCATTCCTTCACTAGCTCTCAATACTGATCAGGTAGTGGCAGTGCCAGTTGCCAGCTCCATTGCCGGCTTCTTCGGACAATTTACCACACCAGATTTCAGCCAGATATTATCGCCTGCCGTATGGACCATTGGGGCAACTATTGCCATAGTAGCCAGCCTTGAAACTCTACTGTGCCTCGAGGCTACTGATAAGCTGGATCCTCAGAAACGCGTTACCCCAACAAATCGCGAGCTAAAAGCTCAGGGTATCGGTAACATTATTTCTGGCTTCATTGGCGGATTGCCTATCACACAGGTAATTGTGCGCAGTTCGACCAACATCCAATCCGGTGGCCAAACAAAGATGTCGGCCATTTTACATGGTGTTATCATGCTTATATGTGCCATGGCAATTCCTAATGTATTAAACCTGATACCACTGGCGAGCTTGGCAGCTATCCTTTTTATTGTTGGATACAAATTGGCTAAGCCTGCCTTATTTAAGCAGATGTATGCACTTGGCAAAGAGCACTTCATCCCCTTTATGGTTACAATCGCGGGTATCATTTTTACTGATTTGTTGGTGGGCATTGTACTCGGATTAGTGGTTGCCGTTATGTACATCCTGTACAATAACTATAAAAAGCCATTCTTATTTGAATCAGATAAACACCTCAATGACAATTATCTTCACCTTGAACTGGCCGAAGATGTGACCTTCATTAACAAGGCCAGCATTCTGAAAACATTAGGGCAAGTACCTGATGGCTCTAAGATTATGATTGACGCATCAAGGTCCATTAACATTTGCCAGGATGTCATAGAAATAATAGATGAATTTAAGACCAGTGCCCAATACCGCAACATTGAAGTAGTTATCAAAGAACGAGAAAAGAAGGGCGTTGAAAACCAACGCAGAGCAGTAGAGTTCGCTTTAAAGGAAATATAATAGTAGCAACAAGTTAAAATGACATTAAGATGAGTACCGTAACACAAACAGCACAATCACAGGCTAGCATCACTCCCGACATGGCAGTTGAACTTTTAAAAGCCGGTAACAAACGTTTTGTTGAGAACAAAGGGCTTCAACGCGACTTGTTGCAACAAGTAAACCAAACAGCCAGTGGACAATTTCCTTTTGCAGCGGTTGTAAGCTGTATAGATTCACGTATACCGACCGAGGTGGTATTTGACCAGGGTATTGGTGACATTTTTAATGCCCGTGTAGCTGGCAATATTGTCAATGAAGACATACTTGGAAGCCTTGAGTTTGCCTGTAAAATTTCAGGGTCAAAAGCCATTGTTGTTATGGGTCATACCTCATGCGGTGCTGTAAAAGGCGCCTGCGACAATGCTCAACTGGGTAACTTAACGCAAATGCTGGATAAAATTAAACCAGCCGTAGAGCTAACCCCAACAGCCGACGGAGAGGCGCGTGATTCAAACAATACAGCATTTGTAAATCAAGTGGCTGACAAGAATGTTGAGTTGACTATCGAAAACATTAAAAAGAACAGCGAAGTATTAAATGAAATGCATCAGCAAGGTGAAATTGCCCTTATCGGCGCCATGTATGATGTAAATACAGGAGAAATTACCTTTAGTTAGTTATGTTCCCCGGGTTGAATACGTCTGTTTCCTGAGTATAAAAAGTATTCAACCCTTTAATTTTACCTGAGTAATGGTGATTTGATTTCAGACGTGATTTCGAATCACCTTTTTTATTCTTTAAAAAATAGACTTATTAACGCCTCTGCTATAATTAGACTACCAATCAACCATAATGTCTTCATGAAAAATATGCCACTGGCTGATTTAATTGCCGCATGATTGGGATAATGAGCATTATAGACAATCTGCACATTTTTAAAATCGTTAATATAGAAGTCCGACGCTTCAATTGAGTAATTGACATGATCAACTTCATAAGTATAGATGTAGGTCGAATAACTACTTGTTCGTATTCCACCGCCTGTACCAACTGTATTTCTTTTGTTTGTTGAAAATTCACCATTGATTGTAATACCCCATGTCAGCAAATAAAACTGAGGAACTATAAAAACGAGGAGTAAAGTGATACGGGAAATTTTTGTGACTATCCTTTTAAATCGATCAGGTCTCATATTAATAACTTGATATTTATTAGTCGTTAGGATAGTAAATGTAATAGAATTTCAATGCTAATTTGATAAAAATGTAATTTGGTGTTTGGTTTTTAAAAATATTATTTCAAATATTTGTGGCGTACAATTGCAAAAGCAAGACAATGAATATGATTTTAACACATAAAGGCTGGTGGCATTACACTTATCTTTCAACCGAGAGTTAAGGGCAACCGTCGTATATGTAAAAAATATGAACAAAGGCTTATCGAAACTCTCGGTAAGCCTTTTTTAATTCCGTAAATTGAACAAACCATGGACACAATAACTATTAAAACACTTGCAACCCCCATACCAGCCAATGTGGCCGATGTCACAACGCCAGTGAGTCTTTACCTGAAGCTACGTGACGCCTACCCCAACACCATTTTGCTGGAAAGTAGCGACTACCACGGTAATAGTAACTCCATGTCATTCATTTGCTTCAAGCCCTTGTATGAGTTCATTGCCGATAAAGGCTATGTCATGCAAGGCGAAGCACATAAGGAATTGCAACCTGTTGAAATTAATGCAGACAATAATGTTCCTCAACTGCTTGATAAATTTATCAAGAGCCTTGATGTTGACAATGCCGATTGCCCTATCAAAATCAATGGACTGTTTGGCTACTCCACCTTCGATGCGGTGCAATATTTCGATTCGCTAAAATTTGAGGCTGAGCGAAAAGAGGAGCATTCCATTCCTGAATTACGCTACACATTCTACAAATACATTGTTGCGTTCAATCACTTCACCAACCAACTGTACCTAATTGAGAACCTGAGAGAAGATGAAACTTCAGAGAGTCCTGAAATCATTGAGCAGTTTTACAATCGAACCATTCCCACTTTTCAGTTTACGCCATCAAATCAGGAACAGTCAAACCTAAGCGATAAAGAATACATGGCCATGGTGACTAAGGGTAAAGAACACTGCTTCAGAGGCGATGTTTTCCAGATTGTCCTGTCACGTCAGTTCAGACAGCAATTTGCGGGCGATGAGTTTAACGTCTATCGCGCCCTTCGTAACATCAACCCATCACCTTACCTGTTCTACTTCGATTATGGCGATTACAAAATATTCGGTTCTTCACCTGAAGCTCAATTGGTGATAGATAACAACATGGCGACCATCAATCCCATTGCCGGTACCTTTAAACGTACAGGTGACGATGCCAAAGATCAGGAACTGGCCATACAGCTGAGTGAGGATGAAAAAGAGAATGCCGAACACGTAATGTTGGTGGATCTGGCCCGTAACGACCTGAGTCGCAACTGCGAAAAGGTAACCGTTAACACCTACAAGGAAGTGCAGTACTACTCACATGTACTTCACCTGGTTTCTGATGTAAGCGGACAATTAAAACAAGGTTCCATTGCGTCACGCGTGATGGCTGATACATTTCCGGCCGGTACCTTATCAGGAGCTCCCAAATACAAAGCCATGCAGCTTATTGATTCCATTGAGAACCAGAACAGGGGCTACTATGGTGGTTGCATCGGCAATATAGGCATTGACGGCAGTTTCAACCAGGCCATTATGATTCGCTCCTTTCTGAGCAAAAACAATACACTGTTTTATCAGGCCGGAGCAGGCGTGGTAAGTGAATCGAAAGAAGAAAACGAACTACAGGAAGTGAATAATAAACTGGGTGCTTTAAAGAAAGCTATCCGTTTAGCCGAAGAATTTTAGATAACGCGCTAAGTAACGATGAAAGAAAAAAATAAATAAGCTGCAAACAACTATAAGCTTTACAAAAATGAAAATATTAGTCTTAGATAATTACGATTCATTCACCTATAACCTGGTCCATTATGTGGAGGAGATTATAGATGATAAAGTTGACGTATTTCGTAACGATGAAATCACCCTGGCCGACGTGGCCAAATATGATAAGATACTGCTCTCTCCCGGGCCAGGCATTCCTGACGAAGCAGGTATTCTGAAGGAGCTTATCAAAACATATGCTGCCAGCAAAAGCATCCTGGGCGTTTGTCTCGGCTGCCAGGCCATTGCAGAGGTATTTGGCGGCAGTATCCGTAACCTCAACAAAGTATACCATGGCGTAGCAACACCGGTTGAAGTCATTAATAAAGATGAATACCTTTTCAACGGCCTGCCAGACAGCTTTAAAGCTGGACGCTATCACAGCTGGGTGGTGAATGAAGAGGATTTACCAGCCGAACTGCTTATCACCTCAAAAGAAGCAGAAGGCCAGATAATGGGTCTGATGCACAAAGAGTATGATGTGCGTGGTGTACAATTTCACCCTGAATCGGTGCTGACTGAACACGGCAAGCAGATGATTAAAAACTGGATAGAGAAATTGTGATTTGTCAGAAGACCGAAGACGGAAGACCGGGGACTTAATATTAACCAAGCTGCCAATAGCTATTAGCTAACAGCGAGAAGCTTTTTTTTCACCATGAGTATTAAACAGACCATAAAAGAACTCATTAACCACAAAACACTGACACGGGCACAGGCCAAAAACGTGTTGGTGAATATCGCCAAAGAGCAGTATAACCAGTCAGAGGTAGTGGCCTTCTTAACCGTTTTTATGATGCGCCCTGTCACTGTTGAGGAGCTATCGGGTTTTCGCGATGCGTTGCTGGAACTTTGCCTGAGGGTAGACTTATCGGACTACCGAACCATTGATATGTGCGGTACAGGCGGCGACGGTAAAAATACCTTTAACATCTCCACATTGGCCTCGCTGGTGGTAGCCGGCACTGGCGCCAAAGTGGCCAAACATGGTAATTACAGCGTATCGTCGTCATGTGGTTCGTCCAACGTGATGGAATACCTGGGCTACCGCTTTACCAACGACGAAAACAAGTTGAAGGAACAGTTGGATAAGGCCAACATTTGTTTCTTGCATGCGCCGCTGTTTCATCCGGCCATGAAAGTGGTGGCACCCATCCGAAAAGAGCTGGGTTTAAAAACCTTCTTCAATATGCTGGGGCCAATGGTTAATCCATCATTCCCTGCTCATCAGCTGGTAGGAGTTTTCAGTCTGGAACTGGCACGCGTGTACCAATACATCTATCAGCAAACCAATATCAAATACAGCATTGTGCATGCACTAGATGGCTATGATGAAGTGTCATTGACTGGTGATTTTAAAGCCATTACCAACACAGGCGAACTGGTGTATTCACCAACTGATTTTAGTATGAAACAGATTCAACCGGAAGCCATATTTGGCGGTGAAACAGTACCAGAGGCAGCCAATATATTTAAAACCATATTGGAGGGCAAAGGCTCCGAGGCACAGAACAATGTGGTGATTGCCAATGCCGCACTCGCCCTTAATTGCTACTCGCCCGACAAAGGCCTGGAACAAAACATCGAAGAGGCACGCCAATCATTGCTGGATGGCAAGGCCGCCAAGGTACTATCAACCCTTATTAGCATTTAAGAAACAGCCATGAATATTCTCGATAAAATAGTAGCCCACAAGAAAATTGAGGTTCAACAAGCTGCAAAAACCATTTCGCAGGAGCAGCTGATGGACCAACCACTCTTTAACGAAGCCGTTCCTTCATTAAAGGGCTCCATTGCAGATCCCGGCAAAACGGGTGTCATCACTGAGTTTAAACGTCAGTCGCCTTCTAAAGGCATCATCAATGGCAATGCAACCGTTGAAGAGGTGGTAACAGGCTATGAAAAAGCCGGCTCCTCTGCCCTTTCGGTATTAACCGATCAGCAGTTTTTTGGCGGATGTAATCAGGACTTAACAACAGCCAGAGCTGTGACGTCCATTCCTATTCTGCGCAAGGATTTTATCATTGATCCTTACCAGGTGTACGAAGCCAAAGCCATTGGTGCCAGTGCTATTTTACTCATCGCTGCCATTCTGGATGTCAACCAGGCGAAAGAGCTGGGCGCCCTGGCCAACTATCTGGGCATGGAGGTACTGATGGAGTTACACGCTCCCGAAGAAACTGATAAACTCAATCCGTTTGTGGATGTGGTGGGCATCAACAACCGCAACCTCAAAACCTTTGTAGTGAATCTGGAGCAGTCCATTCAGCTGGCTAATACGCTTCCAGCAGACAAGCTGAAGATTTCAGAAAGTGGCATTCATTCGCCCGAAGACGTGTTCTTCCTGCGAGAGAACGGTTTCGATGGCTTCCTGATTGGTGAAAACTTTATGAAAACCAGCAACCCAGCCGAGGCTTTTGCCAGGTTTGCCAAAGCCATTGCCGTTAAAGCCAATGCCTAATAGCACATTAACCAGTTAAGTAACAAAGGATGAATCCGACACCCGAAATAAAAGTATGTGGCATGCGCGATAGCTCCAATTTACAGGAGCTTATTGAGCTAAAGCCCGATTACATTGGCTTCATTTTTTACGAAAAGTCACCACGCTATGTACAAAAACCACCCCAGGTGCATATGGATGCATCCATTAAAAAGGTAGGCGTTTTTGTCAATGCCAGCGAACGCACCATTAACGAGAAACGCATCGCCTTTGGACTTGACATCATTCAGCTACATGGCGATGAGTCACCTGAACTATGCTTCATCCTGAAGCAGTCGGGCGCACAGGTGATGAAAGCATTTCGTATAGATGAATCATTTGACTTTCAACAAACCAGGCGTTATCAAGACTATTGCGACTACTTTTTGTTCGACACACAGACCAAGGCTTTTGGTGGCAGTGGACAAAAGTTTAACTGGCAATTATTGACCAACTACAACAATGCACGTCCGGTATTTTTAAGCGGCGGCATTGGCCCCGATGATGTGGCCGACATTCAGCAACTGGAAAACCTCAACCTGAAAGCCATAGACATCAATAGCAAATTTGAAATTAAACCAGCACTTAAAGATATTCCGCTCCTTTCAGAATTTTTTAATGCGATAAGACAAATAAAGCATGAGCAAGCAGAGTAAATACCAGGCAGATGAAAAAGGCATGTATGGCCGCTTTGGAGGGGCCTACATACCAGAGATGCTCTACCCAAATATTGAGAACCTGAAGAAGGTTTACAAAGAAATCATTGATTCACCAGCTTTTCAGCAAGAGTACAAAGCCTTGCTGAAGGATTATGTGGGACGCCCTTCGCCACTTTATCTGGCCAAACGACTATCGGACAAGTACCAAACCAATGTGTACCTCAAACGCGAGGATCTGAACCACACGGGTGCGCACAAGATTAATAACACGGTTGGACAGATTCTGATTGCCAAGCACATGGGCAAACAACGCATCATTGCTGAAACAGGTGCCGGACAGCATGGTGTGGCCACTGCTACAGCCTGTGCGCTTATGGGTCTGCAATGTGTGGTGTACATGGGTGAAGTGGATATTAAAAGACAAGCACCCAATGTGGCGCGCATGAAGATGCTGGGTGCCGAAGTGAAGGCAGCCACCTCTGGCAGTAAAACACTGAAAGATGCCACCAACGAGGCTTTGCGCGACTGGATATGCAACCCCGAGGACACCTTTTACCTTATTGGTTCGGTAGTAGGACCCCATCCTTATCCCGATATGGTGGCACGCCTGCAGGCGGTTATCAGTGAAGAGATAAAGCTCCAGATAAGTGAAAAAACAAGTAAGGACTATCCTGATTATGTGATTGCCTGTGTAGGTGGTGGTAGTAATGCCGCCGGCTCGTTTTACCATTTTCTGGACGACGAAAAAGTAAAACTGGTGGCAGTAGAAGCCTCGGGAATGGGCGTTGACTCAGGTGAAACAGCGGCCACCATCGCTCTGGGCGATATGGGCATTATCCATGGCAGTAAAACCTTCCTGATGCAGAGTGAAGATGGACAGATCACCGAACCCTACTCCATCTCAGCGGGATTGGATTACCCGGGCATTGGCCCTCAGCATGCCCATTTGTTTGATACGGGTCGCGCACAGTTTCTATCGGCCACCGATAAAGAGGCCCTGGATGCCGCCCTGCAGTTAACACAACTCGAAGGGATTATTCCAGCCCTTGAATCGGCCCATGCATTAGCAGCGCTCAACAAGATGCAGTTTCAAAAGGACGAGGCCGTGGTGATTACCCTCTCAGGAAGAGGCGATAAAGACATGGCTACTTACATGGAACGCTTTGGTTTTTAGTTTAACACGCCAAACTAGTTGATTATTATGAATAGACTTAAAAAACTCTTTGAGAGCCAAGAAAATATCTGCTCGGTATACTATACAGCCGGCTACCCCACTGTAAATGACACCATGCCAGTGCTGGAAGCCTTGCAGGAAGGAGGCGCTGACCTGGTGGAGATAGGTATGCCATTTTCAGACCCTTTGGCCGATGGCCCCACCATCCAGGCCAGCAGCGAGCAAGCATTGGACAACGGCATGAGCATTCAGTTGCTGTTTGAACAGTTAGAGACAATGCGCGAAAGCATTACGATACCTGTTGTATTAATGGGCTATTTTAATCCGGTATTTAAATTCGGTGTTGAGAAGTTCATTGGCAAATGTCAGGAAATTGGCGTGGATGGCGTCATCATCCCCGACCTGCCCTTCGATGAATACCGTGAGCTATATGAAAACTTGTTCAATGAAGCGGGTATCGCCAATATCTTTCTGATTACACCGCAAACATCGGATGAGCGCATCCGTTTGATTGATGCGCACAGCACAGGTTTTATTTATGTCGTATCATCGGCATCGGTCACCGGCGCCAAACAGAATGTGCAACAGAATCAAATAGACTATTTCAACCGCGTGAATAGCTTAGGCTTGCAGAGGCCTCGACTGATCGGCTTTGGTATTGGCAATCGTGACACCTTTGCAACAGCCTGCCAGCATGCAGCCGGAGCCATCATCGGCAGTGCCTTCGTGAAACTACTCGGCGAACATGGGGCCGACAAACAACAGATTAAGGCATTTATTAACACGATTAAAAATTAAAGTCAGGAGTCTGAAGTACAAAGTCCGTAAGACGTATAGATAAACACCTCGGTCTTCGGTCTGCTGACTACTGACTACTGACTACTGACTAAAATATCATTAGCATGCAAAACACCGCCATTATACGCATCCATTGTCCCGACCAGAGAGGGATTGTTGCCAACGTCACCGATTTTATTAACCGCCACAACGGAAACATCCTGTACCTCGATCAGCACACCGACCGGGCTGAGGAGCGTTTTTTTATGCGAGTGGAATGGGACCTCGATGGATTTGCTATTGCCCCTGAAAAGCTTCAGCAGACCTTTGAAGAAGCCATTGCCACGCCAATGCAAATGGTGTGGACATTGAACTTCTCATCGCAGATACCACGCATGGCTATCTTTGTTTCGAGGGCATCTCACTGTTTGTATGATCTATTGGCACGCTACAGTGCAGGCGAACTGAATGTTGAGATACCGCTCATCATCAGTAACCACAAAGATTTGGAGCAGGTGGCTAATCAGTTTGACATCCCTTATTTCCATTTATCACTCACCAAAGACAATAAACCCGAGGTAGAAGCTGAGCAAATTCGCTTGTGTAAAGAGTACAAGGTGGACTTCATCGTGCTGGCGCGTTACATGCAGATTCTGTCATCGGAGTTCAATGCGCTTTACCCAAATCGGATCATCAACATTCACCATTCTTTCCTGCCGGCTTTTGCGGGGGCAAAGCCCTACCATGCAGCACACTCACGAGGCGTGAAGCTGATTGGTGCCACCGGGCACTATGTCACTTCAGATTTGGATGCCGGGCCAATTATCGAGCAGGATGTGATAAAAATATCGCACCACGATACGGTTCAGAGCCTTGTACAAAAAGGAAAAGATGTGGAAAAGATGGTGCTGTCGCGTGCTGTTCAGGCACATATCGACCGCAAGACATTGGTATATAAAAATAAAACCATCATATTCGCCTAACTAATTTTTACAAACAAAAATGATACCCATGAAACAGTTAATAACACTAGTGGCAGTTGCTTTATTAACCATTAACAGCTTTGCTCAAAAGGCTGATGACCGCGGATATTTAGTTAAGGTTGGCGATATGGCTCCCGACTTTGAAATGACCTTAACTGATGGTTCAAGTGTAAAATTATCAGACCTGCGCGGGCACGTAGTTATGCTACAGTTTACGGCCAGTTGGTGTGGAGTGTGCCGCAAAGAAATGCCACACATCGAAAAAGAAATATGGCAGGCCTATAAAGACAAAGGATTAAAGGTATTTGGCGTTGACAGAGACGAACCAAAAGCAAAAGCCCTTGAGATGATTGAAGCGACAGGTATCAGCTACCCAATGGGTCTTGATGATAATGCCAACATCTTTGGATTGTATGCGGATAAGAAAGCCGGTGTAACCCGCAACGTGCTGATTGATAAAGAAGGTAAAATCATATTCCTGACTCGCTTATTTAATGAAGAGGAGTTTGCCGCATTAGTTAAGAAGATTGGGGAGGAAGTGAAATAAGTCCGAAGCTCAAAGTCCGAGGCCCGAAGTAAACACAACCATAAATAACCAACAATGAAAACATTCAGAGAACTTCTCGTATGGCAAAAGTCAATGGATTTTGTAACTGAAGCATACAATGCAACATCAGGCTTTCCTGATGATGAGAAATTTGGCTTAACCAATCAGCTAAGACGAGCCTCCGTTTCTATTCCTTCTAACATTGCCGAAGGCTTTGGTAGAAAATCAGATGGCGACTTTTCCAGATTTCTGGCCATTGCATTAGGTTCCAATTACGAGGTACAGACACAATTGGAGATTGCAACAAATGTGGGCTTTTTATCATCAGATGAACTAAACAAATTAATAGCTCAATTAGAAGAAATTGAACGAATGATTAAAGGTCTAAAATCTAAACTATAACAACATGAATATAAGTTCGAAAAACTCTGACACTTTTTCTTCGGACTCCGGACTTCGAGCATCGGACTCTCAAAAAATCGTTATCATCAAATACAACGCCGGCAATATTCGTTCGGTTAATAATGCCTTGCTGAGATTAGGTTACGAAGCAGAGATTACTGCTGATCCAGCCCTAATTCAACAAGCTGACAAAGTCATATTTCCAGGAGTTGGCGAGGCCAGCACCACCATGGCATACCTGCGAAAAACAGGACTCAATAAAGTGATTGTTAACCTGAAACAGCCCGTTTTGGGTATCTGCCTGGGTATGCAGCTCATGTGCAGCCATTCTGAGGAAGGTCATGTCGACTGCTTAAATATTTTCGATGAAAAAGTAAGAAAATTCCAGCTGCCAGAAAGCAACATGGAAAACATTAAAATCCCACACATGGGGTGGAACCAGATTACCGATGTGAAAACACCGCTTTTTGATGCATCACTGGAAGGTGAGTACGTCTATTTTGTACACAGCTACTATGTAGCTCTGGGTGAAGATACGGCGGCCACAACCAATTACATTCTACCTTATAGCTCTGCTTTGCAAAAGGACAATTTCTACGCCACTCAGTTTCATCCTGAAAAAAGTGGTTCAGTAGGCGAACGCATTTTAGCTAACTTTTTAAGATTATAATACTATTAACCATCCTGTGAGCTTGCGAACAGGAGAGCTGACGGCCATAGGCTAGCAGCTAACAGCTTTTTAAAAAAAAATGAATAAAATAGACATCATACCAGCCATTGACATTATTGATGGTAAGTGTGTGCGACTTAGTCAGGGTGATTACAACAGTAAAAAAGTATATAACGAAGATCCACTTGAAGTAGCCAAAGAATTTGAAGACCATGGCATTAAACGGCTTCATCTGGTGGATCTGGACGGTGCTAAAGCCGGACGAATCATCAACTACAAAGTGCTTGAACGCATCGCTGGCAAAACCAATCTAATCATTGACTTTGGCGGTGGTTTAAAACGTTCTCAAGATTTGCATATTGCATTTGAATCAGGTGCGCAGATGGTCACAGGTGGCTCCATCGCAGTTAAGAATTCTGAGGAATTCGAAAGCTGGATAGAACAATATGGTTCTGAGAAAATCATACTGGGAGCAGATGCCAAAGACAATAAAATTGCTGTAACCGGCTGGCTTGAAGAAACCGACCAGAAGTTGATCCCTTTTATCAAAGGTTACACTGAAAAGGGCATACAGAAAGTGATTTGTACGGATATCAGCAAAGATGGAATGTTGCAGGGACCTGCCATTGAATTATATCAGGAGATACTTGGTAAACTTCCGGAATTATACCTTGTAGCCAGTGGTGGAGTGAGTGGGATTAAGGATATTGAGAAACTGGCGGAAGCCAACATCCCTGCTGTCATTTTCGGTAAAGCAATTTATGAAGGAAAGATTCAGCTTAAGGAGCTGGGGCGATTCTTAATATAGTTAGTAGAAAGTAGCTGAAAGTCAGTAGTTATAACCCTAAGCAGATACAAATATGAAAACATTTAGAGAATTATTAGTTTGGCAGAAATCAATGGACTTATCGGTTGAGATCTATAACCTGACCAACTCTTTTCCCAAATCAGAAGAGTATGGACTGTCGTCTCAAGTAAGAAGAAGTTCCGTTTCCGTTCCTTCAAATATTGCTGAAGGATATGGACGAAATCACACCAAGGATTTTGCACGATTTCTTCAGATAGCACAAGGATCAGTTTATGAATGTCAGACTCAACTTGAAATTGCTTATCGTGTTAACTACTTGATAAAAGATGATTTCGACAGTATAGATGCAAGATTCACAGAACTTGCAAAAATGTTATCCTCTCTAATACTTAAAGTAAAAGAGTCTGCCAGCAGGTAATCAACCATCTACTGACTACTGACTACTGACTGCTGACTAATAAAACTAATTAACTTAAAAACCATGCTAGCAAAACGAATAATACCATGCCTCGATATTAAAAATGGCCAAACGGTTAAAGGGGTAAAGTTTGTTGAAATAAAAGAAGTGGGCGACCCAGTTGAGTTGGGAGCATTATATGCCGAGCAGGGAGCCGACGAATTGGTGTTTCTGGATATTACAGCCAGTCATGAAGGACGCAAAACCTTTGTGGATCTAGTTAAGCGCATTGCCCGAAACATTAACATACCTTTTACAGTTGGTGGTGGCATTAGTGAACTAGGTGACGCCGACGCCTTATTGAATGCCGGTGCTGATAAGATTTCTGTTAACTCATCAGCAGTTCGTAATCCCCAATTGATAAATGAATTGGCCCAGAACTTCGGCAGCCAGTTTGTGGTAGCCGCCATCGATGCCAAGCACCAGCAAGGCGACGATTGGGTAGTCACAGTCAATGGAGGACGTATCCCGACAGACAAGAGGCTTTTTTCATGGGCCAGAGAGTGTGAAGAGCGTGGTGCCGGGGAGATACTTTTCACCAGCATGGATCACGATGGTGTGAAGCAGGGCTTTGCCAATAAGGCATTGGCTAAATTGAGTGACAGCCTTAATATTCCAATAATAGCGTCAGGTGGAGCAGGCAAGATGGAGCACTTTAAAGATGTATTCACGATAGGTAAAGCCGATGCTGGATTGGCCGCAAGTATATTTCACTTTAAAGAGATTGGTATACGGGAACTGAAAAAGTATCTGAATAATGAACAAATTCCAATAAGATTATAATAACCATAAAAATACCATAATGACAATAAACTTCGATAAACTCAACAATGGCCTCGTACCTGCCATTATTCAGGATAACACCAGCAACAAGGTGCTGATGCTGGGCTTTATGAACGAAGAGGCCTATGAAAAGACAAAAGCCGAACGCAAAGTCACGTTCTATTCACGCACCAAAGAGCGCCTTTGGACCAAGGGCGAAGAGTCAGGTAACTTCCTGAATGTTGTATCAATGGCTATCGATTGCGATAACGATACCTTGCTGATTAAGGTAGATCCTGTTGGCCCTGTTTGTCATAAAGGAACTGATACCTGTTGGGGAGAAGAGAATACCAGTGAGGACATCCTGTTTTTAAAAACCTTACAGGATTTTATCGACAAGCGAAAAGAAGAAATGCCTGAGAATTCCTACACCACTAAATTATTCACTAAAGGTGTGAGAACAATTACTCAAAAGGTAGGTGAGGAAGCTATTGAAACAGTTATTGGTGCAATGGCCAATGATGATGAAAACTTTTTGTATGAAGGGGCCGATTTGCTTTACCATCTGATTGTGCTTTTAACCCACAAAGGCTACCGTATTGAGGATTTGGCCCGCGAACTAAAAAGCCGACATAAATGATAAAAGACAAAAGGCTCGTGGCTTATTGACAAGGTTATAAATAAGCTAAGAGCCTTTTTGTATTTTTGTGGCATGAATACAGAAGCTATCATCAACAAATATTACACCCCAAACTCGCCACTGTGGGTGACCTTAACTGAACACAGTAAAGCCGTTAGGGATAAAGCACTCAACGTTGTCTCCAACCACCCTGAATTGGAAGCGGATACGCAATTTGTGGCTGAAGCTGCCATGTTACACGACATTGGCATCTACCTCACCAATGCTCCTGATTTAAACTGCTATGGCACATTTCCATACATCTGCCATGGTTACCTTGGGCACGACCTGCTTAAAAGAGAAGGCTATCCGAGGCATGCACTCGTATGCGAACGACATACAGGAACCGGATTATCTGTTGATGACATCATAAAACAGAAATTACCTGTCCCACATCGCAACATGCAACCCATAAGTATTGAAGAACAGATTATCTGCTTCGCCGATAAATTCTATAGCAAAAGCCGCTCATTAAGAGAAGCTAAAAGCACTATTAAGATTATTAAATCGATGCGCAAGCATGGTGAACACCAGGTAAAGCAATTTGAGATATGGTGCGAAATGTTTTTATAGTATCAGGAGATAAACCTGAAATTCTCCTGAAACCAATCACCAATAAAAGGCACCTTCGTAAAACGGCCTTGGATAGCACCAATTAGGCCTATTAACCACACAACTAAAACGACTAATCCAACTGCATTTCCCAGCCAGGACAGGCCAATAGTTGCCAACATTATTTTAGCTAAAGAGGCGATAAAGAAGAGGATAAGCGTTCCAAATGATTGGCGCAGATGAAACAAACCTAATTCACTTTTAGGATTCTCATTTTGTCGAAGTATTAATGCGATAACCCATCCAACAATGGTGATGTAGCTAACGGTTGAAATCAGGCGGCTTTGGTCATTCATTTGATAAGTCTTTAATTTTCTGCCGCCAAAATACTACTTTTTATAATATTTCCGACCCATACATCTTGCACATATCAATGATTCTAAGCATCTTTGTGTCATTATGATGACAATGAGCTACATATCCAAATATCCGACCTATAGCATCTGCTATAACTTCTAAGCAAGGTCAACTCATTGTATCCATTCATTTCATTTATTATTTAATCAAATTAACTAAGGAGGATTTTACCATGATGACACCAGCTGTTTATCCTGTATCCGTGCGCGTGTGCACATCTGTTTTTGCTTGTACAAATAATTTCAAGCACCTGACACTTCATTCAAAATTTAAGTTAAAACAGAAATTAAAACGTGATGACTAAACAAAATAGAACTATATTATTACAAAAGATTAATACCAAACGCTTGAGTACAATCTGGAATGACTTTAAAGAGGCCCTGGCTGGTTCATCCCAGGATTACACACAGATTCCTTTAGGGCGAGCTGTGTTTCTATTAGCCATTCCTATGGTATTGGAGATGGTGATGGAATCGGTATTTGCTGTGGCCGACATCTACTTTGTTGGCCGGCTTGGAGCCGATGCTGTTGCAACTGTAGGTATCACCGAAAGCGTATTAACCATCATTTATGCCATTGCCTTTGGTTTAAGCATGGCCACTACAGCCCTCGTATCTCGCCGAATTGGTGAGAAAAACAAAACAGAGGCATCAAAAGAAGGCATGCAAGCTATTATAGCAGGCTCTCTTATCTCACTGATAATCGCAATCCCTGGTGTTATATTTGCTAAGGACTTATTGCAGTTAATGGGGACATCATCAGCTATCATCAACGAATTGTCGACCTACACATCCATCATGTTTGGCGGCAATCTGGTAATCATGCTGCTTTTTATCAACAACGCCATATTTCGTGGTGCAGGCGATGCAGCCATTGCCATGCGGGTTTTGTGGATTGCCAATGGATTGAACATTATCCTTGATCCTTTGCTGATATTTGGTATCGGGCCATTTCCTGAATTAGGTATTGCCGGTGCTGCGATAGCCACTAATATTGGACGAGGTATCGCAGTAGCCTACCAGCTTTATGTGCTTTGGAAAGGAAATGGTCGGGTCAGTTTTAGCAGCATCCCGCTAACTATTGATTGGCAACGCATTGCTAAGCTCATCAAAATATCACTTGGTGGTATTGCTCAATCATTAATTGCCACATCCAGCTGGATATTTCTGGTACGTATAATTTCCAACTTTGGCAGCGAAGTATTAGCTGGCTACACCATCGGTATTCGCATCATCTTGTTTTCACTATTGCCATCGTGGGGATTGAGTAATGCAGCAGCCACATTGGTTGGTCAGAACCTGGGAGCTCAGGAACCAGGACGTGCCGAAAAAGCCGTATGGGGTGTTGCCCGCATTAATCTTGTGTTTTTAGGTGGATTAAGTATACTGTTTATAGTTTATCCACATTGGTTTGTTGGCTTATTCACAACTGATGAAACAGTGCTGAATGCAGGCATTCAATGTTTGCGCATCATCTCCTATGGATTTGCCTTTTACGGCATTGGTATGGTGATGACGCAGGCCTTTAATGGTGCTGGTGATACCAGAACGCCAACGCGCATTAACATTGTAGCCTTCTGGATGATTGAGATACCGCTGGCCTATGTACTGGCCATGCAACTTGGTTTTCAACAAGAAGGTGCATTTTATGCCATCATCATTGCAGAAGGATGCATGACCCTGTTAGCCGCCTGGCTATTTAAAAAAGGTAAATGGAAAAAAGAAGCAGTCTGACAATTGCGACAGGATATTTGGCAAATACTGCCAAATATCCTGTTATTATCTCGCTGTGTTTTATAGTTTTGGAGAAATACAATCTGTTTTATTCAAATCGCACAGTATGAAAAAATATCTGTTTCTGCTATTATCAATCATGACAATAACAGCTTGTCATGAACAATGTGACAAAACCCAACAAACCGAAATTGCTAATATTTCGGAGGCTACTGTAAGTACTACTGTGGCTGCTATTGAAAAATTACATCCCAATACCCCTGTTCAGCTTATTAATCGTGGGGTTAAGCATGCTGCCTCACTTTGGCGCAATGTAGATGGTAATGAAAGCGATTTTCAGCAATTCTGCGAAAAACATTTTATAGCGGATGCTTCACAAAAGGAGCTGATGTTTGAAAAAGTGAGTCGTAACCTGGAAATTCTTTACGGCCATTTCAATAAAATAGCCCTTGACCTACAGCGTCCACTCCACGAGCCAATGGGTGACATCATCGACATTGACAAAACCTTTGGTGGATACAGTGCCGGTTCTCATTTAATCGAAGATATGTACCGCAACAAGCTGGCCTTTAATATTGCATTAAATTTCCCCTACTATTCATTATCGGAAAAAGAACAAAACGCAGCTACCTGGACAAGGAAAGAATGGGCTTATGCCCGAATGGGAGATGTATTTACTGCACGTATTCCGGCTGAGATTCTTCAAAATGTATCAGAAGTTGGTTCCGCATCAGAAATGTATATTGCCAATTACAATATATACATGGGCCAACTGGTAGATGAAAAGATGCAAACCTACTTCCCTGAAGATATGGTGCTACTGTCGCACTGGAACCTGCGCGATGAAATAAAATCGCATTACAGCAAAGGAGCTGATGGTGTTCAACTGCAAGGCATGGTCTATGAAGTGATGAAGCGCATCATCGATCAAACCATACCAAAGGATGTTATCAATAATGGCAACTACCAGTGGAATCCCTATAGCAATGCCGTTTATAAGGAGGGACAGGCAGTGGAGCTAGCTAACGAAAATAATGGTCGCTACCAGCAAATCATCAACAACTTCCACGCCATGCGCCAGATGGATGCTTACACACCCCTGAACACTGCTGTGAAACGAGCTTTCGAAGGTGGCATGGAAATTACCCAGGCAGATGCCGAACAACTTTTTGTTGAGTTCATGTCATCAGACGCCTTAATGCAAGTTGGAGACTTAATAAAGCAACGACTGGGACGTGATTTGCAACCATGGGACATCTGGTACGATGGGTTTAAAGCCCGTAGCTCCATTGATGAGAATGCGCTGAATAAGATGACTCGTTCGCGCTACCCAAATGCCAAAGCCCTGGATGATGACTTAGCCCATTTATTGGTGAAATTAGGTTTTACGAAAGAAAAGGCCTCCTTTCTGGCAGAGCGTATTGATGTGGATCCAGCACGCGGTTCGGGTCATGCCTGGGGCGCCTCTATGAAAGGAGAAACAGCTCATCTGAGAACACGCATTCCGGAGAGTGGCATGGATTATAAAGGCTACAACATTGCCATTCACGAATTCGGTCATAATGTGGAGCAAACCATCTCTCTTTATGATGTGGATTACTACATGCTTAACGGTGTACCTAACACAGCGTTTACTGAGGCACTGGCTTTCATCTTCCAGAAACGAGACTTGGAATTGCTGGATATGAAAAATGACAATCTAGAGAAAGAAGCTTTACAGATCCTGGACAATTTCTGGTCAACCTACGAAATCATGGGCGTATCACTGCTAGACCAGCGCATGTGGAAGTGGCTTTACAACCATCCTGAAGCCACTGCTGATGAATTAAAAGTGGCTGTACAGGAAATTGCTATTGATATCTGGAACGAGTTTTATGCACCTGCATTTGGTATTAAGGACCAGCCGATTCTGGCTATTTACTCGCACATGATTAATAGTCCCATCTACCTGTCTAACTATGCATTCGGCCATTTAATTCAGTTCCAGGTAGAGCAATACCTTAAAACAGCAGACTTTGCACCAGAAGTTGAACGATTATTTAAAATTGGTTCTATCACACCTAACGCCTGGATGCAAGCCGGACTTGGAGAAGATATCTCTATTGTTTCTATCATTAAAGAAGCCCAGGCAGCTGCTGCAAAGTTAAGCAAGAAGTAGAAAGAATTATTATACAAAAAAAAGGTAAACCACTTGGTTTACCTTTTTTTTACGATCTTATATCAATATATTAGTCAATCGCTAATTCGATCATCTTCTGAAGCTTTTTGCGACCAAAGAAAATTCTACTTTTCACCGTACCTATTGGCATGTCTAACTGCTCAGCAATCTCTTTGTATTTGTAGCCTTCCATGTGCATAGTCAGTGGCTGTTTAAACTCACCTTCCAGCTTATTCATCTGCGAATGAATTTCACCGGTATAATGTATAACATCAGGCGTATCATCAGTGTAGTACTTATTAGATAAGTAGTTAACTTCATCAACTAGCATTGGTGCCTGACGCATTTTATACTTGCGACGATAATTGTTGATAAATGAATTGCGCATAATAGTATGCATCCATGCTGAAAAATTGGTATTCATTACAAACTTCTCTCTTGAAGAGAGGGCTCTGAAGTTTGTTTCCTGAACAAGGTCATGTGCATCTTCCTCGTTCGCTGTTAATGTAAGGGCATAGCTAAACATTTTTTGTTGAAGCCCCAATAGTCGATGGTTGAATTGTTCTGCGGTCATCTTTCTGGGTATTATTGTTTAACATTTTCTGTTTCCTTTAACACAACTGTTCGGGTGTTTAACAGTTAATATTTTGGGAAACTCATTTAATTTAATTAAAATCATTCATAAATCCAACTGTAAATCAGGAATACAGTCTTATTTGCCTATTCGGTATTTAATTACCTGTTTACTTTGTAAAGATGAACAAAATCAAATTAACTTCCAAATCTGTTTAATGATTTTAACATGCAATTAATCATTATTACAATCACACTCAGCATGGCCTACCTCTTTAATACCCTAACAATCAAATAAAAGAAGGAAGACTAATCACTATTTAATTATTTTTTACATTTATTGAAAAGAATTAATAGTGCTTAAACGTTCTAACTATTGTCTGTTAAAAAGCGACATTTATCGTGTTTCTTTTCAATTTAAGTAATTAATTTGCTCTTTCTTTTGAGCTTTTCAGATAAGTAGATATTCATGCACACTTTCAAAAAAATATATCATTTTTATGTTGATGGTTTTCGCAACCTATCGCCTTGGGCAAGGACTTTATGGGTTATCATTCTGGTTAAGCTATTTATCATGTTTGCAGTTTTACGCCTGTTTTTTTTTCGTGATACCTTAAAAAACAGATATGCAACGGATGAGGAAAGAGCCAACCATGTTATCGAAGAATTAATTGGTCAATAATAATAACAATAAATAAATATGCTAGAGAATATTGATTTGTCGCTCGTCAATTGGTCGAGAGCACAATTTGCACTTACAGCTATGTTTCACTGGCTCTTTGTGCCACTAACACTGGGCCTCAGTTTTATCATAGCTTTTATGGAAACCATTTATGTAAAAACAGGTGATCCGGAGTGGAAGCGAATTACCAAATTCTGGATGAAGTTATTTGGAATTAACTTTGCCATAGGCGTGGCTACAGGTATTATCCTCGAGTTTGAATTTGGCACCAACTGGTCCAATTATTCATGGTTTGTTGGTGACATATTTGGGGCACCGTTAGCCATTGAAGGTATTATGGCCTTTTTTATGGAAAGTACCTTCATTGCTGTTATGTTTTTTGGTTGGGGTAAGGTCAGTAAAAAATTTCACCTGACCGCCACCTGGTTAACGGCAGCAGGAGCCAACCTATCTGCACTCTGGATATTAGTGGCCAATGCCTGGATGCAAAACCCGGTTGGCATGAAGTTTAATCCGGAAACAGCTCGTAATGAGATGGAAAACTTCTGGGATGTCTTCCTATCACCAACAGCCGTTACAAAATTTTTGCACACCACCACATCCGGCTATGTGCTGGCCTCGTTATTTGTTGTAGGCATAAGTAGCTGGTTCTTAATAAAAAAGCGTCATATACTATTTGCCAAGCGAAGTATAGTGATTGCTGCTATTTTTGGTTTAGTGTCTTCAGTAATGCTAGTGGCAACAGGCGATGGATCGGCCCGTGATGTTGCCAAAACACAACCCATGAAATTTGCAGCTATGGAGTCGCTTTACGAAGGCCAGACGCAAGCACCTTTAATTGCCATTGGTTTGTTTGGCAAACAGCACGACGACCCAATGAATCGAGATTCAGATCAAGAGTTCCTGGTAAAAATAGAAATCCCTAACATGCTCTCTTACCTTGCTTTTCTAGAGGTAGACGCTTTTGTGCCTGGCATCAAAGATTTGGTTTTAGGCAATGAGCAACACAACATCATGTCGTACAAGGAAAAAATAAAGAGAGGTTATGAAGCACAGCAAACACTAAAAGCCTTTAAAGAGTCGAAAGGTTTTGATGAGGCTGAATACGAACGATTGAAAGCGAAATTTGATGATAAAGAATGGGTGGAGAACTATTTTAAATACTTCGGCTACGGCAACTATTATGATCCCAATCCTGAGCAACTGGAGCTGAACGCTTTCAAAATAGTACCACCTATCTCATTGTCTTTCTATGCTTTCCATATCATGGTTATTCTGGGTGGTCATTTTATGCTGCTGTTTATGGTACTTTTATGGCTGGTATACGCAAAGAAACTCGAATCAAATAAACTGGTGTTATACACAGCTCTATGGACCATTCCATTAGCCTACATTGCCAGTCAGGCCGGATGGATAGTTGCTGAAGTTGGTCGTCAACCATGGGTTATTCAGGATCTGATGCCCACCATGACTGCCGTATCCAAAATTGATACCAGCTCAGTAATGATCACTTTCTGGCTCTTCACCATCACCTTTGTGGCTCTGGCTATAGCGGAAGTAAAAATCATGGTAAAACAAATTAAGAACGGACCTAAAGAAGGAGGACACAACTAATGTTTGGAGAATTATCACATTTAGCACTGCAGCAATATTGGTGGATCATCGTTTCGCTTTTAGGCGCATTACTCGTCTTCCTGATGTTTGTGCAGGGTGGACAAACCTTGATTTATACCATTGGTAAAACAAGTATGGAAAGAACAATGCTTGTGAATACATTAGGGCGCAAGTGGGAATTTACCTTTACCACTTTGGTAACTTTTGGCGGAGCATTTTTTGCCTCCTTTCCGCTATTTTACAGCACCAGTTTCGGTGGGGCCTACTGGGTTTGGATGCTTATCCTGTTCGCATTTGTTATTCAGGCTATAGCCTATGAATTCCGCTCGAGACCCAATAATGTTTTTGGGCCACGAACCTATGAGACATTCCTGCTAATCAACGGCCTGCTTGGCACTATCTTAATCGGTACTGCAGTAGCCACCTTCTTTACCGGTTCCGCTTTCACTGTGAATGAAATGAATCAATCACAATGGGAACTTAGTTCTCATGGTCTGGAAGCAGCTTTAAACCTTCATAATTTATCACTAGGACTTGCTGTATTCTTCCTGGCCCGCGTACTTGGCTTACTTTATTTCATGAACAGCATTAATCATGATGACATCTTCACGCGTGCTAAAAAGCATCTGATTTACAACGGCATTCCATTTCTTGTTTTCTTTCTAACTTTTATAATATGGTTGTTTGTGAGAGATGGCTTTGCGGTAAATCCAAATACACAGGAAGTATATCTGGAACCTTACAAGTATTTCAAAAATATGGTGGAGATGCCTATTGTTCTCATACTGTTTTT
Organism: Carboxylicivirga sediminis; assembly: GCF_018156225.1. Classification (GTDB taxonomy): domain Bacteria; phylum Bacteroidota; class Bacteroidia; order Bacteroidales; family Marinilabiliaceae; genus Carboxylicivirga; species Carboxylicivirga sediminis. The sequence continues at coordinate 90,954 of NZ_JAGTAR010000019.1, forward strand.
ACTTGGCGTTGTTGGAGTTTTACTTGGCTTGGGTGCCAGTATACTTCGTAGCGACTGTACAAAAGGCATATGGGCTGCAGGTGGTGGTACTGTTCTTACTGTATTCAGCCTTTTACTAATTGCTGGGTTTAATAACACCTCATTCTACCCTTCAAGCTATGATTTACAAAGTTCATTAACGATACAAAACGCATCATCAAGTCACTTTACCCTGACTGCCATGAGTTATGTATCACTGCTTGTTCCATTCGTTTTTGCATACATTTGGTATGTATGGAAAGCCATAAACAACAAGCCAATTGATGAGGATGAAATGAAATCAGAGGATTTACACGTTTACTAATAGAATCAACATGAAATATTTACACGAAATAGTTTGGTACCTTTCTCTCCCATTAACCATTGTTATTAGCTACTATGCGGTGCTATTCGGCTTAAAGAAGTTCAATCAGCTTCACGAAAAGGAAGAAGAGACTGAATAACAATATCTCAAGAACATAGAAAGAGCCGCTCAGAATTATCTGAACGGCTCTTCTTTTTGTGCTAACTCAATAAAAAATAGTTATTCAACGTCCCACACATCTCCTGAGTGAATCAGGTCGTTGAATGATTTAATTTGCGATTGTTCCTGAACTTCTGCAAGCTGCTTCGCTACACACTGATCATAAACAGGTGCCTTAACAGAACGAATTACACCCAAGGCAACCGGATATTCCGGGTATTCCATATCAGCCAGCTTCAAATGTAGAGTGATATCATCACAATGTGCATCATGCACAAGGATATCATCTTCAGTTATGCCATTTTCACCGATGGTAACCACCTTCAACTCTAACCCATCAAGCATCAAGCCTTTATTACTTTCTGCTCCAAAAATCATTGGTTTACCATGCTCCAGCTTAATCGTACGATCGGCCGAATGCGCTTTGTCGGTAATAGCATTATGGGTTTTATCATTATAAATAACACAGTTCTGAAGTACTTCAACGATAGATGTACCTTCGTGCTTAGCTGCTTCTTCCAGCATTACCACCGAGTGCTTCAGGTCTTTATCGATACAGCGGGCAAAAAACTGACCACGTGCACCAATACAAAGCTCTCCCGGACGGAAAGGCGCTTCAACGGTACCAAACGGAGAGGTCTTTGAAATAAAACCACGCTTGGAAGTTGGTGAATACTGCCCTTTTGTTAGACCATAAATCTGGTTGTTGAACAGAATTACATTTAAATCAATGTTACGACGAATGGTATGAATAAAGTGGTTTCCACCAATAGCTAAAGCATCACCATCACCTGTAATCTGCCACACTTTTAAATGTGGGTTAGCCACCTTAACACCTGATGCGATGGCCGAACCACGACCATGGATTGTATGAAAACCAAACGTTTCCATATAATATGGGAATCGCGATGAACAGCCAATACCAGAAATAACTGCCACTTCTTCTTTTTTATATCCCAAAGAAGCCATTGCCTTTTGCACTGAATTCAGAATGGCATGGTCCCCGCAACCCGGACACCACTTTACGCTTTGGTCGCTTTTAAAATCTGTAAATTTTACTTGACAATTTTCAGCCATCATTTAGTCCTCCAGCAAGGTTTTAAAGTGTTCTTTCAATTCTACTACCGTAAATGGTTGTCCCTGTACTTTATTAAAACGTTGTGTTTGAATATCAGGGAAGTTCATTGTCAGATAATCGGCAAATTGCCCAAGGTTTAATTCACAGACTACAATTTTCTTGTAGCGCTTCAGTACCTCATATGTATTGCGTGGTAATGGCTTAATGTAATTAAAATGTGCCAATGCCAGCTTATGTCCTTCATTTGCCAACTCATCAACAGCTGTAAACAGGTGACCAAATGTACCACCCCATCCAACTACTAAAACATCAGCATCTTCATCACCCAACAATTCCAATTCAGGCACCACATTAGCAACACGTTGTACTTTTTCCTCACGAATTTCCACCATACGCTGATGGTTTAAGGCATCATGAGAAACAGCTCCAGTGTGCTCATCCTTTTCGAGCCCGCCAATACGGTGCTCTAATCCAGCTGTTCCAGGTGTTGCCCAATAACGAGAAAGCTTTTCCAGATCTCGCTTATACGGATGCCAGTCTTTAGCATTAACGTCTGCTTTAGGTACGCTAATAGCTGGCCATTCTTCAAGATTTGGCAAGCGCCATGGTTGAGTGCCATTTGCCAGGAAACCATCGGTTAATAAAATAACAGGTGTCATGTGTTCAACTGCTATTTTGGCTGCGTAGAACGCATAATCAAAGCAATTGGTTGGTGAGCTGGCTGCAATAATAACAGCTGGACTCTCACCATTACGGCCGTAAAGTGCCTGCATTAAATCAGACTGCTCAGTCTTAGTAGGTAATCCGGTTGATGGTCCACCACGCTGAACGTTTACAATAACAAGTGGCAACTCGGCAATAACGGCCAAGCCAATTGCTTCACCTTTTAAAGCCAAGCCAGGTCCTGAGGTGGTTGTAATCGCCAAATCACCAGCAAAGCTGGCACCAATCGCAGTACAGATACCTGCAATCTCATCTTCAGCCTGGAATACCTTCACACCTAAATCTTTACGAGCACTTAATTCCTGAAGAATTTCAGTAGCTGGCGTAATAGGATATGAACCCAGGAATAATTCTAAACCACTCTTCTCTGCAGCGGCCAAAAATCCCCAGGCAACAGCCTGGTTACCACTTAGGTTGCGATACTTTCCTTTTTTGATATCTGCAGGGTGGATATGATAAGAAGGTGTTAGCGCCTGAATAATGTTACCATAGTTGTAACCATCTTCAAGTACCTTCACATTGGCATCAACAATCAGTTGATTCTTTTTAAACTTCTTCTTTATATAGTCTTTGGTATGATCAAGAGGACGATCGAAAAGCCAGTAAACCAAGCCAAGCGCATACATGTTCTTGCTTCGAAGAATACTTTTATTGTCCAATCCCATATCTTTTAAGCTTTCTTTCGTCAGCGTAGTGATAGGAGCCTTCACAATATTGTAGCCGCTCAGTTTACTTTCTGTAATAGGATCGTCGGTTTCATAACCTGCTTTTCGCAAATTCTTTTCATCACAACTATCTACATCTAAAATAACCGTACCACCTGGTTTCATCCATTTTGCATTAGCCTTTAATGCTGCAGGATTCATTGCCACCAGTACGTCGCAGTAGTCCCCCGGAGTATATACTTCGGTATGTCCAAAATGCACCTGAAAGCCGGATACCCCGCTAATGGTGCCCTGTGGGGCACGAATTTCAGATGGATAATCAGGAAATGTTGAGATGTCATTTCCGAAAATTGCAGAGGTGTAAGAGAATAAGGTACCAGTCAGCTGCATTCCGTCACCGGAGTCACCTGAAAACCTTACTACAACTTCATCTCTTTCAATAACTTTTGACCTTTTACCCATGATTGACAAGGTTCTGATTTATATCTATCTATTATAACAAAGTTGAACTATCAATAAAAAGGAAATCAATGAATATAAGCACTTAGCTTTCAACATTAATTTCCTCTGAATTGTGGGAGTAAAGGTAGAGATATGGCCATATCGACAAGTTGATATTTGTCATGTTTAACCGGTTCACAACTTGTGTTATACAACACATTTTAAAATACATAATTTATGGCCGATAAATCGAATTATCCTTTACTTTACCCCTCTTCAACACTCAGAGTTAAAAAAGTTGATTGTATTTTTGACCTTTCAATTCTTCAACTGTTTAACTAATACCTGTTGTAATATAAGCTTTCAAAAGTTCAGGATAATTATAAACAAAACAAAATATGGCACTAATTAAATCAGTAAGAGGCTTTACGCCTAAAATTGGGAAGAATGCCTATCTGGCCGAAAACGCAACCATCATAGGCGATGTAGAGATAGGCGATGATTGTAGCATATGGTTTAATGCAGTATTGCGCGGCGATGTTAATTCGATTCGCATTGGCAACAAAGTAAACATTCAGGACGGCTCTGTTTTGCACACCCTGTATCAGAAATCAGTCGTTGAGATCGGTGATAATGTATCAATAGGTCATAATGTAACTATACATGGCGCTAAAATAGAAGACAATGTATTGATTGGTATTGGTGCCACGGTACTGGATCATGCCGTGATTGGCAGCAACTCAATTATTGCAGCTAATTCACTGGTATTAACGGGCACTATTGTAGAGCCAAACAGCATATATGCAGGTGTACCAGCTAAAAAAGTCAAAGACATTGAGCCTGAACAATCAAGAGAGATGGTACAAAAAATTGCTAATAACTACCTGATGTATGCCGGGTGGTTCAAGGAAGAAAACGAAAAGTAACTTTGAAGCTATCAGCTATTAACCAATGGCTGATAGCTTTTATAAAACCAAATGTTCCACGTTGGTTTCACCTTCGAAAAATATCCCTGCTGTCTGTTTGAATTTAGTAACCTGTTCGGTGGTGTATAAATGTACAGTCCCCCCTTTCGAACACATAGCATCCATCTCCGGATGCCGAAACAGATAGTCTTTTAAACTTTCCCCGACAATATCTCCCTGCTCCAGCAGTTGCACACCCGCAGGTAAGTATGGTTTAATTTTCGGGGTTAACAGCGGATAGTGCGTACAACCTAAAATGACGGTATCAATTGCAGTATCTTGTTTAAAGAGGTTGTCCACGTGCTGCTTCACAAAATAGTCGGTTCCAGGTTTATCAAACTCATTATTCTCAACCAGTGGCACCCACATTGGGCAAGCTTCCTGAGCCACTTGAACTGATGGGAAAAGCTTGTTAATTTCTATTGGATACGATTCGGACTGTATAGTACCCACGGTACCCAAAATACCAACGTGCTTGGTTTCACTATAGGTATCAACTACTTCAACACTTGGTCGTATAACTCCCAAAACACGCTTCTGAGGATCTATATGCGGAAGATCCTTCTGTTGGATGTTACGAAGCGCCTTAGCAGAAGCAGTATTACAAGCTAAAATAACCAGATTAGCTCCCATATCAAAGAGCTTTTTAACAGCCTGTAATGTGTATTCATAAACAACCTCAAACGAACGTGTTCCATAAGGAGTGCGTGCATTATCTCCTAAATAAATGTAATCGTACTGAGGTAAATGCTCAATCAATTTATTTAATACAGTTAATCCTCCGTAACCGGAGTCAAACACGGCAATTGGTCCTGGTTGTTTCATACAATAGAAATATCACTTAAAGATACAAAAGCGGGTGACTAAACCTAGCCACCCGCTTCAACAAAATTATTTGCTATTTCTTATTGTGCGCCTAATTTAGTCTTAACCAACGGTGCACAATCTATACTTTTACTTGAGTGATATACTACTACCTGAGAGCTTATATCGAAAATATAGATTAAGCCTTGCTCCTGTCCAACTTCATCAATGGCTTTTTGCACTTTGGTGATAATTGGTTGAAGCAATTGCTGCTCCTTCTGGCCAATTGTCTGCTGCGCCATTTGACTGTATTGTTGCATACGCTGCTCATAATCCTGAATTTCCTTTTCCTTAGTGGCACGGATTAAATCAGGCAAAGAATCACGTTGTGACATATAGTCGGTGTATTTTTTCTGCAAATCCTGCTGCATTACCTGTAACTGCTCCTGCAATTTAGTAGCTTCGGCCTGAAGTTCCTGGTCAGCAGCTACTTTTTCCGGTAGTTGCATCACTAATTCCTGAATATTTATATGACCAAACTTAAGATCCTGCGCCTGCACTTTTCCAACGAATGCGATGGCAGCAAACAGTACTATAACTTTTACCAATTTCATATCTAAATTTTTTATTTACTTATTATTGAATACCTAGTTTAGCTTTCACTAATGCACCTACATCAATGCTTTTATCTGACGCGAAAACAGGTACCCGGCTTGTCATCTCAAATATATACAAAAATCCTTCTTCATCGCCCACTTCCTGAATAGCGGCTTGCAATTTTTGAATAACAGGCGCTTGTAATTCATTCTGTTTGGCCTGTATTTGCTGTTGTGAAAGCAAGTAAAAGTTTTGCACCTTCTGGTTCAATTCCATCAACTCCTGCTCACGAGCTTGTCTCTCAGCGGCTGATAAACTTTCAACATCCTGCTGATAGCTCTGCTGCTTAGTTTGTAAGTCTTGCTGCATGGTCATTAGCTGTGACTCTTTCTGCTCAAACTCCGCCTCCATTTGTTCTTCAATAGCTTTCAACTCTGGCATTGCCTGCAGTATTTCAGCGCTGTTAATATGACCAAATTTCATAGGCTGCTGCGCATTAACTGAACCAATGGCTAGTAAAAATACAACAACCAGTGTGTAGTAAATTTTCATATCTTCTTCTTTAATTATTCACTTTTATATCCAAGTTCAATCAGCACATCGTCACTGATATCATACTTGTTATCCACAAACATAATACCCATCCCGGATGCTTTATCAAATACTGCAGCGATGTTGTTCTCCGAAGCAATATCAGTTATAGCATTGTAAATCTCATCCTGAATTGGCTTTATTAAAGCTTCGCGCCTTTTAAAGAGCTCTCCATTCTGCCCGAAATAGTTCTGCTGCAGCTGTTTAGCTTGTTGCTCTTTTTCAACTATCTCATTCTCCCGTTTTGTTTTCATTTCATTGGAAAGAAACACATTCTCAGCCTGATAGTTTTTGTATAGCTCAGCTACTTCCTGATAGCGCTGCTCCACTTCACCCTGCCACTTGCTGGATAATTGCGACAATTGCTCATTAGCTGCCTCATAAGCAGGAATGTTTCTTAAAATATATTCCGAGTCAACAAAAGCATACTTTTGAGCAAACGCCATTTGCCCAACAAATAAAAGAGATAATAAAACGATGTTTTTCATAGCTTATTCATTTTAGTATGCTTAAATAAACAAAAATCAAACCAAACTCATAACAAGCTGTATGTTAGAAACTTTGACCTATTACAAAGTGGAACTGACTACCACCGGCATTTCTTCTGTATAGGCTCTCATCAAATCCATAACCCCAGTCAATTCCCATTAATCCAAATATAGGTAAGAATATTCTCAAACCAACTCCGGCAGAACGCTTTAGCTCAAACGGATTATAATCTTCGTACTGACTCCATGCATTACCGGCTTCGAGAAAGGCCAGTGCAAAAACGGTGGCCGATGGTTGCAATGCCAATGGATATCTTACTTCCATGGTCAGCTTATTATATATGTTACCGTCGTACGATCCTTGTGTATTATAAGGTGTAAGCGATGAGTTTTCGTATCCACGCAATCCGATGGTCTCGGAACCATACATGCTGAAGCCCGCCATTCCATCTCCTCCGAGAACGAACTTCTCAAACGGACTCTGAAGGTATTTATTATAGTAACCAAGGAAGCCCATCTCCATTTTACCCATCACAACCAGTTTGTTGGCATTATCAATAGGCTTATAAACGGCTCCTTTGAAAGTCCACTTATGATACTCAATACGCTGATACTTTTCTTCTTCGCTGGCTTTTGACCAATCCTTGTCTGGCTGGAACATTGACCAAGGCGGGGTAAATTCAACGCCCACTGAAAAGTCAGATCCCTGACGAGTATAAATTGGATTATCAATTGAACGGCGACTCAACATGACTTTAAAGTTCAGGTTGTTTGAAATACCATTCTGCATAATGAAATAATTCCAATCCAACAGATCGTATCGTTGATAACTAGCCTCTGTATATAATGAGAAGAAATCATCGGGCCAGCGAAGACGTTTACCAAATCCTAATGAGATACCAGTAATCTTCATGTGCTGATCGATGGCATCAGGATCTTGCATACCCGGGTAACTACCTCCATAACCAGGATAACCACCATAACCACCTCCATAGCTATAACGCGGATCGTAGTAACTTGAACTAACACCGGTTTGAATAGAGTGATAGATAGAGAAGCTTAGTGAGTTAGGTTTTTTACCTCCTAACCATGGTTCGGTAAATGATAAACTATATGACTGGTAGAACTTACCGTTGGTTTGTGCACGTAAAGCCAGTGTCTGACCATCACCAGTTGGCAATGGACGCCAAGCCTCTTTATTAAAGAAGTTACGCATTGAGAAGTTGGTAAACTTCAGACCTAATGAACCTACAAACATACCAGCACCCCAACCACCGGATAATTCTATCTGGTCATTGGCTTTTTCTTCAAGCTGATAAACCAGGTCAACTGTTCCATTATCAGGATTTGGCTGAACGTCTGGTGAAATATTCTCAGGATCGAAATGACCAAGTTGCGCTAATTCACGTACTGTACGAATTAATTCAGACTTACTAAATAGCTGTCCCGGTTTAGTTCTGATTTCACGACGCACCACATGCTCGTGAGTTTTGGTGTTACCGCGAATGATGACCTTATTAATGGTAGCCTGCTGGCCTTCATAAATACGCATCTCAATATCGATGGTATCACCCCGCACACCTGTTTCTACAGGTGTAATATTTGAGAACAAATAACCATTATCCATGTAGCGGTTATGCACCGCATCTTCATCAGTAATTAAGCGTTCATCCAGATATGTTTGGTTAAACACATCACCTTTCTTAATACGTAAGTCATACGCTAAAAGCTCGGAAGGGTAAATGGTATTACCGACCCAACTAATATCACCAAAGTAATATTTGTTACCTTCTTCAAGCACTAACTTAACATCAACGGTGTTATCCTCGATATTTTTACTTACCTCTTCGCTTACGATGCGTGCATCGCGATATCCCAGTTCGTTGTATTTACCAATAACAGCCGTTAAATCCTCTTCGTATTTCTCAACTACAAATTTCTTGGTTCTGAAAAAGTTCAGCACCTTACCTTTTTCGTTGGTTTTTTTCATGGTGCGGTTTAGCTTACCATCGCTCAGCACCTCGTTTCCTTCAAATGTCAGGCTACTTACCTTTACCTTATCTTTCTTGTCAACGTTGATATCCAGCGTAACATGATTCGGTTTGGAGGGATCATCTTTTTGAACAATATTAACTTCGGTATTATAAAAACCTTTATTCACGAAGTGATCGGTAATGTATTTCTCGGCTCTGGTCACCATAAAGGGTGTTACCTGCGAACCTTTCATCATGGCAACCTTTTGCTCTACTGTTTCTATCTCATTCTTTTTGAGCCCATGAAAATACATCTCTGATAAACGAGGTCGTTCCTGCAGGTATATTTCCAGGTAAATTTCACGCCCCTCGATTTTTTTGGCTTTGATTTTGGCATCGGAGAAAAGTCCGTGTTGCCAGTATCGCCTGATAGCTTCGGACACTTCATCACCTGGCACGGTAATTTGCTGCCCTACTTTCAGTCCACTGATATTGACGAGTATTTTTGGATCCAGATTTTGCACCCCAGTTACTTCAATATCTGCAATTACATACTTTCGGGGAGTGCCCGAATATGAAATATTTGGAATATCAGTTGTTTGTCCAATTACACTACTAATAGAGAATATAAAAAGAAAAACAATCAATAATTTACTTCGCATATTACCTTCCATGCAGTTCAATAGTTTTTTCAATTTAGGTTAGTCCAACTTCCTCGATTCTATCTTCTCACCTCACTTCACCTGATTATTTTTTAATTTGCTCGCCGGTTTTTCCAAATCGCCTTTCGCGACCTTGAAAATCCAACAGGGCCCGGTAAAAATCATCTCTCCTAAAATCGGGCCATAAAATGTCGCAGAAATATAGCTCAGAATAAGCTAACTGCCAAAGTAAAAAGTTACTTATTCGATGTTCACCGCTGGTTCTGATCATTAGTTCCGGATCAGGCATACCGGCAGTTGACATGTAATTGGATATCACATCGGCATTGATATCTTCAATAGCCAATTGATCATTTTTCACTTCGCTGGCAACGCTTTTAAAAGCTTCAATTATCTCCCAACGAGAACTGTAGCTTAATGCCAGTGTTAATGTTAATCCGGTATTTGATGAAGTTTGTTGTATGCAGTCTTCCAGTTTTTTCTGAACGCCACCTGGCAAAGCTTTCTTACAACCTATTGCATTAAGCTTCACATTGTTTTTCATTAAAGTGGAAGTTTCGGAACTGATAGTTGACACAAGGAGGCTCATGAGCGCATCCACCTCCGTTTTGGGACGGCTCCAGTTTTCTGTACTAAACGCATAAAGAGTCAGGTACTTCACCCCAAGTTCGGCCGCTGCTTCTGTTACTTCCCTCACAGCCGTAACGCCATGCTTATGGCCAAACATTCGCGAGTTTCCACGCTTTTTAGCCCAGCGACCATTTCCATCCATTATTATTGCTATGTGGCTTGGCAGCCTGTCTTGTATCAGTTCGTCTTTTAACGACATACTATCAACGTGCTATTTTTTTATACCATCATTACATTTGGTTTTACGTTTCAACATACTGATTGTAACGTATACACCTGCAAACGATATCCAATCGTTATTATGGGTAAAAGTGCTCTCTCCAAATCCATAAGGGTCGGAAGGATCTATGCTTCCTGGCCCCACATAGTCCAAGTCATCAACAAATGTTTTTCGGAAGGTCCATTCGGCTCCAATCCTTACATATTTGTTGATCTTGTACTTTGCACCTATACCGAACGGCAAAGATAATATAAAACTTGTATTGCCCGCAGAATTTTCAACATCTGTATCAATTCTGTTATAAATAGTTGTGGCTAAGCCAACCGAAATGTATGGCGTGAAGGTAGTGGTGGAAATAAATTTATGATCGTAAGACCTGAAATTAAACTCGACCTGTGCCGAAATATCTCCTATACTTCTGTTGAAGGAATAATTCCCCTCGTCCGACTCAAGGTATTTTAAATCCTGACCATGATAATCCCCGCTGATATTACCCACTAAAGCCATTCCTTTTAGGGCAATACGATCAGTAAACACATAACGGCCAATACCCCCAACAGCCAGGTGGGAGTTTGTAAACGGTATGCCTGTGCTCAAATCACCAATATAGTATGAAGTGCCTAAAAAAGCACCTAACTCAAGCCGATCCTGCGCCTGTACTTGTTGATTGGCAATGCACAAACAAACAATGACCGCTATTAAAAGCGGCCGCCTTATATTTTTTGTTGGGGTTTCTTTATCGATTAGAGGCATTAGCATTAAAATCAAAAACCTGAATTACTGGCAACATCAACCACAGTTGTACATCGCGGTATAATTGTTCAAACAGCGATTCTGAAAAATTATTGCACTAAAATAAAGATTAATTGCGCTTATCAACGCCCCACATCAATTTATTACGCAAGGTGGTGAAGAAGGAGTGGCCATCCAGCTCAATCACATTGATGCTAAAACCAGCCTTCTTAACCTTAAGGTTGACTGAGTTATCAAATACTTCACTTCTTGAATCGAGCGAAGCCAAAAACTTAGAATCACGCCCTTCCACCTTCAGGGTTACCTCCACATCGTTAGGCACTACAACGGGTCTCACATTTAGGTTGTGCGGAGCAATAGGCGTAATAATCAGACACTTACTATCCGGATGCAATATCGGACCACCCACACTAAGTGAGTAGGCTGTTGAGCCTGTTGTTGTAGAGATAATCAGCCCGTCGGCCCAAAAAGAGTTTAAAAACTCGTTATTGACATAGGTATGTATGGTAATCATGGCCGAGCTATCGCGCTTTGAAATGGCCAGCTCGTTGAGGGCAAAGTTATAATCACCAAAATGATTCCCATTGGTTTCAAGCACCAGGAGATCGAGCTGTCGGAGCCGGTATTTACCATCAAGCACCTCCCGTATTGCTACCTTCATTTCTCCTTGCGAAATATCGGCCAGAAAACCTAATCGACCAGAATTAATGCCCACAATCGGAATACCTTTATCGCGCACATAAGTCACCGCTTCTAAAAAGGTACCATCGCCACCAATACTAAAAACCAGGTCAACATCTGCTATGTCATCGTGGTGTGTAAAAAAAGCATCCACTTCAGGCTTCATCTTAACGCTTGTAAGCAAAAAATCGTAGAATGGTTTATGAATCACCACATCCACATCACTGTCCTTTAAAATATTAAACAGGCTCTTACAGGCATTAAAGAACACCTCACCAAACTGCTTTCCGAAAACAGCTATTCGCATAATTTTGAGTTTATCTGAAGAATACTAAATGGCCAAATTAAAATGTACAAAAAAACCATGCTGACGATGCTTATTAACGGAGTAGTTAAAACTCCAGACCATGTCATAAAACGTAACAAAGTCGATACCGGCACCATAGCCATATTGCCAATCATTTACAAATGTATTAGTTATTGGTGGATTCTCTTGCCATACGCTTCCAAAATCATAAAAAGCCTTCAGGTAAAACGCATAATTGACTTTTGCAAACTGGGTAAGCGGCATAAAACCCAAACTTTTAACACGGGGATGTAGCAAGGTAAATAGCAACTGATTTTTCATCGTAAATTGCCGGGTACCATCAATGACATATAGCTCATACCCATTCAAAAAGCTTTCATAGCCACTTCCGGCATTCAATACATAGGGCAGTGAATTACTCGTATTATACTCACCATATGCCATGCTGGTCCAGTGCCAGCTCTCGTGCAAACGTACATGCTTATCGTAGCTACCTGCCAGCTTAAAGTTATTCAGTTCATCTTGCCACAAGCCAAATCCAGACTGAACAGCTTCGAGCTTGACCCGACTGCCTTTCAGCGGATAAATCTTTGAATCACGCTTGTCGTAGGTATATTCATACTTTAATTCCAGAAACTGCAGTTTATTGGCTTCAGTTGTCAGGTAGTTGGGATTAAGGTCAATCACTGAATCACTCACATTGTAATGATGATAGGCCACGTCGAGTTTGTGCCGCTGATATAAGCCTGAGCGCAAAGAGTAATACAAGGAACCGTGATAGGCCATTTGAGCCATTTCTGTTTCAAGTCCAGTAAAAATGGGCTGATTATTTAGCGTTGCATAAGGTAACTGATCAGACATGCTAAAGTTAAAGAAAGCACCCCAACCTCCACGTTTATTATATTCAGGCGATAAATATCCCAATAATATCTGAGTAGTAAACCCTAGTCGGATGCGCGCAATGATTTTTTCGTTGCGCCCCCTGAAATTATCTCGCTTCAGATAGACACCATAGTTGACACGTGACCAGTCACCACTATTAAAGAATGAGCTTAAATTACGATCAGCCACCTCAAATATGGGAAAAACCCACCAGTACCATCGCTCATCCACATTGATATGAAACACAATCGTATCATCGGATTGAATGGTATAATGAATAGAAACAAAATTAAATAGAGATGTATTTAAGAGATTATGGCGGCAACGCTTAACAACCTGCCCAAGCCGATTGACCAGTAATCGATCACCTTGCTTAAAAATGAGCTCATTAAGAATGACCCTCTGTTTGGTAATATTATTGCCGGTAATAACAACCTGCTGAACAGTTACATATTCATCATTTACCTGTTCATTTTTGTTAAGCGGCAGAGCATTAGCAAGCAAACTGTGCATATGCATCAATATACATATGCACAACAATCTGCCGGCATTTACATAGGCCCATACCATACATTACCTTTTTATTACGCTACATATTAAGATACCTCATTAGTGCATCGTAGTTCTTTTTCACAGTATCGTCATAAGCATTATCGCCCACGTAGGTTGCTTTAACCGAATAGTCGTACCTGTCAAATGCATTTAGCACCGGCCCGACATCAATGCGGTTTAGTTTAATGGCTATACACAATTTATCGGCATCAACAGGCTGAGAAACATACAAACTCAGAATTTTAGCATCGGCATCTTCAACTATTCTGGCTATCTCGGCCAAAGAATAATCACGGGGCATAAGCTCCAACTCAATAATCCCGCCTTCGGTATGAGCCGCAATTAAACCGGCAAACGTCTGCAATAAATCACTTTGTGTAATAAGGCCCAGATAGTTCTCCTCTTTATCAACAACAGGCACTACAGTTAGCTTCAGTCGTGAGGCCAGCTCAATCACATCGAATATATGCTGATGCTCAAATACAAACGGCCGTGCATAAGACAATGCATGATTCCCCAAAGCTTCTTCGGCCTTATTGAAATCATATATATCAACATCACTAATCAGACCTAAAAAAGCCCTGTTGTTAACAATTGGCAAATGCGAAACTCTGAAAACCTCCATCCAGTTAAGGGCATCAAGCCCGCTGTCTGAGGTCTTTAGTGAAGGAACAACTTCTGATATTAATTCTTTTGCCAACATAGATTACTTTTCGAAATACTTTATAATTTTGCGCGACAAAGGAAAACCCTTTTATGACGTAATTGTTTGAGTATTAAAAATACTGTCAAACATTATAACAAGCAAAAGTAGGCGATAGTTTATTTTGCATTTAATCACTCATAAGAGGGTGTTCATCAATAAAACAACAATGACAAAACTTAGTGTTAACATAAATAAGGTAGCCACCCTTCGAAATTCAAGGGGTGGCAATACACCAAATGTATTGCAGGCTGCTATTGATGTTCAGGAATTTGGCGGTGATGGCGTTACTGTTCACCCACGACCCGATGAGCGCCATATCCGTTATAAAGATGTGTATGATATTCGTCCGGTCATTAAAACAGAGTTTAACATTGAAGGCTATCCGTCGAAAGAATTCATTGACCTTGTTTTGGCTGTTCGCCCGCATCAGGTGACACTGGTACCCGATCCTCCGGAAGCACTGACCTCCAATGCAGGATGGGACACAGTAACTCATATGACATTTCTACAGGATGTGATAGGTAGATTCAGTGATGCTGGTATTCGTACCTCAATATTTGTTGACACCGACCTGAAGAACATTGAGGGAGCAGTTAAAACCAATACCGACCGGATTGAGCTTTATACCGAGCCTTACGCTACCAACTTTACGAAAGACCGTGAAGCGGCTATTGCGCCATTTGTTGAAGCAGCCGAATTGGCCAATAAAATTGGACTTAAAATAAATGCCGGACACGATTTGAATTTGGACAACCTCAAGTATTTCAATGAGCGCATCCCTTATTTAAAGGAAGTATCAATAGGCCATGCCTTAATTAGCGATGCCCTTTATATTGGTCTTGAAAAAACCATTCAGCTATATAAACAGCAATTGATAAAATAAAAGGCATGCAACTTTTCCATCGCGAATTTGGCAATAATGGGCCCATTCTGATTATCCTGCATGGCTTGTACGGGGCATCAGACAATTGGGTATCAATTGCCCGCCAGCTGGAAAAGGATTATCGAATTTATCTATTAGATCAAAGGAATCACGGCCATTCGCCCCATAGCAACAGTCACAATTATGAGTGCATGGCCGATGACCTCCTGGAGTTTTTTAACGACAAAGGCATTGAAAAAGCGCATCTGGTTGGGCACTCGATGGGTGGCAAAACAGCCATGCGCTTTGCTCTGACGCATCCCGAACGCATCAGTAAACTGGTGATTCTCGACATTGCACCAAAATCGTATGCCTCGTTCAGTAATTATGCACAGATTACCAATAACCATCAGCTGATTATTGACAGCATGCTCAATGTAGATTTTACCCAGGTATCATCAAGGCAAGATATTGACCAACAACTGAGCACAAGTCTGCCCGACAAGAAGCTACGTCAGTTTCTGCTGAAAAACGTTAATCGCACCAAAGACGACAACTACCACTGGCGCCTTAACCTGCCTGTTATTAAAGAAACGCTGGAACAAATAATGGATGGCTTTTCAGAACTCAACCCGGATGAACTAAACGTCAATATCCCTTCAATCTTTATAAGGGGTGAAAAATCGGGCTATGTGATGGATGAAGATACATTGGTGATGCGCAAATTCTTTAAAACAGCTGAAGTTGTGAGCATCCCCAATGCTGGCCACTGGCTGCATGCCGAACAGCCTGAACTGCTTATTAAGACCTTGGCGTATTTCTTATTGGATTGAGTTATTCTCTTAGTATCTGGTTGTTTGTTTAACTGATAGATACCCTATTAAAGAGCAGACAGAAACCAGACGCAAGATAAAAGATTAGAGAAATGCTCCCATTGCCTGATGGCATTTCCACAAAGGGAAGATCAGCTACGCAAGAACGAACAATCAGGGACTGAAAGATTTCTCTATCAACCATATGCTAATCGCATCTAACAGATTGTCAAATCAACAAATTAGCAACTCAACAATCATCAGGCATGCTCAACCGCATCCTCAGCTATCAGCTCTTCTCCCTTGAAGCGCAAAAATAACTGAGCCGTTGCCAACACATCCTTCTCACAATAGCGGGCAATGCGCTCCACATCACGTTCTTCGTAAAACACTTGAGCCACCTGGCTTCCATCAATATCATCCTTGGGCGAAGGGATATTAAAAATGGTTGTTAGCAGATTAAGGGATGTATAATGTTTGTAGTCGCCAAACTTCCACATATCCATGGTATCCATAAACTTCACTTCCCATGGTTTTTTTCCGGCCACATCCAGAATAGGCGGTAACTTAACTCCATTGATAAGCATCCGCCGGGCAATATAGGGGAAGTCAAATTCCTTGGCATTATGCCCGCATATATTCTTATGCATGTCACGCGCAAATCCATTTAGCATGCGACCAAAATCTTCGAGTAGCACCTTCTCATTATCACCTGCAAATGACTTTACCCGAAAAATTCGCTTGCCTCCACGAGCCGAAATCACGCCTACCGATATACAAACAATCTTTCCAAACTCAGCATAGATACCGGCACGGCCATACACATCGGCTGCGGACTCATCCTCAGCCCTGAAGTAAGCCGACTTTTTATCCCAAAGTACTTGCAATTCGGGTGTTACATTTTCAAAACTGGCCTCCTGCGGCACTGTTTCGATATCCAAAAACATGATATCTTCTACTCTGACGGCATCAAGCATAGCAATTAATTTAGGCTGGTTAAATTACGTTCAATAAAGTGCGTGAGAATATTAATGGCAATATGGTTATTACCACCTTGCGGCACAATCAAATCGGCATATCGCTTAGTTGGTTCAATAAACTGCAGATGACTCGGTTTCACTGTTTCATCATAACGCTGAAGCACCTTTTCAACCGTTCGTCCACGCTCCATAATATCGCGTTGTATCACCCTCGACAAGCGATCATCCGCATCGGCATGCACAAATACCTTCAGGTCCATTAGCTCGCGCAACTGACAGTTACCTAAAATCAGAATTCCTTCAACGATAATCACATCCCGCGGCTTAACAGTTACCGTCTCTTCAGAGCGCGTACATGATAAGTACGAATACTGTGGCATATCCACCGCGCGGCCCGCTTTCAGGTCGGCAATATGCTTAATCAGCAATTCCCATTCGATGGCATTGGGGTGATCGAAATTAATTTTCTGCCGCTCTTCAAGGGGCAAATGCCTGCTATCTTTATAATATGAATCCTGTGGCAAGATAGCCACTTCGCCCTTGGGCAGCTGCTCCATAATTTTACGCACCACAGTTGTTTTGCCGGAACCTGTCCCGCCAGCTATTCCAATAATCAGCATTTTACTAATTTTGCATTGTTTGTAACCGACAAAATAAGTAAAATATTCGATTATGATTAAGCACATTGTACTCTTTCAACTGAAAAGCTTTGACAGCGAAAAACTGAAAAGCGCCAAAATTGAAGAAATAAAAGAGGGTTTGCTGGCTCTTGACGATAAAATAGATGCACTACTGTCTATTGAAGTAGGCGTCAATTGCAATCCTAATGAACAGTTCGACATTGCCCTGACCACCACCTTTAATAACATGGAAGACCTGGAGACTTACGCTAAACACCCCGATCACCTGGCCGTTGGCAAAATAATACGTGAAGTATTGGAAGCTCGCTCATGTGTCGATTTCGAATACTAATTAGTCCTTTACCGGAAGGCATAGCTGATTAGCGAAAGGCCTTCCGGCTATATAAGTTCCGAAATAAAACCTTGACGTTTTCTGCGCAATAACGGATATTAAGCAGCTATCATAAGTGACCATTAATATCAGAGGCATGAAAACGCTACTATCCATTTTGCTATCACTTTTTACCGCAGGCACCTTTGCTCAAAGCATAAAAGTAGCTGCCGGTAAAATCGTTCGCCACGAGATGTTTCCTTCCGCCTATGTAGATGCACGTAACGTTGATGTGTGGCTACCCGACGGATATTCTCAGGACAATAAATACGCTGTTATATACATGCATGATGGCCAGATGCTGTTTGATGCTACCAACACCTGGAACCAACAAGAATGGAGAGTGGACGAAGTGTTAGCCAGTCTGATGAACAACCACCGGGTACGTGATTGCATAGTAGTAGGCATATGGAATAATGGCAAAAAACGCCATGCCGAATATTTCCCACAAAGGAGCTGGAAGCTGATACCCGAAGAGCAACAACAGGCCATTCTCAAAAAGGAAGAGATTTATATTGAACCTTCGGTATTGTTGGATGGCATGCTGGCCGATAAATACCTGCGTTTTATTGTGCGCGAACTGAAGCCCTTTATTGATAAAACATACAGCACACTTGGCAATAAACAGAATACCATTATTATGGGCTCCAGCATGGGTGGTTTAATTAGCTGCTATGCCATGTGCGAATACCCCGGTATTTTTGGAGGAGCCATTTGCATGTCGACACACTGGCCTGCCGTTGATGGCATCACTCTAAAGTACCTGGAACAGAATATAGCAAATGCCAAAACACACCGTATCTATTTTGATTATGGCACCGTCGATCTGGACGCCCTCTACGAACCTTACCAAACAAAAGTTGATTCCATCTTTATGGCCAATGGCTACAATAAGGACATCAATTATCAATCGTTGAAATTTAAAGGAGCCACACATAGTGAAGAAGCCTGGCGACAGCGCTTAAACATCCCGCTGGAATTTATTTTGCCTCCTCAGCCAACCATGGACTAGATAGGGGTTACAAAACCCGGATATATAAAAAAGAGGGTGTACGAGAATCAAAAAAGACAATTACAAACTTATGCGTAAGAAAACACCTCTCCTCACTCCTCTCCTTCAAGGAGAGGAAGCCATGACTCATCAATGATAATATCTTACATTAGAGAGTTGCCCTTTCCAGCAAGGTCACCTTCTCCTTAAGGAGGCTTTATTCCGCCAGAGCGGAAAGGACGGAATGAGGTGATGAAGTTATAGATTATTAGTCCAAAAACTGTTTCCCTTCATTTTAGTACACCCTCTACATAAAAAAGGTGCCTATTATAGCACCTTTCTTACTTCATCGATTTTATATAATCAGGCATCAAGAGTCACACCCCAAACTTACTGGCAAATTCAGCTACCATTTGCTCAAGCTCCAGTTTAAACTGGGCCAGAAAGTCATCAAAGTACACTTCACCGCTCTCGCGCGAACCATCACTAAACTCAAGCTCCAGGTCAACCCACCAACTACCGGCTTCATCAACCCGCGCTTTGGGCACCGCATGTGCTTTTGCTATTATCTTGTTATCATTCAGATACCTCACATCCATGGCTGCATAGCTATTTAAGGCACTGGCCAAAGCCTCGGCATACGCTTTACTGTCGGGCTGCAGCTCGTCTACCTTAAGCAGCTCATTATACAATTCACCGGTTCCGGCTGTTGTATTAAACACCACCTCTTCAATGGCCAAACTGTTAATCAGTTGCTCCACCGGCATCTGTTCATCATGCCCATCAAAAGATAAATCCAGCAGATGTCCCAGTACCCGGTCTGTATCATTGTTGAATGTCAACATCCAATAGCCATTCTGTTCATCTTTCCCCAATTCACCACTTAAATTATAAGGGGTAGGGTTAAATGTCATTGCCACTACCTGAAAATAGCCATCATTCGTAAACGTGGCATTCACATTGCTGGCCAGCACCAGTTCATCCTTTACTTTTATACTGAAATGTAACTTTTCAAGCGCCTGCTCTACAACCGTGCCGTCTTCCAACACCTCTCCTTTGTTGGGGAAATCACCCGAATAAAAAGCCAGATCAGAAATAGTCAGCAGAGCCGTATCACCAGGTGTTTCGTTGGTAGCCGGAAACTGAAATACCACGTCTGTTTCGTGCTCTTTCACTTTAATAAATGTGCTATTGGTATCATCCCAGGCCCACACGCCACATCCTTCATTGGCCAGTAAACTGCAATAATAATCTTTATCAAATGTTAAGGTCATGAGTTCCTCGAAATAACAGTTTTGAGATGCATTGTTATACATCAACTCGCCCACCTCAACAACAGCTTGTAAGAACAAAGCATTGCCCGAAACTTCATGCCCATCCAGGCGACCAAACATTGAGTGACTAATGGCTGCAAAGCGCGTTTGGCTTAATTGCTCCAGCTCATTATTGAGTGATTCGGTGCTTGATTTCAAAACATTCTTATCGTGCTCCACGCCATGCTTGCTATAGGCATCCATCATTACATCGCTTTCGCATGCCATAAAAAATACCGGAAGCACCATCATCCACAACTTCACTAAACTCCTCATATACGTATTATTTTCCACTATTCTGATAGTTTGTATCTATGCTCTTTCCTGTATATGAGACAATGAAGTAAATGGTTACACGTATTGGAAAATTTCGATTCAAAAAAAGCCGCCCCAAAACGGAACGACTTCTCGTTGCAATAACCTTAGTTAAGCGAAGTCTGCGACTTCGTTTGGTTGAATAAGTAGTTTTAAACTACTTGTTCGGTTCGACGTAATTGCAAATTACGCCGAGCGAGGTGAACCGCTATTACTTATACATATTGTTGGCATTTCGATATTTTTCAATCATTCCAACCTTCAAATTCATTCATTTTCCAGTCAGTTGGTTGTAATGAGTCTTCGTATTCCTTTAGCTCTTTATAAGCATCTTCAACAATTGTTTTGTTGTCATACCAGATGTCATCAGCAGGATAACAGCATACTCCATCAGTCAATTCTGATATGATTGCCGAAGAAAGCGAAGACATTCTAAGTTCAAGCGAATTTTGTGAACCCCAATTAAAAGTCAAAACCAATTTACAATCCGCAAGTTTAGAGTCTATCTCTGTATTTACATATTCAACCTTTTCTGTTGGCTTATTTATTATTCTTTGAATCAAAGTCTTTTTAGGTTGAATTGAGTCAAGCTCTTTTTGTAAATCAAATTCGTCCTTATAAAACTCAAATCCTGATATAAATTCTTTGTCTTTGAATTCTTGGTTCTCAGTATTTTTAAACTTTATTCTAAATGGTAAAAATCCGCTGTGGTCATCAAAAGAAAAGTCTGGATGAATTTCACATTCCATATCAAATTGATTCATTCGCTCCATCCATTTTGGAATGATTGAATCGTCAACTTGTTTTACAAAAACATTTAAATCTAAACTCATATTTATTATTTCTTAGTTCAATTTCAGACAGTAGGGAAGGGGAATTGAACCCTTAGCTAAGCGAAGTCTGCGACTTCGTTGAGTTTAATAAGTAGTTTTAAACTACTTGTTTGGTTTAGACTCTGGTTTTCGACCAGCCAGAACGCTTAGTTATTGTAGGTTGTTTTTTATTCTATATAATGAAACACTTTTTTATATTCTTCTATCAATTCTGAGTCTGAAGGGAGAAATTTAAACCTAATGCCATCATTCTTATTCTTAACCCATTTTACAAAGTCCATAAACTCATCGTTGTTAACTACATTAGTCAGTTTTATCTTTTTTACATTTGATGTCCCAGATTCATAGTATTTAATAACATTGATACTTGTTAGCTGAAAACCTCTTATATGTTGATATTCTATAATTGATGTATAAGATATGCGCTTTTCCAATCTGGGTAATAAATACGTAAATAATATATGGCTTTCATTAAATTCGATTTTAGCAATCTTTCTTAGTTGTACTAAAATTGCAAATACAAACAATGAGGATACAATTAGTCCAGATATAACCAAGTTTAATTTGTCACGAACAATATAAGTTAGAAAGCAAAAAATACCACATAAGATTACTGCAAAAGGTAGATTGTCAAGTAAATAATATGTATTTGATTTATATCTTACCATAATTTCTAATGATGGGAGTTTTTAAATAACCTACAACTAAGGGATAGACAGCATTATGCTTTATATCCCCCTTATATACATCCTAAAAATACAATAATAAATAACATGATTGCTATTGTCTGGCAGTCATTAAAAACACCATTTACTTGCAGATACTTAAAGCAGCCAGCAATCCTTCAATTTCCAAGTGCTTTTGTGCCTGTCTTTCATCACTTCCCGTGCTTGTAATACTAAAATATATGTTACAATTCACACCACACAGTTTTGCGCAGGTACTTTTATTCCGACAAAAACCATTCAACAAATCTGCAAGGTGCTAATCACGAAGCTAAAAATGGCTCCACAAGTTTGCGGAGTCATTTTTAAGGCCTATGAAGGCGCTCTGCAAAAGTGCGGAGTCATTTTTAATGACCTGAATTATACCACACAATTGTGCGCAGCATCCATCATGATGATAATTTGCACTCCACAACTTTGCGGCTTCATTTTAGCGTTAATAATTTTGATTACCATCCACACATTCATTACCTCATCCTGCAATAAGCATTGAATACCATCCACCACAACTTTCGTCATATACTTTGTATTATGCGCATTAACAGCTCTTACTTCATTCTATTTATTCGTAAATACAATGAAGATATCCCAACTTCATTTTGTTCTATTGTATTTTTTGTTTAGTTTCAATGCAACAAACTAAATTTAATACTATGATTAAACCAATTCTAAACAATTATTTAAGTTCAAGTGAATTCTATACACTTGTTAAAAACATTGTAACAGCCACTAATGATTCTGGCATTGATGAGACATTAAAAACAGTGCTTACCGCGCGTATTAATCAGAATTTTGACATTTTTGACCAGGCGCTTAACCGGCAGAAGGTTAATCCCCTCACCAAAGAGATGGAAGCGATCGATTTTCAACGCGATGAGCTATTTATGGGGCTAAGAACCAGTGCCGAAGCATTGACCTACCATTGGGATGCAAGCACAAAAGAAGCTGCTTATGCCCTGGTTGAAATTATCCGTCGCAATGGCTGGACGATGCACCGAAGTGGTTACGCCGAACAATCGGCAGCCTTCAACACACTGCTGTCGGAAATAAAAAAAGAACCTGCCACCACCTACCTGGCAACAACCAACCTGGGCGAGTGGATTGCCCGAATAGACCAATGCCAGCAAGAATTTGAAACGGTGAGCACCAAACGCGAAGAACTGGACGCTAAAGACAAGCCTTTGTTAACCATCACTCGCAAACAGCTCTATGAAGATTTACTCGCGTCGTTACGATACCTTGAGAGCATGGCTATGTTTAGCCCAAACACTGAGATTACGACTTTGATAAATACCATTAATGAGATTATCAGCTCGGTGACTTCCAGCGCCAGAGCACGCAAAACACGTCGGGATTCGGAAAAGGTGAGTGAATAAACTTCACACCTCTAATTATAAGGCCGTTCTACTCTTGAAACGGCCTTATTTATGATTGCACGCCGTGGGCTTATTAACATACGACTCCTAGCGGAGTCGTACGATAATAGAAAGCTCATAATCTAATAATATGCGACTCCAATAGGAGTCGTAGGCTGATAGCGCACAATTTAGCTAGTAAGATACAACCCCGCATGGGGTTGAATGTTGATGGAGCACCGATCAGCTAACAACATACGACTCTTGTAAGAGTCGTACGACAATAGAAAACTCACAACCTGGCAATTCGCGACTCCGATAGGAGTCGAAAGTTGATAACGTACCATTTAGCTAATAACATACAACCCAGGATGGGGTTGAAGGTTGATGGAGCACCGATCAGCTAACAACATACGACTCCGTTAGGGGGCGAAGCCCAATAGGGAGCACACAACCTAGCGATTTGCAATCTCGGATAGGGTCTAAGG
>NZ_JAGTAR010000001.1 GCF_018156225.1 Carboxylicivirga sediminis
TAAAGCTTTTTTTTCATAACTAAGTATTATAAGACAAATAAAGGTAGCTGAGACAACGGACTTTAGCTACCTTTAGGTTTAGTGCAACAATGGCTAATAAAGCATAAGTGAGCCGATTCTTTTTAGTCGGTTCGTAGCTTCGGCGAGCATCGCCAAATCGTTGATTTGGCTTTTGAAATGAAAAGATAAAAACAAATGCAACGTTTTGGCTTTGTGAAATTTGAAAGTGAGTAAGGTTAATGTTCACTTACGCTTCATAGCCTGAACGTTGTATGCCATTTGAGCAAACCGAAACAGCAATGATTAAATGGAAAAATCGAGAATAGAGAATAAAATAATTCAAGATAAAAAGGTCAAGAGAAATGCCTGGATTACTTGGGGAATAATTGTTCTACTCGGCTTGATTTGGCTAGCTCGAGATATTTATAAAACTGTAGAAAAGGAAAACCGATTCTCAGGTAATCAGACAGAAGAAACAACTAAAAAGTAAATAATGCGATTTACACAACCTGCATATCCGACAGTTTATTTTAGTGAGAAAATATTGGTAAAATGTCCAGATTGTGGAAGTGTTGGACACATTGATACTGAATTAGGAAAATATACAATTCCATTTCCACACAATCATAAATCTATTTTTAACTGTTCCAGCTGTGGATTAAAAAAGGAAACGAATGAAAAGTGGTATGGATACTGCCAAGGATTTGTAGGCAGAAATTGTGGATTTTGTGGCAGTCAGATTAATTATACCAGCGAACCTACAAAAAGACTATATGAATCTGTGACAATAAAATGTCAATCTTGCAATCGAGAAAAAGATTATAAATTGAAGTGGTACAGATACAAAGAAGAAAAACCAACTGACCCATATTTTGGACTAGACTTATGGTTACATACTGATATTAAAGACAAGATTCTTTGGGTTTACAACATTGACCATTTAACATATTTGAAAGACTACATTGCTTCAAAGTTAAGAGAAGATGATGGAAGACATAAATATTCAATGATTACGAATCTACCACAATGGATAAAATCTGCAAAGAATAGAGATTTGATATTAAAGAAACTAGACCGACTTGAGAAGAAACTAGAAAAAACGGCATACAACAATGTATAAAAAACATAAGTGAATCAGTGGTTTACGGGAGGTTTACACTTTTAATCAGCTCCGCCAAATCTGCGATTTGACGGGTTTGTTAAATATTTTAAATTTGTGTCAAAACGCAAATTTGGCTCAGTGCATTTTGACAGGTAAGAGCTTCGAAATCACTTACGTTTCTTATACTCAACGTTGTGGTGCATTTGGGCAGACGTAGTAACAGAAATCGAAAAATAAATTAAATAACTATCAAAATAGGAATGAACGAAACAAACTTTCCAAAACTACCAAGAGTTGAGATTGTAGATGCCTTACGAGGATTTGCAGTAATGGCAATTTTAGTAATACATAGTTTAGAGCATTTTATTTATCCTGTTTATCCCGATAAAGCTTTGCAGCCAGAATGGTTAGTTGCTTTAGATTCTGTTGTATTTAATATGGTGTTCTCACTCATTGCTGGTAAAGCATATTCAATCTTTGCACTTTTATTTGGCTTTACCTTTTTCGTACAGTTTAAAAATCAAGAAAATAAAGGACGTGATTTTAGATGGCGTTTTGTTTGGAGACTTATGATTTTGAGCATTTTTGCTACTATTAATGCAGCATTCTTTCCCGGAGGCGATGTACTAATGTTGTTTGTGTTTACAGGGCTCTCTCTAGTGCTGGTATGCAAACTGAACAACAAAGCTATATTTACTATAGCGATAATCTGCTTGATGCAGCCCATTGAACTGTTTTATTTTGTTTGTAGTCGGTTTAATGAAGCGTACACTTTGCCCAATTTAAATATAGGAGGCTTATACGAAATTGTACAAGAAGGGGTGAAAAGTGGCAATTGGAGTAACTTTTTTATCGAGAATATTACAACAGGCCAAAAAGCCAGTTTGTTATGGGCAGTCGGTGGTGGCCGATTTGTACAAACTATTGGTCTCTTTTTGCTTGGGTTTCTTTTGAGCAGAAAAAACTTATTTATAGACTCTCAGGAGAACACAAGGTTTTGGATTAAACTTTTGATTTGTTCATCGATAGCTTTCGGACTGCTTTATCCCTTAAGGGTAGAATGGTATGATAATGGTTCAACCGAAATCATTAAAAACAGTATTGGAACAGCTTTAGATATGTGGCAAAAACTATCCTTTACCATGGTAATAGTATCTTCATTTGTACTTATATATTACAATAGTCCTTATAGAAGTGTAATGGGAAAACTAAAAGTATACGGAAGAATGAGCCTTACAAACTATGTTACGCAATCAATTATTGGCGCATTAATATTTTTCCCTATCGGACTACATTTATCACCATATTTAGGATACACTGCTAGTTTAATTGTTGGAGTATTTATTATTGTAGTTCAACTATATTTTTGTAATCTTTGGTTTAAACACTATAAACAAGGTCCTCTAGAAAAGTTATGGCATAAAGCAACTTGGATTGGGAAGAAGTAGTTTATTCCATGAAAAGTAAATTGTTAAAAAACGCACCACAACATTTTGTATAAGTAATGCCGAGTAATGTGCTAATTTTGAGCATTGGTTCTCGTATCAAAGTTTATCTCGTTCTGAAAGGAAAAAGCTTCGAAATTCGGCACTACTCATACAATTCACCGTTGGCAGGCATCCATCCCAAAAAAACATAACTACTGCTTTATACTCTCAATATAGAAAAAGTAAAATGAGAAGATATTTAAATAAAGAAGAAGTTGAAACATATCTAAACCGAGGAAAAATAATAGAAGTCTTTCTTGGGAAAGTGTGTGATAATGAAGACGTTTTAAGCTATTTATCTATATCAAAAGAAAGCAATGATAAGATTGAAGTTGAGATAATTGAAATATTCGATGAAGGAAGTACTGAGTATTTAGACTTGTATTCATTTAGCACCGTTGACCCAGATATGGAATTTGAGAGAAAAGTTTTCAAAGATATTGAAGAACTGACTGAGTGGATTGAGAAGAGATATGGAGTTGAAAAAGCAAAGTATTGTAATTCGGGAATTATTCAGGATGAATATCTAGACTACTTAAAAAATAAATAAAAGACGCCTGCCAATCGAGTAGGCTGCCGATAGGCCAATAGCCTATCGGAGAACCTCTCTCACCACCGTACGTACGAGTAGCTACGCTTGTCCTTTTCGATAAAAGATTCACTGAAGCTTTCCTCTCAAGCATATACGACGGTTCGTTAATCATCAATGTTAAGCTCTTTTCACCTTAACAGCTATGTTCTACTTTATGAATAGGCTAGATTCAATAGAAAGCTTCCTATTCTAATTTCGAACAGATTAACGTTCAGCCCTTCACTGGCGTGTGAGTCCTCTGTATTATTCGATACAGCTCGTTACTACCAGCTACTATGGCCTCGGCTGACTGCTCTGCTCTATCAACTCGTGATTACAGAGCTCTCCCTTGGTAAGGTAAATGTCCTTTGGTTAATCCCTGCCTGATCTACTGTTTCGGCCATTCGCTCCATTGAACGCTCGGACGTCGGCATGGTGTGCTACCTTATCCAACCTTACAGCCTCATATCAGGTTCCTGTTCGTCAGTACCAACCACGCAGTCTGGCTTACTTCACTCCCAGGGTCACCCCTGACGAGCTTGCCACTTGCTTTGCTTCAAGGCGTCACCCTTGTGCATACGGGACTTACACCCTTTGGACTTTCTCTTATCATCATAAGAGAACTTTTTTATATATTTACCATTCAAGGCACACACAATATAAAGCATTTGGGGTTCAGTGGTTTACGGGACTTTGGTTCCCATATCAACTTTTTCCTTGATGGATGCGAACGCGCTCCGAAAACCCAACCGTTTCATATTGTAAAACGTTAACAACAAGCATAAAAGGACAATGGATACAGGAGATTTATCAGAAGAAGCATACAGAGCAATAATGATAGAAGCAGAAATGTTCAATCATGATTTGACATTGCAATTTGGTTGGATTGTTATCAAGTCATTGTAAAAATGAAAATGATTTTGTTGAAAAATCTATTCAATTGATTAGCAAAATGAAAAAATATGACGATGTTGACCTTGATGATATGTTTTTCGGCAACCCTCCAGAAAAGATTAAATTTCAAGCAGCACTTAAAAAAATCCTTGATAATATTGTAGAATTAAAAAAGATTCCAACGGAAAAAAGGAAATATGACTAAAGAGGAAATCAAAAAAAAAGAAAAGCAATTATTGGAATTGACGGGTTCATTCTGTGCCCAAAAACTAGATGATGATTATTATCAACTCTGTGAAAAACTAATACTAAAATTAGGACGGAAACGTGACGTACCATTCAAAAGTGGAAAAATTGAAATTTGGGCAGCCGCAATAATACATGCAATTGGATCTATAAATTTTTTATTTGACAAATCATTTGAACCTTATTCTACAGCAGAACAAATAAGTGAATTCTTTGGTACAAAAAAATCGACTGTTTCAAACAAGGCAAGACAGATTAAAGACATGTTTAAAATGGGATATTATGATTCTGAATTTTCAACTCAACACATGACAGGAAATAATCCATTTAATGACATGGTAATGGTCAATGGACTTATTGTACCCTTATCATCAATTCCGGAAGATTTACAAGAAATGGTAAGGAAAGAAAGAGCCGAAGGGCGAGATATTGAATTTACAACAGAATAATACAAAGATAGAAATGCCAGTTGGTAATACGCCGCCATAGCGCATAGCAGGCAGCATGCTTTGGGTGGCCAGATTCTGCAATTTGCCCGCCAGGTGGCCGAAGACCGCAGCCCGAAGTCCGCAGCCAGTACATGGTGCTTAGTGCGTGGTGCGCATAAAGGATTGCAGCTTTGTAGTATGCCTGACATCCTCATTAATCAGCACCAACGACGGTACCTCCACCAAAGCCACACAAATTATCAGCAATAAAAACAAAGAGCTGATATTGATGGTGCCAGCATTGGCCCACGGCAACTATGAATTGCAGGTGGTAAGGCAAGTTTCAAGAGGTAGTTTACTAAAGGAGCCCAGAGAAGAACAGCTAGAAACCACCTTAACCATCGAATAAAAATTGCTCTATTCTGCTGCAATTGTGCAGCAACAGCGCTGCAACTTTGCAGCAACATCCTTGCAATTTTGAAGCAAGATTGTTGCAATACAACGACTTTTCGGTAAGTGGCTATGTAGGTAATCGTATGCTGTTTATAGCCCGGGAGGCATAGCTGACATATTACTCAGCCTGCCGCCTTGGTAATGATTGGTAATAAACATGCACCAGTCAATAATAATGGTGTTAATAATTATTGTATTTTTAAGGTGTACACAGAAGGAATAGTGAACATTAGGCTGCTTATCCTATAGTTGGGAAAGATTTAAATAACTATTAATGCACTTTATCTAAAATGCTAACTCTGAATGGGATTTGAAGGATCAGTACTTGCAATGATTAATACGCTAAAAAACAACAAGAAACTTTTAGCGAGAAGAAAAACATTCAAAGATAGGCGTAAAGAGTTTAGTTATAAAAAAGGTAATCCACTAAAATTTAAAGAATTACCCGAAAAAGAACTGAATGAATTAAAGGTTAGGATAAAAGCAAAGCTTAAAAAAGAAAGAAGAATAAAAACAACAGTGATTATTGTCCTTATGATGTTACTAGTCTATTTGTCAATAACAATGTTTAATATAATTAATAACAGAACAATTGAAAAACAGACTCGTGAACTAGAACAACAACGAATATATTTTGAATGGCAAGAAAAAGAAAACGCAAAAAGGAAAGAAGCTAGAATTGTCTATTACCTAAACAAAGGATATGGAAATCTATCACAAGGTAACTATCAAGATGCAAAATACTTTTTCTACAAAGCTAAACAGCAAGATAAATCAGATTATCGAGTAATGATAGGATATGCAAAGGCTTATGTTTATGATTGCGTATTTAATGATAGAGAATGTGAGTACATTGACGAAATACTGACTAACCTAAAGAGTAAAATTGGAACAAGCGCAGAAGTATTGGAATTAATTGAATTATATACTGAGAAACAAACTTTACCCAATAACCTACAATAAAGCAAATGGAGTCCACCTCGTTATAGTAGCCTGGTGGCTAAAGCCTCCAACACCAAAGACTGATATATCAACCACATAATCGGCATATACAATATTCATAGTTTTGCAATTAACCTAAGTAAACGATAGAAACAGATACAAACCAACCTAAATGCATACATAATGGAGCTAGAAAAAACATGGTATAACAACACTAACAGAGACCATAACTTTGTGGTGTATAATGACCATAAAATTTACAGATTAAAAGCAAAGCCCGAAAATCATCACCATATTAACAGAGAGCTGAGTGTGGGCTCCATCAACCAAAACTTTATTGCACTGCCAATAAGTTATATTAAAAGGATAGAGTATCGTGCTGATAACATTAATCTCCGCATATTTTACGGAAAGAACTCTGAAGATGAAATTAGAATCAGTCAGCCAAAACTGCGGGAAGACATTTTCTTGTATTTAAAATCAAAAACCAAGCATGCGAAGTTTGAAGTTGACACCCCCGGCTTACTAAAAAGGATTAGAAAGCCGCTAATTGCATTGTGTGTTGTACTTGGCATTTTTCTTTACGTCATGTCTGTCGTCAACGGCATGAACGCGGGCTACGAATATGAATTGAGTGGCGGCCGGCCAGGCATTGGTGCTATTGTGTTAGTAATGGCCAGCTTAGGTGCAGAAGCAAATATTCTCATCTTTAGCTTCCTTTCTCTTATTGCTGGTATTGGCATCTTTGTAAAGGGTAAAGATAATAGTGAAATCCATCGAATAGTGTATCGATAATTGGGTGACAACATAATTAAATAGCATAGATGTAAGCACAATCGTTATAATCCATGGTAACGAAAATCAATACACCAATAAGCCAATTCAACCAACACTAAAAACACATATGCTACCAGCCTCTTTTTCCTGGTGTTTTCTTACTTTTGCGCTACACAAAATTAAAATCACATCTGTATGAGCACAGTAAAAAATGGCTATGAGTGGGCAAAAGAATTACCCTATGCCGTTACGGTATGCGACACCGAAGGCATCATCATCTATATGAATGACAATGCCACCAATACATTTGCTAAATATGGCGATAACCTGATTGGGCGTTCCCTGTATGAATTTCACGCTGAGCGTTCTTCAGCCATGATTCGCCAGATGTTGGCCGAAGGCTCATCCAACTCCTACACCATTGGCAAGGCAGGCGTCAAAAAATTGATACATCAATCGCCCTGGTACCATAATGGTGAAGTAGCCGGCCTGGTGGAGCTATCGATTGTGATACCGCAGGATATGCCCCATATTAACAGGGAAGCATAGGGTTTCTTACCTTTAAGTGATAAAAAGCCGTATCCTTGTCATACTAATGATACTGCCATGTTGCCTGGCTACAAATGCACAAGGCATAGATGCATCTCAAAAAGTTAATGCCTGCACCTGCGACTCATTAGATGGTCAACAGGTACTTTTAGTAGCCCAGGAAATGCCTGAATACCCGGGAGGTGAAGCGATATTTTCAGCTCACATAGCAAAACACCTTGCTATCCTTAATACCAATAAAACTCCGCTCACCCGGGTTGATATCTGTTTTATAATAGACACATGCGGCAGGGTGCGCAATGCTACCATCATGAATGTGAATAGCATTGCTAAACTTCCACTGCCAGAAACAAATATTCTGGATATCATCAACTCAATGCCACGCTGGAAACCTGGCAAACAAGATGGCAAGAAGGTACCGGTAAAATATATAATCCCAATCAGGATAGATCTGCAATAATACAGTTATTGGCAATAATGGGCGAATTGCTGCAATACAAAACTCCCTTAACACTCTGCGGCATTTAAGTTAATCTTCCTTTGACTCAATACTTTTTTCGAGTAGCAAACCGCCTTTGTACATACCCTTCAGAAACGGATGAATGTTTTTACCCAGTTCACTCAAACTATATTCCACCTTTGGTGGCACTTCAGCAAACACTTTTCGTTCAATCAATCCATCTTCCTCCAGTTCTTTTAACTGCTTGCTTAACATGCGTTCACTGATATCAGTTAATAGTCTGGCCAATTCGGTATATCGCTTATTACCCTGAGAAAGATGCAAAATTATTGTGCCCTTGCGTTTACCTTTAACGGCATTGATAAATGTATCTATCGGACAGTAACTTTTTTCCATTTTTTTCTTCGTTCAAGCAATTGATAATCAACAAAACGGCAATAAATGTTCGTAAAGGAACATCTTGTAAGTTATTGATATCTAATTTATTTATACTGAATTTTGTGCAAAAATAAGAAATAAACAACTTAAGCATGGAAAATATAACGAAGACTTTCAAAGCATTCAGGGTTGAAGAAACAGAAAACGGGCAGTTTAAAGCAAGCATCAAAGAAATGGAAACAGAAGAGCTAGCCAATGAAGAACTATTGGTGAAAGTGCATTACAGCTCATTAAACTATAAAGATGCCTTATCAGCCTCGGGCAACAGAGGTGTTACTAAAAACTATCCGCACACCCCTGGCATTGATGCTGTTGGCACAATCGAACAATCGAATAGTCAGCTTTTCAACACTGGTGAACAGGTAATTGTGACAAGCTATGATTTGGGTATGAACACAAATGGCGGATTTGCCGAATACATTAAAGCACCTGATACATGGGCCATTAAACTACCTGAGCAGCTCAGTATGAAAGAAGCCATGATTTACGGTACTGCTGGCTTAACAGCAGGTATTTCGGTTTTACGCTTAACAGAAAAAATACATCCTTCGGATGGTCCCATCGTTGTTTCGGGTGCTACTGGCGGAGTAGGTGCGCTGAGTGTGGCTATTTTGGCAAAGCTGGGATATGATGTAACTGCCATAACTGGCAAAGCTGCTGAAACAAATTACCTGATAAGAATAGGCGCTAAAGAGATCATCCTGCGCAGCGAGTTTGAAAACCTTAATAAAAAACCGCTTTTAAAACCAGCTTTTGCAGGTGCAATTGATACCGTCGGAGGTGCAATTCTGGAGAATATTATTAAGTCTGTCCAGCCTATGGGAGTCATAACTTGTTGCGGAAATGTGGCTTCTCCAAAACTTGAACTCACAGTATTCCCCTTTATATTGAGAGGTATCTCATTAATAGGTATTGATTCGCAAAACTACCCAATGGATGAGAGACAAAAGGTATGGCACTTATTAGCAAATAAATGGAAACCAGCACAGTTAATGGATAACTGCCGTGAGATAGGTCTGGAAGAACTGCCTGAAAGCATTCATCAGATGCTTAATGGGCAACTGAAAGGACGCACTGTCATTAAAATTGCCTAACGCATACCACCATTGTCCGGAGCAGACCAATTCTGCACCGGACAATATTCACACTCCTCATCAGATTAATTACTTGACTTTAAGCCACATTAGCCATATATTGCCTGCCATCCACCTGTTTTGCCCGGCTGATAGCCAATTCATCTTACATCCTCAATTCCGTTTACTAACTAAAACAACAAATTATGCGAACATCAACAAGTATTTTGCTGGTGCTTCTTTTGGTTGGATTAAATGGGTATTCACAAAAGAAAAACGGCACTATCTATTCGGAACATGAGGCAATTAACAAAGTAGCAGACCTCTGGAAAGCCTTTGAATCGGGCGAAAAAGACACATACATGGATTACTTTGCCGATAGTGTAATGATATTCAGCCATGGCAAAAAGTTGCCCTGGACAAAAGCCAATATCGGTAAGAATTACGACTGGTGGCACAAAGAGTTTGTCAACATACAATTCAGAGATGCCAAGCCTGCTTACCCTGATGCATTGGAGTATAAAGAAGCGGGTGTGTGGGTGCAGGATTGGGTGATACTAACAGCCCGAAACATTAAAACAGGCATCAACGTCCATCTCCCTATCCACCGTTTGTACAGTTTTAATAAAGATGACAAAGTAACCTCAGTGCACTGGTACTATAACAATGATGTATTTGAAGAAATCCAGAACAGTCATACCACACAAAAGAACGGCGTAGCATACATTAACCACCCTAATATAATTACCACCCGAAAGGTAATGAACGCATTCATTGATCATGACTTTGAACTGTGGGCCAGCTTCTTTAATCCCAAGGCCATACTGGGGCATATTGCTTTTAAAACGGGAGAATATCAAACCGTTGATGAGAAAAAAGATATATTAATGAAGACCTTTACACCCGACAAAAAATTCCATATTGAGCAACAGGGCTACCCTGACTGCATCTATTATGCCAAGGATGACGTCTACGTGGTTTACTCGTGGTGGAATATGACCATCAAAAAGAACGGCGAAAAATATACTTTCCCATTTATGCTATCTCATACTTTTGATGCGGACGGCAAAATTGTGAATGAGATGATTTATGGCAGCAGCAACCACATGGAAGATTGGTAATAGCGATATCAAACTACAACTAGGGTATATATAAGAAAAGCCCCGGCAAGTTCGGGGCTTTTCTTATATCTGTTACTTAAGACCTATAGATTTCTCAACAGGTAATCTGCTTTCATTTTGTAAAGGTGATTCCTCACGTTGCCACCGTAGATGCTGTGGTTACGATTCGGGTATGCAAACATATCAAACTGTTTACCGGCCTGCACCAGGCGATCGACATACTCCATCACATTTTGGTAATGCACATTATCATCTGCCGTACCATGAATCAGGAATAGACGACCACTTAGATTATCTACATGGTTAATAGGACTGTTATCATCGTACCCACTGGCATTCTCCTGAGGTTTGCGCATGTAACGCTCGGTATACACCGAGTCGTAGTAACGCCAATTGGTAACCGGCGCCACTGCAATACCTACTTTAAACACATCCGACTTGCTCAAACATAGCGACGACATGAAACCACCAAAGCTCCACCCCCAGATACCAATGCGCGAAGCATCGACATAATCCAGTGAACCAAGGTATTTAGCCGCCTCAATCTGGTCGTCAGACTCCAATTTACCCAATTTCATATAGGTGCACTTACGAAATTCTTCCCCACGGGCACCGGTTCCACGCGGATCAACACATGCCACCATGTATCCTTCAGCAGCCAGGTATTGCTCCCAGCCAATACTCCATCTGTCAAGCACCTGCTGCGAGTTAGGTCCACTGTACTGTACCATCAGCACAGGATACTGTTTTGAAGTATCAAAATTCAATGGCTTCACCATCCAGCCATTTAGCTCCACTCCTTCACTGGTTTTAAAGCTAAAAAACTCTTTCGGGCTAATTTCGTATTGTGCCACCCGCTCCTTCAGCACCTTATTATCTTCCAGTACACGTATCTGCTTACCTTTACCATCGTGCAAAGTCACCAATGTAGGAGTAGTTGTATTCGACAGGTAGTTGATATAGTATTTGAAACCTTTGCTGAAAGAGGCGCTGTTAGTACCTTCTACAGTCGAAAATTTAATCTGCTTCTTACCGTCGTTGCGTATAGCATATACCTCGCGCTGCATTGGCGACTTAGCCGCTGCCTGGTAGTAGAACATTTTTGTACTGGCATTGTACCCAAGATAATCGGTTACATCCCACTGTCCGCTGGTAATCTGACGTACTTTGCGGCCTGCCATGGTGTACAGGTAAATGTGATTGTAGCCATCCATCTCACCCACATAAACGAAGTGTTGTCCATCCTCCATGAATTGCAGATTATCCAGTACATCCTGCTCAATGTAACGCTCATTTCTATCGGTAAAAACAGTATTACAAACGCCGGAATTGGTGTTGGCAATCATCAGCTGCAGATAATTCTGGTGACGATTCATTTTAATGATGCCTAACTTACCTTCTGTTTTGGTAAAACGTACACGTGGGATGTAGATATCTGTTTCTTCTCCAATATCCATGGTTTTAGTAGTGCGGTTTTTAATATTAAATACATGCACGCTTACCACTGAATTGTCTTCACCAGCCTTAGGATACTTAAATTTATATTGTCCCGGATACAGACTATACTCTTCGTTGTTTGGATAGGATGCCTGATAAAGTGGGAAAGCAAATTCCTTTACATTTGACTCATCGAAACGGATAAATGCAATCTCTTTACTATCTGGCGACCAATCGTAAGCCTTGTTAAATCCAAATTCTTCTTCATACACCCAATCAGGCATACCATTAATAATTTTATTGTACTCGCCATCGGTGGTAATGGCACTTTCTGTACCAAACTTTAATTTCGACAGGTGAAGGTTATTATCACGTACAAAAGCTACCATCTCACCATTGGGCGAAAAAGAGGCTATCTGTTGCTTACCATTTTCCGACAAAGGCTTTAGCTCATTATACTGTATATCGTATACATAGTAATTGGCTTTAAACGAGTGGCGGTAAATATATTCAGCATTGGTGTAGATAAGAATCTTTGTTTCACTTCCATTAAACTCATACCCTTCAATACGTTTGATATCATACTCACCTTTCATCTCCTTCTCAAGATCAAAAACTACAGCTACTTGCTTACCTGTTGCATACTGGTATTTAACAATGCGCTTCCCCTCTTCCAGCGTGGTATAATGTATGCCATCAGACATTGAACGCAAACCGCGTACCGAGCGGGCATAAAATGTTCCATCGCGCGTAATATTATCTAACGAAACCGTTTGTTTTTGTGCCTGCAATGCCAACGAAAACAGCAGTGTGGCCAGTAAAATACTTAAGTGCTTCATTTGTAAATTATTTATACTTTAAAACTGTTTCAAACTACAAGAATGTCAAAACTAACAAATTACCCAACTATAAAACAATGGGATTTGACAGCATTTACTATTTCAGGGTATTATTGCTAAAAAAAGGCAACACACTTCTTAGCTTTCACGCCTTTTATTTATCTTTGCATGTTTTTTAAAATCTAAGCAATAGTAGCATGATAAAAATTACCTTTCCGGACCAAAGTGTCAGAGAGTTTGAAGCAGGCGTAACTGGTTTAGAAATTGCGCAGAGTATTAGCTCACGTTTGGCTAAAGAAGTTTTATCTATTACGGTGAACGACACCTTAATGGATCTGACGCGCCCTATTACCACTGATGCCAGTATTAAGCTGCACAAATGGGAGGATGAAGAAGGAAAGCACGCCTTTTGGCACTCTTCGGCTCACCTGATGGCCGAAGCTATCGAGGCTCTTTATCCTGGTACTAAATTTGGCATTGGCCCAACCATTGAGAACGGTTTTTACTACGATATAGATACTGGCGATAATGTTATTAAAGATTCAGATCTACCTAAAATAGAGAAGAAATTTAAAGACTTAGCCAGCCAAAAACTGGAGTATGTGCGCAGTGAAGTATCTAAAGCAGACGCCCTCAACTACTTCACTGATAAGAATGATGAATACAAACTGGAGCTGATCAATGAATTAGAGGACGGCACCATTTCATTTTATAAGCAAGGTAACTTTACCGACTTATGCCGCGGCCCTCACTTGCCTTCTACTGCACCCATTAAAGCTGTAAAGCTATTAAGTGTTGCAGGTGCCTACTGGCGAGGTGATGAAACACGTAAGCAGCTGACGCGTATTTATGCTATCTCATTCCCCAAAGCAAAAATGCTGGAGGAATACCTGGTAATGCTGGAAGAAGCCCAGAAGCGCGACCACCGTAAGATTGGTAAAGAACTGGAACTGTTTGCCTTCTCGCAAAAAGTAGGACAAGGTTTGCCATTGTGGTTACCTAAAGGAGCCAAACTACGTGAGCGTTTAGAAAACTTCCTGAAACGCGTGCAGGTTAGATACGGTTATGAACCAGTTATCACACCTCATATTGGTAATAAGGAACTATACGTTACTTCGGGTCACTATGCCAAGTATGGTAAAGACTCATTCCAGCCAATCAATACACCGGCTGAAGGTGAAGAGTTCTTATTAAAACCAATGAACTGCCCTCACCACTGTGAAATTTACAAAACAAAACCTCGTTCATATAAGGATTTACCAATTCGTTTTGCTGAATTTGGTACTGTTTATCGTTATGAGCAAAGTGGTGAGTTGCACGGCTTGACAAGGGTACGTGGTTTTACTCAGGATGATGCACACCTATTTTGTCGCCCCGACCAGCTAAAGGATGAGTTTAAGAAAGTAATCGACATCATTTTATACATCTTTAAGGCACTTGACTTTAAAGACTATATAACACAGGTATCATTGCGCGATCGCGAAGATCACTCTAAGTACATTGGAAGCGAGGACAACTGGAACAAAGCCGAACAAGCCATTATTGAAGCTTGCGAAGAGAAAGGTATGAATACCATTATTGAATATGGTGAGGCTGCCTTCTACGGACCTAAGCTTGACTTTATGGTGAAGGATGCATTGGGACGTAAGTGGC
Organism: Carboxylicivirga sediminis; assembly: GCF_018156225.1. Classification (GTDB taxonomy): domain Bacteria; phylum Bacteroidota; class Bacteroidia; order Bacteroidales; family Marinilabiliaceae; genus Carboxylicivirga; species Carboxylicivirga sediminis. The sequence goes on from NZ_JAGTAR010000001.1 coordinate 14,471, forward strand.
AACTGGGCACCATCCAGGTGGATTACAACCTGCCTGAGCGCTTCGAACTGGAGTACATTGGCAGCGATAACCAAAAGCATCGTCCGGTGATGATTCACCGTGCTCCTTTTGGGAGTATGGAGCGCTTTGTAGCGGTTCTAATTGAGCATACTGCCGGTAAGTTTCCATTGTGGTTAACACCTGAACAAGTGGTGATTTTACCTATCAGCGAAAAATATAATGATTACGCTGAAAAAGTTTTAAATTTCCTAAATAATTCCGATATTCGTGCCGTTCTTGACGACCGTAATGAGAAAATCGGTAAGAAGATAAGGGACAACGAGTTAAAGCGAATTCCATACCTCCTAATTGTGGGAGAAAAGGAAGCTGAAGAAGGGAAAATTGCCGTTCGGAAGCAGGGCGAAGGTGACAAAGGCACCATGCTGCAGCAAGAATTTGTTGATTTTATTAACCAGGAAGTAGACAAAATGCTTTCTGAGATTGAACAGTAGTATTAATTAATCAAAGGAGGGTTTAACAATAGCTAGACCAAACAGAAGGCAGGTACGTCCGGTAAAACAGGAGCCTGCTCACAGAATTAACAGAAATATTAGGGTTCCCCAGGTTCGCTTGGTGGGAGATAACATCGAAAATCCAGGTGTATACCCTACAATGGAGGCCATTAAAATTGCTGATGAGTTGGATTTAGATTTGGTAGAGATTTCACCAAACGCCGATCCGCCAGTTTGTAAGATAACGGATTACCAAAAATTCCTTTATCAACAGAAACGTAAGCAAAAGGAACTAAAAGCCAAAGCTGTTAAAGTTGTTGTTAAGGAAATTCGTTTCGGCCCCAATACTGATGATCATGATTATCAGTTTAAGTTAAAACATGCTGAAAAATTCCTGAATGAAGGAGCTAAAGTAAAAGCCTATGTATTCTTTAAAGGTCGTTCGATCTTATTTAAGGATAAAGGTGAGATTCTTTTGTTACGATTCGCTCAGGATTTGGAAGAAATTGGCAAAGTAGAGCAATTGCCTAAACTGGAAGGTAAACGTATGACTATGTTTATCGCACCTAAGGCAAGTGCCAAGAAAAAGTAGTTTATTTTTTATAACTAAATATATAGGAATAATGCCAAAAATGAAGACAAATTCCGGTGCTAAAAAGCGTTTTACGATTACCGGAAGCGGAAAAATCAAGAGGAAGCATGCTTTCAAAAGTCACATCTTAACTAAGAAGACTACAAAGCAGAAGAGAAATTTGACCTATGCTGGCACTGTTCACAAAGCTGATGAAACAAACATCAAGCTGTTATTGAACATGAAGTAATTCAAATTTCAAGAGAAGGAAACGATTTTTTTAACCAGAGTGAATTAGCTGAAAGATTCCCGAAGGGGGCGCTAACCATTCGAAAATGATTTTAAAATGCCAAGATCAGTAAATCATGTAGCGTCAAGAGAAAGACGCAGAAAGCTTTTAAAGCAAACCAAAGGTTACTTTGGACGTAGAAAAAACGTATGGACTGTTGCTAAGAATTCATACGAAAAAGGTTTAACTTACGCATACCGCGACAGAAAGAAGAAAAAGAGCAGTTTCCGTGCATTATGGATTCAGCGTATCAACGCAGCAGCTCGTTTGGAAGGTGTATCATACAGCAAGTTAATGGGTATGTTGCACGCACAAAACATTGAAATCAACCGTAAAGTTCTTGCTGACCTGGCAATGAACCATCCGGAAGCTTTCAAAGCAATCGTTAAGAAAGCAACTAACGCTTAATTACATTAAGCCAAGATACAGAAGGAGACCAATTGGTCTCCTTTTTTATTGTATAAACCTTAAGGTTCACACATAATCACTATCTTGTGTGCCCATTTTACAAGTTATGAAGCATCTGAACCTGACTACACAAATTGAAATATTCGACTCATTAGATGAGTTAAACTCCACAGAACAAGCATTAGTTAATGCCGCTGAAAAAGCCTGCCACAAGGCCTATGCGCCCTATTCAGAATTCAATGTTGGTGCGGCCGTACTGTTGGAGAATGGCCAGATAATAACTGGCAGCAACCAGGAGAATGCCGCCTACCCATCTGGGCTATGTGCTGAACGCACAGCCATCTTTTACGCCAATGCTCAATACCCCGATACCCCCGTTACTTCAATAGCTATTATAGCGATGAATAAGAATGGAATTCTGGAAAATCCTGTAGCACCCTGCGGTGCTTGCAGACAAGTATTACTGGAAACAGAATTGCGCTATAAAAAGGCCTACGACATACTGCTGGTTGGTCAATCATCTATACAAAAAATAAAAAGCAGCAAAGATTTGCTGCCTTTATCATTCGTTGGTGAAGGACTGTTAAAGTCTGCAGACCGAAGTCCAAAATCCAATAACTAAATATTAGTCATTTACATTTCTAAATTCCTTCCAAAGGTTTTCTGTCGTTGGCGTTGATGCTACTATGGTTAGTGGCTCTTGTTTCACCGGATGCACAAATTCAATCTGACGTGCATGCAGCGAAATACTGCCATCCTTGTTCGAACGCGGGAAGCCATACTTAAGGTCACCTCTAATAGGGCATCCGATTTTTGCCAGCTGACAACGAATCTGATGGTGTCTGCCAGTTTCCAGGTCAACTTCCAGCATGTAATAATTCTTTAGTCCCGATATCAAACGATAATTAAGAATCGCTTCTTTGGCGCCAGCTCTGGGCTTTGGAAAAGCATAAGACTTGTTCTTTTCCGAATTTTTCAGGATATAGTGGACTAACCGGCCACTATCCTCCTCCGGCAGCTCAGCCACCAAAGCCCAGTAGGTTTTTTTCACCTGCTTATCCTGAAACATCTTATTCAGGCGACTTAAAGCCTTACTGGTGCGTGCAAAAAGCACCACCCCGCTCACCGGCCTGTCTAGCCTATGTACAACCCCAAGAAAGACATCGCCTGGCTTGTCGTATTTCTTCTTGATATAAGCCTTTACTTTATCACTTAAAGTTTCGTCACCTGTTTTATCCCCCTGCACGATGTCAGAAGAAGACTTGTTAACAGCAATGATATGATTGTCTTCGTATAATATATCCAGTTTACTCATTTTTATAGCCTTCTGACTGCTTACAGCCAATTACATTCAATATTCATTTAACCTATAACTCAATGTACTGCATTATTAGTACTGCTCACGTTCATTTGGGAAATCAACTGTTTTTACATCGTCAATGTAATTACCAACAGCTCCTTTTATTTCTGCAAATAAGTTATGGTAACGACGTAAGAATCGTGGTGAAAACTCCTGATTGATGCCCAGCATATCATGAAGCACAAGCACTTGTCCATCGACCTGATTACCAGCTCCAATACCAATCACAGGTATCTTCACCTGGTTGGCAACCTGTCCGGCCAGTGAAGCTGGTATCTTCTCCAGTACGATTCCAAAGCAACCGGCCTCTTCAAGCAGGTGAGCATCTTCAATGAGCTTCTTAGCTTCCTCCTCTTGCTTGGCCCTAACAGTGTAAGTTCCAAACTTATGAATTGACTGTGGAGTTAAGCCCAAGTGGCCCATAACGGGTATGCCTGCACACAAAATCCGGTGAACTGATTCCAGAATCTCTTTTCCACCTTCCAGTTTAACAGCATCAGCTGCCGTTTCTTTCATAATACGTATGGCCGATGTCAGTGCCTCTTTGGAGTTGCCCTGATAAGTACCAAAGGGCATATCCACCACAACTAACGAACGTTGCACAGCGCGCACTACCGAAGCACCATGATAAATCATCTGATCAAGAGTGATAGGTAATGTTGTTTCCCAACCAGCCATAACATTTGATGCCGAATCACCCACCAGAATGACGTCCACACCTGCACTGTCAACTATTTTCGCCAATGAATAATCATAAGCCGTAAGCATGGCTATCTTCTCTCCACGCATCTTCATTTCACTCAATACATGAGTGGTTACTTTCTTGCGTCTTTCCTGAGCAACTGACATAGTTTATCTGTTTTAATACCCGCTGCGAGTAGTTTTATTTTATTACTTTTTTTTTGCTGCATAGCAAATATTCTGCAACTGACAGCTTGCAAAGTTAATAATTTGTTACGAGCCAAGCGACTCCTAAACATCGTAAAAGATTAAATAATCATGCTCTCCTTTAATTAACCTAAAGAAATATTTTCTGGGATATTTTGGACTTTCAAAAACCGAATAAGTAACTTTTCATAATTGCAGTGAGTGATAGAAGTTATGTAACAATCTGTATATTTATCAATATCCATTTGAGATAAAAATTTGACATTTGCCATCCCATTAAAAACAACACACATGTCTACCACTAAACAAGATGCCTTGCAGTACCACGAAAACGGACGGCCTGGCAAAATTGAAGTAATTCCGACCAAACCTTACAGTTCGCAACTGGACCTGTCTTTAGCCTACTCACCCGGAGTAGCAGAGCCCTGCAAAGAAATTGAGCAAAACCCAGACGATGCCTATCGCTACACCGCCAAAGGCAATCTGGTGGGTGTAATATCCAACGGCACAGCAGTGTTAGGCTTGGGTGATATTGGCGCCATTGCCGGCAAACCGGTGATGGAAGGCAAAGGGCTGCTCTTTAAAGTTTTTGCCGATGTAGATGTTTTTGACATTGAGGTAGATGAAAAAAACATTGATGACATGGTTAAGGTCATAAAGGCCATTGCTCCTACTTTTGGTGGCATTAACCTGGAGGATATTAAGGCGCCTGAGTGCTTTGAAATAGAAACACGTTTACAAAAGGAATTGAATATCCCGGTATTTCATGACGATCAGCATGGCACAGCCATTATATCGGCAGCAGGCCTGCTTAACGCCTTAGAAATAACCGGAAAAAACATAGAGAACATCAAAGTGGTGGTTAATGGAGCCGGGGCTTCAGCCATTATGTGCTCCAAACTCTACATAAGTCTTGGGGTGAAGCGCGAGAATGTATGGATGCTTGATAGTAAAGGCCTGATGACCAAAAAGCGCTCAGACCTAAATAAATACAAAATAGAATTCGCACAGGACAGTGAGCTTACTAAACTTGAAGAGGTCATCAAAGGAGCCGATATGTTTTTGGGTCTATCCAAAGGCAATATCCTTAATAAATCAATGGTTCAGAGCATGGCTGATAACCCGATTGTTTTTGCTCTGGCTAACCCGGTACCCGAGATCAGTTATGAAGAGGCTATCTCGGCCCGTCCGGATGTGATTGTAGCCACCGGCCGCTCTGATTACCCCAACCAGGTTAATAATGTACTTGGCTTCCCGTTTATATTCAGAGGTGCTCTTGATGTTCGTGCCAAGGCCATTAATGAAGAAATGAAGCAAGCAGCAGTATATGCTCTGGCCGAACTAGCCAAAAAAGATGTGCCTGATAAAGTGAATGCAGCCTATAAAAGTCAGAATCTGATTTTTGGTAAAGAATACATTATACCCAAGCCACTTGACCCCCGCTTAATAACCGAAGTTGCACCTGCCGTGGCCAAAGCAGCTATGGAAACAGGTGTAGCACGCCTGGATATTGTTGACTGGGAGCAATACAAAATTGACCTGATGAAACGTATGGGTATTTACAATAAACTCATCCGAGACATTAGAACACGGGCCAAATCCGACCTAAAACGCCTTGTATTTTCTGATGCCGATAACTTTAAAGTATTAAAAGCTGTTGAAGTAGTGCGTTCGCAAAGCATTGCCAAACCAATTCTGTTGGGTGATAAGCAAAAGATTGAAGAGATTGCCAGTGAGAACAACCTCAACATCCTGGATCTTGAAATAATTGATAATAAAGCACCCGAACAAGCAAATAAGCGTAAAGAATATGCTGATATTCTCTACCAAAAACGGCAACGAAAAGGCCTTAATATGGAGGGAGCCCTTTACCAAATGCTCGATCGCAACTATTATGGTATAATGATGGTGGAAACCGGAGATGCTGATGGTTTTCTTGGAGGTTTCTCAAATAAATATGCAGAGACAATAAGACCTGCACTACAAATAGCCGGCACTAATAATACACTCAATCATATTGCTGGCATGTACATAGTCATGACCAAAAAAGGGCCCTATTTCTTTGCAGACACCACCGTCAATTACGAACCCACTGTGCGCTCACTGGCCGATACCACCCTGTTAACGGTTAACGAGGTACGCAAATTTAATATTGAGCCTGTAGTGGCCATGGTCTCGTACTCTAATTTTGGCTCCACGCGCAAAGGCAGCCCCCTTAGGGTGAGAGAAGCAGTCGGATATCTTCATGAAAACTACCCGAATTTATTGGTAGATGGTGAAATGCAGGCCAATTATGCCTTTAATGCGGAACTTCGAGCCAGCCGTTTCCCCTTCTCTAAACTAGGAGACCGGGAGGTAAATACAGTCATCTTCCCTAGCCTCAGTTCAGGAAACATTGCTTATAAGATGATGAATGAATTAGGTCAGGCGGAAATAATTGGCCCCATTCTTTTAGGTATTCGTAAACCTATTCATGTACTGCAGCAACAATGTTCGGTACGTGAAATTGTTGACATGGCAGCCATCACAGCGGTGGATGCTCAAACAAAAGAAGATAAGATAATTGAGTTATAAAAACTGAAAGCCCTAAAGAAAAATCACTTTAGGGCTTTTTAATAATACTAGTCGAGTGTTTTAAAACTACTTTCAATCTCACACGAAACACGTGACATAACTTCATCAAATGCGTCGGTTCCGTTAATTTCAATAACATCATGAATCTCCCGGTACTTATCTATTACGGGCACCGTCTTATCCTGATGCTCCTGCAAGCGCTTAACAATTTTCTCAGTACTGGTATCGTAAGGCATACAGGCATCTGTCTTGCTCCTGTTATCTAAACGTCTGATGAGCTCAAGGGTATCCACCTTTAATTCAATAACCTTATTAATGATGGAATCGTGCTTCTGAAGAATACCATCTAAAATATAGGATTGCACCAGCGTACGCGGGTATCCCTTAAAGATAAAGCCCTTAGCCTTCTTAGACTGTTCTATCTTTTTCTCTATCAGCTGAATCACCATTTCATCGGGCACCAGCTGTCCATTCTCATACAACTCCTTAGCTTTCAAGCCCAACGGTGTTCCTTTACCTATCTCCTCATCAATCATATCACCGGTTGACACAAACTCCAACTTATATTTTTCAGCAATGGCCTTGCCAAGTGACCCACGACCTGAACCTGGTGACCCGAAAAGCACAATATTGACTTGCTTCTTCTGAACAACCTTATTAACAGCCTTGCGGATATCAGAAGTCACCTTTTTTATTTTCTGAACGCCATTAACCGCCACATAGTTTCCCTGCTCTTTATAAAAGTCCAGTACTGGCCTTGTTTTCTCGGAATATTCGCGTAAGCGATTGCGTATCACCTCTTCATTATCATCCAAACGTCCTGAAGTTTCGCCCCTCAGCAATAAACGCTCAACCGATATTTCTTCTGGCACTTCCACACTAATCAACAAATCGAGTTTGGTATGAAGCTTAATCATCAATCCCTCCAGGATGTAGGCCTGCACAACTGTTCGTGGAAATCCATCGAATAAAAAACCATTGGCATCCGGATTATTTTTAATGGTCTTCTCAATAATCTGCACAATGATTTCGTCGGAAACAAGACCTCCTTGCGCAATAATATGTTTAGCCTGAAGTCCCAACTTCGTTTCTTCGGCCAACTCTTTACGCAGTATATCACCCGTTGAAATATAAAACAGGTTGTACTTTTTAATTAAAAATTCAGATTGAGTTCCTTTACCGGCACCGGGGGGGCCAAACAGAGCAATGTTCAACATAGTTTTAGCATTTTAGGATGTACGTGATTAAAATTGAGCCACTTGAATATATTAATTAAATATGAAATGGACAAACAGCTCAATACCATCTTACATCAGTCGGCTATACTTAAAACTACCCTGGTCTTCCTATCTCATCAGCGAGAAAAACGATTATAGGGATTACGCGGATGCATCATGGGCATAAAGCCCGGGGATGGAGAATAAAAAGTCGGGTGCTTGCTTACTCCGAACGATACTTCGGCACTAAAATTATCCGAAAACTTATAGCCAACATAAGTAGAGGCTCCATAATTATTAAAACCCTGCAGTTGTGAATTGGCATTTTCGGGCAGAGTAGTATCTAAAAACACCGATGCCCCGGCATACCATTTTTCGTTAATCAGGTAAGTACCTTGTGCATATAAACCAAACTGTAACATCGTTTCATCCAGCTTGAGCTTTGTAGCATCTGCATATCCCCAGGCTGGTATATTATAATAATTGGTCCGACTAACAAACGGCATCACATCTACCTGAAATTTCTTTGCGGGCATTAAAGCCCACTGGGGTGCCACAAAAGTATTGAAGCCATACATGCCCTCAAAGTTTGTAAAAGCACTCAGTCCGGCATTAACACTAAATGGTTTAACCTGAAATGAATCAACTGGCAGCTCTAGCCCAGCATCTTGCTGTAAACCATTATTCTGTATTATTGCTTCATTCTGGGCATGAAGCAAAGAAATACCCATTAACAAAAAAAAGAAAGTTACCCTATGACGCATACCATTATGATTTTCGGCTTAAACTTACAAAAATTGAACCAAGTACCTCCTCTTTTTAGCCCTGGCGGATAAATATCCTATCTTATAACGAAAAAACAATATTGCATTTTTACTGCTATTACTCACGCTACCCCATTGATTTCATTTTTTTGTGCCCATTTTTAATATTTTATAAATCTATACCCCTATGCTATGCTTTAAAACATGTCATATTTTGCCAACTCATGATTTTCATCATCAAAATCAGATTTTACAATTACCATCTTGCATTCATCAAAAAATATAAACAACAACCATGAATATATCAGTAACATTAAATCCAAATCCTCTGGTAAGATATTTACAGAAGCCTTCTGCAGATTTCACCAAAGAGGATATCATTAAATATATGGAAGCCAACGAAATCAGGATGATTAATTTCAGGTATGTAGCCGAAGACGGACGCCTGAAAAGCCTGAATTTTGTGGCCTCAAGTCGTGAGCACCTCGACGCCATCCTATCAGCCGGCGAACGCGTAGATGGCTCAAGCCTGTTTTCTTTTATGGAGGCTGGCAGCAGCGATTTATATGTGGTACCTCGCTACCGGACAGCTTTCTTAAATCCATTCTCTGAAATTCCATCTATTGAAATCCTTTGCTCATTCTATGATCACAAAGGACAAGCTTTGGAATCAGCTCCCGAAAACATTCTACGCAAAGCTCATCAGCATTTTATGTCATCAACCGGCATGGGCATGAAGTTTTTGGGCGAACTGGAGTACTATGTCAACAGTGAGCGTCAAAGCAATTTTCCGGCATCTGATCAAAAAGGCTACCACGAGTCGGAGCCTTTTGCCAAGTTTGAAGCCATGCGCAAAGAAGCGCTGAAACTGATTGCTCAATGCGGCGGTCAGATTAAATATGGCCACGCCGAAGTGGGCACCTTCACTGCCGGCAATGAAGCCTATGAACAACACGAAATTGAGTTTTTACCAACAGAACCAGAATTTGCAGCTGACCAATTACTGGTAGCCAAGTGGGTACTCCGTATGTTAGCCGAAAAACTCAACGTTGAAATCAGTTTTGCGCCTAAGATTACTGTTGGAAAAGCGGGCAGTGGCCTACACTTCCACATGTTAGTTGAAAAAGATGGCAAAAATATTATGCTCGGCGCCAGCGGATTAAGCGATGTAGCTAAAAAAGTGATTGCGGGCATACTGGATATGGCCGATGCACTAACTGCCTTTGGAAATACAATTCCTACTTCATACCTACGCCTTGTTCCCCACCAGGAAGCTCCAACAAACATTTGCTGGGGCGACCGCAACCGTTCGGCCCTTGTGCGCGTGCCACTTGGGTGGACCGGTGGGGTTGAAAAAATGATTTTTGATGCTAATCCAGGTATTGAAATTAACCCTGCCAATACCGATAGTAAGCAAACCGTTGAATTCCGTGCTCCAGATGGCTCGGCTAATATCCACCTGACTATTGCAGGTTTGATAGCAGCAGCCGAACATGGTCTCAACATGCCTGATAGCCTCGATAGAGCAGAAAAACTGTATGTAAACGGAAACATTTTCCACCAAATGCCAGAAGGAGGTTTAGAACAGCTACCAACTTCATGTTACGAATCGGCTGTTCGTCTCGAAAGTAAAAGGCTCCTTTTTGAAAACAACAACGTGTTCCCAGAAAGAGTTATTACGCACACCATCAACAAGCTAAAAGCGTTTGATGATGAGAAGCTGAGCGAGCGCCTGTACGGTAAGAACGACCAAATTCGCGAGTTGGTATTACAATACATTCACTGTCAGTAACAAAACCAAAATCTGTATATCGCAACATTGCCAGCCAATGTTTTACTTAGTATTTGCACAATTAAACCTGTTAAGGGCCGGAACAACACTCCGGCCCTTTTACTTTTCTGAACTGGCTGTTTTACGTGCTAAAAATGCATTATCTTTACTCGGAACCTTAAAATATACAACATGGCAATTATTGGCACTTTATCAACATTGATGAACCAATGCAATAACGAACGCATTAAAACAGCCATTAACTACCTGCTCAAAACAAATATAAGCAGCGTATTTACCACTGTTAGTGCAGGCACACCCTTTGAAGTAGAAATTGACGGTCGACGGATATTTGCCATCTTCCAGACCTATGAAACCAAGCCTATTGCCGAGGCCAAAATGGAAGGACATCAAAAATACATTGATATACAATACATACACAAGGGCACGGAGCAAATACTGATAGCTCCCATCAATAGAATAGTAAAAGATGACCCTTATGATGCAACAAAGGACTTATACTTTCCAAAAGTTGCAGATTACTCAAACATCAGATTAGCGACTGGTTCAGGCTGCATTCTTTATCCCGATGATTTACATGCACCCTGCATTAGTATTGATGCACCCACTAAAGTGGAGAAGATAGTTATTAAGGTGGCTGTTGATTAATGCTGTTTCATCAATTTTCCAATGGCCATTAAGCTAGAGAAGAATAAGCCCAATAATTTTACACATAAGCTGATTCAATTATGTTTTTAGGGATTAATCATGCTTTTCTGTTCAGCTAAATACATAGTATATTCTTCTGATATTTTAGTTTTTTTGATTTTGTTTAATTTGTCAAAGACTCATTTTTGAAATATTTGGCATGATTTTATCATGTTCCAATGGACATGAGTAAACATCAAAGCGACATACTATACAATAAATACCAGATAAAGCACCACTTTGAAGAATGGTTCCCGGGCCTAGTCATTTTCGCCCGGCAGTTTATTCAGTCATCGACCGAAGCCGAGGACATTGTCCAAAACGCATTCATAAAGCTGTTTGAAAACTTTGAAGAAGAAAAAAATTTACTGGCCGCCAAAGGTTTTCTTTATAAAACCATCCGTAACGAGTGCATTAACATCCTCAAGCACGAAGCAGTTAAACGCAAATACAGCCAACAAACACTGCTTGAAGTAAGCTCTGAAACTTACTTCCTGAATAAAATTATTGAAGAGGAGACCTACTCTACTCTGACCAACGCCATCAATCAACTTCCTGAACAATGCCAGAAAATATTAATACTTTCACTCAATGGACTAAAGAATAATGAGATTGCTGAAGATTTATCCATCTCCATTAACACCGTCAAATCACAAAAAAAACGGGCTTATAAACGACTAAAGGAACAACTGAAGAACGTTTACCAGATCGTTTCCTTCGCATCCGGGATATAAAAAAAAGAAAAAAAATTCACTTTCGTTGCACTCCTTTTGAGGTTGTAGTTGTATTACTTAAAAACCAGTTGCATGAAAGAGCATGTTAAAATAGGACGAATTATAGGTAAGCACTTGCTTTCCAACTCATCTGATGAGGAAGAAAAGCAGCTGCAAACCTGGCTGAAAGATACGGAGAACGATAATATATTTCAGTCCATCCATCATCATAACCATATCGAACAACGGCTTCACGAATATAAGCAGATAGATACGAAAAAAGCTTACAGCAATTTTTTACAAAGGACGGAACAACACAGGTTTACAATCGGCCAAATAGCATTTCGGGCTGCTGCCATTGCCGGTTTAGTCGTGACAGTGGGTATAGCAATCAATTACCTTCTTAACTCAGATTATGAACCGGATTATTTGACACAGGAAGTGATTCATCCCGGCACATCAAAAGCTATATTAAAGCTGGCCAATGGAGCGCGGCTTGAACTTGGAACTACCAATGATGAATCTGTTATAAACGAAGATGGTGTACAAATATTTCATACCGATAGTAGTTTGGTGTATCAAAATGAAGCTATTAGCGATAAAGAATTATTATATAACACCCTTGTAACCCCCCATGGCGGGGAATACCAACTGGAGCTGGCCGATGGAACAAAAGTGTGGCTAAACGCTCAATCGGAGTTAACATTTCCGGTAGCCTTTAGCGGCACCAGCAGAACCGTTAAGCTGACAGGAGAAGCATATTTTGAAGTGGCTCATAACCCTGAGCAACCTTTTATTGTTGAAACGACCACGCAACAAACAGAGGTATTGGGAACAGCCTTTAATCTATCTGCCTACCCCGATGAGACACAAACAGTAACCACCTTAGTGTCAGGTTCAGTTGAAGCGCGCTCAACTAATGGCAATGAAAGCGATTTTGTAGAAAGGCTCAAGCCCAACCAGCAGCTAATTGTCAATCACGGTAATAGTGGCACAGTAGTTGTTAAAGAGGTGAACACATACCTATACTCAGCCTGGAAAGAAGGTCGATTAGTTTTTAGAGACCAGCCACTGGAAGTCATTCTCGACGATATGAAACGGTGGTACAACTTCGATGTTGTCTACAACAACGAAGCAAGCAGGAACTATCGCTTCTCCATTGACATGCCCAAATACGAGTCAATTAACAAGTTTATTTCAATACTTGAATTGACCGGTTCCGTTGACCTGGAAGTAAATGGAAACACGCTAACAGTAAAAAGTATCAATTGATAAAAAAGGTGGATGCTGTAACATCCACCTAATGTTAAACGCTCGTGCTGTAACACGAGCATACCTTAATTAAACAATACTAATATATGGAAAAAAAATGTTCGTCAGATGCTATCTGTATTGCATTTGGTTTGCTTAAAAAATTAAAGCTCATTCAATTCCTGGGGCTTTTTATGCTAGTCGGAACCATCCAGGTTCAGGCAACAGCCTACAGTAAAGAACACAAAGCTAGTATTCATCTTAAAAACAAGGCACTGGTTAATGCACTGGATCAAATCCGTCAGCAAACCGGTTATAGTTTTGTGTACAGCTCGGATATTGTTGATGAGCATGCTAAAGTAACCATTGATGCAGACAATATGCCGCTGGATGATATTCTTGAGCTGCTGCTGGCCAACCAAAATCTTGAATTTAAGATATTGGATGATATTATTGTCATCAACAAATCGCAACAGGAAATAAAGCAACCCATCAGCATTACCAAGCTGAAGGGTAAAGTAATGATAGCTGGCACCAACGAACCTTTACCTGGAGCCAATGTGATTGTGAAGGAAGGTAACCGAGGCACAGTCACTGATGTGGATGGCAATTTTATTATCGATTTCCCATCTAACAAGACTCATTTGGTGGTCACATTTATTGGATTCATTGCTAAAGAAATAAAGGTTGGCAAAGAAACCGAACTAACCATCTACCTGGATGAAAATGTTAGTGAAATTAGCCAGGTGGTAGTAACCGGTATGCAAAAACGCGAAAAATCAAAAATGATTGGTTCGGTTAGCTCCATTGATGCTGAGAAAATGGAATTTATCGGGGCCACCACTGTTGATGAGGCAATGAAAGGTCAAATGGCAGGTGTATATGTACAAAGCAACTCAGGTAATCCGGGAGAAGTGGGCAATATCGTTATCCGAGGTACCAATACCATGACAGGTAACCGTCAACCTTTATTTGTACTGGATGGCATGCCCATGGCCGATAGCGATGTAGTGGGCAATGTAAATGAAATGTTGACCCATGGACTGGGCAATATTCCTCCCGAAGATATTGAAAGTATAACTGTACTGCGCGATGCCACAGCAGCCTCGGTATACGGCTCGCGTGCTGCAAATGGTGTTGTAGTCATAACTACCAAGCAAGGTAAATCGGGTAAAGACTATATTAGCTATAGTGGCAAATATGGGGTCACCATGCAACCTCAGAACAGCTGGAACTTCATGAACTCCAATCAGAAAGTGGACTTTGAATTAGGTATCTACGATAAGTACCTGCCAGCAACAGGCGGACGAGCTATCCAGATAATGAACCAGGTAAACCAGGGCTACCTGACAGCCGAAGAAGGCCAACAGCAAATTGACCTATTGCGCAACACACAAACCGACTGGATGGATGTATTGTATCGCAATGCGTTTACCCAATCACACAATGTGACCATGAGTGGTGGCACCGATAAATTACAATACCATATCTCGGCCAACTACAACGGCTCACAAGGTGCTTTAATGGAAAATGATTTCCAGCAAGGAACAATTAACATGAAGGTGAACCGCTTTGTAAATGAAAATTTGCTACTGAAATTCAACATGTATTCAACCTTGAAGGAGCGTAAAGAAGGCATTTCGGCCATGAATGAGTTTGAGTATGCGGTATATGCCAATCCATACGAAAAGCCGTTTAATGCGGATGGTTCGTATGCAGCTGATCAAACCTATTTACCTCCGGTAACTTCGAATCCTCACCTTGGGTATTATGACTTTAATATCGTTCGCGAACTGCGTGAAAACACACGAACCAATACAGCGGGTATGATGCGTGCACAAATTGGTGCCGAGTATACCTTTCTCGACGACTTTCGTATTGTTTCAACCACTGCAGTGGATTATAATACCGTGCATAGCATGGATGAGATTGGTGCCGGAACTTATACTTCATGGGCAGCCAACTGGCTAAATTCAGCTGCCATTGGTGGCAATGTGTTGCCCGAATACAACCTAGGCCGTTTGCAGGAGAGTTTTGGTCGCACCCTTAACTTCACCATGCGCAACAGCTTGGAGTACAACAAACGAATTGATAAACATTACATCCAGGGATTTGGTGCCATTGAAATTGGAGGTAGCTCAAACTATCAGTTTAACAGCATGTTGCCTGTATACCTAACAGCATACCGCCTGGGAGGTTACCCAGCGTGGAGCGACATCAATGGTGGCAATTTTGATCAATTGGCTTTAGCACGACTGGGTGGTTCCAGCTTTCGCGAAAGACGCAATGCCAGTTATATTGCTTCAGGCGTGTATTCATACGACAACCGCTATGTGGCCAACTTCAATATTCGCTACGATGGTGTAGATATTATTGGTAACGAAAATCAGTTCCAGCCACTGTGGTCAGCAGGTGCCAAGTGGAACGCCCACGAAGAAGGGTTTATGAAGAATAATGGCATATTCGACCGCCTTGTATTTTCGATGGGATATGGTTACCGCGGAAGTATTAACCGCGACCAGCTGCCATTCCACACGTATTCGCTATCTGCCTACTTTTATGACGGTATGCCAACCGGTAACTTGTTTACTTACGGTAACCCTAATTTAAGATGGGAGCAAAAACGCGACATCAACTTAGGATTAGAATTATCGGTATTGCAAGGCCGCGCCAATTTTGAGGTTAATTACTTTGACGAGAAGGTTACTGACCTGCTGGATATGATGCGCTTGCCTAACTCCAGCGGACGGGAATTTGCTTATGTGAATGTGGGTGAGTTAAGCAACCAGGGATTTGAGTTGTCGGCTCGTTTTGAGGTTATCAAACAAAAAGACTTTATGTGGGAAGTGGGCGGTAACTTTGCCACCATAAACAATAGCTTAGATCAGGTTTACAATGTAGATTTACCAGCCAATTCAACGTATTACACCCAGAACGTTCAGGGCTACGCGGTCAATAGCTGGTATGGTTACAAGTTTTCACACATCGATGAAAACACTGGTGCTGCCATGGTATGGGCACAACGCAAAAACACCGATTACAATACCGGCAAAATAACTTATACCGATGAGCTAATTGACCTCAACAACACAAGCAGCCAGGTTCTTAATGATGATTACGCTGCCTATCATCTGGGCCAGCGCGATGCTAAGTTCTATGGAGGTTTTAACACCCGTGTTTTCTACAAAGGGTTTGATGTAACAGCCAACTTCGTGTATGCCGGAGGTAATCAGTTATTAGGTTTTCAGGATGTACAAAACGGACCTAACCGTAATCAGGGAAGTTTGTATGCATCACGCACTAACTTATCAACCGACCACCTGTATGCATGGACACAACCGGGCGATATTACTGACGTTCCTGGAATGTCAACCACGCGCTCCAATTATGATTTATATATGGTAGATTCCGACTTAGAAAGCGGAAACTACCTGCGTTTACAATCATTATCAATTGGTTGGCGTGCCCCTAAATCTGTAACCGAAAACAGCCCATTCAATAATTTGTCGTTACGCTTTATTGGAAGCAACCTGTTTACGCTAACCAATTTTAGTGGTTCAGACCCTGAAACACGCAATACATTTGGTTATCCTATTACACCAAATTACACACTTTCTGTAACACTTGGATTTTAAATTGATAAGGTATGAAAATCAATAAACTATATATATCAATACTTGCCGTAGTCTCGTTTGTAGCAAGCGGATGCTCCGACTTTTTAGCAGTCGATCCAACTAACGAACGTGCCCTGCGCGGCTATGAAGATGTTAAAATCATGTTTTCGCGTTATATGTTCGACCAGTACGAAAGGATTCTTCCCAATCATGGGTTAGCCAACGCCAACTATCGACTTTACACAAGCGATATGCTGATGATGTTTGAGGCCTATGCCGATAATCTTGATCCTGAAAAAAGCTGGGATATTTATACCGACCGCTGGAACAACCTGGTGCCGAATAATCGCGAGGTGTATTACGCCAATAAATTTTTATATAACGATTTTAATACGCCTCAACACATCTGGAACGAATACTATCGCCAGGTAGGTTTCTTAAACACCTACATTGATGCCATGGCCGACTTTGATGATTGCACCCTGGAGCAGCGTCATCAGTTAGTGGGTGAATTGAAAATGCACCGCGCCTTTTACCTGTTTAAGCTTTACCAGTATTTTTCACAATACAATTCAGAGGAAAACGGCATTCCAATTTACCTGCACACAGGCGATGAGGTAGTAGGCATTGAAATGCCACGTAAAACGCATACTGAAGTGTATGAGATTTTAATGGATGACTTGCTTGATGTGAAAGAGATGCTGGACGAAACTGATCCAAGAAATTCATTTAATGTGATGTATGACAGACGAAGCCTGCACAACCTGCTGGCTCAGGTTTATTGGTTTAAAGCCGAAAGTCCGGCACAGGAAAGCAGTGATTATCAAAAGGCTCTGGAGTCTGCATTAATAGCATCTGAGGGCATTGAGGTAATCACACCCCGCAATTACACCGAGTATACCGAAAAAATGGGAGGGCGATTAAATGGCTACCCTCACCCATTTATTATTTCGAGTAACAGCAGCGCCGCCATTGCTCCGGTATTTGGTGCCCGCAGTGGTCGCCCTACCGGTATGTCGTTTGTTGAAGAGTTCTACAGCTCGGTAGAAAGCAATGATATCCGCTGGCGTTTCCTGTTACGTAACTCCGGCCCTATTGGTAACCCACCGGTGGTGAACCACACCACATGGCCAAGTACGCACTTCATGTATCAGAAATACGGCTCTTACTATTTGTTCGAAATCGAAAATGCCTACCTGATGCTGGCCGAATGCCAATATCGATTAGGTAATGAAGCCGCAGCGCTGGAGATTATCAATAATTTCAGAGAATGGAGGGAACTGGCCGAAATCACTGTTACTGGCGATGATTTGCTAGCTGAAATTATCAGCGAGCGTCGTAAAGAGTTTGCAGGCATTAAAGACTACCGCTGGCTGGATATGAAGCGTTACGGCGTTTCGTTTGAGCGCTCCATCAAAGTATTTGATACCTACGAAGAACCTTATACCGTAACCATCGAGCCAAACAGCTATCAGTTTGCTTTGCCTATCCCACTGCGAGAGTTGCAGGAGAATCCGCATATCTCTCAAAATCCGGGCTGGGTCAATATTATTTGGTAAACAGAAAAATATAATTGAAAATGAAGAAGTTATTATATATCACACCAATTCTGGCCCTTTTAGTTGCCTGCCAGAAAGAAGATGGGTTCAACTACAAAATGTACGATGTACATCCAAGCGAAATTGATTCAGTTTTTCTAAGTGCAGGTACACAAAAGGTAATGGCCGACGGAAAAGCAGCCCTCTCTTTTCATCTGGAAGCCTATCGTACAGTTTATTTTGGTGACAGCGTCAGCGAATTGCGCGCGGTAAATCTGAAAAGCTTACCCTCTAGTGCCATTCATATTTACGACGAAACAGGTGCTGAAGTGAATATGACCTATTATCCTGAAGAGGCAGGAATTACCAAAACTTTTTATGCTCAAATTGGCGATGCTCAATCTGAGCTGGAAGAAGTGGATGTGTATACATTAGATGCAAATTACGAACAACGCTATGTCAACGTTGTGTTTCACGTGTTGGAGCTAAACGAAAACGATGATGAATACGATCCCTTAACCTACAAAAAGGTAGAATATGAGCACCTCGAAACGGCACTTGACGATTTGAACCGTGTATTCAATAACGAAATTGGTAACTCACCCAATGCGGCCTCTGCCCAAATTGAATTTCGTTTTGCAAAATATACCAACTCTGGCGCACCCATGAATAAACCAGGTTTAAATGAAATTATTTATACCAGTGAACAGGCTAAAGATGTTGAAACGCTCATTGCCGAGTTAGATGGCTACTATAGCGGTGCTCGCTATTGGAATCATAATGAGTATTTGAACATCTTTGTTTTGCCATTTTCGGGTAACCTAAAAAACACCACTCCTCAATTTCAGAATGTAGGCGCTGAGGAAGCATGGCCAGGCATGGGTGAAATTGTAGACAGTGATGACATTGCTACCGAAGATAAAACCTTTAATAATCTGGCTGCTGCCGTTGAGCGCAGTGTTTTTCAGCAGGCACCTGAATCGCGTATCACAATTGCCAATGCTGTTGGTCGTTTCTACGGCCTGTATACAACCAGTTTCAGTGAGGTGCCCGATTTTGAAGATTACTGTTCTGATACGCAAAAATACATCACAACAGGTCAGACCAATCAAATTGTTAAGACAGGCTTAAACGGTGAGAAGTTTAATGCATCAAATGCGATGGATGATTTATCGAATGCATCATATCGTAACCACATTACTGCTGAGCAGGCTGCACGTGTGCGTTTTGCCATCGAAAGCTGCCCCGGTAGAATGAACGGATTATTAGATTAATAAAACACCTAAAGCACTGATAAGAAGGCTCCTGATCAAGGGTAGTATCTGAGCCTTCTGCTTTCGAACTCTGTCTTAAACTTTAAAAATTCAACATATGAATTCTTGTAATTTAAAATTCCCCCATTGGGCTCTTTTCGCTTTACTACTAATGGGCTTTATCACCAGCAGTCATCAGCTGATAGCCAGCACCGATGGCGGTATTTCTTTCTTCAGCGGCAGCTGGCAGGAAACACTTGACAAAGCCAAAGCCGAAGATAAAGCTATCTTTATGGACTGCTATACCGCGTGGTGTGGCCCCTGTAAGAAACTTGCAAAAGAGGTGTTTCCTGATGAAGAGTTGGGCGCCTATTTTAACGAGCATTTTATTTCAATCAAGGTAGACATGGAGAAAGGCGAAGGTATTGCCCTGAAGGAGCAGCTGAAAGTATCGGCCTTTCCAACCATGCTGTTTCTTAATGCCGATGGTGAAGAGATGCACCGCGTGGTGGGCTATCGCACGCCCAACAAGCTGATTGAAGAAGCTAAAAAAATGCAATCAAACAAAGGCTTTGGTTACTACCAGAAGCGCTACAACGAAGGTGACCGGGAGGAACAATTCATTGAGGAATACCTGCAGGTATTGAAAGCGGCCAATAAAAAAGATGAACTAAATGATGTGGCTGCTGAAGTATTACTGGACCAAAAGCCACAGCTATGGTTGCAAGACAAAAACTGGCAGCTGATTAACGACTATATTATCGATGCCGATTCGGAGATTATACGGTATGTATTTGATAACCAAAATCGTTTTGTGGCGATACATGGCGAGTTGGCTGTCGACCGAAAGATAAACACCGTCTATTCACGTGGTGCCGGACTGTTTACCAGCAAAGAGGGTGATAAAATGGTTTTGGACGAAGATGGCTACCAAAATTATATCGCGCAGCTAAAGGAGATGGGTTTGCCACAATGGGAAAAAATTAAGAAAGATACCGATTTGCGTTACTCCCTTATGCTGGAACAGTGGGATGTGCATGTTAAGCTGGTGAATGAAAAAATTGAGAACATGGGTGATAAGCTACACCCTTCCATCATATGGAATTATGCCATGCGCATTGACCAACGGTGCAACGATGCCACCACACGAGCCGAAGCAGCCAGATGGTGTCAACTAGCTATTGACCGTACCAACTCTGAGCAGGCTAAAAAATCGTATACCAGCACGCTTGAACAACTAAAGCAGCCTAAGCAAAACAAGCAAACTACTTTACAATGATGAATAATAAAAAACTTTACCTGACAGGACTGATAGCATGTTGTTTTTCCCTACTGCCTATTGTTGCACAGGACAATGCGGATGCTGACTATGGTAATTATATTGACGACAAAGAAGTAACCAGCCATATAACAAAACAAGCGGGTGACCTATTCGACAGCGGTCACTTTACAGGTCTCTTTAAGCTTCGTCAGGAAATGGATCGCCACAAAAAGGCAGCCGTGAGCTACAACGAAGAAAAGCTATCGAAAAAGGCACAGTTTAGCTTTGATGAGCACAAAGAAGGCGTACTGATACTGGCAAAACTGTATATATGTGACAAATGCCCTAACTACCATATCTCAACAGCTACCGGCTTTGTTATTAATAAGGATGGTATTGGCGTAACCAACCATCATGTATTTAAAAAATCGGCCAATAACAGCTCCATGCATTTGTCCGTTTACGCCATCGATTACGAAGGTAACATCTACCCTGTTAAGCAGGTGCTGGCAGGAGACGAACTCAGTGATTTGGCTCTATTTAAGATTGATACGTCCAATGAGTTAAAGCCATTACGATTAGGTGATGACCTTAATATTGGTGATGACCTACATCTTATTAGTCATCCTGATAAACGCTACTACTATTACTCCTACGGAAAAGTGATGCGTCAACATACCAGCAATAAATACAAATCGCCGCGTCAGTCCATTTCTGCCGATTTTGCAAAAGGCTCAAGCGGTGGACCTGTTTTTAATACTCAGGGCGAAGTAGTAGGCATCGTTACTACTACCAACTCAATTTATTATACACCAAATCAGAATCTGCAGATGGTGATTAGGGATGTAATCCCTGTTAGTCTGCTAAAAAATATGATACAAAAGGATATGGTCACAACATCAATTAAAAAAGGTGTGCCGGAACAATGACCATAATCCTTCTTGGGGCGGGCGTCTGATTCTGACATTTTTTCAACATCTTATGTCAGGCCAGCGCTTGCCATTTTATCACGCCTTAACTCCTTGATGACCTTATCATTTACACCCTCGTTTAACAGGCTTTTTACCATAATTCCGTTAAATGGCATCCTGCCTCCTGTTATTAGCCAATTACCACAAACCTGGATTCTCCAATACAATTAGCATTTTCTGCTGAATTCTTCGCCATCTGCAAGAAATAACTAACTTGCTGCCAGCATCAAAACAATACCTTCACTGCATTTTATAACATTGGGTGCACATCATCAGCATGCTATTTGCACTGATTAAAAGAATTACGAACTTTAAATAAATTTTAATCAACGCAGTTAGACAATGGGCACTGATAAAATTCTGCTGAATGTAAAGGAGGGACTAGCGCGGAACTACATCGAGGCCATGCAGATTCGTTTCGGCGGTACAGCCACAACGCACTCCTATGAAATACACACCGATGATCTGCAGGTATTCTTATATACCTACGACTTAAGACCCGGTATGGAACTAGTTATTACTCAAGGGCAAACCGTCCGGCCCATTTCGATACAACGCACTCCCGATAAGGAGCTGGATTTAATACATATCAACATATTTAAGAAGGGGCAGATAGAGCATGCCTACATAAAAAACAAGCAGTACACTGAAGCCACTACCAGTACTGGCGCTTTTATCCATAATGGCAGGTTCGCACTGCAAGGCGAAATTCCTGCAAACTTATTTTATAGTTCGATATCCATTACCTTTACCAGGGAGGCCTTCCTGCAATTTATGCCTGAAGCCACTGAATTATATGAGGGTGCTTTTGGTCATAACCAGCCAATGGCCTACCATATGCAGCTACCCATTGACGTTGAACGTCTCACAGACGATATACTCTACTACCAGGATATTGAGTTTGGCGGACGCCCTATGATTATTGCTAAAGGCCTGGAAACGCTTACCAGTTTAATACTGACCGCACAAAAAATGAGCAGCCAGAATAACCTGAATGGCCTGCATGCAGATGACTACCAGCGTCTGATGCAGATTAAAAACCAGCTATTGTCGAGCTTCAACCAGAAGATTAATATTCAGACCATAGCCGATACCTTTGGCATAAGCACTTCAAAGTTAAAGCGAGACTTTAAAACGCTGTTTGATTGTTCTATCTATCAGTTTTATGCCCATGCCAAAATGGATGAGGCTTACCGCCGACTAAAAACAGGTGATTACTCGGTAATGGAGGTAGGTTACGATCTGGGGTACTCCAATCTGTCAAAGTTTGCCAGCATGTTTAAAAAGGTAAAAGGCATATCACCCAGTGAGGTGAACAGATGATAGCTGATAATGATGCCTGTTAAGGAACGCACCTATTTTAAAAGCATGTAAATGAAAAAGATGTAATCCTTTTATTCAGTCTCATACCATTCGAAGTTCCAAATTACATCTTTTAAGTTCCAAAACTGTAGCTCGAAGTTCCAAATCTGTAGTTGTTAGTTTGCAAGTACAAGTTCGAAGTTCAGAATCAGAAGATATTAGTTCAAAAGCGCAAGCTCCAGGAAGCAAAACAGAAGTTAATAGTACTAAATCAAAACTTCAACGGCATAATTGAGCAGCTTAAAAGAATACATACAGGAGTATTATGCCCTAATTGAGGGTTAGTGAAATCATTATTCAAACTTTAATGAGATATCACACCTCTATTATTCCGTCCCTAATAGCCACAATGACCAAGTCAATGGCGTTTGATACGTTGGCTTTTACAAAAATATTCTCACGGTGCTTATCAACCGTTTTCTTACTAATCTGTAGCTCTTCAGCTATCTGTACACTGGTAAACCCCTTGCCAATGTAGCGGGTTATCTGCAATTCACGTTCGGTGAAACTTTTAAACACCGAGTTAACAACTATATATTCGTCTGTCTGAACCACATTTCTTCCCCCCTGGTATGCATAACGTTTACCTTCCAGAACCGTGTGTAAAGCTTTTTTTATTTCAATAAAACTGGCACTTTTTAATACATATCCCGAAGCGCCGGCTTTAAGCATATTAGCATACACCTTTTCACTTACATGCATGGTTAGCGCTATAATTTTAAGCCGATGATTTATTTCAAGCGCTTTCTTTGTCGCCATCTCTCCACCCATAATTGGCATAGACACATCCATAAATACCAGGTCGATGTGATTTTTAGAGTTAAGAAGCTGAATAAACTCTTTGCCATCGCAGGCCTGCACTACCTCATTAATATAGGGCAGTTCGTTTAATAGACTACATAAACCTTCACGAAACAGTTTGTGATCATCAACAACAGCTACAGATATGTTTTTCATGTTTTCCAGACCTAAAGAATTTGAAAATGTTCATCAAATATTATACCTAACTCAACAAAATCAATCTAAAACAGCTAACAAAAGCACCAATATTGTCAATTAATGGGTTTATAAATTGACTTGTAGTTAATAGTGTCTAATATCGGTTGTAGATTTGAATAGGCCTGTTAATAAATTGCAACTGATAAAACATAACGACCGAGTACCAATGTAGCCATGTTTCCTCTAGACCTTATTTAAACAGCTCACCAAAGGCACATCAATATTAACAAACATGCCTCCGCTACTGGTATTTTCAACCACTAAACCAGCACCTATTGCCTTGGCCCTTGAGGCGATATTCAATAGCCCCATCCCTTTACCAAAATCCTGCTCAGCATCAAACCCACAACCGTCGTCTGTATAAATAAACACCAGCATTTCTGGTGTTTTGTACAATGATACACTAGCTTTAGAAGCATTGGCATGTTTAATGGTATTATTCAGCAGTTCACAGAATACCCTGTACAGCACAATCTCAATATTAAAGTCATACTTTTCATCGCTTATATTGGTATGAAACTTAATATTAAGTAGATTTTTCACCCCACTCCGCCTAACGAAACTCCTCATAGCCTCTAGCACACTTGCCTGATTCAGGGCCAGTGGTCTTAGCTGATTTGATATTTCGTAAACCGATAGAACACCTTGTGCCAATGAATCGTTAACACTTTTCAGTTTCGATAGCTGCTCCTCATCCAACTTCTCTGTTTTAACAGTCGACAACAGCATCCGGGTGATGGACAAAACCGGCCCCAGTCCATCATGAATTTCCTGGGCAATACGCTTCTTTTCTTTTTCCTCGGTAATAACCATTGCTGCAATTACTTTTTCTTCAGTCTTCGTTTGTTTGATACTGAGTTCCTCTAAGTCTTTCAGTATTCGGCGGATATACACAGAAGCTACCAGCATAGTGATAGATATAATAAGTGCCAGCCAAACATTAGATACGTCATAAATGGTATAGGAG
The DNA here is from genome assembly GCF_018156225.1 of Carboxylicivirga sediminis. GTDB lineage: Bacteria > Bacteroidota > Bacteroidia > Bacteroidales > Marinilabiliaceae > Carboxylicivirga > Carboxylicivirga sediminis. Next base: position 39,441 of record NZ_JAGTAR010000001.1, read on the forward strand.
CTATTAAAAAGGTAGTCGACCATATTAACCAACAGCCTGACTGCCATTAACAAAAAACCCAGCGAAATAGCTATCCAGGCAATACTATATCTGGTTTTGGGAATCAGACCAGTTGCTATTGATGCCGCTGTAACCTGTATCAAAACCGATGAGAACAACACTAACTCATGCAGTAATGTAAAACCGGTATCTAATCCATCCATGCCTGTAGTTATTTGAAATCGTTTACTGCCGAATTTATATTCTTTCAAAAAGTATGCCTGACAGCAAACTAATTGCCAATTTTAAATTAGCAGTAAAGGCCATCTCAAATATTGAGATGGCCTTTAAACTGAAATAAAGATTACAACTTATGGATTTTGATCATCCTGATCAATTTCATCATTCGCATCAACCTCAACCTGTGGAATTCTATATACTAACAAGTTATCATTAGCCGGTACATTCATTATCACATTTGGTCTATGATTTTCAGAACCAGTACGGTCAATCGACTGATTACGACGCTTAAAGTCGAACAGACGAGTACCTTCACCCCACATATCAATTCGTTTTTGCAGGTCAATCTCCGACATCAGCTCATCTCCTGATTTGGTGCAGGTATATCCAGCCATGCGTGCTTGCATAATGGTTTCCAAAGCTGCTTTAGCTTCTCCTTCTTTACCATCCAGATAAAGTGCTTCAGCCTTCAGGTAATGCATTTCGGCTACCCGCAAATAAATATAATCTGACTCAAAACCACCTACATCTCTAAATTTCTTATTCACATATAATTTTGGATCGCGAGACACTTTGATAGGATCTCCATTCTCATCTACTTCCTCGCCATTAATCAGTCGCTCTTCAAACCACATTTGGCGCACATCGCCTTCTTGGGCAGACACTGCTTCAAATAACTCTGATGTAGGTTCTTTGTATTGCCCCAAAGCACCTCCATAACCACCTGCATCAGCATCAATATGACTCATAAACGAGGCATAAAAAGTATTTGTTTCAGTACTAATTAAAGCACCCCAAAGCACCTCATTTTTATTACCACTAACCGTGTTAAAGCCAAAGCCAGCCAGCTCATCAGCTGTCATTAATGGCACCCCATCAATAGCAATATCAGCATACTTCACCACCTCTTGCCATTGATTTGGATAATCGCTAACAAAGCTAAGTACTTTAGCATAAATTGCAGCTGCAGCATATTGATTCAACCTTCCACTTGCAGAGTTAGTCCCTTTCAAGTAGTTATAGCCCTTATCAATATCACTCAATATTAAGTCATATACATCTTTTACAGGCTGACGAGCCAACTTCATTTCATCTTCTGTAATAATTGGCACCCCGGGTGCATCCTTATTCCACTGGTAGGGATGCTGGTACATATTGATTAACCAAAAATAAAAGTAGGCACGGGCTGTATAAGCCTGACCGATTGCGTTACGTGAAACTGCATTTTCCAGCTCTACTCCATCTTGTGGCTTAATTAAACCTATGACCGTATTAGCCCCCCGAATACCATCGTACATGGTGCGCCATGTGCTTCTTGGACGACGGTATGGAGCTCCTCTATTATCCAACTGATAGTCATAATTAAACCATTGTGTGATATTATAGGCAATATCATCGGTCATCATATCAGTAGCCAACATCATGGCCCTCAAACCAAAATCGTCGTGTGAGTCCCTGTACTTGAACAAATCATAGTACATCCCCAACAAGTATCCTTCGGTAATTTTCTCAGGATTAGTTTTCAATAATTCATCTGCTCTATCTGATGACAGGTATCTATCAGGATCGGCATCCAGAAAATCATCAGAACAGGCTGTTACAAATAGCAACAATGCTAATAGAAGTTTGATATCTAATTTCATAGTTCTCATTTAATTAATTAAAACGTTACGTTTAAGCCTAAAGACATAGTTCGAACGGCATTGTACTTATACTCTGTTGAACCATCGAAAAACTGACGTGGATCAAGTCCTTTACGTTTTGAAAATAAGGCCACATTATCGGCTGCCATATATATGCGCAACGACTGAATATTCATCTGATTCAGCAATTGAGGCTTAAAAGTATAGCCCAATGTTATATTACGAATATTAAAGTAGGAAGCATCCGTCAGAAATCGATCAGATTGTTGATTAGCCTCTTGATAGCCATACTCGACACGAGGTACGTTTGTATTAGTATTTTCAGGTGTCCAAGAGTTATGAATATCAGCGTGCCAGTTGGCTCCTGCTCTGCCAGAACTCATCATACCTGCATAACTTGAATCATACACTTTACCGCCAATCTGGAATGCCGTTTGTACAAATAAATCAAAGCCTTTGTAGTTTAAGCTAGTGCTAACACCACCAATCAAATCAGGCAAAGAAGTACCAACTACCTCTCTGCTGGTGGCCAATGCATCGTCATAATCATTTGTTCTTTCCCATGTGATATTACCTTCTGCATCAGTAGATTTCATCCAATACAGAGCGTCACCATTGGTTGCATCTACGCCTGCATATTTAACCATGTAGAAATCATAGATCGATCCACCTTCCTGCAAAATTTTAGAACCACGGATGATACCGTCTTCACGTTTATCCTCCGGCAAGCGTGTGATTTCGTTTTTATAATGCGTAGCATTTAAGGACATATTCCAGGTAAAACCTCCACGACGAATAAGATCACCACCTACTGTAAAGTCAATCCCTTTATTCACCATATCAGCAATATTCTCAGGAACATATGCAATACCGGTTGAGTTAGGTACCGGGTTATTAAATAACAGGTCGTATGTATTTCTTACAAAGTATTCAAACTCCACATTCAAGCGGTTACGGTAAGCACTCATTTCAACCCCAATATTGAAGTTATGACTGGTTTCCCAGGTTAAATCAGGATTTCCTTTATAATACAATGACAAAGCAGGCTTATTATCTACATTAATCACATTATACAAATCCATGTAAGGTGTATAAACAACATTGCCAGCATTGTCCAATATCCCATCATTACCTTGTACTCCGTAGGATGATTTCAGTTTCAGGTTATCCAGCCAATCTACATCAGCCAGAAAGCTTTCCTGGTTGATCCGCCACGAACCACCTACAGACCAGAAATTACCCCAGCGGTTATCTGGGTGGAATTTAGAAGAACCATCACGACGTATACTAGCTGAGAAATAATACTTACCTCCATAGTCGTAAGTTAACTGTCCTAAATAACTCTCAATCGAGTGTTCATTGGTATAAGAACCCATATCGTTCATTACAGCACCATTATTCAGTTCATGATTCTTTGGATCCAGAAATTGAACTTTTGATGCCATTAAATAATTCATCGTATAGCCGTAACTCTCGTGACCAGTTAAAGCACTAATGGTGTGCTTACCAAACGATTTATTGTAGTTCAATAACTGGTTGAAAGTAGTGGTTTCATATCGGTACGAATACTTATAAGAACGACCATTAACATTTTGAGCATCACCATGTAACGGGGAATAAAATGTAGTATTTAAGCGATTACGTACATCATACCCCAGGTTGGATGTAAAAGATAAACCATCATAAATATCAAACTTTAGGAATGTACGTGTACTCAGGTTATCATTCAGTGTCTCATTCAAATCGGTTTGAGATGACGATGCAGGGTTGGTGTTGGCTCCCCATGGTCTTTTCCCCATATCATGACCTTTTCCACTACCAAAATCATACAAGAGCTCACCACTATCGCTATATTGTCTATCTCCATTACCATCGTATACAAACACCGGATAGATTGGCGCAATATTTTGGGCAAACATAAATGGATTGGAGAAGTTTGAACTCCCAGTTGCACGAGGTTGCGATTGGATACCGCGTGAATATGAAATGTTAGTTCCTACCTGGAACCAATCGGTTACATTGTGCTCAATATTGGCACGGGTTGAAATACGCTCATAGCCTGTGTTAGCCACAATACCTTCGTCATTCAGGTAACCCAATGACATAAAGTACTTGGTTTGATCATTAGCACCACTAAAATTTAGGTTATACTCCTGACGTATACCGCGTGAGAACATTTCGTCGAACCAATTATCATTATATAGGTAAGGCGCATCGGTCAAAACACCATCAGGAGATACAATTTGAGTTATACTGCTACCATAAGCATTATAACCACCTAATTCAGAAAGCAATCGTTGTGAAGCTAATGTTCTATCGCCCAATTGAGTGCCAAGAGCCTCCCACGATTTCAAGTAGTACTCACCTGGATCTTCCATTACATCATACATTGGTACTCCAAGCGAGTTTACACCAACGCGCGAATCAAAGTTTACCTGCATTTTACCTTGCTTTCCTTTTTTGGTGGTAATCATTACTACACCATTGGCAGCTCGCGAACCATACAGTGCAGCAGATGCCGCATCTTTCAATACCGAAAGAGATTCAATATCCTGTGGATTGATTGAACTGATGGTTCCGGTATAAGGCACTCCATCAACCACAATGAGCGGTGAACTGGCCGCATTAATCGAACCAATACCACGAATTCGAATAGATGCATCACTACCCGGTTGTCCTGTCCCGGCTACCTGCAAACCTGCAGCCGTACCAGCTAAAGCTTGTGTCACTGAAGATGTTTGCATTTTGGCAATGTTGTCACCTTTAACGGTGGCTGCCGAACCGGTAAATGACGATTTCTTAGCTGTTCCATAGGCTACAACCACTACTTCGTCAACATCCATTGACTCACTTTTAAGAGCCATATTAATGGTTGACTGACCGGAGTATGCTACTTCGCTGGTTTGCATTCCCACAAACGAAAACACAATGGTAGATGCATCTGCAGGTACATTTAATGTATAACTTCCATCAGGAGTGGAAACAGTACCAACTGTGGTACCTTTAACAAAAACTGATACGCCGGGGATTGGACTCCCATCCAGCTCATCAGTTACAGTTCCCTTGAGAACGCTTGTTTGAGCCATAATATGGCATGCAAACAAGAACATCACAGTAAGTGATAAAACTACTTTTTTCATACGCAAATAAAGATTTAATTGATAAAATTGAACTGATATATTTATATATAGATCAAGTACATACTAACTCGCAATTGGGCTATTACCTATATAAGTGCAACGCATTGACTTGTGTAATAAGTCTGCAAAGACAGGACATAAACGAACGATTAATCTAAGGACTTTCATAGCTGTGACGATTTAATGATTATTAACGAACCTGGACGATACCGGACTTGAATAAAAAAGAATGCCTGGCCAACTGCTAAGCAACTGATACCAGAGCATTCAATTTGTCCTAGTATATTAATCTAAACCTAACAGCCACGTTTGACTGTCTTCGCGTCTATGATTCATGTATCAAAAATTCTCATGGGTTGATACAAATGTAAGTTTCGGGTATGTGCCCCTTATCAGTAGAAATCCCTATGCGGTTGCACAGAGTAGCCACAACACATTCATACAAGAAATAGAATTATTTAACACTTACTATCTGATCTGAAATGTCCTCAAGCAAAACACGTCTGAAGGAATAATATGCAATCGAAGGGAATATCTAAACTGCAATGAATTATAACACTAGATATTACAATCACATTAATTCAACACATTTCAGTATTTGAGACACTTACCAAATGTCACCCACTATGTGTTCATTGTTTGATATTTTGTTCAGTTTACTTCTCACAAAACACTATCTATAAAAAATTGATTTTTTTAAGATTTATTAGAAATAAATACTTTATCGAGAGTTGGAGTGATATACTGACAGGCATACATGTTATATAACATGACAATTGTCAGTAACTATAAAGCTTCAATAAAGAATTTGCAAGCACATACCACTGAAAAATCGAATGTGCTAATAGCATAAATGAAAAGGTAATTTCACAAGACGCTATAGAAAATGGGCTAAAGCCATAGCTAACAATAAAAAAATACATGCCGATGAAAAGATGTTCACCTGACCTGAATGGTGATGAATATCGCTGCAGCGATTATTTTGCAACATTCACTGGTATAATCCCAAGAAAATCACACCAGTGATATGTTCTAAAGGAAACTTACTTATTAAAATATCTTATTATCCGGCAAACATAAACTCAGAAAACTACGGTTGAGAAGCTGACTTAGATGCTTCTTATTCAACCTCTAAAAAGGTTTTAATGCCACCCAGGTAATAGTCATTCCACCCCTCTACAATATCCTCAAAAGCTTCTTCTGGAATATTGGTATGCAGCAAATCAATTTGCACCTTGCCGCCTCCCTGAGGAAAGAATTTAATAGTAACTATGGATGGTTCATTCTGCTCTCCAAAATACCACTCCTGCACTATTTTCTTCTCTTCTTCAACTTCTAAAACACGTCCAACAATATCACCCTCCCAAAGCGAAAACTCCGATCCGGCCTCACTACTCATCACTGCCGGATAACCACTCCAAAGCTCGATTGTAAACGGATTGATAAATGCTGCAAAAGCATCTTCCATTTCGGCCTTGACTTTAATACGTGTCTTGAAATCTTTATACATGGCATCAAATTTTAGACAAAGGAACGCAAAAATGTTGAACCAATGCATGGCATAATTGTCAATTTTGAGACGGAAGATCACATCGATCTCCCAACCAGCGCCTTACAAAGGGATAAATACTTCCACCTCTTTACGTTCCTGACTTTGTTCTTCAAAGCGCTTGCGAGCCATGTAATATAATAAACCACTGAATTTACGGGCATTATACGAACACATTTCGACACATCGAGCACAGGCGATACATGCCTTTTTATTGGTTTTCTTAGGATTATTCTCATCGATAGCTCCTACCGGACACAAACGGGCACAAGCTCCACAAAAATTGCAATTTGAATTAGCTCTGGCTGCAACCGGCACTTCACCTATCGCCTGGTTGGGATGATGCCCTTTTATCCTTGGCTTGCCATCAGTGGTAAGTCTGGCATGCTTAACGCTTTGCTTACCAAACTGCCGGGCTTTATCAAGGTCTTTCTTATCAGGACGTCCCTTAGCTACCTCCTGAAAAATCGAATGCCGCGCCACAAAAGCACCAGAACTGATTGGTATAAAACCACCATCACTGCATATCTGCACCAGCTCATCCAAGGTATATTGATAATCATTATTCCCATAAACGCAGGTAATCACAGCTCTAGCTCCATTTCCGTTGATCTGCTTAAGGTATTGGCGCGCCAATTCAGGTACCCTGCCAGAGTATGCTGGAACTCCGACAACCGCCACATCCTCAGGGGCAATACTAATTTCCTTCTGAATGCCTTGCGTAATATCATAACTAACAACCTGTCCCGGTATTCCGGAGGCAATGGCTTCAACTACTTTTTTGGTAGATCTGGCCGGACTGAAAAAAATAGCATGCACTTTTCGGCTATGATGTATTTCAGGTGTTGATGGCTGCAACATGGTACAATTAGCGCTTCTGTTTTAACTAGATATTAATGTAATCAAGGCTGTTGTGCCTATTATTTTCGTTGCAAAATTATTGAATGCCAATACGCTAAAAATTGACTAAAATCACTTTGGTGAATGTTGCAAAACACATTTTTTACACAAAAAGAACTTGCAACAGTCAGAAGCGTTACAAGTTCTTTGTCCAAGCCATTTCTGATAGTACATTTATATGCCCAAAGCTTTAATTAAATCGGCTACTCTGTAAAAATGAATATTGGATATATCCTGCATCTTTCCCCTTAGCACCTCATGATCGAGGTAATATTGATGGGCTGGTGTTATAGGAAAATCTTTATTATAAAACTGCAGTTCATTCTCCTGTACCTTAATACGATTGAACAGCTTATTAAGTTGATCAGTATGTTCATCAAGCACCATCAATTCCACGGTATTCAACTCCGAAATAAATTCTTCATCTTTCACTTCTTCATTCCGATTCTTCAGAATATCAATCTCATTTATAAATAGTTTCAATCGGTTCTTCCAGATCTTGTATTCAAAATCGAGATCCATTAAGTTGATGTTTCCCCCTTTCATGCCGCAAGGTTTTAATCATTAGCCTTAAAAAGTTAGCAAAAAATGAAAGAAAAAGCAGCATAATTCAGGATAAAATTTGAAATTATCACAACAACTGACATTGAAAGAAACAATGTTGCGTTATGCTATTACAGTCACAACTGCCTTACCTATTCGAACCAACCAGGTAATTCCAATTGTAGTTCCTCTGCTGAATAATTATGAACCATTGGCACCTCGCCCCACAATGCATGAGGATAATAAGACTGAAGATAACGTCTCAACAGCTTAGCCGAATCAGCAGTAATCTGAACCTCAGTAATGGGATAATGATTATAAATAATCCCATATACGGGGATATTACGTGCTTTCAACACCTCCAGGGTCAACAGCGTATGGTTAATCGAACCCAGTCGTCCGGAAGTGACTACTATTACAGGAAAATTGTGCTTTTGTATAAAATCTGCCACCAGCAATTCCTCATTTATGGGCACCATCAGTCCACCTACTCCCTCAACAAGCACATTAGCATACTTTCCCTGGATGCATTCAATTGCCTTTACCAGCTCATCTTCCGATATATGTACATTTTCCATCGCTGCCGCAAGGTGTGGACTGGCCGGAAACCTGAACAAATAAGGACACGTTAAGCCATTTATATCATCCTCCATCAGCTCCATTCCCATTAACTGACGATGCACAGCAATATCATCAGATAAATTTTCACAGCCCGTTTGCGACAGCTTCATAGTGATGACATCTTGTCCCGACTGTTTCAAATATCTTCCAAGCAAGCCTGTCACCACCGTCTTCCCGGCATCTGTATCTATAGCGGTAACAAAATAAGTTGACATATCTATTTCTTTTTAAAAATCATTAAATATGGGTGATAGGTTAAGGGATACCCTTTAAATTCAGCAAATTGGCCATAGGCTTCACAATATTCGTTCAATTTACGCCTGGTCCACGAGCAGGCTGAAACACCGTTGACACCCGTGTTGCGCATATGTTTTAACACATCGACAGGCCTCTTGAACCAGAGCTGCTCGTGCCACTCTATAAAATCGATCAACTCAAAATATTTACTTGCTGCTGAAATTATCTGCTCCTTTGTTTTATAATTGATGCCATTGCCCGTAGTAGCTTTTATCTCACGGTAGTTATCAGGTCCAAATGACGACATTACCAAAAAACCTTTCGGCTTCAGTAGATCAGATAGTTTATGAAGAAATGACTCTATTTGGTTAATCCACTGAATGGTGGCCCCCGACCAAATGCTATTCAGAGCATCAGGAAAATCAGTACACTCTGCATCACCCGCTATAAACTGTTGCCTGACAACATTCCCTTTCAGCATCCCCTGAATCACCCCTTCCACATTATTAACCAAATCGTTGGATATATAGTCAACTACAGAGAAATGACAAAGTAATTGCCGGGTTAATATTCCTGTGCCACATCCAAACTCCAATACTCGCTCCTGTTTGGCTGGCAAATAATTCCTGGCCATATCAACCAGGCGAAGGGCCATCTCTTGTTGTACCTTGGCATGCGCACAATAGGTTGATACAGCCGATTCGAAGCGCTTCTTCAGTAATAATTTATCAACCCGGGGTTCTACCTGCAATAACTCACTCATCATAGCTTTATTAAATGGATTAGTTCTTCCCAGTTATCGAATCCGTAAAAGCAGAAATGTCCGTGATTCAGTTCAATGATGTCTGCTTTTCCTTCCCAGTAATGATACTGATTAGCAGTTGGAAATATTAAATCACTTCTACTAATTAGCGCTGTATCATAAAAATCATCCTTCATCACTTGAACCTTAAAATGCTGCATCAGGAGTAATAGCTCATTTCTAACCTCATCAAAAGGGCGAAATGGCTTGTTCTGATTAAAGCACTCCCATTGTTCTTGCTCTGAAAACATTCGACGCTGGAACTTCTCCAGGTTTCTGTCGTTGAGCCCCGATAAGGTACCCATAGCAATTGGCGCCGGAATGCCAAAATACTTATCAACAGGCTTTACTGTGCCATTAACTGCAATTGTGCGAGTCAGCATGTTCTTAAGCGGATAAAGCGCCGACTGTGCTACCCAAACACCAAATGACCAGGCAATTACAGATACTGTTTTATATAGATGGATGGATTCTATTACTTGCTTTGGTAAGGTTAAATCACGATAATCATATACCATTAATACATCACTGTCATCTGAACCTATAGTTTTAAAGGGTTGTTCATCGCAACTCCAACCATTAAAAAACAGAATTAGCCTTTTTGAATCACATTTATGTAACCATTTATATTCCATCACTCGTTGTTATTTGGTATGTATTGTAACATCCGCTCAATATCGGCCTGCTGCATATCTGATGTTAATGAAATCCGTAGTCGTGCTGTATTAACCGGCACGGTTGGCGGGCGAATAGGAAAAACCAGGTAACCTTGTTTTTGTAGATGCTCAGATAACTGTACAGCCACATCATTGGCCCCCAGAAAAACAGGCATTATATGGCTCTGGTGCACCGGATAGCCTTTACTGAACAGGGCCTTATACATAAACTCCGTCAAAGCCTCCAGCCGCTTGCGTTCTTCAGCAAAATCAGCCATTTGCTCAGTGACAAATTTCGTCCATGCCATATTAACGGGTGGTAAAGCGGTTGTGTAAATTAGGGTGCGCGACTTGTTTACCAATAAGCGCTTAATGGTAGTGTTTACAATTGCAAATGCCCCAACTGAAGCATAAGCTTTCCCGAGGGTGCCCACAATAATATCGATACGATTGATTACCTGCTGTACTTCGCATAGTCCCAAACCTTTATCACCCAACACTCCCACAGCATGGGCTTCATCAACATACAAAATACAGCCGTATTGCTCCTTAATTGCTACAAGTTGCTCCAGATCTGCCGCATCACCATCCATACTAAACACCGACTCGGTGACAATAAAAACCCGTTGATAAAAATGCCTCCGCCTATTCAAGATGGAAGAAAGTTGCTCGTAATCAAGATGACGGTAACGAACATGTTCTGCATCACTCAAGCGAATACCATCAATGATGCTGGCATGACATAATTTATCAGACAGTATCAAATCCTTCTTTTCAGTTAAAGCCGGTAAGATGCCCGTGTTGGCATGATAACCGCTGTTGTAAAACAATGCTGCCTCAGCCATATAATTGCACCTTAACAAATCCTCCACGTCATCATACAGCGTAGTATTACCTGTAAGCAAACGCGAAGATGAGGCTCCCAGCTGCCATGTTCCGGCTTCAACCTGTTGCTTATAGAATGTTTCTCGCAACTGTGCATTATTGGCCAATCCGAGATAATCATTGGATGTGAGGTTGAGCAATTGCTTATTGTTGTAACGACAATAGGCACCATGCAAGGACTCAACAGCCCTTAACTTGCGCAGCAATCCGGCGGATTCAATCCCAGCCAGTTGTTCATCATAAGTCATTTTACGCCCTCCTCTTTTATAACCTGATAAACAGCTGCACATAACTTATTCAGCTCATCATCACGAATAATGAAAGGTGGCATCAGGTACACATTTCGTCCAAACGGACGCACCCAAACACCCAACTCAACAAAACGCTTCTGTACAATGGCCATATCAACCGGCTGCTCCAGTTCAACCACACCAATTGCGCCAAGACAACGTACATCTTTGACATTGGATAATTGCTTACAAACACTCAGTCCTTTTAGCAATTCAGCTTCAATGTGTTGTACTTGTTCTTGCCAACCTGATTTCAACAACAAATCAATACTGGCATTGGCCACTGCACAAGCCAATGGATTACCCATGAAAGTTGGCCCGTGCATAAATACCCCCGGCTGACCATTACTAATAGTTTCAGCCAATTGACTTGTAGCTAAAGTCGCTGCAAAACTCATGTAGCCTCCTGTAATGGCCTTACCCAGGCACATTATATCGGGCTCAATACCTGCATGCTCGCAAGCAAAAAGTTTACCTGTACGTCCAAATCCGGTTGCAATCTCATCAGCTATTAAAAGCACATTGTAACGTGTACACAAGGTCCTCAATTCGCGCAGGTAATCGGCAGAATAAAACCACATACCTCCGGCCCCCTGAACGATTGGTTCAAGTATAACCGCAGCTATTTCGCTTTGGTGTTTTTTTAATATTGCATGTATCGCATCTATACCTGTCTGAATATCAGATTCACCAAATCGACACCTTGGCTGATCGGCAAAGAAATGTACCGGCAAAGCCTTACTGAAAATGTGATGCATACCAGTTTCAGGATCGCATACCGACATGGCATTCCAGGTATCACCATGGTAACCGGAACGAATGGTAGCAAATTTTGATTTCTCACTTTTCCCTTGTGCAATCCAATACTGAAGGGCCATCTTCATAGCCACCTCAACTGCAACTGAACCTGAATCACAAAAAAACACCTTCTGCAAAGATGATGGAGTTAGCTCGATCAATCGAGAGGCAAGCTCAACAGCCGGTTCGTGTGTTAAGCCGCCAAACATTATGTGCGACATGCTTTTCATCTGCTTTTGAACAGCCGCATTTAACACTGGATGATTATAGCCATGAACAGCCGCCCACCATGATGACATACCATCTGTAAGTTCGCGGCCATCCTTCAGGTAGATAGTGCAGGCTTCAGCACGATCCACCGGATAAACAGGCAACGGATTGACCATGGAAGTATATGGATGCCACACATGTTTGTGGTCAACATCTATCAACTGATTTATATTCATTTCAAATGCCATTAAGCTTTACAGCATGTATTTTCTTCTAGCAGCTCATGATCAAGCTTAAAACCAGCACCCGTGAAGGCTTCTTTATCCTGGTTGATATTGGTTCCTACTGTTGTTAAATAGTCACCTACCAATGCCGCACTCACGCCTGCTTTTAAGGCTTTGTTCTGGATATGACTAATCAGGTTACGGCCACCTGCCAAGCGGATGTTAGCCTTCGGATTAATAAAGCGGAAGAGTGCAAAAGTAGTCAGTACCTCCTCATCGGACAAAGGTTCAGCGGCAGCTAACTGGGTTCCTTCCACGGGCATCAGCACATTTAGCGGAATGGACTCAATCTCCAATTCAGATAAGGTAAACGCCATCTCGATGCGCTGTTCCATCGTTTCGCCCATGCCAATGATTCCGCCCGAACAAATACCCATACCTGCCGAACGAGCCGCCTTTATGGTACGAATCTTTTCCTCCATGGTATGTGAGGTACACACCTGTTTAAAGTATGAAGGAGCCGTTTCAATATTGCAATGATAATGGCCCACACCAGCTTCTCTCAACTTATCCAGCTGCGAACGGTTTAACAAGCCCATAGACGCGCAGAGGTGAATCGGCGTTTTACGCTGGATGCTTTTATAAACACCACACAATTTATCAAGGTTACCGTTGGAAATAGCTCTTCCACTGGTTACCAGCGAGAAACGATAAACCCCTTTGCTGGCATTCTCATCGGCCAGCTGCTCGGCTTCCTTTAAGTCAACCAGTTCATACTCCTCCACATTGGTATTATGAAACATGGATTGTGAGCACCATTTACAGTTTTGCGTACACTTGCCCGACTTTGCATTCATAATGGAGCACATCTCCATAAAATCGCCTTTATAATGACGACGAAGTTCATCGGCTGCTTCATAAAGTTCCTCTTTGTTCTCCAAACTGATTAAATCCAATGCCTCCTCCTGTGTAATAGAACCACCTTCCAGAATCCGTTCCTTAATTTCTTGTACCATATGCATAAAATAAAAAACCGCCAACAAGGATTTCCCCTGCTGACGGTTATTAATAATGTTCGTTTATTGTGACATCACATGCTACAGCATCATTAGCTAATACTAATACCTGTAACACATCCTCATTTATCTCATTTATTGTTTCATCATCATCCTGCTCCAGTCTTAATGCATGCAGAAGCTCTGTTTCAACATGTAACACAACCTGACCAATCCATTGTACCAGGTCGACAGACAGCCGGCCAATATGCACAACATTACCCAGCGACCCAAAAATAGCATACCCTTTACGGCTCCACTTTTTGAATACGCAAATGACTGATTTTTTCTTATAACCGGATAAAGAATTCACGACGCAAATCTAACAGATATTTTTTATTTCATGCAAAATGCCCTGTTGCTATGCAACATATATGCCCCAAACTTCCGCAAGGTTTTTATTTACGAAGAACAAAAAATTAGACCAGTTGGTCTTTGGCTACTTTTATTTATTTACAGATAATTGCACCCTCTTAATTTACTATAATATCCTATTCCATGCTGATAAACAACCATTTAGAACAAAAACAAATAAGGCTAGAAGCCGATTTAAGCAAGGCAAACTTCGTGGAAATATCTAATTTAGCTCACCTAGTACCTCAATCACATAATAAACAATCAACATGAGTGGATTTTTTGGCAGCATTTCGAAAAGTGACTGCGTTACAGATGTCTTTTATGGGACAGATTATCATTCACATCTGGGAACCAAACGAGCCGGATTAGCATTTTTATCACCTGAAAAAGGTTTTCAAAGGGCCATACACAGTCTTGAAGATGGCTATTTCAGAAACAAGTTTGAATCAGATATTGAAAACTTTGAAGGCACCAGCGGCATCGGTGTGATCTCTGACACAGAGGCACAGCCAATAATTGTGACCTCAAACTTAGGCCGATTTGCTGTTGCTACTGTTTCTAAAATCGTCAATATCGATGAACTGGAAGAGCGATTTATCAGGCAGCACCGCACCTTTTCAGAGACCAGTCAAAACAGCATCAATCCAACCGAGCTGGTGGCCATGCTTATTGCCGAAGGTCAAACATTTAAGGAAGGTATTGAAAATGTATTCAACAGCATCAAAGGTTCGTGTTCGATGCTGATACTAACCGAAGATGGTTTGCTGGCAGCGAGAGACAAACTGGGCCGAACACCAATTATCCTTGGAAAGAAACAAGGTGCTTATGCAGCTTCGTTTGAAACATGTGCCTTCTCTAATCTTGATTATGAAATTGATAAATACCTGGGACCTGGGGAGATTGTTAAAATCACCTGTGATGGATATGAGCAACTTCGCCAGCCCAGTGAAAAGATGCAGGTATGTTCATTTTTGTGGGTCTATTATGGCTACCCTCCATCATTTTATGAAGGTATCAACGTTGATGAAAGTCGCTACCGTTGCGGAGCTGCTTTAGCAAAGAGCAATGGCACCGAGGCGGACTTTTGTGCTGGCATTCCTGATTCTGGCGTGGGTCATGCCATGGGCTATAGCCACGCTACAGGTATCCCATTGAAGCGACCGTACTCGAAATACACGCCTACCTGGCCCCGCAGCTTTATGCCACAAAGCCAGAAAACCCGTGACCTGGTGGCTAAAATGAAGCTACTACCCAATAAAGCATTGATAGAAGGGGGACGTGGTATATTTTTAGATGACTCTATTGTAAGAGGCACACAACTAAAAGATAACGTACAGGACTTGCATAAAGCAGGCATTAAGGAAGTGCACGTGCGCATTGCTTGTCCGCCATTAACTTATCCTTGCGAATTTTTAAATTTCAGCCGTTCGCGTTCAAACATGGATTTAGCAACCATCAAGGCAGCCTGCAAACTCGAAGGACGTGAAGATGTTGATATGAAGGAGTATTCGGACAATAATTCGGAGAAGTATGAAGCGATGGTGGAGGAAATTCGCCAATCACTGGACTTAACTTCCCTGAAATTCCAAAAGCTGGATGACCTGGTTGAGGCCATTGGCTTACCTAAAGAGAAATTGTGCACACATTGCTGGGATGGTTCAAGCTACTTTTAAACGATTATAAGTCACCTGATACTAAAAGAGCGCTTCCAATAAGAAGCGCTCTTTTAACTTTATGAACAAGTTGGGTTATTCAACCAACGAAACTTCATTAATAATTTCACCTCCACGCGTGATCGCTTTCTCATTCATTGGAATAAGGTGGTGGTGACGCTCTGGCAATGACTTTTTAAGTCCTGCAATAACATTCTCCATCTTAACAATTGGCTTCACTTTCAGGTATCCGCCCAATACAATCATATTGAATGTTTTAACAGCATGCATGCGTGCTGCTTCTTCAGTAGCATCTACACGATAAATATTGATATCGGTACGCTCAGGATGACGTGTAATACCATTACCATCATAAATTAATGTACCACCAGGCTTTACATCCTTTTCAAATTTATCCATCGACTGCTGGTTAAGAATGATGGCAGTATCATATTCGTGTAAGATAGGCGAGCTAATACGCTCATCGCTAAGGATAACAGTCACGTTAGCTGTACCACCACGCATTTCCGGTCCGTATGCTGGCATCCATGATACTTCCATATCCTGCATTACGCCTGAGTAAGCTAATATCTTACCCATCGAAAGTACTCCTTGTCCACCAAATCCGGCTATTACTATTTCTTCTTTCATTTCTTCAAATTTTAAGAGATTAAACCGAACTACTCGTCCTTGATATCACCAAGAGGGTAGTATGGGAACATGTTTTCTTCCATCCATTCATTGGCCTTTGTTGGTGTCATTTTCCAGCCTGAGCTACAAGTTGAAACCACCTCAACCAATGATGTACCTTTGTTAGCTGCCTGATTTTCGAAGGCTTTTTTCAGTGCCTTCTTTGTTTTGCGTACGTTGGCAGCTGTATGAACAGACTGACGTGTCACATAACAAGTACCTGGCAGTTGTGCCAGAATTTCAGAAATCTTGATAGGCGCACCATCGTGGCTTACATCACGACCAGCCGGACAGGTAGAAGCAGGCATGCCTGGTAATGTAGTTGGTGCCATCTGGCCCCCTGTCATACCATAAATACCGTTGTTGATGAATACCATTACAATGTTTTCACCGCGGTTACAAGCATGAATGGTTTCAGCTGTACCAATAGCAGCCAGGTCACCATCACCCTGGTATGAGAACACATAGTTCTCAGGCATTAAACGCTTAACAGCTGTTGCCAACGCAGGAGCACGGCCATGAGCTGCTTCCTGCCAGTCAATCTCCAGGTAATTGTAGGCCAATACCGAACAACCAACAGGTGCAATACCAATGGTTTTATCCTGAATACCCATTTCTTCGATTACCTCGGCAATCAATTTATGCACTGTACCGTGGCTACATCCAGGACAATAGTGCAATTCGTTTTCCGAAAGAACATCCGTCTTTTTGTAGATGATGTTTTCAGGTTTTATAATTGTGTTTATATCTGACATTGCTTATCCTCCAATTAGTTTTTGTTCAAGTGCCTCAACCACTTCACCAGGTGAATGTACCGAACCACCAAAACGTCCGAAATGCTCAACCGGCACTTTACATTCTACAGCTAGTTTTACATCCTCAACCATTTGGCCCGCACTCATCTCAACTGATAAAATACCTTTTACCTGCTTGGCTCTTTCTTGCAGCTGCTTGGTTGGGAATGGGTAAAGTGTAATTGGACGTAACATACCTACTTTGATACCCTTTTCACGCGCCAGCTCAACTGATTTCTGACAGATACGTGCACTGGAACCATAGGCTACCACCAAATATTCAGCATCATCACACATTGTTTCTTCAAACAATACTTCGTTTTCCTCAACCTGTTGATACTTGTTCTGTAATTTATGGTTAAAAGCTTCCTGAACAGATGCTTCTAACTGCACTGAAGTGATAATATTTTTAGCACGGTCTTTTTTCTTTCCGGTTGTCGCCCAAGAATGGTTTTGCTCAATGTATTCAGCAGTCCAACGTGGTTTGAATTCCTTCAATTCCACTTTCTCCATCATCTGACCAATTACACCATCAGATAAAATCATTACCGGGTTACGATATTTAAAAGCCAGGTCGAAGGCTGTTTCAACAAAGTCAGCCATCTCCTGCACTGAAGCAGGTGCCAATGTGATTAATTTATAATCCCCATGTCCACCACCTTTAACAGTTTGGAAGTAATCAGACTGTGCAGGCTGAATGGTACCTAAACCAGGTCCTCCCCTCACAACATTTACTACAACACAAGGTAGCTCAGCTCCTGCAAGGTATGTCAAACCTTCCTGCATTAAACTCACGCCAGGACTTGAAGAAGAAGTCATTACGCGCTTACCGCAACCGGCTCCGCCATAAACCATGTTAATAGATGCGATTTCGCTTTCTGCCTGCAAAACAACCATCCCGGTTGTCTCCCAAGGCTTTTCGGCCATGAGGGTTTCCATTACTTCCGACTGGGGAGTAATAGGGTAACCAAAGTAACCATCCACACCAGCACGGATAGCTGCTTCAGCAATCGCCTCATTACCTTTCATTAGTTTTAATTCTCTCATGTGTGACTAATTTCCTTTATGAGTTTTACATTAAGCAGTAGCTCCTGCCTTAGCGCGATAAACAGTAATACAAGTATCAGGACAAACTATCCCGCAATTAGAACAACCGATACAGGCATCAGGATTTGCCATGTAGGCATAGTGATACCCCTTGCCGTTAACCTCGGCAGCTAATTCAATTACCTTTGTGGGGCATGCTGTTGTACAAACGCCGCAGCCTTTGCACCTTGCTGTATCCACCACAATTGCACCTTTTGCTTTTGCCATATTATAGAGTCTTTAATAGATATTACAAATTTAAACTTAAGTATCGATTTTCAACATGACTACTATCAGTATTTACTTGTTTATAAAGGATATAAACAAGCTTACAAATTATCACCAACACATTGAATCTATGGATTATCAGCTCTAAAAGCCTCCAAGCGAATCCTTAAATCCTCAAAGCGTTCTTTTCCTGTTTGCGACACACAAGCCCTTATGCTCTCCTGCTTACTACCGGTCTTTCCCAGGGTTATTGCACTAATTCCATAGTAAAGTAGTTTTTCAAGCAACTGCCCTCCTGTCATGTCCTTATACGATACTGTGAAATAAAAACCGTCGGCCAGAGGTTGATCGATATCCTTATCATATGTCAGATTGAAACCATTTGCCAAAAACAGCTCCTTCATCACATGCCCTCGTTCCTTATAATCCTTAACCTCCTCCAGGAAATTAAATTCACCATCATTGGCAGCTTTTAACATGGCCGCCAAGGCATGCTGTGCCGAATGGCAAGTACCTGAAGACAAAGCATACAATACGCGCGTCACCAGTACCTGACCATATTTATCTACCCCAAACCTTTCCTGAAGGTTTTTGTAGCGACGATTGTACAAGTATTCTGACATACACGTCATACTTATGCGCTGACCGGCATAACTAAAGGCCTTAGAACTTGAGATAAGCAGCACATAATTATTCGTATAATGCCCAACAGAGACCTGATATGGCGGCTCAAATGGCTTAGAAAGATCCTGACGAAAATCCATGGCAAAATAAGCCAGGTCTTCAATAACTACTACATCATATTTTGTTGCCAGCTCACCAATTATCTGCAATTCCGACTCAGTAAAACATACCCATGTCGGATTATTCGGGTTGGAGTATATTACCGCCGAAATCTTACCGGTTTTGAAATATGACTCAAGCTTCTCCCGTAGTGCCTCTCCCCTGTAATTATATACATCAAAAGAATCGTACTTGTACCCAAGTACATCTAATTGCTGCTTTTGCACCGGAAACCCAGGATCAATAAATAAAAGCGTATCTCTTTCTTTATATATCTGACCACATACCAGAAAGTTGGCATATGAGCCCTGCATAGAACCCACTGTGGGTACGCAACACTCTGAAGGGATATCCAAGTTCAGAAAGGCTTTGACAAAACGACTTGTTTCATCCTTAAGCGGCTTAATACCTTCTAACATTGGATATTTGGACGCCACCCCCTTTTTAAGTGCATCAATCTCTGCATTGGTTGCTATTTCAGAAGGTACCAGCCCGGGAACACCCATTTCCATCCGAATAAACTTCTCACCACTCTGCTCTTCAATATCATTTACAATAGAAACAATCTCCCGGATAGTTGCATTATTAAGATCGCCAATTTGATACTTAGCCAGAACATTATCAACTATATTAGCATCAATTGGTGTATTTGTGTGTGATTGCATTAGATTAATTTTACATCGTGAGCTGATAGCTCTTTGTGATTGAAAACAAAAAGGGTGGCACAGCGCACCACCCAATTAGATATCATTTAAAAACCAAACTCGTTTATGAGTCGGTTAATCCAGTTTTCGACGCGCACATCAGTTTTATCCGCTTCATTATCCTCATCAACTGGCAAGCCTAAAAACTGACCGTCTTTAATACCTTCTGACTCCTCATAGGTATATTCTTCGGTTGAGCAAAAACCTACCACTTCAGCAGCTGTATTTTCCAATCGATCATACACCCACCCAAGAGCATCGACAAAATGTTGCGGATACTGAATGTGATCTCCCAAACAGTACATGGCAATCTTTTTACCTTCCCAGTTTACTTTACCAAAACACGTAGCAAACTCATCCCAATCAGTATCTTTATATTCAGAATCCCAATTTGTTTTACCAATTGTAGACATACCGAAAATCAGCTTATCAAATCGTTCTAATACTGATTCGTCAGCCTTTTTAACAGCAATCAGTTCTACTTTATCTGCTCCTAACTTTTGTTCGATAACATGAGCAACTTTCTCAACGCTACCCAACTCAGGACCATAAAAAATACCAATCTTAGACATAGTTATTGATTTTTACAGAGGTTTCTATTACTTCAAATATGCTTTTTTTACCCGAGATATGCAACCTATCAGCCCGCCGAAGGCTTCTTATTTCCTGCTATTGCAAGCAATACGCCCAATACAATTCCCAGCAAGGCAGCAAACAACACCCTATATTCAGGTGCCATCAGAAATGTGATTGTGTGTGCAGGTATCCAAAAGAACGGTATCGTCTTTTTAAACACAAAATTCCATTGCACACCCCAGTCCATCTCTTTCATAATTTTACCAAAAGCGACAGGCTTTAACAAACAAGTCAAACTGCCATTATTCATTATAATATGCGTATCCGTTATGCGATGCAAAGTCATCATAACCGGCGCATAAATGAGGTTCATTGCTGCACTAATACAAAATGCCACGAGTAACTTTTCAGCAGTGAACGATTGACTCATCACAGCAAGTGCTCCTTCAACTCCGATTTTCTCAAGAAAAACAGGCACACCCGATGCAAATATCACAAACGCCATTTTAATGGTTAGTCCCAACAATCCCCAGATTATCGCCCGGGGCAGTATTCCAAAGCCATCAGCTGTGTATCTACCTGTCTTTATTCGTAAGCCAATAACTTCACCAAGAGTAGCCAGCACCGCAAACTTCAAAAAACTCATGAACATTGGATGGTTAAGATTAAATCCCTCGTACCAGCCAAATACAGTCGCACTCAAAAAGAAGGGTGCAAAAAACACCGCTAAAGACATGCAAAAAATAATATCAATCGTCAATTTCCTACTCATATCATTTTATCCAACAGGCTTGATATCAATCTCTAACACAATTCACACCCCCACCCACACAAAAGACACACTAAACCCTATTAAACAATTCATTAGGCCCCATTTCAAATCATAAGCCTTCACAAAAATAACAGGATTTATTATTATTAATGCATCCCCAATAATGATTTAGATCAAGTTTAAGGTATTTTTTCTTTAAAACAAAAAAATTATCCACAAGAAACCCACCTATTCATAGTTGCAGTGTAGCATTTAAAGATATATTTCTTTATTTAATATTAAGACAATAAAAAAGCCGGCCTTCCTTTGAAGAGCCGACTTTTTCATCATTATCAATACACAAACAGTTACTTTTGAATCCGTATCCGGGCATCTACAGCAATCACTTTTTCACCGTCACCCAATAGCGGATTTATATCCATTTCTTTAATTTCAGGAGCATGCATCAGCATAGATGACAAACGAACAATGATTTCGGCATATTTGTTTTCATCAATGCCTTTTTGCCCTCGCACTCCTTCAATAATTTTATAACTTTTTAACCCCCGTATCATTTCGAGAGCTTCACCCTGATTAACAGGCGCTAAACCAGAGGCAACATCTTTTAATACTTCGATAAAGATACCACCCATTCCGCACAAAACCATGTGTCCGAAACCCGGCTCATAAGTTGCACCTATAAACAACTCCTTCCCTGTAATCATTGGTTGTAGCATTACACCGGTAGCATCTGCTATTTGCATCATACGCACAAATTCAGCATTTAGTTGCTCATCTGAGTCAACATTAAGCACAACCCCACCAACATCTGACTTATGAACTGGCCCAACAACCTTCATCACAACCGGATAACCAACCTCAGCCACTGCCGTCTGCAAATCTTCAACTTTATCACTCACAAACTCTTTAACCCGCGGCACACCAGCCACATCGAGCAACTCCTGAACGACTTCAGGCGAAACATACCCATCAGGTTGTGCTTCAATAATCCGGCGAAGCGCCTGCACATCCAAATCCTCTTCACCACCTGATATCGCAACAGGTTTAGGCGTATTATAAACCTTGGTTAACGCATTACCAAACAGCACCTCATCCGGAAAGTTAACATTTCCCAAATTAATAAACATTTCAATATCATCCTTGACGTTAACTACGGACGGTAAAATCGGATATATTGGCTTCTTACACTCCCTTATCTTACGGTGAAGCACCTTGTAAACTTCCTCATTAGTGAATAAACCCGGACTACCAAATACAACAGCCATAGCATCGATGTGATTGAAGTCATTTTCACAAGCATCAATTATATCACCCAGCTGCTCAGCCGTTCCGGTTGCCAGAAAGTCAATAGGATTAGCCACACTCGAACCGGGATACAACTTTTCTAACAATGCCTCAGCTTTTGGCCCATCAATGGCCGGTACTTCCAGACCACCATTAGACAATGCATCGGTTAACATCACTGCTGGTCCTCCCGCATGGGTAATCACTGCAATATTCTTCCCTTTCAACTCCTCGACCATGAAAACAGCTGCCACATTGGCCAACTCCTCACGCCCATAACAACGAACGATTCCTGCTTTTTTAAACAAGGCATCAACTGCCAAATCACTACTTGCCAAGGCACCCGTATGACTAGAAGCCGCACGACTACCTGCTTCTGAATTACCAGCTTTAACAGCCGCAATTTTACAGCCTTTATTAATTAAGGATGCAGCATGCTTCAAAAGCTTCTGAGGGTTGTTCACACTTTCGAGATAAAGCAGTTTTATCTTCGAACTCTTTCCTTCCACATAGGTATTATCCAGATACTCCAGTACCTCTTCCACACCTGTTTGAGCACTATTACCTACCGAATAAACACTATTAAACTTCAAGCCTTTGGCCATTCCAGCCTCAATAATAAACACAGCCGTTGCTCCGGAACCTGAAATAAAATCAGCTCCCATTGGCTCCAATGCCGGAATTGGCGTTGTAAACACACTACTATGATTGGTAGTAAGCATCCCCACACAGTTAGGACCAATCAAACAGCCGCCTACCTCATTAATTGTATTAACAATTTGATGCTCTAAAGCAGCACCTTCTTCATTTTCTTCACTAAAACCTGCAGAAATAATAATAAAAGCCCTGGTGCCTTTTTGCTTTGCCAACACCTCAACCGTTTGCGGGCAAAATTTGGCAGCAATAGCCAACACTGCCAGATCAACATTTTCGGGTAAATCAGCCACATCACGATAGGACTTTATCCCCTGAACCTCATCACTCTTGAGGTTAGTAACATACAAGTCACCTTTATAATTGCCATCAACAATGTTTTTAAGAATCTTTCCTCCGGGCTTCATTACATCATCGGAGGCTCCCACCACCACAATGCTTTTCGGATTTAGCAGCTGTTCGTTTATCATTTGTGTATTATTTTGTCTGTCTAACTATTCTCCATTGGGTATTTACAGAAAGTCATGTAATAATATGATGAAAATCATAAGTTACCAAAATGCTTATAAACAAAGACACTAACACAACCACCAACTTACACCCAATAATTTTTAGTAACAATCTGTTACCTGCGCAAAAATACACGAATGATTCAATTATCAAACCATCAGCCAATGATTTTTTGTTATTTTTACGCAGTCTAAAAAGAAGCGAACCGTGAGCAAAAAGATTGATATTTTACTTGTAAAAGAAACACTTACAAGAGATGAACTGAGTTTTTTAATTAGTTTAGAAGGCGTTGAACGCGACTATTTTCTGAAGTCGGTGGGAAATAAATACATTGAAACACTCGGAAAAAAGGTGTATTTCAGGGGACTGGTTGAATTTTCAAATTATTGCACCAAAGACTGCTACTACTGTGGCATCAGAAAAAGCAACAACCACTCAGAACGCTACGATATAGATGACCAAGCCATAATCGAAGCCGCAATTTTTGCTCATGAAAACAAGTACGGCTCATTGGTTTTACAGTCAGGCGAAAGAAGCGATACAACCTTTACTTCGCGCATTACCAATCTGTTAAAGGCCATCAAAGAAGCTACCAACGGAGAATTGGGCATTACTATTTCATTAGGCGAACAAAGTGAAGAAGTATACAGAGAGTGGTTTGAAGCAGGCGCTCATCGTTACCTCTTACGAATTGAAAGTTCGAATAAGGAATTATACTACAAGATTCATCCTGAGGATGAGAAACACAACTTTGAAACGCGCATCAACTGCTTAAAAACGCTGCAGAAGATTGGTTACCAAACCGGGACCGGCGTGATGATTGGCCTGCCATTTCAGAGCTATGAGCAATTGGCGGACGATCTATTATTTTTCAAAGATATGAATATTGATATGGTAGGCATGGGGCCATTTATTGAGCATACCGAAACACCGTTATATGCACATAAAGACATCCTTTGGCCACTTCAGCGACGGTTCGATGTCTCCCTGAACATGATCGCTGCTTTAAGATTACTAATGCCCGATATCAATATTGCAGCTGCGACAGCCCTCCAGGCAATCGATCCGATGGGCCGCGAAAAAGCTCTACGCTTTGGTGCCAATGTGATTATGCCCAACATAACACCTACTCTGCATCGTAAGGATTACACACTATACGAAAATAAACCCTGTACTGACGAGGGTGCCGAGGACTGCTCCAACTGTTTAAGCATCCGCGTAGAGATGGCCGGCCGAGAAATTGGCTATAGTGAATGGGGCGATTCGAAACACTACGTTAAAAGACATGGAAAGAGTAACTAATAGCTCAAAGCCTCATACTCACTGTCATCAAATTTCCAATTCATTACATTCGCAATAGTTGGAATAATATGGCGTGCCATCTTTAACTGTCCGCGATACGACGGATGGTAATCAGAGCCTAAATCAGAATCCATATTTAATAAGCTGGCTGGAATACCTATAAAGTAGATGTGCTTATCGCCATATACACTTCGAGCTGTCTCAACCACCTCTTTTACATTTGAATAAGCAGGCTCATCACGCATGGGACCATTGATGCAAAAGATTGGGGTATCACCATAGTACGTCCGCAATTGCTTTATAAACTGCACGTATCGGTCAACAAACACTGACTTATCAGGAGCTACATTAGTTGAGTAATCATTAGTTCCTAAGTTAATAACCACGGCATCAGGCTGCCATTGAGTAAAATCCCAGGTTAAAGATGTAATCATATCGAAAACCTGATGATAGCGATTAGGTAAAGTCGCCAGCTTTGTAGAGACAGGCTCTTTATCACCGTAATTACGAACCACCCCCAGCCCCGAATGAGCAGTCACGTAACACTCAGCATCAAATGCACGAGCCGTGATAAAAGCATAGGATTTATTGACATTTTCGGTCTCCGGCAAGAAATCTTCTTCGGGCAATTTACCCTCAGTGCCATAGCCGCAGGTAATGGAATTACCAATGAATTCTATTTTACACCGTTGCTGATGCTCCACAGATCTTATTTGTGCCTCCTTTTCCAAATGAACACCTTTGAATACAACCATTCCCATTTCACCCTCGGTACGTTTTTGAATACGGCACGAATGCCAACCCCGGCCTTTAATGCCCCCGATCGAATAAACCGTATCATTGGGCGCATGCATCACCTCATGCAACAGTCCATCGATAAAAACATTGAAATAGTTGCGCTCACCACCATCGAGACACAATCCCAGCACTTCGCCAGTAAACTGAAAATAAATTGAAACACCTGGCCAGTCGAATCTTGCTACATCCGATTGAGATAAGTCAACACGGCCAGAGTAATAAAAAGCTTCATGACCAGCTGAAACCAATCGTTCCTGAGCACTTGCCGTATATCCAATTGCCAACAATATTATACCTATAAAATATTTCATAAGTGAAAGTAAAAAAAATAAAGAGGGCATTACAC
Organism: Carboxylicivirga sediminis; assembly: GCF_018156225.1. GTDB lineage: Bacteria > Bacteroidota > Bacteroidia > Bacteroidales > Marinilabiliaceae > Carboxylicivirga > Carboxylicivirga sediminis. The sequence continues at coordinate 65,749 of NZ_JAGTAR010000001.1, forward strand.
CCTCTTTATTCCATTTATTTAATTACACCCTAATATCCGGGATTTTGCGTTATAACACCACCCGTATTATCCACTTCACTTTGCGGTATTGGGAAGAACATATTTTTAGGCATCTGTAGGTTTGTTGCCTTAAATACTGGCTCACCAGAATCAGAAACGGTAATCGAACCATCATCTTCCTTGGTCAACGCAGCTTTTACTTTATAACCATTCACCTTCAACTCCTGCTCCAGGCGACCTGTTCGCACCAAGTCATGGAATCGATGACCTTCACCACACAGCTCCACTCTGCGCTCGTGGTAAATTGCCTCTAACAAATCAGCACCTCCTACAGTAACATCTGGCAAAACAGCATCATTGCCCTGACGAGCTCGCTCACGCACATAATTTAAATACGTTCTGGCTATACCTTCTTCGCCTGTATGGTAACAAGCCTCTGCATACACCAGGTAGATATCAGACAGTCGGATAATACGCTCGTTGATTGGCGAGTTACGGAAGTTACCAAGACTAAAGTAACGCTCCCTTGACAGATAATGCTTGTAGTTACTAAACCCTGTCAAATCTTCGTTAACAACAGGAATAATCGTTTCTCCTTCACTATTTTCATACGCCCACTCTTCACCAAAAGTCAATGAATTCATTAATGACTGCTCACGACGAGGATCACCATCTTCAAACTCCATGTACAAATCATATGTAGCCTGATAACGGCCATAAGGGTCGGCTGCTCCCAACCAAGGCATATTCAGGAATGTGGTAAAGTTACCGTTATTGGTAAATGCACCATCATCTAATGGTGAATCATAAAACTGTACTTCAAAAATAGATCCAATGCCATTCTCTCCTTCTTCAGTGAAAATATCATGATAATCACCGCGGTACAAATCATATCCTAACTTAAATACCTCCTCGGCATATTTCTTAGCATCTGCCCACTTTGAATCGTCATAAAACGACTGACTTGAGTAACCAGAACTTGCCTGAGTCATACACACTTTAGCTAATAAACCATAGGCAGCCCCTTTGGTAGCACGGCCTAACTCATCAATATCTGCCACCTCAGCCTTAGTTGGCAAGTCAGCTGCTGCTTCAAGTAAATCTTTTTCAATTTGCTCAAATACTTTATCAGCACTTTCACGAGTTTGTGTTAGATCATCCTTTAACAACGGTACCGTGATTAGAGGTACATCGCCAAACATTTTCACCAAATCGTAGTAGTAATAAGCACGCATATACTTAGCCTCAGCAACTACACGCTTTTGAAGTTCCTTATCTTTCACACCAGGAATATCTGCACCTTCCACATTGTATATAAGCTTATTGGCAATCAAAATCCCCCTGTAGTTATAGCGGTAATTGTACAAAAACAGGAAATGACCGGCATTATACGTAAACTCTCGCAACTGTAAATCCTCGCGGTCAACAGCATCATCAGTACTGGAGTTATTCATTGAGGTACGTCCCCAGTTGTAGTGGTATTCCCACAGCGGTGCATAGCAAGCATTAGCTGCCTTTATCAACTCAGCATCATTAGAGTAGAAACTATCTTCAGTTTGCTCTCCAATCTTTTTTGTGTCCAGAAAATCTTCGCTACATGCACCGAAGGCAAAGACCAATAGTCCGGCTAATAATATGTTTTTAATATTTTTCATAGTCGTTTACGATTAGAAGTTTACACTTGCGCCAAATGAATAGGTTCTTGCCTGAGGGTAAGTTCCATAATCAACCCCTTGAGACAGGGTTCCTCCCCCTATTTCTGGATCTAAACCTGAATAACTGGTAAACGTGAGTAAATTCTGGCCTGAGAAATACAATCTCACACTTGATAACCAAGGAGCTACATCTCTGAATGTATAGCCAATCTGCAAGTTTTTCAAACGCAAATACGAACCATCTTCAATATAGAAATCAGACTGCTTCAGGTTATACTCAGTTGTTGCTGCATTAAGCCCAAACATTGAGTTGGACCCGTTTTGTGGTGTCCAATGCTTCTTATAGTCCTCCGTTAGAGCAAAGCGCTTGTAATCAGCATAGTTATAATACTTGAAGCCGTTAAAAATGTCATTACCCTGGATTCCCTGGAAGAACACAGACATATCCCAATTTTTATATTCCAGGTCAAGGTTAATACCATAAAATAAGTCCGGAATCGGATTTCCAATCATAGTACGGTCATTGGCATCAATTACACCATCTGGTTCTTCCAATACACCATCGTTGTCTTTATCGGTCCATTGATCTTTAAAGCGAAAATCACCGGCTCCAATCGGATCAGCTGACTGCGGACTGTTGGCGACTTCCTCATCTGTTTGGAAAACACCCTCTACTTCATATCCATAGAATGAACCAATTGGCAGGCCTTCCATCGTGCGCGTTACAGAGCCAACCAGACTAACTGAACCGCCATAAATTGGTTGTCCACCACCCAAATCGGTTACTTCATTTTTCACATGCGATGCGTTTACATTAAGCGCAAATTTCAAGTCACTACCTATCTTACCGCGATAGCCAAGGTCAATCTCAAAACCTTTATTTTCTACGTTTCCAGCATTCACATAAGGACTTCCGTCATATCCGGCATACTGTGCAATTGGGACCTGAACTAACATATCCTTGGTCTCCTTAATAAAATAGTCAGCCGATAAACTTATCTTATCGCCCAAGAATGCCATATCAATACCAAAGTTGGTTGACTCAACAGTCTCCCATTGAACCTCTGTATTGGCCATTCTTACTGGTGCTGCACCGGGTTGCTCCTGTCCACCAAACACATAACTATACTCTACACGACTATCTTTGGTTTGAACGGTTGATGTAAATGAATAGGGAGGAATCTTAGCATTACCAACACGTCCCCATCCGGCTCTTACCTTAATACGGTTCACCACATCGTATGATAACCAGTCCATAAATGACTCGTTTCTTAGTTTCCATCCTAAAGACATTGACGGGAAGCTACCCAATCGTTTATCAGGACCGAAAACCGACGAACCATCACGACGGAATGAGGCCGTTAAGAAATATTTATCAGCATAGTCATAATTGACACGGGCCAGGTATGAGTACATACGCACATCAGTACCTGAGTTCCATGCATTAGTACTTTCAATATCAGCCGAAGCAGAAATATATTGCAACTCTTCAATATCATTAGGCACATTATTTCGCGATGCACCCAGGTATTCGTACTTTGTTTGTTCAGCCGTAAAACCACCTAATAATGATAGGTTATGCTTCTCTCTGGAGAAGATATAGTTAATGGTGTTTTCAGTTAATATACCATCAGTATCGCTATACGTCTTAGAAATATTATTTACGGCTCTCAACTCATTACCATAGTCATAGGCAGGGTAATACGTTTTGCTTTTATCACGATACATGTTAAGGCTGACAGCTGTTTTAAAGAACAAATTATTAATCGGCTCAAACTGCACATAAGCCCGTGCTAAAACACTCAACTCCTTATCCTTATACACATCCCTATTTAACTGCGCTACAGGATTGCCCAAATCAGAATATGGTGTTGATGCATACTCGCCGTTATCCTGATAAACAGGCGTTAATGGATCCATGCGTTGCGCTAGAGTTAAAATACCATTGATAGCATTTCCTGTTATAGCATCTGTCTCCTCATGCGAAACAGCAATATTAAAGCCAGCTTCCCACTTGTCACCGATAAAATAGTTGTTATTAATACGAGCATTGAAACGCTCATACATCGAATTCAAAACAATTCCTTCGTTTTGGAAGTAACCTGCACTAATCAACGAGTTTGATTTTTCATCACCACGCGATATAGTAGCATTAGCTTTATATACTTTACCCGTTCTCACTACTTCATCAAACCAATTGGTTGTGCGCATTAAATTATCAGATGGAGCCTGCAGGTTAAGTGGCTTATACGCGCTCGAACCAGTAAATTTGGCAGCATTCATTTGCGAGATATTATAGGTATCCAACCAATCTTCAGAATTCATTAAGTTTGGCTTGTTCCATACTTCCTGAACACCTCCACTCACCTCTAACTGCACTTTAGAATCAGCTGTGCTACCCGTTTTGGTTGTAATTAATATAACACCATTTGCACCTCTAGAACCATAAATAGCTGTGGCAGAAGCATCTTTTAACACCTCCATATTAGCCACATCCGATGGATTAAGGAAACCTATATCATCTAATAAAATACCATCCACCACATATAAAGGTGATGAATTATTAACCGTACCTGTTCCTCGGATACGCACCGACAAACCAGAACCTGGCGCACCTGATGTTTCTGTTACCATAACACCCGAAGCTCGTCCCTGCAGCATCGTAGCTGCACTTGCCACTGGCTGTCCATCTAACACCTCAGCATTTACAGATGCAACAGCACCTGTAATATCACTTTTTTTCTGGACACCATAACCCACAGCTACTACCTCATCCAGTCCAATAAATGCAGACTCCATTGTGATGTTGATGATGGTTTGATTCAGGACTGGTACTTCCTGTGACTTCATTCCAATAAATGTAAAGACCAAAGTTTCGCCCTCAGTTACTTCCAAGGAGTATTTACCATCAACATCAGTAATTGTACCTTGCGATGGATTGCTTTTCATCACCACATTAACTCCTGGCAAAGGTAAATTTTGATCATCCGTAACCGTTCCGGTAACGGCTATTTGCGCTTGCCCATAGACAATAAGCGAGCACAAGAAAAATAGACTTAATAGATACTTTTTCATTGATTTTAATATTTAAATAGTAGGATTAATTCAGATTAAAAAGGCGTATTCATATGCACTTCACCATCATCACCAATAGCCGCGTACACATCTGCTTTTAAGTACTTAGTGTACATTCCTATCGTTTCTGTCTTTTCATAATCGCCCTTAACGGCTCCATTCCATTTGCCGGCCGGATCGAGCACCATAAATTCTGTTTCGTTAGAACCTACCAAAACAATTTGGTGCAAATAATCGACATTACGGAAGTTACCATGCACAATTACCGGTTCACCATTATTAATGGCCTCTTCAATAGCTTCATATGTTCCTGTTGTTGTACCTTTTAACACTTTTGGACCACCATACCAAGGGGCTTCAGTATTATAAACTTCATTCACCTCATCTACTGTTTGCGCAAAAATTGGAGATGACAATTGGGTAACATAGTACCAGGTAACAAAATCAACATCATGAACTGCAATATTGCCTCCCATATCATTTTGAAAATTGGCATTATCAGGATCAAATCCATAAAAATTCATGACCATATTTAAAGCCGAATAACCTGCTGAATGCTCAGCTTCAAAACCTTGCGCCGCCCAGCTTCCATTATTCCACATATAGAAATATGGCAAACCACCAATAACGTTTTTAAACTCTACCACCTGAAATTCAGCAACAAATCGCTCCTGAGATGTGCCGTTCTGCGTATAAAAATCGGCGAGCAGTTGCACTTTCTTATCCAACAAATCAGATGGTATTGTATAGCTCATATCTACCTTGTAATGCAACTCTTCTGCTACATATTCATAATCAGATGAAGCATACTCTTTCACCTTTGTCTTTTGACTCACTTCACCGCTTGTTGGATCAACGATTGCAGTGCTTAATTCTATAGACGTAACTTCATTGCCATTATGCACCTTAAATGGCACTACAAACTCCAGCTCCGTTCCATCCAGATATGTTGACTTTAACATTTCACCATCCGAATCAACAACCGGCATCCAACTAATTGGGTAATAACGATTGATTGTTTCGTCATTATCACACGACTGAAACAGCCCCATAACCATCATTATCAGGCCGAATAACAATACATTTCTTTTCATAGATTTTGATTTTGCATTAGATAAATTGGAAATTATTTAACTCATAAACTTTCGTGTAAAACTTAGCTTAGTGGTTACAATCCGGCAGATTAACAGCTGCTGGCGTGCTAAAAAAGGCAGGCGATAGACACTATTGGCATTGCCTCCAGACACTGCAACTTCATAAAGCCTTCTGCCCAAGGCATCATACAGCTCGATGCACTTTACTTGTCCCAGCTTATGCATTGCAGGCATCTCAACGGTTATTTGTTCTGCATTTCTATCATGATACACTACCACCTTAGCCGTATCTTCGGCCAGTTCATCATCAATGCCTGTTCTTTTTTTATAATTAAGCTGTGATGGATTATAGACATAGTCGAAATTTTGAGACATGCCGCATGGATCAAATAACTGCGCGCGCGTTCCTACTTCAAAGTGTAAATGACGCAACTCACTTCGTCCTGAATTACCCATCTCACCAATCAGCTGCTCACCAAACACTACATCTCCCACTTTAACCGACACCGTTCCTTTGCGCAAATGCGCATATCTCGAATAAATTGAGCCATGCTTAATTACCACATGATTCCCCCATCCGGCGCCACACTCGCGGCTGTAATTGTTGTGGGCAAACAAACTGCTTTCGGGACATCCTTCGCGCACATAAACCACCTCTCCTGCACCTATCGAGTGCACATAAACGTGTGGCTGTTCCTTGTTGTCATGCACATAATCCACCCCTTCGTGTGAAGCCTTACTGCCGACACTCCCGCTAAAAGCCACCAAACGTGTGTAGTCTGCCGGAAAAAACCAATCCATTTTCTTTGTATCAACAGGCAATGTTGAGCCAGTCACTTGTGCCGGCCCCGGATCTTCTACCGAAGAAATCACTTTATCACATTGTGCAGCAGTGCCCAAACTCGTGAATACGACTAATATCAGCGTATAAAAAATTTTCATTGATTATCTGTTTTGAGTTAAGTTTTCAGTTGCCTTATCCACTAAATACAAGATGGACTGGTACGTCAGGCCAGTATGCACCGACAGTCCTACCTCACAGGTGCGGCTGGTGCTATAGCCCGCCACTGCTCGTTCCGGCACTTCTTCTTTCAGGTAGCGCAAAGCTGACTTGTTTAATTCCGGCAGATTGAATCCTTTATCGCCTGCCCATCCGCAGCATCCCGTTTTTTCAGGCTTAATTACTTCTTTTGCGCACAGCTGAGCCAGCTGCACCAATTGCTCATCCAGTCCCATTTTAGTACTACTGCAAGTCACATGAACCATCACCGTTTCATTCTGCGGTGTAAACTGCAGCTTATCTTTCAGAAAGCTTAAGGTGAATTCTATTGGCTCATACAACTCCAATCGCGCATCCATCAATTCTTTCATGCGCAACAAACAAGGGCTCATATCACACAAAACCGGATAACGACCATAATCAGATGCTTCCAATAGAGCATCCTCCAACTCTTTAAGTTTCATCATTCCCTGTCCACGAAATCCTTTGCTGTCGAATGACATTCCACAGCAAAGGCCGGACAGGTTCTCAGGATAAATTATTTCATAACCTGCTTTATTAAGCAGTCTTTTAGTCACCTTAGTTAGTGAATCTTTATCTTTCATACTGGCATCATTGCCCATCATGCGATTGATACAGGCCGGAAAGTACACCACCTTATGGTCTGACTTTACATCCGATACCACATCAACTCTTGCTGCCGCATGTGGCATATACCGGTTCCAGAGAGGCACATTTCGACCAGAAACGTTATGCACAAAATGGCCTCCTTTTTCCATTACTGCTGACTGCAATATTTTCTGCAGTACACCAACAGCACTTAAAGCTCCCTTAACAACTGCACTGGTTCCCCCATAATGATTGGCTATATAAGTGGCCACAGCATTTGACAAGCGACTTTTTGATTCAAATCGCAAGTCTTTTATCAGTTTACCCGTATTTATCCCAACCGGACAATTTAGCGCACATAAGCCATCTGTTGCACAACTCTCTTCACCCTTATACTCGAATGCTTTAGCTAGTGCCTTCAAATCTTTCCCTGATATTTCTGATACATTAGCATTCAAAGCTCGGTAAACAGCGATGCGCTGCCGAGGTGTCAATGTTAAATCTCGTGATGGGCAACTGCTCTCGCAAAAACCACATTCGATACAAGCATCAACCAAGGGATGACTTTGCGGTAGTTGCTTAATATTTTTAGCGTAGACCTCTGGATCGTCATTAATTAAAACGCCAGGATTTAGAATATTCAGCGGATCAATCGCGCGCTTTACACGCTTCATCAATTCATATACCTCTTGTCCCCATTCAAACTCAACAAATGGCGCCATATTACGACCTGTTCCATGCTCGGCTTTTAGGCTCCCGTTAAACTGATGCACAACCAACTTAACCAACGCATGCATAAACAGCTTGTAGTTATCCATCTGCCAATCCTGGTCGAAATCAGGCATTACTAAAAAGTGTATATTCCCGTCCAGCAAGTGGCCCCACATAACAGAGCCAGAGTAATGGTGCTTATCCAATAATTTTTGCAAAGCAGGCAAAGCCTCAGCAAGCACCTCACCCGGAAAAGCCACATCTTCGATGATGCAGGTTGCACCACTTGGGCGTGTGGCTGCTGCCGAGGTAAACAATCCCTTACGCACTTTCCAAAATGTATTGTAATCTTTAGCATTATCAGTGAAGCTGATAGGAAACAGCGTTTGAAGCCCTGATAATTTAGCCAGAATTTCCTCCTGACGGCCTTTCAAATCCTCTCCACTTGTTGCTGCCGTCTCCACCAACAGAGCAGCCGCCCCATCTGGCAATTCTTTCAGCTCAGAAGGTAAGCCATCAACATTCTCCACTGCCCGCAGTGCATTGCGGTCCATCAACTCAGCTGCGCTGACACAACAGCTCCTTAAAGGAATAATACACTTAGCCGCTTCCTGAATATTGGGCAAGAAGATCAATGCACAACTTTTATGCGCTTCATCAGGAATCGTGCGCATGGTCACTTCCGAAATAAACCCTAAAGTCCCTTCTGAACCCACCATGAGATGCATTAAAATATCAATTGGATCATCAAAATCCACAAAGGCATTCATCCCATAGCCGGTGGTGTTTTTCAGCTGATATTTAGACTGAATTTTGGCATACACCGTCGGATCATTCTCAAGCTGTTGCTTAATACAAAGTAACTCATCCAATAATTCCTTATGTGTTTCCTGGAAGTTCTTACAACTAGCTTTGTCATCAGTCACCAACAAAGTACCATCAGCCATCACTATACGCATAGCTTCAATGGTATTGTAGCTGTTTGTAATAATGCCATAACTGGCACCACTGGCATTATTGGCCACAATTCCGCCAATTTTGGCCGAATTAATTGAAGCCGGACTAGGCCCAATTTTATAACCATACCTGGCCAATTGTGCATTGGCAAAACCACCCCTTACACCGGGCTGGACTTTTATACGCTTGCCCTCATCTAATATATTCAGCTGACTAAATTCAGGCCCAATCTCCACTAGCACCGAATCGGTAATTGTTTGACCCGATAAGCTCGTACCACCTGCCTTAAATGTGATGGCGACAAAATGACTGCTTGCAGCTTTTATCACTTCCTGCAACTCCCACTCAGAGTTAACCAGCACCACTAGCTGTGGCACTAAACGGTAAAAACCTGCATCCGTTCCTTTGGCATAGCGATCAATATACTGGCTGCATACCTGCTCTTTGCCCAAAACACCAGTAATCTGCTTTTTAAAAAATCCGATATTACTTTTCACGCCCATTCTCATTCATCACAATTTGACAACACCAATTCCGGGACGGTCTTTTAAAGTCACTTTGCCGTTAATCACTTTGACACCATCAAACACATCATTTGATATCAGTAGATTTCCGTCTAAATCAGCCCAGTCAACCAGTGGCGATATTTGTGAAGCAGCAGAAATAGCGCACGAAGTAGCAGTCATGCATCCAATCATTACCTTCATATCCATGGCATGAGCAATTGTCATCATCTTTCGGGCAGCCCGTAAACCGCCACATTTCATCAGCTTAATATTTATACCAGAATAGATGCCATTTAATGGTAGAACATCGGCTACCGTCTGCAAGGCCTCATCGGCAATAGTTGGCAGCGGACTGTTTTCCGTCAGCCAGGCCATATCTTCCCAGGCATCCTTAACTTTTGACATGGGTTGTTCCACAAAAACCACTCCCTGCTCTTTCAGCCAATGTATCATATCCAGTGCGGCATGCTTATCCTTCCATCCCTGATTAACATCTACGCACAGCGGTTTGTCGGTAACAGAACGAATCGTATTGATCATTTCCTTGTCATTCCCCCTGCCCAACTTTACTTTCAGAATTTTGTATGGAGCTGCTTCTTCCACTTTCTCCCTCACCACATCAGACGTATCAATGCCAATGGTGAAACTGGTGTTAGGTGTTTTATCCGGGTCCAATCCCCACATTTTATACAGCGGCTGTCCAACTAACTTGCCTAACAAATCGTGTAAAGCGATATCAACCGAAGCTTTGGCTGCGTAATTCCCAGGCATCACACTATCGACGTACGCCAGTATATCTTCCAATAAAAACGGGCTCTCAAACTGCTCCAGGTTCACCATTGACAAAAACTTAGCAGCCGTTTCGTGCGATTCACCCAAATACGGTGGCATTGACGCCTCTCCATAACCAATCACACCATCATATTCAATCTCAACTAACATTACCGGTGTAGTAGTCCTTGAATTAGAGGCAATGGTGAAAGTATGTTTTAGCTGTAAATCATATGCTTTAAAGCGCAACTTCATTTTCGCTCCCCCAAGCGGGTTACCTTTCGCCTTGCCTGAACCGCATGATCCCTGTGTTCCTCCAAGCAGAGCAGCACCAGCCAGTAAGCCAGTATTTTTTAGAAAAATTCTTCTGGTATTCATTACTAATTCCCCTTATTTATGATTTACATACCAAGGATGCTGATTGACAGGCATCAATCCATCCCCGGGCGCATGTCCGATATACCGCTGAGCCCCTAACCAGGATGCTTTGCGGTAACCACTATAGTTGTCTCTGGTTTCATCCAGACTATTAACCTTCACGCAACCCGACGAATGAATAAACTCGGTATCACCAATATACATTCCGACGTGCGTTACCTTTTTCGATTCAGCATCTCCAAAGAATAGCAAATCACCCACTTGCAAAGCTTCCACCTGTAGTGTTATAGGTTGACCATATTTGATTTGCTGAGAAGCATCACGCGCTAAAATGTAGCCATTCAAAAAGTAAATATTCTTAAGAAAACCGGAGCAATCAACCGCTTTTGAAGAAGTTCCGCCCCACAGATAAGGCAACCCCATAAACTCCTTTGACACTTCAATAAGATCTTGACTTTCCAAGGTCGGCAACGCGCCTGCCATTTCAAACTCCCTAACTACATCCGCACCCACCGTTCCACTTCGTCCATCGGGCAGTGAGAGGAGCACCTTATCCTTCTGCTTCTCCACCACTGTCAGCAGGCTCCCTTTAACCAAATCCGAAACATGATGACCAAAACCATCTTCTAACCAACCATCGCATAAAACAAACACACGCCTCCCGGAACGCCACGCATTAAACTCAGCCTCATCGATAAATGCAAGCGAAGAATTATTGGTCCAGGCAATATAGCGATCAGGTGATTGCACAAGACTCCATCCACCTTCTTGCTTTAAAATCCTTACTGGGGTCCCCATAATAGTTTGTGACACCAACTGCGCCGAATGTCTTGGTTCATCACGCAGATTGGCAATACTCAAAGTAGTAATGGCCCATTTTTTCTCGATACTAGAGGAAGGCAAAACTACCAGACTATCTACCAGTTTATTTGATTGCTCTAGTTTTAGAAGTAATTCGTCTTTGGCCTGTGGAATTGTAGTTTCACCTTTTACAACCAGAGCATCTTGAGAATACACTAACTCAACATCAAAGACATCCACTCTCGAATCGGATACCCATTTAGCTTCAACCTGCTCAATTACCAACTCCTGTTTGATAGTAGCTTGTTCACAAGCATATAAAAGAGCAATAACAGCTAATGAAAGAAGCAAAAGATTATTTTTCATTTGTTAGGTATGTTGTATTACATCTTACACATGTCAAAATTATAAATTGTTTTAACAAATTCAAACAAAGTTTGATATTTTTATAACATATATGACATATTAATCCAGAAACGCAAACACACCTAAGAAATACGGTTAATAATTAGCTAAAACAGAGTGAGTTCATAAGCCCATTGACTGAAGTATATATTTCCACCTGACCATTCTAATTCACCACGCTGGAAATCCCACGGCTCACTTCTCATAAACCGCTTTATCGGATAAAAATCAGCACCAATACCATCATTAACAATGAGCCGATAAGCATCGATACCACTGATATAAAACTCTTTAATACGCTCATCATCTGACTTCTGCAGGCTAAAAGACATATCCAACGGCACCCAACCAACACCCTGATAATACACTTCACACCAATCATGCAGATTAATAGCACCTGGATGCAACATCCAGCCACTTTGCCATTTAACCGGAATGCCTTTATAGCGCGCCATAGCCATGAACAGCAAGGTTTGCATACCACAATCTCCCCTCCTGTTGCTTAATACATACCTGGGAATATCAGGCATTACCGCATACTCAAGAGCACCCGCCCATGGGATATTTTCATCAATCCAGTAGTACAACTTTTTCACCACTTCATGAGGTCGCACCTCTTCACCACAGATACTATCTACCAGCTGCATCAACTCCTTACTAAATACAATATGAGGAGCCTGCTGTGCTGTATATTGTTTATATAGAGCAGTCGCCATATCGTAGGGCAACGCCTGCACCTTGTCCATATCATAATACTCAGCATACGATTGGAAATTATAGGTAACACTAAAAACAGTCTCCTGTCCGGCAATAGCTGGTTTCTCCATGTAAATAGAACGATGCACACACGAGTCATCTGCCAATAGAAAAGATGGCTCAGAAACAGCAACCAATTCTACACCACATTGCCGACGATGCGAAGTTTTTGGAAATGGCAGCCAGCAACGCACCATCTCACCAGCAGGCACAGCATCGGCCTGCAAACACATATTAAATTGCACCTTAAACACCTGAGGTTCGGCTATAAAAGCATTAATAGAATCAATAGCCTGAATCACTTCACTGGTGTGCATCAGGCAAAAGCTATCAAGCGCAGCATCAATCAAGCCATCTCTTTTATTTAGTAATAAAGCAAGGTTGGCAACCGCCCTTTTAAAATAGCGCTTCTCACCGTCAATCACTCTACACTCAAGCATACCACTGCGCTCCCACTTTCCTAACTCTTCCTGCGTATAACCACCAATACATGCATTCAACTGCTCAACAACAGCCTCTTCATCCAGGCTAAATTCCAATTGCACCCTGTTGGCTATTTGCTTAAACGAATCAAGCTTCATCCACAAATCAGAATACATTGGTACATTATGCTGAGCAGAATCAACCCAAGCGCTCAACGTTACAAACTGCCCTTTTTCCAGCAATTGCTCTGGCTTACTCCAATCTGCTTCAACCTTGTGATTTGCATTATAAACACATCCTCCGCAAAAAGCAGTAAGAATTACGAATATCATCAGAGTCTTTTGCATAACTTAGCTCATTTAGTAGGAAAACAAAATATAGCGCTTATATTTGTATTACATATTACAAATGTATCAATCAAATAGATTTCCTCAAATTCTTTTTAATAATTATTGCGATGAGAAAAAATCTTTTTTTTGCCATACTTCTTTTGATAAGCAGCTCTACAATAGGGCAAACAACAAAATCAGGAATAGAAGTATTACAATATGACAATTTCAAACAACTGGCACATAAGCGCATTGGCCTCATTACCAATCCAACAGGCATAAACAGCCAGTTTGAATCAAGCATTGACATTCTGCACCAGGCACCAAATGTTATGCTTAAAGCTATGTACAGCCCTGAACACGGCGTTCGCGGCGACTACTCAGCTGGCGACAAAGTAAATTTCTTTACCGATCCGAAAACCAATGTGCCGGTATACAGTCTTCACGGCAAACACAAAAAACCAACGCCAAATATGCTGGAAGGCATTGATGTGTTGGTGTATGACATTCAGGACATTGGCTCGCGCTCCTACACTTATATCAGTACACTAGGGCTGGCCATGGAAGCTGCGGCCGAGAATAACATCAAAATGGTTGTGCTCGATCGTCCTAACCCACTTGGAGGAATCAAAATGGAAGGCATGGTTACAGAACCTGAATTTATCTCTTTCGTCAGTCAGTTTCCCATACCTTATGTGCATGGTATGACAGTGGGCGAACTGGCCTTATTCTTAAATGGCGAACACCTGCTAAAAGATGGCGTGCAATGTGATTTGGAAGTGATTAAAATGGAAGGCTGGCAACGCAGCATGACTTTTGAAGAAACCGGTTTACCATGGGTACCATCTTCGCCACACATCCCACATGCTTATTCAGCCAGCTTCTATCCGGTCAGTGGTATATTAGGCGAACTATACGTTATGAGCATTGGTGTGGGCTACACACTGCCTTTCCAGCTATTTGCTGCCCAATGGATGGATGCCGACAGCCTGGCCAACAACTTGAACGCCTTACACATTGAAGGTCTGCACTTCAGACCGGTGCACTACAAGCCCTATTACAGTGTGTCAAAAGGTAAGTTAATACATGGTGTACAAGTGCACTTTACCGATTACAACAAAGCGCCTTTATCCCTTATTCAGTTTTATGTACTGCAGGAAGCTCATAAACTGTGGCCCGAACACAATGTATTTGAACTTTGCGAACCGGCTCGCCTTGGCATGTTTGATAAAGTAAGCGGAAGTGATAAAATCAGGCTAGAATTTACAAAACGATGGCTAGTTGAAGATATTGAACACCTGTGGTATAAAGACATAAAAACCTTTAGAAAAAGAGCCGCTAAATACTTTCTCTACCAATAAACCTCAAACAACACCAAACGAACAAAAAGAAAGCTGCCTCTTTACAGAAGCAGCTTTCTTATTATTGATACACACAAACACAACAGCATAACAACAATTGCTGCTATACTTTAATAAATATCTTATATCGATACAATACCCAACCAATCAACCAAAAGAAAACAATGTGAGATATTGCAAACAGTAATGAACCATTCATATTTCCGGCCAACGGTACAAAAATAGACTCATACAAAGCTCGATATCCGATTACAACACCATCTTCACTTTTAAACTGAATAAGCTTATATAAGGTTTTAACCCAAAGACCTGACAAGGCATAAATAAACAAGGGATTCATACCAAAAACTACAAAAAAGGATGTCCACTTTTTGAAACCTTTGATATCGATGACCCAGATTAAGACAGCCAGTAGCATGGTTCCTAAACCAGCTGTATAAATCACATAGGAACCTGTCCAGATAGGCTTATTAATTGGCCACACAAAATCCAACAACCATCCGGTTAATGTAAGAACAACTCCAACAATGAATAAATGCACAGGCAGCTTTGACTTCTCAATGGTTTTAATACTGCGTCCAACCAAGTAGCCGATTAGAGTAGTTACCACGGCGGGCAGCGAGCTCAACAGTCCTTCAGGGTCGAAAGCCATGCCAAAGCCCTTGTACATGTGCTGCTCACCCAGTATCCATTTATCGATTACAGTCACTACATTACCTTCCAAACTATAGGGATCGGTCCCACCAAAGAAATAAAGGATCGCCCAATAAACCAGCAGAATAACGCCACCTATATATTGAACCGTTCTGTATTTATAAGCCAGAACCAAAAGCGAACTAATGCCATAAACGATGGCTATTCGCTGCATAACCCCCATGATTCTTAGCTTGGAAAAATCGGCTTGCCACTGAGGAAAAGAGTTTAAAAATAAACCTATTGCGAAAATCAAAAGTGAACGCCGGCCTATCTTGATAAGCGACTGCTTATTTAATGAATTACCATATTTCGAAAATGAAAAATACATGGAAACGCCCATAACAAATAAAAAGAAAGGAAACACCAAATCGGTAGGGGTGCATCCGTGCCAGGCTGCGTGCCGCAAGGGCGAATAAACATACGACCAACTACCCGGAGTATTGACCAGTATCATACCTGCGATGGTAATGCCTCTAAGTACATCGAGTGCCAAATAGCGTGTAGATTTCGTCATGTTTTTGTGCGTTGAGGAGTTTAATGTATAAAGTTGCAGAGTTTGGGGTTGAGAGTTTAAATGAGTGGTCCGCACCAGGGATTTTGGCACGAACCACTTCTTTATTTCTTTTTAATACCAAATGTTGGGTCAACCTTTATCAGCTTCACCATTATAAAACTTGGGATGGTACAAGCAATAACCCAGATAAAGAAATACTGATAACCGATAAGCTCCTGAATCCAGCCCGAAATCATTCCCGGCAGCATCATACCTAAGGCCATTAGCCCAGTACAAAAGGCAAAGTGAGCTGTTTTATGCTCTCCTTCCGAAACATAAATCTGATAAAGCATATAGGCTGTAAAACCAAAGCCGTAACCAAACTGCTCTATGGCTACCGATATACTTACCAGCACAAAAGACTCAGGCAAGGCATAGGATAAATAAACATACACGAGGTTGGGCAGGTTAATGGCTATTACCATCGGCCACAACCAGTACTTCAAACCCCTTTTTGAAGCTACCAATCCGCCCAATATCCCACCGATGGTCAAGAAAATAACTCCGATGGTACCATAAACAATTCCAACATCACTTGTACTGAGACCTAAACCACCCACTTCGCGAGCATCCAATAAAAATGGAGAAGCCATCTTGACAAGTTGCGATTCGCCTAAACGGTAGAATAAGAGCATGCCCATGATCACCCAGATATCTTTCTTCTTAAAGAAAGTAACAAAGGTCTGTCCAAAGTCACGCACCACTTCACCAAGGCTCTTCACATTCTTATTTTCATCTTCATCGGGATATGGCAGGGCAAACTTATGATAAAGTGCAAACAACAGAAACATACCTGTTATTACATAAAAGGTAAGGGACCAGGCCAATGGTATACTTGGTGTATCATTGCCAAATAGTGCCGTTTCTTCTAACTGACCAGCCAGGTAAACTAACAATCCCTGTCCGGTGATCATCGACAGGCGGTAAAAAGTACTGCGAATACCAATAAAATAGGCCTGCTTACTTTCATCCATGCCAAACATATAAAAGCCATCGGCTGCAATATCGTGTGTAGCCGAGCTAAAAGCCAACAGCCAAAAGAAAGCTAGTGTAGATTGAAAGAAAAAGGTAGTTGGTATAGTGAAAGCAATACCCGCCAAACCAGCACCAATGAGCAACTGCATGGTTACAATCCACCAGCGCTTACTTTTTAATGTATCTACAATGGGACTCCAAAACGGCTTAATGACCCATGGCAAATACAACCACGACGTATAAAATGTTATTTCAGCATTCGATATATCAAGTTTCTTATACATGATAACCGCCAAAGTCATCACCACCACGTAAGGGATGCCTTCGGCAAAATAAAGGGTGGGCACCCAGGCCCAGGGAGATGTCGATTTTTGTTTCATAATAATATGCTTGATGACCAAGGCCTCATGACCGAAGGGATACAATCAACCTCCGTCTTCAGCCTTCCGTCTTCCATCATTGTTAGTACTTTTTCTTCAATTCGGCCCCTCTGAAATAATGCATTAAGATAGCATTATAATCATAACCTTTAGCGCCCATAACCGCCGCTCCTATCTGGCACAAGCCAACACCATGGCCCCATCCGGCACCTTTTAGCACGAAAATTAGTTGTCCATCAACATCTTCCTTTTCGATGATAAAGGCAGAACTATAAAGGTGCGACTCCGACAATGCCTTACGAATTTCCAGTTCCTTACCAATGGTCAAGGTCTTTTTATCGCCCACTATCTTTAGCTTAATCAAGCGGCCAGAATCGCCTCGTTCAACAGGTATCATCTCCTGTATGGTTCCAAAGTCGATGCCGGTGCGCTTTTTAACCAGCTCACTCACTTCGCTTTGCCTATATCTTACTTCCCACCGGTAGAAATCGTTGGTTTCCTGGTCGTAGTCATTGAGTACCTGACTCAGCACTTCCTTATCAGTGGTATTACAGAATGCATCGGGCATGCCCAGCATCCATTTTTCGGCATTGGCCTCTGTTTTCAGATCGAGGTTAAAGCCTTCTGGATCGACATCGTTATCGGCAAAAGCCTGTAGGTAGGGATGATTCACCGGTTCCCATACATTCTCAAATTTCTCAACCATGCCGCCGCAGCATTTCGAGAAGCGGGCATCGCAGATGGCCTCACCACTCATTAACACTTCGCCCCAGGTAGCACGCACGGCATTTTCCACCTCTTCGGTGGTAGCCCTGGTAATGCCCTGGTAGCGCTGGCAATGGTCATCAGCACACACATCGAAGTTCAGGTGATCCTCACGGTCGTACCACTTAATAAACTCATCGTCGGTTTCGAACACCGACTTGTATGCATCCGTATTGCTTTGCAGGCTATGGTTCTTTTCAATTTGCGCCAGCAACCAGCTGCGCGATATCACCGCATGAGCCTTTAATAGCTCCAGTGACGATGTGGCACTCATCTCCGAAGAAATAACACTCATCAGGTAATCCTCAACAGGCAACACATTGATAGCAGTAATCTTGTCATTCTCAAGCAGGAGTTTTAATCCGCCTTTAAATGACTGATCCTCGTCACGCTCCCAATGGAAGTTAATACCAATAGTGACAGCATGAAGCGTGAAATAGGCATCCTCACTCTGTGGTTCAAAAAGCAACCCACTTTTAAGAATTATTTCTTCACCCTCTTCATGTTTCAGCAATAGAAAACCCTTTCCAAATATAGTGGCACTATATCTGCCCGATAACTTTACCCCTAATTTATCCTTAAAGTCTCCAAACAATGTAAACTCGATGGTTTCCTTAAATTGAATACCTACCTGTATAACCGGAATTTGTTTCATAATATTTTCTTTAGTCCGAAGTCCGTTGCACGGAGTCCGATGCTGATGTTATTATATTAATAGCGCATGGCGCGCAGTGCACTGTGCTTGATGTACTCTTTTTGTCCGTCCGAAGTCCGATGCTCGAAGTCCGAAACTCAGTTATTAGTGCGTAGTCTTGTTCTTAAACCACTTCTCTTACCCCTCTCTCTTTAGGTCACTCCCCAAGGGGAGTGAATGGCACAGCGACTTCTTAAAACACCTTCCCCTTGGGGAAGTGCCGCCAGGCGATGGGGGAATTTCACAAAAGTAAGCCTACATACAATACAAACGGTCGTGCATACACTTCTGGCACGCTTACATGCGTTTCTGACGAACTTACATATGATGCTGACGGGCTTACATTCGCCTCTGTCACGCTTACATTCAATACTAACCCACTTACATATACCTCAGACAAGCTTACATAGGATGCTGATACCACTTACATACAATGCTGACGGCCTTACATACGCTTCTGACGCACTTACATACTTATCTATTACTCATGCAAAGCCTGCTTCCGTTGAAACAGACCGTATTGATTTAGTTCAATTTCTTTTCGAAACGCCAAAACACCCTGTCAACAAGGGCGTTGGCATGCCAGGCGTAAAAATCAATGGGCCCCACCCAGGGAATAATGGAGCGCGACAAGCCCATCTCTTTCATGTCCTGCAGGCAGCGCTTAAGCAAAATAGCACCCATGCCCTTGCCTCGCAAGTCGGGGTGTGTGCCCATTGGACCAAACCAGCCGGTACCTTTATTATTGGCATTGTGAGCCGAAAAAGCCTTCACCTCACCGTTGAGCAAGGCAATGTGGATGGATGGCACCTCATCACTAAAAGCCATTTCCACCTCGTTAGTCCACAACAGCCATTCATCTTTAATAAAATCCAACACAGCCTGCTTATCTTCCGGCTTGGCGCGCCTCACTTCAATGCCATCAGTCCTTAAAGCATCTTCTCGGGTGCTCATGTCCCAATCCTGGTTTAGATCAACCACTAAATTAGATGTGTCGCCAAAGCGCTCGAAGCCGCGACGCATGGCCCAGCACAAAGCCGGCGTGTAGCGCGGATCAATTCCCGGCATAAAATAGTTGAGCGGTACATCATAGATGCGCACCACATTGGCCTGATGTGCCACAAATACCTCCTCCAGTCGTTGATACAATGCTGTTGCAACACCTTGTCGGCGATACTGGCTATCCACAGCCATGAGCTTTATATAGGCATAATTAACTCCGCGGATATGCCGCATCACCCCTTGCATAAATCCGATGATGCGCTGTCCATCTTTACACACAAAAGTGGCTTGCGGCATCCAATCAGGATCGCCTTCCAGCTTTTCCTGCAATAGTTCTTCAGTGATGGCATCGTACTCCCAGTTTTGATTAAGAAAGGCTGTTAGTTCAGCTCTTTCGGCCGGGTTGTAAAGGGAAATCGGGTATTTTATCATTGTAGACTTAAGATTTAAGACAAAAGATACAAGACTTTAAGGTTTATCTCTCAGTATTACTTTGCTTTTAAACTCTATTTTCGCCCCCTCTCCATGCGGGTATCACCCACTGCTACCGCGCGAATCCTTTCGCGTGGTGTATTATTCAAGCCACACGAAAGGATTCGTGCGGCAGCAAGGGATGGGGGACTTTTTATTTAGCCATCAGCTGGTTTAACAACTCTCCACAAGCCTCTTCTGACAGGCACACCTGCTTGAGGATATCCACTACATCCTTTCCGCCTATCTTCTCAAAATCTTCTGGACGGGGCGTGATAAACACACCTCCCATATCCACAGATGCCGGACTGATGAGTATCTGCTCATCTCCCTCGGCAAAATAGCAGGCCGGACGGTGCAAAATACGTGGAAATACATGCACCACATACTGCCCCTCTTCAAAATAGGCCAACACGTTGAGCATAGGTTCTACTTCATCGGGCTGACTGTCGGCAAGCATCTTATGAAGCTTACCAAACAAGCTTTCAATAGCCTCTTTATCACTTCCTTTAAAGGTGATGACACCGCGATTATAGCCTGCCCAGTTATACACCTCCACCCCATTATGAGTAGCATGCAGCTGTGCAAAGCGCTTCCCCCTGAAATCGGCTTCAAGCGGCATAAAACCTTTAATACCTGCCTGAAAATGGAAATGGTCAGGCGCCGAGGCTCCACACTTTGGTCCGTTATAAAACAAGGTGAATTCATCCAACTCATTGGCCAATTCCAGCATTGATGGAAAATAAGGAGCAATCAACTGCAAAGTATGCTCTTTATTGGGAATCGTCAGGTGTTCAGTAAAAATAGGAAACGGGTTGATGAGAATGGTATAATCGCCATAATCAACGCCCTCCTGTTCGGCCGGACGATTCTCTTCACATAAAAAGCACGGACGCTCCTGAATGGATTTAGTATCGACCTTGGCTGCCGATGAACGTATCCGCTCAGGATTAAACTGCACTTTTATTTCGCTGCCTCCATCCAGTTGCACACTTTTGGTTTTCACCTTCTGAAGACCGGCGTAGTTATTGGTGGCCAGACTCCAATCACAGAGCTGGCCTTGTATTAGTTTTTTGGTTTTGAGAGAAGTGGTCATTTTATTAACTTCTTACATTTAGCTGATAGCCGATAGCTATTTACAGCTTGGGTTATTTTCAAAGTCCGAAGCTCGGCGTCCGAAGTCCGAAGACATTGATTCCACAGACCAGGATTCGTTCGGCACCGGACTGTGTTCTCCGGACTGCGGACTCTTCATCTACTGACTGTTTTTCACAAATTGCTGACGCGCTTTAAACTCCATGGTTCTAATCTTGTCCTTATAGAAGTTGTGCGCATTCATCTTGGCTATATCCAGCGATGCATCAGAGTTATCGTCCCAGCGACGACACAAGTACAAGGGATCGTAGATACGACCAATCTGGTACTGCCGGCTAATGTTCAAACCAAGTGCATAGTCCTCACCATAGCTGGTGTTTGGCACTTTCACATCGCGCAACACTGGTGTATAAAAGGCACGCGGTGCTCCCAACCCGTTAATGCGTAAGGCATTGTTACGTCCGTTATCTGGCGTCCATTCCCTGTGATCGATAAGTCCCGGAGGAATCTCTTCGAGCTTGAAGTTCACCATTTGGTAGCTACCCACCACCATGGCGCAGTTCTGCTCGTAGAAAGCCTTCACTACACGCTCAATCACGGTTTCGTCGATGTAGAGATCATCACTATCGAGCTGGATGGCAAACTTACCACATCGCTCATCGGCTACTGCCGCATTCCAGCACCCGCCAATACCCAAATCATCGCGCTCAGGGATGATGTGAATCAATCGCTCATCGTTAAACGAACGGATAATTTCAGAGGTTTTATCGGTTGAATGGTTATCCACAATAATCAGGTTGAAGGCAAAAGAAGTTTGCTGTTTCAATACCGATTCGATGGCATCGCCAATGGTTTTTTCACGATTACGCACAGGTATAATCACCGATGCTTCCACCGGATAGTTCCCTTCAGCAAATTCAATCTGCTTAAATTCGGGCTTCAGATAAGCACCTACTGCTTTCAGGTGCGCAGTACAGGCCAGCTCCATTTCAATCTGGCGGTCGCGGTTACGCGGATCCACATAGTCGAACATCTTCTCGCCCGACTTGCGCGTATCCAGTTCCACCTCAGTATAGAGCAATTCGGGTAGGTGCATCAACTCATGCTTTTGCGATACGCGCAAGCGTAAATCGTACAAAGCAGCATGCTTATAATCCGCATCCATGGCTTCCACAGCCTCCTTAAGAGCTGGTGCTTTATACAACAACAAAGAGCCGAAATTAAAATCATCGCGCAAACTCCCAGCCTGGTATTCAATCACCGGATGTGCTGATAATTTACCTTCTTTCTTCTCATAATAGTCGGCATACACCATACCGGCACCGGCATCATCGCCACAACGGGCCATGCGTTCCAAGGCATTCAGCCCAATATTCAAGGCCATTGTTTTGGTATAAACAGCCACATAGTCGCCGCTCACCTCGCTCAACAGCTGCCTCCAGGTAGCTGTTGCATCCAGGCCGCCAGTGGCCACTATCACGTTAGCTCCTTCTACTTCACAAGCCTCTTTGGCCACCACAATAATGTTTGTTACACCTGCGTCCTGAAACGTCTTTAGTGTTGGCATCATCTCTTCCTTACCAGCATAAGGCAGTATGCATGTCATATTTTCACCCATCTTTATTATGATTTAGTCTTATTAATCAGTTTGTTAGTTTTTAATATATAATTCTCGGCTATAGTCAAAATAGCTATTCCACATAAAAGAATCTAAGTATCTGCTTCATTAACTGTGTACGCTCCTGCTCCCCCATTACTGTTTCAAACGGAAAGCCCAATATGACCGTTTTATATTCTCCATCATACAAGGTACCAGCACTGGCGTTATTCTCTTTATAGCGGATGGCCGTTACAGCATGAATACCAATTGGCTCAATGGCATCTGGTGCCTCAACCGCATAATAATCGGGTCCAGGCTGCGTATTAAATGTGTAATGCCCTTTTAACACCGGATGTACATAATCAGTGGCATATATCTGGCCATTTCGCACTGCGTGGTTAGTTCGCCACTTAAAGCGTAACACATCGGCCGCAAAATCCTTGGCCAGCGTATCACGTGTCAAGTGGAAGTCGGAGCCCACATAAGCACCACTCATAAACACATGCTGCTTGTTGGAAGTTACTTTCCTCAGTTGTTCCATGAAAGCAGGCGTGTATATCTTATATTTTACCTCAGTCCCCTTGTATGATAAGGTGGTCTTTTCTTCACCCAATATAATGTCAATGGCCTTATAAGCTGACGCATCGTAGCTACTATCTTCAAATACCTCGTCACTCACCGACACAAACGAATAACCCGCCTGCATTATGGCCTTCCCATGAATAATCACATTATCGAAGGAGTTACCCTTAACGCCGGTTCCTTCGCAGGTGGCATAGCTGGCTCCCCAACCCGGGCTGTCATCATCGAGCCAAGGCGACTGGCGGTTGAAATCATATTGATGACCCGTAAAACTATAATCAATACCATCGGGTACGCCCATATCGTCCCACCAGGCCACACCGGCAAAATTACCTTCGTCGATAAAAGCAGGCGCACTAATGCGGTCAAATGCATTCACCACCAACACCTTCTCTGCCTTCCTGCGAGCAATACCCATAGCCAGTATCTCACCCGGAAAGCTCTCCCCTCCTTCGTTGATAGCCGTCACTTTGTAACTCACTATTTGTCCTTTTTTAACCTTAGGTAAATCATAGAAAGGTGCATCCACCAAAGTACCATTATCAAATCCACCAGTACCAATGCGACAATACACTTTATAGTGAGTTGGCACTGCTGTTGCCTCCAATGAGTCAATTACCGGCTGCCAGCTCAGACGATAGCCTTTGTCCGTTTCGGTAATAGCCATGTGGCTTACCGGCAGTGGTTGCACTACGTAATCACGTCCTTCCTGAAAAGCCAGAAACCTGAGCATGCCTTTATATATCGCCCGGCTGACGTCAAATCGAAAATGTGGATCAAGTCCATAGCGCATATCGGCCAGGTTTTGGTGCGACAGCAACTCGAGCAACATGGTAGGCACATTAGGGCGCCATGCCTCTGAGTACTGCTTATCCCACATACCACGACGCGTCCAGTCGGCGTTGTATTTAGCCTGAATATCATTTACAATCTGGGATTGAATAATATCAGTCAAATCGCGACTTGAGAGCTTTGATTGTCCATTAGGAAAATAACCACTGTCGCGCTGAGAGCTGTAGATACCAAGCGTTCCAATAATTGAATCGTCAGGTGTGATACCCGCATCTGTATGGAAAGCAAACGCCAAATCAATGGGTAAACCAAGTCCGGCAGCCTCTCTGTCTTTGGTAGGTCCGTTAGGTGCTCCCATCAGGTAATCAACCCACTCGCCCCGGCTCTGGTAGTCGTCGTTATAATCGTTTTTGCTTTCGTTAAGACTATACACCAAAGTATCGGGCATGCCTGCATACTGCAACCAATAGCGGGCAGCCTCCATGTAACGCGGGCGTTCTGATGTTTTCCATTCATACTGCTCCGGATCAACCACTTCCCCTTCTGATGCCTCGCGATTTCCATTATTCAGCGACCATTCGTTTGGTATCAATTCCTCAGCCGGACGTCGGGCCACATTGCCCATGCCGCCACCCAGTCGCACTGCATCAACCGATACCTGGCCATTGCCGCTTATTTCCACCAAAGCTTCTTGCTCAGGTGTAAAATAAAAAGTTCCCAAATAGGCCCAGGTATCGCCACCCATTGATTGATTAAGTACAAATTCGGTTTTTCCACCACCATGCTTCACCTTGTAGGTCACAACTTCACTATTGGTTGTATTACGCTTATAGGCCACATGCACTGCATACTCACCAGCTTCAGGCACCTTGGCATGAAACCCAGCTACCTTGCCGTTTGCATTACTAACCAGGTATGAACTGCCTGACAGAAATGGATTATCGCCACTGTATAAGGTATCCTTCCAGGCAAAGCCACTTTCCAGTTTATAATCAAGTTTCTTTGCCAGCTCAAGCTTTGTACCTTCTGTTGACCAATCATTGTCAATAATTACTTCATTACGATTAAAACATCGCTCACGTGGCAAAAACAGATTAGCCCCAGCGTTTTCGAGCATGGGTGCCAGGTAAGGCAACACATACATCATTGGCGATAAATCCTCAACCGAACCATATAACCGGGCGCGCTGCCACTCCCAACGGTCCAGTTTTGACTCGTAATACCACCCATGGCTGTGCCACAAAGCGATATGATTACCACTTAAGCCACTCGTATAATTATCTGTATCTGTTCTTTTAATATAACTCCCTGCATTCTTATTAGCTATGTGTCGTCGAGTATCTATTGATAGATTATGTCGATAGACATTAGGAATCAAATCTGTTAGTAAATATCCATTAGTATAAACCTGTGCTTTATACCCCTCGGCAAACTCTTTATGATTAGCCTGCAAACTCTTAAAAAAAGTATCCACCATTGCTTCGCGCCAAGGGAGGTATGACAACTGGTTATTAAAATAGTAGTTGATACTTTGTTTCGCCTTATCAACCTGCAAGGAATCCAAGGTTACAACACCTAAATGCGTCCATTCTGTTAAAGGATTTTGCCAATTCCTGTTAGCCTCAACAATGTACTCGTAAACGTCCTTGACTTCAGCATCCTGTGCCCAGGCAGATACCATATTAAGGCACATCATTATAATAACAACTATATTTTTCAAATATCTATTCTTCATTTCCATAGCAATTTGACGAACCAAAAATAGGAAGATTTTACAAAGTTTCAAATTTTTGTCATACATCTTACGTATTATTCTTGATTTGCTTTTATTTTATTTATACATTTGCAACGTATTCAGGCAAAAACATCTGCTCAATACATCAATAACACTAACCCCACAAGCGATTCATAAGCTTAAACACAAACTTATAATACATATCATACATATACAATATGGTACTAATTGCAGACAGCGGATCAACCAAAACCGAATGGTGCTTACTATCAAATGGCATCATTTCAGACAAATGTATTACAAAAGGCATTAATCCGTTTTACCAAAGTTCAACCGATATCCTGCAAAGTTTAAGAGAGGAATATACATTAAATAATAAGAAGCCTCAAGCTATTCATTTTTATGGTGCAGGATGTGCCAATGAAGAAAAGAACAACATTGTAAGAAAAGCTTTGCTTGAGTTCTTTGGCGAAATGCCTATAAACATTAACAGCGATTTAATGGCAGCAGCTCATTCGCTCTGTCAGAATAATGAAGGCATAGCATGCATATTAGGCACCGGTTCAAACTCATGTCACTACGACGGGCAGAACATTATCAACAATATTTCACCTCTTGGCTTTATTATTGGTGACGAAGGCAGTGGCGCGGTATTAGGCAAAAAATTAATAGCCGATATATTAAAGAAACAGCTACCTCAGTCTGTCACTGAGTTATTCTTTAATAAATACAACGCAACACCGGCCGAGATACTGGATAACATTTACAAAAAGCCCTTTCCTAACCGATACCTGGCCCAATACACTAAATTCATCTCAGAAAACATAGCAATTCCAGAACTCGAAAGCCTGGTAATTGTTTCATTTAAAGAGTTTATTGAGCGAAACCTGCTGCAATACAATAAGATTGAACAGCTTAAAATACATTTTACAGGCAGCATTGCCTTCCACTTTACAAAACAGTTAAAAAAGGCTTTAGCCTGCTACAACTTAAAGATTGGAAGCATCAATCAAGCCCCAATGGAGGGGCTTATTCAATACCACAATGATTTAAAGCATTAATAATGATAGCAAAGACAAAGAAGAGCAAGAAAATAAGCATAACCGAATCTCCCTCGCATTTTGACAACCTTGAAAAGATGTCAGTTGAAGAACTGATTACCAATATTAATAAAGAGGATGCCAATGTGCACCTGGCTGTGCAAAAAGCACTTCCGCAGATTAAAGAACTGGTTGAGCGCATTGTAAAAAGAATGGAACAAGGCGGCAGGGTCTTTTACCTGGGCGCAGGCACCAGTGGTCGGTTAGGTGTATTGGATGCTTCTGAACTACCTCCTACCTTTGGCGTACCCGATAACATGGTGATTGGGCTCATAGCCGGTGGCGAGAAAGCCCTTCGTCAAGCTGTTGAATCGGCCGAGGATGATGCCAATAAAGCCTGGAATGAACTAAGTGCGTATAAAGTTGACGAATTAGACACTGTCATAGGTATTGCAGCATCCGGCACGACACCCTATGTTATTGGCGGCATAGAACATGCGCGACGAAACGGTCTACTAACAGGTTGCATCACCTGCAATCCCAACAGCAAAGTAGCTGAAGTAACTGAATTTCCAATAGAAGCCATTGTTGGTCCTGAGTTTGTTACAGGCAGCACCCGACTAAAGGCCGGCACTGCTCAGAAGATGATCCTTAACATGATCACAACGACCATTATGATTAAGCTCGGGCGCGTTAAGGGAAACAAAATGGTGAACATGCAACTGACCAATAAGAAACTGGTTGACAGAGGTGCGCGCATGATTATGGAAGAGCTTAAATTGTCATATGAAGATGCCCGGGCACTGCTACTAAAACAAGGTTCGGTTAAAAAAGCCATCGAAGCCTATAAAGCTTCATGAACACTAAATAAACACCATACAAAAAGCGGGTTACCTCAATGATAACCCGCTTTTTGTATGGTGCTTATTATAATTTTAGAACTATACATTTTTAAAGTACTTGTCGTATACCTCCATGTTCCTTTCCAACAGCTCTACAGTATACTGATATGAACGGTCAGCATCTTTATCAATAAGCGCATTCAGTATTTCTTTCTGCAGACGTAAAGTATACTCTTTCTCCCCCTCAATATTAGCGTATATCATATTACGCAAACGCGGCAATAAAGAATAAATAGGCTCCATTGAAATAATCACAATGGGATTACCTGTTGCCTTGGCCATATTCATATGAAAGCGATTTATCAAATCCACTTCCAGCTGAGTATTATCCGGATTACACAATTCTAACTCCCTCACATTGGCCTGCAAAATCTTTACATCCTCATCACTTCGATTAGTAGCCGCCAAACGGCCTATTTCAGGCTCAAAAATCCGGCGAACTTCTATAATCTGACGTATAAGGTTTGAATCAAATTTCATATCGTAATAAAGATTAAGCGACTTAATTGCGTCCTCAATCTTCAACTCAGAAACGTACATTCCACTGCCCTTCTTAATCTCTATCAGGCCCCGCGCACTTAGACGTCGCAAAGCTTCACGAAGCGCTGTGCGACTCACAGCAAAACTTTCACACAATTCCTTCTCAGAAGGCAATTTCGTACCAGGTATAAGACGCTTGTTGCGAATTGCTTCCTCTATTTTTCGTTCTATCTTTTGACTTAGAGTTTGACTGGTGCCAATTTTTCCAAAAATATCGTCCATCAGTATAATCTTCTTAATACATCATACAAATCTAGAATAAATTCTATAAAATTCACCACACAAAATGTGGCATTCATCACTTTTTATGAGCAAAATACTTCATAAATACTGTCCATTTGTTCACAAAATCTGCTTAATTATTGCGAAATACCAACTGCGTTTTAAGAATCCCTCACAAAAAGTTACGACCTGACAAAATGGTTTATTGTGCAAAAAAGGGGATGACAACGCCATCCCCTTTCATAATATATAGTGCTCCAATTACTCTTGCTCAGCAAGGAATCGCTCTGCATCGATAGCTGCCATACAGCCAGAGCCAGCTGCAGTAACAGCCTGGCGATACTGATCATCCTGAACATCACCACAGGCAAATACTCCCGGAACGTTTGTTTTTGATGTTCCCGGTACAGTTTGAATATAACCTACATCATTAGTGTCAATATAATCGGCAAATATGTCAGAGTTTGGCTTATGACCAATACCTAAGAAGAAGCCATCAATTGCAATTTTAACTTCTTCCTCCTCAGGAGTACCCATGTTTTTCACTAAGGTAGCACCTTCTACCACTCCATCTCCGAACAGGCCTTTTGTTTGATGTTTCCAAAGCACCTCAATATTAGGCGTTTTTAAAGCTCTATCCTGCATCACTTTTGATGCTCTGAAGACATCACGGCGTACAATCAGGTATACTTTCTTGCACAAACCAGCCAGATACATAGCCTCTTCAAGAGCAGTATCTCCACCACCAACTACAGCTACATCTTTGCCGCGATAGAAGAATCCATCACAGGTAGCACAAGCAGATACACCAGATCCAGCGTATTTAGTTTCATCAGGTAATCCTAAATATTTGGCTGTTGCCCCGGTAGCAATAATCAAAGCCTCAGCTTCTACTACTTTATTTCCATCAATAGTAATTTTAAACGGACGCTCGCTTAAATCAGCAGCAGTTGCCATACCAAAGCGTATATCAGTACCAAATCGCGCTGCTTGCTTCTTCAGGTCTTCCATCATTTCCGGACCTGTTACTCCCTCAGGATAACCAGGATAGTTTTCTACTTCTGTAGTAGTGGTTAACTGTCCTCCCGGTTGCAGTCCTTCATACATAACCGGATTTAGATTAGCGCGTGCAGCGTAAATAGCAGCTGTATAACCAGCCGGGCCAGAACCAATTATTAATACTTTAACCTTTTCTGTTTCACCCATTACTTTATTCTCATCTTGTGGGGCATCCAGGTTTTCCATTTTTCCAAAAAGAGCCATAATATCTAATTATTAATATTTCTTAATAAGTTGTAAAACTACAAATTTTACACATCCCTTTCAAAAGATGTGCCGTATCTTAAATATGACATTTCACACGCAATAATGACAGTTAAAGCTTCTGCCAACTGACACTTAGAATCGATATATTAGCAAAGTCACTTTTCAAAAACCAACGAGTCACTATCAAAGTTCATTCCGGATACTAAACCTAATCCATTTTGGATGTTGGTATGAATTTTAACAGGTTCAAATACCGGCAGTCCCTCGTAAAATCCGCCATAGCCATCTGCCAGAATAATGGAACGAAAATAGCTGTAGTAATCAAATGTGTGGTGATAGAGATAATAGGTTATGCGTATCTTATCCTCGTAATAGTCAAAAAACAGGTTATCGCGAGGTATATATAGAGTTAGATCATACGTTTTACCGTTTATAATCGCATCTGTAAATAAACCCTGAAAATCAATGCCCGGCAAAAGACTTCCACTTTGATCGCCCTGGGTAAACACTGCATCATCCTTGTCGTAAACGATGGTTTTACGGGTATAATAGGGATCGCTTCCAATTGTTCCCCACCCTTCTCTGATGACCAATAACTGATAGAAATTATTCTGACCACCAGGATCCTGAAACCGAACTTTTGACTTAAGCATCTGTACTGTGCCATTATCAGCCACATCCTGCACAACTGATAACGTGTCTAGATCCATAATATCTATTGCTTCCGGTATGTATGACTCAGCCTTCACAGTATCACCATTCAGCTCATAGGCATTGATACGCAAATTATCCCCTGACTTAAATGTAAACTCAGGCCATTCACTCCAGGTGGTATCCGAGGGCAGAATATAAGCACCCTGAAAATTATCATTAACAAAAAGCTGAAAGCGACCTTTTTCAACATGCCCAAAATCCGCAACTGAAAGAATACTCCGGCTTTTACTTAAATGAAAGTTTAACGTACTATCCGGATAAATAAAAGCATACATAACCAACTTATCAGACTGTGTATTAAGGTCAAGTTCAATGTCCTTTTCACAGGCTAATACGCCGATAGTTAGTAATATTATATATAAGCGCTTCAGCAACATTTTAAAATTTTACGGTATATCTGACATAAGGAATTGGGATTGGAAAGAGACTAAACTGCTTTAATGAACGTGTAACCTCTCCTGTTTGCTCATTCTCACTGTCCGCAAAATACAAAAAGAATGGATTCTGACGACCATAGCTATTCATGACACCAACACTCCATAACCGACTCCCCCATCGTTTCTCTTTCTTAAAATTAAAGCCAATATCCAGGCGATGAAAGTTAGGCATTCGGTAACTATTACGTTCGTTAATCAATTGGTTATAGCTTGCATTACCATTGACCTCAGCAGTAGGCAACTGTGGAGCATAGTATTTGGTCTCTGGAAGAGTTATAGGATTACCCGTTCCAAAAGTCCAGGTAACGCCCATATCTACTTTTTTCGAAAATTGATAGGTTGAATAGATGGAAATATCATGCGTCCGGTCAAAATTAGCAGGGAATTCCTTTCCATTATTTAGTTCATCAAACTGATTGGTAGATTTAGAATAAGTATAGCCGAACCAACCTGTTAAATTTCCCATTTTACGATGAACCAACAACTCAAAACCATATGACTCGCCGTTGCCAACCGTCAGTTTACTCTGCCAGTCAGAAGCAAAATCGAAGTAACCAGTTGTTTCTTTATAAGCAAGTATATCCTGTAGTTTTTTATAATATAATTCTAACGACACATTAAATCCTTTACTAATCTCATACTCAAAACCAAGTGCATGTTGGGTAGCGCGCATTGGGGCAATTTGATCTGATACAGGCAGCCATAAATCAGTAGGCATTGCTACTGTTGCCGTACGAAGCAAATGCATATATTGTGTCATTTGGCTGTAAGCCATCTTAACCGAAAAATTATCTTTTATAAGAAAGCGAGCTGATAAACGTGGCTCGGCAGACCAATAATACTTACCGCTTTCTGTTTGAAATAAGGAAAAATGCCCTCCCATATTCACCTTTAACCTGGGCAGCAAATGAAAATCATCTTCCACATAAAAGCGAAACTCAGGACGATGCATGGCTGTACCTCCAAAGGTGGTATCAACAGGTGTTGAACCAGCAATTTCTCTCAACACCACATCTATACCCGGATAGAATGTATGACTAATAGCACTGCCGCCAAAACGCACATAGTGCTTAGGTGATGGCATATAGTCCAGGTCAATTTTGGCACTTAAATCGCGAATACCACTGTAATAGTTTTGGCTACCTTTACTCCAAACACCATCCGACATATAGTTTAGGGTTTGATCAATAAAGAATCGATAATCGCTATAAGCCACAGTGGTATTAGCAAATAGTTTATTGCCAAAGGTATGAATCCACCGAACCGAGCCGACATAATTCCTCCACCCAATGTCACTTTCATCATAGGTTTTTACTGTCTGTTCAGTTTGCTTTCCATCAGGCGACTCAACCGGAATAAACTGTTCATTATAGGATATACCATACTGATCCTTACCAAGGTAAGCACTAAAATACAAGCGATCGTTATCAGACAGTTTATAATTTAGCTTGGTATTGAAATCATAAAAATAGTAACGGCTTTTATCGACCTCCTTCAGCTGCCATACGCTGGTCAGTACATCAAAGTATGTGCGTCTTAATGAGACCGAAAATGATGACTTATCTTTAATCAACGGTCCCTCCACCGCCAGCTTACTCGATAAGAGCCCAATACTTGCCACACCTTTAAAGTCTTCATTATTGCCATCGTACATTCGTATATCAATAACTGATGACAGACGTCCGCCATATCGCGCAGGAAACCCACCTTTGATAACCCTTACATTATTAACCGCATCAGCATTAAAGATGGAGAAAAATCCAAGTAAATGACTGGCATTGTAAATTGGCACATCATCCATTAGTACCAAATTTTGGTCAGGGCCACCACCACGTACATACAATTCACTAAATCCTTCACCTCCACTCTGAATACCGGGTAAGAGCTGAATACTTTTTACGATATCCACCTCGCCCAGATATACAGGCACCTTTTTGATCTGTTCAATAGGCACATCAATCGTTCCGGTACGTGTACTTTTAACAGCTCCGGGCACTCGTTCGCCAACTACCGCAATTTCGTCTAACTCGGCCTTAGGCTCCATCATAAAGTAAATAGTTGTATCACTTTCGAGATTCATGTAATGATGACCATTTTTATAACCTACATAGGAACTGCTTAAATGCACAAAACCCTTTGGCATACTTATACTGAAGAACCCAAAATTATTACTCATGGTACCTAACAATAATTCAGGCTCATATACATTGGCTTGAATTAAGGCTTCCTTCGAGCTACTATCCAACACATAGCCCTTAATTACAAACTTTTGAGGTTCACCGTCGATTGGTTGTATGATAATTTTAGAACCCCTGACAATATAATTAGATGGACAATTAATAAACAGGGCATCCAGTAACTGACGAACTGTAGGCAATTGCATCGTCAACTGATGTTCTTCCTGAAAGCACAGCTGATTACTATAGCTGAATACAATGTTGGTTTGCCGCTCTATCTCTGACAAGAAGTATAGGGTAGAGCCGGTTGTTGTATTTAATTCAACCTGCCTATATAAAACATTTTGCCCATTCAAACTGGTGTTAATCAGCAGAATGAGCAAAACAAGAAGTGTGCTTTTATAAATATGGTTTAAGATTATTGGCATAAAAAATTAATCACCTCCGAAATTAATCAGAGATGACCAATTTGTTATCATTAATCTCAATTTTTTTCTTGAAATGAATTCTTAACTCAACTAATACATCCTCTAGCGAAGGATTAGTAAAGCGAGTAGTAATGAATAAATCACTTTTAGATGCCTTATTTTCAAAACCATGCAACTCTGAAAAGTGGTCCACAACTGTTTCCAGCACTTCATCCAATGAGGCTTTTTCGAAAATTATAGTACCAGTCTTCCAGGCAATACAGTTCGATGAATACAACGGGCTCTTAACTATTTTATCATTGGATAACACTGCTCTTTCACCAGCAGACACCTCAACCTTTTCCGATCCGGAAGTAAACATTACACGGCCTTCGGTGACCGATAAAGTAATAGTATTGTTACGCCTGTTCTCATCAATATTAAACTCAGTCCCCAGCACTTTAACTTCCGCATTACCTACTTTGACTACAAAAGGTTTCTCTGGATTTTTGGCTACTTTAAAATAAGCTTCTCCACGCAGCTTAAGTTTACGGGCGTCACCTTCAAAATCCTTTTCATATGCCAGAAAACTATTTTTATTTAATGAAACTTCTGACTGATCAATTAAAACAATACTATCTACCTCTTCATCAGTAGCAAAAGCTTCCCACTTACCAAAACCCGGTACTGATTGATGCAAAGTGTATGCAGCAATGATAACCAAGGCTGGTATCATCACGGCAGCAAACCTCATCAGCTTGCGCTTAAACGACAGCTTAATAAGTTTTGATTGCATGCCTACCCTGGTTTTAAATTTCTCAAAATCGCAGCCCACATCTACGGAGCGAAAAGCGACCAAAGCACAAGAATTATCCCAAACCTTTTGCATTTGGGTAAAGTAGGCAGCATTATCGCTGGACTGTTGTCGCCAATCTGCCAACACCTGCTCTTCCTCTGCTGAAATATCTTTAGCCAGATACTTAACAATCAGTTCGTCAATATGCTTATTTTGCTCATCCATTTGTTCTCAGTTTCATCATTAACAATTCTATCGTTGCTTTCTGCAATGACAGTATCATTAATGAAAATCCATCATACCAAAAATATTTGGCACCTCAGCTTGAGTTTCCTCCACCTTTTCAGCAACAGGTTCTTTCACTGACTGCTCAGCTATTTGTTTCGCTTCGGCTTTCACCTGTTTCTCATCTACCGGAGAAAGCAAGTCTGCTAATATTTGAAATACAAATTCCATTTCTAAATGCCTTTTAAGGTTACAAACTCTTTGTGTCGTATACTATGACAACTAAGTTTCTTGACACACGTAGTTGTAATGGTATTTTTATTTAAAAAAGAACAATAACAACCAGATCCAAGCCTCAAGATACCCGGCTAGTTGTGTTCTTAATGTCTTTAATGCTTTACTTATTTGTGTTTCTACCGTTCTTTTTGAAAGGTCTAACTGATCGGCAATTTCCTGATTGGTGTGTCCATCAAACCGACTCATCTCAAAAATACGCTTACACTGAGCTGGTAAAGTTTGAATAATAGAGAAGATACGCTGCTCCAACTCGGTTTCCTCTAGTTTATCATCCACGTAAGCTTCGTCATTTTTGTGTGAGATGTAAATATTGGCATGATGATCACGACGAATTTGGGTATGCTTAATTTGGTTTAAACAACGATTGCGCACACTCTGATATAAATGCGCTTTTAGCGACGAATGAATTTTTATTTCTCCACGCTTTTCGTAGAAGTTGACCATCACATCCTGAACCAACTCCCTTGCCAGATCGTCATCAACAACCACTTTTCTGGCAAAAACAACTAACTGCGTATAATACTTCAGAAACAACTCTTTAAAAGCTGCTTCGTTCCCCTTCTCAATGCCTTGTAATAGATCAGTTTCAGTCACCTAAAATTTTATGAATTATTGTGATGTTGAATGTGTGCAAACAAAAATATAAATTAACAGCTAATACTGATGCTATTGGCCACTTAAATCTCTTAATCAATATTCGGATTTAACTTTTTTTGGTTTATACCAGTTGTTCAGAATAGGTTTTTGATTACCTTTGCGCTATCATTTTCGGGATGTGGCGCAGCTCGGTTAGCGCACTGGTCTGGGGGACCAGGGGTCGCAGGTTCAAATCCTGTCATCCCGACGAACATACTTTTTATTGTTCATCAAAAACCTGTAAATCTTCTGATTTACAGGTTTTTGTGTTTTTATGCAAATTCATAATAAATCATCATTTTGAGCTTTGCTCGGGAGATATTCGGGAGTCAATTTCTTTTTCCTTATATTTACTCCCGATTGATTTTACAAAAACCTATGACAGTGAAAGTTACAGCTATTTAAAGTGTAGTTTTTCACCCCTTCTGATGATTGATTTTGATTGTTGAAATTAGCTAAAGAGCTAATTGAGAATGATTTACAACACACATTTATCAACAACAAAATCACAACAATGAACACACAAGAGCACACCTTTAGAATTTTATTTGTGGCCAGACCACAGAAAAACAACAAAGAAGAATCATCCATCTATGCCCGCCTGACAGTCAATGGCCACAGAACAGAGTTTTCCCTTAAGACAGATGTAAAAACCAAACACTGGAGCAAAGCCAAGGAAAGAGTCACTTCAACAACCATTGACGCACGAAAAACAAATTTCTACCTCGAAGGTGTTAGAAGTGAATTGACCAACATCTATCGAAACCTGCTGCTCAATAAGAAAACGCCCACCCCACACATTATCAAACAACTTTTCTTTGGCAACAGTGAGGAAGACATCACCTTGCAATATCTAATCGATTACCATGCTGAGTCACAAAAAGACATTTTAACCTGGGGAACGCTTAAGAATTATCTGACGACTGCTAAATACCTCAAGTCATTTCTTCAAAAAAGAAAAAAGCGAAATGACATCCTGTTGAAAGAACTCAACTATCGCTTCATAACCGAGTTTGAAGCCTTCTTACGGGCTCACCAACCTACCGACCATCAACGACCATTAACCAACAATGGCATCATGAAACACATGGAGCGCTTCCGCAAGATGATTAACATGGCCGTCAAACTGGAATGGCTGGAGAAAAACCCCTTCGACAAGTATCGTTTAAACTTTAAAAAGACCGAACGTGCCTTTTTGACACCTCAGGAACTGCAACGACTGGAAGAGAAACACTTCAGCATTGACCGAATACAGTTCACGAAAGACCTCTTTGTGTTAGCCTGCTACACAGGCTTGGCCTACATCGACGTCCATAACCTCACCCGTGATAATTTAGTGATCGGTATCGATGGTGGCCAGTGGATATATACCAAGCGTCAAAAAACTGAAATGCCGGTGCATATTCCTCTTTTACCTGCAGCCCAAGCAATCCTGGAGAAATATAAAGACAGCCCAAAGGCTATCAACCAAAACAAATTGTTTCCAGGCATATCCAACCAACGCCTAAACAGCTACCTGAAAGAAATAGCAGACTTGTGCAACATCAAGAAGAACCTCTCCTTTCACATTGCCAGGC
Organism: Carboxylicivirga sediminis; assembly: GCF_018156225.1. Taxonomy (GTDB): domain Bacteria; phylum Bacteroidota; class Bacteroidia; order Bacteroidales; family Marinilabiliaceae; genus Carboxylicivirga; species Carboxylicivirga sediminis. The sequence continues at coordinate 103,156 of NZ_JAGTAR010000001.1, forward strand.
ATACCTTTGCCACCACTATCGCCTTATCCAACGGTGTCCCCATCGAAACAGTCAGCAAAATCCTAGGTCATACCAAACTATCTACTACGCAGGTTTATGCCAAAGTGGTGGAGAATAAAATCAGTGAGGACATGCTGGCACTTAAAGATAAACTCAACCCGAAAACCAATGGCAAGAAGCACTATGGCTCATAAGGTAAACAACACCATATCAATCAAAAAGCATCATTTTTATCAACATAAGTTTTCCTTTTTTATCAAAATTATTAAATTAGTAGAATCAGTTTCGGCCCCATCCGAAACTGATTTCGTTTAACTAAAAACTAAACCTTCTACACATGGAGTATATCTTGACAGAGATAGAGCGCCTTGTCACGAATATTGGTACACCCGATATTTGCCTGATAAAAAAAGGCATATCCAATGACGAATACTTCAAGACGGATATTGATAATGTCCACACCATCATTAAAGAACAATTACTGGCTGAATCATCCATTCTATGCTCCGATAAAAAACAGTCCACTTTAGTTCGTTTTTACCAGTCATGTATTATACGCCTGATTGACCAGATACAAAGTAAAACATGCACTTGCTGGACAGCTCCCAATTGCCACAACACAAATCTCAAACCGCTCATCATAGAATTGACGGAAGCGCTCGCCTTTATCCATGAACAATATGATAATTTCTTCGACATTCATTCCAACCTGCCTGAGGTCTGCTATCTGAAACACAAAGAAGCATTCATTATCCATAGACAAAAAATCAGCTCTTCACTGCTAAACCAGGAGATTAACTCAAAGGTTTTGAAAGTGCTTTTACATCCGCTTAATGATTTTATCGAACGCAAACAGGAAAGCTATACCTTTCACAACAAACACTATATTTACATGTGGATTAAGCGTTTATACGCTATAAACCTTCCTTTATTTAGCGATAATAAACTAAACGATTTTTACTGCAAAGAGATAATCACTTATAACCTTAACTCAGAAGAGACTATCCTGTTTATCACCAGCCACATCACAGAAACCTACAGACACGAAGAAAACCAGGCTGACCAGCTCTACACGCTCAAACACTTTCATAAATGCATCAAGCAAACCAGAACAATCAATAAAGCAGGCTACTGCCCTGACAAACCATCTATAAAAAAGACTCTATTAGGATGGCTCGAAACTGAGATAAACTTTCTGGAGCCCAAAAAACCTTTGGAAGATACATACCAAAGCCTTCTGACCGCTACAAATAAAAAGAACAAACACAACCTCAATACATCAGTTGCCAATCTGGGCTGTTTCCTCAGAGTACTTGTCGACACCTCCTATATCGAACCAACTAGCAAACAAGCCTTGTTTCGCTTAGTTCATGAGAACTTCAAGTCCAAAGAAAGTGATGAAGTGTCTATTCAAAACATTAGCAATAACTACTATTCTCCGCTCCCTACTACTTGGGAAGCTGTGAAAGATGACGTTCTGAACATCCTCAATTACATTCAGAAAAATAAAAATTAAACCAATTTTATCGATTTAAATAACTGATAATCATACACCCTTACAGGTGGCTTATATAAGCCCTGTAACTATTTTCATATCAGACGATTGTTTTCCTTTGTTGTCAATCAAAATCAATCATCAGAATCATGTCAATAGAAGTATTAACAACAGAAGACCTGAAAGAATTCAAAACTGAATTACTATCAGAAATCAAAAAACTCATCTTATCACAAGATGCAGCCCAAACCAAACAATGGCTAAAAACTAAGGAAGTTCTTAAAATCCTGCGCATATCCCCCAATACCCTCACCAACATGCGTATCAGCGGCGACTTCCCCGCCACCAAAATTGGCGGCATCTATTACTATAGCTATCAGGACATCCAGCAAATGCTCCTTCAAAACAAACAATCTTACTAGTATCTAAAAAAGGCGAAGCGGTTCTATAAGAAGCGAAGCCTCGTTCCAATATCTAAAGCGCAGCGCTCTCACCATGAACTACATCAAGCACCAAACTAATGTTTTCGCCTTGATGGATCAGATATCAAGCTTTAAACCATATCATATAAGCCTGTACCTTGTCTTGTTCAGAATGTGGAATACAAACCGATTTGAAAACCCAATCAGCATCTCAAGAACAGAAACCATGAAGCTTGCGAAGATTGGTTCCTCAGGAACTTATTTAAAAGCCCTTAAAGAACTTCACGCCCATGGCTTCATTCGCTACGACCCATCCTTTGACCCTACTAAAGGAAGTCTCATTCACCTGTTCACTTTTGACACAGCTACCTGTTCACTACCTGTATCAAAAATGACTCCTTCTATAAACAATACAAACAGTAAACAAACTAACACTCTCTATACAGAGGAAAATTTTTCAAAGTCTAATATTAAAAAAGAACTTAACATGAAAAAGAATCAAACAACTATCGGTTGCCGAGCGGAGTCGAGGCATGAGGGGGTAATCCCACCTCTCCAACATATCAAAATCTACTTCCACGAAAAAGGCCATCCAGAATCCGAAGCCCAACGCTTCTTCAACTACTACGAATCCAACGGTTGGCTTATCGGCGGCAAAACACCCATGAAAGACTGGAAAGCAGCCGCCCGCAACTGGATGCTCAACATCAAAAAATTCGAAAAGAAAGGTCTTGATGCTGAGCGGAGCCGAAGCACACACAACACCCGCAAGAAACAATTCCAGAAATCGGTCATCGAGCGGAGTCGAGATACAAAATCCGAAAATCCTCCATCCGTTCTTCGCCCAACTTCACCACAACCCTCATCCTCCAACTATAATGAACCTCTTTAATAAAATGTTCGGTCAATATCCTTTAACCAAGCTTTAAATCATTTCTCCCTTTTTAAGGGGAGATGCCAGAGGCAGAAGGGTAAAACAGTTTTTCAGTTCGACAAATCATCAGTTTTTCATTTCCTCAAATCGCAAGCTAATCAAAGCTGCAAATCATCTCAAATCTCATTACTCACTTCTCATCTCTTAAAAAATGCACTACCAAACCATCAACAACATCAACTACTACGATTTTCAAAAATCCCTTGACCTCATCACCCAAAAAGGCAAAGCCATTTATGGTCCGCATTTCAAACTTTATGAAGAAGACATGCCCATCATCAACAAACTATTTGCTTACTTCATTAACGACCCTAAAGAATGTGAACGACTTGGAATAAACCTACGCAAAGGCATTTTAATTCTTGGCCCCGTAGGTTGTGGTAAAACAGCATTAATGAAGCTAATGCCCTCCATATTACCCAGTCATCAACATTTCCCACTCAAAGCCTGCCGCGACATCAGTTTTGAATTCAAAAAAGATGGATTCGATACCATCCACCGTTACAGTAAACGAAGCTTTACCATTTCACCAGGGCAACGCATTCCCAAAACTATTTGCCTCGATGACCTGGGAGCCGAATCCAACATCAAGCACTACGGTTCCGAATGAAATGTCCTGGCCGAAGTAATATTGAGTCGCTATGATTTATTCATTTCTGACAGATTGATTACTCACTTAACTACCAATCTTAACGCCCAGGATATTGAAAAGCTCTACGGAAAACGTGTTAGAAGTAGATTAAGAGAGATGATGAATGTGATAATATTTCCAGAACACAGCCAAGATAAAAGAAGATAATGTCTAATCTTGGTTTATCTGTAATCATTGTTGCCTGTAAAATCGATACTGCCCTTATCACCTGCAAATAACTAACATTCTATAGCAAAACACATTCACTCTCCAATTACTAATACTTAGCGAAACTATTTTTACCACACATTATAGTTATACCTATATCTAACCTACTTTAATTCCAATGTGTAATTATTTAAACGCTCATGTCCTCGGATGGCATTAAAACCTTCCACCATTTCCTTAAGTTTATTAGGATGTTTTCCTGCAACATTCCTTAATTGACTAATATCTTCGTCCAAATTATAAAGCTGGTATACAGTATCATTACCCAATTCAATATTAACCAATTTATTCGTAGATGCTCCTTCATATGGAGGTATCATCACCCAGCTCCCTCTTCTATAAGCAGTTCGCGATGACGCTTCTAATATTAACTCATTCCTTCCTTTATCTGATACGCCCAGCAATGCAGCCAGAAGATTTTCACTGTCTGAAATTGTATTTTCACTTCCGGTTAAAGCGGCTAAAGATGCAAATAAATCAATCTGACATACCAATGCATCGGACACCTGAGGTTGAATGGTTCCTTTCCAATAAGTAATAAAAGGCACACGTGTTCCGGCCTCAAACAAGCTGTATTTCCCTCCTCTTAAAGCTCCGGCTGGTTTATGAGAACCTAATTTCTCAACCGCATCATCATAGTATCCATCATTTAATACCGGGCCATTATCACTTGACAATACGATGAAGGTGTTTTCCATTAGTCCTTCTTCTTCCAGGGTTTTAATAAATTCACCAATGCACCAGTCAGCTTCCAGAATAACATCTCCACGCGGCCCCATACCCGACTTACCCGCGAATCGTGGGTGCGGAGTTCGCGGCACATGAGGTTGCTGCATGGCATAATATAAGAAAAATGGCTTTTCTTTATTTGCATTCTCCTTTACATAAGCTTGAGCTTTTGCCAAGAAATGATCTGCCATATCCACATCGCTCCATTTGGCATTTTCTCCACCTTTCATATAACCAATTCGGGGGATTCCATTGACGATACTGTTATTATGCCCATGATGCCACTTCATTGTTAACAACTCTGGATTATCTTTTCCGGTTGGCTCTCCTTCGAAATTACTTGTATAACTAATCTTTATTGGATCATTCTTATCTAAGCCATCTACATACCCATTATCGATATAAACAGTTGGCACTCTATCTTGAGTGGCCGCCATAATATATGAATAGTCAAAGCCCACTTCATTGGGTCCAGGTGTCACGCGTTCATTCCAATCCACAACACCACTTCCCAATCCTAAATGCCATTTACCAACGATTGCAGTTTTATAACCTTGTTCTTTTAACATCTTTGGTACCGTCATTTGATCAGTACCTATTATTAAAGGTGCTGTACCTGGTAAAATAGCAGCATCTTTATTTCGCCATGGATACACCCCTGTTAGTAACGCATAGCGACTTGGCGTGCAGGTTGCTGAACTCGCATAACCATTTGTGAAACGTACTCCTCCATTAGCCAATGCATCCATTGCCGGCGTTTCTATTTCGGTTGCACCATAAGCGCCTATATCGCCATATCCTAAATCATCAAGGTAAATGAACACAATATTCGGATTGGAAAGCACCTGCTTACTCCTTGAGGATTGACAACCAACAAACGTGGTTACAATTAATAATATCACTATGGATTTAAATAAACCTATCTTCATAACATAACCTTTTTATGAAGGCTAAAGATAGATAAAGCAATGTGCAAGCTAAGTGGTCAAATGAAACATCAATAGGGGGCATAAGATCCTACTTTGCCAAAAGCAGGTCTTCCAAGTGCTAATAGCCATCTCTTTTTTCAGAAAGGTTAATAAAGGTTATCACCCACCACCTCAATAATGAAGTTTCACCCCCCTAATCTTCTAATAACATTGGCAAAGAAACAAACTGGCATTTTCTATTTTGTGCACAGAAAAAAGTCCTAAACACTATTACTTGTTTCACTAGAATATTTTATCAATGATCAGTAAAAATTGCTTTCATGTTTGTCTAAAAACGTCATCTCTTATTTTAAGGCATATTTGCATATTCCTTCTATTTCTCCTTTTCTCTTTTACCTCCCATGCCCAAAAGCAAAAATGGTTAGATACCTCATACAGTTTCAACGAACGAGCTGATTTTCTTGTTGAAGCGATGACGCTTGATGAGAAAATATCACAAATTGTTGATGCAACCCCTGCCATACCGCGCTTAGGCGTTCAGGAATACAACTGGTGGAACGAAGCACTGCATGGAGTTGCACGTAATGGTAAGGCAACCATCTTTCCGCAAGGCATCGCCATGGGCGCTTCTTTCAATACTGAACTTGTACAGAAAGTTGCAGAAGCAATTTCGGATGAGGCGAGAGCTAAGTTTCTTATCTCACAATCAATTGGCAATTATGGTAAATATGCAGGATTAACCTTTTGGACACCCAATGTTAATATTTTTCGTGATCCCCGCTGGGGACGTGGACAAGAAACTTATGGTGAAGACCCTTACCTGATGTCTGAAATTGGTGTAGCTTTTGTTAATGGTTTACAAGGTAACCACCCAAAATACTTAAAAACGGCAGCGTGTGCTAAGCACTATGCAGTTCACTCGGGGCCAGAACCACTGCGTCATCATTTCGACGTTTCTCCGTCAAAAAAAGATTTATACGAAACCTATTTACCGGCATTTGAGGCTTTGGTTACAAGAGGCAATGTTGAAGGTGTAATGGGGGCGTATAATGCTATTTATGGCCAACCTGCCTGTTCAAATGAATTTCTAATCAAAGACATACTCAAGAAAGAATGGGGCTTTAACGGATATATTGTTTCTGACTGCGGTGCAATTGCAGATATTCACAATGGACACCAGTATACAAATAATATAACCGAGTCAGCAGCTTTGGCCCTAAACACTGGCATTAACCTTAATTGCGGATATGCCTATAGTCATATCAAGCAAGCTATTGAAGAAGGATTAACAACAGAAGACGTGCTTGACCAACGTTTAAAAGAATTGCTCTTAACTCGTTTTAAACTAGGCTTGTTCGACCCTATTGAAATGAATCCGCACAATCAATTAAGCCCTGATATAATTAATTGCCAGAAGCACATTCAGCTAGCTAAGCAGATGGCATTAGAGTCTATTGTTTTATTAAAAAACGATAACAGTGTGCTCCCATTAGATAAAAACATTAAGACACCCTATGTCACCGGCCCTTTTGCAGCCTCCACAGATGTATTATTTGCCAATTATTATGGAATCAGCTCTAATATGGTTACCATTCTTGAAGGTATTGCCAATAAAGTTTCCCTCGGCACCTCATTAAACTATCGAATGGGCGCTTTGCCATTTCAGAAGAACCTTAATCCCAAAAACTGGGCACCGCATGTAGCAGCAACAGCAGATGCAACAATAGCCGTGGTAGGCATCTCTGCTGATATGGAAGGTGAGGAAGTAGATGCCATTGCTTCTCCTAGTCAAGGTGATAGGGTAAATCTTAAATTACCTCAGAACCAAATTAATTATGTAAAAGAAATTGCTGATAAAAAAACAGGTCCACTTATCCTGGTGGTTTGCAGCGGAAGCGCTGTTGCTTTACATGAATTATATGATTTATGCGATGCAATCCTGTATGTATGGTATCCTGGTGAACAAGGTGGTAATGCCGTGGCTGATATCATTTTTGGTGATGTTTCTCCATCGGGACATTTACCCATTACAATTCCTCAATCAGTTGAACAACTGCCTCCTTTTGAGGACTACAGTATGCACGAGCGTACCTATAAATACATGACCGAAACACCTTTATTTCCATTTGGCTTTGGTTTGTCCTATACACAGTTTGAGTTTAACGATATCAAAGTCAATAAAACCATCTTACGCAAAAAAGATAATGTAACAGTTAGCTGCCAATTGACCAATACAGGCCAAATGCAAGCTGATGCTGTTGCACAATTGTACCTTGTACCTGAAGATGACGAAGTGGAAACACCTCAATACATACTAAAACGCTTCATACGCATGAAATTAGGTAAAGGAAAATCACAGAAAGTTGAATTTACACTTTCTCCTGATGACCTTATGCTTTTTGATGAAGAAGGCGATAAAAGATGGAAAAAGGGTAACTACAAATTAGTAATTGGTAATGCATTACCTTCTGAACGTAGCCTTGAACTAGGGGCTCCAAAACCAGTACACGCAAGTATTGAACTGCATTAATTTCATTTTATTAAAACGGATTCAATTAGTGAAATATTAATAATCAGGAAGACAAACTCTTATTTCACCCCTTTATAATTCTCTTATACACCCCCTAATGCCGGAGTGATTAGTATAATTTACGCTTTTAATAAAAAAAATATGGCAGATTAAAACTGCCGAATGATATTAACTAAATTATTTATACATCATGGTAAATTCAAAAACGAATTATACCGTACCATTTGCTATCATGTCCTTCTTACTCTTCTTGCTTGGATTTGTAACCTGGATAAATAACATTTTGGTACCATTTATGAAAGTGCAGTTTTCAATTTCTGAGAGCCAAGCTCAACTGGTAAGCGCAGCATTCTTTAGTGCTTACATTATTTCTATTCCGGTGGGAGGAATTGTTAAAAAACTGGGGTATAAAATAAGCGTAATAATTGGCTCCATAATTACCGGTATTGGTTGCGCCGTATTCATTCCGGCATTAGGTATCGGCTATACAATGGTGCTGGCTGCCTTATTTGTTACCGCTATAGGCGTCGTCATCTTGCAAGTAGCCGCTAACCCATATGTTATTGCCCTTGGCATACCAGAAACATCAGCCTCACGACTAACATTGGCCATGGCTATTAACTCATTGGCAGCTGTACTGGCGCCGGTTATTGGTGGATACATTTTATCATCTAGCAACGGTGATATATCTGTAAATGAGAGTCTGGCTAAAACGATGTTTATCGTATTAGCTGCTATTTCAATTGGTACGGCTGTGTTATTAGTATTTATGAATCTGCCAGCCATTGAAGATGAGACCAATGACAGTACAGCGGGTGAAGGACGAAGAGCCTGGAGCTACCCGCACTTAATCTTTGGATTTGTTGCCATTGGAATGTATATGGGACTTGAGGTAGGAGTTGGTAACTACTTCTTAAACTACGTAGAGTATAATGTACAAGGTAAAACAATGGATTATGCTTCAAAAATCCTTGGATTTTATCCTTTAGGGTTCTTCATCGGCCGATTGATAGGTGCCGGTTTATTAAAGAAGTATGAAGTTTCTAAGGTACTTTTAGTCAACTCTGTTATTTGTGTGGTACTATTGGCAACTTTCTTTATTACCAAAGGTTCTACTTTCTCCATTTGGCCATTAATTGCTCAAGGCTTATTCTTATCGATCATGTGGTCAGTTTTATTCGATCTTTCTATGAAAGACATACCTGCATCAGCAGCAAAATTAGGTTCAGGCATCATTTGTACGGGAGTTATTTTTACAGGTATGTGGATGTTCATAATGGGAAAAGTGGTTGATTCTACTGCCACTGTCACCAACGGTATTATCGACCCGGCAACTGCGAACTACGGTATCGCTTATGCTTTCTTCTTCTTGTTCTACGCTTATATTATCTTTTTCACTTTAAAAGGTTCCAAAATCAGACGAAGCGCTTAAAATTGTCATTATTTTTAAAACATGAAGGTTGTTCTTGATTGAGAGAACAGCCTTATTTTTTATAGCCACCTACCCGCTTCATGTTTTTTTCATGCTTTTAATATTTATCTATATCAAGAGTTTTTCAGCACCTACTTTAGTCTCATCATTTGTTATCCACACCTTTATCTATTATGGTTTAAGCACATTTACTTTTAACCCCTTTTTATATGAACTTTTACACCCCATTAATTCCTTTCATCTAAGGTAATTTTAGGGCTAAAATAGCACATATGAAATGACGAAATAATGCACACATCAATACCGTTTTACAGTGATGAAAAGTATCAATGTGTATTCTGTCAGGTTCAATAAAAATTAAATCATATGAAACGACCATGCAAATTTGATTATTCTTACTTACACACATGAGGATGATTAAATTTATTTGGGAGTTCCATCTGACCATTAAAAAATAAATTTAAACAGATGAAAAAATTACTCTTGGCTTTAATGGCAACTATGTTTTTGCTGAGTTGCCAAACCACTGAAAAGAAGCAACGCAATACTGATTTTAACTTCGATTGGAAGTTCAGTCTTGAAGTTGATAGTGAAGCTCATAATACAAACTATAACGATTCACAGTGGCGAACTGTTAACCTACCGCACGACTGGAGTGTTGAATTCCCATTTGACACTATTAAAGGAGAAGGCTGCACCGGCTATCTACCTGGAGGTACAGGTTGGTACCGCAAGCATTTCAACATCGACTTTACAGATAATGAATTGGTTTCTATCTTGTTCGACGGCGTTTACAACCACTCTGATATTTGGATAAATGGTCATCACCTGGGATATCACCCATATGGTTACACACCATTCCACTACGACCTTACTCCGTATCTTAACAAGAATGGAAAAAACAATGTGATAGCAGTAAAAGTTGACCGCACACGTTTTGCCGACAGTCGCTGGTATACTGGTTCTGGTATCTACAGAAATGTAGAGATTATTAAAACCAATAAACTACATATACCTATATGGGGAACATTTGTTACTACGCCAGAAGCAAATGTTAAAGAGGCTACGGTAAATATTGATATTACCATTTCAAACCAATATACTGAAACACAAAACTGTCAATTGGAAACAAAAGTATTAGCTCCTGATGGTTCATTGGTCGCTTCTAAAACAACAGACATTAATATTGAAGCTTCGGCAACAAACCCAACGAGTCAAACACTATCGGTTTCAAATCCTTCACTTTGGAGCATTGAAAAGCCTACATTATTCACAGCCATCACCACCATCCTTAATAATGGCAGTGTAGTTGATACTTATGAAACGACATTTGGCATCAGAACCATTGAATTTGATGCAGATAAAGGCTTTTTCCTTAACGGCACAAACATGAAGATAAAAGGTGTTTGTTTGCACCACGATGCCGGCTTAGTAGGGGCAGCTGTTCCTAAAGAAGTTTGGCGTCAACGTTTGCAAACATTGAAGGACGGAGGCTGTAATGCCATTAGAATCTCTCATAATCCTGCCTCTGATGAGTTCCTGGATTTATGCGATGAGATGGGTTTTCTGGTGCAGGATGAGTTCTTTGATGAATGGGATTATCCAAAAGATAAGCGCCTGAATATGAATCAGCAGATTTCGACCGATTACATTACCGAAGGTTCAGATAAATATTTTCAGGAATGGGCAGAGCGCGACTTAAAAACCACCGTTATTGCACACCGCAACCACCCCAGTATTATTCAATGGAGCATTGGAAACGAAATTGAGTGGACTTATCCCCGTAATAAAAAAGCTTGCGGATTTTGGGATGCTGACTGGTCTGGCAACTACTTCTGGAGCCCAACACCCTTAAAGCCAGAGCAAATCAAAAAACGCTATGAAGAATTGGAAGCGCTTGACCACTCCATTGGCGAGACAGCCCAAAAATTATCGAAGTGGACCAAGGAGTTGGATACCACCAGACCTGTTATTGCCAACTGCATTTTACCTTCGGCCAGCTATGTTACGGGTTATGCCGATGCTTTAGATATTATTGGTTTTAGCTATCGCCGTGTAATGTACGACTACGGGCATCTGCACTTTCCTGACAAGCCATTAATGGGCACTGAGAATTTGGCACAATGGCACGAATGGAAAGCAATTATGGAACGACCTTTTGTATCAGGGACATTCCTTTGGACAGGGACAGATTACATGGGCGAGGCACATCAGCGCAACAAAGGAGACATCAGACGCAGAGGTACACTTAGCGGATTATTGGATTTTGCCGGATTTGAAAAACCTTCATTCTACATGATGAAATCACTGTGGAACGAAGATGAAGCAACCCTTTATTTATCTACTCAAATTTTGGAAAAATCTAAATATAAGCTAAATAAAAACGGTGATGTCATAGAAAAGAAAGCGGGTCAATGGAAGAACGCACTATGGGAATGGCACGCTGTCAACGAACACTGGAACTATCAGGACAATGAGGATATTGTAGTTGAAATCATTTCTAACTGCCCGGAAGTTGAACTTTTCCTTAACAACACAAGCCTTGGCATTAAAAAGCTTTCCGACTTCGAGGATCAACTATACAAATGGCATGTTCCTTTTAAGGCTGGGAAATTAGAGGCAAAAGCCGTATACCGGAACAAAGCAATTTCGTCAAGCATACAGACGGCTATCAAACCAGTTCAACTGCAAATAATGAGCAATAAGTCATCTTTAATAGCAGATGGTTATGACGTATCACATATTACAGTCCAGTTGATTGATGAGCATGGGACTCCGGTTAAACACACCGAAGAAGAAGTGCAGTTCAGCATTGAAGGTGATGTAACAGCTCTGGGGGTAGATAATGGCAACGGCTACAGCCTGCAAACATACCAATCAGATAAAGTAGTGACTTCTAATGGCCGCGCATTGCTAATCGTTCAGTCAAACAAAAAAGGTAAAAGGGCCAAAGTAAGTGCTTCATTTAAAAACAGCCCTGTTGCATCTATTGAATTACTTCTTAACAACTAAGACATGAGAGCATTAACACTATGCATTACGCTATTACTTTTAATAGCATGTAGTTCAAAAAAGCGAAACACCGATGATCTGGATTTTTCAAAACTATTGCTCCCGGTTGATCAGCAAAATATTTTATACGACTCAACGGAGAATTTCAATTGGGGGGCATCAATTGTAAAGGGTGAAGATGGAAAATACCATGCCTTTTATTCTCAAATGCGACGCAAATATGGTTTTAAGTCATGGCTTACAGATGGGGTTATTTCTCATGCAGTGGCGGATTCCCCGGCTGGTCCCTACATGCATTTGAACACCGTGCTTGAAGGGCGCGGTCCCGATTATTGGGATCCTTATACTGTGCATAACCCATGGATACAAAAGTATGGCGATAACTATTACCTGTACTACATTTCAACCAATTTAAACAATCAAACCCTGTCTACAGATGAGTATGATCAGGCGAGGCATCAATGGATAGATAACAAATACAGAGCATTAGTGCGTGAAAATCAACGCATAGGACTTGCCTTTTCAAAAAGTGTATATGGGCCCTGGGAAAGATTGAATTCACCCATTGTTGAACCGGCAGGTCCTATTGAGACAATCACATGCAATCCTGCTGTTACGCAACGACCCGACGGTGGATTTCTAATGCTTGTCAGAGGGGACAAACCGAATGTAAATGAACTGGTTCGCAGCCAAGCTATTGCCCTGTCTGATAAGCCAGAAGGCCCATGGAAAATCCAGCCCATTGCAGCAGTTGGCGACCTAAATGCAGAAGATCCGGCTGTTTGGTACGATAAACATCGAAACCGCTATTATGGCATTTATCATGCCTTTGGCTATCTGGGTTTAATTACTTCTGAAGATGGACTAAACTGGCAAAAAGCTAAACATTACAAAGTGAGTGACCTCGAATACCAACATAAAGATGGGAGAACTATTAAAGTAGCCCGCATGGAACGTCCATTTGTTTACCTTGAAAATGATAAACCAAAAGTACTGTCTGTTTCAATTAAGCTAGACAATGGTGAATCTTATTCACTCTTTATTCCGCTTAAGCAAAGCTAAGCGGCAATAATCGTAAAAACAGTTGGGAATCATACAAACTAAAGGGATGCTCTGAATGAACATCCCTTTAGTTTTTCCTCTACTTAACAACTTTAATCGGATATATTTCTTTGGTATAGAGCATACCATCAGATGATGCCATACCGACATATATGTAATAAATACTTCCTTCAGCAAGCTCAGAAGATGGCACCCTGTTTTTCAAATCTATAATAGCCTTCATCGTTCCTGATTGTTTACCTAAACTGGATTCATCCACAATCATTTCAAAATTACCATCGGCCATCCATCGTTTATTTAAGGAGCGAAACCATACTTTTACACCTCCCATATCTCGTGCCATTACTGTATTTCCAGATCCTGCATGATAATTTACAGTTAATTCTATTTTATCACCGACTTTATAGGCCGTATTTCGTAACTCTTCTTCTTGCTCAATTTCAATAGATGGCTGTATATATGGTAAAACATTTATTTTCCGAATATCTATAACATCCATATTATTCTGTTCGTAAGCTTTTACTGTAACTTCTCCGCTTTTTATTGGGTTCAAAACACCATTTGAATTAATTGTTGCAACAGATTCATTATCACATTCCCATATAATTTGGGGAACATCTGCATGATTAGGACTGTACTTGTATGCTAATTGTAGCTGATTTCCCACGTACACCAGAGTATCCGTCATTATCATCTCTATCTTATTGACTGGTATCGGCTTCCACCTCGAAATCTTAAGTTTCTGAGAAACTGCTAATCCATTTACTACAGATTTTGCCGTAATAATTGCAGATTGCCCAATCCTTCCAACAGCAGTTACCCATCCGGCCTGATCAACCTTTAACACTGAACTATCGGAAGATGTCCAGAGAAGGTTTTGATTAGCATTTTGAGGCTTTATGTCGGTTAATAACTTATAAGATACTCCTTTTCTGATTTTGGAAATACTGCTGTTTATTGTAATAGAAGTAGGATCAACATTATCAGTATCAAATATTTGATTTGCTTTTTTGTTATTAAATTCCACTTGCTCACCATTTCGCCAAATAACTCTAATATTCTTTACCTCATCCTCTTTTCCTAAGCCAAAGTGTATCATATTCAGCATGCTCTGAGAAAATATCATGCCGGAAGAACCAACCCTTTTTCGATATATTTTTGTAGGCGTTTCAAGTATGACAACAGCTGACGTTGCATCAATAAACGAATTGGGCGCATAACCAACTCGTACCGTAGCATAATTAGCTTTCGTTTTGCTAACATTATTCAAAAGGTACCACATTCCATACTCATCGTTACCGTTAAGTAAGTCTAACCTTCCATCATTATCAAAATCAAAAGCTTGTCCCATATCGCCATGACCTTCCTCTTCCTCTCCATGGGCACCATGTCCGGTAAATGGTTCAAAGCGGCCACTACCTGTATTGACTAACATATAATCGGTATATTTTCGCTTCAGTTGCCCCCATCGATGTAAAAATAAATCCTGGTGGCCATCGTTATTAAAATCGCCAACCGACACGCCTGAATGATTACCAAATTGAGGTACATTCCAGTCTTTTGAAACATCTACAAACTTTCCATTGACATTTTGAAGCAGCACATCATGCGGGTTTCTGTTTAAACGAACAAACTCGGGACTGGCATTTTTTATACCGCTTAAAGAAAAACCTACATTCCAAAAAATATCACCGTTGATAACCACAGCAGAGCGCCATTGTTCTTTACCAACATGACCAAAATAAATTCCATCGTCTGTGATATCTTCAGGCCATCCTGCTGCATCTTGCTGATTAATTAACAGACGTCCATTTCTAGTGAGGTATGTTGTGCTTTTTGAACTTCCTAAGAATATTGGAAACTCCTCGCCATTAAATCCATTGCGCCCTACAAAGTCGTAATTATGCAAATCAATATCCTTATCGGCTTCTATTGCTAACTCAAAACAACCTTTGTCACGGATTTTAATATCCATACTCATATGTACCGGACAAAAGTCAAAAGATGGTTTGTTTCCCACGCCAAAGGCATTTCCTCGTGCAAAATACAAATCAGAGTATCCATCATTATCGACATCTACATCTGTTACTCCCATCATATTACCAAGTTCTTTAAACCCTTCAGGTAACATTTTAGTAGCATCTGTAAACGTAAAATCGCCATTTCCCAGCCAAATAGTATTGGTTGGATCGTATAGCACAATATCATCAATGCCATCGTTATTTATATCGCTTACCAAAGCTCTTTGTGCATCAGCATTTTCAATTCCCTCTACTTGTACTAATTCAAAAGTACCATCGCCTTTATTTCTATAAAAATTATGCTGCGGTGTTTCGCCCTGTATACCTTTCGCATTTACCAACATAAGATCCAGCCAGCCATCGTTATCCATATCGGACCAAATGGCTCCTCGCCCTCTTGCACCTACCGTTATTCCGGCATCCAGTGTAACCAGAGTCAGTTTTCCATTATCATTTCTGTATAAGTCGGGTAATGATGGATTTTTACCATTACCGCCTCCCTTTGTTTGTATGACATCTAAATCCCCGTCATTATCAAAATCGGCACATGAAGCACCGTGCAAATCCTGCATGTACCATCGTGATAAATCCTGATTGTGCTTAGTCACCGTCCCATCGCCATTATTCCAGTACAACTTATTGGTTTCGGCATTGTGGTTGGTCACAATAAAATCGTAATGCCCATCTTGATTAATATCGGCAATACATGGCCCTCCGTATTTGATTGATTCAACCCTATCCATTCCGGCCCTCTCTGATATATCAGCAAACCGAGGCAGATTAATATTTGAAACGTCTTCAAAAATGATTTCATTAACTGTAATGTCGCCATTTTCAGCTTTTAACATCAAGGTTATTTCACCCAACGATGTAAATTGTACTAATGCAGATATAACTCGAGTTCCCGATTCCGGAATATCAATATTATCTAACAATAACCTGTTATTCTCATATAGACTCAGGTTGGCGTAATCAGATTGGATTGCCAGATTAATTTGTACAATTTTAGTTAAACTGCCTTCAACCTTGTATGTTATCAACTGATGATTATTTAAAGTAACCCGTATTGGCTTAGAAATTATTTGGCTGAATATCGAAACAGACACGAATAACGATATCAACAAACTAATTAAAGTTCTTCTCATTTTTTTATAATATTTAATGCTTAAAGAATAATCACTAATATCAAAAACAGTTGGCTTTAAATAGGGGGGTGGAAGTGACAATTTAGAGTCGTTTTTTGGTGCATTTTAGATTATAAATTAAACTAAGCCGACAATAGTAAAACCCAAGCACATTAATAAAAGGTCCAAAAAAAGGAGAAACAGCAATGCCATTTCTCCCTTTAGAATTATTACGACTCGAACTAAACTTTACTCATAACCAACAGCACGCGGTGTCTCCGTATCACTTTCATACTTCTTTCCATTCTCCTCTAGCAGTTCGTCAAAAAACTGATAGTAATTGCCATATTTGTATTTAGCTTCGTGCTGCCTACGAATATCCCACCAGTTATTAAAGAATTCCTTTGCTTTTACCTGGTCTCCAATTAAGAAAAAGTAATCGTTGCTACTTAGAACATGCCCTTTCTTATTGGTTAGTTCCAAAGTCACATAAAACTTCTTGGTCACGCTCTTTAGAACCTTTTCTTCAACCTTAAAAAAGGATTTAGCACTATTCTCTTCCACCTTGGCAATATCGTATTTATGAGCTACCAGTACTTTTCCGTTATCATCTTTTATTTCAAACTTAAGTTTACAGTTACTATAGCTTTCAAACATGTCGTTTACCACCCAAATGTCCCCAACAAAAGGCTCGTTGTTGCTCCAGCGGCGCTTTTTAAAATCAAAATTAACAAGCAATGGCTGGTAGGCTTTCTTCACAAAATCATAGGAGCGCTTAGGCTTTTGATAATTATCAACAATACCCCATTTCATATCGGGCCAGTAGGTTATCCAGTGACAAAGGGCAATGCCACTTAAGTTAGGTTTTTGACGGCGGAAATATTCTATTCCATTTTGAAAGATAATCCCCTGTGCATCTTGTGTTGCATTTACAAACTCTTCCAATGAACCAGTCATCTCGCTATCAAAAACATCCCAATTTTGCATTCGAAGACGTGTTAAATCAGCCCAGTGGTGTCCCCAGCTTAATCCCGGAGGCCACATTTCATTTTCTGGAATAAACTTTTTCAGGCTTTCAACTGATGGAACAGATGTGATTGCAAATTCGGGCACGATCGGAAATTCCAAAGTCTGGTACCAGTCTTCGTGCAACCATTTACCCATATCGTAGAAATAACGTAGTGCATGTACCGCTTCTTTTGGCTTGTATCCAGCAGCTTTTGATACATGGCAAGTCAGAGGCGAATCGGGCACATAAGGCAATTTGACATAGGCTTGTAACGAATCGCCTAATCGCTCAAGAAAACGACGTCCAAATTGTGGATCTCGTGTGCGCAATAACATCTCTTCACCTCCTTCCATCATAATCAACGATGGGTGATTACGACGCTCCTTAATAACTCTCACGCCTTCATTAAAAATCTCTGCTAAGCGCTCTTCCTCATCCGGAATATTACCTGTCCCCAATGGAATCATATCTTGCCAAACGGTCATACCCATTTCATCACAATATTGATAAAACTCGGGTATTTCAGGCGGGTGCCATCCGAATATACGAATGTTATTCAGGTTGGCTTCTTTGGCCAATCGAATCAACTCTTTATATTCGTCAATGGATGTACGTCCGACGAAAATATCGGGTGGCCCGCCCCAACATGCTGAACGGATAAAATGAAATTTACCGTTGATATAGGTAGAGCGTGGGAAACTTACATCTACGCCCTTTTTAAAGCCAGGATTCCACTTTGAAGTTACCTTTCTAATTCCAAAAACTGTTTCATTAAAATCATGGTTAATCTCACCATTCTTAACAGAGATACGTGCCTTGTATAGGTTAGGCTTACCCATATCCCATGGCCACCACAACTGCGGTTCATTAAGGTGTATCGTCTTCTCAACCATATGCACCCCCGGCTTAATCACCTGCGTAAACTCCACCGTTTTTTCCTTCATCGCAAAGTTTTTCCCTTCCAGTGACGCGATGAAAGTCATTTCTTTAGCCTGATTATCTGTATTTTCAACTGTCATCTCCAGTTTTACATCAGCAGAGCCATCTTTATTAACCGTATTGTTAGCATACACATCTTCAAACCTGACTTTACCAGTGGATACCATACGTACCGGACGATATATACCAAAGGGGATAACATCACGCCAGTAATCACCAAACCAAGGTGTTTTCTTACCTGCTACTAAAGCATTAACGCGCGGAGGAGGTGCTAATTTCACAACCAACATATTGGTACTGGCCAAAAAGTCATGCTTTGAGATACGAAGAGCATCATTTACGACAAAAGAAAAACCTGAAAATGCACCTTCATGACTACCCAGATAATGACCGTTTAACCACACATCACAAGCATAGTCAACACCATCGAATTCAATCTTCACAACCTGACCGTTAATCTCTTCGCTCACATGAAACTGTGTAGCATACCACCACTCATACTGCTGAACCCATTGAGCTTTTACACTATTCCGCCCGAAATATGGATCGTCAATAGCCCCGGCTCGCCACAAATCAGTATAAACATCACCGGGTACTTTGGCGTAGTTCCAAACCAATGTTTCAATGTCTTCGGGAGGCAAATTGTGGAGTCCCATTTTAACACCCTCACCGGGCAACATCATTTTCATAGTCCATTTCTGACTACTTAAGTCACGTACCAACTGACTGTTCTCTTTATGAGACACCATTGTATTGGGCTGTGCAAAGAGCAAAGTTGGTAACAATATCGATAGGACAATAGCTAATTTTTTCATTTCTTCCTGTCTTTGATTTAGATTTCGGTTTTTTGATATCAGCTAATAATTACAAAACAGAGCGTTTAAAGCTTTCGATATTAGTTTGTCAATCATACAATAACACCCAAAAAAGGAATTAAAATGATTCAAAAAAGCCCGAAAAAGTATATTCGACGCACTTTTACTCATCCTTCAAGAATAGGTTATATTATCATTAGTTTCTTTTGCAATGACTTTCCATTGTAGTTGAGCCTTAAAAAGAAAACACCCTTATTTTGCGTATTCAATACCACTTCGTGTTGATTACCGGAAATAACCCCGGCAAATACCTGTCGCCCTTGAACTGTATATATATAAACAGTTTGATTCTCCACTTCTTTAGGAAAACGGATGGTGAAACGTCCGCTATTGGGGTTAGGATAAACACTGATTCCTTGTGATTCGACATCATTAATACCTGTTCCTTCCACCGGTTTATAAACACGAATCCAGTCAACTTTCATCGTATTCTTGGCATCATCAAGCAAATCGGCATCCGTTGGTGTCCTATTGGCATCCACATGCCAATCTTGCGACTCTACATTAATAATAATATCCATAGCTTTATTCATACCGCTGCCACCCTGATGATTATAAGGGTCAATCACACTGGTTGTAGATATGCTACTGGCTGCTTCAAGTGTTTCGAAAGAATATGCAGAACTCGTTGCATATTGAGTCACTTTCTGATAACCTCCATCCATATCCAAATCACCATTTGTCATACTCGGATAGGTATAATACCAGGTGTTGCCTATTTTGGTAGCAAAAGCCTTATGATACAACACACGCACCAATTCACCATCTACATAATATTCAAAGTGAAATGGACTTATCCAGTTAACGCCAACACGTACATACTTTCTGTCGCCATTGTTCCAGCAATACTCGCCCCAACTATCAACATCGCTACGTGCCCACCAGCTGTTACGATCTCGTGGCTGATAGTCTATAATATCATCACTACGCTCAAACGAGTGATGACTCAGGTGAATAAATTCTGCAAAATAGGCATTACCATTATCTGCTCCGCCATAACATTCAATAATGTCTATTTCCTGCCAATCATCAGAGCTCAAAAGCCACACATCGGATGCAAGAGTAATATTTGCAACACTAACAGCGGCCTCAACAAATACAGGATATTGAACAGTTTTAGTTGAAGTTATACAACCAGCATTTATCCCGGCTTCGGGCTTACCCATTTTATTGGGCCATGGTGACATGGGTGCGGATTCACTAGATTGATACCACCGCGACGCTTTTAATAGCAAATCACTACCATCGACCGATACGTGATTATACTTCCAATAAGTGGTGCCTGGCCCATCCCAATGGTTATGGTAGAAGTTTGTCCATTTATCTGCAAATGTGGTTTTCTCTGTAACGGCATCAAACTGATAGTTAAAATCGTCAGATATATCAGCTTGTAATTCCCAAACATTTCCTTTTCCAGCATTGGCCGGCACCTGATAATCCTTCCAGTCTTGAGCCACGCTAAAATTTGCAACCAACCCTAAGCCCAATATAAACCCTAACCTTTTCATATAATGCATCTTTTAAATCAAATTTTTCACACTACAAGAATAGGCTATTATGACTTTCAATAGAGGCTGCAGAACGTGTTTTAATGGGGGTGTAAATGATAATTTCTCGAACAAAACTGCTATTCACAGATTTTTTTAAATCAATTAAAGTAACAATTAACTTGCCCTATCCATTCAGATGACTAAAATCGCAATGTTTTTTAGAGTTTCTATAGATGCAATTAGTCGCATTACACTGGCTACAGGCATGTTTTCGGTAACGCACCTTAGTACCAATGCCAATAAACCCACTTACAGACTTAACCGGATGCATCAGGCAGGAGTCGCTTAATGTGATGCCACAGAATTTTTCAGGAAAGAAAGAAAACAGCAGAGCTTGTTCTTTTACATTCCAACCCGAATAACCCGGGCTATAACGATTAGTTATTCTCAGTCCATTGGCTACACACTCATTTTCGATGATTGCTTGTAGCTTATCCATGGCCGTCTCTACCATAACAGAACCCATTACATCCACCAGGTAAGCTTCGAGCCAGTCGCCTTTGGCATTTAATTCGTTTACGCGCTCACTTATTTCATTTCCTGCAGTGCATACAAAAAAAGCTACCTGCTCACTATTGGATAATGCTCCTGCTATTGTTGGTCCGACTTCAAAGTTATTTCCTTCGATGATTATTGTTTCATCCACAACTTCAGCCGGTTCAATTAAATAGCCCCCTTGTATTGAAGCATTTTTTAACCTGCCAAGCAGCTCATCTTCAATAAACCCGGCATATGAAGGCAAATTCTCATCCATACGAGCTAAACTTTCAACTTCTTCAGCAGTAATTTGAAGTTCCTCAACACTAAAGCGCTTTCTTACAATATTATCTGAAATCAACGATTGCATTAGTTTTCTTTATATTGTTTAAAAAGTTGACGTAGCTTAACCACATTTAACTCATTGCCAAATGCAATAAGTTCCGTTGGACCTTCGTAACCCTTCAGTATTTTATATTCTTCTGTTTCAAATACTGAATGAACCGACATCACCTGTCCATCACTCAGGTTTAAGTAGCCCTTAATACGAGGACATTGTTGTTGTAATTCTTTAATTAAGGCATATAACGAGGTTTCTGCGATTTTATCGTGAGTACGTAAAACACAAGAATTCATATCAGGTCGTCCTGCTGATTCTTTGCCAATAAACTGCACTGCAGCCTCATTTTTGTTTGCATTGCTTCCTTCAAGCGAAAGCCAATCAACGCGTCCATACGTAGTACTTTGTATCTCTGCAAATGGATTCAGATTTCTCAAATCTTTTTGTATATCCCAAATATTACCTTGCAGACAATCTGTTTTATTGATAATTATCTGGTCGGCAATCATTATCTGATGCTTAAATCGCACCAATGTGTTTAGGCCTTTGTAAAAGTTTTGTGCATCAACAACACTGATTATTTTATCCAGAGTGATTTTATCTTTTAAACCATCACTTTGTAATAACTCCACTATGCTAATCGGATCGGCTAAACCTGATGCCTCCAGGAAGATTATTTCGGGTTGAAAACTGGCCATTAACTGCTCCAAACTCTGGATAAAAGTATTCAACTGACAAACACAAAACACAGAACCATTGTTAATTTCCACCAGTTTAAACCCATTGTTTTTTTGCTTTAGTTCTTTGCCATCAATACCAGTTGGGGCAAATTCATTTTGTATGACAGCAATACGTTTCTGAACACTCAATTCAGCAAGCAAGTGACTCAACAATGTAGTTTTTCCACTTCCCAAAAAACCAGTTATTAAATTGAATTTGGCCATATAACAGATATAAACCCGGCAGACTCACTAAAGCCTGCCAGGTGAATAGAACTTAATTCTTATTGCTTAGATAATGTTCTATCTTCCCTTTGATATCATTAATTGGTGGTATTTGTGAGATAAACTCAATATTACCATCCATCACTATTGTAGGAAGATTTTGAACACCAAGGCTCATCATCATCTGAACACCTTCTTTTTCTTTGATACGGTGTTCTTTATAAACCACTTTATCGCCATAATCAGCTGCAGCACGATCAACTGCATCTACCATATATTGGCATGGCGCACATGATGACGAATCTAAAGTGATAATATCGATAACTACTTTCGAATCATCCCAGTGATTACTCAAGTCCAGCTTTTCTAAATCCATTTGCTTTGCTTCAGAGGCACGTAATTCGCCTTGCAGCATTTCATCATGCACCAGTTCCGAAACAGCCACCAAATTCTCCTTCGGCGTTTCCATGGCTAAATCGCAACCTGGTGCCAGAATAAATCCTTTCTTTCCACCAATATCCATGCATTCGAGCGCATCACGACGCGACGCCTCTTCATCGCCCATTAAGAGTACCACCGTTAACTTGATGTTACCACCAAAACTCACCTTGTGCTTTAAAGCAGTATCACGCACATAATCCAGGGGAATATTTTCATCAATGGAAATATTATCCGGATTGGTCTGACACATCACTTCAATGTTTTGCTTGGCATTACCACATACAAAGAACGAGCTTAATGCATCGGCCTCACGAATAAATTCATTAACCTCTTTGATGTATGGAGACACAAAGGTTTCAAAGCTCATTGGGTCAATCTGACTGGTCATCGGATCGACAATGGCTATCACATCAGCGCCATTTTCGATATAATTACCGGCCATCATCAAGGCAACGTTGGTGGTAAACCGCATTAATTGATGCGTTTTTTCCGGCTCCATCATCATTTGCATAAAAATGTCGGTACCCAAAAGGTGAAGCGCCAGTGTAAAAGGGCCTGTTATCAAGCCATAAAGCGCGATATCAGGATGCTGTTCGCGTAGTTCACGTGTCGCTTCCATCACCAAAGGGATACGTGCTTTGCAAGGGCATGGCACTTTTAAATCATTGAGACTTACTCCATCTTTTAGAGGATGTGAAACTACCGCCGGGGGGTTGTTATCAGCCCAAACCAATTGACACCCTAAGGCTTCTGCTTCAATCTGTAAATCAAACGCCACAGGTATTCCATCAGGATTATATAATTTGATGGCTTCATTAACCCCTTTAACTATGTTGTCTTTCGACTGCAAATACTCAGTGGCTGTCATTCCTAGCAATGCACCTGCATGAGAACCAACAAATGGCACCCACGGAATGCGTTCTACTTCTTCTAAGCGCATTGCTTTTTTTATTAATTCTATGCCTTTCATGTCATTCAACTGTTTTATTTAAAAACTCAACCACGCCTTGTGGATCCGGGTTATAGCTATCGGCACCTATTTTATCACAGAAATCCTGATTAACAGGTGCTCCACCAATGCAGATAGCTATATTGCGATTATGCGATTTGATGGCTTTTGTTATTTCTTCCATGTTATTCATAGTAGTGGTCAACAGTGCCGAAAGGCCAATAACAGCTCCCGGGTATTGTTCAGCAGCTTCAATAAACTTTTCAGCCTTAACATCAGTTCCTAAATCGATTACTTCATAGCCGTTACCTTCCACCATCATGGCCACCAGATTTTTACCTATATCATGTAAATCACCTTCTACCGTTCCAATAATGAATGTGCCTTTTTGTGAACCCGGGCTATTAGCAAAATGAGGTTTCAGATGCGCCATGGCCGCATCCATTGCCTTAGCCGACATCAATACCTGTGGCACAAACACTTTGTTTTCACGAAATTTCACGCCTACTTTTTCCATGCCAACAATCAATGCCTTTTGCAGAATATCATCTGCAGAAATGCCTTCATTAAGCAGTTGTTGAGTAATTTCATCGGCCCCATCCTTATCTTTCATATCGGGTGGAAATGGCGATGGCTTGTTTATTTTGCCATACTCTATACAATAGGCTAATTGCTCAAATAACTCTTCCATTTTATCTATTTTTTAATCGTACCAAATAGCTTTAGCAAACTTCAACTAGCACTTTTGTGCTTTTATCAAATCGATGAAGGCCACAATGTTCTCAATTGGAGTATCACCTTCGGTAGCATGCGATGGACAAAAGATATAGCCACCGTCTTTACCCATTTCCAGCAGGTGTTTGGTTTCAGCAACCACATCTTCAACGGTACCATAGGGCAGTGTTTTTTGGGTTGATAACCCACCGTGGAAAGCTACTTTTCCTCTGTATGTATTTAGCAAATCATCAACATCCAGCACTTCGGGCTGGAAAGGATTAATACAATTAACTCCTGCTTCAATCAATTCGGGAATAATCTCTTCAATATCGCCACACGAGTGAATCAATTGGTATTTTCCATGTGCTTTGGTATTGGCATACATGCGTTTCAATTCAGGATATATGAATTCTATCCATACATCTTTACCCATCATCAGCTTCTTTTGAGCCCCCCAATCATCTCCAAAGTAAATACCGTCAACCTCAGGATAACGTTCACACACGTTTTTGATTACAGCAATGTTGAAATCAGCAATTTTACGCATCAGGTCTTTAACAAAATCAGGATACATCATAAAGTCAAGAAATGCATTTTCCATACCCCGCAAAGTCCAATAGCGCTCAAACAGGCTGAACCCAATACTGTAAAGAATAAATTTATCTTTGTTGGCAGCTATCTTTTCCTCCATGCCATCATACAACATCGGATTATTTGGATCAGGAAACTCATAGCCATCTAATGTTGGTTCAGGAAGTACTAAACCTTCAACATTACCAATATCCTTTTCGTGAGTCATATCCCAGATAACACCGAAGATATCTTTCTTACGGTCGTTACCGATATTAATTTTAAATCCACTTGATGCACCCAGTTTAATAAAATGGTTATCTACCAACTCTTCCACATCAACATCATCACCATAGTGTGCTTTCATTTTATCTAAAGCTTCAATGGTAAATTTACAGTCCCATGGCACATAAGGAGGTTGTTTACCATCAAGCACCATCTTTATTACCTCTTTTTTTGTCATAATATTTGCCTGTACTTTAAACCAATTCTTTACACTGCTCAATGTGTGTTCCTCGAGCTGTTTTTACTCCATACACCTGGCACTCAATACCTGTTAATTCTTTGTAAGTATCAAATACGCCTTTCTTAAACTCTTCTAACTTATCCTTATATACCAAAGACACCATACAACCACCAAATCCAGCTCCAGCCTGTCGGGATGCAACTGAACCCGGCGCTGTTCGCATAGCTTTATACATAGCTTCCATTTGTGGAACAGAAATCTCAAACAAATCTTTAGCACCCTGAAATGAACGGTCAAAGATGTCTGCAAGCTTTCCTACTTCATTATTAGTCAATGCTTCTTCTAACTCTAGTGTACGATCATTTTCTTCGATAATAAATTGAGCACGCTTGGCTGCATTTTCTGATAACAGGTGTTTATGCTTATGGAAGAAATTTATGCTCACATCACGCAACGCATTGATGGATGCATCTACTTTTGCAAACTCAGCCACAGCTTCTTCGCATTGCGCACGACGATCGTCGTATTCTGAACCATGCAGCTGGCGAGCTTTGTTAGTATTGCAAATGGCCACCATGATATCCTTTGGCCAGCTCACCTGCTTATGTGACAACTCACGGCAATCCAATTGAATAGCCTTATGTCTTTCGCCAAAAACAACTGAATACTGGTCGAGAATACCGCAATTAACACCTACATAAACATTCTCGGCACGCTGACTTAGCAAAGCCATCGTCTTCATATCGATGGTAAACCCTGATGCATGTGCCATCATGGCCATTGTAGTTGCTTCAAGTGCTGCAGAACTGGACAATCCTGAACCCAATGGAATGGTACTACATAAGGCTCCTTTAATCGCTTTCAATTCATATCCTTCATCAATTAGTACCTTGGCTACCGCACTGATGTATTTTCCCCAATCATCGCCTTTAACCATTTCACCTGTCTTTACATCGATAGATACCGTACTATCAAGATTACATGAGTACAAGCGAATTAAACCATCATCCGTATTTGAAAAAGCACACTCTATTAGGAGGTTAATCGGCATGGTTACAACAAAGCCCATATTGTAATCGGTATGGCTCCCCATTAAATCAACTCGCCCCGGCGAACAAGCCTTAAATTGCGGCGTATCTCCATATTGTTGCCTAAAATCCTTGAGTACATTCGTATTCATATTTCTTTGGATTTAATTTGTTTATTATGCTTTTCTCAAGCCCTTATTAATGGCTTGAAAAATGCTTCACTTTGTCAACTTCAAAATTAGATGACGAGCAGCGTATAATTTTTCAGACAGTTACCAATCATTTAGCTATATTTGCTCTTCATTGGTATAACTGGCAAAATTTTACACGTTGAGGCCAAATATTGAGAAAATAGAACTGGACAAAGGGCACTCATTTCATGTTGGAACCTATTCGGCCAAATACTTTGAACGCTCGTGGCACTACCATAATGAGTTTGAATTACTGTTAATAACCAAAGGCTATGGCACCCGTGTGGTTGGTGATAATACTAGTCCTTTTGCAGTAGGTGATTTGGTTTTGTTAAGTGGCAACGTTCCTCACGCATGGTTTTCAGACACAGTGTTTTTTGAGCCTGATAATAATGAGAAATGCGAGTCGATTTACATCCAATTTGACCGCTCTATATTTGGTACACGCTTTGCTGGCTTACCCGAAATGCAAGCAGTCAACCTACTATTAAACAATGCGAAGTATGGATTAAAATATGAACCCGGTGATGATTGTGTGGATATTATTAATTTGATATGTAATTTCCCTAGTTACCAAGGCGTTGACCGACTACTTAAACTGATTAAAGTTCTTGATTTGTTTCAGAAAGGCCATTATGAAACCATCGTATCCAAAGAATACTTCAATAGCTTGTTGATTACCAACTCTGACCGAATAAAGAAAATACATGAGTATGTAATGAATAATTACATGGCAGATATTAGCGTTCAAAAAGCAGCTGAACTGGTTGAAATGAATGTTAGCTCATTTTGCCGTTTCTTTAAAAAGCTAACGCACAGAACCTTTTCCCAATTTGTAAAAGAAACGCGCATTGATTATGCACAGCAACTACTCATTAACACTAATCTATCATCCAATCAAATAGGCTTTGAATGTGGATTCAGTTCTGTGGCCTATTTAACCAGTGCTTTAAAAAAATAAGTGGAAAATCACCTTTGGAGTATCGGTCAAACTATAAAAAGTTATAAACCAAAATTTTGGCATCAATGCTAATAACCTTCTATCTAACAAAACACCCATATCATTGACAAACAGCTTTTTATGCATTTGTTAGATATTTGAATATTGCGCAATGGCGCATGGGGTACTGAGTTCGACGTGAAATTTTGAACTCAGAACGCTTACAAATAGTAAGTTTCAAGTGTATATCAACGAAAGAATACCGGACTATTTTAAGTTGTTACAAGTAGAAAATTGCTGTTTGTAAGTGGAATTAACAAGCTTTGGATAAAGAACTGAGTTGTAAAATTTAAATCGAACTCAGGTTAATAATATTTTTTTTGTTACTTATCCATTCTTTCTATTGCATCTTTCTCAAATTCCAGCTTCAGCATCCACTTGGAACACACTAGTGTGCATTCCCACTCAAAGAGTTTTTTGTATAGAATCTTCAGCTTTTCAAGCAACTTGTCTGCCAGATTATTTTACTCCGATAATTACTTAAATCATTCAATTCACCAAGCCTGTCAGAGAAGCTCCAAAGTAACTTGTTGCTTAATCTAGATCTTTCATACAGTCACCAATGTGTATCGAACAAAAGGCCAGCCCATCTAATCATCACTTAAGAATGCATTATTATCCATGCTTACTTACACATTATTGTCCTCATATACACAACATTGCAAGCAATTCCAGGTTAACATTCCTGCCAGCAAAGGTCAGCATACTGCAACGGCCACATAAGCCTGCTTAAACACTACACCTTCGCTGGCAAGTTTATCAAAATGAGGCGTTTTAAAAAACTCTCTACCCTAAAAAACCAAAGTCAGGACAACTGTCATCATCTGATAAAACAATCAGTATAATAGTTCGTTACTGTGATTTGACAGAAAAAAATTAATACTGTCAATAGCTATAAGATTATAACTCGTTAATTCATCAAGAATAATTTAGACTTTAACTGCCTTAATTGTTGCAACCAATTCTCTCACCTTGTTTTCCAATGCTTCCCAATTCTTCTTATCCATTATCTCTTTCGGAAACAGATTTGAACCCATGCCTACACAAGTGACGCCTGCCAAAAACCAATCTTCCAAATTATCCTTATCGCAAGTAACACCACCTGTTGGCATGATGTCGGTCCATGGCATTGGTGCTTTAACTGCTTTTACAAATGAAGGTCCTCCAACTTCGGAAGCCGGAAAAACCTTTACCACTTCACAACCCAGCTCTTGCGCCTTATTAATTTCAGATATAGTACCACAACCAGGCGCCCACATTATTTTTCGGCGGTTACAGATCCTTGCCATTGTCTCATTCAGCAATGGCGATACAATAAAATTGGCACCACTCTGAATATATAACGCTGTTGTTCCCTCTTCAACAATAGAGCCAGCACCAAGAATCATACCTGGTAATTCAGCTAAGGCATACTTATTCAGCTCTGTGAACAATTCATGGGCAAAATCGCCACGATTAACAAACTCAAACACGCGAATACCCCCATTGTAACAAGCTCTCACAACGGCTTTGCAAACTTCAATATCGGCATGATAAAAAACCGGTACTACACCTGTGTCTTTCATTGCCTGATAAACCTCTATTCTTGTATATCTTGACATATAAAACTGAGTCAGAAGGAAGTGTTAAAGGCAGAATTATTCAACCTCCTTTTGCCACTACCTAATTACTTATAAATACTAATTACCTATCAACCCGTGCATTTCCACCGCCCATAATTTTTTCTACTTCGGGTAGCGTTACCATGGTTGTATCACCAGGAGTTGTCATCGCCAATGCGCCATGTGCAGCACCATAGTCAACAGCTTTTTGGCCATCGTTGTATTCCATAAAACCATAAATAAGACCTGATGCAAAACTATCGCCTCCTCCCACACGGTCCATTATTTCAAGATTTGGACGATGTATTGCCTCATGAATCTTACCATCCGCATAACAGATGGCTCCCCATGAGTTGATGGTTGCCGATTTTACAGTACGTAATGTTGTGGCTATAACACTGAAATTAGGAAAAGCCTCAATAGCTGACTTAATCATTACCTTGTAACCTTCAATGTCAAGTTCTTTCAAATCCTGATCATTTCCTTCAATTTCAAGACCCAGGCAAGCAGTAAAGTCCTCTTCATTGCCAATCATTACGTCAACGTATTTGGCAATTTCCCGGTTTACTTCCTGAGCTTTTCGTTCACCACCAATGGATTTCCACAAGGATGGCCGGTAATTTAAATCGTAAGAAACAATGGTTCCATATTTTTTAGCCACCTTAACGGCTTCAATAACCGTTTCGGCTGCCGATTCAGATAAAGCAGCGAAGATACCTCCGGTATGCATCCAGCGAACGCCAAGAGTACCAAAAATGTATTCCCAATCAATATCTCCAGGCCTTAATTGTGATGCGGCTGTATTGCCACGATCAGATACACCTTTTGCGCCACGAATTCCATACCCTCTCTCGGTAAAGTTCAATCCATTACGAACACTTCGTCCGCAGCCATCATAATCAACCCATTTGACAAATTGCGTATCCAACCCTCCTTGTAACATCAAATCTTCAACTAAAGCACCAATTTCGTTGTCTGCCAAAGCCGTTACAATAGCGGTTTTCTTACCAAAGCATTTTCTTAAACCACGTGACACGTTATACTCGCCACCGCCTTCCCATACAGCAAAGGAGCGTGTGGTGCGTATACGTCCTTCTCCAGGATCGAGTCTTAACATTACTTCACCTAATGAAATACAATCGTACGCACACTCTGATGCCGGTTTAATAATCAATTTACTCATTGCTGTTTTATTATTGATTGAATTGTGAGTTTATATAATTTATGAAGATAAGCTTTAGGCTGCTAGTCCGTTACCATACGCAATAATGACAACTCCAATAATCATAGCGGCCAATCCAATATAAAGTGCCGTTTTGGCTTTATCCGGTGCTGTCACCCATTCTTTAGTAACAATTCCTCCAACAACGGCTACAACCACCGACATGGTATTAAAAATGGCATAACCAATGGTGCCTCCTGCTTTCCCTAATACAAAGGCAGAGTAGGCAAATAATACAGAAGCTGTAAAGTTTAATGCAGCCATCAACGCTGTTAACGATACATTTTTGTTGGCTCCAGCCACTTTAAAACTACCCCACATTTTTTTGCGGGATATCTGAATGACGAAATAAGGAATCACAAACAATCCGCCAGATACATATACAATAAACATTGAAGCTACTGAAGTCAGCCAGCTTTCGTTGCCATTGTTCTGAACGGCAGCTGCTATGGCATCCTTTCCAAACTCATTAGCTACGTTAAAACCTGTGCAAAGCAATCCTCCAACCACAGCTATGATGATACCTGTTGCCATTGATGAACTACCCGCATTTTTTTTATTTTCACCTGCTCGAAGAATACCTGCCCGGCCATTCATAATGATACCTATCAAAATTATTACAATCCCAATCAGCACTGCAACAAGAATATTGGTTGCAGGTAACCCATGAATAAAAAATGGTAAAACCGACCCGATAAAAACAATGGTACCGATGAAAATGGAAAATCCCAAAGACAGGCCAATGTGATTAATGGCTTTTCCCCAAAGCAACATGCCAACGCCCCATAGGAAGCTAGGAATAAGCATTTTCAATAAAATTGGCGCCCCCACATCACTCAAAACCTGGGCAAATCCATCAATCATAGAAAAGGCCAGTATAGCAGGCACAATCCACAACATAAAGAGAAAACAAAGTCCCCATGTATTTTCGAATTGATAATTTTTTACAAATTTCTCGGGCATGGCATAGAAGCCCAGCATAACGCCTGCAAATATGGCAAATAGAATTCCAATCATAACTTTAGATTTTTTATTCGGTGCTCAATGCATTATGCACAGTGCACTTATTTTTTAGTTAACTATTATCAAAAAGAGACCCAATGCTAGCTCCTAGAATCTTAGTTTAAATACTGTTGTGCTCTTAAACTCCTCTCCGGCTTTGGTGATGGACTTTGGCGAACCGCTAATATTGGGACCATTGGGCCAACGATGTGTTTCGCAGCAAAAACCCTGATACTTCCCGTATTTTTCAGATTCAGACCGCTGCAATTCATTGGATGTGTATTTGCCGGTGTAAAACAACATACATGGCTCCGTTGAGTACACTTCCAATGTGCGACCAGACTGTTCATCGCTTACCCGGGCCACTTTACTCAAGGTTTCTTCTGCATAATCAAACAGATAGAAATGTTCGAAACCATCCCCAATGGATTCGTGAACATCTTTAATAATACGCCCATTGCGCAAATCTTCTAAAGTATCTGTTACATCAGTTACTTCACCTAAACAAGCGCCCGTATCATCACTTAACAATCGTTTATTGGATAACACTTGTACTTTAAATCTTTCCACGCTTCGCTCAAATCCTGAAAGGTTAAAGTAAGTATGATTTGTCATGGATAAAGGTGTATCCCGATCGCTTACAGCCTTATAGTTGAGAATTAATTCATTGTCATTGCTCAACTCGATGGTCACTTCAGCTTTTACGGTTCCCGGAAAGCCTTCTTCCATATCATCACTAATTAAGGTGAATACTACACCCACCTTCCCAACTCCTCCTATTGGTTTGGCTTTCCATATTTTTTTATCGAAACCAATCATTCCGCCATGCAAGTTGTTATCGCCACAGTTGGCCGCCAATTGATAGTCAACTCCATTTAACGAGAACTTTGCATCTTTTATCTGCGAACAGTAACGCCCAACTGTACATCCAAAGTAGGGCGCATTGGCCTTATAAACATCAGCAAAATATTCGTCAAACGAATCAAAACCACATGCTATAGAAACAGGCTTATCATCTTTACCCGGGATTGTTATGGATGTAATGGTGGCACCAAAATCCATCATCTTCACTAGCATACCATTATCATTCTCCAAAGTATACAAGTGAATATCCTGATTTTGGAATTGTCCGAAAAGTTGAGTTGTGGATTTCATGATTTAATTATTAGAAAACAGTCAGCAGACAGTAGTAAACCAACATCTACTGACCACTGACTAATGACTACTATTTTTCTTTATATGGTGCTAGTTTATCCCAATTGAATTCAACTCCAATACCTGGTGTATCAGGCGCAACAGCACGATGATTCTCCACCACCAATGGTCGATGTGTATATTCATCAATGGGGAAACTGTGCACCTCAATCCATCCGGCATTAGGCTGTGATGAAACCAGGCTTACATGTAATTCCTGCATTCCATGTGAACAAACCGGAATATTATTTTCAGCAGCCAACTTTGCCGCTTTCAACCATCCGGTGATACCTGCGCAGTTAGATGCATCGGGCTGAACGAATGACAACTTAGAATCAGCCATCGCATACTCAAATTCATGAATCGTATGTAAATTCTCTCCCATCGCTAAAGGTACTCCTGTGGCTTCTGCGATTGCAGCGTAACCTTTGTAATCATCGGGTATGATGGGCTCTTCAAACCAGTAAATATCGTACTGTTTAAAGCGATTAGCTGCTTCAATGGCTTTCTCAACACTCATGGAGTAATTGGCATCTACCATAAACGTCACATCTGGGCCAATAAATTCACGCACCGCCCTGATACGCTCAATATCTTCATCCAGGTTATCGCGACCAATCTTGATTTTAACCGCATTAAAACCTCTATCTAGATAGCCCTGAATACTATCCAGTAGTTTTGGCAATGGAAACATCAAATCGATACCTCCACAATAAGCTTTACACGTATTGTTGGTACCACCAGCAACTTTCCACAGTGGTTCACCTGCATTTTTACAACGGATATCCCACAAAGCAATATCAACAGCCGCCATTGCAAAAGCATCAATACCGCCGCGCCCCACATAATGAGCATGCCACCACATCATATCATTCAGGTCTTCAATATTCTCAGCGTCTTTACCGAGTAAAGCAGGTGCATAATCGAA
The DNA here is from genome assembly GCF_018156225.1 of Carboxylicivirga sediminis. GTDB lineage: Bacteria > Bacteroidota > Bacteroidia > Bacteroidales > Marinilabiliaceae > Carboxylicivirga > Carboxylicivirga sediminis. The sequence goes on from NZ_JAGTAR010000001.1 coordinate 137,148, forward strand.
ATCTATCATTGCCTTAATGGCATGACCACCTTTTCCTCCGGTATAAGTATAACCGGTTCCTTCCGTGCCATCTTCAAGCGTTACGGTCGCCGTTATGAGTTCAAAATGAAAATGGTCGCCATGCTTGGCATCCGACAACACCTCTTTTAATGGAACTTTGAAGAGTTGGGTATGTATGTTTTTAATCTTTGTCATTAGTCTTAATATCAAGATTCAAGTATCAGGACATAAGGTGATTTATTACTTTACTAATCACCCTTAGTCTTAATACTTATGTCTTACATCTTGTGTCTTATTACGCTTTAAATCGCACATAGAAGGTCTTCTTCTCCAGATACTGCTCAAAACCATATTTGCCATCTTCACCACCTGTTCCACTCATTTTGTAGCCGTTGTGAAAGCCCTGATGCAATTCTCCATGCCCTCTGTTGATATAGATTTCACCGAAGTCCAATTCGCTGTTAAGACGCATCACACGGTTCATATCATTCGTATAAACCATGGCTGCCAAACCAAATTCACAGTCGTTGGCCCACTCTACTACCTGGTCAAAATCGTTAAACTTAATAACCGGTAATATGGGTCCAAATGCTTCCTCATGAACAATGGTCATATCTTGCTTTACATCCGTCAGGATAGTTGGCATAAACCAGTTTCCTTTTTCATACTCTGCTCCGTCTGGTGTTTTTCCGCCATAAGCCAATGTGGCTCCTTCTTTTATGCTGACATCAACCAACTCCTGCATGTGCTTCAATTCCGACTTGTTAACTTTGGCTCCCATATCAGAGGCCTCGTCGAACGGATCACCCACTTTGATATTTTTTACCTTGGCCATGAATTTGGCCATGAACTCATCATAGATAGCTTCATGCACGTACATACGCTCGTTACACGTACATACCTGACCACAATTGTCGAAACGTGAGTGTAGAGCACCTTCCACCGCAGCATCAATATCACAATCTTCGAAGGCGATGAAAGGCGCCTTACCACCAAGCTCTAGCTGTACATGAGCCAGATTTTCAGATGCCGCTTTAAAGATGGCCTGACCAGCAGGTGTAGAACCCGTCATGGTTACCATCTTAGTAATTTCGTGTTTACAAAGGGCTGTTCCCATAGTACGCCCAGGGCCTGTAACAATGTTTAATACACCGTCTGGAATGCCAGCTTTTTTTGCTAACTCGCCCAACATTAGTGTCGAAATGGGTGTTTCAGTAGTTGGCTTAATCACCATGGTATTACCAGCTACCAAAGCTGGACCTATCTTTCGACCTGCCAATGCTAAAGGAAAATTCCACGCTGTGATAGCTACTACCACCCCACGTGGAATTTTCTGAATCCAGATTTGTTCGTTCTCATTGTCGGAAGGCACTATGTCTCCCTCAATGCGACGGGCCCATTCGCAGGCATATTCAATAAATGAGCAGCATACATCAACCTCAAAGCGGGCAACCTTAAAAAGCTTCCCTTGTTCTTTGGTCAATACAGTTGCTAACTCTTCTCTGTTTGCTTTTATTTCTTTTACAAATGCATATAACAACTCTGCACGCTTACGTGCAGGTATCTTTGCCCAGTCTTTTTGCGCTGCTTCGGCAGCTTCCAATGCTTTTATGGCATCTTCTTCATTGCCATTGGCCACTGTTCCCACCAGACTATCATCTGATGGATTAAGTACATCGGCTGTTTGGCCATTAGAAGGCTCAACCCAAAGCCCATTTATGTATTGCTTGAAATTTAAATTGGTGGTATTCATAATTATTAAGTTTTAGTATGAAACATTGAGTGTTGCGAAATGAAATATGAGTCGCTTGCTTTTGCTCAATTCTCATTAAGTCTCTACATTTGAAATTAACGTCCCATCCAGCCACCATCGACTAAAACGATGCTTCCATGCATATAGGCTGCTGCTTCAGAACAAAGGAAGACGACAGGACCTGCAAAATCTTCTGGTTTACCCCAGCGACCAGCCGGAATACGTGCTAATATCTGCTCCGAACGAATAGGGTCATTACGCAATGCTTCTGTGTTATCAGTGTCGATGTAACCTGGAGCCACCGCGTTTACATTCACACCTTTTGAAGCCCACTCATTAGCAAAAGCCATGGTTAACTGACCAACAGCACCTTTGCTGGCTGCGTAACCTGGCACTGTAATACCTCCCTGAAATGTTAGTAACGATGCCGTAAACACCACTTTACCAGAACCCCGCTTTACCATTTCTTTACCAAACTCACGCGTAAGGATGAACTGAGCGTTTTGATTCACCTCAATCACTTTATCCCACATTTCATCAGGATGCTCAGCTGCGGGTGTGCGCAGGATGGTTCCTGCATTGTTTACCAATATATCCACCACCGGATGGTTGGCCTTAACTTCTTTAATAAATGCGTACAACGATTCTCGTTTACTGAAGTCGCAGGTGTATGCAGTAAATTTCTTACCGGCTGCTTCAACCGCTTTACCAACGGCACTACCTTCTTTTTCCAAAGATGCGGAAACACCAATTATATCGGCACCTGACTCAGCCAAAGCCACTGCCATACCCATACCAATACCTCTTTTACAACCTGTAACCAAGGCTACTTTGCCTTCTAATGAAAATTTATTTAAGATGCTCATTTTAATACTATTTGTTGATTTGCTTATTTGATCATTTATTGTTTTGATGTCCTCGATATGTCACTTGATGAGACCATTACTGGCAATCCACCAAATACTTCATCCCATTGGGATTGGTATCGATTTGCTCAAACAATTGCTGTATATTATCCAGTGGTTCAACAGCAGTGATAAGTGTTTCGAATGGCAGTTCATTTTTAGTAATCAGGTCAATTGACTCTTCATAATCCTCTCCTTCGTAAACGCGTGCACCTATCAATTCCAGCTCTTTCCAGAAGAATTTAAATAAATCCACCGGCTTTTTCTCACCATGAATAGCCACCATCACAATACGACCACGTATGCCAGCCACTTCGGTCATCACATCTAACGATGGCTGAACACCTGCTACTTCGAACACTACGTCGGCCAAACCACCGTTGGTCTTTTCTTCAATATACGCTACCAAATCCGTTTTAACAGGATTAACTACCTCGAAGCCCATGTCTTCGGCCATTTTAATGCGAATATCATTGACTTCCGAAATGACAACATTAGCGCCTTTGCTTTTGGCTACCATGGCAACCAGTAAACCAATTGGTCCACCTCCCAGTACAACAGCTGTTTCACCCTGAAGCAAACGACCACGACGCACATCGTGACATGCCACAGCCAATGGTTCTACCAAGGCTGCCAATTTCAAATCGGTTGTCTGGTTCAACTTATGAAGTGTAAAAGCTGGTACATTCCAGTATTGCTGCATCGCCCCAGGACTATCAATACCAATGAATTTCAATTTCTTGGCAATGTGCCCAAAGCCCTTGTCTGATTCTGCTTCCAGTCGGTTATCCAAGGGACGGACAGTCACCTTCTCTCCCACTTCAAAACCTGTTACACCCTCGCCTATTGCATCCACCGTACCAGACATTTCGTGTCCGATTATCTGAGGAATATTTACACGTTGATCCATCATACCATGGTAGATATGAACATCGGTACCGCAAACACCACAGTAAGCGACTTTGATTCTAACCTCTCCGGCTGCCGGAGTTTCATTTTCCTTTTCTACTACAGCGAAGGTTTTATTACCTTCATATAATGTTGCTTTCATAGTTTTATGTAATATTGTTTTCTGACTAAAATTCTGGTAATTGGTTCTTTATCGCTTCAAATTTACCTTGAGCTTTACCAGACATAGGGTGGTGAAAAATGCTAAATAAAGGGGTGAAATATAATTTGGCTTACTGATTGACTTAGATGATAACCTATGGGGTTTATTTGATAACCACCTCATGCTTGTCCATTAAAGCACCTTGACTGTATAGTTCACATTCGACAGTTGTTAGGTCAGGTATTTCATCTGCAATAGTATGTTGATAGAGATTTTCTGAATTGGCAGAGATAAAAACCGGCGTTGTGTATATTTTGACAATCTTTTCATCTTTAAAATATGAGTATTTTAATATACCTTGTCGCTCAGTATCATAACTATTACGAATAACAATATCTATGCTTCTGTTGGCCATATGAAATACTGAACCATACTTGATGCTCGACATAAATAGTTTATTAACACACAATAAACTAGAGCCCCTTAACAAACTCTTACACTGCTCTTGTTCTGATGCATCTTTGATACAAAGTTCCAGGTTATTGGCAAGCCCTGACTCATTCAAAAATGGTGTCAGGTTAAAATAAAGTGTTCCATCGGCAAAAGTGCCTTGAACGACTTTATGATTATTAACATTCAATGAGCTAAGATGTAAACCATCATCAAATGTTAAAAGATATATCTTTTCTGAGTCTATTTCTAAATCAAAATGCTTGCCGTAAATAGTGCTATTGTTATCAACAGATTTTGTAGCCACAACAGTCCATCCTTGTCCAAATACTATGTCTCTATCAAAACGATAATCACTGTTACACGACAATAATATAGCCAATGTCATAAACAGCAATAATTGGCCATCTATCGTTTTTCTCTTTTTGAATAAGTCCATTGTGGATACTTTTTACTCAATAACTAACTTCTGACTATAGCGTTCTTCACCTTCTTTTATCACAGCCACATACACTCCACGCTTAAGGTGAGAAACAGTAATATACTGCTGCTGACTCATTATTGGCTGATTTAGCAGCATTCGGCCTGATATATCATATAACTCTATTACCCCTTGTACCTGCGAATGAGTTGTTTGAACGAGAAACTTACCACTTGCTGGGTTAGGAGAAAGACGAAATTGAGACGCACTAATCGACGGTAAACCGACATATCGTCCACTGCGATTAACTTTACGACTAAATTCATAAACTTGCATGGCTACACTCGATACATATCCTCCGTTATCTGGAAACTGAAGGGTAACGGTATTTATTGATTGCAGCAAATCCACTGGCACCTCAACCTCAAGTAAGCCAAAAAAGGATTCACGTTGCAACTGGTCATCGCCTCGATAATTGGCCTCCACATTAACCTTCGTTCCATTAAAAAGAACCGTTGGATACACCTCTTTATCTAGCGCACGACCAATGCCGATGCGTAGTATTGCTTCTCCTTCTGTTACTGCTTCAATATTGTTAAAACTATACTCGATATCTGCATTGGCAACAATTGGTTTCAATAGTTCAGTAGCGTAATATTTCGTTTCGTCTGATGTTTCTGAAACAGCAATATCTTGTGGATATACACATTCGACAATAAGGGTACCTTCTATGCCTATTTCAAACAAACCAGGTATTTGAGCATGTGTTTCAGCATCCAATACAGGCTGGTTATTACTCAAGTACAAATGCTTTACATTAACCTCTGCTGGAACTTGTGCAATACCTTCAAAATTGAGTTCTACATTAAACTTCTTCTCTAAATCAAGGCTATTAACAATAATGTACGCTCTATTTCCGTACACATAACAGTCACTAATAATATCCTGATGGTTCGGTCGTGAATCAACACGCGTTCCTTTTACATCAGACCAAAGCTGATATGTCTTAACCATATCTGTATAAACCCACTGGCCTGAGTAGCTTGCAGGCTCATTTGCCTTTCGCATCAAACGATGGTTATATGCCTGATTTTTTGATGCATCGTATCCCCATTCTGCCTTTACCGGTAGAAAATTGATGGCTTTGGTCATAAGATTTGGACGGGCCATAAACTGCAACATCATGGTGTTAACTGATTTCATATGCAACCAATCGCGGTACGGTGTCCATTCTGAATCGAAATCATGCATCTGCGCTCCAAATTCAGATACTAGAAATGGTTTTGCAACTCCAAATTTCAGATAGCTGTATTGTTCGATCATATCAAGCGTTGCTTCCATCTGAGCTCCTTTACGATAACGCTGCTTACCATTAAAAGCTGGAAAATCATAAAAGTGCATACTCCAGAAATCCATCTTTTCACCTGCAATATCCATAAATAACTTCCACCGTTCTTCCCATTGCTGAAAGTTGTTTTTTTCCAAATCGGGAAACGCCACACAATAACCACCAACTTCAATGATATCGTTGTACTTTTTAATCTCATCAGCCACCGCATTATGAAAGCGAAATACTTTTTCTGGTTGCTCATTACCATAATCAACCAAATGCCAAAGCGGTTCATTTATAACCTCTACGTAATTAGGACGTTTTTGCCCTGTGACACCGCCTGCCCCAAAAAAATCTCTTATAAAGCGCCCCATGTACTCACCTGTGGCGGTTCCAAAAGGTTCAGTTTCGGTATCGGTTTGAGAAAATGCCCAGCCAAGTTGAGTGTTTTGTCCATCGGGCCAAAACGGATGTAATTGAGCACACATTACCTGATCATTATATTGCTCAAAAACATGTAGGCTAGTCTTACTGGCAAATTGATTTTTAACGTAATCACCTTTATTAGTGATACTTGTTGGATTTGCAAATCCAGGACGTGAAGCATCCTCGCTAATCTGGTTATTGAGCCACCAGGTAATACCACCCGTATTACGCCCCATATAAACGTCATAACCTTTAAGAAAATCACTTCGCAAATCTGCCAATTCATTATCACCATCCCACTCTTGCTCTGTAATATCGGCATGAATACATACAAATTTACTACGGTCAAACTCTGAATTATCACCAACCGTGTGTTTCATATCGAGGTTAACATCCACCACCACTTTATCGTATGTTTGGGCATAAAGCGACCAGCCAATGATTAGCAGGGCTAATCCTGTTATGTATCTTTTACTAAACATTTTCTTGAGTTTCTGGATTCAAAAAAAAGAAAGGAGGCTGCCTATTACAGCCTCCTTGTATTAATTACGGTCTGGCTTCAAGCTCAGATATGGTCAGGTTATCTAAATAAAACTGAGAATTTACGGTACTACTATTGTTATATCCCCTAATAAAGAAGAAATAATCGCGCGTATCACCTACATTCCAAATGGTTTTCACATACGTCCATTTACCTTCCGGGAAATTTTCATCGAAGAAATAAGCCAGCTCTGCAGACCAGTTGTCTGGATAGAAACGTAAATCCGGCACCCATCCGTCACCTGTATCAGCATTACCTTTTTGCTCAAAGTAAATCCAGATACCAACTTCGTAAGCCTTACCACCTTCCAGGTTAAATGTTACCGGTGCACCACCTTTCTGATAATTGAAAATAGCGCCATTCACCATGTCAATGTATAAACTTTTAGTTCCATCGTAGGCCTTAGCATTTGTTACTTCCGAAGTAAAGTTTTCAAAGCCACCCCACCATAGGTTCGGCCAATCGGCTGATGTGGATGTTTCAAAACTATAATCGTAATCTGTCTTAGGCATAATATTAGCTAAGCCAACAAACCGAACATCTAATGCATCAAATGTCTCAACAATGACATCATCAGCTGTTTCAAGGGTGCCTATTGAACTATCGTAACTTACTTTTATTTCATCGGTATTGTACAAACGACTCGCTAATTCAATAATCACCACATTATTATCCAAAGCATCGTATGATATCTTTTTAATAGGAATATCAACCACATTACCTTTATTTACAATGTCAATGGTAAACGCTGCAGGGTTGCAAGCAGATGGGTCTTTAAGGTCACGACTAAACTCTAACATTATTTCTTTGTTACGAGCCGATTCACTGGTTAACCCAATCAATTCAACCGGATCATCTGTGGGTAAAACATTAATTAAATCAGTATACAATAGGGTATCCATACCAAACTCGCTGGAAGCAATCAATCGCAAATCATGATTGCCAACACTTCCTACACGTATGTCGATAGGATCGCCTTTATACTCGCGCATTGCTCCATTGGGTTTTACCAATTGCCATCGGTAAGTATCAGGTTTTCCCAGGCTGTAGTCACCGGCTTCGCAAGTGATAAAACGACCAGCTTCTACTTCATTTGCCGCACCATTTTCCATGGTTAAAGGAGAACTATCCTCGGTGCGATAAGCTACATAACCGGCCTTAACGCTATCCCGCACTTCAATAGTGATGGTGCTTTGCTTTTCTTTACTTCCAGTATCCTCATCGCCAACAAATACATTACTGTTGTATATTTGTGCCAACTCAACATTGGTAAAATCATTAGGCTTTGTAAAAATAACCGACACTACATCTTCATTAGATGAAGTAATGGTATTACCGTTTAAATCCAAGGTTCCTTCAGGAAAGGACCATTCACGCGTTACAACACCTCTTGAAAGGTCAATCAATGTCATTTCGCTATTGATTTGCATGGTTTTATTCTTTAATCCAAATGATGTAGTAACATACGCATGACTTGGATCGGACGTTGGAGCTTCGTAGCTATCGTCGCAAGCACTTAAAGTAAGTGCCATTGCTCCAATAAAACCTCCTATATATTTTAATATCTTATTCATAATTCAGAAAACTAATTGATTATAAATTTTTGTTCGATTGACTTTCCAGATTTGGAATTGGTAAGTAATCATGCTCAGCACTGCTGTAGTTAGACAATGGCTTTTGCCAATCTGGACGTACACGCTCATTCAGATACAATGGATAAGTACGCTCTATTTCCGGCTTCATTTTCCATTTAGCTTCTGCTTCATCATAGTACATCATTTTATCTGTCAATTTTGCTTCGTCAGCAGCTCGTGTACTAATAATGTCACCCATCATGCCCCAGCGAACCAGGTCATACCAGCGATGACCTTCAAAAGCCAGCTCTAACGGACGCTCTACCATGCGAATATGACGCAGCAAAGTTTCGGCAGATAATGCTTCTACCGGATGTGAAGCTAAATTATTAGCATAACGCGAAATGTGTAATTGTGGAATACCCCCCATATTATCGATGTAATGCTGCAATGATAAAACACCAGCTCGTTCTCTTACTTTTTCAACATATTTTAATGCTTCGCTTGTGTTACCTGCATCTTCCAATACAGCCTCGGCATACATCAGATACACATCAGCCAATCGGATATGACGGAAGTTAATACCTGTACGTGCTGCATTTTCTGAATCCTCTGCATTGGATTTGTACCAATTCGTATACTTTTTAACTTTTGCCCCCTGACCAAAAGCCATATTTGCTTTGGCTTTAATCTCATCTCCGTTCTCATCAACTTTATTAACTAGTGGAGCATTATAATAGGTTTCATCGGTATCCCAATTGGCATTACCATCACGCTCATTAAGTACTACCACCGAAGCATAGGTGCGTTGTGATACAAAACGTCCGAGGTTAGATGGATTAGAAACATCCATTGAATCTCCTACGATATATAGCTCCTGCAACCAATAGGTTGGCAAACAAGTGTTGTATCCACCTGCATATATACTAGAAAAATTACCTGCTATAGCGGTGGCTTCAGAACCTGCTACGTCACCTACATCATCCTGACGATCACCTGGTGTACCTACTTTATAATTATCAGAGAAGGCTACCTCAAAAATTGACTCTGAATTAAATTCACCTTCGGTTGTAAAGTTTGACATATAATCATCCACCAAAGCGTATAATCCTTTATCATCGGCCTCATCAATTACCATTTTAAAGTATTGAGCCGCTTTGTTCCATGCTTTGTCGTATAGATATACTTTACCTAGTAAGGCGGTTGCTGCCCCCCAGGTTGCGCGGCCTAAATCACCTGCATCTTCCCATTTTTTTGGAAGGTGTGTCATAGCATATTCTAAATCAGAAATAATAAATGCGACAATGTCTTCGCGCGAGCTTAATCCTTTGTGCAACTCCACATCGTCAAATACCAACTGATCGTGCAATACTGCATCACCATACGAGTTACTTAACCAGAAATAGCAGATAGCTCTTACAAAACGAGCCTGTGCTAAAATCAGGTCTTTCTCTCCCTCTGTTAAAACATCTGTTGCTTCAGTGTAGTATATCACTTGATTAGCACGGTAAATGCCTGTGTAGAGATTTGACCAGTGATTGACCACAAAATCATGCGCATTGGTCCATTGCATATTTGAGAAGGCACTATGGATAGCATACCAGCTCTCAGAGCCAGCCAAATCAGAACGCATCATATTCATAACAATGCCACCTCCACTTACGTTGTGAAATTGTAAGGCACTATACATTGCATTTTGCGCTTTTTCAAAATCAGCCTTTGTCTGCCAGAATGTATCTGTTGTAATTGCGTTAGGATTGGACTGATCAAGTAGTTCGTCTTCGCAGCTCGTAAACAATAAAGCTGAAAAGCATAACGCAATTGTATATCTTAATAAACTTTTCATTTTTCTACAATTAATTGATTAAAAGTCAACTTGTATTCCCATTAAGAACTTACGAGTAACCGGATAAGTTCCTTTATCAATACCACGAGTAGAAATACCGTTTCCACCAACCTCTGGGTCATATCCTTCGTAACCAGTAAAAGTTAAAGGATTTTGTGCCGTTACATAAAATCTGATATTATCCATTTTTCCCTTAAGTACACGCTTTGGCACAGTGTAACCCAGGGTAAAGTTCCTTACACGCAGGAATGTTCCGTCTTCAAGAAAATAATCGGTTCTAGTTCTCCAGTTATCATGCTCAGAACCTACTCGACCGGATGGAATGTCAGAGTTTGAATTAGCAGGTGTCCACATATAATATAAATCTTTGTGGCGGTTCATTGAGTAAGCAAATAGTTTTGCACCATTATAAACCTCATTGCCATGCGAATAATATAGTTGTAATGAGGCATCAAAACCCTTATATTCTGCAGTTAAGATCATACCTGCTTCAAAGTCTGGCATACCCGACCCCTGATAGACTCTATCATTATCATCAATCACACCGTCTTTATGGGCATCTAACATACGAACATCTCCCAGTTGTGCCGTTGGAACCAAGTTACGATATTCATCTAACTGCTCTTGGGTTTTGATAATGCCATCGGTTGGAATCAGGAAAAAGGCTCCTGCCTCGTAGCCCGGACGCATATACGTTGTCACATCTTGCTGCACTGCTCTCCAGTTACCAGGTTTACTATCTTGTAAAGCAATCTCATCCATTAAACCAAGATCAGTCACTTCGTTAACATTCTTGGTGAATGTACCTGTTACTGACCAGTTAAAACCACTAGCGGTACGGTGCTTGTAGGTAGCTGCAAGTTCAAGACCTTTATTCACCATGTTACCCACGTTACTCATTTTTGACTTATATCTTCCTGAGTAATCATGTGCTACGTTAGTACCAGCCGAAGGAGGCAACAACACAGCTAATAACATGTCTTTTTTATCGTTTTGATAAACGTCAGCTGTAAAGCTAAACTTACCACCAAACATTAATAAATCAATACCAATGTTACGTGATACATTCGTTTCCCATTTAACATCCGGGTTGGCATAACCGCGTTGAATAGCTCCTGCTCCTAGTTCATCATCATCTTCACTACCCCATATGTAATCTATATTTGGGTCGATAGTCGTTTGATACAAATACGAAGGAATTCCTTGGTTACCCACTTCACCATAACTAGCTCTTAACTTCAGGTTATCGATTGAAGTGACATTTTCCATAAAACTCTCCTCGCTGATATTCCAACCCACAGAAGCTCCTGGAAAATTAGCATAGCGATGGCTCGAAGAAAAGTTAGACGATGCATCACGACGAATACTTGCACTAAATAAATAGCGATCGTCGAAGTTATATTGAACCCTTGCCAATTTACCCACAATGCGGTGATCGGTATTGCGACCTGTCATCGCTGTCATGGTCTTACCACCATCGTAGACCTTAATGCTGTTATCAATAAAGTCACGCTTTTCAGTAGATACGGCTTCACTATCGGTTGTTTCAATCGTGTAACCTAATAAAGCTGAAACGGTGTGCTTATTAAAAGTCTTTGTATAATTAACAACATTCTCCATCGTATATTTAAGACTGTTGTTAAAGTCGTTGCGCAATATGGCTTCCTGACGACTACCTAACTCATTCAGGTTACCATCTTGGTCATAAACCAATAATTGGGGCTGCCAAAAGTTACGCTTGTAGTTCCAGTAGTTCATACCCAGGTTAAGCTGGTAGCTTAAGCCTTCGATAATTTCGTATTTAAGATTGGCCGAAACATTATAACTATTTTCGACGCGGTCATCTTCTTGTGTTAATAATTTAGATAAATAACCTACGTGATCAGGGTTATTTCCGGGTACCTGAACACTATTTCCATTTGTTGGCAGATCGCCCAATGGTGGTCGGTAAGGCCCCTGGAACATAGCGAATTCGTATAAACCCCATGGTTCTACCTCTTTATTGGCATGCATAATACCGACACTAGCAAAAGCACTAAATTTACCTTTTTTTAAGGTGGCATTGGCACGTGTTGTAAAACGGTCGTAACCCGACTGACGCAAAATACCATCCTGACTAAAATAGTTAGTATTTAAATTAAAGGTTAAATCATCTTTACCGCCCGAAAGTGTTAAATTATAGTTTTGAATTGCAGCATTATCATTCTGTATAGACTCTACAAAATCAGTGTCGTAATCCAAAGCATTTGGGTTAAACGATAAGATTGGTGAACCATCGCCCCCAGCTGCTAATTGTACCTGCTCATCAACATAAAGGTGCTCTTTTGTAGTTAACAGAGGCGTACCCGAAGTAATATTTTGAATACCATAGTACGATGAGAAACTTACTTTTGTTTGTCCAGCCTTACCTCTTTTAGTAGTAATTAAAATAACACCATTTGATGCTCGCGTACCATATACAGCCGCAGCTGCGCCATCTTTTAAGATGTCAACCGTTGCAATATCTTCCGATGCAATATTTGGATTGCTGTTATATGGAATTCCATCAACTACATATAATGGTTGTGTATCACTGGTTATCGAACCTAAACCTCGAATCTGGATATTAGCCTGGTCACCCGGTCGACCACTGCTCTCAGTTACATTAACACCAGCTACCTGTCCCTGCAATGTTTTGGTAAAGTCAGATGCCACCACTTTGGCCATTTCTTCTGACTTAATTTGAGCAACTGCACCTGTTAATTCTTTTTTCTTCTGAACACCGTAACCAACAGCTACCACTTCATCCAAAGAAACCATATCGGCTTGTAACGATACACTCAAAGTTGCACCGCTTACTTCAACTTCCTGACTAATATACCCGATAAAAGAAAAAACAACGACTGTTCCATTATCGGCTGCGATAGAATAATTACCATCAATATCGGTAATAGTACCCGTTGTTGTTCCTTTGACATATACACTTACCCCAGGTATTGCTTCTCCTGTTTCGGCATCAGCCACTGTACCACTCACAGTTTGCTGCGCTAACAGAATGTTACCTGTGGAAAACAGCAATGCAAGTATCAGCATTATCCGCCATGCATTTGTTTTCATTTTTTTCATTGCACTTTAGTTTTAGTTATTCTTTAGTAAGATTTTTTAACAACTATTGTTAGGAGCAAGCAACTCCAAACAACCACTTACAAATCTATAGTGTCAAAAACGAGTTTACCGTTGGTGAATAATCCATTTAAAGGTACGCAAATGTATACAATGTTGGCATTTGAAAACAAAGAGTGCATATTTGATAACTATCTTAAGTTCCTTTACATGAGGAAACTTCGCTCAAGTACATTATCTTTATGCTGTCAACAAATCAGTTATTGAAATTATCTACGAACCTAAATTAATTAACGTGCAATTACGTCCTTTTATTGGTTTAATCTTCCTGTTTATTTCAATAGATATTATACCTATTGAAGCAACTGCGTTCTCCGAATTTAAAATCCGCAATCTGGTTGATATCCCTGAGAATGATGTCAATTGTATATATAGCGATTCTAAAGGCTTTATGTGGATTGGTACTTTGGACGGTCTTCATCGTTACGATGGCTATTCGTACAAAACCTACCGCATTGATAATTCTGGCATTAGCAGTAATATGATTATTGCCATTGATGAAGATTCTCAAGGCAATATCTGGATAGGAACCTATGGCAAAGGCATTTGCAAACTCAACCCTCGCACCGAGGTATTTACCAACTATGTTGATTCAGAAGATAAATACGATCATAACATAACCAATGATATTTCAGCACTATTGGTTGATAGCAATGATTATATATGGGTAGGTAACTGGATGGGAGCCTCCCGGGTTAAGATGGATGATCAGATGGAGTACGTTCTTGAAGTTAAACCTCTTGATTTGCTTCAGGAGGATACTCCTACTGACAAAGGTGCCAAAGTAATCTTTGAGGATAAAGACCAAAATATCTGGATTGGCACCAACATTTATACCTATCGTTGCAAAACTCCCTATGGGAATCTTTCTCAAGAAGATTTTGATGTATTTGGATGTAAAGCTGATGATATAAGTGATTTTGAGAATGGTGTTATTGCAGCAGGGCTTAATTTAAATGCCATTGTAAAAAATGAAACAACTAACGCTCATGAGCTAAAGCCAATTAACCAATCAGAAGCCATCAAGGTTATCTACCACAATAATACTATTTGGACCGGGCACCGTGATGGCATCCAATGCTTACAAAAGAATAATAATAATATTTGGACAAGTGTAAAACGAATCTCCCATAACTTTTCAGAAGAAACACTTAGCAGTAATATTATTACTTGGCTGACAAAAGATAATTTAGGCCAGATATGGGTAGGAACACGTGGAGGTGGTGTGAATATTATCAGCCCAAAGCCAGAGCGTTTTAAACATTACAGGCATACACCGCACAAAGGCTCAATTGCTAATAACCTGACAAGAAGCATTTATGAAGATTCTTACCAAAATCTATGGATTGGAACAGAAGAAAATGGAGTTAGTGTTTTGCCTAATAATCAGAATTATAGCAACGGCTTTAGGCACATTCGGGTAAATAACACCAACCACGAAAACCGGGTGTATGCCATTGAAGAAATGCCAACTCCTCATTCAACCCGTTACAAAAGCATCATCTGGTTAGGAGCCAGCTATCCTATTAACCTTGTTGCTGTTAACCCTCAAACCCTTGAACCCATCACATTTCCTGGAGCCATTAACGACATTGGTTTTGTGTTTTCGCTTGAAGTAGAAAATGATTCTACCCTTTGGGTAGGCACATACAACAATGGTTTATATCGCTTTATAACTGATAAAGAGGGTGTTATCAAACATCGACAAAACTTCACGCCTAATACACCATCGGCCATTTCTTCCTTTATTATCCGTAGCATACTAAAAGACAGTAAAGGCAACATTTGGATTGGAACTGACAAAGGCCTGAATAAAATACCACATAACGAAACGCACAAAGACAATCCTGTTATAGAAATCTATACATCAGGGGACGACGAGAAACATTTGAACCACGACTATATTTTACAGATTATGGAGGCCGACAATAGCATTATCTGGATTGGCACTATGGGTGGCGGTTTGATTAAATACAATGAAAACCCTAATAGTGGTGATTATGCCTTTTCGTCGGTTACAACTCGGGATGGTTTGCCCAATAACTCTATAAAATCAATTGTCGAGGACGAAGAAGGCAACCTATGGCTGGCGTCCAACAAAGGCTTATCGAAATATAATCCCGCCGATGGTAGTATCATCAATTTTGATAAGAGCGATGGATTACAAGAAAATGAATTTTCAGAAATTGTTGGTTTAAAACGACAAAATGGTGAACTGGTATTTGGTGGCATTAATGGCTTTAACACATTCTACTCCAAACAATTTGATATTGACAAAACAGAGCCCAAACTTTTCTTTACCGACTTTTTAATTCTGAACCAAGAGGTTAATAGCGGTGATACAATTGGTAATAAAATAATCCTTAACGAAGAAATTGAATATACAAAAGAGATTGAACTTGATTACAAGCACAATAGTTTCTCAATTGGTTTTGTTGGTGTGCACTACAACGCACCTCAAAAACATAATTACCGCTATATGCTAGAAGGTTTCGACAAGGAATGGTACAAGGCCTCGCCCGAATACCGTATAGCTAAATATACCAACATACCAGACGGAACCTATACATTCAAAGTAATGGGCTCAAACAGCGATAATATCTGGAGCAGTCAGCCCATTGAAATTAAAATTCGGATCAATCCACCACTCTACCGAAGCAACAAAGCCTTTGCTCTTTATACCTTGCTGCTTGGTCTTTTAGCCTTTTTTACCTATAAGATAGCTAAAACCGTATCACAGCGTAAGCGCGACCTCCTGCTGGCTAATGTTGAAAAAAACAAGGTAGAAGAGATATCAAAGGCAAAACTGCAGTTCTTTACAAACATATCTCATGAGTTCCGAACACCTTTATCGCTGATTTCAGCACCATTAGAGCAATTGATAACTGGTGGCAAGCAAATGCCTGAAGACAAACAAGAGTATAACCTTAAAGTGATTAAACACAACGCCGGCCTGATGATGAGGCTTGTCAACCAACTGCTTGATTTCAGAAAACTAGACCAGAATAAGCTGCGTTTAAAACCATCGAAACAGAATATTAACGATTTTCTGGAGAATATTTTCTCGGCCTTTGAGCTATTGGCCAAACAGCGAAACATCAATTATCAGTATAAATCTATTACTTCAATGACCGATATATGGATTGATGTTGAAAAGATGGAAAAAGTGGTTTATAACATCTTATCCAACGCCTTCAAATTCACACCGGATTGCGGTCAAATCATATTGAAAGCAGATATTAATACAGATAAAAAACTATATACAATTAGCGTTTCAGATACAGGCTCAGGCATTCAGGCTAATGAATCGGAGCATATTTTTGAACGCTACTACCAGTCAAGTGGCAAGAGTAATGTAGGTGGCACTGGTATTGGTTTAGCACTTTCAAAAGGTATTGTTGACCTGCACAAAGGAAAGATTGGTTTTAAAGCGAATAATCCTCAGGGCACTATCTTTTTTGTTGAGATAAAAGCCGGTAATGAGCACTTGCCTCAAGAAGCGCTGACCTCTGAACAATTAAGCCAACAAATATTGATGCCTGAATATGAGACGATGCAGAAAACCATTGATATAGAGGAAGTAAATAGTGCTCAAACCAGTCAACACAAACTATTGATTGTTGAGGATAACTACGAGCTTCGAAAACAATTAAAGGACATTTTCAGGAGCGAATACCTTGTAATTGAAGCTGACAACGGAAAGATTGGTATTGAACAATGTATACAGCAGCAACCTGATATAATTATCAGCGATGTGATGATGCCTGAGATGGATGGGATTGAAATGTGTAAGCATATTAAGCAAGATGAAGCTACCAGCCATATTCCTGTTTTATTACTAACCGCCAAAAACACCGATGATACACGGGTAGATGGTTATGAAATTGGCGCCGATGGCTATCTGGCAAAACCTTTTAACATCAATGTACTAAAGGCCAGGCTTAAATCATTAATGGACAACCGTGAGAAAATGCGCTTACGTTTCCAGAAAGACATTGAGATTAACCCTGAGATTATTTCCAATACACCTGCTGATACGCGATTCCTTGAGAAAATTCTAACTAAAATTGAAGAAAATCTATCAGAATCAGAATACTCCGTTGAACAATTGGCTGAAGACTATGGTGTATCGCGCATCTACCTAAACCGCAAAATAAAAGCGCTTACCGGAGAAACCACCAACCAGTTTATGCGAAATATCCGCCTGAAACATGCTGCCGAACTACTTAAACAAAATAAACTCAACATTTCCGAAGTCACCTGGAAAGTAGGGTACAATGACTTACGAACCTTCAGAAAACGTTTTAAAGAGAAATTTGGGATGAGTCCGTCGGAATATGCAAAGCAGTATAAAGAGTAGTGGTAGTTGCTATTAACACTTTATTATCCTTTAGATTTATTATCTACCATTTATCTCCAATACTTTACTGACTCTGCAGTTAACAAAATCTATAGATACAAAAAAGAGGCTCACGGCCTCTTTTTTACTTCCTACATACATCTAATTCTATAAAAAACAATTACTCTCCACTTTCTTCTCCAATAGCGGTATGACTTGTTTTGCGCCATGAACGGAAACCACGTATATACTGCCAGTTATAATCCTTATACTCGTGTGTTAATCCCCATCGCAATACCTCGGTTGGTTCCTTCTCATTATCTGCCGTACGATTTAAACCAATGGCATGGGGTGCTCCTGGAATAGATGACATAATTTCGAAGTTAATACCATCGGTCGACCATTGGATGGTGTTTTTCTCTGGTCCATCGGTGGTAATCAACGAAGCAACACCTCCATTATAAGGCCATACACAAATTTCGTGTCCGCTATTACTAATAGGGTTGTAAGGCGATTTTACATATGGTCCTTTAGGGTTATCGGCAATGGCTACACCATGACGAATCTGGCGTCCACCAAAAGTAATCTCCTCACCCATCTGCTCTCCTTTGTAGTAAAGGTAAAACTTATCATTATATGGGATAATGCATGGGTCATGTACTTTATGACTATCAAAATCCCCCTTTTTCTCCACATTAAAGCGATTGTCTTCGGTGCCAGCCCACACACCATTATCAGCAGGACTCAAAATAGGCTCCTTCGACTTTGTCCAGGGTCCGTAAGGTGAATCGGCCCAGGCCAAACCAACCTGATTCTTAACACGCACTACATATGGCGACTTAACTGTTTGATAGCATAAATAATACTTGCCATCATGCACCATAATCTCGGTAGTAAATACCGAGCGGTCGTCGTACTCACCTTTAGCACCACGTAACACCGCTGGTCCTTCTTCTTTCCAGGTTATACCATCTTCCGAAGTGGCGTACCAAATGTCGCATCTGTCCCAAGGAAATACCTTTTCTGTTTCAATATCGCCGGCAAAACCATCAACCTCACCTGTACTGCGCGAATACCACACAAAGTACTTGCCATCGTACTTTATTATAGCACTTGGGTCGCGGCGTACAACACCTTCTTCGTAGGCCAAATCGCCTTTAAGGTCATACACCTCAAACTCGATAAACCACTCGTTGCCATGTTTAGGCCACTTAAGTGCCCGCTTCGATGCTGCACTTAAATACTCACGATTTGTGATTCCCAAATGGTCGAGTTCTGCATCGGTTACTTGGCTATAATCATCCTTGCAACACCCGGTATCCTTCTCCGACTCATTACAGCCAACTAAGCTCAATACCATCAAACCAATTGGCAATATCTTTCTTATGCACTTCATAAATTCTTTCTCTAAGTTATTTCTTTTAGGTCGAACTTGAAGTTTGCTTGCTTATTTAATAGTTGTTGTCACAAAACTAGCCATTAACATAGCAGCTCTTGGGGTGTAAAAGTATACAATAACGTGGGTGTTTGATATATCCATCATCTAAAATACTGTTTATCAGCCGTAGGCAGTAAACAACAACCGCCACATTATTCGATAAAAACACATTGAAGTTGTAATTTTTATTAAAGACTACTTTTGTAACATACTCTAAATATATTCGATTATCAATACAATTAGGCTAATTGTATTAGTCAATTTATCAAGTAAGATTGATAAGGGGTACAATTGGGCACAACATTTTTTTTGCGTCTGGGCGTTCCCTCCGGTCAGGCTTTTCGCACTCGCTTTCCGTCTATCGCCGCAAGAGCTCAAACAAATGCTCCAATCCTTAACGCAATCACCACACTAAACATCCTCACGTCATAATTCTCAAATCCTTTGACCCGGTTCATCGGTGTGAGTCATCCCTTGTCAGCAAAAGCTCATGCCAGGCTTTCGCAGCCCTATTTTCAGTGTCCACTTTTAAGGTATTCAAATAGCGCTGCTCACTAAAGTCACTCTCCTCGCTCTAACCGACAATACCCGGTCATCGAGCGGAGTCGAGATGAGCCTGTCATGCCCTTTGCAACTCCCACGGTCTTCCTCACGGCAGCTCTCCTTGTGTCTCGGGCACATTGTCATCTCAGCCTGGCGTTCCGCCACTTCGTTGGGCGTAGCGTCACGCTACGTCTGTTCTGCCAATAAACCCTCACCACAACCGCTGCCAGTGTTTGGCTCGCCTGCTAGTCGCGGCGGGCATCGGGCTGTCACATTATTTGCGCTGGCCTCCATTCACACTCCACTCCCCAGTGCCTGCAGTCGCCTCACCTCATTCGCATTTACCCGGCTCATACTTCACCTGGTAACCACTCACTCACCTCAGCAACTTCGCCACCCCACATAAGGCGCATTCGTTTCCTATTCAACTGATAAACTCCTCAACTTTTAAACTTCACTTTAACCAATTCGACACCACCTAACCAAGCTTTAAATTATTCTCTCCTTCAGGGGAGATGCCGTAGGCAGAGGGGTGTCAAACCAAGTTGCAAATCATCTCACCTCTCATATCTCACTTCTAATCTCTCACGCCCCTTATTTCCCCAATGCACGCTCCGTATTTACTACGTCTCACAGCAAATAATCCGCCAGCCCTCGGCTTGTTCGTTCCGTACCTCCACTGCCAAGCTATGCCAGTTTCCACTTCTTTCAGTCGTTCTCAACCTGCCACCCTTGCTCCACTCGCAGTCGGCTCGACCCGCCATTCCACCGCAAACCACTCCTTTGTTAGGCGTAGCGTCCCACTACGTCAACTTCATTCGTTCATTGCGCTTCCATCCCCACGCTAGCCGCAGGCGCTTGTCCCTATTCGTAATGAAACTTGGAATGTCGCAAATATTTACTAAAAATGCGACATAATTCGTTTGTTAAAAGAAAGGATAGCGATGTATTAAACCCACATCAATTGGCCTGATTATTAACACGCTGTACTTAACACTTTATAAGTCTTTTGCAATCTTACAGTTATTTCCGGCTTAGTTTTTTTAATCGGGTTAAATACGCCTGTTCGTAGTTGCGTTTCAATTTATCAGACAGATAAGAGTGGCTAATTAAACGAAGGACTTCATGCTTTTTTGACGTTAATAGATTAATAATTTCATCAATCAATTTTGCCGTTATTCCAGCCATTTGCCCAAGCTTATAAAACTGCTCATTCACTTTTCCCTTCGCTTGGGCAGGAGGCAACAAGCCATCGTCTAGTGCAAAATCTTTATCCTCAATATGGATGCGGCTATTTAGTAAGTCATAAGCCGGACTCAATTTATAATCTCCGAACTCAGTTTGTATGAGTGAAAAGTTTTTAAAGTGTGCATCTCCATTTGAAAACAAGTAATTAAACAATATAATCTTTAGGAGCTTAGGAGCTTCAATATGGTAGGCTGGAACAAATTTTTTCATGATCTCAAATAATTCAAGATAGCTACCCAGATATTTATAATTTGTGCCATGTGTTTGTGGTGTTCTTTGTGCTAACGAAGCAAAATCTTCTTGTGCCCACTTCGTGTTGTCATCTTTAACATCAAATCGTTTTGTAATATATGCTGGCTCTCCATTCCTGAAGAAAATGAGTGCGTTCTCAGCAGTTTCTATATTAAAAACCTGCCTGGCTATCTGCATCGTTAAATGCTCGTTGGCAGGCATCATGTCTGGATGCTTACCTGCACCTGGTTGAGGCTTCAGAATGTATTGTCCTTGTTCACCTTGGTTAATGAGGCGTAATTTGTTTTTGTCCAACAGAACAGAGAACTTTTCTTGTACTCCTGAGATAGACATCCTTTTTCGATTATCCTCAAACAGTTCATCTGTTACTTCGTTGGTAGCTGGCGACTCATAAGGTAGTATATGACTGACCTTCTTCCCTTTAAAAACTCGTTTTAAAGCGGTTGATGAATAGGTTTTATAACCTTCTTTCAATGTGCCTGGGCAATTTTGGATATCAGATAAACTCATGTATTATCAGTTTTAATCAATATGATTCCTCGAGGCTTGCCTCGGGGTCCGCTTTTTTCTCCCTTGAATTTCAGGGGAGATGGCCGATTTATATCGGTCAGAGGGGTTAATAAAAGAAAACACGGTTTTCTGCGATAGCAGAAATAAAGTCACCGAAATACTTCATAGGCTTGCCTCGGGGATAGGTGACTTTATGAGTTTTCTTTAATAATTCTAACGGCACCAATGGTGTCATAGCTCGCAGTAGTTAGTAATAAGCCAAAATGGTCTTCTTTATCAATTCTCATGGCATGACAAACAATTTGTTTATTAGTCCCTTCTGGCAACATATTATAGAAAAACGGGAACAAATACTCAGACTGATATTCTTGCTGATTTTTAGGCAGCGTAAGACTTATAGGTGGTTTATCCGTCGCATTAAACCATGCATCATGGTAACGAAACACAAATGTTCCATTATCCAGTTGAGTAAGCAAACCTGCCTCCTCATTCTTATAAAGAACCTTAGCTTGTCTCATTTATCAGGATAAAGTTGTTTTACTTGTAATGTGAGTTCTAAGCCTAGTGCATCAGCTAATTTACTAATCGTCTGCAATGTGGGATTGCCTTTCCCACTCTCAAACTGTTTTATTGTTCTAAGACTTACACCCGATAGTTCTGCTAGCATTTCCTGGTTGACCTGCAGCATTTCTCTACGGGCTTTAATGGTTTTTATTAATTCCGAAAAGTGCAACATAATGCTCTATTTATGCCAAAAATAGAGAATAATTTAATTACACACAATAAAAGAGCACTAAACTGCACTATTTATATGATTTCGCATTCCTAATTGTATTTTCCGGTATAAAAGTACAATAAACTACACTTCTAAAAGAAAAAATAAACCATCACACTTCAATCTCAACCTGACTCCCCAGCAGCACCTCACACCGAACATCATAAATCTAACATCGTATATCTCACATCCAGTACCCGCCTTCAAATCCTTAAACAAAAGTCTCCCAGCCTGACAAATAGTAAAGGTCAGGCCCTGCGGGTTCGGGCTACGCTCTCAACCTTGACTTTATTTGCCAGGCTGTAAAAAAGGTGGTTTAAGGGTTTAAGGCTAGATGTATTCAAGTTTCAATTAATATCACAAACTTGCAGATAGACTGAGTCACCATTAATTAGAGCATCCCTCATAACAGCATAAACCCGATTATACGCCATCGTACTACTCCCGATAAAACCATCCTTTACCTGGTTATTATTAGCACTATCCCCAACAAGTAAACATCCAGCCGTATCGTCATCGTCATTGCCTTTATGAATCAGTATATCTGTAAAACCAGGCACATCCATAATCTGCAGCATCCCCTTATGAAAATCCACACCATATTTTCTCAGGTACCGCCAATGGTGTCCACCAAAAGTTCGCAACTCAACCCGGTATCGCCCGGCCGGCATTCGTGTTTCGCCCATTACCTTTATAGCCCGGTGCTCATCCTCCAACGTATAACAAGCGAACACCCCATCAATAAACAAAAGCCCCAAAGTACTCTCCTCTGAACTACTATATCTCACAACTTTTAATTCCATAATGTAGTTTTTAGCCATCCTGTAAATCAACTCTGATATCACCAATGTAGATGGGGCCTCACTGGAAAAAGCGAAAGGAAGAAAAATTTGATACCAAGCTGCTAATCCTTTAAATTTTTCCTGTAGCGTTTGCATAGTGGGTCATCGAATGGTGTAATCAGCGGACTTTTTGCCAACTTTTTTGACCGTAGAAAAAAGTTGGAGCCATTGCGGCTCAAGCAAATCAGTCTGACAAGATAACATCATGTAAATCATCTCATTACTCACTACTCCCGCGATAATTATCGCGGTCTCACTTCTTTTTACCCATCATTTCACTCACCAACGGCGCTACATTCTTCACCGCCCGTTCACCAAACAAGAACCCCAACACTAGAAAATTGATAATCCAAAATGCCGATTCAAGTTTCTCATTACCCTTCAACGACCAATTACCCGCAAACACCATATAATCCATATACGCCACAAAATAACCCCACGAAGGCCGCTGAGCACCACGCATAAACAACACCAACTTACCCAACCACCCCGATTGATGCAGGTCCTTAGCTGTACCCTCCAGGTCTTTTATACGCTGATTAAACTCCTGCTCCGCCTCCAGTGACAACTTCACAGCCTCCACCTCATGCCGGTGTTGCAACTCTATCAACTGCTTTTTTATTTCCTGCTTCTCCGCACCAGTCGTCACAAATCTATCGATGAGGTCACCCACATCCTTAAAAACACTATTTCCCAACAAAGCCGTCACCTTCTCTAAAAACTTCATAACCAATTATTTTTGAACCTCATGTAAATCCACCCGACCTCAGCAACGCAGCTGGGGTACCCACTTGATTAGCGGAGGATAAGAAGATTTGGTCCCAAGCTGTAAATCATTAAATCTTCTCCGAAGCAAATCATTAGTGGGTCAGCGAGTGCTGCAGTCAATGATTTTTTGTCAACTTTTTCATCAAGGAAAAAGTTTGAGCCCTCGCGGCTTGAGCGATTAAGAATAATTAAAAGGGGCTCTTGAATCCAAAAAATCCAAGAGCCCTCCAACACACACTTTATCAACGACCGTTGTCGCCAAAACCAACCTGTCCCGAGTTCGAGAATCTTGATTTTGTTATCAAAATCTTAGATGAATTTAATCGGGAAACCTAATCGATAAAACTATGAATCTTTCTTTGAGTGATTCTTCAAAAAATACTTCAGCAGCCACGACACCCCAAAACTCACCATCGTTCCTAGTATCGTATAAAACACCGTTTCCACAACACCCTCAAACGTTATCCCATTCAGCACACTAATCAGCGTACCGCCCAAGAAACCAACCTTTCCACTACCATTCAATGAAGCCTCACTCATATTAAGTCTTTTTTAAGCCAAGCTGCAATTCAACTCACTTCTCATCGCTCCCGCGATAACTATCGCGGTCTCATCTCTATAAGGTGGTTACACCTTATCCACCTCCACAATCGCCATTGGATTATGCGTTTTCGTCTGAATCGGATACATATGACCATTCACCTCCTGATGGTACTCAACGCCAACCACAATAAATACCGGATGAGGTGAATCAGCAGAAATCGCACTATTCAGATTGATATCGGCCTGCTCCAATGCAGATAATTCCACATCTGCACTATCTTTCACATCCACTTCGTAGCTCTGGTTGCCAAAGTCAACCGCAGCTGTCGCCAGAATGAAACGAACATGTGTAGCTCCCTCCACTTGTGGAATCTCTTCACTCGGATTAAAAGCATCAATAGCCAACTGGGTAGTACCGGCTGCACGTTCAAATGCAATCGTGTGGCTCAATTTTAAAATTGATTCTAATGGAGCCGCTGCATTTAACTCAAAACCTTTCAGTAAGGTCAAATCACCATCCAACACATTACGCTCACCGCGTCGGTTGGTCGTATCCGCCTGGATAGCTTTCAGAATCTTAGCCGCTAATCGGTTCGAAACCTTCTTATCAGCTGCTCTTACCAGCACTTCATTTAAAGCATTACGCAGCTCTTTACCTGCTATGCCGGCACGACCAAACTCAGCACCGTTTTCACGTGTCCTGGCATACGCAGGGTCCTTTTTGATACGATCGCCATCCACACCACCTTTTTCTCGAGCCATGTACTGGCCATTGCTTTTGTAAAACGACAAATCACCAACACGACCTTCCAACTTAATCACTCCTTTTTGCCTTGCCATAACTTCAATTTTTATGGGTTAATAAGCTCAAAGTACAATCCCATAAATAGCAATTCAAATGTGAGAGTCCGACTTGTCCCTGTTGGTAACTTTTGTCCGTAAATTTCCTTATTTGTTATCCTTAGATAGGGTATTGCTTAAGTACTCTTCATGCATAGATGAAGTATAGATACAGTAGTAAAATAGCCTATTGATTACATCAAAAACTCATAAATCATTTTCATTATAATACCTATTTTCCCTGAAATGATTAAGAATCTACCTACTTTTCATGATTTATACCCATTTTTCCTCTATATTAATCTTCAATGATACTTTATTCATCATAGAGCAATGACTAAAGCACTAACAAGGCTATGCATATACCCCAAAGATGTGCAGCGCATCACCGGTAAGAGTGAAAAGTCAAGCCGGCGCATCTTGCAAAACATCAAAGGAGTATTGGGAAAGAAGGAGCACCAGTTTATTACAAGCGAGGAGTTTGCCATCTACACCGGCATCGATGCCAACCTCGTCCGCGAATACCTGGTTGATTAATTCACACACTCCCGTTATTGCCTTCAGCAGCATTATATCCGGTTCCCAATCAATTTGAGTTAATCTGAAACACATCGCTGCAATCTTTCGATATCATCTATATTCAACCCTTCCTCGCACAACCCATATTTAACGATATCTTACTACTGACTACTCACAAATTTTAGTCGGTTTTGATACAATTTGTGGAGTTTAATTTCGTAACTTTATCACTATCAAAGGATATAAAACGCATTCAAATTCAATCATTTGAATCGGGAGTCATTCGGGAATCATGTCGTATTGATTTTTACTACATGCTGGTTATAAGAGATTTACAGAGGATGACACAAATCCTGTCATCCCGACAGATACAGATAAAGCACTCTTTTACAGAGTGCTTTATCTTTTTTAACTAGACACATTAGTATAAAAAGGTGCAACCTAAATATACAAGCGCACCTAGAGGTATTTGCGTTTTGATACTAAACTACCTTTAACAAAATTGGCCCTCTTTAGGTCTGTCATACAGTACAATGACTTTAATTTTGGAGGATTGTAAGATTAACTTCACTACCACAACTATCCCATACTTTTTATTAAGTTTACGCTTTGCAAGCCTGTTTAGGCGATTATAGTTTCAACATGTTAAAAAGAAGACACACTATATTAAAATTATGAATCAAGCTGCCTTTTCAAACTGAGAAATTAATCCATGCCTTTGTATTCAAATAGGGCACTCTTACCATCTCACTTGCCTGCCATTTAAATGATTTGATAAGCACAAGCGACTTGTTATCTTTCAATAGTTTATAGTGATTTTCGTTGGTGCAATATGCAGTTAGACCAGCCTGCTAATGGCCTTTAGAAACCTTGAAACGCATTTGTGTTTTTGCCTCAAACGGGTGGTGCAGAATGCGCTTAACAAGGATGGACGAATTAATCATGCCAATAACAGTAATACTTTCAAACTATATATGATGGTTAAGCGCAAAATTATTGTGCATTGATGATGGCATCGGCAATTTCAGGGAAGACCCATTGATAAGTATGTCTGTCGATTAAGCCAAAATAATCGCTACTGCCATTATCCCACCAAATCGGACAGATTCCACGCTCTAAACAACCTTGTGCAAAGTACGCAGCATGCACCTTCCGATGAGTTAGGTTGTCATGATTAAGACTCCCCCATTCTCCCATCACCACAGCAATGTCCTTGTTGATGAAAAGCGATACCAACCGGTCTAACTCAGCATCCAAGGCCTGTTTATCGGCATCAGTACCCCAACTGGTAACATAGTCCGTTTCGGCCAATGCAAACTTATATGGAAAATAGTTGTGTACCGAAACAATCAGATTCTTATCTGCAGGAAGAACAAGGCCAGTTAGCGCCACTTCGGACGATGATGCCGCATAGGGTGAAATCATTATATAACGTTCAGAATTATTACCGCCTGTAGCTCTGATAGCCTTAACAGCCACTTGATGAAACTGATTAATACAATCGCGCCCTTCAGCTGTTCCGCCCGTCCATTCTTCGGCCGAACC
This sequence comes from Carboxylicivirga sediminis, assembly GCF_018156225.1. Classification (GTDB taxonomy): domain Bacteria; phylum Bacteroidota; class Bacteroidia; order Bacteroidales; family Marinilabiliaceae; genus Carboxylicivirga; species Carboxylicivirga sediminis. The sequence continues at coordinate 164,769 of NZ_JAGTAR010000001.1, forward strand.
CTTCAATCGCGTTTCATTCAATGTTTCGAATACCAGATGTTCATCATAGGCTTTCAAATGATTGGCAATCTGCGTCCATACCTTAGCAAGCTGTTCTTTAGCTGCATCCAAATGATCATAAGCAGGAATCACCCATTCTTCATCGTGATGAATATTAACGATGACATACATATCATTGTCGAGACCATAATTAACTACCTCTTTCACACGATTAAGCCATGATTCTTCAATTATATAATCAGGTGCATCTCCCATATGGTACTGCCAGGTAACAGGTACGCGTAGTGTTTTGAATCCTTTTGCCCGGATAGCATCAATCAATTCTTTCTGCGCTAGAGGATTACCCCACATGGTCTCATCAGCATCTTTAGTATCGAGTGTATTGCCAAGGTTCCACCCCACGCCCATTTGAGCAACAAATTGCATAGTTTCCGTATTAGGCACATACTCCTCTTTAGTGGTAAATGTTATTTCTATGGCCTCTTCCAGTGGTACATCAAAACTATTGATGACTGCACCTTTAGGAATGATTATGGTATAATTTGTATTAGACTGCAGTTCATCGGAAAACATCAACTTAGTAAAGCTGGCTTTTACGTTAGCCGGTTCATCATTAATGGTTACTCCATGGTTGATTGCCAGCGAAATAACTTCGTCAAATACAACCTCAATAGCTGTTGAAGCTGGCACATCTGTTGCTTCGTGGGCCGGAATACTAGATTTAAAAACCGGTGCCGCTTTAGCCGCTTCGGCTGTCTTTCCGCAGGAAGAACAAAGCACCTGCAGCATCACCATTAATAATATTAGTCTGCTTAAAATCTTCATAGGTTTATTGTTGAAATCAATGAATTGTTAAAAATGTATGATAATGAATTGCTACTTTACAAAACTGCTGGCTATTTGCTAATCACAGGAGATACCGACAAGGCTTCCGGCAGCGTCCCTGAATTTTTTGGAGATACCACCAAAGCATCTGGCCGTCTTACAATGCCCAATATCACTCTTCCGTAAAAACACTCGCTTTAACGGCAGTATTACTTATACCATGCGGCGAATAAAAGACCTCCTTGCCCCACCAGGTAAGCGTCTTCCAATCGGTGTATTCAACCAAATCCAACCACCTGTTTTCGGCATTATTTCCGGTCCATGACCAAGCCAGATACCCCATGTCCAAATCTTCGCAACACTGCATTATCTCACGGTGGTTCACCTTACAGCCCAGGTTATTGTCACCACTATTAAAGCAATAGCCAAACTCACCTACAACAAGCGGCAGATCAGCCGCACTCACCTCATTCAGCTTTCGCTCAATTACATTCTCATCATTCCACGAGCCATACATATGAATGGAAAACAACAGGTTGTGCTGCGAATCAAACTCCACCAATTGCTGCCCATAGTCAATAATGGGCTGAATATTCTGGCCCCATCCAGGAGCATCAATCACAATGGTAGATGTGTAGCCGGCCTCGCGCATGAGGCTAACGCATTTTTGATAAGCTTCGGACCAAAAAATTCCAGTGACTGAATGATCGCCCCACTCGTTGGCAATATTCACCAGCACATAACGCTCATATTTTTTTAGCATCTGCAACATTTCTGCGGATGTAAAATACCTGGCCAGACTTAATAGCTTCATTGCGGATGTATCACCGGTAGCATCGTGTAGTTCCAGCATAGGGATCATTTTCAAATTGACACAACGCTGAATAATGCGCTCCAACTTAGCAGGTGGCAGCGTTGCTTCCCATACAATGCGCACACAGTTAACATCATGAGCCGCAATGGCTCTTAAGGCCTCATAGGATGGCTCTTCAAACCAGGCATGTGGCACATTAACACCTCTAATAATAAAAGGCTGGCCGTTGGCATCAAGTAAGCGCCCGGCAGTGGTTGTAAAACCATTAGATGTTGTGCTTTTGTTCTCTGAAGCACAACTGCACAACAATACTATAGTTATTATTCCTAAACCCAACCATGTAGACACACTCAGCTTCATCATCACTCCTTTTTAGGTGTTAAACGTAGCAGCATGATGTCGTGTGCACCTATCTCGCCCTTTAAATTCACCTTAGTTGTTCCACGGTCTTTGTGAGCATATGCATCTCTTATGGTGTATTCAATGGTATTAACCGACATTTCCCGGCCCGATAAATCATCTTTCACTGGATGCCATGCCCAATCAAAATCGAGCTGAAGGGGTTTCTGCCCCATGTTGATGAAAGCGATAGCCCATTCCCCATTGGCTAGTGGCTTTGCCCACACTTCCATATCGCCCTCATTAGTATGACAATAGGCTTGTATGCCAAGTGCATCCTGATTGATGGCAATCACTTCTTTATTGGTAAGCGTTTTTATAGTTTCGTCAGACGCACTACGCAAATCATTACCCATGATTAATGGAGATGCCAACATGGCCCACATAGCGAAATGCACCCGATCTTCGGCCGGTGTCATGCCGTTGCCAACTTCCATCATGTCAAAATCGTTCCAATGACCGGGTCCCGAATATTTACGGATGTCTTTACGTAATTTAATAATAGGCCAAACACCCAATGAGGCCCAGGTGCCATGCCCCACAGTGCAATCCCAACAGTTAATAATATCACCGGTCACACGCCACATATGTCCCATTTCTTCACCCCATTTCCATGGCTCATTATCGCCCCACTCACAAATACTGAAAAGAATAGGGCGACCGGAGGCTTGCAATGCATCACGCATTGTTTGGTAAGCTCCTTTCGCATTCAGGTTTTCGGTATCGCACCAGTCATATTTAAGAAAGTCAACTCCCCACTCGGCATATAATTTAGCATCGATGTATTCAAAACCGCGACTACCCGGATAACCAGCACAAGTGGTGGCACCGGCGCAATTATAAATGCCAAATTTCAGACCTTTACTGTGCACATAATCAACAACCTCCTTCATGCCGTTGGGAAACTTATCGGGATGCGGCACCAGGTTGTAATTATCATCACGCTCCATAGCCATCCAGCCATCATCCAAAACAATGTACTCGTAACCGGCATCTTTTAAACCCAGTTTCACAAATGCATCGGCAATATCTTTTACCAACTGCTCATTAATATCTGTTCCGAAAGTATTCCAGCTGTTCCACCCCATTGGAGGTGTCAATGCCAGGTTTTGAGCCTTCTGTGCCATCACAGAAAAGGACAGCAACAAGCCTAGAACTAAACTTATTCCTAATTTCATGTTTGTGTATTTAGTTAATTGATTTTATTCGAGTTATAAGTTCCATTAATGCTCTTGAATTATGATAAGGACATTTCCAAAAGCCCACTTTAGGAGGGACTGAATCAGGGCATCCATTTCTATCCACTTTCCAGTACCATTCGCCATATTTCTTATCTATGATGTTACCTTTAATAAACTCCCACAGGTTCATCATGGCTGTAAAGTATTTTTCGTTACCTGTAATTTGATAAACTTCCATCAGCCCGACCATACCTTCGGCTTGCGGCCACCAATGTTTATCGGAATCCAGGTGGCCATTTTCCTGCTCATAAAACAAGCTTCCATCCTTATCGAAGCCATCAGCTATAGTCGCATCTACCATTTTAACAGCCATCTTCTGCATCTGAGCAAGCAACTCTTCATCATGGATAAAATGAGCCGCTTCAGTCAACAACCAGGCGCCTTCAATGTCGTGACCATATGAGATAATATCAGATTTAGGCGACCAATCCATATCAAAAAACAGATTAAAATGAAAAGTTTGCGGGTCAATAATGCGATCTCTGAAAATGGTAATCAGATGCTGAATACGGGAACGTAAAGTTTCATCGGGCCAAACACAATACAGGTTAGTATAAGGCTCGATAATGTGCAGATGCGTATTCATCGACTTGGGCTCATTGGCATCCTTTTCACTCAGGCGCATATCTTCGAGAGGCTGCCAGTTATCGGCCAAAGCTTCGATGTAGCCACCATACTGCTCATCTTTATAATGCTGTTCAATCAGTCCAAACAACTTAATGGCATAATTGAGACTTTCCTGATTATCTGAAGCTTTGTAATATTCGGATAACCCGTATATTCCGAAACCTTGTGCATAAGCCTGCTTTCGAACATTAACGGCCTCACCCTTGTAATTCACAGCCCAATACAAGCCTCCATTTTTATCATCCCAAAAATGCTTAATGAGGTAATGATAAGCCCTATGCGCAACTTCTAAATAACCCGGCTCCTTAAAAAAAATGTATGCAGCCGAAAAGGTCCAAAGTATGCGTGCTGTTAACACACCGCCTTTATCAGCTGTATTATTCTTGTTTCCTTCCTGCTCCATCTCACCAATAAAACCTCCATATGTACTGTCAGGCGTTTGGTTCATCCAGAAATCCAAAATAGCTTTCAGTTCATGCTCCAGTTCGTTGGTTAATGATGGCTGTATATTTTCGTTTGTCATTCGTTAAAAGCTGTTATTTCATATCTTCGGAAGTAGTGAAACACGATGCCGGCAAATGGTCTTTATTGAATAACCCAGGCGTTGCCGTACTACTCCATGCAAAGCGCACACCTTTTGGGTTTTTCACTGCTTTTGAATAAACCTCAACAGTGTTCTTCTTAATTTTTGCCTTGGCCGGATACCAGGTTCCGGTACTATCCCTTACTTCAAATTGTGAAAGAGCTGGTCCGTCGGCGTACAAGCCTTCGCCATGCTCAAAAGTTACGGTCACTTTCTTATCTGCAACTGAGTAAAATTGATACAAAGGACCTGAGGTAGGCAGTTCCTCTTTGCCGTAGGTTTTATTCAATGCCAAATTAGCAAACCGAATACCGGCATCAATTTTATTACGCGGATGAATATCTACAGTATCACCAATGTCACTGACCACAACCATACCTGCATCAGGGATCAGGTCCAATGCTCTACGTTGCGACTCCCTAACCTGTGCACCTGCTGCAGGTCCATAGCCGTTCCACGGGGCTATCTGCGCATAATAAAACGGAAAATCTTTTTGAAAACCTTCGCGCCATGACTCAACCAGATTTTGCAACATTTCAGCATAAGCCAAAGGATTAGCTGCATTGGTTTCACCCTGGTACCATAACACCCCGGCGATATTAAGCGGCATTAAAGGTGCAATCATAGCATTGTACGCACGACCAGGTTCGCGGGCAGTCCAGGCCATGTCCTCTAATTTTTTCGATTCCTCAAGTAAATATTCATCTTGAGTAATTTCTTCTTCCGGCACCCAAATTTCAATTGGCGATCCCCCCCAGGCCGTATTAATTAAACCAACAGGCACGTTATCAAGTGAATCTTGCAGTGTTCGACCAAAAATATAACCAATGGCGCTGAAATCGAGTACCGTCTCCGGCGAACAAGCTTTCCAGTTCCCTTTTAAGTCCATAATGGGGTTTTCGGCTGTACGTCTAGAAACCGTAAACAATCGAATATTAGGGCGATTGGCATTGTTCACCACTTCATCGGCATTATTAAAGCCCCAGCGAGCACACCATTCCATATTTGACTGACCAGAAAGCAACCAGACTTCACCCATTAAAATATCATCAAGAATGATGGTGTTATAACCCTGTATGGTAATGGTATGCGCTTGTTGGCTGCCGCAAGGGGTAGAAAGCACCACTGACCATTTACATTGATTACTGGCCACAGTGTGCAATGTATCAGTGCTCCACGAGGTAGTCACCGCCACTTTTTCGGTAGGATTGCCCCAGCCCCATAGTTTTACTTCAGAGTTTTGCTGCAGCACCATGTGGCTACTAAAAAACTCAGGTAGTGAAACATTGGCTTTAGCTGTACCTATAATGAATATAAAGCTTAAAAAAGTAAGGAGGCGTTTCGCTGGTCTCATTGTCCGTTTTTTCATTTTGAGAATCATTATTTTAAATCAGGCATTTCATCGAGCGTTATCACATCATCGTGGTTGATGGCGTCTATCCACCAGTTTGCATTGGCAAATTCATGCTCTGTTGATGTAAAGTCAGCTTCATTCACATCGTTGGTGCGTTCGTGATCGCACCAGGGCATAAACCACGACCATTTTCCACCTTTATTCCATTGCTTGGAAACATCAGTAACATTTCCACATTCGCTGAGTGTTATCATTTTAGTAGGATATTTTTGCTGAAGCGATGAAAATAACTCAGCTAATTCATCAATATTGGTATTATTATAGACATCTTTTCCTATAATATCAACATAAGCATCGCCCGGATAAAAATCATCATCCTTGGTTTGAGTAGTCCACACCCAAATAAGGTTATTAACGCCTTTTGATTGAAAGTAGTCAAACATAAACCGCCAAAGCTCAACATAAGCATCTCCACCTTCCATACCCCACCAAAACCAAGCTTGCCCATTGTTGTACTCATAAATATTACCAGCTGCTTCGTGTAGAGGGCGCCAAATCAATGGTATATTTTCGTCCTGAAGCAATTTGATGTAGGCAATCAGTTCATCAAAATCAGCTTTGGCCACCTCATTTTCCCAAGTTCCGTCTATGGGCACATTCGACGGTTGGAAGTTTACTTTAACACCATCTTCGTTTTCGAGTCGAAAGGTAAATTTTGTATGGTCAGTAATGGTTTCGTTGGGCGGAATATTCCAATGCCAGGTAGCATTAATCAGGCCGTTATTAGCCCACCAGTTTTTTTGTACGTCAATATTATTGTAATCAATCCAGTTAGCAGGCGACCAGTTTAAAAAGATATAGTCAATACCAATCATAGCCGGGTATTTACCCGTATGTTGCTTGACCCATTCTGCTTCATTGGTATCCACTGCACCATTACTCATTGTTGAGGACAATATCTTAATACCATAGTTGTTTTTCAGGAAGTTGTATACTTTGACCACCTGTGGTGATGGATTATCAACCACCAAATCAGCATCAATACTCACCAAAACAGGCGCTTCCGTTTTAAACGAAATAACAACTTCATCGGCTGTGCTGCCATCAGGTCCCTGAATAACACCGGCGGGAATCTTTAAATTGTATTCTGTCGCTTCTTCAAGGGTAAGCCTGACCATTAGTTTTGTATAAGCAGCTGAAGCATCGTTAACAGGGAGATCATTCAATGTGATTCCATGCGGTTTAAGCAGGATAAGGTTTTGATTATAGATAATTTCTACACTTGCTTCTCCTTTCTCTACTTCTGTTGCATTTTGAAAGCTGCAACTTACAAATTCCGGCGGAATGGTATCCACAACTCCACTATCTTCACTCTCACTACAAGCACCAATGGTTAATATAAATCCCAATAGACCTATCCATAATCTCTTCATGAAACCTCTTTTATAGCTAGGAGTATCCAAAACATAAGCTGCACTCTTAAAGAGCAAACAACGTTTTCGAACACCCTCATCTTTATTTAAATAATATTCTTAGCGAATCTTCTGTGTAAAATTTTATAAAGGGAGGTATTACCCTCCCTTGTTATTTTAGCTATTAGAAAACTAGCCACTTATTTAAGAGCCACTTTAGTAACAGTATAGTCACCGCCATAAGCTCCAAAACCACCATTGTTATGAATAGAAGCAATATCGTCGGCTGTGAGTTTAAACGATACAACCGAAGAACCACCAGTTATCTTGATATTACCTTCGCCAGAATCGTCGCCCGAATCAGTGGCAATGGCAATGGTTGATGGTAAAGCGGCCCAATTGCCGTTACCCAAACGCATATCGCCTCCAGCTTCAGATGTATAGTATACATACATTGTTTGTCCTACTTGTAATCCGCTGAAATCGTATCCTCCCCAGGTTAAGGCAGTAAAAGACGTGCTCCAACCCGATACTTGAGCCGAACCTTCCCAAATAGGTGTTGGCGGCGAGAAATCCTTCACCCATGAGATAGATGAAATAATCATACCGTCACCCTGAAGGATAATTGAATAACCCCAATCGCTATATGGGAATAACGAAACTGGCAAATCGATATAATCAGAAGCAGCTATGATTGCTGCATTATCTGCATTGTCAGCTCCATCATATACCTGTTCCCAATGACCATTAAACGCCTTCATCTTCGGTTCGTCGTTGGTTTTGGTGTATCGAATGCGCACATATGAATCAGCAGGTGCACTCGAAAAGTCAACATTCAACTCGTAGTTAGCACTCCAGTTGGCCAGCTCAACAGGCGTGTTGTACAATACGGTTTCAACTAAACCAGATGCTTCTACTTTGATGGTGTAATCCACATTGGTAGTACCTGATACCAAGGTTAATTTATTATCGCCAACATCTGTACCTACTGCCACATAAAGCTTGGTTCCAACCAATAAAAAAGGCGTGTCTTGATCATTAATCATTACATTGGTAAGGTTTTCGCCATTAACAACTGAGCATTCCAATAACTCTCCAACAGTAGTTGATTCAGCAGCGAATTCAGCAATGGCACAAAATGTAAAAGCATTAATGGTGATACTTCCTGCAGCCACTGTTTCACCATTATCCATCACTAGTGTTACATTACCGGTCTCAGCTTCGAGTGGAACAACCACCTTAAATCCATCTACGGTTTCAGTTGCTTCGGCTTCTATATCACCAAACAAAACTGTTTTTACACGACTTCCTAACGTCGATACAATCGCCAGTTCATCCAGTGGCGTAGCATCCGATGGTAATGTAGCTACTGGCTTGACCGTCACAAAACCATCGACTACGATAGCAGTTCCATTGGCTGTAGCCAAAGTTATATCACCGCTCTGAGCAGCTTCCGATACTTCCAGGTTTAGCTTCCCATCAGTTAATGTAACGGGTGTTGCCTCACCGCCGGTGAATGTAGCTGTAGTCACTAAATCCAAATCGCTACCTCCGATAACGACAGTTTCGCCCACACCATAAGCATCTTTCACATCTTCAATGGCAGCGGTTGGTTCAATTAAAACAATGTCGCCAACAACAATTTCAATGCCCGATGGCAACACAGAAATGGCTTGACCACTCAGCGAATTGGTTGGCACAGTCATCACTAGACTGGTTGCATTTTGACTAACAAATTCAGTGACTGCCACATCGCCGCCCAAAGTAATTGCAGTTATTAGATCCAAATCCGTTCCGGCAATTGTTAATGCCGTTCCTGGCTTCACCGGATCTGGTGTCACTTCAGAGATGACTGGTGTGATAACATTTAATTCTTCCTCAGAATAAATAATAATCGGATCTTCTGCTCCATTCGATACAGCAATTTTACCAGTTTGAGCCTCAGCAGGCACTTTTAGGGTTAATTGCTTGCGCGACTTGGTGATAAACATTGAGCTGTCCACTACGACACGATCAGTAAAAAGTACTTCTCCTACCAGGTTCAGGTAATCACCATCAATGGTTAATGTTTCGCCCGGCTTAATGCTTTTGGGTGAAAAAGAGCCATCGATATCAATTGGTTCTGAATAACCGATTTTGGTTTTGGTAGTAATACTTAATTCATCGCCCAACAAGGTTATAAAACCTTCAACAGCTTCCTGAGGCACAGTTAATTTAATACTCTTATCGGTGTGCTCGGTAAACTCACTGCTGCCAATCTCAATATTAGGCGGTAAAATGATGGTATTAATTTGGTTTAGTTTTTCGCCAATAAAGCGTAATTCGGCTCCCCGAGCTATGGGCATGGGCCCATAGCTAAATAAAGTTGCTTCGTTGATACCCTGATCATCGTCGTCGCTACAAGAGCTTAAAGTAGTGATAAACCCCAGGCTCACAACAACTGACAGAAACAACAATGATTTAAAATATTTTATATAATTGGTTTGCATAGCAAATCTTTTTTATTGTTCAATATTATTTCATTGGTACGATACGAATGTTATCGATGCACATGTGAACTCTACAATCTTGACCTTCAACACCACCATGCCATACAAAGAATGTAAGTCCCCCAAGCATATCATTTGTAACCATTGATCCGGCATCTTTACCATCGTGGTAATAATGGAATTCCTTCATTGGAATTGACACAGTTATCCAGCCATCAGTTATAAAGCTGCCTGATGATGCCCATGGATTCCATAATCCACGTTGCGTTGCATTATCAGCAATGTAACCATTGGTTCCGCTCACCGAATAAGGGGTAAAAATCATTTGCAAAGCAGCTGATTTCCACTCTTCCACCACGTAACACTCAAATTTAAGTACGGCCTCATTTAAATCACCTTCGTAAAATGGCACATCCGGACGACCATTCGAAGCGTTCCACAAGTTAAAACTGTGGGCATCTTCATTCCAGGTAGCTCCAACTTCGCCTGACATATCGCCATCGAAACGCACATAATTACCACTGATACCAGCTGGATCAGAATTGGCAATAACTCCCGAACGCCAGCCGCCGGCTGCATCCAGATTATCCCAATCTAAAATGTAGTTACGGTCATCGCGGAAATAGAAGGATGAACGACCAGAACCATAAATACTTTTAACGGTTACCTGACCGGTTGTGGTGCCAGCAGGCACATTAACAACAATTTCATCAAAGTCGTCACTCACAGCCACCACTTCACCCTGCAATTCGCCGGGGAATATAACCTGAATTGGTACGTTGGGGTCATCGATAAAGTAGCTACCTCTGATGACCGCCTGTTCGCCATCGGCCACAAACTCACATAACATTGATTTGGGTGCCGGAGCTGGCACGATCACATTAAAATCATGTGTGAGTGTATCCTTACCTGCCACCATATAAATCTTATTGGAAACCTCACCAGGTATTTCATTAGGAACTGTAACAATCAATGAATTAGATGTGATAAAACTGGTATTTAAATACGCTTCTTTATCATTGAACCACATTTCGGTGATACTGGTTAAGTTATCACCAATAAGAGCAATCGTTGTATTTAAAGAGGCACTCACAATCAGTGAGTCCGATTTATCCGGATCGGTCATTCGAATGTAATTCACACTGGGAACACCTCCTGTTTTCTCGTATTCATGCGGATATTCTTCACATGACTGAAACAAGCCTGCTCCTGTTAACACCAATAGCGACAGAAACAGTGTATATATTCTTTGCTTATTTATCGTTTTCATACTTGAACTCTTTTGTTGAATTAATTATAGCCTATAGAACCAAAGTCAAAGTCAACAGGCTCGTCCATTAAACCTGGATTTAATGACAAATCAACTTCTGGGAATGGTATCGTAAAATCTTCATCGCTCAAGCCAGTTACTTTATGAGTCGTAATTTCCAGGTTTGAATCATCGCCATTAGTATAAAAGTCTTCCAAACCTTCCCAGGTTCCTCTTTCCTGTGCCAAAATCTGAGCCTTGGCAGCTGCAGGATTGTAGTAGTGCAGGCGAACCAAATCATACCAACGGTCGCCTTCCAATGCAAATTCAACGCGACGTTCGTGATCAATCATATCGAAGGTTAGGCTGGTTTCATCAACATGATTGCCTTTTAATGCGCGGGCCCTTACCGCATTAAAAGCAGCTAATGCCGATGCATCAGTCGTAGTGGCATTGTTACCCAATACCGCTTCGGCATATACCAGGTAAACATCTGACAAGCGTAAAATATGCGTACTCAGTGGTGTGTGCATACGATCCAGCGTTTCATAACCCTGAGCCTGTGCATCGGCCAAACGCCCAACAATGTGCTTGGTCACATTAGAACCGGTTCCGCTCACAAAGCTAATAGCTCCGCCATACATCCCATCAGTGGCGCTGTCCCAGTTGTAGGCAAAACCTCCCATATCGGTCCAGAAATAATCGTATGTATCGCCCACCATCATAATAGTGGCTTTACGACGTGCATCGCGGTAATTGCGCGATAAGGTAGTAGCACTTTCTTCAAACGCTGTTTGTAGATCGATGGTTGGGTACACCCAGTTGCCCCACGATTGAACCGCATCAGAGAAATTAGTTAATGACAAATCCGACTGCAATGAATTTTGACTCGTCCATTGCGCTCCAACTGTCCAATGCCAGGCTATCAGGCTTTCTTCGCTAAAGTTGCCTTTCAGCTGAAAAATCTCTGAATATTCAGGATGCAATGTACGTCCACTGTTGTCAATCACCATTTTGGCATACTTAGCAGCTTCGGCTAAATCGGCTTCGTTGCGCGTTCCACTCATGCCGTAGCCCGATTTTGTCAGATATACCTTAGCCAATAAACCATATGCACTGTATTTATCAATGCGCCCTTTCATGTTTTCTTCGGGTAGTAATTCAATAGCATCGTGTAAGATTAGGGTGATGTATTTATACACATCTTCAATCTTATTACGCTTCAATGTTGCGGATGAATTATCGGCAATAATAGCGGCATTGTCGTGAATAATAGGCACTGCACCAAAACAACGTACCAGATAGAAGTAGGTCATGGCCTTCCACACCATGGCTTCACCCTTGACGGTGTTTTTAGCTGCTTGCGAAACTTGTGGTCCTGACTTCAGGTCGACGTTTTGAATGACGCCATTACAGTAAGCATTCACCGACCACAATGAAGCAGAAGCATTGGCAATATCGGCATCTGAATTATTAAGTACCAGGTTAGTGTAGCCATCGCCAATATCAAATACAAGGTTACCGGCCATTACATCGCCGATTTTCATAAAACCACGTTGAAAATCGTACCAGGGTGAGTTATAAATTGTATTAACCGATTGATAAAGTTGTTCATCGTTCTGATAAAAACTATCAATCGTATAAGTGTCCTCTGCCGGACGCTCTAAAAAATCTTCACAAGATGATACAGCTCCTAATACCAGGATAGCTATAATAAATCTTTTAAAACTATATATTTTCATAGCAAATACGTATTAGAATGAAACACTTAAGCCAAATGTAAATACCTGTGGCGATGGGTATCGTCCGTTATCCAAGCCAAATACATTGGCGCTTTGTGTACTGGCACCCACTTCAGGATCAAAACCGGTATAATTGGTAAATGTCGCCACGTTTTCCACACTGGCGTATACCCTGGCATTGCTCAGGCGAATGCGCTCAATTAAATTCTTAGGCAGTGTATAGCCCAAGGTGATGTTTTTAATGCGGATAAATGAACCATCTTCGATGTAACGATCCGAGATGCGATCATTATCGTTCGGATCGGTTCCAACCGCACGCGGAATATCTGTATCTGAATTAGCAACTCTCACATTGGTCACATCATCCCACCACACACCTTCGTAATTGCCATCAATAGGCTCTAACCTTGCTCTGTTGTTCACAACATCAAGTTGGTTGGTCCATAAGCTCTTCATGTTTGATAAGCTAATGGCCGTGTAGTTCATCACATCGTTACCATAGGAACCATTGATGAAAATACTCATGTCGAAATTCTTATACGAGAAGGTATTGTTAAAACCAAAGGTAAAATCAGGCATTGGCGAACCAATGGTTGTTCGGTCGTATGAATCAATGATACCATCTGGTTTGCCATCTGGTCCACTAATGTCTTTAAACTTAAGGTCACCTACATATGTGGTTGTATTAATGCCGAAGACCCCGTCAGATGGATAACCAGCTGGTTTAGGACTATTTTGCAAATCTTCCAAATCCTGGTAAACACCATCAGTGACATATCCATAGAAATTAAACAGCGGGTCCCCCACTTCAGTTAATGATACCACATCACTCCATTGGCCATATCCTTCGATATGCGCTGATGGCGTGCCATCTAAAGCAACAAGCTTGTTTTTATTAGCCGAAATCTGGAAATCGGTATCCCAGGTAAAAGCACCTTTGAAGTTGTGCGTAGTGACCGAAATCTCTAAACCTTTGTTATTAATTTCACCGAAGTTACCCCATGGTGCTGCCAAGGCACTGGAGGCATTACCGCGCGTACCCATGTAGGATGGTAATTGCAATGGCATCAACATATCTTTCGACGTTTTGTCGTATACTTCAACGACTAAATCGGCAAAATTAAACAAGGTCAAATCTAATCCAATATTTAACTGTTCCTGCTTTTCCCATTGAATATACGGGTTGGCTATATTCGACTGACGATAGCCGGCACCAAGACCTGTGTCCATTTTTGATATACTGGCACCCCATAAATAGCCACCAATGTTTTGGTTACCCACCTGTCCCCAACCAACACGTAACTTACCATTGCTTAAGAACTCTTGCGCCCATTCCATAAATGATTCGTTGCTAAAGCGCCACGAACCAGCGAATGAATGGAAACCAGCCCACCGATTCTCGGGTCCAAAGTTTGAAGAACCATCACGACGATAGGTATATGTCATCATGTAACGATTATCGTAGTTGTATGTCAAACGCCCGAAATAAGACGCATTAGCGGCACTACCAAATCCATAGGTAATTTGCGGCGTACCATCTCCCAATTGCGGGTTTTGAATATCGTTACTGGGCAAGTTGGTATTATAAACACTTTGGTATTCAAAACTATTTTCCCACATGTCCTGTCCAATCATAACTGTACCATTATGCTTGCCATAGTTTTTAGAATAGGTCAGATAGTTTTTAACCTGCCAGAATGTATTCTTATTAGTTTGAGCACGCATTGAGTTAATTGGGCGCTCCCAGTTTCCGTAAACAATGGTAGGTCGAAACACCTCTGCTTTCGAGAAATCGAGGTTTAAGGTTCCTTCCGTGTGCAGTACTAGATCTTTAAGAATGGTTGCATCAAAGAAAACTGTACTACCAAACGAATTCCTATTCAAGAAGTTATCATCATCCATGGCCATTCCAATGGCATTAGGCTGTGATGTTTGTCCTTCGCGGAAAATACTGGCATAACTGCCATCCATGTTATAAATTGGCATATCAGGCGTTGTTTGCAGTGCAATGCGGATGATACCTGCTTCTGAATCGGCCAAACCTAATCGCTCATCAGTTTGTGAGTAATTCACGTTAACACCCATTTTTAACCAATCTTTCAACTGTGCATCCAAGTTGGTACGGAATGAAAAACGCTCAAACTCGGTGCCTATTACTGTTCCTTCCTGGTTTAAATAACCACCCGACACATAATATTTTAGCTTATCGCTACCACCCGACACATTCACCTGGTGTTGTTGTATTGGGGCAATCTGGAAAATTGATTCCTGCCAATCTGTACCGTGCCCCAGTAACGATGGATCCAAAAATTCAGGACGTTCTTCACGTCCGTTTGTTTGCGCTGCCACAGAGTTACTGAATTCAGCAAATTCACGCAGATTCATAATGTCAATCAATGAATTTTGACGCTGCACACCATACAAACCTTCGTAATTAAATTTGGCATCTCCTTCTTTACCGCGTTTGGTAGTTATGATAATAACACCATTGGCACCTTGCGAACCATAAATAGCTGTTGCCGAGGCATCTTTTAGGATTTCCATCGACACAATATCATTTGGGTTTAGTTTTGAAAGTGGTGAAACCCCCGAAGTCGGTGCATTACCTAAAGCATCTCCCAATCCTAAATCATGTCCACCTGTTGATGTATTTTGCATAGG
This sequence comes from Carboxylicivirga sediminis, assembly GCF_018156225.1. GTDB lineage: Bacteria > Bacteroidota > Bacteroidia > Bacteroidales > Marinilabiliaceae > Carboxylicivirga > Carboxylicivirga sediminis. Next base: position 180,165 of record NZ_JAGTAR010000001.1, read on the forward strand.
CACACCATCAATCACATATAAAGGCTCAGCACCTGCATTTACAGTACTTTGTCCTCGTACACGAATGCTAACAGCACCACCTGGCTGCCCGGTTGTTGAAACAGCTGTAACACCGGCCGCACGACCTTTAAGTGCTTGGTCGATATTAGCAATACCGGCCGCCACCAGCTTATCAGCATCCAAAGAAACAGAGGCACCGGAGAGGTCACTTTTTTTCATTGTACCATACCCCACCACCACTACTTCATCCAAGTCTTTAGTATCGGGAACCATTTGCACGCTTAATGTCATTTTTTCACTGACATTAATTACCTGATCTTCAAAACCGATAAAAGAGAACACCAGATTGACGTTACCATCTGGTACCTTAAGCGAGAAATTCCCCTCTATATCGGTAATAGTCCCCTGCGTTGTTCCTTCAATAATGATGGAAACACCAGGCAAAGGCTGATTCATATCATCCTTTACGGTTCCTGTTAAGGTCCTTTCCTGGGAGTGCATGATATGCACCATCAGAAACATGACAATAACACTAACTAATCGCAGATTTAAATTCATATAATTTGTTTTAGTTACTTGATTAGATTACTTATTGTATTATCTAAACTTTGTATTTTTAACAAATTTAAACACATTACCGGTCCATTGTTAGTACTATTCCATCAATACCTTGTATTTTCGGAGCGAAGTGTAATGTGCGTTGATTAATATGAAACTATTTATACTTATCTATTTAATTGATGATGGTATTATTAACCATTTCAACTAAAGCTGATCTATTGCAACATCAAATGTCTGTTCTTTTTTACCAAAAGATGTGTTCAAATGTTAATGCTTTATGTACCTAAAGTTAACCTCTTTATATTCGACTGGATATCTGCAATTTAAAACCTTTACTTTCTTTGTTTCACCGGGTAAAACATCAAAATAGTTATCGTTTAGTACCAATCCTGAGCGATTATCATACAGGTATAAACTGCGAATAAGGGCATCTGAGTGTACTTCTAAATAGGTATCATCTCCTTCTTTTAAAACTGAAATATCTAACTCTGCTTTGGGCAAAAGCAAGTCCTTTGCACTTTCGAAATAGTGATTTTTTGAACAAAGAATACTGGTTTCATCCACCACTTTTAAGACCAAAACATTGTAGTTTACATTCAAGCCTTCGATATCATTAAGACTGATGGCTGGCAATTTTGTACTTGTATTGGCATTAATGGTGATGTCTGTGAATGCCTTATAGACCTCATTGCCATCAAAATCCATTATCTTTATTTCAAGGGTCGCTTGTTTATTCTCCAACAAGTCAGAAACAACATATACCTCCACCTCTTTGCCTGAATTTACTGCGCTAATCATGACCGGACTAAAGGCATCGCGCACGGCATAGTGCATGCCTTTCCATTTATGATAATAATCGGTACTGCTCCAGCTGGCCACCGGCCAACAGTCGTTAATCTGCCAATACAAGGAACCCATGCAATACGGCATGGCGCGACGATGGGCTTCAATTCCCATGCGCATTCCGTGTGCCTGCAAAACCTGGCTCATATAAAGGAACTGTTCAAAATCATCAGGCACTTCATAATACCAGCTCATGTACTCCTTAATGCGCAAATTACCGATACCACTGCGCTGATGTGCAGCCATCACATCCGATTCGATATCATAGTCATCGGGCTCGGCATAGGTCTTCACCGTTTCAAAATCGGGGAACGACTGAAACCCATATTCGCTCATAAATCGTGATTGGTATTGTTCGAAGTCGCTGAATGGGTGCAAACCATGCCAAACTCCCCAGTAATGCATATCGCCCGATCTGGTATCATACCCGGCATGTTCATCCGATTCATAACCCGCCTGTGGTGACGAAGGCCAGTAATCGATACTATTCGTGTATTCTTCCACTACTTCTGGCAATACCTGATGAAAAATATCCAGGTAAGCTTTTTGAATTTCCTCCTGCTGCTCTGTTGTGTAGCGTTGTTTCCAACCCCAGCCACCCTGGCTGTAGTGATGCCAGGCGGTATTAATTTCGTTATTGCCGCACCAAAGCACAATGGCAGGATGATTGCGCAAACGCTTTACATTATCAATGGCTTCGTGCTTAATATTATCAAGCATCACCTGATCGCCCGGATACATAGAACAGGCAAACATAAAATCCTGCCAAACCATGATGCCATTGCGGTCGCACAGCTCATAGAAATAATCATCTTCATAGATGCCACCACCCCATATGCGCAACATATTCATATTGGCGTCAACCGCATCAGCCACTACTTTTTCATAGTCTGCTTTGGTAACTCGCGGTAAAAAGCTATTGTTAGGGATGTAATTAGCCCCTTTGGCAAAAACGCGCACACCGTTCAATTCGAACAAGAACGACTCTCCCGCTTCATCTTTTTCACGCACCAATCGCACAGAACGCAAACCAGTAGATAGAGTTTGTCTGGCTAACATACTGTTTTCTTCGTTCTTCACTTCGATTTTAAAATCATACATATTGGCTTCGCCAAGTCCCTTGCTCCACCACAGCTTAGGATTAATTATTTCAAAGGGCAGAGTGACATTGTTTATACCCCGCTCAACCGCAACCTCCTGTTCGGTCAATACCTTTTCATGATGCTTAACGCTAAGCTTTACTTGCATCTGCTTTTCAGATTCGATATTCACGTCCGCAATTAGTTTAGCCAGCTCTGCTGTCACTTGAGGCTGTTGAATGTATACTGACTCCAGTCGCAAATTATTCCAACTGCGTAGCTCAACAGGTCGCCAAATGCCTGAAGTTACGAAGCGAGGTCCCCAATCCCATCCATAGTGATAGCCGGCCTTACGGGTAAATACTGACACCTTCTTATCACCTAAACCGCCATTCTCAGATTGATCATTAGTGGCCGGATAAGCATAGGCAGCTGCATCGTATAAGGCCAATCCTTTTTTGATGGGCGAATGAAAATATACCTCCAGCTTATTTTCTCCCAGGTGAATATATTCTTTGACGTCCACAGACCATGCACGATGCATATTATTGGTCTCCTTCAACAGTTGCCCATTCACGTAGATATCCGCATAGGTATCCAGTCCATAAAAATGTAGTTCTACTCTATCTTTTCGCAGTGTACCAGCATCCACATCAAAACGAGTTGTGTAAATCCAGTCTTGTTTATCAATCCATTGCAGCTCGGCTTCATTATTCCGATAAAATGGATCATCTATTTGTCCCTCGTTGAACAAATCGGTATGAATAGTGCCCGGCACGGTAGCACTTCCCTTGTGCTCACCATCCACATCCTGGTATGTCCATCCCTTATTGATTAACTGAACAGTCATATTATCAGTATTGGGTTGCTGACAGGCCATAAGCGCTAAGCAACTGTATATCATCATTAATAATTTCTTCATAGCTTTTTGATTTGGTTGACAAACTATTCGGCGGCTCTTCGCTGCTCTAACTCAAGGTTAATGGCCTGCATCTTTTTATCATTAAGCTGATAGAGCATCATAACCAGGCCGGACAGAAGCGCTGCTGCACCGGGAACGAAGCTCATCATGTATTTAATGCCACGGAGTGTTTCTGATGACTGCTCTACATTGGCTTCAAAGCCATAAAGGGCAAGCAGCCATAAGGTGATGGAGCCTCCAATGGTCCAGCCTAGCTTTTGCGACATACTTGATGCCGAAAACACTAAACCGGTTGCTCGTCTTCCTGTTTTCCACTCTGAATAATCGGCTGCATCGGCATACATCGACCACAACAATGGGAAAACAATACCGGCACAGAAACTTATCAGTGCTTGAAGCGTGTATATCAGCCACAACTGGTTTTTACCGGCAAAAAAGAAGCAGGCACTTAATATAGCGGCACCAAACATGGCATACATAAAGGTTCTGCGTTTGCCTAAGAGCGATGAAACCGACTTGGCCATTATTACACCAATCATATTGGTTGATTGCCCCAGGAACAGGTACAAAGTACTGAATGTAAAAGTTGCATTGGTCCATGAAAGGGCCACATCATCGCTTATAAAATACTTGAAGTAGTATAGTGTCACACCATCGCGCACCGAGTTAAATACCAGTGTGGCCACGCCCGCCCCCAATAAGATGAACCATGGAATATTACCTGCCAAATTCTTTAAATCCTCTTTCAGGTTATTTTTCTGTCCTTTGGGCGGCAAAATTCGCTCCCTTGTCCAGCTAAAAGTCAATAAAAACATTCCAATAACAATACTCCCCACCACCAGCATGGTTAACTGATAAGCAGTTGTTTCAGCAAAGACAGTTTTAAAGCCATCTACCAAAGGCTGATAAATCAATACCACTAAAATACTGCCTGCAAAAGCAAAGGCCATCCGATACGATGCAAAGGAGGTACGATCATCAGATACCGGCGACATCACCCCCAGAAGACTGGCGTATGGTACATTAATGGCCGTATAAACCATCATCATTAGCGTGTAAGTCAGGTAAGCATATATAAGTTTACCAGTCAGTCCAAAGTCCGGCGTTGTAAACATCAACAAACCGGCAACACCAAACGGAACAGCCATCCACAATAAATAAGGCCTGAACTTTCCCCACTTTGTATTGGTACGGTCACATAAAATGCCCATCAAGGGATCATTAGCCGTGTCCCAAATACGGGTAACCAACAGCATGGTACCGACAGCTGCTGCAGATATACCAAATACATCGGTGTAGAAGATGGGCAAGAAGATGGAGAAGATTTTCCAAAACATGGAAGAGGCTGCATCGCCAAAACCATAACCGATTTTCTCCTTTAATGTAACTTTATCAGTCATATCAATTTACAATTTAATACCTTCCTAATCGATTAAATGCATAAAACCAATATTACTCTCAATCAATTCGTTGATGGTTTCTACACTTAAATGTGAATACCATTTATCTTGCGGAGTATGCAGACAGTAATCAACCAATCGGTCTATAGTGGTGGTAGCTACATGCAGCCGCGTATCTGATGATGCATAATAAATATAAACGGTACCATCCTCATCTTCTATCCAGCCATTTGAAAACACCACATTGGATACATCGCCAACACGCTCAGCCTCTTGCGGTGCAATAAAATGCCCATGCGGTTTATGTGTAACCACCCATGGCTTTTCAAGATCGGTCATAAACACATACAAGGTATAACGCAATCCGGCGGCTGTGTTACGAACGCCATGTGCCAGCTGCAACCAGCCCTGTGAAGTTTTAATAGGTGCCGGCCCCAATCCATTTTTAACCTCGTAAATAGTATGGTAGGTTTTTGCATCCACAATCACCTCTTCTTTCACCTCGGGTTGTTCAATTGTTTTTGACAAACCAAAACCAATGCCTCCTCCTTTGCCGGTATCAATAAAACCATCCTGCGGGCGAGTGTAAAACGCATACTGTCCGTCAATCAGGTGAGGAAAAAGTACCACGTTGCGCTGCTGACCCGAGGTGGAAATTAAATCAGGCAGCCGTTCCCACTGAATCAGGTCTTTAGTGCGCGCTATGCCAGCCGCCGCAATAGCACTGCTCGTATCGCCTTCGGCAGCATTGGGGTCTTTGCGCTCGGTGCAGAACACACCATATATCCAACCATCGTCATGCTGAGTCAGGCGCATGTCATATACATTGGTGTCAGGAACATCTGTTTGAGGCAATGTAATCGGTTGGTCCCAAAAACGAAAACCCTCCACACCGTTATCACTTTCAGCCACTGCAAAGAAAGACTTTCGGTCGTTGCCTTCCACACGAACAACCAGAAGGTATTTGTCATCTAATTTGATGGCTCCGGCATTAAAAGCGGCATTAAAGCCGATACGCTCCATTAGAAACGGATTCGTTTCCTTATTTAAATCATATCGCCAATGGAGTGGCACATGTTCGCGTGTTAGCACCGGCCTTTTGTATCTTTGACACCATCCATTTACACTAAACAACGCTTTGTTTCGTCGTTTTATTTTCTTATTGTAAGTTTTCCTAATCTTATCCAATCGCTTTTCAAAACTCTGTTCCATCATAGTCTGTTCTTCAGGAGATACAAATTCTTACCTCTTATCTATCTTTCTTAAACTCTACCAAATCATTTAACAACCAGATATTCTTCTGTTCCAGCAACTGCCTCGCGTATTTAGCCGAAGGATGCTCAGGATAAGGAAAGAAGAAGTGTTTCAGGGGATCATTACGCCACACCAGTGTATAGCTTATATTGGCTGCCACTACACTATCATTAAGTACTGTACCCAACTTATTGATATACCAGGTTGGATCAGGAATATTTTCATAACCCGTTTCGGTTAATGCCGATAGCTTGCCAGTTTGATTGGCATAATCGATTACAATATGCAACTTGGCAATGGCGTCATCCAATAATCCATCGGTGTATAAGTCGTAGTAATTATCCATGCCGATAACATCCACATATTCATCGCCCGGGTACCATTTCAGATATCCTTCGAGCGAATCAAAATTACGGTCGGGCGAGTAGGCTACCAGCATCTGATCCATCCCTTTTGCATCGCGCAAGTAAGAGACCGTAAACCTGAATAGTTCAATAAAATCATGGGGCGTACAACTGTTAATTCCCCACCAAAACCAGGTGCCATCCATTTCGTGCCATGGTCTGAAAATAAAAGGCACCTTGGCGCCATCATCGGTTGTAATGCTGTTTAAAAAATCGGCCAGGACATCTAAATCTTTCTTAAAAGCCTCATGGTACTTACCGCCAAGTATGATATGCTCCACTACCCGGGTGCTGGTATCCCACGAGTCGGCACGATTAATGGGCGAAAATGGGTGCCAACTAAAGGTATTAATACCTCCTTGCTGATAGGCTTTAAGAGCATATTTCCGGATGTTATCGAAGGTTACAGTATCCAAATTGGCTTTCACACCTTTCTCAATGCCGCCCAACTCCCATCCGAATACAGCAGGATAATCACCCGTTACCCGTTTCACATCCGACATGCCTTCCACATCATTCCAGTAGTAACCATACGCATAGGTGTCCTGATGCCCAAACAGAATACCCTTTCCTTTGAGCGCCATTAGGGTTGAACGTAATTCGTCCTTAGTATTATCATTTGTTCCATTATTTGTTTTGCAAGAGGAAAGCATAAGCAAAACAAAGATCATTGAGAAAAGCCTGTTCATTTCAACTGATTTAAGTTAGCATTCAACGATACAAATGTATAGGCAGTGCTCATCCGGAACAACCATTATCCTATCACTATTTGATATTATTGTATCAATGTAAACAGGGCAAAAATCCAACTAACACAATAGTCACAAAACACCTATACTACAACTATTTAAATAATACTTATTCAAACTCAAAATAGATTAATTAACAAATCATACACAATATTTTATCAAACGAGCATATATAATAGTACCAACATAATTACCTTGTCGAATCTAAATCTAAGGCTATGGAAAATCAAATACATCGTGAAATAACACCCTTAAAAGATAATGATTGTTTTCTGGTGTTTGACAGAAAGCGCAAGGCCTTTTCTTTTCCGGTTCATTTTCATCCCGAATTTGAGATCAATTTCATTACAAATGCACAGGGTGGCAAGCGCATTGTTGGCGACCACATCGGTATTATCAACGAAAAGGAACTGGTAATGGTTGGACCTAACCTATACCATGGGTGGGAAAACTATCAGAATATCAATAATGGAGTATATCATGAAATTACTATTCAGTTTCCGCGCGAACTGTTTGACCAGAGCATGCTCGATCGTAACATAATGAAACCCATTAAAGAGCTCTTTGTCAATGCCAACAGGGGGATTCGTTTTTCAAGTGACACCATAGCTCTGGTTGAACCCAGAATAATGCGCATAACAGAGAAGCGAGGCTATGATAGTTTTTTGGAGTTTCAGTCATTGCTCTATGATTTAGCCATTTCGCGTCATCAGCAGTTACTCACCAACATTTCATTTTTGCGCAATAGTGATTTTCATAACAGCGAGCGTATTGAATCCATTTATGCCTTTATTAAAGCTAATTATCAAAAAAAGCTTAAAGTAGAAGAAGCTGCCGCGCATGTTAATATGACGGTTGTTTCTTTCAGTCGACTTATTAAACAAAGAACCGGTAAATCGTTTGTTGATTTTGCCAATGAAATACGATTAGGTTATGCCACACGCCTGCTGATTGAAACCAATAAAAGCGTAGGTGAAATATGCTACTCGTGTGGATTTAACAACATCTCTAATTTTAACCGAATATTTAAAAAGAAACAAGGTTATACTCCTTCTGAATTCCGTAAAAATTTCACGGGTACTAAAAACGTTTATTAGACATTGCTAAAGCAAAACAGCAGTGATACTTTTTACCACTGCCATTGCATTTTATCTCAGTCTTATTCTTTTTGTCACCAATCGATATTCGCCTCGATGAATTTAATCAGTTGACTGGCCATCTGCCGCTGCTCATCAACCTTAGGATGGCCTCCCGTATCTTTATAGGGGAAAAAACAGGTATAGATATCCGGATCATTGAGCTGAAGAACAGCTGATTGAACATACCCGGGCCATGCAGAACCACTTTTGGTGGCATCCATATTACCAAGGGCACAGATAATGGCCGCTTGAGGGTATTGACCACGTATTGAGCCTACAAAATTTTCATATGCTTGAATGATAGTTGTATCAGCGGGAGCCTGTTCGCCAAAACGATTAATAAACTGTTCGTTGTTAGGATCAGTCACAATCCAGGAGTCATTTTGAAACAGGTTGATGACTACCACATCGGGTACATAGCCATTAAAATCCCAAACCGATGTGGAATCGGTGGGATCTAATCGATTATACATCTCAGGCATAACCATTGGAAACCAGCTAACCGTTATGCCAATACCACTCTTGGCAATGCAATGGTATTGTGCATTAAAATGGCGGGCCGTGATGGCAGCATACGTTTCATAATTGTTCTGAAAATAGCCAAACCACCGGTCCTGATCGCTAGTGTCCTCATTGCCATATCCACAGGTTATTGAATTGCCATAAAACTCAATTTTCCGTTTTTTAGGCTTTGGTGGCGAAAGAATCTTACTCCCTTCGTGGAGCTTAAAACCATAAAACAGGGTTTTACCTTTATCCCATTCGGTACGTTTAAACAGCTGCACTGTATGTACCCCTTTCTTTAAATCAGAAGCCAATACATAGTGTCGCTTTGTGGTATCGGTATGTATCACCGCTGTCGGCACATCATCAATAATGACGTTATAATAATTGGCTGTATCCAGGTCCTGCAAGGTTGCTGATAATCCGGTGCCTTTAAAACGGATGGATACACTGGTGCCAGGCCATATTAACTCGGCCACCGTATCGCGCATGAGTATACGGCCTTCGTAAGTGATATCGGCATCGCTAAAAGACAAACTGGTTGTAGGTGGCTGACATGCCCAAAAGCCAAGAAACATCAAACTTATAACTATAAAGTATTTAGTAAATTCTTTCATCGCGTGAATCAATTATCTTTTGTATTTATTATTCGATTGGTGTGTACTTATAATTCTTGAAAGTGACTTGCCCTGCTCCCATTGACACCAAACCAATCCGCAAACTAAGAAAATCGCTCAACACATTATGATGATAAGCCGAAACTTCAGCTGAGTTTTCTATCTTATTCCAGGTCGTTCCATCATAACTGTAATACATATCAACGGTATTATCACAATTCTTTAGCTTTAACCAGACCCGTCTGTTCAGTACATTTTCTTCGGTGACAAATTGCCAGCCCCTTAAATTGGCCAAAACATTGGAACTATCGGCCAAAATTCCTGAAGCTATCTTGGGACTATAAAAAAGAACAAGACCTCCAATGGCATCGCCTTCTATTTCCAGCTCTACCTCAGCAGTATATGAGTGATGACGAGGCACACATAATAAAGGTGCGCTCTCAGCTATATCCTGTCCTTTTCCTTCAATGGTTAGTCCATTTTCTAATTTGTATCGTAAGGTATCATAGTCCTTAAAAAATTTCCATTGGGCATTTAACTGTGGACCATCAAACGAGTCGCTTAATTCAAATGTACTTTCGCTCCCGGCTAAAGCTGGTAGTTTGATCGGCTCATCAACTTGCACATTATCGGGCACCTTAAACCAATTATCTGTGATCCACTCAACAGGCATTAACAGGCTTTGTCGTCCCATGTTGTAATGGTCTTTTTCATAACCATGAAACAGCATCCACCAATCATTTTGCACATCGCCAAACACCGTTGCATGACCCACCGACCACCATTTTTCATCTTTACTCTTAGGTCGAATAATGGGATTATACGGGGAGTTTTCCCATGGACCGGTGACCGACTTTGAGCGCGCAGCAACCACCATATGGCCAGTGGCAGGACCTGCTGTACCACCTTGCGCCACTATTAAGTAATAGTAATCGCCTCGCTTAAATAGCTTTGGTCCTTCCATGCAAAAACACTCAATACTCCAGTCTCTGGGAATGGGCCAGCCATCATACGCATGTTTAAGCTCACCTGTAACCGATAAGCCATCGGCTGATAAAGGCACATAGCCACCGTTGCTAAAGTATAAGAAACGATTACCCTCTTCATCAACCACATGTCCCGGATCGATATTACCAATTTGCAGGTCAACCGGAGCACTCCACGGCCCTTCAACTGACTCTGAAACAACTACGTAATTGGTATTATTAGCCGGAAAATAGATATAGTATTTCCCATCATGTTTGGCTATATCCGGGGCCCAAACAGATCCTACATATTCCGTCAGAGCGCTGACAAGCGGTGTCCAATTCACTAAATTTCTTGAATGCCAAATCGTTAAACCGGGATAATATTCAAAGGACGAATGAACAGCATAAAAGTCTTCACCATCAACCAGAATACTGGGATCCGGATAATCTCCCGCAAATATCGGATTCATAAACGAGCGTTTTGCAGCCAGTTGCGAACCTGACTGACTCTGAGCACTCACTATATTGTAAAATACTATGAAGGATAGAACTAAGACGAGTTTTTTCATCAATGAAGAATTAATATGATCGAGCAATTGATTTTAGCAGTCATGAAACAAATCAGGCTAAGGCATTTATTAGGAAACATCTCACTTTAGGGCACAACATCTAAACATATTGCACCTTCCTGCAATCCTTCTGACTTAGCTTTTAAGGTAATTTGCCCCGGTTCACCGGTTGATTGCACAAGCACCTGAGCCAAGCCATTAAAGAGCTGGCGATTGGGCAATTCTGACTCAGTGATCACCTGTATAACACCTGCCTTGCGATTGGGCTTATCCCACTCGTTTTGAGGCTCAAATGGCTGGGTTATCAACAGCACGTGATTGGTGCCTTTTTTCAATAAACTGTTATCAATTACAAAACTGGCATGCTTGTCGTTGGCACTTAGCTGAGCGCTCAAGAGGTGACCATTGAGGTAGACACGCTGCTTTTGGCCAACATGGATATAATACCAGGTATATATTTGATTTTCGTTTGGCATTTCTGCCAACACGAACTCAGTCACCAAGGCCTTCTCAGCTTCCAATTGCTTAATGTATTTCTGCTCCTTCTTATCTAACACTGTCAGCTGCCTGGCCAACTTAGCATCGGTCAGGCTATACAAGCTTGTTTCAGGTAGTTCTATCTGCTGATAGTTATCAATAAACACCTCTTTTTCATGCGATGTTGGATTGCCATTGCCCAGTCCAATTATTTTTCCCGGACCATCTATCTCAAATTCAATCAGGTTATTGGCAGTTGGTACATGAAGACCCTTCTCATCATGTACCTCAACCGTTATAACAGCCAGATCATTCTGTTCCTTTAAGACCGTTTGATGCGCCTTTAAGTTGATTTGCTGCGGTGCACCGGTGCTTGTATGCGCCTTGGTCAGCACATGCTCGCCATTGTTATACCCAATCGCTTTGATGGTTCCGGGAGCATAAGGCACTTTCCACGACAAATGGCCATTTAACGGCATTGTCTTTGTGCCCAATGATTGTTCGTTCAGCAGCAGTTCAAGCTCCTGGCAATTACTATATACCCACACATCAATGGTATCACCTTCCTTGCCCTGCCAGTTCCAATGCGGCAATAGATGTAACACTGGTTCATCCTGCCACCACGATTTAAGGTAAAACACGTTATCCTTTGGAAAACCACACACATCCATCATGCCAAAATAAGAGGTGACCGATGGCCAGGTATATGGTGTTGATTCTCCACGATAATCAAAACCGGTCCATATAAACATACCCGACAGGTAATCTCTTTCGGCGTAATGCTTCCAGCCCTCCTGTATGGTAAACCAACCTGGTCTTGGCTTAACATCGTACGCCACTTTATATTGACGCTCATTATCTTCAAAATAAACACCACGCGTAGCAAACGTTGAACCCTCTTCGGTACCTATTGATGGCTGATGCGGAAAATTCTTATGGTGCTCATCGGTATCGCCATGTACCAGGTAATTATACCCCATTATCTCCACTGTAGTGGATGAACCTTGCCCCCAGCCACCACTGATGGCCACATTTACCGGTCGGGTGGGATCAACACGCCGGGCAAAGTTTTGCATGGTTTGGGTCATACGCGCACCTATTTCGTTCCATTCGATGCCCCACTCCTCGTTACCAATGGACCACACAATAACCGATGGATGATTCCGATCGCGCTTTATCAAGCGCTCCAGTTCGTATAAAGCTTTATTGGTGGTGCCCATCAAGCGATTTTCGTTGATGACCAATATCCCCATTTCATCGCACAAATCGAGTAATTCGGGTGTTGGTGGATTGTGTGAACTACGAATGGCGTTGCTGCCCATATTCTTGAGTTGCTGCAGACGCCATCGAATTAATTCATCGGGCATGGCACAGCCCACTCCTGCATGATCCTGGTGATTATTTGTCCCTTTAAGTTTAGCATGTTTCCCATTTAGGAAGAAGCCCTTATCGGCATCAAAATAAATGGTACGGATACCAAAGGATGTTTGATACTGATCAATCAATTGCCCATCTGCCCAAATTTCTGTCACCAACTGGTACATATATGGTGTATCGAGGCCCCACAGTTGCGGCGCTTCTACCTGCACTCTGGTCTTCAATAAGGCATTATCCATTGGCAAAAGTGCAGCAGTTTCGTCAGCAGACTGAACTACCATATTACCTGCCGCATCCAGCACACGGTGCCTGACACTAAAATGCTGCTCAGCATCACCTTTGTTGTCCACTTCTGTCTCGATAAATACCTGCGCATGACTATCTGTGACCTCACTGTGTACAAACAGTCCATCTTTCGGGATGTGTAATGCGGGCGTTGTACGCAACCACACATGGCGGTATATGCCAGCTCCTTCGTAATACCAGCCTTCTTCCATGCTTACATCGGCACGAACAGCTACCACATTATCCGCTCCATAGTTGATAATGTCGGATATATTATAACTGAAACTCTGGTATCCGCTGGGTTCATTGCCCAGGTAATGACCATTGACCCATACCTTAGAATCGCGTGATACTCCATCAAAATCGAGGAAGATTTGATGGCCCAGTTGTGTACTGTCAATAAAGAATATTTTGCGATACCAACCAACCGATGTTTCCGGAAAACCGGGACCAACAGCTTTGTAACCATGGCTATGACTGGCTTTGGCATCAAATGGAACCTCTACCGCCCAGTCATGGGGCAAATTTACAGGTCGCCATGCCCTATGGTCGAAGTCAGCTGCTGCCGCCCCGTCAGCACCATAGCGCGCCTTGGCCAGGTATGTAAAGTAGCTGGTTCCTGTATGATAATCTTTTGTTTTATCAAAGGGATGACCGTAAGCAAAATACCAGTCATCATCAAAATTTATACGTTCACGCACTGTTTGTCCCAAAGCCACATAGCTGGTTAAACAAATGACAAGAAATAGCCAGGTTTTTTTCATAATTACAGAACTGCTGTTGTTTTCAGCTACAAAGGTAGGTTCCAGCAATTGCCAGCAGGTGTCCATTTGTTTCTTATCACCCGCATAAATGTTAATTCACCAGATTTTAATGTAAAAAAACGCAGAAGCCTGAGGCTTCAATCTTTATGCATTATCTTCTTTATTAAACGATTTCATATACGCTGTTGGCAACATGCCATACTCTTCCTTAAAGTACTTACTGAAATAACGCGGGCTGTTAAAACCTACCTCATAGGCAATTTCTGAAATATTCATCTGGCTTTTCTGCAACAATTGCGCACCACGCTTCAGTCGTATGATACGGATAAACTCAATGGGCGATTTGCCGGTAATTGACACCAGCTTTTTATACAAATAAACACGGCTCATGCCCAGCTCCTTGCTCAAGTCTTCCACAGAAAAAGAGGATTCGGCAATATTGGTTTCGACCACGGCCACCGCTTTGCTTATTAGCTTTTCATCCATCGAGGTGATTTGCACTTCACTGGGTTGTATCTCCACGTTTTTTTGAAACTGCTTTTGCATCTTACTCCGTTTCTCAAGCAGTTTATTGAGTCGCAACACCAACAGATCCATATTAAATGGCTTGGTAATGTAATCATCGGCACCTATCTCCAGCCCTTTGATTTTATCTTCATCAGCGGTTCGGGCTGTTAACAAAATAATTGGTATATGACTCGTACGGATATCTTTACGCAGATTCTGACAAAGCTCCAAACCATCCACACGGGGCATCATTACATCGCTTATAATCAAATCGGGAATAACCTTGTGCACCATTTCAATACCGGCCTGTCCATCAGCTGCCTCATAGATGTTAAACCTGTCCTCCAAGGTTTCCTTCATAAACGTGCGAAAATCGTGATTATCCTCCACCAGCAATATTGAAGCCTTACCTTTCATGTCAATGTGCAATTCGGGCTGCTCCTGGTCATCAACACCAACCTCCACAGCAGTTTCCTCCAACTTACCATCCTCCCTGGTGACAGGCAGAACTACCTTAAAAGTAGCACCCTTACCCTCCTTGCTTTCTACATGAATGGTACCATTATGCAGCTGCACCATTTCGCGTGCCAGATTAAGCCCGATGCCGCTGCCTGAAAGGCCTAACTTTTTATTATGTTCAGATTGGAAGAAGCGAACAAATATCTTATCCATATCCGAAGGCTTAATACCGATACCGTTGTCTTTTACCGATATATACACCAATTCTTCATTGGTATCAATTTGAAGCGAAAGCTCAACAGATCCATTCTCTGGGGTGAACTTTAAAGCATTGGACAACAGATTCATCAATACCTTTTGAAGCTTATCCCGATCAAAGTTGAGCATGAACTGATCAACATCGTGGGTAAACGTAAAGCTTATGCGTTTTTTGGTGAAAGCCTCCTCAAAATTTGTACTTACTTCCTGCAGAAAAGCAACAATATTACCATAGGAAGGGTTGTATTTCAGGCCATGTAGCTCCAGCTTTCTGAAGTCGAGCAGCTGATTAACCAGCTCAAGCAACTGCCTGGCATTACGATCAATCACTTCCAGCAGCTTGCGGTTGGATTTGTCAGTAGCTTGGTTCATCAGCTTGTGCAAGGGGGTTAAGATCAGCGTTAGTGGTGTTCTGAATTCGTGACTGACATTGGTCAGAAACTTCAGTTTCATCTCATCCATCTCTCTGTTGCGGTTAATTAGTAGCTTCTCTTGCTCCATCTCAAACTTTAAGCGCTCTTTTCGCAGCATGGAATAGCGGTAATAAATCATAGCAAGCAGAATGATTAATGAATAAAGCAGAAATGCCCAGGTAGTAGCATACAAGGGAGGCAATACTTCAATTCGCAATTCCGAGTACTGGCTATTCCATGAACCATCTGCTTTGCTGGCCTTCACCTGAAACACATAATCACCCGCATTAAGGTTGGTGTAGGTTACCTGCTTTTGTGCGGGTTCAAGGGGCAACCATTGCTCGTTAAACCCATGGAGGCGGTACTGATATCTGATTTTGTCGGCAATGAAAAAATTAAGCGCTGTAAAGCTTATGGAAAACACATTCATTGAGTGTTTTAACACCACCTCATCAGTTAATGATATGGATTGATTTAAAAGCGGCCTCCCATGCACTTTTTGCCCGGGTACAACCGTTTTGTTGTACACCTGCAGATCAGTGAACACCACTTTAGGCAGCACATTGGGGTACTTAATATCTTTAGACTTGAACAGGTTAAAACCATTGGCACCTCCGAATATCAGCTCATTATCGCTTGTTTTGTAACTAGCATTGGGGTTAAACTCATTACCCTGCAAACCATCTTCCTTGGTAAAGTCATAAATATGAAACTCATATTCATTAGTGACCAATTTATTAACCACTATCTGACTCAAACCGGTTGATTTACTAATCCATATTGCCTGGTATTCATCCTCTTCAATGCAATTGATAATGTCTTCAGGCAGGCCATCATTGTCGGTAAAGTGCTTAATGTAATCAGTTTGTGAATCGAGCATTATCAGGCCTTCGCGTGTGGCTATCCATAAGAAGCCGCGCGTATCTTCATATACCGCATTAACCGCTTTATTGCCTAAATCAAATGGTTCTGTCCGGTTGATGGTAGGATGGTATTTAAAACGTTGCTCTTCAACATTGTAAAATGCCACCCCGTTAGCAGTTGCGATAAACATATTCCCATCCGACAGTTTGAAGATCTGGTTAATGAAAGGGCCTGGCGGTTCAATCGTGCCATTATTGGGCAAAGGTTTAAATTGATCAGTCTGTCGATCATATGTCACAATGCCTCCGCCCAAAGTGCCTACCCACAGATTTTGTTTATTATCTTCAATGATTGACCAGATATTATTGTTCGTTAGCCCCCTGCCTCCATCAATCTCACACTGATAGCGGGTAAACTTCTTCCCATCAAAGCGATTTAAACCAGCGGCGTACGTACCCGCCCATACATCTCCTTTTACGTCAATAAAAAGACTTACAATCACGTTACCACTCAGCGAATAAGGATCATTTTTATCGTGTAGATATTGGGTAAACCTGTTATTATGACGATCAAAATAAATGAGCCCACCACCATTAGCCCCAATCCACAGGTTGCCTTTATCATCTTCAACAAAACAGTTGATATCACTAAATGGTATGCTATGCGGATCGGACCACAAATGACGGAAGTGCGGAAATTTATGAATGCTTTCGTGGTAATAGCTAAATCCATTTTTATAGGAGCCAACCCACACAATATTGTTATCATCGATATACAAATCAGTAATGGAGTTTTGCGCTACACTCTTATCATTATCCGGTTGATGGTATATTGTTTGAATCTCACCAGAATATTTATTGATGATATCAATCCCGCCATGGTCTGTTCCTACCCAAATTAATCCTTTATCATCCTGTACAATGCGCCGGATTATATTACTGGTCAACTGGGTTTTATTGCTGGTCATTGAGTAATAACTCCATTGCTGTGTTAAGGCGTTATAATGATGAGTGCCCAGGTTATTCCCATAAAACCAAACATCGTTTTCGGCATCAATAAATAATTCAGCATTGAGGCTATCCGCCTCCATCTTATCGTCCAGATAATCATCACTAAAGATTAATTGTATATCACTGTCGTCATAACATTCAAGCGTGCCATTGCCAAACAGGCAATACAGGTAACCGTTGGCATGCTTGAAATCAACCAGATAACTGCCTGTTTCACTATAATCAGGAAAAACAGAACGTAATTCATATGTGGCGGAGTCCAACAGCTGATAGTACTCTTTATTGTAATCTTTGAGCCATATTTGCTGGTGGTTATCACAATACACCCGATCGATATTGATAATAGAGGTATCTTTCTCTAGGTATTCGTTGGGATCGCTGTAAAAACGCTCCTCACGAACATCATATACCTCATACCCTTGCGACGTTTCAAGCCATAAATTATGCTTAAAATCCTCCTGAATATTGATGATGTAATTGTCATCAATAGAACTGGAATCAGCAGTGTTGTGCTTAAAATTAACGAATGAAACACCATCGTAGCGGCTTAACCCGGCCACTGTGCCGATCCATATAAAGCCCTGATGATCTTTATAAATACAGTTCACCTGATTATTGACCAAACCATCTTCGTTGCCTAGTCTTATAAAGGAGTACTGTTTTTGGGCTTGTCCACCAGATGATAGCAAGAACAACAGGACGAAACAGAACAGGATTATCTTCATTAATTTTTCAATTGTATTATTGACCCAATGGCCTATGCCACCCCAAAAAATACTATTTTATTCTGAATTGTGTTTGATAAACGCAATTATCTGAGGCATTTCCCACATAAAGCTGGTATCGTCCCTTCTCGATATGCCAGCCGGCTATGCTTTCATCGTAGAAAGCTAATTGTTCAACAGGTATTATCAGCTCAACAGTGGTGGTACTACCGGCTTTCATGTAAACTTTCTCAAAGGCTTTGAGTTCCTTCACGGCCCGTTTTACCTTTGAATCTTTTTTACCAACGTAGACTTGCACAACTTCTGCTCCGTCTTTCTGCCCCATATTATTGATGGTGCAACTTACTTTAAGTGTATCACTTGCCAGGTAAGAGGTGGCATTCACTCCTGCATCTGAAATAGTGAATTGAGTATAGGATAAGCCATAGCCAAATGCAAACCGGGGCTTTATCTGTTGTGTTTCATGCCAGCGGTAACCTACCAGTATATCTTCCTGATAATGTTGCCTGATACTATCGCCCGGATAAGACAACTGACCGAAATAGTGCGCAGCGTTATCGCTTAATTTCACCGGATACGAAAACGGCAGCTTACCCGAGGGGTTGACTTCACCCGAAAGAATATCGGCCAGGGCATTGCCCGCTTCACTGCCATTGTACCAGGCCTGAATCAGTCCCTTTACATCATGTAACCATGGCATTTCAACAGCATTTCCACTGACCAGCACAACGGCTGTTTGAGGATTTACATCAGTAATTTTCCTGATTAGCTCATCCTGACCAAAAGGTAAATGATAATGTTTACGGTCGCCGCCCTCACAATCCTGATAGTGATTCTTATTAAGCCCTCCGATAAACAACACCATATCCGCTTCAGCTGCTGCTTCAACCGCCGCTCTGCTTAACGAATCGGCATCTAAACCCGAAGGCAATTCGCGCCCATAGGCCGGCGGTCCGGAGGCATATCCCATTGAGTAAATAATAGTGGCATTTTTAAAGCGGTGCTTAATCCCTTCCAGGGGCGACACCTCGTACCTCGCCTTTAACTCCGAAGAACCTCCTCCATTTGTCATGGTGCGGGTGGCATTTTCACCAATCACAGCAATAGTAAGGCTGGTATGCTCATCAATTGGCAGAAAATCCTTATCATTTTTCAGTAAGACGATGCCATCAGCAGCCACCTTGCGGGCTACCCGACTATGTTCCACATTATTGGCGCGACCTAAAGAACGTTCGCGATTCATATTGGTACGAAACATGAGTCGTAATATCCGACGTACCTTTTCATCCACAACAGCTTCGTTCAGTTCTCCACTCTTTATTATATCCCTGAATGGCTTGGCCAGAAAATAGTTATCGTAGGCAAAACGTTCAGAAAAAGTTAGTCCGTTAGTCCAGGTGCCCATCTCAATATCAAGGCCATTAAGAGCTGCCTCTTTTGTATCGTGGGCGCTTCCCCAATCGGTAATCACTACGCCATCATAAGCCCAATCGCCTTTCAGTATCTTATTAATCAGTAATTCATGATGACTGGTAAACTGCCCCCTGAACTGATTATATGCACCCATCACCGACCAAACACCTCCCTCTTGAACAGCGGCTTTAAATGCCGGCAGGTAAACCTCATGAAGTGCACGATCACTCACCTGCACATCAATGTGTGAGCGCCACTTTTCCTGGTTATTCAGTGCGAAATGCTTCACACAGGCCGCTACGCCATTGCTTTGTACCCCTTTAATATATGGCACCACCATTTTGGAGGCCAGCAGCGGGTCTTCACCCATGTATTCAAAGTTACGGCCATTGAGTGGGGTACGATAGATATTAACACCCGGCCCCAGCAACACGTCTTTTTTACGGTAACGTGCTTCCTCGCCAATGGCCACGCCATATTCGAAGGAAAGCTGCGGGTTAAAGGTAGCGGCCAGACAGGTTAATGCTGGAAAGGCGGTGATGGAATCATTGGTCCAGCCGGCATAGCCCCAGTTGTCCCAGTTGATTTCGCCACGAACGCCGTGTGGCCCGTCAGACATCCACAACTCAGGTATACCAAGGCGCGGCACACCAGGCGAGCTGAATTTAGATTGTGCATGACACATAGCCACTTTCTCGTCCAGCGTCATCCGGACAATAATGGCACTAATCTTTTCTTCTACTTCATCAGGCTTTTGTGCCAAGCCATTTGAGCAAAATCCCAACCATAAAATGGCAGCCAACAGGATTATATTTTTCATACTTTGTGTTATTTTCTTGGTTACTATTACGCAATACAGCCTGTAATAAAACATAGCTACACCTGCTTATTCAAGGGTCCAGGTAGATCACATTATACTGAACAAATAAAAAGAGAGCTTCGATGCACCTTTGTCCATCGAGCCCTCTCATCCATTTATTACTCAGCACTTATTTGTACTGGTTTCCCGAAGTATTTTACTTTCTGCCCTTTTAATCGGTCAAAATCGAGATCAACTTTATTCTTTTTATCAGCGAAAATCACCTCAAACTCCCGCTCATCGGGCATGCCATTATATGCTCCAATGCGCTCACCAATTGTTAATACCTGCTCCTTGTCAGACCACGAAACAGGAATCATCGCATAGTGTCCCTTTTCATAGTTATAGTTGAGTCCTTCATCTTCGTATATGGTGAAAGCACCATCGGCACCGGTATATACCAATAATTTGATTGGCGCATGCGGCTTTTGTCCGGTGTACTCAATTTGAGGCCCAACCGGTACAATGGAACCGGCTTTGATAAACAGTGGGATTTGCTCATAAGGTGCTTCCGCCACAATGCGTTGACCACCTTCAATAAAAGCTCCGTTATGGGCATTGTACCAGGCTGTTCCTTCGGGTAAATACACCTCGCGCTGACGAGTTCCATACTCGTATACCGGACAAACCATGAATGATGGCCCAAACATATACTGGTCGTCAATATTGGTAACAGCCTTGTCATTCGCGAAATCCATCACCAGGGCACGCATCATGGTGTAATCATTAAAATAGACATATCCAGCCAGGGAATAAATGTATGGCATCAGGCGATAGCGCAGCTTGTTGTATGCCACAATACTTTGATAGGCTTTATGAGATTCGGGTGCAATATGAAATACCTCGCGATAAGGATACTGCCCATGTGCCCTGTAGAGTGGCACAAAAGTACCGAACTGATACCAGCGCGTATTGAGCTCGCGCCACTCCTCCATATCCTCACTGCCTTCACGGGCAGTTTCGTAGCGTTTCTCCACACAAAAACCGCCAATATCCATGGTCCAGTATGGAATGCCAGACAAGGCAAAGTTCATTCCGGCTGTAATCTGTGCTTTCATATCTTCCCAGCGGGTGCCAATATCGCCGCTCCAGGTAGCTGTGGCGTAACGCTGTAATCCGGCAAAGCCTGAGCGTGTCAACAGGAACACACGCTTATCAGGATCTACGCTTCTTTGTCCGTTATATATCGCATCGGCATTGGCCAGGGAGTAGGTATTAAAATACTCAGTGGATGATCCCAGAGCAGTTGGTCCGCAAAGCTTTTTGCGGTAATCAATGCTGGCATTGGACAGTATATCGGGTTCTGAAGCATCCATCCACCAGGCATCCATCCCGTATTGATACAGGTTATCGCGCATTTGCGACCAGAAAAGTTCGCGCGCCCCCTGGCTGTATGGATCATAGAAGGAACCTATATAGCCCTGACCAATCCAGTCTCTCACACTGTCTTTCACTGCCTGCTGATACATGAAGCCTTTCGCATCCAGTGCCTTGTAATTATTAGTATTGTTATAAAACTTAGGCCACACAGAAATCATGCAGTGGGCATTCATGCCGTGTATATCATCCATCATTTTTTGTGGATCAGGAAAACGGCTGGCATCAAACTGATGACTGCCCCATTGGTCCTCCTCCCAGTACGACCAGTCCTGCACAATATTATCGATGGGAATGTGACGCTTACGAAATTCGGCCAAAGTACCAACTATCTCATCCTGTGTCTTGTAGCGTTCTCTGCTTTGCCAAAAACCATAGGCCCAGCGAGGCAAGATGGTGGCTTTACCGGTTAGCTGCCGGTAACCACTTATGACCTCATCCATGTTTTGGCCATGGACAAAATAGTAATCGAGCTGCTGGCCCATCTCCGACCATAAGGACAGTTTGCCCTGCTCTTCATCTGGTCGGGGCGCTAAAGCCTTGAGGCCGATATACGACACTCCGCCATCGGGTTTCCAGCTTAGCTTAAGAGGTACACGCTGCCCTTTCTCCAGCTCAACAGTAAACTTATAGGTATTAGGATTCCAGGCAGTTCGCCAGCGTTCTTTCACCACTTCCTTACCGGCCATCTCCACTTTGGTGTATCCGGCATAGTAAAGCTTAAAATGATAGGTGCCACTAACGGGTGCTTCAATCTGTCCCTCCCACTCAATGGTGGAATTTTCAAAGGGAAATGCCTCGGGAAATTGCTTAACAGCATCAAGGTGTTCATAGTCAATGTCTGCTTCATCTTTTTGCACAAACACAGTACCATCGGCCGTTGTGTAGGTAGCACTTAGTCCACCTTTTTCGCCCTGCTTGTTATACAAAGTAAACTGCGAAAGCTGCCCATAGTCACTGGGGTTACCAAAGCGGGAGAGCGAGTAATTATCCCATAAGAGGCCATAGTTCTTATTCGACACAACAAAAGGCACTGATACTTTTGTGTTGTACTGATATAATTCCTCGTTCTTGCCTTTATAATTCCACTCGTCGCTCTGGTGCTGTCCTAAGCCATAAAAGGCCTCATCGTCGGGCGATTCAAACACTTGCTCAAAGGTATAGCCGGTATAGCCGTCAACGCTTATGGGGCTAAACTTTTTATGACCGCCATCTTGCTCCTTTAGCAAAGCATTGCCAGCACTATCGAAAAAAGCCACTTCGCCCGTTAGCAACGATGCTTTCACCTTTAAATCAGCAGTACTGAGCAACAGTGCGTCCTCCTTTTCCTCAAGGGTGAATTTCACCTTGTTTTCGCCCTGTGGGATGACCACAAGACTCTCGCGTGGATTTAATTGCTTTTCGGGTGATGCCACCACCCTGATGATGCCTTCCGACACTGCTTGAATCTGAACTATCTGCGCATCGGCCTTGCTACACTCTTTGGGATATATAATAACGCCATCGCTTTGGCGCAGGTAGGTCGGTTGACTGCATGACACCAATAAAAAGCTGAACGCTAATAATTGTCCGAGATACTTTAGTTTTTGTGTTGTCCTGTTCATATGGCTGTTATCATTTTTCCATGTTTGGAGAGTCAATATTTGTTGACCAATACCACCTGCGATTGCGCTGTCACATGGCGCTTTGGCATTTGTCAATAGACTCATCACAAAAGTATCGCAATGGCACCTGCCTGCCCCAAACGATTGTTAATGATAGGGGTTAAAATGATAACTGCTATGTTGCTAATGATGTGAATGTATGTATGATTTGATAATTAAATTGTCTGAAAGCAACACTCAGACAACTGACAAACTGCTATTTAGCGGTTAGTAACCTCCTTAATCCTTCTTTCTGCGAAGCGGAACAAGCTCTAACAGGAGAGAAAGCCGTGAACTTCAATTCTACAACCTTAAGCATTATCTGACTTATAACTTACTCAACTGAATCAGATCAACGGAAAATGTAAGATAACTGCGCTCAGCCAATGGATTCATCACGGCTGCCACCTTAACAGGAAGTTTGGCATTTTCGCCAACTTTAAGCTTTCGGGTAAAGGCAATGCCAATATCATTGAAACCAGGTTTTGCCCCATAGAAATGAGCTCCTGTTGGATCGTGCAAACTAAACGCACCACCAACATGTGCCTTTACTTTATTTTCGCCCCAATACCAACCATATTCTAATGCCAGGTATTGCGTATATCTTTGCGCACCTCTGTAACTGATCTGTTCGTCGCCATCCTGAATGTATTCCAGTTCATTATCGCGACCAAAAACCAAAGTGGATGACTTTAAATGCCAATGACCGGCTTTATCAAGCTGCACATTCACTATCAGGTCGAGCAGGCCGCGGGTTGTTTGTTTATTGAAATCAAATATGCCGCTTGGATCAGGTATATCCGTAATACCCTGTGTAAAGTTGTAATAATATTCAAGGTGCACGTTAAATCGAGGTTGACGATAGACCAGTATAAAATCTGTTTCCTGATAAACGCCATTTAAACCAACTCCTCCATACATACCAAAAATCCAATCGCCCCAAATAACACCCGCCTGTGTAGCCATTGCCGGAGAGGCTGAAGGCAACAGACCTCGGAAGACATTTTGTGACTTAAAAGCCAGACTCATATCCCAATCCACTTTAGTAGCCTTATCTATATAAAGGCTATCGGCTACTACTTTATTATCGTGCTGTGCCCTGGCCATAAAAACAAAGCCAGACATAAATAAAATAAATACTATAATTCGCTCTCTCATAACTTACTCATATTAATGGTGACTTATTTGATATCCAAAACTACGGTGTATTGTGGAGGTTAATTATTCCAATATTCTCATACATCACCCCATAATCGCCAAACTGTAATTCAGACATATTCAAGTGGCATCTTAAAAAAAAATGGAGGCTGATATATCAACCAGCCTCCATGTTTATTTTTTAGTTTCTATGGTGTTATTTATTTAAATAGTCCGCAATTTGCTGAAACGCATTTTCCACGCGTTTCATCCGCTCACGATCGGCACTTGTTTTTTCTGATGCAAAACGTACAATCACTACTTCTTTTGTTGGATTAACATAGATGTATTGACCATAAATACCTTTGGCTAAAAATGAATTATCGGCATCTCCTTTTACCCACCAGTAATTTCGGTAGGTGCCATTTGGGTATAAATCAGCATGTGACCCATTAATAAATTCATCTCTGTTACCATTATTGATTATGTCTGATGTTACAGATGATGAAAAAACCCGCTGACCATTCATTAGTCCTCCCTGTTGCATTAATAAGCCAAACTTAGCAAAGTCGTACACCGGCGCTGACAAACCGCCAGTAGCCCAGGCAATTCCGGCTCCATCAATAAGATAGATTGCCTGTCCTTCAGCCCCCAGATGACGCCATAATTCATCTGATACATTCTGCTCCAGCGTCTTACCTGTAACGCGATTTAAAACCCACCCCAACACATCAACAGTTGGAGAGTTGTATAAGAAGGATTCTCCATGCTTCCGTTCCTGCGATACCGATGGCAAAAAGTCCATAATTCCGCCACCTTCGTAGCCTTTAATCTGCCATGAGTTGGCTGCTGCTCCATATTGACGGGCAAAAGATTGTTCATTCATCAAGGCTTCAATGCTTTCGTCCCAGGCGGTTCCTGCACTCATATCTAACAGTTGACGTACAGTAGCCTTTGCAAACCCACTTTTTGACAATTCAGGAATGATGTCTTTTACCATTGCATCAGGATCCAATGTGCCACGGTCAATTAAAATGGCTGCTACCGTTCCAATAACTGATTTAGACGTAGATGCTGCCCAGTGTGGTGATAGAGGTGTCATATCATTCCAGAATCGCTCGTACACTAACTGTCCCTTATGCAATACTACAAAAGCATCAGTATTATATATTTCCAGCAACTCGCGCAAATCGAACTGCTGATCTCCGTCAAGGCCAACGGTCAGTTTATCCATGTTTTGAATTGAGCGCTCAAATGGAATCGACGGACCATATCCATTATCAATATTAGTTGTGTTATGAATGCGTTGCACATTTAAAAATCCCCAACGGTTAAAAGGATACATTGCCCAGTTTGTGGCATCCACCCGTTTATCCTGGGGCGCCGGATAGCCTACCATCAATCCTAATTCTTTGGCTGTATCGCCATTTTGTGCAACAGCACTCTGCATCATGGCCAAAACAACAGTTGCCATTAGTAAGTAATTTCTTAGTTTCATAATATAACGTTTTTAATAGTTTCAACTTACATCACAAATATACAGGTGCGGCAGGTCCCTGAACTATTGATTTTCTTCAAGCAAAAATCCAAAATCGTCAAAACACTTTAATTAGTCTTGGCCAGCACCACTTATTCAACTACATTTGAAAGACGAGATGGAAAACATGAAGAACACCATGCCTATAATTCTTGAATTCACAGAAGGCAAAGCAGAGAACTACTTTAAGGCCGTTCATGACTATTTTGGTGGTGAGCTAAAGGCTGACTCATACTATTTTAAGAGAGGTGCAACATTAATACATGGTACTTCTCTTCAGCTAACCGAAGGTATTGAGCTTTCGATTATTGATGCTATACATACCGAAGCACTAAAAATGGTTCGAGTACCGGATAACAATCCGGACTATTATCACCTGGTAATTATCCATACCGGCAAATACACTCAATCTTTTGAACAGGAACTCTTAAAACTTGAAGCCGACAGTACAAAAGGGATATTTATCTACAACGGCATGTTTCCGCTAGAAGCCGAATTTCCAGCTAATACGCCCTATAAAGCCATAACGTTCAAATTTCATAAAGCATGCCTCGAAGACTTAATACCTGAAGCCGCTGCGATGTTCAAAACCATGTATCCATCTGATGAAGGTATTGCATACCACATTCCTACAACCAACAAGGTCAATCAGCTAGCTGATGATATTCTGAGCTATCAGAAGGGTATTTACGGAGCAAAAGCCATGATAAAAGCGCGGGCTTTTGAGGCTTTTGTTATCATCATGAAGATAATGGAACAGATGACGGATGATGAGCTACATGGTTTGCATATTGACGACTACAACCGACTGATGCGTATCAAAAAGCATCTGTTGGATTCATTAACCGACACCATCAATGTAGAAGCCATTGCCGAAGAGTTTGCCATTAGCGTATCGAAGCTTAACAGGGATTTTAAAGCCTTGTTTGATATGACCATTTATAAGTTTTACACCCGCGCCAAAATGGATGAAGCCTACCGTCGATTGCAAACAGGTAACTACTCGGTGGCTGAAGTAGGGTATGACCTGGGCTACAGTAGTCTTCCTAAGTTTTCGGAGATGTTTAAGAAAGTAAAAGGGATTAACCCAAAGGACGTAATAGCCTTGTAAATACCTAAAATGCACACCTATAGCCACAAGACAACATTACCCCACTGCTATAGCAACGGGGTAATGATAATAAAGCAAAACTATTCAATATAGCAGACTGCTAATTGTTTTGAAACACCATCTTTCCATTCATCCAGGTCTCTACAACTTCTATTTCCGAAATTTTGTAAGAATCAACCTTGCGTGGATCATTTTCGAGAATAACTAAATCGGCATATTTACCAACTTCAATTGAGCCTATTTCGTGCTCCGACATACACTGCCAGGCTGCTTCACTGGTTAAAGCCCGGATAGCTGATTCTACAGATACGCTCTCCTCAGGCGATATTTTATAATTCGGCTCTTTGAAAGTGTTGCGGTTAACAGCAATCTGAATCATCTCCAACGGATCCGGATTGGTCACCATAAAATCAGAGTGAAGGGTATAACTAATATTACGGCATTCGGCACTATGCGCACGATCCAATAGCTGCACTTTTTCTTCACCAAACACCATATCGCGCAACCAAACGCCCCAGTAATGAACATGACCAATCAGAAAGCTGGCTGAAATACCGTAGTTTTTCATCTTTTCAAACTGTTCATCGTGTATAATTGAAGCATGCTCAATGCGAATACGCAAAGGCTCTATATCAATCCCATCCTCAATCAGGTTTTCAACCATTGTTAAAATATTATCAATGGCCGCATCTCCATTACCATGCACAGCCAGTTGCCAGCCTTGGGCTGCTCTTTGTCTGGCAAAACGTGTTAATGCCTCAACCGATGTATATTCTTTACCATAGGTTCCCTGGTGCATACCACAACAATATGGCTCACGCTGTAAACCGGTATAGCCCTGGTTTGAGCCATCTGCCACAAGTTTAAAACCCACCAGGCGAACCAAATCATTCCCGTCATTGGGTTGAATATCAACCTCTGTCCACTCATCATTAAGTAAATACGACGGATATGCACGAATACGTGTGGTTAATTCAGGATTAGCTCCAACAGCCTTCAGAACGTCCCAATCGGCGGTACTATTACTTGCCACCCCCAAGGCCAGCTCGGTAGTAGTGGTAATCCCTTTTGAGTTCCAATCACCGGTTAAAGCCAGTATAGCTTCAACCGGATCAACTGTTTGTGCTTCGGGCATCGCCATCCAAACCTGAATAAAACTGGCCATGTTTTTCATTACTCCTGTTAAATCACCATTGGCATCGCGCACAAACTCTGCACCATCGGGGTTTGTAACTTTGTTGGTAATACCTGCCACTTCAAAAGCTTTAGAATTAGCATATGCCAAATGCCCTGATGCGTTTAAAATAAAAACAGGGTGTTCAACAGAAACAGCATCCAGATCCTTAATGGTCAATTCTTCAGGGCCATCCTGCACGGCAGGGTCCCAGTTACGGGCTGCAATCCACTTTCCAGGTTCGGCATTGTCTGCCATCTCCTTTAAATGCTTCAGCACTTCATCACTTGTTTTAAAACGCGACATACCAACATATTCCATCAGGTAATCAACGGAGGCACCAGCTACCACATGGGCATGCGGATCGATAAAACCAGGCAACATGGTTTTGCCTTCCAAATCAATCAAACTGGCTTGTTTCCCAAACTCTTTCTGTAGATTTGATAAATCACCGGTTGCAACAATCTTATCACCTTCAATAGCAATGGCTTCCACTTCAGAAAAATCACTATCCACCGTTAGAATGGTTCCACCATGAAAAATAGTGACTGTTGTCTCTTTTTGAGTGCAACTAGTCAAGCCAACTATCATCAGGATACCTAACAGGTAAGTCCTAAAAGAATGCTTTCTTGTCTTCATATCTTATAATTTAATTATTTGTAATTTCTGATACAAACATATAAAGGTTAATTAAAGTCTATTGCACCATTTTCGTCAATGACTATCCCATTATTCACATTAGCCAGTGGCGAACAACTCGTGTTAAAAATATGTTTAACTTGGGACACACTCTGACAAACTTTATTTTTGCATTAAACAATCACACGGCATGAAACCAACACCCCTGACTCTATCGTTTAAGGAAGGTGCTTTTGACAACTATATCAAAGCATTGTATGAACATTTTGGTGGAAAGTATAAAGATAATCACTATCATTTTCGTAACACTAAAACTCAAATTCATGCTGCCATACAATATATTGCTGATGGCATTGAGATTGGCATTATGGATGCCATCCACTATGAACCAATACTTTTAGAACGTGTTCCAGATGGGAATCCTGATTATCTGCACCTCATCATCATCCATACCGGCGAATTTTCCCAATCGTACAACAATCAGCATCAACATTTGGAAGCCGACAGTGCAAAAGGCATTTTCTTTTACAATGGCATGTTTCCTTTGGTGGCTGAGTTTCCGGCCAATATGCCATACAGATCCATCGCCTATAAGTTTAAAAAAGAAGCCCTTAAGCATCTGATACCAGAAGCCTTGCCGCAGATTAGTAAAATGTATCAGACTCAGGGAGGCCTAGCCTACCATATTCCCACCACCAGCGAAGTCAACCAGCTTGTTGATGATATATTTCACTATCACAAGGGCGGATTTGGCACCAGTGCTTTGATTAAAGCCCGGGCAATAGAAGCTTTTGCCATAACTTTAAAGGTGATGGAGCAAATGGACGATGATGAGCTGAACGGCCTGCATATTGACGATTATAATCGCTTGATGCGCATCAAAAAACACCTGCAGGAGTCATTCGCCGGCACCATTAACGTAGAGGCCATTGCTGAAGAATTTGCCATTAGCATCTCTAAGCTCAACCGCGACTTTAAAGCGCTGTTTAATACGACCATCTACAAGTTCTACACCCATGCTAAAATGGATGAGGCCTATCGCCGCCTCCAATCGGGGCAATACTCGGTTACCGAGGTAGGCTACGACCTGGGCTACAATAGCCTGTCAAAGTTCTCGGAGATGTTTAAGAAAGTAAAAGGGATTAGCCCAAGTGATGTGGTGGCGTTGTAAGAAGCTGCATACTGCTTGTTCGCTTATTTTAGTTTTACCGCAGAGTAGAAGGAGGACGCGGAGGAATTACAGCTTCAATCCTCTACTCAGGGAAAAGAAGCCGTCAACTTAAACCTTTTCCAAAGTTTAAAACTTTGGAAAAGATGAGTTCTTAGCTTATTCTGCTTTGTGGAAAGAGGTTTTGATGAGGTGGTCAGACCTCTGCGCTCTTTGCGTTCTCGGCGGTGAGTTTTTTTATCGCAGAGTAAAAGGAGAAGCAGATGCAGAAAAAATCTCCCTCTCCCTGCGGGTGTCTCCCCAAGGGGCGAATCTACCACATTGGTGAAAACAAAGTTTCGCTAATACCTTTAAAAGACTAACACAAATTGGCAAGTGCCGAAGGCGATGGGGGATTGCCACCGAATTAATCCAACAGATGCAGTGCCTTTATAAAAACTGCACATAAAAAAGTCAGTAGCCACACACTAATGACTACTGACCACTGACGATTATTTACTCACAATTACCTGTAATGCTCCTGAATAATCTGGCGGGCAAACCCAGGGAAGTAAAGCAGGTTTTCATATACTGTTGAGAACCATACCACCACTGTATTGGTTTCGGGTGATACATATATGCCCTGACCATAGCGACCAGCCTTGTACATGTCACCATCGTTAAATACAGCATCCCACTGGTAGCTGGCATGCGATGGTACCTCGCCAAAATATTTGGCATTATTGGTTCCTTGTTCCCCTTTCAGATAAGCATCGCTATAAGTGTTATCATACACCTTATCAAAATACGTATCGCTTACCAGTTGGTGCTCAGCCACTTTGTTCCAGCTATCGGTATAAATCATTCCGTAACGCCCCATATCGCGCAAGCGTGATGAGAAAATGGCTCCGTTTAAAATTTCGCCTTGTGGCGTCAGTGCATAAGCACCTTCACTTTCCATACCTATCTGCGTCCATAAACGCTGACTCATGGCATCTTCAAAACGCTGGCCGGTTACGCGTTCTACTATCATTCCAAGTATCTGAGTATTCATGGTAGAATAATCAAAGGCGGTGCCCGGCTCTATATATAGCTTTACATCACGCATAATGTCAAACAATGACTTATCTGAAACTTCATGACGGGTAGCAATGGCATAGGCAAATCCAACAGCCAGTGGGTGACCAGGCGTTTTAAAGTTCTTGTTGGTCTCCACATAATCCATTCCTGAAACATGGTGCAGCAAATGCTTTACCTTCACCTTTTGCCAGTCTTCACTATCGTACTCCGGAATATAATGTGTTACATTTTTCTCAAAATCTATCAAACCGTCCTCTTCCAGCATGTGCACCAATATACCGGTTAATGTTTTAGAAGCCGAAAACCACACATGCTTATCAGTTGGGCGCATACCCATGTATTTTTCCAAAGCAATTTTACCATCGTGTATCACTAACAGCCCCTGCATACGTGCACTGTCATTCTCTACCAAATCTCTCAATGGCATTTTACCCGCATTGGTATCCGTCATGGTATCCCAAAGCTTTTCATCCAACTCCTCTTCGAGCATGGCTACTTGCCCCTCGCGGTAAAGGGTGGCGGTAGGCGACACTTCGGGCAGGTTAAGGAACGAGTATGTTCCGGTATCATCAGCTTTAATAAAGTTGAGTGCCCGGTAGGCTGTGCGATATGTCTGCGCCTCAGATGCTTCAATATCATCGGCAAAATAGCTAATAGGCTTCGTGGCCTTATCTTGCTTCTCTGTTTGTTTTATCTCTTTTTTACCTTCATCGTTCAAGGTATCATTATTTGCACATGCAACTAAGTTAATAAGCAATGTTGCCACAACTACAGGTATAAATTTTTTCGTTTTCATAATACCATTATTTTAATTCGTGATTGTTTACTCTTAAAATTCTAATACAAAGATGCACCTGAATAACTGCCTGCACTATTCCAAAACGTTCAGGCATCAATTCAAAAAGACAAAAACAATATGAAAGTAGGTATATTTGAATGTATATGCTACTTTTAAACATTATGAATAACGAGAATACTCTACATTTGAAGGTAAAAGAAGGCATTACCTCGAACTACCTGGATGCTTTGCAAGCTAAAATTGGAGGTACAAGAGTCGAAAATCGCCTGGATTACCATGTTGGCAATAGCCGCCTAAGTATTTCCTATTACAATCTAATTCCTGAATTTGAGGTAACACTCGCCCAGCTGGACTACCATCAGAAGTTGATAGTTGAACGTGAACCGGATGACCGTGCCGATTATTTTCATTTCAACATGGTGAATCAGGGTCAGATAAAACAACACATCGACAACAAAGAGCAATATACCGAAGCAGGTGCCTCTAATGGTGTTTTTATTTACAATGGTTTATTCCCGCTCAAGTCATTTTTTCCGGCTAAAGGCAATACGCAGTCCATGGCCTTTAAATTCTCGAAAAAGGCGTTTGATCAACTAATGCCCGAATCACTCGACTTGTTAAACAGCCTGTTTCCCGATGCAGAACCACTTGCCTACCACACCGCCATCAACAGTGAATTGGCTAAGGAGCTAAAGGATTTATTTTATTACGAAAACACCAGTTACGGACGTACTCCCAATGTTATGTCTGTCGGCCTGAAATTGTTCCCCATTTTGATGCAATCGTTAAAGACGCAATTGGATAAGGATGAACTCAATGGCCTGCACCTGGAAGATTACAATCGCATTGTGGAAGTTAAGGATTACCTGCTGGCCAACCTCAACCAGATAATTAAAGTCGAAAACATAGCAGAGATGCACCACATAAGCCTGTCGAAGTTAAAGCGTGATTTTAAAAGTTTATATGATGTATCTATTTATAAGTTTTACACCCATGCTAAAATGGATGAAGCTTACCGCAGGCTAAAAACCGGTCAGTATTCGGTAACCGAGGTAGGCTTTGATTTGGGCTACAGCAGCCTGTCGAAGTTTTCAGAGATGTTTAAAAAAGTAAAGGGGATTAACCCGAAGGATGTGGTGCCGTTGTAGATGACAACGAACTATTATAAGTTAGACAACACTACCCCGTGCAAAAACACGAGGTAGTGAAGTTATAAACAGCTTTATTGCTTATTTCTTCTGTAAAATCTCTAATGCCACTAAAGCCGATACTTTTGAGCCAAAGGTTATCCCATTCAGGTCGACCTGGTAGCTTGGCTCGTGGGGCGAAAATGGAAACTCTTTACCCTGCGACTGCGCATTGACAAAAAGCTGAGGCTCTGCTGTTCCAATAAATAAATAAGCTCCTTTTACGTTTTCCAAACCATCAATCAGGGCAAAAGCATCTTCTGAGCCTGGCAGGCTAATATTATCCAGACGGTGATTAACAAAATCTACCCGTTCGCTTGCATTTCGTATGGTGGCCATCAAATTAGGGTCATTATAAATAGCCGGACCAAAACCACTTTGTGTAATGGTTGGCATCATGTCTTCTGAAACCCCATTTGCCATGGCTATACCGTTAACAATATCATGGATGCCTTTTATCATCTTATTCATCACTTCGTTAGTTGAGAAGTGCAGCTTTAATTTCAGGTGTGATTCGGTGGGAATCACATTGTGCTCCACACCAGCCTGAACACTTCCAATGGTTAGTACTGCCACCTCTTCAGGATCGGTGTAACGCGAAACCACGGTCTGCAACTGCACTATGGCCATACCTGCCATTACCACCGGGTCGATGGCATGATGAGGCGATGAACCATGACCGCCAATACCATGAAAGGTGACGTCCATATGGGTGGTTCCGGTAGTCAGACGACCATCGGTTGTAAGCAGTGTACCAGTTGGGAAAGGGCCTGTATGCTGCGCTAAAAAATAATCAGGCTGTGGCACATTGTATTTGGTGTATAAACCATCGTCCACCATTGCCTGGGCTCCCTGAACCAATTCTTCGGCGGGTTGGGCAATTAATACCAAGGTACCTGACCAGTGCTCTTTCATGGCGCTCATTGTATGAGCCAATGCTACAACATAAGTTGTATTGGCATCGTGCCCACACATGTGCGATACCGGAACTTCAAGGCCATTGGGACCAATGGCTGTTTCACGGCTGGCATACGCTAACTCTGTTTCCTCTTTAATTGCCAATGCGTCCATATCGCCCCGATACATTAACACGGGCCCATCACCATTTCGGAGGATTCCTGCCACTCCGGTTTTGCCAATGCCAGTATGCACTTCAAAACCAAGCTTACTCAGCTCATCAGCCACAACGCCTGCTGTTCTTGTTTCCTGAAACGGAAGCTCTGGGTTCGCATGTAAATCCTTATACACATTATGGATATAATCCGCATTGTTATCTATCGCCTGCTCCATTTGCTTAATAATACTCTGTGGTAAAGTGCTTTCCTGTGCATAAACACTCAAGCTCGTTATCAGTAAAGCCACTAAGATGAGGCTTGCCAGCCGTACATTTATAATTATCGTTTTCATAACACAAAAATTTTTATTTTTCAATCATCGCATAAAATGCTCTTATAACTGTTACAAGGTGATAGTCACTATTGCTTTATGAACTTTCACATGACAAATATAGGTTCTAAAACTGCTGGCTATTATCCCTTATCGCCCATAGGGTATCCTTCCACGGCCATTGTTTATTTACGAGAATTGTTAAAAAGGCGATAATCTATTAATTTCACATTTAAAACTAATCGTTTGATGGAGCAGGAAGACCAATACACTTTAGAACTAAAAGAAGGTAGTGTTAGAAACTATATAGAATTATTGGAACAAACATTCGGTGGTACCCGAACGACAAATGCCTATGATTATAAGAAAGGGCTTGATAAAATTCATATTTCTCACTACAACATTCTGGATGACCTGGAATTGGCACTGTTAGAAGTTAATCTTAGTAAAGCATTGAATGTTCATCGACAACCCGATGAACGAACAGACTTTTACCACCTGACTTTTATTAAAGAAGGGCACATTGAACGCGACTACCAAAATAAAGAACTTGAGGATGCAGATACGACCAAAGGCTTATTTATTCACAACGGACTGTTTGCTCTTTCATCTCATTACCCGGCTAACCTTGAGATGCGTTCATTATCTGTTAAATTCTCCAGAAAGGCATTATTGCAAATAATCCCCGAAGCAAATGATTTATTACAATCACTCTTCCCCGACGATGAACCACGTGGCTATCATACCAATGCTCTGGTTGAACTAGAGAATATGGTAAGGGATATTTACTTTTTTGAGAAGGCAGCATTTGGTAGTAAAGCACTGGTAATTGGGCGTAGCCTGGAACTATTCACTCAACTGCTGGGGACTATAAAAAACCAGCAGGAAAAGAATAGCTTAAACGGTTTACATTATGACGATTACCAAAGACTTTTGGATATTAAGCATTACATACTGAGCCATCTTGACCGAAAACTGAATATTGAGGATATTACAAATGAATTTGGCTTAAGCGATTCTAAACTTAAACGCGATTTTAAAGCCCTTTTCAATTCATCGGTATACCAATTTTATACCCATGCTAAAATGGATGAAGCTTACCGCAGGCTTAAATCGGGACAATACACCGTTACTCAGGTGGGATTTGATTTAGGCTACAACAGCCTGTCGAAGTTTTCTGAGATGTTTAAAAAAGTAAAGGGGATTAACCCGAAGGATGTGGTGCCGTTGTAATTTCATATAAAAAAACATTACAGGCCGATTAAAAATGTAAAAAAACAATGAAGCGTCTATATGATATGCAATCCCGCCGGGATTGTTATTAATAGGGTAAGCTTATTATTTCTATAAATATTCAACTTCTCCGAAGTTGTTTTATTATCTCCAGCGGAGATAAATATTTGCAGATAAGTGCAATGTAAATGACCAATCAACCTCAGCGAGGTTGAATAGATTTACCCGGTTATTAATGATAAAAAAAGCCCGGAGCACAACACTTAATGGCATTGTACACCGGGCAATATAAAACTACTAAAATAATAAGCTATCGCATCATCACTGATTTATTGCCGCTTTATTTAGCAAACACAAAGGTTGTTACAAACCTTAGCTCACTCTTACCAGCATAGTCGGGACGAATCACATTGTTGTAATACTGCACGCCAAGTGATACAGGTATCTTACCCATAAACACCAGTTTGCTAACTCCACCACCTACAGGTACGGTCCATTTCTGTCCCTTTTCAGCATTCCAGTTGGCCGTAATGGTTGGGAAGGTATTAACGACCCATCCTTTGCCCAGTCCGTAGGCTACTAACGTTTGCCCCACAAAACGATTCACATCGGCCCGATCCTTATCACCGGCAAACGAATGCGTTTGACGCAAGACCATATCAAAGGTCCAGTTTTTGTTTTGATACACCATTACAATTCCGGCTCCGGCGCTCCATTTTCCACTACCTAACAGGGGATCGGTAGCAGTTGGCAGATCAATGGATGGCCCTACCCCCCAGTTTAATTTTCCCTTGGTTTTGGGAGCCATAAAGAACGAGTAGTTTAAATCGGTAAAACCAGTAGTACTTACCGACTCCCCAACAGCTGCCGGCACATACGAGGTACCAAATACCCCGCGGTGAACGATACTGAATTTGTTAAAATCGGTAGCTACAATGGGCTGAAACGAGGCAGTAAAGGTATTACCATCGAGCCCCGGTGTGCCTGTACCAATATTATACTGAACCGGCAGAGCAATAATGCTGGCCAGCGGATTTTGTAACTTCTGGGCAATCTCATCCTGCTCCGATTGGGCATATAGTTGGCCGGCACTAAGCATGGCCAGTGCTACTAATACGTAATTTCTAATTGTTTTCATGACTATATATTTAAATGAATAATTCTGAAGCACATGGGCTTTTGCAAGCCTGAAACTCTCATTATACTTTAGTCACAAAAATGGTGAGTTACTGAGCCTTAAACTTTCCCATACAGGGCATTCATTATCCCGATTAGGTCATCCACTTGTATAATGCCAGTTATCGTCATCTTATGTGTTTTATCCTGAAATCCCCCCTCCCTGCGGGTGTCTCCCCGAGTGGAGAATCTTCCCCGGTGGGGAAGGCGTGCCAGCTCCAGCATGAGCTGCCAAAGCAGTTGGGGAAGGCTTACAAGCTCCAGTAAGAGCTGCCGAAGCATTTAGGGAAGGCGTACAAGCTCTAGTACGAGTTGCCGAAGCACTTGGGGAAGGCTTACTAACGCTAGTACGAGCTGCCGAAACACTTGGGGAAGGCATGCAAGCTCTAGTACGAGATGCCGAAGTAGTTGGGGAAGGCTTACAAGCTCTAGCACGACCCGCCCAACAAAAAAGGTGACGTGCCCATTCTGGCACGTGTACTTCGATTATACCTTGGAGTTTTGTTCAGTAGTAATCATATGCATTCAATTAATTCTATTCATCAATTATTTTGTATGGTAAAATTTACAATCTGATTACTGGCAAATCAACAAATAGCACTATATACAGCATATCAAGCATATAATATTAATGAATAATATCATTGTATAATTTTATTGAGCCATTATGATGATAAATATATTATACTTATATTCAATCTACATTTCAATAAACAGCACCAAACATTAACTTAAAATTATTCTAATGAAAAAGATTTCACCATCTACGCGCGTCACAGAAACTGACTCATTGGCGCGTAATATCCTTGATGTTTACACAAAGGATAGCAACCTGGCTACCATGCCCTATTTAAGTAAAATAATGGCCAACCTGCAACCGGTTTCGCAGCAGCTGACTGAGGCGATAAAGCGCCTAAAGACCAAATCAATACTTGAAGACAAAGATGCTGCCCGCGACCAGGCCTTTCGCAGCTTCTACTACCTGGTACTGGGGGCTACGCATCATCCTGACGCAGCCATCAGACAAGCAGCCAAAAGCATCATGACTGTACTTGAGAACTACGGCCTGGAAATGACGCATGATAACTACGCCACACAGTCGTCCAAAACAACATCGCTGACTGAAGACCTGAAAGATGCAGCCTTACAGGCAGCCATACAGCAACTATCAGGAGCCGAAGCCAGTTATTTGGCGCTTGAGCAGGCACAGACCAACTTTAGTGAATCATTTATCAACTACCAGGAGGACAAGGCCGATGAGAAAAACTACGCCAATGCCACCTTGCTGAAGAAGGAAGTCATTAAAATCATCAACGGCCAGCTAACAGAACACCTTGAACTGCTGGGTAAAATTGATGAAACAGCCATCAGCAGCTTCGCACAAACAGTAGAGCAGCTAATTGCCACCAACAACGAACAGGTAGGCAAGCGCACTGATAAAGTGGAAGAAATGGCTTAAAAAAACAATCCCTGTTTATTGAAAGCAACAAAAGGAACCTCCATCATCGGAAGTTCCTTTTTTTATGGCATCTTTTGCAGGGCTGAGCCGGACAAACTCAACACCATAAACACAGCAGATTACAATACTAAAACTTTTGAAATGCGTTTATCTTCTCCTGTTAGGTGGATCTATTCAGCCAGAGCGGAAAGGCCGGGATGAGCTTTTAACTGCTACTCAAGCAGACTGATGTTTAATAAATGGTTAGGCGTTTTTTTGACTGGCTCATTATCCTTCCACTTACCTCTAAACAACACCTTGCCGTCTTTACTTAGTAAAATACCATGGCCATGCCTTAGGTCATTTTTCCAATGCCCTTTGTATAGTTCACCACTGCTGAAGTGGTAGATACCATAGCCATTTCTTAAGTCGCTGGCGTACTCCCCCTCATAGAAATCGCCATTGGGCCAGTGGTATTTACCAGTGCCCCACCTTTGGTTGCTATGCCAATAGCCCTCATAAAAACTTTTACTGTCGAATATGGCATAGCCAAAGCCCTCGGCCTGCCCATCGTTAGTACCGCCTATATAGCGTATGGTCACTCCATCGGCATTTTGCAGTACCAGGGCATCCATGGGGGTAATGGCCCCTATACTATCACTCAGCTCATTCACTTTCTGGCTGATATATTGATTGGACATCCGCATAGAATCGTTCTCATGCTGCAGGGTACCCAGACTTGATTTAACGCTCTCCAGGCTATCGTTCAGCTCATGTTTATTGGCCAGCAGTTGCCTGATAGCATTGCTTCTTCTGCGCAACTTATCAGCGAGCTTTGTGTAACTGGTATTATTCATCTTTCGCTCCTCAATTATCTCACGCGCTCTGGTTGAATAATGGTTACTACTGCCCATACTGTCAATAACGGCGAACAACTCCAGCGCCCTTGCATCCTCTTTACTGTTCAGTAAGGAATCGGCCAGCGATTTCAATTGATAAAATGCCAGTTCATCCCGGTACTGCGACATGGTGGTGTTTAGTCCGTTTATCTGCATATGACTTTTCAGCCAAAGAGCCATAAACACTAATAATACAAAGCCAGCAATAATATTTTTAAGGGATTGTTTCATGCTTTTAGTTTTATCATTTTGATAGTTTGGTAATGCCTTCGTATTGACTGGTTTAATAGCCCAGGTTAGGGCGTGGTAATTTCTTCTCCAGCTTTCTCAGATCAAAGCCCAGCTGAATATTGAAGCGCAGGATATGCGATGATCGATAAGAGGCTCCGTCACTTTTTTGTCCGAGCGTCCACATGTGCCCCACAAAAAAGGTGACGTTATTATTAAGTACATAGCCAAAGCCATTGTAGGTTCTGAAATCCTCCAGCGGATTATACACAATGGAACTACCGGTATGCATAAATATTTCGGCACTGGGCGAAAAATACAAGGTCTTTTCGGTAATAGTTGGTTTGTTTAAGGGGATATAGGCAAAAAACTTATAGCGATAGCGGTTGGTATAATCGTGCACATCGCCCACATTATTATTACGTTTCCAGCGGTGTTCAAACCGGAACTGATGATACAGGTTAAACCGGCCCATATCGGGTGTTTTAAACAGCCACTGGTGCCATATACGTGGCTCATAGGTAATTTTTTCATACTGGTCATTACCTGGTTCGGGGGTGTAGTTGAGCACCAGAGTTGGACCAATCACTGCCTCAAAGTTCTTATTGAAAAAGATGTTGATACCCGCCCGGTTATAAACCTGTCTGGTACGTCCGTAAAACGAAGTCACATTATCGAGGGAGTTGCGCACCCGGTAGTGGTGTTCGCCATAGTAGCCTATCTTATCACTCAGGCGCACTTTTAAGTACAGGCCATTCCATATACCGGTTTCTTCCAATGCAGTAGTACTGGAAGATGGTGTATTAAACTGCTGTGCCTGGCTAAGGGCTACCACTAAAAGCAATGCAATTACTAGCTTTATCTTCATGAGCTGGTGGTAATGGTTAATTAGTTATGGTTACACTAAACTGTTCAACTGTTATTTAGTAAGTATATTAACTTGATTAATGAGCAAGAACTGGCAACTTATATCACCAGTTGCTCCCAATTAAATAAGGGCACCTACTGCTCCATGATTGTTAAAACTGATATTCAGCAGTGCGGTGCCCTGTTGGGAAACCAATTTTCCTATCTATCCTTCCACGGTGTGGTATATCTTATTCACAATTTTCCAACCATCGGGAAATTTATACAGCTGCATATAGTCGATATACACCGACTTTCCTTCCAGGATGTAATCCATTTTGATTGTCGCCGCATTGTTGCTGATATCAATACTCAAATAATCAACACTCACATGCTTACCTACTTTGCGGGGCAAAACGCCATCAACCATATTATTTTTAACGCGCTGCTTAAACTCGGTAAGTGACACGTTACTCAACCGGCCATTGTTATTCAGTACCTGCATGCGAAAATCGGGATGAAAGCCGGCATCTATCTTGGCCATGTCGCCAATATTCTGAACACCGTCGAGATAAGCCGATTCAATAACACGCTTAATGGCCATTTCCTCTTTGATATCTGATTGAGCAAAAGACGTAAATCCTATAAGGGCCGCAGTAAACAGTAAAATATATTTTTTCATCGGTCTAAATGTTTTATCAAAAAGCTGATGGCAATCACTTCTTAGGCCAATCCTCCTTTTGTGGTTATAATTCGGTTTAATTACTTCATACACAAAGAACCGATATATAGGTTTTAGTTTATACCCCATTTCATTCATCTGCTTACCCATTTTGGTCAAAATAGAACCTGAAGTAGTTTCATAGAGCAGAAGCTTAAATTGCATACCCAATAAACCATAAAAGCAACTCCCACTATTGAGAGCTGCTTTTAATCATTATGCTTAAATACGCTATTGGCCTACTGTATAGTAAATCTTATTTACAATCTTCCAGCCATCAGAGAATTTATACAATTGCAAATAATCGATATATATAGTTTTACCTTCCAGAATATATTCCATTTTAACACTTGCGGCATACTTCTCTATATCAATATTCAAGATATTAACACTCACCTGTTTCCCTTCGGGGCGGGGCAAAATGCCTTTCTCCAAATTATCCTTAGCCATTTGTTTCCATCCCTGTCGGTCGACATTGGATAAACTACCATCCTCTTCAAGCACCTGCATTCTAAAATCAGGATGAAAGCCGGCATCAATTTTATCCATATCGCCTATATTCTGTGTCCCATCCAGGTATGCAGTCTGAATAACTTGCTTAATTGCTTTTACCTCTTCTTTATCTGACTGAGCAAAAGAAGTGAAAGCTAATAGGGTCGTCGCAACTAGTAAAATATACTTTTTCATGTGTTAACTGTTTTTACAAAAAGCCGATGACTTAATTATATGTAAACGGTCTTTTTGTGGTTAATCAATTGGTTGAATTACTATCGTTATTTTTATCACAAATAACCGATATATTCCCTTTAACCTTTAACCCATTTAGTTCACCTGCATATCCGTTGCGGTCAAAATATAACGGCACATTAGGCATGTATCAAAACCCTTACAATCAACTATTATTGGAGCTTTTCTTTCAAAAAACCCAGGGTTCTTTCAATTAAGGGGATTTTATCACCTGTATCTGATAAAGTAACGGCACCACCCGGATAGAAGTGACCAAATCCAGGCACCCAGTTAAAATGATATTCAACGGCATTCGCCTTAAGAATCTGAATTAGTGGTTGAGTTAAGAAAGTTACAACCGGGTAATCATTATCGCTCATAAACAACATAATTGGCGGATTACTCTCAGCGGTCGCAAGTTTATTATCAATCTTCAATCCGGCTACAAATCCTGAATTGGTAAAAACCGCAGAAACCTTTTCCTGCATACCATATGCCACATTAATAGAAGTAACAGCTCCTGCTGAAAAACCTCCCAATGCAATCTTATCAGGATTGATTTGATAAACATCACTTTCGGCCTTGATGTGGCGAATTGCTGTACGTAAGTCCTCTCCGGCAGCCAAAACAGCTGCTTTAAGAACGTCTTCAGCATTTTCGTTGGTTAAAGCTTCCAGCCCCATTTGCTGACGGATCATGTTTGTTTGGGCTACAGCTGCAGGGTTTGTGAATATGCTAACATCGATATCATCTTCTGTATATCCTGAATATTCGTCTACAATTGGATTGTCGGGAGCTACCCGATAGTTAACTGTAAATACCACAAAACCTTCAGCAGCATAACGCATGGCGTACTGGCTCATTGATGTAGTCTGTCCGCCAAAACCAGTATATGAAGA
Source organism: Carboxylicivirga sediminis (assembly GCF_018156225.1). Classification (GTDB taxonomy): domain Bacteria; phylum Bacteroidota; class Bacteroidia; order Bacteroidales; family Marinilabiliaceae; genus Carboxylicivirga; species Carboxylicivirga sediminis. Next base: position 222,968 of record NZ_JAGTAR010000001.1, read on the forward strand.
ACGGGGATTACCTCGGTGAAAGCTACCTCCATAAGTCAGAATAACAGCAGGACGAGGTTCACTTGATTCACCTTTGGGATAGTAAACATCCATGGTCAGGTCTTTCATGGCAACTTTACCATTTGCATTCACTTTCCCTTCTCCATACTTAACATCGGGGGTTACTTCGTATTGAACGACATCTGGCACTTCCGGATTAAAAAAGGAGTTTTGCGCATTTATACCAACTCCAAATGTAAGGGCCCAAAACAGCCCTATAATAATCGATTTTCTTACTCTCATCATCGTATGTTTTATAAATTAATAATCTTGTGTTTACATTTCAAAAGTAAGTTGCAAGTCAGCTAAAAAAGGCTCCTATCCTATCAGTCGAGAGCCGTAAACAGTCAAAACATTGGACAAGCTAAGAATGTGTGACCATGACAGTTGCCATGACAACAAAAAAGCCTGAACAGACAATACTGAACAGGCTCTTTACGAATTGAAAACCAGATGAGGTAATACGCTTAAACTTCTATGTTGATGCGACTACAACAATCACTAATCTGACTTAAAACTGATGAAACCCGAAAAAGAACATCCTCATTTTTAAATCGGATTACCTGAATACCAAACCTCTCAAGCTCTGCAGTTCGTCCAATATCATACTGCTTCTGATAAAGATGAATTTCTCCATCAATCTCAATAACCAGTTTCTTTTCATGGCAATAAAAATCAGCGATGTAATACTCAATTGGATGCTGTCGTCGGAATTTTAATCCATCCAGTTTTTTGTTTCTTAACTCAGACCATAGTATTTTCTCTGAAGGGGTCATTCTAGTTCTAATATCTTTAGCGAATTGTCTAATAACAGAACTAGCACCATAAAACAGATTGTCAAAATTTTCTTGCGACATTATTAAATGTTTGAAGAACAAATTAGCTATTAATGACTTAATATCAAATACCCCTATGGGCAGTGTAAATCAATAATGGATAATAGCAAACTTATAAATCGTAAAAACACATCACCTCAAGAGGAAATCCGGATATTTAAAAAGATAATTGTAAACGTATAATTCGCAATAAAACACCTCACCTCAGTCCTCTCCTTCGAGGAGAGGAGGCCCTTACTTAAACATAATATTATTCTAGATTAGAGGCAGTTGCTTTTCTAAGTGATGTCACCTTCTCCTTGAGGAGAAGGCCGGGATGAGGTGGTTCAATGAAATTTTATAGGTAGCCATTAATTTAATGCTTGTATTCCAAATCCTTTTTAATGTCCGACCACAAAAAAAGCCTGAACAGACGATACTGAACAGGCTCTTTACGAATTGAAAACTTATCTAGATGAACAAATTATACTATTTAAAAGTACTCTGTTAGGTTAAGGTACAATGCTCCATTGCCATTATGATCCCACGCATAGTCAATTCCCAGATTGGTGCGTGTAGCTTTCTGGATTTGAATACGTAAACCAACACCAAATGCATGTGCCCAGTTATCAAATAGCTTTACATCTGCATCGCGTGCCGAAGCAGAGGTCGTATTGGCAAATACTACCCCTCCTAAGAAGTCGGGATTTTTAGCCAGAAGTGGTAATCGAAAGCGATATTCCAGTTCAGCGTAGAACATATCATCACCTCGCCAGCGTCCCTGCGCATAGCCACGACCTGAGCGGCCCATCTGGTCCCAGGCTGTTGCCGGCATCAGCATATATGGTAAGTTCCCATGTGTGGTTACATTGGCATAGGTCCAGAAAGCAATCACGTTACGTGGTACTTCTTTATTCACACTAAAGTAATCGCGGTATTCCATCCACAGGGTCGACGAACTCTGGTCGCTCCCTAAAAAGTCGGCATTGTATTTATACGAAATATTGGCAAAACGCCCCGTATACGGATTGGCCATATTATCACGCGTATCATATAATGCTGTTGCTGATGCACCTACCAGACTATAACCTGTTGGATCAAATCCATGCTTCATACTGTATACATAGTGATTGGTATAAACGCCGTTTTCTATATCCAACAAGTTATCGTCGATATTGGAAAAACGGTCATAATGAATTCCACCACCCAGATAGAATGAAGGCTTCACCTGTCTTAGTGCTGTTTGATGTGCCCTGTAGAAATTAAACTCCATGCCTTCTCCCTCGTATAATTCATCATCGCCAAACGGTGATACACCAGGCATGAGCGTATTACCATCTGCTCCGGTACCTAAACCAAATGTTGGCTGCGATGAATCAAAAAAACGATAGTCTCCCTGTAGTAACCAATTGTTTTGGTTGGTATATACATTACCGCGCATCACCAGCATCAGCTGATTTTTGGTGGTGTAGGTAGCCGTCATCAAGGCATTTGACATTTTAGTGGTTGTAGGATCTCCTAAAAAGATACTACCAGATGCTGCCATACCATAGACAAAACCAAATGCAGGGTTTGCTGCCAATGCTGGAATAGGTGTAAAGTACAGCTTTCCCACTTTTATATCTGGCACCTCAGCCTTAGCTTTTTCCTGCTCTGCACGCTCTTCAGCAATTTCAGGTGTTACCTCTTGCATGTCTTGTATTGGAGGCGATTGTGCGCCTGCCATAACAGCAAAGCCTAGCAATGCTGCTAAAAAAGATAAACGAATCTTCTTCATGATTATATTTTTTATAGTTTTACTTTCATTGTAAATTGTGATACAAATATCCGACTTCTTCAGGTCAGCTTTTATCCCATTCTAGTCAAGCACTTATCCAAAAAAATCAAAAAGGGAAGTCGAATAGGATAATTAGGCTCACCTTTCCTCAATAAGTCAAGTAGATAGATAATTATCAGAAGCTATAGGTAATGCCAATACCAGCATAAGTATTGAACAATTCCGTATGCCTGACACGCCTGGTGTAAAAGGCATTCACTCCCAATTGGGAGTTAAGCTTATAGCCGGCATCCAGGCGGGCAAATATGACAAAAGCATCCCTGTTGTACACCATCCGGTTATCCATTGTTACTGAGGCCGACCACCTGTTACCCTGATAGCCAAACTGCGGCTCGAAACGGATGAATATTGGGGGTTCGGGCCAGTCAGCCGTGTTGGCCAACGGAAAGTTATAGCGCCATTTGTTACTTATAAAAAAGCGTTCATCACTCAAACGCCATGAATACTGGATGGCAGGCTCCAATATCCAGTGACCAAATAAACCCGCATTTTCAGGCTTACCGGTGGGCATTACCAGCTTGGCTGAGGCAGAAAGTCCTTGCCATCCTTGATTCGTTTTGCTGGCAGGTGTAAAGTCGCGCGTATACGTCAGGTTGAAGTCACCTGGTGTCCAGATGGTCTCTCCACCTCGCTGATGATATACGCCAATGAGTTCAATATTGATAAAGTCACGCTGACTAAGATTTAATTTTGCATTAGTTACCCAGTATAAGCCATCTTCATTGGGATTAAAATTGTAGAACTCTATATTGGAATGTACACGTGAAATATATGGCCGGAATACAGTCGGCGATTCATTTACAGGCTCCTGCCCCAAAGCCTTAGTAACAGAAACAAACAGCAACCATAACACAAACAAATATCTGAAATTCAGACGGGCTCTAATCTCGTAACTCATGACTCTAACTTTAAAAATAATTCACAGCTACAAAATTGTATTGCGTATAGCTGATACTGTAACCCTATTAAGTCAACAAAATACCCAATCGGGTCAAATAAGCTTCAACTAACGGCACCAGCGTATACGAATGAAGTTGCTAACACCAAATGATTCTTCTATTTTTAAGAGCCAATTATAAAATAATGAACGAAAAGAATAAGCAACTACAACTACACATCGAAGAAGGCAGTGTTTTCAATTATATTAATGCTGTATCAGCAGCCCTGAATCATCCTTATGAAAACAACCGCTTGTTACTTATTAAAAAGGAAATAGAGACCCAGATAGAAAGTAAAATCAGCATTGAAGAGCTGGCGTCCCAGTTCGCTATTAGTGTATCCAAACTGCAGCGCGACTTTAAAACCTTGTTTAATAGCTCAGTCTATCAGTTTTTTACCCATGCCAAAATGGATGAAGCCTACCGTCGACTAAAAACCGGTCGGTACAGTGTGATGGAGGTAGGCTATGATTTGGGCTATAGTAACCTGTCCAAATTTTCCCAGATGTTTAAAAAGATTAAAGGTGTTAGTCCGAAGGATGTTATACCAGCATAATCAAATACTTGTTGGACAGTCAACACTGACACTTAGGGCATCACAATTAAACAGTCTTTAAATAAAAATATATTTTCAAGCTAAATGGATTGCTTACATTTGTCGTCCCAAAAAGTAAAGACAAATGCTAGATTTTAAAATTGACGAGGCTAAGTGCACCCAGTGCGGCCTCTGCTCGAAGGAGTGTCCTACTCTAATTATAGACGGTAAGAATGGGATACCGGCCATTAAAGAGGGTAAGGAAAAGAATTGTATCAGATGTCAGCATTGTTTGGCTATCTGCCCAACCGGAGCTCTCTCTATCTTCGGCAAAAATCCCGAAGACAGTATTCCGGTAACAAGCCAGATACCATCATCTGATGATATGGAGCGCCTGATTCTCACACGTCGTTCTGTTCGTAAATTCAAACAGGAAGAGGTTAAGACTGAAACAATCGAACAGCTGCTCAAAAGTGCATCACACGCCCCAACAGGCCATAACAAAAACCAGGTACTGCTGTCGCTCACTCACACCCGCGAGGAGATGGATAAGGTGCGCAACATTGTTTATGATGCCATCAAAAAGGCTAATGAGAAAGCACCTTTGGAAGGTTCACTGTCGATGTATGCAGCCATTCAGAAAATGTGGGAAACAAAAGGCATTGATTTGATATTCAGAGATGCCCCTCACCTGATAATAGCCACTGCACCAGAAAAGAACAGCAATGGTGTGGCCGATTGTGTTATTTCACTGAGCTACTTTGAACTATTGGCCAACACCATGGGCATTGGCACCCTTTGGAACGGTTTCCTGAAAGCTGTGATGGAACAAATTGCAACAGAACTTAAAGCAGCCTTTGGCATACCAGATGATCACCGTATTGGTTACATCATGGTGTATGGCTTGCCAGCCGTTAAGTATGCACGCTCCATCCAGTCCGATGGTTTGAATCTGAACGAGATTAAACTATAATATTTTACGAAGCCTCTTTTAATAGAGGGGCTTCTTCTTTTCTTTTCAGATAGCGCGCACATTGAATAACCTGATTGTAACCAAGCAACGTCCCCAGAATAAAATCTTCTTCGGCCGATAGTTCATTCAGGCGCTTGTGGCAAAAGCACTTGATTACCTCCACACATTCATTCGCGCCAAAAAACACATTCACCTTATTTTTAGTCACTGGCTGAACGAGGTATTGAATGTCATTGGCTTCCAACTTCTTTATAGCAAGCGACACATCGCTGCTGGCCATTGTATGCAGTATCAGGTTACGCAGGCCTTTTTTATATTCATAAATATGATGGCAAAATACTTTCATGCAATCTGATGGTTTAAAATCTAGTAAAAATGAATAAGCCAAGCCATTAATAAACTTACCCGGATACGTTTATCCGGTATTTTACAAATGAACATTGGAATCAACTGGCTTTATGGCTTATTCATTTATTTGCTCTGGTGGCAGAAGCAAAAATGGTCAAAGGTCAACTCTATAATAGACACCACCATCATTTATCTCTAATCAAGATGAGGCCGTAAATCACCTATCCAGCTCTCAACACGGCTTTGGGTCTTATCACTTTCATTATCTTCATCAATGGCCAGTCCTACCAATTGTCCTTCCAATTCGGCTGTTGAAGCATCGTAGCTGTAATCATCAACCGACACCATGCCCACCACCTCACAGCCTTTACCGGCAATGGCCTTATAGATAGTTCCCATACCATCCACAAAAGTATCAGGATAAGCATCGGCATCGCCCAAACCAAACAGGGCTATCTGTTTACCACCCAGGTCAACTCTCTGCAGCTCGGTAATAAATCCCTCCCAATCGTCCTGCAAATCGCCCAAACCCCAGGTGCTGGTCCCTAAAAACAGAAAATCATAGTTTGCCAAATCAGAAGCGGATGCTTCATCTACATTTATCAGGTCAGCCTGGTTATCTAATTGCGAATTAATCATTTCGGCTACAGCCTGCGTATTGCCGGTACTGGAGCCGTAAACTATTGCTGTTTTCTTCATTTTACTGATTGTTTTGATTGATACAAATGTATCCTGATGAAGCATGCCCATCAATCGCCATTAGTGGGGCTTTTCAACCAATAGTTTCAAGGCAACCTGCTCATAAAATCACCATAAAAATCTCTTTTTCATTAGCTTACAAACGTTTAATCCCAACAAATAGTTAACAACTGATGATGAGTAGCTCCATTAATTACTCCCCACCTCGAGACCAATTTCCTTAACCGATAAGAAAACTGAAGGCGACTTTGATGCTCCACTACCTTTGAGCAATGACTTTAATTCGTGCAACTCATAACGGTTCAACATCATTGATGCATTCTTATGACCAATGGGTACAATTATCTTGCGCGTATAAACAATATCAGAGTTAACAGCTTCGTAGTAACACCCATCCATACGGGCAAAGCAGCGTTGAAAATAACGGTACTCCTCATCATCGAAGGAAAAAAGGAAATTATGAAACTCTACATGAATTTTATTGCAATTGGGACAAATAAACACACGTCCGTTTGGCGTTTGACTGAGCACTTTATCCATATCTTTTTTCTTTCGAATATGGGATAAAGTACTTCATCAATCAATCGCCATTAATGGTGAAAATAAAATGGACTGATAGGTTTAAGCGGATAACAAACGAACTAATCAAATCACCTAACAACGAGAAATTAGTGACTGACTGCAACTTTTTGTGACCGAATCAGCCGGTAGCATAGTACTATTATAAACGGCATCATTACACACAAACCTATTGATACGCCAATGTGTGCCAGAGACACCAGGTAAACCAATCCTATGATGACACCAACCATTACCATACCTAACAACATTTTAAGGGTATAATCACCTTTATTCACCATTTCACGAGCCTGTGAAAATGGTAGCGGTTGTTTTTGCAACTTCACCAGTAAAATGGCTAAAGCAGCACTCAGACTCGCTCCTAATACAATGTGTGGCAATACACTTACCCCCCAAATCCAGATAATAGGCACCAGGTAAAGTACATACAAAGGCAAAAAGAAGGTAAACAAAACTGCCTTTATGGCCCCGGACTGCATATGGTATTTTTTATCGGTGGAAGCCACTTCATAAATCCAGGCGGCCTTAGGCGTATCAGTATACGGTATGATGGATGTACCAATGGTTCCAAAAAATCCTGCCAGAAAAAACATCACATACTTAGAGCTTTGCCCCAATTCTGCTATGTATTCACTAAAGTTATTTACCTGTGGCTTCAAAAAAACAATTACCATAATGATGCTGTAGGCAAACATAGGGTATAACTGCTGCTTCAACTTCCGATCACTTTTAATATGGCTCATGGTAAATGCCCAGCCCATCTTCTCAACCGAAGATACACACAACAGATCAATAACTTTTTCGAGCCATGGTTGCTTTGTATTTACCTCTATAACTTCTTTCTTTTTGGTGACTGTGCCAGTTCCTGACTCAGCTATAATGACATTGAAGCCAGACGATAAAGTACGCACCAGAATTACACTTCCAAGGATTGTAACGCCAATTGTAATCAGAAATAACACCACATCATTACCTTTACCCATACCAGATAAAAAGCGTACAAAACCGGCAAACCATACCGAAGGCACCAACTGAGTCCACCAAGCATGTGTAAAAGTGAGCTGCTCCATATTGGCATCTTCAATAAAATTGGGTACCAACTGATAACTTGCCATGATGATTATCGCCAAACCTATTTGGAGATAGTTGAGCACATCCTTAAAACGGCTGGCACTAACCAATCGCGAAAGGCTCATATAAAAGCCTACCGCCAACAATAAGATGAACCAGGCGCATAAAAACACACCTAATAAAAAAGCTAAAGCGATAAAACCATATTTGATGGCCAGGTAAATACTAAATGGCAGGCTCAAGGATAAGGTAATATTACCAATGTATACCAATACGTGAACCAAGCGCACAATTAATAATGTCCGCGACGAAACAGGCCTTGGCAATAGCACATGGTTCTCATTCTCATCAAACAGCACCGATGTAAATTCGGTGAGCATTATGGTACCAGCAAACACAATCAGAAAAGCATAGAATACTGATAACTGCAGCATTAAGTCAGGTATACGATACAAGCTAAGCAGCATAATGGCTCCTAAAAACGTGTAGATAAATAACTGCTTCAGGAGCGTTTGCTTTTTGCCAGCCGACTGAAAACTATTGGGTGGACGACGAAAATCCATTTTTAGCTTAGCTGCCAGCAATACTTTAAAGTGACGTTCATTCACGCCTAACAGGCTTAAAAAAACACTAAGCGGTGCCGATAAAATACGTTGAATAACACTCATCGCCTAATTTTTAAAAACCTCATCCAAAATACCAGATTCACCTACTCGCTCCTCACCTCCTGTGAGCTTGGCAAACACCTGTTCAAGTGACGCCTTGCTATCTTGTTGCAGCTCTTCAAACGTACCGTCGGCGATTACCTGTCCGTTATCAATCAGGATAATGCGGTCCGATATTTTCTCAACCACATCCATCAGGTGCGAACTGTAAAAGATGGTTTTGCCTTGTTTGGCCAGACGGGTCAGCATATCCTTTACCAATATCACCGAATTGGCATCCAGACCAGATAATGGCTCGTCCAGAAACAGTATATCCGGGTTATTAATCAGGCCGGCAATAATCAATATCTTCTGCTTCATTCCTTTAGAGAAGGTATCCATGCGCTGATTGGCGTGTTGTGACATCTCAAAGTACTTAAGCAATGAGTTGGTTCTTTCTTCTATCAACAAAGGTGACATATCAAACAGCGTCCCTACCAGATGAAGGTATTCAACAGGCGTCAGTGCTTCGTAAAGCGCACCATTTTCGGGTACATAGCCTATTTTCCGTTTGACTTCAATGGCATTGTTACGCAAAGGAATGCCCATCACTTCAATATCTCCATCGAAACTGGTTAGAATACCACAAAGAATCTTGACTGTCGTGCTCTTCCCTGCACCATTGGGTCCTATATAGCCAATTATTTGCCCGCTTTCTATACTCAGGTCAATACCCTTCAGTACTTCTTTTACATCAGCCCCTTTGCCAAAGCTTTTACGAAGTCCTCTTATGTTTATGCTTGTCTGTTTCATTAAGTCAGGTTTAAATAAAAGTTGAGTATTTCAGAAGAAACAGCACTTTGCCTTTCTTCCGTTTAACAAAAATAATAATTCACTTGTATAAATATCCTTGTAACAGAGATTTAAAATCACTAGTGTCCGGTAAAAAGTTACCGGGCAGAACATTTTAAAGAACTGCCCGATATGTCTACTTTTAGTTTACCACAACAAAAAAGTAAGACATGGGTAAAAGTACAATTTTTAGCGGACAGCCTATATTTAATCAGCTGTTAACGTTCATTGACAAGAGTGAGATTAGAAAAATAGCGAAACAACACGATAGTGAACGGTATGTAAAGAAGTTTACGACCTATAATCATTTGGTTGTGATGTTATTTGTTTCATTAGAAGGTTACCACTCGATACGCGAGGTTATTCTAGGTTTACTTGCTAATGCACATAAATTATCCCATTTAGGATTAAGCTATCTGGTAAAACGCAGTACTTTTTCAGAAGCCAACAAACGCCGCAGTAGCAAAGTATTCGAAGACATTTACATGTCTGTATACAGAAAACATGCTTCAAGTTTAGCGGACAGCCGGCTAAAGGAGAAAGAACTCAAGCGTTTGTACATCATGGATTCATCAACCATCTCGTTGTTCAAGGATATTTTGAAAGGAGTTGGGCGCAATCCTAAAAATGGCAAAAAGAAAGGCGGCATCAAAGCACATACGCTTATCAAGGCAGATGAAAACGTACCTTGTTTAATCAGATATAGTGAAGCTTCCAAACACGACCATATGTTCTTACAAGAAGCCATGAACTTGCCGTCCGGTTCAATCATAACTTTTGACAAAGGCTATGTTGATTATGCCCGGTATCAAGCGTTTACTGACAAGTCGATTTGGTATGTCACCCGCTTGAAAGATAATGCACTGTATAAAGCCAGGCAAGAGTTTGATATACCTGACGATGCTGATTCTGGTGTCCTAAAAGATGAAGAGATAGTCCTTCTTTATGGTACTAACAAAACAAAGGAACATAAAGCAAGACGCATTGCATACTGGGATAATGAAAATGCACGAGTGTTTGAGTTTATTACAAATAACATGGAACTAGCTGCAGCAACGATTGCTTATATCTACAAGAAGCGTTGGCAGATAGAGCTGTTATTTAAGCAACTCAAGCAAAATTTTCCGTTGAAATACTTTCTTGGTGACAATGAAAACGCAATTGAAATCCAGATATGGGCGGCAATGTTAGCAAACCTGCTTATTACCCTTGTAAAAAGTAAGTTGAAGCGTAATTGGGCGTTCTCGAATATGGTTTCTATAATTAGGCAGCAGTTAATGAATTACATCAATATATATGCCTTCTTAGAGAATCCCGAGAAAAGCTGGCTTGTACTGATTAAAGAGAATAAAAACAATTATCAAAATTCGCTATTCCCAGAAATTTAGTGGGCTTGCTTTTGAAACCTGAAAATGCCTGACTTGTATATCAGGCACTTATATTGATAAAATTAAAACTATTCCGGTTTACCGGACAACAATGATTTAAAATGCATATTTTAGAACTTCCTTTCTCAGGAAAACTGTTCCTATTTATTCATCAACCTTGAAAACTTATCTAAACCTCAAATTTTTAACATGATTCAACAACGTACCAAATCAACATGCTTAATACTGTTAGGCCTATTGCTCAGTATTATTATAACAGCTCATGCACAAGCTGAAGGCACACGCCTGTTGCGCCAACCCGACATAAGCGATAACCACGTGGTATTTACCTATGGCGGTGATTTATGGCTGGTAGGCAAGACAGGAGGCGATGCCATTCGCTTGACCAGTACACCGGCGGTAGAAAAAGATCCTTACTTCTCGCCCGATGGACAAACCATTGCTTTTACATCAAATCGTTCGGGCACAGATGCGGTTTATACTATGCCGGTAGAAGGCGGAGCTGCAACACGCCTGACGTGGTATCCGGCAGCATCACAAGTGAGAGGCTGGACGCCAGACGGACAGTCTATCCTGTATGCTTCGGACAGGGAAACAGCACCTAGCTCATACCACCGCTTATGGACAGTTAGTAAAGATGGTGGCCCGTCGAAATTATTAACCAAACAATGGGGTACGAAAGCTTCCTTTTCAGCCGATGGCAAATACCTGGCACTTGACAAGATGCGCCGGTGGGATGTCGAATGGCGCGCTTACCGGGGTGGACAAAATACACCATTGATCATTCTTAACCTCGAAACCTGGGAGGAAGAGCTGCTACCTAATGAACGCACAACAGATATTCAACCCGTGTGGTTGGGAGAGGAAATTTACTTTCTCTCCGATCGTGATTGGGTAAGCAATATATGGACTTACAACACCACCAGCAAAGAGCTAAAACAAGTTACAAACTTCGAGAAAACAGACATCAAATATTTAGCTGGTCGCAACACGGAGCTGGTTTATGAGCAGGACGGTTACATTCACCTGTTCAATACCGACACACAAAGCAGCAAACAACTAAGCATCAATGTAGTGGGTGACTTCCCCTGGGCTGATACGAAATGGGAAGATGTGAGCAAAAAAATTGACTTTGCCCAACTCTCGCCAAGCGGCAAACGTGCTATTATGGGAGCACGTGGCGAAGTGTTTACGGTGCCGGTTGAGCATGGAAATGTACGTAACATCACCAACAATTCGCACGCTGCTGAACGCAAACCACTTTGGTCGCCCAAAGGTGACAAAATTGCCTGGTTTTCTGATAAGAATGGAAAATATGAGCTGATGCTGACCACACAGGATGGTCTGGGTGATGTTGAAAGCATTGGTATTGGCGAATCGAAGATGATATGGGAGCCTTGCTGGTCGCCCGATGGCAAATACATTGCTTTTGTGGATGATGACGTACGTATCAGAGTACTTGACATCAGTACCAAGAGTATCAAAACCATTGATGTGGCCGGTAACAACTTTGAACGTGGTGACATGGGTATTACATGGTCTAAGGATTCAAAATACCTGGCCTATGCCAAGGCTGGAGCCAACCATTTCCGTCGCATCCACATCTGGTCATCGGCAGATAACAGTGTGAAGCCGGTTACCAACGCCATGGCCGATGCTTTTTCGCCGGCGTGGGATCGCAACGGCAAACAGCTGTACTTTTTGGCCAGCACCGACCTGGGCCTGGAGTCAAGCTATGTAAACACCAGCGTTATGTCGCCTGACGATGCCCGTTACAGTGCTTATGTTATTAATCTTAACAAAGCTGACAAATCCCCGTTTGAACCACGCAGTGATGAAGAGGAAGTAAAGAAGGAAGAAGAACCCAAAGAGGATGCGGATAAAAAAGACAGTAAAAAGAAGTCGAAAGATAAAGAGGAGGAAACAGATAAAGGTATTACCATCGATTTTGAAGACATTGAAAACCGCATAATGGCCATGCCAATGCCCAAACGACAATACCAATATACGCTGGCAGGGCCCGAAGGAAGTGTTTTCATCAGCGAATCAACAGACAAGGGCAATACGATTCATAAATTCACTTTAAAAGAGCGTGAATCCAAAGAGTTTGTGACAGATGCGCGCTCGGTTTCCATCTCTGCCAATGGCAAGCAGATGCTGGCAAAGATGGGCACATCGTGGAAAGTGATGGGAACCGATAAGCCCAATGGGAAAGACGGTAAAACACTCAAAACAAACCTGAATACGAAGCTTGACCGACAGGCTGAATGGCAACAGATGTTTGAAGAAGCCTGGCGCTATCAACGCGATTTCTTCTACGATCCGAACATGCATGGACGCGACTGGGGTGAAGTATATGAGCGCTATGCACCACTTGTGCCATATATCAAACATCGCAGCGACCTGAACTATGTGTTGGACATGATGAATGGCGAACTATCGGTAGGTCATAGCTTTGTTTTTGGTGGTGACATGCCTGAAGTGGATAAGGCATCAGTGGGGCTGTTAGGTGCCGACTTCAATGGCAATTCCTCACATTGGCAAATCAAACGTATTTATACAACCGAAGTGTGGAATCCTGACTTATCAAGCCCGCTTCAACGCCCTGGCTTAAAAGTGAAAGAGGGTAATTATTTAGTGGGTGTTAATGGAAAAGAAATAACCACAGCAGATGATCCTTATATGGCACTAGACGGCACACGTGGTGTACAAACCGTTTTGCACATCAATTCAAAAGCTGCTTTTGAAGATAGCTGGACCATTACGGTAAAGCCAATCGCCAGTGAACGTGCTTTGCGTCAGCGTGCCTGGGTTGAGGACAACCGTCGTCTGGTTGATAAACTATCGGATGGTAAGCTGGCCTATGTATGGGTGCCCAACACGTCTAGTGCCGGATTCGTTTCCTTTAACCGTTACTATTTTGCACAGCAGGATAAGCAGGGTGCTGTTATTGATGAGCGTTTCAATGGTGGTGGCTTGCTGGATGATTACATGGTTGACCTGATGAAGCGAGACCTGCGGGCAGCCTTGACCAATGAAGTTCCTAATGGTTCGCCAATTCTGTTACCAGCAGGTATTAAAGGGCCAAAGGTGCTTATCATTAACGAAATGGCAGGCTCTGGTGGCGATTTCTTCCCATGGGCCTTTAAGCAGCAAAAGATAGGTCCGGTAGTTGGTGCCCGCACCTGGGGCGGATTGGTTAAATCTTCGGTGCATTATCGTCTGGTAGATGGTGGCGCGCTTACCGCTCCTGATAATGCTGTATTTGATCCTATTAACAACGAATGGGTAGGTGAAAACGTTGGTATCACTCCAACCATCGATGTACGTATGGATGCTCAATCAATGGAAAAGGATACCGATCCTCAATTAGAAAGAGCAGTTAAAGAAGCTCTATCTCGCATCAAGGAAAAGAAGGTAATTACACCGCCTTCGTTCTCCACTCCTGCAGTTAAGAAATAATCACCTAAGTATATGATACAAGAGCCGCTCATCACCGAGCGGCTTTTTGTTTGGACTAAAGGCAATGCGCTAAAAATCATGACAAAATTCATGAATGCTAATAATCATATTCTATACCCGATATTCCTGTTATTTTCGGTGCGAAATTACGTACAGACAGTCTGATTTAATGTAAATACAGTCATGAATAAAGCCGATACTAGATACACCGCTTACATTAATATATTGCACGAAGAGCTAATGCCGGCCATGGGCTGCACAGAGCCTATTGCCATAGCCTATGCTGCCGCAATGGCCCGCAAGATAATGGGCCAGATGCCCGATCGTGTATTGGTGGAAGCCAGTGATAACATCATTAAAAATGTAAAGAGCGTGGTGGTGCCCAATACCGGCAATCTGAAAGGCATTGAAGCGGCTGCAATAGCCGGTATAATCGCTGGCGATGCAGATAAGGTATTGCAGGTGATATCGGTGGTGAATGATGAACAGCGCAGCGAAATGGCCCACTTTCTTCAAAACAAAGAGGTAAAAGTGGTGGCTTCCAGGAGTGGTGTTATTTTCGATTTAGTTGTGAATGTGTATGCCGGTAAGTCACATGCCTCGGTGCAGATATCACATTATCATACTAACATTGTTCGAATCGTAAAAGATGGTGAGGCAACTGTCTATACCCACCATTGCGATGACGTGAGCAACAAGCACAAAACCGACCGTAGCATAATGAGTGTGGAAGATATCGTTGAGTTTGCCGAATCGGTGGATGTTAACGAAGTGAGAGACGTATTGAAACTGCAAATAGCACATAACACAGCCATTGCCCAGGAGGGCATCAATGGTAACTGGGGTGCCAATGTAGGCTCGGTACTACTGAATAGCTGGGGTGATGATATTAAAGTACGTGCTAAAGCTATGGCAGCGGCTGGGTCCGACGCACGAATGAGTGGCTGCGAGCTACCGGTGATGATTGTTTCGGGCAGTGGCAATCAGGGACTGGCCACGTCTGTACCGGTGATTGAATATGCCAAAGAGCTAAAAGCTGATGAAGACAGTTTGCTGCGCGCATTGATTGTAGCCAACCTGGTCACTATCCACCAGAAAACAAGCATTGGGCGTCTATCAGCTTTTTGCGGTGCTGTTTCAGCTGGAGTTGGTGCCGGGGCAGGCATCACCTTCCTGTATGGCGGACGATACAAAGAGGTGGCACATACCATTGTGAATGCCCTGGCCATTGTTTCGGGCATTGTGTGCGATGGCGCCAAACCGTCGTGTGCTGGCAAAATAGCTTCAGCAGTGGAAGCAGGCATTTTAGGCTATCACATGTATAAAAATGGCCAGCAATTTTATGGTGGCGATGGCATTGTGGTAAAAGGTGTTGAAAATACCATCAAAAACATTGGTCGCCTGGGGAGTGTGGGCATGCGCGAAACCGACAAAGAGATCATCCGCATGATGCTGGGTGAATAGATTTTACCTGGAGATAAAAGCCACTAGCTTCTAGGGTCTAGACTTTAGCTATTTCCATGGCGCTTAAATTTCCCATGGATATCACGTCAATGAATTGGATATTGCGCTAAGCACAAAAAATACCTACTGACACATATTCGAATGCCCTGCTGCAACTGTAAAAACATCGTAGCGGGGCATTATTTTGAAATTCCGCTTGGATAACCAGGCAGTTATTCAAACAAACACATCGGGCCTTCAGCCCTGTATTTAGCTCACTGGCATGGAAACAGGCTAAAGCCTGTTCTGGTCCACATCGCTCTTACAGAGCTAACACTCCTTCGTAAAAATTGCATGAAAGGCATAAACGTATTAAAGCAGGTCGGCAGGTTTGTTAGTAGGTATTAGTATGCTCGTAGGCGACATTAAATACACCATCAGTCATTATAATTGGCTCGCCATCAGTTGTGGAATCTGTAAACTTAATTTGAAACTCTCCACTAACTCGCTTATTCTCCTCATCAATCTGATGTATAATAAGGTAAGTCTGCTCGCTTTTAATACTCTCATAACGCCATGCCACACCATCACCACCAATAATGAATGCTAAACTGGCGTCAAAATCCAACAGCTTTTTGTCAGGCTCAATGCTTGCCTTATTAATTTTAATAGTCATTGCTTCTTCCTGATAGTAATCCGGATCCTCTACTGCTGCAGAGATCGACAACTCATCAAACTTCTCATTTAGGTAACTCCAGCTGCGGGTAGCTAACCAGGTTTCATTATCCTTTTCAGCCTTAAAAACAAAATCTGCTACTTCAGGATCATTCGTGTTATTCTCACATGAGCAGATGACGAAGCTGACTATTACAACTGCAATAAAATTCAAGTATCTCATATCAAGGCTATTTATTGGTTAATTTCCTTAAGATGTCGATACCAACAGAATGGTTGCGTTATCAATTTAAGAAACACACCCATACCTTAGAACTCCTATCTCTTTTTCCTTCTAAAATCCGGATTTTGAGCCCCCCGCTTTTTATTCCGGTTAGCAAAATACTCTTGTTTCCTGCGCTGCTTTTCCTTCTCAAATTCCTTCTTTTCTTCAGCATTCATTGGTTTGTCGGTCTGCGGGAAAGGATGATCGCGCACCACCTCAATCTTTTGCTTGATCAGGTTCTCAATGGCTCTTATATAGGCATTCTCTTCAGGCTCGCACAGGGAGATGGCCACACCCTCTTCTCCAGCCCGGCCACAGCGTCCAATACGGTGTACATAGGTTTCTGACTCGTTGGGGATGTCATAGTTGATAACGTAGCGTAGCTTATCAATATCAATACCACGAGCTGCAATATCGGTCGCCACCAATACGCGTATTTCGCCTGCCTTAAATTGCTTCAGAGCTTTCTGTCGTTGATTCTGACTCTTCTCGCCATGTATGGCAGCACTGCTAATTTTTTTCTGACGCAGGTTACGTACGATGCGATCGGCACCGTGCTTGGTGCGCGAGAACAGCAATACCTGTTCCATGTCCTCGTCCTTCAGAATGTGTAGCAGCAGGTTCTTCTTACTTTCCTTATTGGTGGTATATACATGCTGTTGAATGGTTTCGGCAGTTGAGGATACCGGGTTTACCGTTACCTTTTGTGGCTTCACCAATATTTGCTGCGACAGTTTGAGGATCTTAGGTGGCATGGTTGCCGAAAAGAACAGCGATTGACGTTCCTGGGGCAGCATCACCAGCAGTTTTTTGATATCATGAATAAAGCCCATATCCAGCATGCGATCGGCCTCATCCAGCACAAAATACTTAATATCACGGAAAGAAATAATGCCTTGCTCCTTTAAGTCGAGCAGACGCCCTGGTGTGGCTATCAGCACATCCACCCCTTGCCTGAGCGTTCGAACCTGCGGACCTTGTGGCACACCGCCAAAAATAACGGCGCTTCTTAGCTTAGTGTACTTACCATAGGTTTTAAAGCTTTCGCCTATTTGAATAGCAAGCTCCCTGGTTGGTGTTACTATCAGAGCCAGCATCTTCCTTCTTCCGCGCTGACCATCGATATCCTGCATGGCATGTTGAATGATGGGGATGGCAAAGGCAGCTGTTTTACCAGTGCCGGTTTGTGCACTGCCCAGTACATCTTCACGCTTAAGAATAAAAGGAATAGCTTCGGCCTGAATGGCGGTTGGGTGTGTATAGTTTTCATCCCTTAATGCCTTGAGAATGGCAGGATGTAAATTTAAATCTTCAAATTTCACTTGCATATTTTGCTGTTAATAACGGCTCGCATACTAATAGTGGTGAATTACGAGCTCATTGCTATCAAACCGCTACGCCGTTGTGTATTATTTTGCAAAGATACTACTTTAAAGGTTAACAGCCGATTTTAATTTTAAGGTCCATGCTTATGGCTCAAACAAGTTCTGTTTCAATTGCCACTTCCTCCTTTTCACACACCCATATATTTCGGGCAAACTTTTTACCCTTTTTCTCCACCTGACAAACATCAGCCACCTTAAGCCCTGCCTGGTTAATAATCACTTCAATATCCGAAGTTGATACAATAATTAAGCGTGTGGCCAACTCGGCCGCCGAACGGATGATGTGTAAAGAGTTATCATCATCGGAATGGCTGAATAAATTGTATGGCAAGTCAATAATGGCAGCATCATACTGTGTGCTATGGTCCTTTAAGTCGGTGCGGTACACATTGGCCGTATAGTTGTAATGAGCCAGATTTTTGCGCGTTGACACACAAGCTTTCCAATGTATGTCGCAGCCCTCAATGTGAAGGCCTGAGATGCAGGCTTCGAGCATAACAGTGCCCACCCCACAACCGGCATCTAACAGCCGTTTGTTTTTATCACCTTGGGAGGCAATGCTCACAAGGGTTTTGGCAATATCCATGTTGATGGCACTGCTGAATGACACCGGCTTATTCTTGTGCTTAAACCAGTCGGTATTGTGCTTCACCAGCTCCCCAAAGTACCAGGTATTTTGGTAGCAGGCGATTGAATAGATGATGGTGGGCGTCACATAATCGGGTTCACCTTCAATGCAATAACCCACATCCTTTAGCTTACCAAGGCGCTCGTTATAGCTGGTTGCATCCCCTTCGAGCAACAGGTATTCTGCCTTGAAGCCATCAGTGCAAATGTTTTTCTGACGGATGCAATCAATCAGCTGGTCGTAATCATTGGCCATGGCCATAATATCCAGCCTGTTTTTAACAAAAGGACTGATTGACGGGTCTATTTTAATATTGGTAAATAAGAGCTTTTGCCGGACTTCCTCCCCAAAAAGTTGCCGGGCTTCCAACTGACATAACTCGCTATTATGCGTGTCGTACTTAAATGTATAGATGTGGTTGTATTGGCGCATAATAAGTGTAATGTATTTTGAGTTGTTTTACTCGCTTATATATATCTGGCTGTTATGCCTGGCACAAAGGTATCTTAGCTGTGTAAGACTGCAAAATCTGACGATTAAAGATATCTGAAACATCATTAATTCAGATAGAACTGCTCCTAACCATCAATTATTTCATCCAATAATCCCACTAATATAAAACAAACGCAAATAATTCAAGTGAATCATCTGCGTTGTCAAATATTATCAATAGCTAAGCTCTATAAATTATCAACAATGCTCAACAGCACGGGCACCAGCGATTTGCCCAGTTTAATGGAGCGTTCGGGCGACCAGCCCAGCTCTGCGTCAGGGATATTGGCGTTTTGCTTAAATGGCATTTCCAGGGTTTGCGACAAACAGTGAAACTCCTCGCCCAGATTTTTAGAACCAATCTGCAGGTTAGCTTTACCCGGCTCATTCTTTGGGTAGCCATATTCCTTCTGCATATCTGGATTAATGGCCATCCAGTTACCTATAAAACTATCGGTTAGTTGCTTCAGCTTGTCGTCGAATGAAGGGATACCTTCGATACCCGAAATAAAGTTATATGGCAGGCCTTCATCGCCATGCACATCAAGCACAAAGTCCATACCTGTTTCTCGCATTTTCTCTTTCACATAGTACACCTCCGGACTGTTTTCGATACTTGGCTCGGCCCATTCGCGATTTAGGTTAACACCTTTGGCATTGACCCGCAGGTTGCCCAATATGCTGCCATCAATATTCATGTTGGGCACCAGGTAGAAATTAGCCTTCTGAAGCAGGGTAAGGGCTGTGGCATCCTCTTCATCCAAGAGGCGCTCAATTAAGCCCAGCATAAACCACTCAGCCATTGTTTCGCCGGGGTGCTGGCGGGCTATCACCCACAATTTTTTCTTCGAGTCGTTGTCGTCACCAATCTTCAGGAAGTCGATGGGGCGCCCCTGTGTGGTATGACCGATACACTCCAGCGCACATTTAGGCGATAACTGTGCCTCATTGATCATGTCGAGGTGTTGCTCATACGAGAAGGGTGCAAAGTAGGCGATATATACCGAGTCGTGCTCAGGTGTCAGCTCCATGCTTAAAATCTGTCCATCGTACTGCGTGGGTATTTGAAACCAGGTGATACGATCGTAGGAAGCGCGGGCCTGGTAATTATCCCAGCCTTCGGGGTAGGCCGCATCGCCGGCATTGAGCAGATTGAGCTTACAGGCCGTGTCTTTGGCTCCCTGCACACGAAAATAGAACCACTGCAGGAAATCGGACCCGCTGTCTTTTCTGATATTTAATTGTATGTCTTTGGGGTTGTCGGCTTTGATGACTTCTACATTACCGGCATCAAAGGTTGAGGAGATTGTTATTTGCATATTATAAAACGTTTAACTTCTTAATAAAATCAAGCACTATATTGCCAAAGTTGGTCATAAACAGTTTAATGGCCATCGCCAGGAGGATAATACCAAAGAACTTCTTAAGTACATAAATACCACCTTGTCCAATGACGCGTTCAACCAGCTTGGTTCCCTTAAGCACACCATACACAACAATGATGTTCAGTAGCAAGGCAATAATGATGTTAATCGTATCGAACTCGGCCCTCAAGGATAGCAATGTAGTAAACGAACCGGCCCCTGCAATCAGCGGAAAAGCAATGGGCACAATAGAGGCTCCCGATGGCGAATCGTGCTTAAATATTTCAACACCCAGTATCATCTCAAAGGCCATAACAAGCAGCACAAACGAACCTGCAATGGCAAATGATGAGATATCGACCCCAAACAAACTCAGGAGCGCTTCACCCACAAACAAAAAGACAATAAGGATTGTAAAGGCAACCGATGTGGCCTGAAAAGCTTTGATGGGTCCGCTCTTCTTCTGAAGATCCAGAATAATAGGTATTGACCCAAGAATGTCAATCACCGCAAATAATACGATAAAGGCTGAAACAATTTGTAGATAATTAATGTCCATAGAACGAGGTTTTGAGCAAATATATAGCAAAATAACAGGAAGCATCGGGTTTAGTTGAATACAACCCACATGTTTTACGACATCCCTGGTAAAATCTGTTACACAAGATCAAGTTCTCAAATAAAAAAGGCTGCTCACCTTGTCAGATGAACAGCCCTCAACCTAAGCTTTCATTTATCAATCCAATCCGGTGTTAAAAACATTTGTATATCAACACCAAAATTGCGTTTATCACTATTCTATTATTATAATAAGCTCTGCCCTGGCCGGATTTTTCGCTAAATCATAAATATCAAACTTCAAACGGTAGTAGCCCGACTGAATGTTATACGGAATATTACCACCAAACAACACCAGCTCTTTCACCTCCTGCACCGTTTCCGACAAGGGAATCACCATCTCTTCAGGTTCCCAGGGCGTATCAATTCCTTTTAAAGAAGCCCCCTGTGCCACTGGCAATGCTTCCACAAATTCGAGGTTAACGCGACACTCTTTCAGTGCCACATCATCTTCAAATACCGCATCCAGCTTCATGATACCTCCACGTGCAAACTCTTGATTTTCAACAGGTGCAATTATTGTTACGTGGGGTGATTTTTTATCACCATCGTCTTTGCTGCAGGCCATTGTTAACGCTATTAACAGCAGACCCAATATGTATTTCAAATTCTTCATTACTCTTCTTTTTTAATTAATTCGGTTGTTGAACAGGCATCAAATGGCATATAGCCATTATTGTAGTAGGCAAAAGCTCCCCACATATCTACTTCAATAACGCCATCTTCGGAATAGGTCGCGACCACTGGTTCTTCAAGGTGAATCTGCATATTACCATCCAGCATCGACCATTTGTAGATTTTAATAGAACCATATCCTTCAGAGGCAGCAATTTCTTGTGGCATAAACTCAATGGTCTTACTTTCAAAATCTACCACACCAATAATAATACGTCCATATCCCCAATAGTTGTATACCTCTATCTGGTTATAGGTATTCTCTACCTGCTTAATAGTCATGTATCCATACTCATCCCAATAACCACTCTCTTCACCATTAATGGTGCCATAACGGATACTGTAGTCTATCTGGTTGTAAGTACCAAACAAGTAGGTATCTTCAAATACAGGTGGCTCATCGGTGGTGATGCTTTTAACCTCGCTAAAGGCAAAGCCATTTTCTGAGTAGGTGTATGCTTTATAATAGTAGGTAGTGCTACCCACCAGCTTATCTACCCATTTCTCTATCTCCAGGTCATGCTGTTCGGCATTAATAATTGAAGTAGCAACCTCGGGAAATTCATCGTTGGCTGACACAAAAAACCCACTCTCCATAATGTTTTCATCCCCATTCAAGGTAATGGTTGCTTTCAGCTTCACCCTGTCGAACGACAAACTATCGCTTTGAGTAGCGAATGTTGGCAGCAACTCTTTTGACACCCTGTTGTATTTATCGGCATCGACACTTTCATTACAGGACACCAGCATAAGCATAGCCCCCAATAACAACATGCAATATCTAATTATATTTAGCTTCATAATATACAATTTATACTATCAATCGTTTTGTTCGCTCTCATCAATCTGCGGGTTGTCCTGTATCTCACGTCTTGGAATCTGGAACACCCAGTTATTGGCACCGGCTGCTACTTCAAACTGACCGGGTATGCTGTGATTTGAATTGTCATATGCCCGATTGATGCCTTTATACAATCGCTTCAGATCGAAATACGAAAAACCTTCACCCCATAGTTCAATACGGCGCTGATGGTAGATGTATTCCACATCAACCTCGCTCATATCCCAGCCTGGCTGACGGTTTTCCATCAAAAGCCTTACAACTTCTGCTGCCATTACTGTATTACCCATGTGTGCATAGGCCTCTGCTTCGATCAGAATCATTTCGGCAGCCCGCATATACGGGTAATCCTGGGTCCAGTCATCCTTTCGACCAAACTTCAGGCTGGCATATGGGTTTTGAATATTGGGCGCCGTTTGAATATCCACTTTAAAGCGCTGATAGTCTTCTTGAGAGATACCTTCTGGGCCATTAAACAATTGCTTACGCACATCTTCATCGGGTATGCTGTGGTAGAGCTCATAATCAATTAAACGCGGTGATAAGATACCGGCATAGCCCGGGCTGTTATTTGATATATGTGAGAACCACGAAACAAGCGTTGTCTGCGTCTCAATGGTATGACGGTAACCCCAAATCCACTCAGGATTCGTGGCATCCATAAAGCCACTCTTCAGTTGCTCAACATCCATCAGTGAATAACCTGAATAAGCACTCTTAGCATGATCAGCTGCCTTTTGCCACTGCTGCGACAGCATATAATAGCGCGCCAGCAAACCATGAATAACATGGCTATCAATAGAGCGTTTATCATCTTGCCTGTCATAGTTGGCAGACAGTTGTAAAGCCAAAGTCAGATCATGCTCAATCTGTTCAAACACACGTGCTACCGTATTGCGACCCTTAAGCGCTTCTGCCTCTTCCTCAGCAACACCATCAAGCGTTGAAAAATACAAGGGCACACCCGGTGCCTGGAGGTTAACTATTTCCTTCGTGATTACTTCCTGGTACAATTGAATCAGATACAGGTACGACATTCCTCTAACTGCATAGGTCTCAGCCAGACAACTGTTGTAAAAATCCTCATCGTAACCGATAATGTATTCAGAAAGCTCATCGGCCATATCCAACAAACGGTTACCATTGGCAATAGCCGTGTAAAAAGTATTCCAGATATAGGCCGTACGCACATTGGGTGCCGACCGATAACGGTGCAAATAATCCCACGAAAAATAATGACTGGTAGGTTGTGAGATATCCTGTGCCATCATATCCGTGGCATGCAAGGTCATGGTGTAGTTAAAAGAGTCGTGATCACCCTGGTAACTCACCATAAAAAGATAAAGTCCATCAACAAGTGATTTTAACTTATAGGGATATTCCCTTATTAGATCCTTAAGGTTGTCTCCGCCCTGCCCCGTTGTGTAGTCCGTGTCCAGCTCGTTGGAACATGATGCCAGTGACATCATCAGGATGAAGGCTCCTATTTTAAAATTCTTCAAACTCATGCTTACTAATTATAATTGTAGTGAGATACCAAATGAAACTGTACGCAATGCCGAATAGTTAAACCCAACAGCACCATTCAGGCTTTGACGCGGATCAAGACCTTTGCGGGCCGATTTCAGCCACAGGTTATCACCTGTGAGATACACCCTGCAACTCTTGATATTGGCTCGTTCCAGCACATTAATCGGCAAGGTGTAACCAAATGTAACGTTACGCAGGCTGAAATATGATGCCGAGGTGTAGAATCGATCGGTGGTCATATTCGACTGGTAATCGTTTTCAAGAATCGGCACATCGGTATCGGTATTATTTGGTGTCCATCGCTTCAACATATCACGGTGATAATTGGTGCCCGGTCTGCTGCCCATCAGCGACTGGTAGTTACTATCCATTACAGTTCCTCCAATCTGAAAAGCAGTCTGGAAGGATGCATCAAAGTTTTTGTAGGTAAACGTTGAACCTAATCCGCCTGTTAAGTCAGGAATAGAGCTCTTACCTGTTTTCTGCATCGTGGCTTCTGTAATATCATCTGTTGTTGTGATAGTGGCATTACCATAATGATCGTATTCATATCGGTAATACAGTGCGCGACCAGTTACTTGATCTACCCCTGCATATTGGAAATCATAAAAGTCGTAGATAGAACCTCCCAGCTCACGCCAAAATACACCTTCTGCGTAGCCATTCTGATCTTTCGAACTTGGCAGTTTCAGCAACTCATTTTTATAATGAAGCGCATTCATATTAACACTCAGGCTTATGTCCTGCTTTTTCAGCACATACACATTCATATCCAGCTCCACACCGGTATTGCGCATATCTAAATGATTACGCCACTGATAGCTTGGCAACCCTTCGGAAAGTGGCAACTGGTATTGGAACAGCAGGTCTTTGGTGTCTTTCATAAAGAAGTCGAATGACAGATTAACACGGTCGAACAGGTATGACTCAATACCCACGTTAAAGTTGTTACTCTTTTCCCAGGTTAAGTCAGGATTACCACGTGAGCTAAACACAACTGCTGCCTGACCACCTACATCTCTTACCACATACTGGTCGTCGTAACCATACCAGGTACCAATGTTATCGTTACCTTGCGTACCGTAACTGGTTCTCAATTTCAGATTATTGACAAAAGAAATACCTTTCATAAAGTCCTCTTCAGAGATGCGCCACGACGCACCTGCCGACCAGAAATTACCCCAGCGACTATCCGGGTGGAAAACAGACGAGCCATCGCGACGGAAGCTGGCCGACAGATAATACTTATCTGACAAATCATACTCTACACGACTCAGGTACCCTTCCAATGCATACTCGCTATAACCCGATGTCAGGCTTCGGTATGATGATGCGTTGGCAAACTCAGGATTCGATGGATCGAAAAAGTTAGCCATATTACCCGACAGGTTGTTGTTTTTATTGGTCTTGGTTTCGTGCCCTAATAAGGCTTTAATGGTATGAGCGCCAAAAGACTTGCTGTAGTTCAACAACTGGTTAAAGTTGGTGGCTGTGTAACGTTGTGATGTTTTATAACCCAAACCGCCAGCAGCTGCTGCATCGCCTCCAAGCGGCGTTAAAAAGCTGGAATAAGTATTAAAATACAAGTCATACGCCCCGTTTACGGTTAAGGTTAAACCCTCAATAATGTTAAAGTCTACCGAGCCACGTAAATTAAAATTATCGGCTTTATTATCGTTGATATTGGCTTTAGTTGTAGCCACCGGGTTAGCCATGGTTCCAAACGGACGCCCTGTTTGTTCACCATAATCATAAACAGGATTGCCATTGTGGTCCAGCTGTTTTTCGCCGGTATTTAAATCGTACATATACACCGGATAGATAGGTGCAACCATCTGTGTAAACATAAAAACATTACCCTGGCTGGCTCCACTGGCCGAAACAGAGTTCTGTATGGTTCCGGTATAAGCCACATTACCTGATAATTTGAGCCACTTATTAAAACGCTGATCCACCTGCAAACGTGCATTTAGGCGGTCAAACTCCGATCCGTCAACAATGCCTTTATCAGACAGGTAGCCAAATGAGGCGTAATAAGTTGAGCGCTCGGTACCACCACTAAAGCTCAGGTTATACTCTTCACGAATACCCGAGTTAAAAGGTTCTGTTTCCCACTCATTGCCCCATTTTTTATCGGTAGCTGCCGGATTAATGCGCCCGGTGAAAGGGTCAATCAATTCGTTATCAGCTACACCGCGATAGACGTTGTATCTTAAACTATTGGCGATTAAATCATTAGAAGCAGTAATCCCTGCCTGTGCATAGCCCAGATGCCCCAGGTAACTATTGCGCAAGCCTTCCCAGCTTAACTCGTAATACTCAGCCGGATTGGTAACAATATCGTAATTAGGCACACCGCGCGTATTAACCCCATAACGCGAATCGAAGTTAATCCGGAAGTCGCCTGCTTTACCTTTTTTAGTAGTAATTAAAATTACACCATTAGCTCCACGAGCACCATACATAGAGTTAGCTGCTGCGTCTTTTAGTACCGACAGGTTATCAATATCCTGAGAAGGTATTGAATTCAATGATCCTTCATATGGTACACCATCCAATATTATAAGTGGCTCCTTTGATGCTGAAATAGAACCTAAACCACGCACAATAATCTGCCCACCTGCCCCTGGCTGACCAGAGCTTTGCGTAATCTGCACACCTGCCAGGCTTCCTTCGAGTGACTTGGCGAGGTTGGCCGATTGCATTTTTGTCAAACTTTCGCCTTTAACCGTACTGGCGGCTCCGGTAAACGAACTCTTCTTGGTGGTTCCATAGGCCACAGCTATCACCTCATCCAACCCAATCATCTCATTTTCGAGGTAAATAGTATAATGATTGGCTTGACCAAGTGTAATGATTTGTGTTTGCATACCGATAAAGCTCACCTGAATACTGCTCACATCGGTCCCGATGGATAAGGTAAATGCCCCGTTCATATCGGTAACGGTTCCCGTGGTTGTACCAGGTACCACCACTGTTACCCCTGGCATTCCAAAGTCGGATCCTTGCTCAAACACATTACCGGTAATGGTTCGTTCCTGCGCAAAGCCAACAGCTATACAGAAGGTAGTGAATACCCAAAATAATATTAATATCTTTTTCATCTGTTTATATTTATCGTCTATGGTCAGAAGAAACGTCGATGCATCTTAAGCATCTGCATCTCTACAAATGAGTAAAGAGACATAGTTATTTATACTGCCATAGATTATAAATATGCATCCCTTGCGGGATGCATATTTTAGATCGCTATAGTTTTGTAAACTTTTTGATAACTGACAGTTCGTCTGAAGATAACTCCAGCATATAAAGCCCTTTTCTCAATGAAGACACTTCAATGTTAGTATTCAGACTACCAGCACGAATGATACCATTCTTAACAGACTCACCAGTCACTGACAAAATTCTGTAGTTAAGCTCTTCTGACAGTACCATGTTTGAATTGATAGTGAGTACATCGCTTACCGGGTTTGGATAAATACCTATTTGTGCATCTTCCACATCATCAATACCAACGCGTACTACCAGATCAATGGTTGCCTCAGACACCAGGCGGGCACCATGCGGATCTTCTGAAAGAATTGTAAGCGTTGTTACTCCTAATTCCAGTGGCTTAATGATTAAACCATTACCGCTATGGTACATCTCAACTTTATCATTATCCTTAGTAACAGTATACGTTACGGCCTCACCATCAGGGTCAGCAATGTACTCGGATAAATCAATAGTGTACTGCAAGTGCTTATCCACCTCATATCTGAAATACAAATCCTGTATTTCAACAGGAGCCCTGTTCACATTATTAATACGAACAATAAAGGTGTACTTATTAATAAGCCCTTTAGAATCCTCTCCTTCAACCACCACACGGTATAGCCCTGCACTATTATAGTCAGGTGCAAAATGCAGCTTCATATTCTGCCCATCGAATTCACCGCTCACAAACGGATAGTCATCTGCCAAACGCAAGGTGTACTCCAGTCCACCTAAGTGAGAAGCGTATAAGATGAAATCAAAGGTTTCGTTCTCGTCCAGCTCAATAACAAAATTCTGATCGATGCCATACGTTGGTCCGTTGTTCTTAATCAACTCAGCGGCAACTCGCGCCTGCTTGTTTTTGGGATCGTTGGATTGAATGTAAACCTTTGCTTTGTTGGTGGTATTGAATACCCTTGAGCCAAACAGCTCGAAATCAATATCCATCGACTCTCCAGGAGCAACTGTACCTTCCCATACTGATGGCACTAACCATTCAGGACTGATTTTTTCTGTTTCAATGGCTTTGATCATCCAGCCAATTTCTGGTACTCCCAGTTCTGAAACACCCCTGTATATAACACCCTTCGAACCAAACAGGTTACCTTCCTCATCTTCAGGAGCAATACGTCCAAGTGCTGCAGGCGATATCATCTCCTGAGCATATATGATACGGATATAGAAGGTTTCTCCCCCATGAATCATAACTGGCTTCTCCAGTTCTACTAGTTCTTTAACTGTTTGGTTGTTGTAAAGTGGTTTGTCGTAGCTATAGTTAATGCGCTGGCTGTAAATCAGACCTGTCTTCAGGAAATCATCATCTCCGGCAAACACCTGTACGGTATAGTAGCTCTCCAACGTATTACGGTATGTATAGTAATGCTCCAGCTGACTAAAACAGAAGCCATCCTCGGGTGCCACCAGTCGGGTAACAGTATGCACTTCGGCATCAGGTGTTCCCCAGCCAAAGGTATGTAACACTTCATCATCAAGCAGCTGCGTTAAAACCCGGCTCTCATTGCTGGCTTTGAGTCGCTTAGACTTTAATTTACCGGCAGTTTCCAGCTGTGCATTATATTCTGCTGAATTATCAGAATAAGTACTTACATTATCAGTTGCATAAGTATCTGACAATGACAAATAAATGTACTCATAGTTAATGTCCAAAGAAAAACGCAAGTCGTATTTTCCATCTACATTGCTGATATTAAGCGTTTCGTTACCAATAAATGAATCATCAAGTGCATAAGCTGTAATAGCATCCTTGTCCAGTTTCATATCAGGTGCTTCAACCTGTGAGGCTTTAAAGGCGATTCGTATCTTATGTTCCTCGGCTATATCTGACTCCAGCAGGGCGTCTTTCTCAGCAATTGTGAGGTCTTTAACAGCCTCAAAATCTACCAACACAATTTCACCAGACAGGTCCTTGATGATTGTTGGTGAATTGAACAAATAAACCCAGCCATCCAGTTTTCCTTTGGCGGGAATCAACAATGGCATTTCTTCCTGACCTGTTGGCCCCCAATAAATATGAGGAAGAAATTGTACGTCAGTGTAGACATAATCGAAGTCACCCATTCGCCCTGATACCAAAGCATTAAAGTTTACCCTCAGATCATCACCTTGCCCCAATCCATTAGCGAAAATTTTTCCAATTCTAAAAGCCTTAGTACCATTGTTAATGAATTCAAAATCCAGCACCCAGCTTTCATCATCTGGATCATGTGGGCTATTAATTTTTTCGTAGTCTACAACAAATATCTCACCCATATCAACTGTTTCCGGAATATCTAAATCGATATTACCATCTACATACAGGTTAAATGGTACTTCGTAAAGACCATTGGCCACTGTATTGTTTATGATCGTTACCGTTTCGGTATACTCTCCTGCATAAATATTGGTCGCATCCGCTACGAAATTATGTGTCGCACTTTCACCCGGATTAAGAATTTTCTTCTCAAACGGATAGAATTCAATAGCCGTATCATCATTGATATAAGTCGAATTGAATGCTACTGTTATACCATCTGTTCCTGTTTCATTTTCAATACCAATAGCTGATACACCCGGTGCCATTGAGAAGAGCTCATCATTAAAGTTATACTGGAACTTAAATGAACCATCCTGACGGAAAATAACCTGCCATGATATAGGTCCTGTTGACATACCAAATCCATCAGTAAAACCTTGATATTGAACTACAAATTCTTCATCAAAAGCCTGGTAATAAACACCCGCATTTTTATCATTGTACAAATCATTGTATACAAAACCAAACATTGGTGCAATCAGGTTGTTGGGACCGTCTTCAGATGGTACCATAATGCCACCTCTGGTATAAGCCTCTTCATATTCGGTAAATGATATCACACCACAATAACCGACATGCATAGTATTATAGTCATTACCATAATAGTTAAAGGTCCAAGGTAACTCAACAGTATTCCAGAAGTCATTCTGGGTAGCTAAATCCATTGATTTGAGCTTGGTTCCGGTAGTAGAAATATCGAACCACTCGTAATGCACATTTGGATTACTTTTCTGATGAAACGCCTGATACTGAAAATCCTTAATAGTTGTGCCTGACTTAAGTGCAGGCTCATCCAAATGCACCAAGCTTGTGCCTTTAATACCGTACTCCAATACATTTAGACCACTGTTGGTTACTGTTAATGAGGCAGATGCTTTTTCACCCGACATCACATTAACATCAACACTTGTTTTATCTGTCGAGATAAGTGGTGCATCAATTATTGTACTTGTCAACGGTATTGTAATCACTTCCGTATCATTAAACGTTATTTGCAACTCTGCTTCGTATGTACCAACTAGATCAGATACAGCCTTCACTACAAATGTTTCAATCACCTCAGGTTTTAACTCGTATGGGAAAGTTTGTTCCGTAATTAGTTCAAACTTATCGGCATTTGTGCCAGCGATAACAATATCTGTTATCATACCTGGTGCACGCCCATCATTTCTAATTAATAGGTTCTGCATGAGGGTACTCAACTGATAATTCTCTCCAAAATCGAAAGAAGTAGCATCTGTTTTCAGGTCAGGCTCACCCCCTGCTGTCACATTGATATCGGCTCTGAAATTAAAGAATGGCTTACCGGGTTCATTAGTTAACACAGGCAAGTATTCAGTGTACATTTCTTCATTCAGAATATCGGTTGACATGGTGTAGTTAATATCAACCGATTCGCCTTTAAGTAATACCCCAGCCGGCTCGCTTACCGATTTAAACAATCCTAAGCCTGGGTTAATAAACTTGATGACAGTGCCTTGGTTAATGGTAGTTTGTCTTGCTTGAAAATAATTCCCAATAATGGCATCGTTCTGCTCATTATCGTGCGCCCAAACTGACCACCATTTTGTATTTGTAAAACCATCCAAATCATGGTAACGAACTTCCATGTTACCATTGCGGAATAATACCAGCTGGAAAACAAGTTTATGCTGATTAATCGTTAAGTCTTCCTCATTTAAGCTGCCCATTGGCATATCCTGGTATTGTACCACAAAGCGATCGCCAAAATCCTGATAGTAGATGGTACTATTAATATTCGGGTCAAACATAAATGGTTCGCCAAGACCACAAAATGCGCGTGTTGGACTATATTCATTCAAAGGAGCCATTGGAAACTGGTTAAACGCACCATCCTTTGTGAAGGCCAGCAAGCCAAAAGGTGAGATATACACTTTGCGTTCAGTTTTTCCGAAGAATGGAAATCCGAAGCTTAGCTCCACCTCATGAACACGTCTAACATCATTATGATGCCCGGTCAGATCCGGAGCTACACTACCCGTTGTTGATATTTCATCCCAGTCACCCCAAGATTTCTCCTCACTGAAATAGCCAAACTGACTAACATTGGCTTCCACATCTTCAAAGTCACCAGGTTTATTGGCAAACTTAGGCATGTAATAGTGCAATGGGTAATCTCCATCATTCTGAATGGTGAATGTTCCACTTAACTCGTCACCAATGGTCACATTATCAAAAGTCTCAGACTCGGGCAATAATGTGCCTACCGGAGGATTAATCGCATAACCGGTTACTTTAATCGTATATTCTTCTGTGCCATTACTATTGTAAAAACGAATGTAGTTATCAAAAACACCAGGTGTACTTGGCTTATAGCCTAAATTAAAGTAAACAGAAGATAATGCTTCAATTGTTTTAGGGGACGAATACGAGCTTGAGCTCCCATTAAATAATATCTCCTTAGTGTTGCCACCTCGCTCGCTACGATTTAAAACAAAATTACCTAGTCCGGTATTGGTAATGTATGCTTCAATATGCTTCTCTTTACCAATAACTACCCTTCCAAAATCAATTAACGTAGTACCTGAAATTACAGGTTGATGACCATCAATGATTGTCGTCATTCGGTAACTCAGCAACTCATTGTTATGATCATTTGTAGTCGTATTAATATTAAAATGGTAGGTTCCATTAATAATGTTACTGGCGTCAATATCATACATTATAGTTTCATCTCCATCTGCCAATATGCGTCCTTCATCCTGTTGCAGAGTAACAAAGGTGTTGGCAGGTGACAGATAGCTAATGGCCTCTACCATAAAGGAAAAACCGTCCATATACACATCAGCCAGAGAATTCCATGATTGTCCGCGATTTGAACTGTAGTAGCAATTCTCTCTTCCCCATCCTTTGTCTTTCTCAAAAGCAATAGCTAATGGATATTTATGTCCGGTTGGCGGATGAATTACTACCCAGAAGTAACTGCCCTCTTCAAAAAACAATTGTGTATTTAAAGCATGCTTATAGGTATGGTTTAATGTATTCTCTTTTAATGCCTGACGATGACGTAGCTTTGCCGAGTGAATATCACGCCCCTCAAATATCTCCAATAGAATCTCCTCGTTCGCATCTAACTCAACATTAAGGCGGGTAGCTATATGCGTCAGGTTAAAACCATAACCAGGTTCTGTATTAGTACCTGTCTGCACGCGGTAGCGTGTTGCCGAAGAGCTGGGATCTTCAGGAGAAGCTTCGCCAATATAATAATATGAGGATGCATTTAAATACCCTTTAAATAGAGCCGTATCGGGCACTTGATTATATTCAACAACAGTTTGGTATGGTGATGCCGCAAATACTGAAGGTTTAGTGCCTGAGCTGAAGACTGTGGCTCCTTTTAACCCTGGTAATGGTTCACTCCACTCCTTATCTGTTGTAAAATCGATATTAGTCAGCCAGTTAAGGATGCCTTCGCCCTTGTTATATAATTTAAATTGTCCTGATGCCTTTGCTGACACATTTGCGTCAATCATATGCTCAACCGTATGCTGATCAGGATATGTATAATCCACCTCTAATACAGCCTCCGGTCCGGCGGTTGTTTGTCCATCAACTAAATTTGACAAAAGGGATTTGTTTCCCCACTTATCAACCGACACCACGCCCACGTAATAGTGAGTTAATGGCTGCAGGTTATCTAATTCATATGTGGCTAGTTCATCTACCACATCTTGTTTAGCTGCAATTGTTTTTCTCGAAACCATCCCTAAGTTACTATCAGAGAATGGCTGCTCGGAATAATAGATCTCATATGATTGCGGAGCACGCCCATAGCCTGTAGCAGGCACTGAAAACTCAAGCATGAACAAATCCTGACTGGCTACATTAATAGCTAAATTAGTAATAGCTGCAGGACCGGCATTCGTTTTTTCATCAAGTGCATAAAGTGCATTAATCAAACCTTTACCTAACTTATTATAATGCTTATGGTCTTCTGGAAATTCCCCATAGATATTATCTACCGAACCTTCCAGAATCGAAAATAGCTCTTTATTGGTCAGGCCTTTATTTTTCATGTGCGAAACCACCAATGCCGCTACTCCTGAAACATGAGGCGTAGCCATACTCGTACCTTCGAGCCAACCGTATGAATCAACAACAGTACTAAAAATTCCATGGTGCATCGGATACTCTTCTTCCTCCGGCGTTAGTAACTCATCATTATCCATATCCCCACCAGGAGCAGAAATATTGATCCAGTTACCATAATTGGAGTAGCCAGCTTTCTCTTCTTTATAATGAATGGCAGCTACTGTTAACACCTCAGATAGATATCCCGGATACAGCTCATCATCCATATTAGAATTACCTGCTGCAAAGATGACAATTCCTCCCTTTAATGGACTACCAGCATATCCCCCAGCTTCCTCAATAAAATAGCGAATACCTGCTTCTACAGCTTCTTCTCTAACACCTGGATTAGGATACCCCCAACTATTTTGAGAAATAACAGCTCCATTATCGGCTGCATATACAAATGAGTTGGCAATTCCACCCTGGCTATTTCCATCAAAAATCTGGCAACTCATCAAACGTACACCATCGTCACTACCCGAACCACCAGCAATACCAGCTATACCAACCCCGTTGTTATTGACTGCCCCAATGGTTCCGGCTACGTGAGTGCCATGGTTGCCACCACTGATATAGCCTGTGTTAGATGCAAAGTTATAACCGTATTTATCGTCGACATAACCATTAAAATCACTGTCCTTTCCTTCTGTACCATTTATTTCCGACTCGTTTCTCCAGATATTAGCTTCCAAATCAGGGTGCCTGATATCAATTCCCTGATCATGAACTGAGACAACAACCGAGCGGTCACCTGTATTCTTCTTCCAGGCCTCAAATAAGTTAATATGTGCCAGATCGAAACGATCTAATAAACCGGTTGGTGCATAGTGGTAACATTGCTCCAAATAAGGATCATCAAATATAAACTCATTGTTTGTTGCCTTTAGTTTTGAACTGGATTTACCTGTCTCATATGGCACAAACTTATATGTGTGCAGACTTTTCTCTCTTATCTTCTCGGCGCTTTCAATCACTGCCAAGCTGGCAAATGAGCTAACAACCTCATTTAATTCTGCTTCCGATGAATAATCAATTTCATACCACAGGTGTAAACCGTGCTTGCGATGCTTAGCATCATGTTGCTCACTGTAAGGAAACACACGACGCATTTTCGTGGCGCGATAGTGTGTTAGTGCATTATCCATTTCAACAATACCCACCTTAGGTGTATCACCTGATGTGGAGGCTGATTTTAGCATTACCAGCTCAACCTCGGGTTTGACTTTTACCCGAAAAGTTCCTTGCAGGTGCCCCTCTTTAAATAACTGCTGTGCGTTAGTAGCTAAAGCAGTGATTAAAAAGATAAGTCCTACTAAATAGTACTTTAGAATTTTGCTCATTTTTGCATAATTTTGAATAAACGTTGATTAAGTATAGATTCGATTCCCAAATAGTTTTGACACTAATCGGATACGCTTAAAGTACCTCGAATAGCTAGCTACAAAAGAGGCTTAATGGGAGGGGAAACCAAAGAAACAGACCATAGGAGAACCTCACAAAGCTTCAATAAAACCTCAGCATATCTTATTATCAAATTCAAAACAACCTCTCTACCCAAATTTTATTACATTGATTATTAGGATACATCAACCTCTCATTTTTGACTTACCTTGAAATATGCCCTGCTGTTAATAAAAATGAGTTCCCTAAGAACAATTGGTCATGTTCTAGTACTTTTGGGTAAACAAACCTATGCACCAAAAACCAATTCGTACTTATGATTCATTGTCACTATTCTTTTAAAGAATGTATCCTTATTTTTATTCTATCATCTGTATTTATAAATACAACTGCTACCTCAAAAGAAGATAATTTGGTATTTGCATTGAGTAATGCTAAAACAGACAAAGAACGTTATGAGTTACTGAATAAACTTATTTCGCATACACGACAATATGACTATAAGAAATCGGCCTTATATGCTACACAGGGCGAACTATTGGCAAACAATAACAGTAACCTAAAATGGCGAGCTAAATTTCAATTTGAAAGTGCGATTACTCATTATTATATATCGGCATATGACAAAGCGCTGGCAAAATACATAAGTGCCACCAATATATACCAGGAACTTGGCGATGGCTTAAACATGCTCAAATGTTATAACAATACTGGTATGATTTACGATCGCATTGAGAAATATGACAAAGCCATTGAATATTATCAACATGCTTACAATGAATATCAGCAGCTTGACAATGAAATAAAGGAAAATTACAGCCAGTTTCTGCCTCAACACTATAATAATATTGCCAGCGCGTATAACAAACTGAATCAAACAGAAAGGGCTTTAGAGTATTATCAATTGGCACTCGATAAAGCCATTGAAATCGATTTCAGGTACATATTGGGGTCCATTTATACCAACCTTGGTATTATAGAAATGGAGCAAGGTGCTTATAACAACGCAAGAAGTTATATTGATAAAGCTATTACAATACGAAAGGAAGATGACGAAATTATTGGCTTAGCTAATTCATATTACTTATTATCACGCTATTATTACCTTAACAACCAACTTGACAGTGCAGTTGCTACTACACAAAAAACGCTTTCCATAGCTAACTCCCGCAGCTTACTACAATTACAACGCTCGTCCTATTTCCTGCTTTTCGAGATATTTCAAAAGCAAGAATTACTCAACAAGGCACTTGATGCTTATATCAGTTATAACCAGATCAATGATAGCATCTTTAATCATCAAAAGATGAACCGTCTCAACCAGCTGGAGATTGCGCAGGAAGTTGGCAAAATAGAGACTGAAAACACAAATAAAATAGCAGAATTAAAGCATCGCCATACTATATTTATTCTACTCCTGTCGTCTTTGGTCATCATATTTTTTCTAATAGGCCGGTTGTATCAAACACAAAAGAAGAGACTAAAACTGGAGTACTCAAAACTTGAGCTCGACATTGATACACGTAATCGGGAATTAACCACCAACGTGATGCAACTGATTCAAAAGAATCAATTGATTAACGATGTAGTCAAGCAATTACTAATGCTTAAAGAAGAAATTAATAAACAATCGCAAAAAACTTTACATCGGGTTATATTAAACCTGCAATCGCAAACTAACAGAGAAATATGGCAGGAGTTTGAAATGCGGTTTAATAAAGTACACAATGAGTTTTATACACGATTGCTTAAAAAACATCCAACCCTAACCTCCTCTGAAAAACGCCTATGCGCGCTACTCCGGTTAAATATGACATCGAAAGAAATAGCGGCCATAACCCATCAGACATTAAGAGGAGTTGAAGTGGCGAGAAGCCGCTTAAGAAAACGCCTTGGGTTAACAGGTAAAGACATTGGACTAAATTGCTATCTGGAAACATTTTAGGAGCCAATAGTAACGTCTCCTCTCATATGCCTTCTTATAACAGGTAAATCTGCTATCTTCGTTTTGTAATCTTAACCAGCAGCACTATGATTAACGAGATTCACCCACATAAACTTGATCTTCTATACGACAGTAGTAAAACCGTTGATGATAAGGCTTATATACTCATCTATTCTGAACGTTCTATCCTATTGAAGGGTAATGACAGCTTAGCTAACATTCCGCAATGGGAAGATTTGTCGATGCACCTTAACCAGAAAAACCTCATCTACTTGTTTTGTCTAAATGGCACCAATTGTTTCTTACACAAACAGGCAATAAGCGCACTCCCGAACGGACAACACTACCATAGCATTGACATCTTCAGAACAATGCCCCAGGAACTTGGCTGGATAACTATTCTGGGCTTCCAGATTTACAATTGGTACCTAAGCAATAAATACTGCGGACGATGTGGAGCGGCTACTGAGCCAGGCTTAAAAGAAAGAGCTATTATTTGTAAAGCATGCGACACAACTGCTTATCCCACTATATCACCAGCTATTATTGTGGCTATCACTTGCAAAGATAAAATTCTGTTGGCAAGGGGTAATCATTTCCCGCCGGGCCGTTACTCGCTGGTAGCTGGTTATGTTGATGTGGGTGAAACACTTGAAGAAACGGTTATCCGCGAGGTAAAAGAAGAAGTAGGCCTGGATGTCAACAACATACGCTATTACAAGAATCATCCATGGCCTTTGTCCGGCTCACTAATGGTGGGTTTTATAGCTGAGGCGGATGACCAACAAGCTATCGAGATTGATCACCACGAGATTGCAGAGGCTGCCTGGTTCAGCCGCGATAATATTCCGGATCATTATTCAGCTAACATCAGTATTTCAGGTGAGATGATTGACAAATTCAGAAAAGGTGAGTTATAGGCAAATTTATGCCTAAGCACTGTTTTATAATGGTATCATAAGCTTGATATACATACTTCTTACTATTGCCACATTAATAAAAACTACTAATTTGTACTGGTAAACATACCTTACAACTTCAAATACTTGACACAATGATCTACAAACAAAGCCTTTTAACCGCTCTATTGCTACTGCTATTTTCAGTAGCTCATGGGCAGTTTGACCTCAACCACCAGACCAATAACCTGTTTATTAAACCCCAGGTGCGCCAGCAGATACTGATACCCGATATATCGGGGTATAAAACCTTGAAGGGCGACTTTCACATTCACACGATTTTTTCCGACGGCTCAGTATGGCCAAATGTCCGCGTTGAGGAAGCCTGGCGCGAAGGACTGGATGTGATTGCGATTACCGATCACCTCGAGTACCAGCCCCACAAAGATTACACGGTTTCAGACCATAATACTGCTTATCAACTAGCACAACGAAAAGCAGAAGAGATGAATGTGATATTGGTTAAAGGGACTGAAATAACAAAAGGCGAAGTGCCTCCCGGTCATTTCAATGCCTTATTCATAGACGATGCCAATCCTATTGAAAACAAGGATGCCAGCCTCTCGATTGAAGCAGCAGTGAAGCAAGGGGCTTTTATAATATGGAACCATCCGGGCTGGAAACGTCAACAACCTGATACTACAAAATGGTGGGATTATTACACAACTTTAAAATCTAAAAACATGCTACATGGCATTGAGGTTGCCAATTCCAATGAATGGTACCCAGTTGCACTGGACTGGTGCATTGATAAAGAACTTACGGTATTTGGCAACTCAGATATTCATGCTCCTATCAACCTGAAATACGATCTGAGCAATCGGCATGCACACCGCCCTATCACCTTAATTTTTGCCAGGGATAAATCGATGCAAAGTGTGAAAGAAGCACTTTTTGAGGGTCGAACCATCGCCTGGTATGGCAATATAATAGCCGGGAAAGAGTCGTTGCTTAGTGAGTTGGTTAGTGCTTCTATCGAACTAAAAACAGCTTTTAGAGAAACCAAAAAGAAAGGCAATACATGGTGCTATGCTGAGCTAAATAACACTTCGGATATACCATTTGTATTGCAGGATAAGGATGGTAATGAAATTGTACTGAAACCACTTAGCAGTGTCATAGTAAAGTTTGACAAAAAGACTGCTGCTTTAAACTACAAAGTGATGAATGCATTCATCGGCTCTGAGCGCCGTCTGGAAATTAATATTCCATCCCTGTAGCGTAAATCTGAAAACAATAAAAGGGTCACATTATTATTTACTTGCAATAATAATGTGACCCTTTTATTGGATAAGTTACTGATTCAAATATGCCAGCTATTGAATCGAGAATGTGGCTTTTTGCACTTCCTCAGAATTGGTTCCTACATACACATTAAACTGTCCGGCCTCCACCACGTAGTCGCCATTAGGGAAGTAATAACCAAGCTCCTTTTCTGTCAGTGTAAAGGTAACCTCTTTTGTTTCACCTGCTTTCAACAGTACTTTCTCAAAGCCTTTGAGCTCTTTAACAGGACGGGCATAGGTAGCCGCAATATCCTGAATGTAAAGCTGTACCACTTCTTCTCCATCCACTTTACCGGCATTGGTTACCGAAACACTTACTCTTAACAGCCCATCTTTAGTAATCGTTTCCTTATCAAGTGTCATATCCGAATAACTAAAGTTGGTGTAACTCAAGCCATACCCAAATGGAAACTGGGGCGAATTAGGCGCATCGTTATAGCATGAATACAGCACCCATTCAGGTGTTTGACCAACAGGCCGGCCGGTATTTTTATAGTTGTAGAAAAGCGGACACTGTCCCACATTGCGTGGGAAAGAAACAGGCAGTTTACCCGATGGGTTGTATTTACCAAACAGCACATCGGCAATGGCATGACCACCTTCTGTGCCAGAATGCCAGGTCTCCAGTATAGCCATGGCTTTATCTGCTATTTCAGGGATAGCTAACGGACGGCCATTCATCAGTACCACCACAATATTTTTGTTCACCTTATAGATTTCATCAAACAGTTCCTGCTGAAGCCCTTTCAGCTTGATATCTGTCATGCTGCGTCCTTCGCCACTTTGGTAGCAATCCTCACCAATGGCCAACAGCACCACCTCTGATTGACGTGCTGCAGCAATCGCCTTTCCAAAACCAGAACGATCCGTTTCATTAAAAGTCATTCTGTCACTAAAATTTCGAGTACCAATAGAAAGTGCACATCCTTGGGCATAATTCAGCTTCACAGTTGCTTGAATAGCAGCCTTAACACCTTCCAGTAATGAAACAGCCGAGTTGCTCTCAGCCTGTGCCCGCCAGTTGCCCAGCGGCGAATCCTTATCATCGGCCAGTGGGCCAATGACAGCTATGCTTTTTGCATTTGTACTCAATGGAAGGATTTGTTTGTCATTCTTAAGCAACACCATCGATTCACGAGCCACTTTACGGGAGGCAGTACGGTGCTCATCTGTCAGAATCATCTGCTGCTCATTCTCTTCATTGCAATATTTGTAAGGATCATCAAATAATCCTAAACGATATTTGATGCGTAACACACGACGTGCAGCATCTGTTATCAGCTTTTCATCCACTTTACTTTCTGCCACCAGTTCCTCAAGATGTGAGATATAGGCCCGGCCTTCCATATCCATATCGGAGCCTCCTTTAATCGCTCGTTCAGCACTTTCTTTAAGATTAGCTGCTGCCCCGTGTATTTCAATTTCTCCAATACTGTTCCAGTCCGATACAACAAAGCCATCGAATTGCCATGCGCCCTTTAATAAGTCACGTTGCAGATAGCTGTCGGCTGTAACCGGTAATCCATTAATGGTATTAAAGCCATTCATAAATGTAGCCACGCCAGCTTCAGCTGCGGCTTTAAAAGGTGGTAATACAATATTGTGCAGTGTTTCATTACCTATCTCCACCGAGTTGTAGTCACGCCCCGACTCTGAAAAAGCATAACCAGCAAAATGCTTGGCACAGGCAGCTATGGTATATTCATTGCTCAAATCATCCCCCTGGAAACCATGCACACGGGCGCGTGCAAAAGCACTTCCAAGATAAGGATCTTCGCCGGCTCCTTCCATCACCCGGCCCCAGCGGGCATCGCGACCCACATCCACCATTGGAGCAAAGGTCCAGTGAAGACCTGAAACAGCCGCTTCTTTGGCAGCTACCTCAGATGACAGTCTGGCTAATTCAGGATTCCAGGAGGCCGCCTCTGCCAACGGAATTGGAAACATGGTTTTGTAACCATGAATGACATCATAACCAAAAATGAGCGGAATTCCCAAACGGGTATTCTCCACCACAGTTTGCTGAGCTTTACGGGTAGCTTCGGCACCATTCACATTCAGCATGGAACCCACCATGCCACTCTTTAGTTGCTCCAGCAGTGCTTCGGCCCCTGCATTACCGGCAGGAGCAGGCCCGGTCATCTCCCACAGGCTGGTGTATTGATTCAACTGCCCCACTTTTTCGGCAAGTGTCATCTTCATTAAAAGATCTTCCACAAATTGGTCTTCCTCGCTCAGCGGCTTTTGATTGCCAGCACAGGAAGCCAATAGTAACATGGTAATAAGCGCAAGTAAATTAAGGTTTCTCATCTTAAATTGTTTGTGTAAATAATGTGCAAAATACAAATCAAAGGCCACCTATGGCAGCCTTTGATGTTAAAAAGTCCAATAATGTAATATTAATTATACCCTGGGTTCTGATCTTCCATAGATATACCTGCATTCAAATCAATTTCTTCCTGTGGAATAGGGAATATCTCATTTTTACCAGATTGAAAACCACGTGACGCTAACTCTGTTGCAGCATCTCCCCAGCGAACCAGATCCCAGAAGCGATGTCCTTCAAAGGCTAACTCAAGTGAGCGTTCTTTCTTGATAATTTCAAAAAGTGCATCACCAGCTAAACCTTCCCAAGAAGAATGATCAGCAAAACCAGCACGTTCGCGTACCTCTTTAATCAATGCAACTGCTTGTGCATCCTTATTATCGCGATTGTATGCTTCTGCAGCCATTAACATTACATCAGATAAGCGAATTAGTTTAAATGGCGTGTTCCAATTCACTTCTGTCACTCCCCCCTCAGATGTTTCAGAAGGAATGGTGGAATACTTCAAACGGATATACCCTTCGTAAGCATCCCAGTTGTTATTTCCTGCCCGGTTCACCTCGCCTCCGGCGGCTACAAATTCGGCTTCAGAGATGGCAGAGGTACTATAGCGCTCATCACCAGCTTCTGTTCTTAGCAAATCACCAATTTTTTGAGTTGGCACATTAAAGCCCCAGCCATTGGTATAGCCAATCGCATCCATATTATTGAAAGAATTATCACCACGTGGACCGCAAAGCTGAACTATAAAATTAGACTCGGCTGTTCCATCCCATGGTCCACCCCAGTCGTGAGCATTCTTACTTGAATACAATACTTCAAATATTGATTCAGAGCCTGCACGTTCTTCTCTTAGCCAAATAGTACTATAGTCTTCTACCAACTCATAGCTATCGTCATCCAATACATTTTGAAGCATCTGATGAGCATTGGCATAGTCTTTCTGATACAAAAACACTTTACCCTTAAGCGCCTGGGCAGCACCCTTTGAAATTCTGAACTTCATGCCGTCCGCAAGGTTACTTTTCACGGGCAATACTGCAATCGCCTCATCCAAATCCTTGTGAATCTGAGTGTAAATAGTCGCCTTACTCTCACGCGGATTGTTTACGCTAATTTCTGTGGTATTCTCCAAATAAAAAGGCACATCGCCCCACATGGTTACCAACTCAAAATAGGCATAAGCCCTAAAAAATTTCGCCTCAGCAGCTACTTGCTCTGCATTGCTCAGTTCAGGAGACAAGGTATTTAATATGGCATTTGAGGCATTCACTATTTTATAAAACGAGTGCCATACATCCTTAATAGCCGGATTATCGTACTCATAAGTAAAATTA
This sequence comes from Carboxylicivirga sediminis, assembly GCF_018156225.1. GTDB lineage: Bacteria > Bacteroidota > Bacteroidia > Bacteroidales > Marinilabiliaceae > Carboxylicivirga > Carboxylicivirga sediminis. The sequence continues at coordinate 265,982 of NZ_JAGTAR010000001.1, forward strand.
CTTAGCTGCTGCAGCTTAGGCTGGTCAGCCGAAGAGCCTCCTCCAGGATTCAGATCATCGCCCTGTAAGCCTTTCACAAAGAAAATACTTGACCAGTCGCCATAGTTATTGTAACCTATTTGCAGATAATCATACACTCCGATAATGGCTGCTTCAGCCTCTTCTTCAGTTGTGAGGTAATCATCACTGTTGAACTTTCCTATTGGTGTTTTATCCAATACACTGTCAGCGCATGCTCCAAAAGCAAGTACCAGCAGTAAAGTATATATGCTATATATTAGTTTTTTCATTGCTTTTTGTTTTTGGATTAGAAATTAACATTTAAACCAAACATCACTTTCTTGGTCGTTGGATACAGACCTTTATCAATACCCTGACGGTTATCTTCGCTAGAACCAGCTTCAGGATCCATTCCCTCATATTTTGTAAATGTGAAGAAATCATCGAGAGATACGAAAGCTCTGACACGTTGCAGCTTGATTTTTTCCGACAATGATTTTGGTAATGTATAACCCAGCTGAATTTGCTTGATGCGCATATATGACGCATCCTGAACCACCAAATCACTACGGTAAATATAGTCGCTGGTATTATCGGGTTTAGGCATGCTGGCATTATCGCCAGGTCCTGTCCATCGGTCAGTAAAGAAGAAGGAAGGTTTGTTACTCAATTTTCGGTCGGTGCGGAACCAGGCCATAAACACATCATTGCCCGACATACCTTGCATAAACAGGTTGAAATCGAAGTTTTTATACTCCATGTTAAAAGTGGCACCATATAACAGATCCGGATGAGGACTACCAATATTTGTTTGATCCGATGCGGTGATTTCACCATCATCATTTACATCAACAACAATTGGCGCGCCTGTTTCTGGATCAATCCCTGCCGTTTTGTATCCTTTGAAGTAATAAATCGGATACCCCTCTTCAAACCAGGTCATGTTATAACCACGCACATTGGCACCAGGCTGAGGTGTGTCATCCTTTACTTCAGTTACTTCATTCTTAAGTGTACTCAGGTTCAGATTTACTCCATATTTTAAACCAAATGATGTTGTATTTCTCCAACCTAATTCGAATTCAAAGCCAGAGTTTTTAACCGTACCCAGGTTAGCTGACACATCTTCTCCGAAACCAGCTGAAGGAGCCATCTTATTAGGTTTGATGAGTCCATCGGTCAATTTTTCGTAGTAATCAACCGAAAAGTTAAGCTTGCTATTAAACACTCTTAAATCTAATCCAACGTTGGTTTGTTCAGACGTTTCCCACCCTAAAGCAGGGTTTGTTGGGCGCGGACTGCGCGAACCACCTGATAGTACTTCATCCTCATTGGGGTAATTAATGTTTTGTGATGTCCAGAAAGCTCTGTCGGCAAAAGGCACCACATTAAAGATGCTACCATTCTGTCCCCAGCTGGCACGTATCTTCAGGTAATCAATGGCTTCCACATTCCAGAAGTCCTCCTGCGAAATCAACCAACCGGCAGACACAGCAGCAAATGAAGCCCAGCGATTATCAGTTGGCAATACACTGGCTCCATCACGACGAAGCGAACCTTCTAACATGTATTTGCCAGCATAATTGTAGCTTAGACGTCCGAAATAAGATACTTTCGTATTCTCTTCCATGTTACCACCCACCATGTTATTATCTCGATCTGCATAATAATCATGATAGGCATATTGAGAGCCTTCTTTTGGCATTTCCGATTTCAGGTAATAATTAGGATGTGTATAATCTTCATATGACATACCAGCTAATAGAGTGAAATCATGCTTATTGATCTTCTTATTGTATGAGGCGAAGTTTTCCCAAAGGGCTTTGTAATACTTATCTACCCAGTCCTGCGCAACATTAAGACTGTTAGATCGCTCCGATGAGAAGTAGTATTTTGGTGACCATTCTTTGCGAGTAATATAAGTTAGCTCCAATCCAATACGTGAAGTAATATTCAAGCCTTTCAGTGGTTTTAAAGTACCATAGAACGAGGCCAGCAACTTATCCATAATCTGCTCATTATGGGTATTTTCCATAAAAGCAACCGGGTTGGCAGTTTCACCGGTTACAAAACGATTCATTCCGTAATAATCACCATTTGAATTTTGCAATGGTGTATTGCCATCTGCAATAATGGCATCGATACGGCTCATATCCGATTCTATGACCGGCGTATAAGGATCAAGCAGTAAAGCACTGTTGACAATTGAGCGGTACTCATCATCTTCAGGCAAAATTTTCCTATTGGAGTGAGAGAAGTTCAGGTTATTACCCACCTCTAACCAATCGGCCATCTCGTTTTTAGTATTAATACGAAAAGTATAGCGTTCAAAACGCGCATCCTCGCCACCAATGGCACCATCCTGCTTAAGATATGAACCTGATAGCAGATAAGTTGATTTTTCATTACCCCCGGAGAAGCTAATACTATGACGTTGCATTGGAGCAGCCTCAGAAATTTCGTCCAACCAATCGGTATCATAATTTTCGCCTGCAGGTGGGGTAATAGTCTCACCCGCTTCTTCCATAAACTGCTTGTATTGAGCAGCGTTCATCATCTCGGCATTGGTCGATAAAGTTTGTATACCATACTGGAAGTTATACTCAATACGCGATTTTCCTTTGGTACCGCTTTTGGTGGTGATTAATACCACACCATTAGCACCTTCTGTACCATAAATAGCGGCTGAAGCAGCATCCTTTAGGATTTCCATGGAGGCAATATCATTCGGGTCCAGATCATCAATACCACCGGTTTTCATCCCATCTACAATGTATAACGGATTACTGTTACCATTGGAACCGGTACCACGTATACGTATTTTCACGCCGGCTCCTGGTGCACCCGATGTTGGTAATACGGCCACACCTGCTGTACGCCCCTGTATAGCATGCTCAACACGACCGTTCGATACTTTTTCGAGTTCCTCGGCTTTAACCGATGAAATAGCAGCTGTCACAACACTTTTGCGTTGCACACCATAACCCACCACAACTACTTCATCCATATCAATGGCTTCCTCCACCATGGTAATGTCAACCGTTGGCTTACTGGCCACCTGTATGATTTGAGGTTCAAATCCTACAAAAGAAAAACTAATGGTTGCATCAGGCGAACCAAGCGAAAGTGTATAGGTACCGTCAATTGCTGTGATAGTTCCGTTACTTGGATTGGTTTGCTCAACCACAGTTACTCCAGGAATCGGGTCGCCATTAACATCGGTTACAACACCTTTTACTGTATGCTCTTGTTGCATTAACGTTATCGCTTCCTGCTTTTTGGTTAAAACAATTTGCTTATCAATCACCCGATAATTCACATCAGTTGATGCAAAAAGCTTATCCAATGCATCAAATAAATCTTCATTGCTTAAATTAACTGACACATTGCTGATGCCCTCAATTAACTGTTGGTTGTATAGAAAGGTGTAGCCTGTTTGTTGTTCAATTGCATCAATCACCTGTTCTATTGATGCATTATTCTTTCGTAAAGAAAGCGTAGAACCTTGTGAGTAGGAGTTGGTTGCCCACATTTGTGATGCTCCAACCAGTAAAAGAATAGCCAATATTCTCATACGTCTGTAGATTTTTTGTAAGGCATAGGAATCCCATACCTCAAATGGATTTTTTTTCATAAATTTGAAATGTTTAGTGAAACAAACTTTTTTAGGAGAGTTAGTAAGGTGGTGCTTCTGACTCTCCTATCTTTTTATCTATTCATTGCTTATTGACTGTTAGGGTTACCTTCATTTTATTTCTGCCATTTAGTTTTTTCTGCTTCGGTTCCGTTATCTGATAATTAATTGGTGCTGTTAATTTCATCAGTTTCAACACCTCCTCAATGCTTTCATCTTTGAATGTGGCTCGGAATAGATAATCCTCAGGACATTCACCTTGTAATACAACATCCACATGATACCATTCACTCAACTTTTCAGCCACCTTTTTAAGGTTATCACCTCTAAACACCAAAACACCGTCCACCCAATCCTGTATGATCTCTGGTTCGATGGTTTCAACCATCACCCGGCGACTTACCTTTTGATAAAGCAGTCGTTCTCCAGGATTCAGAGTAGTTGGCTGGCTATTATTTGGCACAAACTTTACTTTACCACTCTCCAAAACAACTTCGGTTGTGCTATTATCTGGCCACATATCAGCAGTAAAACGCGTGCCCAACACAACAATTTTTGAGGCACTGCCAATCACCTCAAAAGGATGCTCCTTATCATGTGCTACATCAAAATACGCTTCTCCACTTAAGCTGACATGCCTTTGTTTAAAAAGCGTCTGATAACTTAATTCAGAGCCACCTTTCAGCCAGCCTTTTGTGCCATCGGGCAAAGTAAAGGCCACTTTTGTACCATGCATTGCCTGAATGGTTGTTAATGTCTGGGTAGATTTCACGTAGTCGCTGTTCAGGTTTCTAACCACAAATAATATGGCCAATGGCAACAGTAAGATAGCAGCTACGCGTGCATAAACTTTATACAAACGCACCATCTTGCCAGCTTTCTCAACTGGCCTTATTTGCTCATGAATCGCTTTCAGAACATGCGTCAGACTGTGATTAGAATGTTCATTCGAACTACTTTCCCAGTCTTCCTCCAAAACACTCTTCAATTCAACTTCAGCCTTATCATCATTAAACAGTCTGGTAACATAGCGTTCATCTTTCACAGTGCAATTACACGATGTATATCGTTTTAGTATGTCTTTCTTAATCTCTGTCATTCTGTTATTCAAATTGCTAATTGTAATACCACTCGTTTAGCATTGGATTAATCAGCCTTTATTAGTTATATCCTGTAAAACAAAAAATCTCCCTTCGAAAAAGGAGATTTTTTTAATATTTTTCTTTAAACAACTCTAATAGTGTAAATTAGTACATCATAAAAATCATCAAAACAACTGCTATATCGCTTATGTCCACCCGTTCTTTCAGGTAATGAATCACCTCCGAAATTTGATTATCTACTGTTTTAGGTGCCAGACCTATATTTTTAGCAATTTCTTTGGATGGCAATCCCTGGAAGCGACTCATCTCAAATATTTTTCGCTTTTTCTCGGGTAGCTCATTCAATAAGTCAATCACCTGGTGTAAAATTGAACGATAAAGAATTCCTTTCTCGGTGGAATCATCAGCAATATCAGGTGCCAACACATCCACCATATTATGAATTACCTGTCTTTTTTCAAAGTGCTTTTTTACCTGGTTAAAAGCGATGGTAAACAAATAGGAATGGAAAGATTTATCAGCGTTCAGCTGTTGACGCTTATTCCATATTTTAATGAAAACTTCCTGCACCAGACCTTCTGCCTCCACCTCCGATTTCAGGTACTTGAAAGCAAATGCATACAATCGTTGGCTGTATTGCTCAAACAGCTGATCAAATGCTCTGATATCGCCTTTGGCAAGCTTATTAACCAATGCCTTATTTGCTTTCATTGATGATGGATAAAGATGTTTAAAGGTATAAACTTATATGTTTAAATAGCAAATATTAATCACTACAACAATGCCAGATACCCATTTAAGGATATCTGACAAAGCAGATTATCCCATCGTTACAAGCACTTCATGCGTACCTTCATCGAATAACGGCACTGTATTTCCCTTCTGCTTCACTCCGTCAACTTCAAGACTTGCAATACCTTTATTAACGCCTGCTGAATTAACTACGCGAATATTGTACTCGGCTCCTCTGAACTGTCGTTTTACCGCAAACTCTTTCCAATCGGCAGGAATACAAGGCTCAATCTTTAAGCCATCGTAATCGGGCTGAATACCCAGAATGTATTGAGTAACTGCATAAAAATTCCAGGCTGCGGTACCTGTCAACCACGAATTTTTGGCCTCACCGGGCTTGTAAGCATCCTTACCCGCAATCATCTGTGCATATACATACGGTTCAGTTTTATGCAAGTCACTGATATCCTCAAGGTAAGCCGGACATATTTTTTTATAATATTCCCAGGCTTTCTCTCCGCGACCAATCACCGTTTCACCAATCATTATCCATGGATTATTATGACAGAAAATACCCGCGTTTTCCTTATATCCGGCCGGATAAGTAGATATTTCACCATACTCAATCACGTATTTAGTAAAGGCCGGATTATTCAGTACAATACCGTAATCGCAGTCCAGACGTTCTTTAACCGAATCCAGAGCCTTTTCACACAAGCCTTCCTCTTTTCCAATACCAGCCATGGTACACCAGCCCTGAGATTCGATAAAGATTTTACCTTCCTCGTTTTCATCACTACCCACCTTGTTACCGTAGAAGTCATAAGCACGTAAGAACCACTCGCCGTCCCAGCCTTTTGACTTAACGGCCTCAATCATTTTATTCACCTCTGTTTGTGCACGTTCAGCCTCATCCACTTTGCCAATTCGCTTGCTCAGCTCCACATACTCCTGTCCGTAAACCACAAACAATCCGGCTATCATCACCGACTCTGCCTTTGAGCCTTCTGTATTGTTTTCTGTTGTTTGAAACGACTCGTTTGGATCGCTTGAGAAACAGTTCAGATTCAAACAATCATTCCAGTCGGCCCGACCAATTAACGGCAATCCGTTAGGTCCCAAATTATTCACCACATGGTTAAAGGATATAGTCAGATGATCGTACAGCGTTTGTGCAAGGCTCATATCATTATCGAATGGCACCATTTCATCCAAAATACTGAAATCGCCTGTTTCTTTGATATAGCTAACAACACCCAAGATCAACCACATTGGATCATCATTAAATCCACCCCCAATGGCATCGTTACCGCGTTTGGTCAATGGCTGATACTGATGGTAACAGCCCCCATCAGGAAACTGGGTAGATGCAATATCAATAATGCGCTGGCGGGCACGCTCTGGCACCTGGTGAACGAAGCCAATCAAATCCTGATTAGAATCACGGAAGCCCATGCCCCGGCCAATACCCACTTCGAAGAATGAAGCGGAACGTGACATATTAAAGGTAACCATACATTGGTACTGATTCCAGATATTAACCATCCGGTTAAGCTTATCGTCACCACTTTCCAATACAATCTTACCTAAAAGGGTATCCCAATACAAGCGCAACTCATTCAGAGCTGCTTCCACTTTCTCAACCGTATTGAATCGTTCAATTACGGCTTCAGCGGGTTGCTTATTAATAACATTTTTAGTTTCCCACTTGTCCTCTTCCTTATTCTCAATGTAACCAAGTACAAATATAAACTCCTTCGACTCGCCGGGCTGCAGCTCCACTTCAATGTAATGAGAAGCCACCGGCGACCAACCATGCGCTTCTGAATTCGTTGCCCGCCCTTCGATGACAGCTTTTGGCTCCGAGAACTCATTGTATAAACCTACAAACGATTCACGATCCGTATCATACCCATCAATGGCCGTATTAACATGGTAAAAAGCATAGTGGTTACGCCTTTCCTTATACTCTGTTTTATGGTAGATGGTTGAGCCTTTCACTTCTACCTCGCCCGTTGACAGGTTTCGCTGCAGGTTATTCTGATCATCTTCAGCATTCCATAAGCACCACTCCATAAACGAGAACAGCTTAATCTTTTTAACATCGGAGGTGGTATTGGTCAACTTCACCTTTTGCACTTCGGCCCACGTTTTTAGTGGAATAAAGAACAATGTTTCAGCTTCAATGCCATTTTTAGCACCTGTTATTTGTGTGTAGCTCATACCGTGGCGACACTCATACTTATCCAGTTCGGTTTTACAAGGTTTCCAGCCTGGTGACCAGACGGTTCCGCCATCATTGATATAAAAATAACGCCCGCCATTATCCATTGGCACATTATTGTACCGGTAGCGCGTTAGTCGTCTGAACTTAGCATCTTTATAAAATGCATAGCCACCAGCAGAGTTTGATACCAATGAAAAAAAGTCCTCATTGCCTAGATAGTTGATCCATGGCCACGGTGTTTGTGGGTTGGTAATCACATACTCTCTTCTCTCGTCGTCAAAATATCCGTACTTCATCCTTTTTAGTTTTATCTTCATTTGTCAGATGGAACTCCTGATTCATCCTAATCATCCACACGCGCGCCTTCAGATTATTAAGATGTTAGCCTCCTGTTCATCCCATCCTTTTATCCCTGATTCTCTAAAATCAGTTCGTTATTTCTTTTTTCGCTAAGCTCTTGTGTTATTTGGGTCATTTTAGTTTGATTAAGAGGATATAGAACCATTACGCCGGCAGCAACAATGGCCACAATGGCCGGAATCCAGCTCATCAGCATAATGATGCCCGGCACCGCTCCCTGAATGGCCACTGAATCTTGCCCATTGTACTTGAAGATGGCCAACACAAATCCAATAATAGCTCCTGCAATACCACCCCCAAACTTTGTAGCAAATGAACCAGCTGAATATATTAAACCAGTTGCTCTTCGACCGTTCTTCCATTCCGAATAATCGGCTGCATCCCCCAGCATCGCAAAAAACAAGGTTGGAAAAATGGCTGCAGCAAATTCAGATGCGATCCCCAAAGTAAAGATGGCGACAGTATTATCGGGTCCGCAGAAAACAATGAGCGCATTGATAAGCCCGGAAAAGATAAGTGCATATATAAACAGCATGCGCTTCCCAACCATCCGTGCTAAAGGTGCCGTGGCCATTGCTCCGCCAATTGAAATAATCATTAAAGCAACCAAATAAGAAGCTGCCATCAACTCGTCATGCAGGTAATGTTTAAAATAAATAACAGTAATACCTTGTTTAGTAGCATTATATACATTAAACAACAGACCAACAATCAGTAAAATCAACCAAGGCTTATTTTTTAATAAATCCTTTAAATCCTTCCAAAGGTTATCTTTCTGCTTGGCCGAAGGTTTTATACGCTCTTTCGTAGTTAAAAAGGTCAGAAACATAAAACCAGCTAAAAACACCGACAACAGATAAATTGAATAGCTATATCCTTTCTTCTGATTAATGACTCTAAAACTTTCTGCTTTCAAATCACCTTCACCCTCCACCACAAATGTGTATTGGCTATCCTGCTCCATAGCAAAACTTTTGTCCTTGGTGGGTTTATCACCAGACAATTCATCTTTCCAGGAAAAAGTAGCGATACCATTCTCTGTTTTGATATTTGCATTGGGCACCTCGTGTGGTGACGAAACAGTCACTTCATACTTATCTGCGTTAAGCTGTGATAAATGAATTTGCGGATCCACATTTCCGAAATAAGCAACCAGGTATAATAAGGCACCTTGCACCAGCATTCCTCCACCAAACGCACCTACCATACGGTACGATCCCAAACTGGTTCGCACCTTATCATCCCCCGTCATTACAGCCATTAAAGCTCCATATGGAATATTATTGGCTGTATATATCAGTGTAAAAAGAATGTAGGTTACATAGGCATAAATCGTTTTCCCTGTCGGTCCTAAATCAGGAGTAGTAAAAAGCAAAGACAAAATAACAGCCAAAGGTATAGCGGTCCATAATATCCAAGGGCGAAAATTGCCGTACTTCGATTTTGTTCGATCGCCAATGACCCCCATTACAACATCACTAATGCCATCGCTTGAACGAGCCACAAGCAACAGAACACCTGCTGCGGCTGGTGCTATTCCAAACACATCTGTATAAAAGATAAGTAAAAAGGTGGCCACACCTCGCCATGCAATATTGGCAGCGCCATCTCCCAATGCATATCCTATCTTTTCTTTAATTGAGATCTTTTCCTGATTTAGCATTTTCCTGATTTAGATAGTGAAGTCAAATAGTTCTTTCTTGGTTTTGTCATACACATCGCGGCTGAAAACATATAAGCGAGCTGGCTTATGAGCTACGCCGGTCTGTTTCTCATCCAGCTGAATGAGGTATTTCATGCGTGCGACCTTTTTCCTGAAGTTGCGCTTATCGAGCTCAATGCCCCAAATAGCTTCATATACATTTTGCAATTGTGTGAGGGTAAATTTATCGGGCAGTAGTTCAAAAGTGATTGGTTCATACTTAATACGCGTCTGCAAAGTCCTGAGCGCCTCTTCCAGAATCAGGTTATGATCAAAGGCCAATTCCCCAACTTCGGATACAGGCACCCACCTTACATTACGCCCTTTCCACTGCAACTTAACCTTATCTGTCGCCACTAACGAATAGAAGCCTACAGTAATAATTCGCGCCTCAGGATCTCGCCCTGTACTTTTTAACCAAAGCTGATCGTTGGGCTTTTTAAGGCGATTGGGATGTGCAAATGTTTTAAACTGTTCAAGAAATACATTATCTAATCCCGTTAAATCAAACAATACACGATTGGCAGCATCTTCAATGGGCTCGTCTTCATACACATGATTACCAGTAAGTGTACAATCATTAATAATTAACTCACCCGAATCAGTATCATTAAGTGTCCGGTCAACAATTAACACTTCTAATTCTAAACCATTATAACCAAATAAAACACAGTCAACTGATAAATATTGAGAAATTTGTCTTGTCATACTTAGTGTTGTTTTTACACTTTTGATTTTGACAAATGTATATGTTTTTAATTAAAATCCAAAAACAACTATAAAACCTCTATTTGACCCGAAGACTTTTACACTGATAATCAACCGGTAAACACATAGACAAAACATAACATGGAAGTATTATAAAGCAATTAACATCCACTTAAGGCTCTGCAGTAACACAAAACCTGATGAACAAGAAAGATGCCTTATATGCACTTAATTACTGAATTATTTCGTCAATTATTTCAACCGATTGATGGAATATTTTACATGATTCACAATAGCCAAACACCTCACTCTCCTGTACTAATGCACATTAGGCATTTTTCCAACTTTTTAAACATACCAATCAGAAAATTATTTTTGCCCCTCAGCACACAAGTACATCTAAAGACCAAAAAAACAAATAATGAAAATCTCTAACATTAGAAACCTATCTATTCGATATCGATTAATGATGGGTTTCACCATTATGATTATCTGCGTAGCACTGGTAGGTTTGATAGGGCGTAATAGCATCAATAAAACCAGCAAAGTTGTTAAACTGGCAAACCATCTTAAACTTGCACAAACCCACCTGATGAATGCCCGAATAGGCGTCCTCTACTTTATGAAATTTACCGATGAAACCAAAGTTGAATCAACCATTAACAATCTAAACAATGCATTATTGGAAATTGAATCAACAGACGGCCTAAACACTGTTAAAGATTTAAATACAGACTCGCTTAGACAGGCCATCAGTAGCTATCTGAAAGCATTTAACCATTACGTTACGGTTGAAAATAATAAACAAACAACCAAGGCCAACTGGTCTAAAACCGGCACAAAAGTCGGGGCGATTATTAGCTACGACCAACAACTCAACAAATTCAGCAAGCTATCAAAAGATGTGCTATACGCACATAGCCAGGTTAGAATGGCTGCCTGGGAATTTGTGTCAAACCCGCTTGATGCAAATGGTGATATCAATGATAATCTGGTAACAAAGGTAAAAGGCCGCTTAAATAAGTTTTACTCTGTTTTGGACGCTGCCAAACTAAACCACAACGATAAAACCATTGCATCGCTGAATAAGATTTATGACAGCTACAGAGAATATGAGAAAGCTTTTGAATCATTTGTCAGTGAAAACAAAGAACAAGGTTTGCAGATTAAGGCAATGCAGATAGCCGGTGCCCAGGTAGCGCAATTGAGCGATTCAATTGTTGACAAAATCCACACAGAAGAGCAAGATGTAATGCGTTCTGCATCGTTGTGGGGCAGTTCCATACTAATTGTTGCAATACTAATCGCTATCATCATCAGCCGCATAACATCGGTAAGTATCATCAAACCTGTTAACAAAGGGCTTCACCTGGCCGAATCACTGGCAAAGGGTGAGCTGTTTCACTCTTTTGAAACAACTGGTAACGATGAAATCAGTCGCTTGTTGCAAGCCATGAAACAAATGAATAACAAATTGCAGGAAGTAGTTGCTGAAATAATGAATGGTGCCGAGCAACTAAACCTGGCAAGCGAACAGCTCAACCAAAGCTCTCAGGAGTTAACACAAGGTGCCAGTGAACAAGCTGCATCGCTCGAAGAGGTTTCCACGACCATGGAGGAGATGGTGGCAAATATTGAACAAAGCAATGCCAATGCCGGCACTACTGAATCGCATTCAAGCCAGGCTCTTGAAGGAATCAGATTAACCGCACACGAATCGGCTAAAGCCAGCCAGGCCAACAAACTCATTACTGATAAAATATCGATTATTGAAGAGATAGCCATGCAAACAAATATATTGGCCTTGAATGCATCGGTTGAAGCAGCCAGGGCTGGCGAGCATGGCCGCGGATTTTCTGTAGTTGCTGGTGAAGTGCGTAAGCTGGCAGAACGCAGCCAGGATGCAGCTGCTGAGATTGTAAAATATGCAGAGGAAAGCAACAATCTCTCGTCCAACTCCAACCAACAACTCAACAACATGCTGCCAACACTTGACAGCTCATATAGCTTAATTAAAGAAATATCGGCTGCCACCAGTGAGCAACGCGATGCTGTACAGCAGATAAACGCTTCTATTCAGCAGCTGAATCATACAACTCAGCTCAACGCTTCGAGCAGTGAAGAAATTGCGGCCAATGCCGAAGAACTTAATTCACAAGCAACACAGTTGAATGCACTTATTAACTATTTCAAGCTAAACAACTAATTATGCATAACGAAAGGCCTCGATTGCTCCACGCAACCAAGGCCTTTCTCATTCACAAACAAAAAATATGGAAACCTAACGCACACTTCACCATTAGGTAAAGCGTGAACTCACAACTATTTTGGTACTCCAAGCTTTGTTAAAATATCATTCAACAGGCACCACTTGGTAATTGACGACTGAATTAGATTAACAGCAACAAATCCTGCCAAAAAAAGCCAGTTTACATGAACATATATGGCTAGTAAAATACTCAGCAGAATAAGCGTTCCGGCGATTGCTCTAACAATTCTTTCTTGCATAATTTTAAATATTAGATATTCTTAAACTCCTTTTTCAACATCAACAACAAAAGCATTTATATTACAATGGGGCATCTCGGCCTTACATTGCAACAGGTTCTCCAGCAAACTGTCGGCCTGCTCATTACCCACAAAGGAGATAAAAGCTATATTATCCACTCCCATCGACTTTTGCCCAAACCAATTACCAAGGCGATGCTGCTTTTGCAACTTGCGCATCCCCATCATTTCAATTTCATTATAATACGATACCTGATGCTCACTAAAAAACTCCTGAAGGCGTTCTCTGTATTCAGCTACCGCTATGGCTATTAATAGTTTCATAGTTACTCTGTATAAATGATGCAAAGTGTGCAACACACATTCGACTTAAATTTGCACACTTCACATCATGTTTAATTAATTGCTTGATTCAACAACTTCTTCAAGCACTTCTGAGTGATTCGATTTCACCTCAGAAGGCATATCTACAGCTGCTTTACCTTCATATCTCTTGCGCTCAGTCATGTAGTATATCAGCGGTACAATCAACAGAGTTAATACAGTTGATGCAATTGTACCTCCCATCAATGAAATAGCCAGCCCCTGGAAAATAGGATCGAAAAGAATCACTACTGCACCAATCACCACTGTTCCGGCAGTTAGTAAGATAGGGGTTGTACGCACAGCACCAGCTTCTATGACAGCTTCACGCAAGGCCACTCCTTCATTCAGCCGGATATTAACAAAATCGATGAGCAGAATGGAATTCCGCACCATGATACCCGCCAGGGCAATCATACCAATCATTGAAGTTGCTGTAAAGAAGGCATTCATCATAAAGTGCCCCAGTACAATACCCACCAACGACAGAGGAATAGCTACCATCATTACAAACGGCACTTTCAGGTTTTGGAACCAACCTACAATCAGCATATAGATTATTACCAACACAACTGCAAAAGCCGTTCCCAGGTCGCGAAATACTTCATATGTGATTTGCCATTCGCCATCCCACTTAAGGCCGTAGTTATTCTCCACAAAAGGTTGACCGTTATAAAACTCTTCAATGTTATAACCGTCAGGCAACTGAATCTCATCCATGCGTTCACTCATATCAAGAATAGCATACACCGGACTTTCGAGCCTTCCGGCCACATCAGCCGTCACATACACAACCTGTTTTTGATTCTTCCGGTAGATACTCTTCTCTTTTTGCTGAGTGTTGATATTAACCAGGTCGCCAATGGCCACCATATCCCCCAGCTGCGATTTTAACGTTATCTTTTTCAAATCCTCAATCCCAGTGCGATTGCTTTCATCGAGTCGTAGTTTTATGCCCACCTGACGGTGATCATTTTCGGCATACAGGTATGACACATTGGCTCCGCGCAGCGCCATGTTCATGGCCTGAATAATTTGCTGTGGCGCAATACCCGCCAGCATGGCTTTTTCTTTATCAACATCAAAGGTATATTCTGTCTGATCATCCTCCATCATCCAGTCGATATCCACCACACTTTCGGTAGTTGCGAAGAGCTCCTTCACTTGTTGAGCCACTTCTTTCTGCGACTCATAATCAGGGCCATAAATTTCTGCCACCAAAGTTGACATTACCGGAGGTCCCGGTGGTACTTCAACCACCTTCACATTGGCATTAAACCTGGCCCCTATTTCCTGCAATCCAGGACGCAATTCCTTAGCAATATCATGCGATTGCAGGTCTCGCTCTTTTTTCGACACCAGGTTAACCTGTATATCGGCCACATTAGAACCACGGCGTAAATCGTAATGGCGTACTAATCCGTTAAAATTGATAGGTGCTGAAGCCCCCACATAAGTCTGGTAGTTGGTCACCAACTCGTGGTTGCGTAAATAGGCGGCCAGCTCCTTGGTTACATTGGCTGTCTCCTCTAAGGTGCTGCCTTCGGGCATATCCACCACCACCTGAAACTCATTCTTGTTGTCAAATGGCAAAATTTTAACGGTTACTACTTTGAACAGGAACAAACTAGCCGATCCAATTAATAAAACCGTAACGCCTATGATGAATACCCAACGTTTCATCGGACTTTCAATCATTGGGCGCATGGTTTTATTATATAATCTGTAGATTAAAGTTTTCTCCAACGAGTAATCCTTCTCCTTGTCATCATCATCATCGTGCTTCAGCAGGCGGTAAGCCAGCCACGGCGTTATCATAAGTGCCACAAACAAAGAGAAAATCATAGCAATTGACGCACCAATTGGCATCGGACTCATGTATGGTCCCATCATACCAGATACAAACACCATAGGTATTACGGCTGCAATCACGGTGAATGTGGCCAAAATGGTTGGATTACCCACCTCATCAATGGAACGCAAGGCCGCCTGCCAGAAAGGCAATTGCTTCATCTTGAAATGGCGATGCATATTCTCGGCAATAATAATGGAGTCATCTACCACAATACCTGTTACAAATACCAGAGCAAACAGAGTGATACGGTTAAGCGTATAATCTAGGAAGTAATAACTAAACATCGTTAGAGCAAAGGTGATGGGTACCGAGATAAACACCACCAAACCACCGCGCCATCCCATGGCCAGCATCACCACCAAAGTAACGGCAATAATTGCTCCCAGCAGGTGCATCAGCAGCTCTCCTACTTTATCAGAAGCGGTCTCGCCATAATTACGAGTCACCTCCACATTTATATCAGCTGGTATGAGCTCTTCGCGCAATACTTCAATTTTTTCAGTAATACGATCAGCTAAGCGCATGGCATCAGCTCCGCGGCGCTTAGCCACCGAAATAGTTACGGCCGGATATTCACTCTGGTAAACCTGCTTGCTTTCGCTGGCCTGACCATAGCCAAAAGCCACATATGAACTAGGCAAAGCTGCTCCATCTTCAACATGCGCAACCTGATGCAGGTACACAGGCGAGTTTTGATAAATCCCCACCACTACATTGGCCACTTCATCTGCATTCGTAAAAAACTCGCCAGTCCTGACGGCATACTCAGTGTTATTGCTGCTAAAACTACCAGCCGACACCTGCTGATTAGCGGCCTGCAACTGCTGGGTAATAATCAATGGATCCACCTGAAAAGCTGCCATTTTATCGCGATCTAAGACCACTTGAATTTCACGGTTACGCCCGCCTATAACTTTGGTTTCAGAGATATCAGTAATCTTCTCAATCTCCGAAGAAAGCTCCTGGGCCACGCGCCTCAACTGGTAATCATCGTAGTTTTCGCTCCACAGCGTTAACCCCATAACGGGCACATCGTCAATCGAGCGGGTTTTAACTAAAGGCATGGTGACACCAGCAGGCATCTTATCCATGTTCTTCATTATCTCGTTGTACAATTTCACGAGGCTTCGTTCGATATCTTCGCCAACATAAAACTGCACAATCAGCATAGCTTGCTCTGATAATGACTGTGAGTAAACATATTCAACGCCTTTTACATTAGATACAATCTTCTCAATTGGCGTTACTATCTTCGACTCAATCTCCTTAGGGCTGGCTCCCGGGTAGCCGATGAAAATATCGGCTATGGGAACATCAATCTGCGGTTCCTCTTCACGAGGTGTAAGGTATGAACTGTACACGCCGATAATCATGAAAGCGACCATCAATAGCGGTGTCAGTTTTGATTTTATAAACATGCGGGCTAATGTCCCGGCAAATCCTGTTTTCATTCTTCTAAAAATTAAAGGTTAGGAACATTAGTTTAATTGCAATTCGGCTCCATCAAACAGGCGGCCTTCAGAAGCAACGACTAACTGGCTGCCGTCGCTTAAGCCAGACAGCACTTCTATTTTGTCGCCATATAGCTTACCCAGTCGTACCCAACGGAGTAATGCTTTGTTAGCCTGACTGACTGTCCAGACACCTTTAAGCTGGCCGCGCTCAACAATCATATCCGCAGGCACTAACAGCTTCTGTTCCTCTCCTTTCAGATGGTTTACATGAGCAAAGACGCCACTTCTAATGGCTTGCTTCTGTTCCTCTGTAGGCAAGAGACTGATGCGTGCATCAAACTGCGAACCTGAAAAACGACTGGACGGACTAACATGTGCAATACTGCCACTAATCATCTCTTTACAAGCATCAATATGCACTTCAACCACATCTCCCTTTTCCACCTTGTATATTTCAGATTCCGGAATTTTAGCTATCACCTCAAACAGGCCTGGTGCTTCAATGGCCAGCAAAGGCATGCCTGGATTGGCCATATCACCACCATCCACAAATTTTTGGGTAATAACGCCATCGTAAGGCGCACGAATATCAGCGTATGAGAGCATTTCTACGACCTCATCCTTAGCCTTTTGCGCAGCAGCAAGCTGAGCTTTAGTCATCTTCAGATGTACTGTAATATCATCCAACTCTTTTTGCGTGGCACTTTTACTGTTGAATAAGGCCTGAATACGTTCATAATCATCTTTGGCGTGCTTGTAGGCAGCTTTGGCCTGTATAATATTAGCTTCAACCTGCTGCTCTTTGGCCTGAATATCGTTACTGCGGATTGACACCAACAACTGGCCTTTCTTAACCATATCGCCTTCGCGTACTAACACTTGGCTTATCTGCCCCATTATGCGGGTGCTTAGCGTTGATTGGTTCACCGAAGAGACTGTTCCTGTATAATGAAACTTCTTTGGTACTGTAGTTAATTCAACCGTCTCAACTTTCGCTTTTACAGCTGGTTTAGCTTTTGCATTATCCTCGTTACTACTGCCGCATGCTTGCGTTAAAAAGGCAAAAGCAGCTGCAGCCATTAATAAGTTTACAGATTTCATATTTATACTATTTTTTGTTTTTCGAATGATGTAATGAATTATTGCTGGTTAGTTTCCGATGCCAGCATTTGATATTTGAACACAGCCACATTGTAGTTGTAGATGGCATTCAGCTTTTTGAGAACACTCTCTTCTGCCTTGGTTTCGGCCATCAGCAAATCTGAGGTACTCTCCATACCCTGATTATAGCGATTGGTTCTGATACGCAATGATTCGTTTGCCTCCTCAGCAGCCAGGTTGTAAGTTGCCAATTGACTCTCAGCAACTGCTATAGCTCTGGTAGCTTTAGACAGTTCCATATTTTCTTTCTCCACATAATCTTGGTAAGACACCTGTGCTTTTTGATAATTAGCCTTGGTCTGGTTGTACTTTCCTATATTTCGTCCGCCATTGAAAATGCGCCACTGCAGCTTAATACCTACCATGTAACTATCGGCACCAAAACCACCAAAATCAGCATCATAAAGATTATAAGAACCAAAAGCGTTGATGCGTGGAGCAAACTTCATTAGATCGCTCTTCTCCATCTTCTTTTGTGCCTCCAGGCCATATTGCATGGCCACCACATCAGAACGATTGAAAATAGAAGTAGCATTATTAAATGAAAAGGTCACCTGCGAAATTGAATCGGTCACCTGCACAGGCAGATGAATTGCCCGACCCATTAGAAAGTTTAATGTTTCGCTCACACTCTTTACCTGGTTTTCGGCCTCCTGCACCATAGCCACCTGCTCATACTGACGCACTTTAATAGCCATCACGTCTGCTTCTTTCAGGTATCCTTGTTGCAAATTATCCTCAGCCATTTTCAAGTAGGAGTTGGTGGTGGCCTGAGCCTTTTTCATGACTTCTACACGATTTTGTGCTAATTGCAAAGCATAATATGTTTGCTTCACCAAAAACTGCACATACTCGCGTGTGTACTCTGTCTGATGCTCCATGGCTTTTACTTGCTTGCCGGCAGCTCCTTTCCCCATCCAGGCATCCACATTAATCAATGGCTGTTCAACCATTACCTGTGTAGCAAAATGATTGGTTTGTCCTGGCGCATTAATCACTGACGGATCAAAATCAGCCATAGTCACTCCCTGCTGCTGCAGCTTAAATCCAAAAGCATAAAGTGGATCATTTGAAGTCATATAGCCACTTGACAACTCAACTGAAGGCAGAAATGCAGCATTAGCCTGCTGATTTGCCCCCTTTGCAGCATTAACATCAGCCAGCGCCTTCTGAATTTCTCTGTTATTTTCTGACGCCAACTGCAATGCCTCATCCAACGAAAACATCTCATTGCCCATGTTTTCCTGAGCCTGAGATGCCAAGCCTGCCAATGATATGCAGGCTATTAGAATCCCATTTAAAAAATTTCTGTTCATATGTTTTGTTTGTTTTTCCATATTCATTTACCGAAGTAAAATTTCAGGGACAAACATATATCTATTTTTCTACATATACAACTTTCTAGATGTTTGTATATGTAAACTTTATTTTATGGCACTGATTTGCTGATACTTAAAATTAGTACCAATTTATCTTTTAATTTCAATACGCCTCAAAATGCCTATAACACTACCCAAAATCATCGCAAGAAATAAATGAAGTTCTTAAATAATGAATAGCAAATAATGCCATACATTTACTTATCTTTGCACCTTGTTAAAAATATCAGGATGATAGGGAAATACAATACATTAAAAGTTATTAAGACTGTTGACTTTGGCGTTTATCTGGATGGGGGCGAATTGGGCGAAATACTGTTACCAATTAGGTATGTACCACCCGGACTAAAAGTCGACGATGACATCGAAGTATTTATTTACCTGGACTCTGAAGACCGCATTATAGCTACAACAGAAGAACCACATGCTATAGTAGGTGAGTTTGCATATTTGAAAGTTGTTTCTGTCAACAAAACAGGCGCTTTTCTTGATTGGGGTCTGATGAAAGATCTATTGGTTCCTTATCGTGAGCAGGCCGAACGCATGAAAGAAGGTGAGCGGTATGTAGTGTATGTATACCTTGACGATGAAAGCAGGCGTATTGTCGCTACATCAAAACTCAATTCAGTTTTAGATAACCTGATGCCAGAATATGAGGAAGGTGAAGAAGTGGACATCATGGTGATAGGTAAAACCGATTTAGGTTATAAGGTGGCTGTGAATAACACACACTCAGGCATGCTCTATCATAATGAGTTGTTTAAACCCATAAAAATTGGGGACAGCTGTAAAGGGTATATCAAAAAAGTAAGGGAAGACGACAAGCTGGATATTAGCCTGGAAAAACCAGGTTACGAAAAGATTGATGGTCTGGCTGCTGACATCATTGAAAAGCTTAAAGCAAAAGATGGTCACATGGACATCTCTGACAAGAGCCCCGCTGAACTAATCTACAAAGTATTTGGAACCAGTAAGAAAAACTTTAAAAAAGCCATTGGTGCATTGTATAAGCAACGTCTTATAAAAATAGACAATAATGGCATTTCCTTACTTTAATGGCTTAACGTTATTAAACAGGTTCTATCCTAAGTCTTAAATATTCCTAATTCTAAACTTGCAAAACAAGATTGGTAAAGTTATTGCTGGTTACCCGCATTAATTACCACCAAAGCCTGTATTAAGGCTCAGTAAAATGTAAAGGATTAAATATGAAGTTTATTTTCTCAGTGATTGTTGGGGTGTGTTGCCTTGCCAATATCAATGCGCAAGATTTTAACAGTAACTCAGGTTTTGAGAGTGTTGCAGTGGAAGACAATCAGTTTTATAATGAAAAATCAGACGAAAAGTCTGCACATGTATTCAATTCGTTAGGTATACAATTATTTAATACAGCGGGTTATTCTGATCTGGAAGCGAGTTTTTGGGCATCAGTCAGCAAAAACTCGAAGCACAACGTCAACTTACGCCTTAGTCATAACCGCTTTGAAGGCGAATATTTCAGCGTTGGTATTGGTTATGGATATGAATTATATGCTGACAACCACCTCTTTTTACCTTACACTACCTATAATCAGGATGTAGAGACCTGGAAAAACCGAGCATTGGTAAATGGCTTGTACTACTCCTATGGTGGACGTTTTGACTTTGCTGTTGGTACTACCACCAACTTCAATAAAGATGGTTACACAAACAACTCATTTTGGGTAGATGCCTATTATAACATCAAAGCTTTTGGTGGAATTCAGATAGGAGCTGAATATTGCATCATGAGTGATACTGGAGATGCCTATTATGGTATTATCTTTCAGAAAACACTGTGGCGAAGAAAATAATTCAGTACAAATATAATACAACAAAACCGGACGTAAAATCCGGTTTTGTTGTATTATATGGAAGTCACAACCTTTTAAACAAAAGAGAGCCAATTAGATTGAGAACGATAATCCTCGATTACCTGCGTTTGGTTATCTGCATTATAAGCTGCCAACAGTTGCTGAATATCCTGGCGCAAATGAACAACCGCCCCATCAATCAACTCTGCTGCAAAGCCTTTGTCACCCAGCTTTAATACTTTTTCCAGGGAGATTAGACGACTGAAAATCTGACCAAATTCAACCAATTTACGCTGCGGAATAGAGTCTTTCAATTTAAAATTGAATAAATCCTTCACAACATTTCCTGCATTTGCCGTTAGCTCAAAACCATTAATGAAATCAAGCACATTGGTATGCCTGGCTTTACGCATCAGCTTAATAATACTTTCTGCCACCTGCGAATATAGCATATCGTTAGAGCCTTCAAAAATCTGAAAGGGACGACTATCAACCGTTGAGCGCCCGGCAATATGATTGAGTTTATAGCCTTTGGCACCTACCAACTGCAATAATGTTTGCGAAGCGGCCTGCATCATATCTGTAGCAATGCTTTTAACTGCATTGGCTTCTATTCCTATAGTAGATAAGTCATTTTTCAGTCCTGCCTTTGCACTACTATTGACACAAAAAGCTGATACTGTAGTGAAGTAAGCCTGCAGCTGACTAATGCGCTGCTGCACCTGATCATAGGACAAAAGACTTTTACCGCCAACAAAGCGCTGCTGACAATGCTGTATAGCCTCATCAAGCATACGTTGAATAAATCCGATGGCCATACCCGGAAATGACATTCGGCTTCGGTGCAATAAGTCTAGCATGAGTTTAACACCTGATTTTTCCGGCACTAACTTCTGTACACCAGGAATCTCCACATCAATACGATTACGTCCGTATGGTATTTGATACAAACCCAGGTTATTAAAACGTTCTTCAACAACAATGCCCTGCTTAGGTTGTGTTACATCACAAATAAAGAAATCAAGATCACGTGCCAGGCTTTTACCACCCATATCTTTACGAGCGGTTAACAGCCAGAAATCGGCCCAACCCGTTAAGCCAGCCCAATGCTTTGTACCTTTAAGTTTGGCTGAATTGCCAGACTCAGTATAAGATGTCTGCATATTTAATGCATCACTACCAAAGTCAGGCTCCGTAATCATTAATCCACCCATATTTTGTTGCTCTATAAAACGCTTCAGCACTTCCACTTTGGCCTCTGGTTGACCTGCTTTTATGACGGGCTGCAGAAATAGAGCCATATTAATACCAAAGGTTAGGGACAAAGCCAATGATTCGTAGGAGGCAGCCGCCATTAAGGCAATACTCTCTTTGGTGTCCCCTCCTAATCCTCCGTACTCAGTTGGAATAATGGCGGAAAAAGGATTAGTGGACATTATCTCGCGCATCACAAAAGGAGGCATACCCCGGTTAATACCAAGTTCATTAATATCACTGCGCTCATGATAAACGCTTTTCATTTTGGTTTTTAAGCGCTTCAGAATTTTTTCGAACTGTCGGTCCAGATTACTGCCTACCTCAGCTATTGATTGTATTTGCATCTACCTTATTTTACAGACAATCATAATTGGGTTTAGGTCTAAAATGCATATACTTTAACCATGTGCACCCTACTATAATTATCCAGAATGAAAACTAAAGGCACGAAAGTATCGATTAGTTTTTAATTTATATGGATTTTTGGATGTTTTTATCTTTTTATTAACCAATGAACAAAAAAAACCTGATTAACAGCTATTAATCAGGCTTTCAAATTTGATAAGTTATTAGAAGTATAAATCTCGTTCGCCGGCTTGTATGCGCCCCAAACGCTCAACTAATTTTGTTTTGAAGCGCTCATCATCATAGTCCTTCAAACTATCTTCAATCAGCTTGTAACCCTTTTCTTTAGTTGCAGGAGGAGCATAATCCTCAAGGTATTCAGCCAAAGTAAGTATGGCATTGGGTTGACAAAAGCGCTTGATAAATCCGGGAACAGAAAACTCCATGAAGTGCTCACCGGTGCGGTTTAAACGATAACAGGCCGTGCAAAAAGAAGGTATATAACCATCTTCCACCAACTCTTCCATCACCTCATTCAAGGAGCGATCGTCACAAATCTCAAATTGTTCATGATCCAAATCCTGTTGCTCCTTATGGCTGGTATATCCTTTCATCTCAATATTGGTACCGCCATCAATCTGCGACACTCCATATTGTAAAATCTCATCGCGAATATGGCCTGGCTCGCGTGCTGTTAAAATTAAGCCTGTATAAGGCACTGCTAATCGCAATACAGCCACCAGCTTGGTAAAATCTGCATCACTTACTTCGTAGCGTTTATCTACCTCAAAGCCTGAAGCTGACTGAATACGAGGAAATGAAATGGTATGTGGCCCAACGTTATACACCGCCTCAAAATGATTGACATGGCGCAACAGCCCCAATACTTCGTATCGCCAATCGTAAAGTCCAAACAAAGCACCAATACCCACATCATCAATTCCCGCTTCCTGGGCCCTATCCAACCCTGCCAATCGCCATTCAAAATGCTTCTTGGTTCCTTTCAGGTGTACTTTCTCATAGGTTGGTTTATGATAGGTTTCCTGAAAGATCTGGTAGGTACCTATGCCTGCTTCTTTCACAATTTTATACCCCTCAATATCCAGCGGTGCAGCATTGATGTTAACTCGGCGGATCTCACCATTCTTATGCTTAACACCATAAACAATCTTCACAGTATCAGCTATAAACTGTGCGTCGTAACGCGGATGCTCGCCATACACGAGTATCAATCTTTTATGACCCGTATCTTCCAGAGCCACCACCTGATCAATGATATCTTGCTTGCCAAGCGTTATGCGCTCCTGTTTTTTATTGGTGGAACGAAACCCACAATAGGTACAATCATTGATACACAGGTTGCCTACATACAGCGGTGCAAACAACACAATTCGTCTGCCATACACCTGTTCTTTAAGTTGCTTGGCAGCCGACTTGATGGCATCCACCATTTCAGGTTCATTCGCATTCAATAGAATAGCCGTGTCTTGCAAACTTAATCGCTGCTTCTGCATCGATTTGGCAATCACTTCATTAACCTTTTGAATACTTGGTTGTTGATGTGCCGCCAGAATCTCATTGATTTCTTCCGGATCAATAAAATTCTCCATTGGCTTATCGGCCAGCTTATATTTTTGCGGGGTATAAATTATTGACATCTGATTTGCTTTTATGTGTTGTCCCAATCAACACTTCAATGCTTCAAAATTAGGTGTTTTAAGCTGATTTAAGCAATATATTACCAGAATTATTAGCTGTTAAAAAACACCATTTAGCGTTATACTTATAATTAGACCTTCCACCTAAAATTTAAACTTTAATTCATAAGCTTAAACCTAACTTTCTCACTGATATATCTTTCCAGCAAGACATTTAATTACAATATAAATAACAAAAAACCGCCCCAAAAAAATGAGGCGGCTCCATTATTGAAACATGTATTTTATTTATACTCTTCTAAAATACCTTTTACATCTTCAGCTGCTACACGACCATAAACTTTATCGCCTACAGTAACAACTGGAGCAAGCCCGCATGCACCAACGCAGCGCAAGCAACTGATAGAGAATTTACCATCAGGTGTGGTTTCACCAACTTTTACATCCAGATGACGCTTGAATTCGTCCAACACCTTCTCAGCTCCACGCACGTAGCATGCCGTTCCCATACAAATTGAGATAGGATGCTCTCCTTTTGGAATCATCGAGAAGAATGAGTAGAACGTTACGACACCATAAACGTGTGCAACAGACACATTCATTTCATTTGCTACTAACTCTTGAACTTCAGCTGGCAAATAGCCAAACAATTCCTGAGCTGCATGAAGTGCATTAATCAACTCGCCTCCTTCGTTACCGAGCTTCTTACATACTTCTTTTAATTCTTCCACCTTACCGGCGGGTAATTTTATATCTGCCATTTTAATTTCCTTTTAAGATAAAAGATACAAGTATCAAGTATCAAGACTAACTTGCATCTTGATACTATAATCTTGATACTAACTAGATTTCAATCTTCTTTTTCTTATCGTAATAGTGCGTGTGAAGCAACTCATGCGATTTATGTCCACATGGCTCACCCAGAAATTCGCTATACAGTTTCTGAACAAATGGGTTTTCATGCGATTTACGCAGCACTTTACCTTTATCTTCCTCATAAATAGCATGCTGACGCTTCTTCAGTACTTCAACATCACCGTGGTGATATGGCTGACCACCACCACCAATACATCCACCAGGACACGCCATAATTTCAATAGCATGAAACTGTGATTTCCCGGCTCTGATATCTTCTAATAATTTACGGGCATTTCCTAATCCGTGAGCAATACCAATATTAATTGGAAGACCATCAAAATCAATGGTTGCCGAACGAATACCTTCAAATCCTCTTAACTCTTCGAAGTCAAGTTTTGGAAGTGGCTTTTTGGTATGCACCTCGTAAGCGGTGCGCACAGCAGCTTCGATTACACCACCGGTAGTACCGAAGATAACCGCAGCACCAGTAGACTCTCCCAGTGGCTGGTCAAAATCATCTTCTTCCAGTGCTTCGAAGTTTAAGTTGGCATTGCGAATCATCTGAGCCAACTCGCGAGTTGAAATTGATAAGTTCACGTCTGGATCACCATCTACCTTGAACTCATCGCGTGCACACTCATATTTTTTAGCCAAACAAGGCATCACAGAAACCACAACTACATCTTCGCGCTTCTGTTTCAGCTGGTCAGCGAAATAAGTTTTCGCAATGGCACCAAACATTTGCTGAGGCGACTTAGCTGTTGATGGAATATCTATCATATCAGGGAACTGATGCTCGAAGAAGTTCACCCACCCCGGACAACAAGAAGTTAAGATTGGTAACTTCACATCTTTATCACCCGCTAAATGCTTACCTAAACGACCTAACAACTCGGTACCTTCTTCCATAATGGTTAAGTCAGCTGCAAAGTCAGTATCAAATACATGGTCGAAACCCAATTTGCGCAGAGCTGAAACCATTTTACCGGTCACCAAAGTACCTGCTTCCATGCCAAACTCCTCGCCTAACGCAGCACGAACAGCCGGAGCCGTCTGAACAATCACTGTTTTCTTAGGATCAACAATTGCATCCATCACTTTAGCTGAACTATCACGCTCTGTTAAAGCACCAGTAGGACAAACAGCCACACACTGACCACAGAAAGTACAGGCCGAATGATCCAGATCCATTTCGAAGGCTGGTGCCACAACCGACTCGAAACCACGGTTAACAGCCGAAAGTACACCAACTGTCTGAACTTCGTTACAGGCAGTTTCGCAACGGCGACACATGATGCATTTCTCCATTTCGCGCACGATAGCTGGCGACTCATCACTCTTATACGAGTTCTTCTCGCCCTGGTAACGCACTTCGCGAATACCAAGATTTTGTGCCATTGTCTGTAATTCGCAATCGCCTGACTTAGCACACACCAAACACTCAAACGGGTGATCAGATAAGATCAGTTCCATAACTGTACGACGGGCATTTACCACACGAACAGAGTGCGTTTGAATGTCCATACCTTCTGTACACTCTGTTTTACATGCAGGTGCCAAGTTACGACGGCCTTCCACTTCCACCACGCAAACACGACATCCGCCTGGCTTATTCTCAATGTTCATATCGTGCAGCTTCATGTGACATAAAGTTGGAATATCCACCCCGATGTTTTTCGCTGCCTCTAAGATGGTAGTGCCTTTCTCAACAACTACCTTTTTATTATCTATGCTTAATTGAACGATTTCCATTCTTCTATCTTTTACTGTTCAAAAATTAGCCTGGTTACTGAATGCTGATTGCACCAAACTTACATTTTTCATAACAAGCACCACACTTAATACATGTCTCCTGACTAATTAAATGAGGTTCTTTCTTATCTCCGGTAATCGCATCAACCGGACAAACGCGCGAACAAAGTGTACAACCAATACATTTCTCGGCCTCAATCACATACTGCATCAGTGACTTACACTGACCAGCCGGACATTTACCGTGGCGAACGTGTGCTTCATACTCATCAGCAAAGTTCTCCATGGTTGACAGAACCGGGTTAGGCGATGTTTGACCTAATCCACAAAGAGAAGTATCCTTAATTACATTACTCAGATTACGTAATAAAGTAAGGTCTTCTTCTGTTCCTTTACCTTCAGTCAGTTTATCAAGCATTTCGTATAAACGCTTATTACCAATACGACAAGGCGCACACTTACCACACGATTCTTCAACTGTAAAATCTAAATAGAATTTGGCTACAGAAACCATACAATCGTCTTCATCCATTACAATCATACCACCTGAGCCCATCATTGAGCCACAAGCTAACAGGTTATCGTAATCGATTGGAATATCTAAATGCTTTTCAGTTAAGCAACCACCTGATGGACCACCTGTCTGAACAGCTTTAAACTTCTTACCATCTTTAATACCACCACCAATATCGAAAATAACTTCGCGAAGTGAGGTCCCCATTGGCACTTCAATCAGTCCAACATTATTTACTTTGCCAGCCAAAGCAAATACTTTGGTTCCTTTACTCTTTTCAGTACCGATACTACTAAACCACTCAGCTCCTTCGAGAATAATAACCGGTATATTGGCATATGTCTCAACATTATTTACGTTGGTTGGCATACCTTTATAACCACTCTCTGATGGGAATGGTGGCTTCACTGTTGGCTCCCCGCGCAATCCTTCCATGGAGTGAATCAAAGATGTTTCTTCACCACAAACGAAAGCACCTGCACCATAGCGTAATTCAACATCGAAACTAAATCCTGTACCGAAAATATCTTCACCTAATAAACCATATTCGCGGGCCTGATTAATGGCAATCTTCAAACGAGAAATAGCCAATGGATACTCAGCACGGATATAAATTAAACCTTTTGAAGCGCCGGTACAATAGCCGTTAATAGCCATTGCCTCCAATACTGCATGTGGATCTCCTTCAAGAATTGAACGATCCATAAAAGCACCCGGATCACCTTCATCGGCATTACAAACCACATATTTTTGCTCAGCTTCCACTTTACGAGTGATGTCCCACTTTAATCCTGTTGGGAAACCACCACCACCACGACCGCGAAGACCAGAGTCAATAATCACTTTAATAGCTTCTTCAGGCGTCAGTTCAGTTAATACTTTACCTAAAGCAGCATATCCATCACGAGCAATGTACTCATCAATATTTTCAGGATTGATAAAACCACAATTACGCAAGGCAATACGTATCTGTTTTTTGTAGAAGCCCATATCTTTCGATTCCGAAACACGTTCCTGTGTCTCTGGATCAGTATAAAGTAAGCGCTCTACTTTCCGTCCTTTTACTAAATGCTCTGATACAATTTCAGTGGCATCTTCAGGTGTTACCTGCACGTAAAAAGTATTGTCTGGTACCATCTTAACAACAGGACCTTTCTCACAGAACCCGAAGCAACCGGTTCTCACTACTTGTACTTCATTCTCAAGGCTATTCTCCTCAATTACTTTCCCAAGATTTTGTACAATTTCCTCACCTTGTGATGCACGGCAGCCAGTTCCGCCACATACAAGGATATGATTCTTATATTTAGCCATAGTGCAAAAAACTATTCGTTTTTATTCTCTTTTACTGTTTCGTAATTTACCGGGATGATACCATCCACCAGTTCACCTCTAATAATGTACTTCTCAATGATTTCATTGGCCTTTTTATTATCCACATGACCAAAAACCACTGGTGCACTATTGGGCAACGTGACTTCGATAGTTGGTTCTGCATAGCAGTAACCCATGCATCCGGTTTGAGTAACTATGGCATCTATTGCCTGACGATCCATTTCTTCAATCATATGGTTCATCACTTCCTTAGCTCCTGAAGCAATTCCACAGGTAGCCATCGACACTTTCACCTGAACCAGTTTATCAGGATGGTCGCTTTTCTCGCGCAAACTCACTTTTGTTTGCAGTTCATCGCGCAATTTGCGCAAATCAGCAAGAGATTTAACTTTTGACATAGCGATTGGTTATTATTAATTACACATTCTTTTGTTTGTCTGGTTGCCCGATTTAATCTGGCATTTAATCAAATTCTATCTTTAATTCCCTTAAATTTTCCTCAATCATTTCCTTCAAAAAACTTGTTACTTTCGGCAGACGAATGTCTACATCTCCTAATACCTCTTTAACCTCATTGGTGCTTATTGCAAACTGTTCATCTCCACATTGAACTTCAAATTGCAGATTAACACCTTCATTGCCTGTCATCATCATGGCTGCTGTGGATGCAATGTCACCCATTGGCGGCCTGTCAATGTGCTTTCGTCCAAACTGAGCAGTTAAAGTCGTACCAACACCAAGCGTCGATTCAATCTCCACATGTCCACCGGTTAGTTCTGCATTTTGCTGTATAAGTGGAATGCCCATCCCAACCTTACGAGTAGTGCGTGATGTATAAAAAGGATCGCGCACTTTTTGTAGCGTAACCTCATCCATACCTTTCCCATCATCCTGCACCTTTATGGTCAGCCAGTATTCATCCGTCACTATGGATAGTGTTATATTTTCAGCTTTGGCTCTAACCGAGTTCTGGACAATGTCCATGATATGCATTGATAAATCCTTCATTACCTCAATTCAATTACTCTTCTTCCTTCAACATTGTGCAATGCCTTCCGAAACTCCTCGAAACTGGGCTCTTCCATTTCTACAATGGTATAATGTGTACCTATCTGCTCAGGAAAATGAGCATCGGATGAGCGCAGCACCGTAAATTGTTTAAGCTCGGGATGCTTATTAAGCTGTTCCTCCACATTATATCGCGAGCTTATTCCAATAGCGTCGGGGGATATATCAAATGGCATAAATCCCAACTGGCTGTATACACTAAAGCTTGGTCTGAAGATGTGTGCTGGTATAAACAATCCATCCAGCTCTCTCACTTTATCCTCCACCTCATCAATCGACTGTTCAATGGCACTAATCAGTAACCGCTCTTCCTGTCCAAGTATTTCTTCATTGACATCGACCCACACCTGATGCCCAAACCGTTCTGGGTCATTGGGTATCTCAGGTAGATGCTTATCCAGATACACCTGAAAAGCGTCAAGTTTTTCAAAATTTTCAAAGAACGTTAAACAGTGTACTTCTTCTTTGGTAGTGACCTCGACTCCGCAAAACACTGTTACTCCCTTTTGCTGTCCAACTTTATACACTTCGGCACATTGCCTGGTGCTGTTATGGTCAGTTATTCCAATTATATCTATTCCCCGCTCTAATGCTTTCTCTACAATGACAACCGGACTCATCTCTAAACTTCCACATGGAGATAAGACGGTGTGCATGTGCAAATCGGCCTTAAAGCGTTTCATTACTATTCATTAAGCATTTGATACAATTTACCGGATAACTCAAACGTCTCCATTTCACTGCTTAACAAAGGTATCCCTTCATCATTACTCTGATTAATGGTGTTCTCATCCGCCTCCAATCCTTTAACTATAATTACAGCTGCTACCTCTTTAAGTGATGCCACTGCCATTACATTGCGGTGAGTCTGCAGGGTTATCCACACATCGCCCTCATCCACATTCCCCATTACATCGCTCAATAAGTCAGATGTATAACCACCTGTTATTTCATTCTGAAGGCCTTCTTCGCCTCCAATTACTTTGAGATCCAGTTTTTCAATGATATCAGCAACCTTCATCTTTATATATATTTTAATGCCTCAGACATAGACCTGCGTCTCTAACTAATTACATATTAGCTTCATCCTTAGCACCTTTTTTCTTACAATCTTTATCTAAACGATCTTTACCCCAGGTTTTTTCAATAATACGAATAGAATGCTGAGGATCCAGTTTCTTACTCTTTTCCATCATGCGCTGCAGAAAGACACAATTCGACAAGTTAGCTTCTTTACGTACAATGTCTTTAGCCAAACTTTCACAATTTGGAGCACCGCAGGCTCCACAGTCAATACCCGGCAAATAGCACATCATTCGACGAACACGTTCCATTTTCTTCAATGCAATACTCATGTCTTCGTCAAGCACCATCATCGAGCGTGGTTCAACCCTGCCAACGTAGTTATTATTCTTAATCAATTGCCTGTGAGCATCGGAGATATTCTGCACATACTTGCCAGATGCATTGATGCGTTCTGCCCTATTCTTGAGCCGTTCAACAGTTAGAAATCTGTTTTCGGTTAACAAAACACCACCGGCACAACTCTGATCACAAGCTCTCAATTCCAGAAAGTCTACATTTATAATTTCATCATTTTCAACTTTCTCTAAGAAAGAAATAACATTATGAATCTCATCTATCGCCAGGCAACGGCCTGTCATCTGACTGGCCTCTCCATCAGTAAGGCTCCAGTTGAGTCCTTTGGGAGAAAGGTAAGGCACTGTTTCTTCACATGAGAATTGGGTGTTACTGCGTGTTTTCAGCACGTGGTACACTTTATTATACAGAAAGTCCATGTTGATAACACCATCAACATTTGACATGTCATCTCCTACCGGACTCTTTACTGTTGCTATTTTGGAAGCACAGGGTGTCACATAAAATACCCCAATCTCATCGGCACTTTTTCCTTCTTCCTGAAGTAATTCGCGATAATACATAGCCGTGGTATCAATTGGCGGCTTTATAGGTATAATATTATTTACCAATCCGGGGAAACGCACCTGAATGAGGCGAACTATTGATGGACAGAAAGCACTTATCATTGGCTTGTCTCTATCCGACTTTAGTTCATCCAGCATCGATTCATTGATGACATCAACGGTAGCTTCAGCCGGCACCACATGAGTAAATCCCAGGCCTTTGAGCACATCAATGATTTCACACTCTTTTATTTGCTTAGAAAACTGACCAATAAAAACCGACGGTAGAACAGCCACACGGTATTTAAAATTGAAGATTTTCTCGAAATCATCCTGCTCAACGTAGAAAGCATCTACCGGACATGATTTCATACATTCGCCACAGTCAACACACCAGTTTTTTCGAATAGAGGCAATACCATCGCGGATACGAATGGCATCGGTTGGACATACATTCATACAATGGGTACATCCAAAGCATAAATCCTTATCCACTTTTAATGCATGATAAAACTGTTGCTCGCTCATAGCCATTCTCAATTAACTTGTCAATTTAGTTGTAAGCTCAACGACTGTTCCTTCACCAACTTTACTGCTAATATCAATTACATCGGCATTTCTCTTCATATTAGGCAATCCCATGCCTGCACCAAATCCCATCTCTCTCACCATGGCCGATGCTGTTGAGTAGCCCACCTGCATGGCTAAATCAATATCAGGTATCCCTGGCCCTTCATCCTCAATACGAATATGTATTCGGCTAGGATCAATATCAACTAACACCATTCCTTTGTATGCATGAGCTACAACGTTCACTTCTCCTTCGTATAGAGCTACTACAATGCGCTTTATTATTTTCGGATCAACATTTAGCTGTTTAAGTACTTTTTTGACATTACTGGCTGCATTACCAGCCTTGGCAAAATTTCCTCCTTCAACTTCGTAGCTAAACTTCATATTCAATTATCAATACACAGGACTAACACCTGCATCGTGCAACATCCCAATTGTTCTGAACATCGAATACTTACATTCTATCAGAACAGTATTATTTTCACTAGCCACATCAATCATCTCAGGGGTCACCTTTTTGCCCCGCACAAACACTATACAGTTAATATCCGCCATTTCAGCAGTTCTTACAGTTTGCATATTGGTTAAGCCGGTAATCAGCACCAGGTGTTCTGACTCAAGGGTCAAGACATCACTCATTAAATCACTGGCAAATGCATACCTCACTTCATTTTCAATAAGATCAACACCACAAACAACTTGGGCCTCCAGCAGTTCGGCTATTTTTCTTATTTTAATTGATGTCGCCATATTTGTTATTCTTAGCTAGGTTAATGTTGCTAATTATTAAAGAAATATTTCCTGATTACTACAGCAAACTAATACTAATATACCGAGAAAAAAAAGGCCAGAAGTCTGTTTTCAATAATACAGAACAAGTCTAAATTATTTCCCAACAAATCACTTGGCAGGCAGAGGAATAACTTACAATTTAAAAGCACTACTAAAAACTGAATATCAATCTAGAAGCTTTTGAAGATTCATGATTTACATCATGTTTACTTACATATATTCTATTGTTACATCTTTCATGAATCTGACTTCCAAAAGACGCATGATGCGCTTTACAACTGTGCGCCTGATTTCCAGCTCCACAGGCAGATTAGGATCCTGATGTGCTACATTTATTCTGGTACCGTTAAGGATGTGAATGCGGTCACTTTCGAATAGCATCTTTATAATTTGGTCAGCAGGTCCCTTGGAAAGTCGTGTATTAACCGTATAGGTTTCCAACAAACGAGCCACTTTACCCAGTGTCAGAATACCTTCTGTAACCAGGTTGATACTTTCCATGTAGGAAACGGGCGGCAATTCGTTGTCTTCCGACTCAAAACCGGCATCAAATTTTAGTGCCAGCTCACGAGCGACAATTTCAGCGGTTGTTCCGCCGGCAATAATTTTACGCCCCTTAAACTGCTTGACTTTTAAAGAGAAAGCAAAATCATTACTATCTTCAAAAGGCGGGCCAGTAATTAACAGTAACTTGCGTGGCTCCCGATAGTATATAACGCCACATGAAGAGTCGTCTTTGGGCTTATCGCCATCATGTAACTGGGCCATATTAATAACTTTTTGCGCCAGCTTACCCGAGGATGCAAATGGGGTGTACTTCACAATCTTTTGCACATACTCGCCTAACTCTTCTCTACCCCAACCAAAGGGGAAAGCTCTTGTGCCCATGCCAGACTGTACAATACCATCTGACCAGAAAAAAATCCTATCCTCCAACCGGGCCTTAAACTTGCAGATACGCAGTTTCTTACCCTTATTTTGTTCTCCGTCAAGAATTAAATCTTCCCAGCCAGGATCATATTCATCCATCCCCCTCATTATCATGCACAACGGATTATCGTATTCCACAATAGTGGTGGTTCCGTCATCCTCAATATCAATAATTGTAAAAGTGCTGTAACTAACCTTTCGCACACTACATACCGGTAAGGTATTCATAATTATTTCAGCTGAACGGGCCACTTCCCTGTGTTCTATTGTGAAGTTCATAGCCATTGAAGCCGTTAATGTTGCCAGAACATTAGCCTTAACACCACTTCCCATACCATCGGAAAGCACTGCAATTATTCGCCCCTCCTCCTTTATCCGCCTGGAAAGAAAGACATCGCCACAGATTATCTCACCAACATGATTATTTTGGCGACACTCAACGTCAATAAAGTATTTATTTACCGGATCCATGCTTTTCGCCTAACTGTTGCGCTTCGATTATGCTATTGAGGGTCTTCTCTGTTTTTGAGGCACTCTCGCCAAGTAAGAAAGCAATCTGCTGAACCGTTTCCAGGTTCTCCTTAATCACGTCACGGGCCCGCTTTATTACTTCTTCCTTTCTAACCTCTGGGGTTATCAAGTCCCGTATTATTCCTCCAACTATTTCATGCCGCTTAATGGTAAAAACAGATACATTAATGATTGAATTGGCAAATTCAACATCACGCTCCAATACATCTTGTCCCGACTGCAAAACCGATGCAAACACCTTATGAAAATCGACCAGACTTTTCAATTCAGCCCCTTTTAAACCTGGCACTACTTCAGCTATTTCGCGTGCATCATCTCCAATCATCTCCACAAAGCGCTCATTGGCTTCAATCACATTAAGTCCTTCATCAACTATAACTACACCCGCTCTTAACTTATTTAACATGGCCGTAGTTGTTTCAGCAGCTTCACGAGCCAGTTTTTCTTCTACCCTGGCCTTCTCCTCACTTATCACTAAAGCTTCCTGCGTTTTCCTGTATTTTTCATTGGATGCATTCACTTTATTGACATATGATCGCAGCTTTTTGATCGAGAAAGTGTAGCACTGTTCATAGTCGGTTAAGCCCTGTAAGTGGGCCACTGCAAATTCTCTGCATGATGGATAGCCACAAGCACCACACCCCAACTGATCTTCTTGTTTCGATTTACCCATATCGGCCAGAACAGCATCTATCTGTTCCTTAGATGGAATTGGCAGTCGTATATCTTTAGATTTAAAATTTCTGTTTAAATCAAGGGTTTTAAACTCTTCAATATCCAGGCGCCACTGATAGGCATCAATGGCTTTCATGCGCTTATTAACATACTTAATCACCTGCGAACGCCGGGTAAACTTCTTACCTCCCTGTGATGTACCGGGTCCTTGTATGCAACCCTTGCAATAGAACAGATCGAGGTGCTGATTAAGCTGGTTTTCCTGCTTAAATTCTTTAATTGATTGCAAAAAGTTAGTTCGACCTTCGGTGATAATGATATCTCCTTCGAGCAAACCTTGATTGATATCTACCGCTTGAAACAATCCATGGGATATAGGAAACAGTCCACCTTTGCGGCCCAATGGCGGATCAAACTCACTAAATTCAACGGTTTTTTCAGTGATGCCCTTTTGAGCAAACAACTGCCGCAATTCAACAAACGTAAGTACGCCATCTATATGACCATCGGTATGATAAAATTGCTTCTTTTCATCTTTAGCTGCAGTACATGCTGTGAGGTAAACGATTTTAACATCATCGCCATAGCGCTTGTGAATAATTTTTGCCATGGCAATGTATGGCGGCACAATTGGTGCCAGGTTTTCGACCAATTCCGGCTCCTGCTTCTCAATATAGCTAACTACAGGCGGACATTTGGTGGTAATATAGTGCTTACCCTGGAAACTGTCTACCAGATCCTTATATTTGTATGCCACCAAGTCAACCGCAAAAGACATTTCCGTAACAATGTCAAAGCCAATTTCCCGAATCATTGCTACAAACTTTCGATAATCTGCCACATCTGTAAATTCGCCAGATATAGCCGGATCACAAATAGCAGCAACCTTATCATTTTGACCAATTAAACTCTTAACGATCTCTATATCGCTACGGTACTGAATAGCCTGCTGAGCACACATGGTAACGCACTGACCGCAGCCAATACACCTGTCAGGCAGTATTTGTGCATATTTGTCAGCTATTTTGATGGCCTTGGCCGGACATACTCTAACACAAGTATAACTAAGATTACATTTATCCTTATCAGTTACAATCAATTGCCCCATACGTTTACTTTTCCTTTTCTACATCGAAGTAGCTGGTTAGAATTTCATACACATTATCAACGGTCACCTGCGAAAACAAAGTCGTATCTATTTTTAATACCGGACCTTCTTCACACTTACCACCACACAAATCGCCATGGAAGAAGACCTCGGCAGATAACTGATGCTCTTTCAGAAACTCTTTCACTACTTCTAAAACATCTTTATTTCCTCTTGAGAAACATGAGCTTCCAAGACAAATAATTATTTCATGCTTAGTATCCATACTCCTAAAAACTCGTATTTCAAGTTCAAAATAGTAAAAAGAAACCGACCTAAGCCGGTTTCAGAAAATTAATATCGATTTCTTTCTGTATAATGCGTATGCAATAACTTATGCGACACATGCCCAAGAGGCTCTTTCAGAAACTCTTCATACAGATGCATCACTTCCGGATTCTCATGCGATTTTCTGATTGGTTTATGCCTATCTTCGGCATATATGGCCTCACTCCGCTTCTTACGTATGGCTGGTGACGTAGGTATAGGCTGACCTCCGCCTCCAAGGCAACCTCCCGGGCAAGCCATTATCTCAATGAAATGATACTCAGCTTTACCATCTCGCACAGCTTCCATTATCTTTTTAGCATTAGATAATCCATGAGCTACGCATGTTTTAAGCTCTACTCCTTCCAGAAAATCCCACTCGGGCAATACATTCTCAATTTTAATATTGGCTTCTCTGATGCTCTCCATGCCACGAACAGGTGTTATTTCCAGGTTCTCAAATGGCACCTCACGACCTGTAACCACCTCGTATGCAGTTCTCAAAGCAGCTTCCATCACTCCGCCTGTTGCGCCAAAAATAACAGCAGCACCACTCGACTCACCCATTATACTGTCAAACTCATCGTCGGGCAAAGAGGCAAAGTCAATACCAGCTTGCTTAATCATCAGTGCCAGCTCTCTTGTTGTTAACACATAGTCAACATCCTTATATCCGCTGCTGCGCATTTCGGGTCGATCAGCCTCATATTTTTTGGCGGTGCATGGCATTATTGACACACTCACCATATTTTCGGGTTCAACACCAATTTTATTGGCATAGAAGGTTTTTGCCAATGCACCAAACATTTGTTGCGGCGATTTAGCCGTTGACACATTTGGCAGATATTCAGGAAAAGCATGTTCGATAAACTTCACCCAACCTGGCGAACAAGAAGTGGTCATAGGTAATTTAACGCTATCATCTTTATCTTTCACCACTTTCTTCAGCCGATGCAACAATTCATTACCCTCTTCTATTATGGTAAGGTCAGCCGTAAAATCAGTATCCAAAACCGAACTGAAGCCTAATCGACGTAGAGCAGATACCATTTTACCCGTAACAATTTCACCGGCAGGCATCCCCAGGGCTTCTCCCAAAGCAATTCTTACCGCCGGAGCAGTTTGAACAACCACATGCTTTCTATCAGAATTAAGTGAAGACCATACTTCATCGAGATATGTTTTTTCGGTTAACGCACCTGTTGGACATCGATTAACACATTGCCCACAATTTGTACAAACTACCTCAAACATCGGTTTCTCGAAGAAAGAGGATATTTTCATATGCTCTCCTTTGTGTGCCACTGTCAAAGCACTTATACTCTGCAATTGATCGCAGGTGCGTACACACCTCTGGCAGCGTATACATTTACTGTCATCTTTAATGATAGATGGGGAAAAGTTATCTATTGTATAGCCTTTATGAGCAACAAGGTCTATAAACCCATTCTCACCAACAATATATTCTGATGCCAATTCCTGCAATTCGCATTTTCCATTCTTATAGCACCTGGTACAATCAGCCCGGTGTTCACTCACCAGCAATTCCACAATCTGCTTGCGTGCGTTGCGTACTTTCATGCTGTTGGTATGTATCTCCATGCCTTCGGACACTGGCATGGCACAGGCAGGCAACAACCTGTCACTACCTGACTGTTCAACCACACACACACGACAATTACCAGCGACACACAAATCCTCGTGATAGCACAATGTTGGAATACGTATATTAATTTTCCGGGCTGCTTCAAGTATTGTGGAGCCTCCATTAATACTAACAGCTATATTATCTATTTTTAGATTAATCTTATCAGACATAACAATTGGATGAAAGGTTAGTAAATCATTTCTTCTCGGAAATTTTCCACAATGGATGAGAATGAATTAGCGACTGATTGCCCTAATCCACATTTAGCGGTTATACGCATTGCTTCGGCTAAATCCAATAATTTATCCAAATATACAGATGGTTGCTCACCTTTTTTAACGGCCTGAATACCTAAAAGCAATTGCTGGGTTCCAACACGACATGGCGTGCACTGACCACAAGATTCCTCAACAAAGAAGTCAAGATAATTATGCAACACGTTATACATTGAACGTGATGAATTAAAAATCATCATGGAACCACCAGTTGGAAGAGATGTTCCGCGCAATTTGCCCTGATAGCCAATTATCGTTTTTTCAAATCGTTTGCGAGGCACACAAAACCCTGAGGCCCCACCTACCTGAACTGCTTTGGAATCACCATCACCAAAATCGTCCACAAACTTTTGCAGGGACATACCAAACTCCAGTTCATAGATGCCTGGTATGGGAGTATCGCCCGAAACAGAAAACACTTTAGAACCTCTTGAATCCTGCACACCTAAGTCTTTAAATTTTTCAGGCCCGTATTTCATTATTGAATACGTATGTGCGAGGGTTTCTACATTATTAATAACGGTTGGACGGTTCATGTATCCACAATCAGTTGGGAATGGAGGTTTATTTCGAGGTTCACCTCGCTTTCCTTCCATACTCTCAAATAAAGCACTTTCTTCTCCGCAGATGTAGGCGCCACTTCCCATAAATATTTCTACTCTGAAGTTAACACCACACTCATCTAGTATGCCATGAAAATCATCGATAATTTCTAAAAGCTGGCTTTTTAGGAAACTGTATTCACCCCTGAGGTAAATAAATCCTTGTTTAGCACCAATAATGTGGGCACATACTGCCATTCCTGTCAACACCTTATGTGGTACACTTGATAGAATTTCGCGATCTTTAAAAGTGCCAGGTTCACCTTCATCAGCATTACAAATCACATATTTATTCTCGGCTTCTGCTTCAGCTGCCAGTTTCCATTTTAAGCCGGTTGGGAAACCTGCTCCTCCACGCCCTTTCAAACCGGAACTGATTAAATCATTGATCACTTCATCATTGCTTCGGGCTAGTGTTTTCTTTAATATTGTTTCGGTATCGTGCTCATTCTTAAAAATGAGGTCGAGTCGTTGTAAGTTCTTTTTCATCTGTTTAAGTTTATCTATAGTTGGCAGGTGAAACTCTCGCTGAATTTGATTCATCCTAATGGATATCAATTAGTATGATACAGTTTGCGTTCGTTTTACTTGCCTGATAATTACTTGAACGACCAAAGGTTCTAAATCAGAGTCTTTTAATATTAATCGACCCTCAATTGGTTCGTTTAAACTATGATGTCACACTTGATAGAATACATTAAAGCTATATTGCCTTATTCTCGTAAAACCAAATGTTTAATACATAATATGTTGAGACGCATGCCACAGTCAACAATAAATATAGACCTGGCATTGGTGTTTACAGGTTATGAACTAGGTCATATAGATAAGGTGTATTGTTGCTTTGATATTAATTAGCACTAATTTCCTTCTTCTTATAATTCATAATTACTTCGCGCACTTTTTCAGGCGTAAGCTCCGTATATGGTTCATCATTGATGAGCATTGCCGGCCCCTTATGACACTGACCTAAGCAATTGGTTTCTAACAGTGTAAATTTCCCATCATGCGTTGTTTCGCCCAGGTTAATCTTTAGTACTGTTTCTAACTCTTTAATAATTTGATTTTTACCATGCATCATGCAGGTAATTGTCTTACAAACGCGAATAACATACTTACCCAAAGGCTTGGTGTGGAGGAAGGAGTAGAAAGTTGCAGTGCCATAAACCTGGGCTGCCGAGATATTTAATTCGCGGGCAACTTCTACCATGGCATCTTCAGAAATGTGCTGCTCTTGGTGTACAATTCCTTGAAGAATGGGTAAAAGGCTTTCCATTGTCCGGCCATGTTGGTCAGCCAATCCTTTTACCAATTGTTTAACTTCAGTCATAACTGTTGATTTAAGGGATTAAAATAAACTTGGTATAAAGAATTATTTCTTTAAAAGTTAAGTTTTTTTAACACTTAATTCCATGATTTTTCTCATAATTATAGAAATTATTCGCTATTAATACTGATTCTTAATAGCTATCTATCAACATATTATTACCTATTTATGTATTTCTATTACTTTAATGGTCCACATCCAACATTTCTTCATTGAGTTTTAATAATCAGACCAATTTTCCGATCTTTGCGCAAAATACTAGTCAAGTGAATCAGAAAGAACTTCAGCAAATGATCCAGGAGGGTGAGCACCAGACCCAGGATTTTAAGTTTGCCATAACCGATACCAAAAAAATTGCCCGCTCAATAGCTGCCTTTGCCAATACAGATGGTGGCCGATTACTAATTGGCATAAAAGACAATGGTAAAATCGCAGGCGTTGAATCAGATGAGGAATACTACATGATTGAATCGGCTGCCAAGCGCCACTGCCGCCCATCTGTTAATTTCGAAACACGAAAATGGGAAATAGAAGGAAAAACAGTTCTGGAGATTATTATTGAAAAAAGTAGCAAAAAACCTCATTCAGCGCCAGATAAAGATGGTAAACCTACCTACTATGTCAGAGTGAAAGATCAAAATCTGGTAGCTAATCGTATCTTAACTGAGGTGTGGAAACGTGAAAAAGAGCCAGGGGGTGCCTTACTTAAAATTAAATATGCCGAAAGTAAACTATTAACTTATCTTGGTATACATGGCTATATCACCTTCTCAAAATTCTGCGGCATGGCCAATATCAGCCCACGCAAAGCAGAGAAGATTCTAATAAATCTTATCCATATGAAGGTGATTGAGATGGATATTACCGAATCTCAGATCTTTTATAAGATGAACAGCAAACCTGAATACCCAGAACCTAATCAAGGTTTGCCCGAAGATTGGTAGCCATCAATATTTTTTAGCGCATCATAAAAAATCTGCTGTATGCGTGGCCTTACATTCATCTGGTAAATTAATGGATTATCACGCGTTGGATACACCCGGTTAGATAAAAAAATGTAGACCAATTCATATTCAGGATCTATCCACACAAAAGTGCCTGTAAAACCGCTATGCCCATAACTGGCTTTGCTGACACCCGGTGCCGGGTAGCTATCCTGAATTGATAACGTATCATTTCCAAACAAAGGCTTGTCAAAACCTGCTCCACGACGATTATTATTTGCCGGAAATTGCACTTTTGTAAATTCTTTAATCGTTGCCTCCGAAATATATTGAATACCCCCATAGCTGCCCTTCTGAAGGTACATCTGCATTAGTTTAGCCAAATCATCGGCACTGCTAAATAAACCAGCATTACCCGATACGCCGCCCATGACAGCTGCTGCCTCATCGTGCACCAGACCTCTAATCTGCTGTTTTCTGAAATGGTGATCATACTCTGTTGGCACAATGCGAGATGACTCGATGTATTCCAGTGGCTTATAGGTGAGTGATGACGCCCCCAAGGGTTTATAAAATTCATTATACAGCAGAGTTTCATAATTTGTTTTATAAAGCCTGCTCAACAAATCCGGATAAATCATATACGATAAACCGCTGTATTTATACTTCGCCTCATCAAGTAGTGACGACTTACGAATAGCTTTATAAACTTCCTTTTTAAAGCTAGCTGACAAATAAAGGTGCCGATCAATTTGTAAGCTAAACCTGTCTGATTTGTTGATATCGAAATATTGCTCTTTATACATCCCATCCTTTAATAGCAGGGGATAATAGTTGATGTAAGGTGTTAGTTTGGCCTGGTGTGCCAACACATCTCGCACTGTCATTTCCTCCTTATTGGAACGGTGAAATAAACGCTTTTCCCAATCGGGCCAATAATAATAGAATGGTTGATCAAGCTCCATCAATTGCTCATCACAAGCTTTCATGATTAATGGTAATGGGCCACTTATCTTTGTGACCGATGCCAAATCATAAACATCATGCTGCCGAACTTTAATCCGTTTATTATAGGTATGATAGCCATAAGATTCGTTAAATATCACTACCCCTTTTAGAGCCACAAGTACCCGACAACCAGGGAATGCTTTGGCATTGATGGCTTCATAAACAACTGAATCAACGCATGCCTTTATCTCTTGTTGATCTAAACCGAAAACTTCTGCCGACAGATGTTTCAAACGCTGATTTTTATCTGATATATTAAGCGCTTCCCCCTCAGAAGGAAGCGAAATGGCTTTATAAACAAGCTGAATGGCTAAATCTCTATTTAAAGCAGTATTTGATGAACAAAAGAGCGCATTATCCACCTTTTCTAATTGCTCACCTGCAAGCATTAATGAATCAGCGAAATTTAACAAAGACAAAGTGAGGTTTTGGTCAACAACATCATCTAAAACCAATGAATTGCTATCATTGGTAACAACTACCAGGTGCGTGATGGCATCT
The DNA here is from genome assembly GCF_018156225.1 of Carboxylicivirga sediminis. Taxonomy (GTDB): domain Bacteria; phylum Bacteroidota; class Bacteroidia; order Bacteroidales; family Marinilabiliaceae; genus Carboxylicivirga; species Carboxylicivirga sediminis. Next base: position 308,932 of record NZ_JAGTAR010000001.1, read on the forward strand.
GCTTCAACTTTATCTACAAAAGAAGAATCATAAGCCGAATAGACTTTAACCTGCTGATATCGATACAGGTTTGTCTCCCATTCGTCAAAATCATCGGACACTACAAAGCCGATCTTATCAGTTGTGAGATCTTGTAGCGGCATATTATCACCGGTTTGCTTGAGCCAACTAAATTGCTTGAGAACCTCATATAATTTGATAGAATAGTCTACAGAATCGTTAAGCTGTGTTCCAGCCTTGCAGGTAAAAATCCATCCAAAAACAAGAATAATTGCGATGATTGCTTTTTTCATGAGTATAATTAAGGATAAAGGAAGTATTGCTCTCTCAGTTTAGAATACGCGTTTAATTCTTCTTGCCAGCTTTCCCTTATTGCTTCCTCGGTCCATCCGGCTTCTATCTTCTTCAGTAAGGTATCATTTCCAGCCAGTAAGTTAAACCACCGCTTTCTGCTAATAAAGTCCTCTCGTTTACCAGACTTCTCATAGAACTCGAGCAGGTATTTTAAAGAAAAATGATGAGTCAGATTTTCATGTCGTAAATCAACACCATAACACAATTTATCTTGCTGCGGCGGATATTTGGACATCCCTTCAATACTTACAGGGGTAAACGTGAATTGCCCAAAAGTTGAGTCGGGGTAACCAATTACCTGAAAAGGCATATACGTACCACGACCAATACTCACTTCCGTAGCTTCAAAATAACAAAGAGATGGATACAGCCGTATTGATAAATCAGTAGGAAGATTAGGCGATGGCTTAACTGGTAATGAGTAAGCCATATCATGCGTATAATTAGCCATTTTAATCACCGATAAGTCACATTGCAAAGAGTCATTAAGCCAATATTCTCCATTAATCATTAAAGCCAGTTCCCCAACCGTTAAGCCATGAACTACAGGAATTGGATGCATTCCCACGAATGATTGAAACTCGTTTTGAAGAACTGGTCCATCGAAGTAATCACCATTTGGATTAGGGCGATCAAGTACAAGCATTTTAACAGCATGCTCGGCACAAGCTTCCATCATGTAATGCATGGAGGAAATATAGGTATAAAAGCGAACCCCGACATCCTGGATATCGAAGACAACAACATCGATTCCTTTCAAATCTTCTACTGTTGGTTTCTTATGCTGACCATACAATGAAATAATGGGCAAAGCTGTTTTGGCATCCACATTATTTTCAATAAGTTCACCTGCATCGGCTTTACCTCTAAAGCCATGCTCAGGGGCAAATATTTTCTTAACCAGAATACCTCTCGCAAGCAGCGTATCTACAAGATGGCTCTTGCCAACCAAAGATGTATGATTGACCAATAGCGCAACATGCTTACCTTCTAATAAAGGCAGGTATTTCTCAAACTGCTCACATCCCAATCTTGATTTAGGTATATCATCTTTAACACTTAGCTTACATGAATAAGCAGAAATAAGACTAAAAACCAAAAGAGTAATCAAAATGAAATTGCGCATTGGATTTTTTTAGTAAAAATAAAAAAAACGAAGCAGTGCTGCTTCGTTCTTCCTAATTAATTAAATACATGCGGTTATGCTTGTCCGGCTGGTCCGAAGTTCATCGGCATCACAGGGCCCTGACCATTATTATCGGTATTCTTAATCGGACCGTGTAATGATTCGTACCGGGCAATATTATCCTTGAGTGCGTTCATTAAACGTTTGGCATGTTCTGGTGTAACAATCACACGCGATTTCACCTGTGCTTTAGGTACGCCTGGCATGATACGCACGAAATCAATAACAAATTCAGCTGGTGAATGAGTAATTATCGCCAGATTTGAATAAGTACCCTGCGAAACCTCTTCGTTAAGCTCTATATTCAACTGATTCGGATTCTTTTTTTCTTCCATAGTTTTATTTTTTAAAAAAGGGGAAGTCACAATTGTGCTTCCCCTCTTCCTATTATCTCATAAAATTTGCTTACTCAACGTCTTCACTGGCAGTTTGCTTGCTCACCAGGCTATCGTATTCTTCTTTCGAACCTACCACAACCTTTGTGAAATTACGCACACCTGTACCAGCTGGAATTAAGTGACCACAAATCACATTTTCCTTCAATCCATCAAGTTGGTCTACTTTACCCTGGATAGCTGCTTCATTCAGTACTTTAGTTGTTTCCTGGAAGGAAGCTGCAGACATAAAGCTCTGTGTTTGAAGAGCTGCGCGTGTAATACCTTGCAGTACCTGGCTTGATGTTGCTGGAATAGCTTCACGAGCCGTTACTAATTTAAGGTCACGACGCTTAAGCTGTGAATTCTCATCACGTAAACGACGGGCGGTGATAATCATACCAGGCTTCAATGATGTTGAATCACCGGCATCTTCTACCACTTTTTTACCCCAAATATTATCGTTTTCTTCCATGAATTCGATCTTATCCACAACCTGCTTTTCAAGGAACTTAGTGTCTCCCGGATCAGCAATATCAACCTTACGCATCATCTGACGCACAATGATTTCGAAGTGCTTATCGTTGATTTTCACACCCTGTAAACGGTATACATCCTGTACTTCGTTTACAATGTACTCCTGAACAGCAGTAGGCCCTTTGATACTTAAGATATCATTTGGCGTAGTTGCACCATCAGAAAGTGGTGTGCCGGCACGAACATAGTCATTTTCTTGTACCAGAATCTGTTTCGAAAGCGACACAAGGTATTTCTTAACATCACCAGCTTTGGTAGTTACGATTATTTCGCGGTTACCACGTTTAATTTTACCGAATGTTACCTCACCATCCACCTCAGAAACCACAGCCGGGTTACTTGGGTTACGGGCTTCGAATAACTCAGTTACACGTGGAAGACCACCGGTGATATCACCTGCTTTACCAACTGCACGAGGAATCTTAGCAAGAATCTGACCTTGAGCCACATCATCGCCTTCATCTACAGCCATGTGAGCACCTACAGGTAAGTTGTAGTTTTTCAACACTTCACCTTCAGGGCTGACCACACGTAAGCCGGCATTCTTCGTTTTATCCCTTGTTTCAGTAATTACTTTTTCGCGGAAACCAGTTTGTTCATCCGACTCCTCCTTGTAGGTAACACCATCGATCATATTTTCGAAAGCCACCTTACCTTTCTTCTCAGAGATAATCAGCGCGTTATATGGGTCCCACTCACAAATCACATCATCCTTCTTAATTTCAGCACCATTCTTAATGAAAAGTTTAGCACCATAAGGAATTGGATAAGTGGTTAAAGCAATATTGGTATTCTTGTCGATGATACGTAATTCTGCCAGACGGCCAATTACAATATCCACTTCATCTCCTTCTTCAGTCTTCGACGGTACTGTACGCAGTTCTTCAATTTCTGCAATACCATCGTATTTAGCAAGAATTTTGTTCTCAGAAGTAATGTTACCTGCAGTACCCCCTACGTGGAAGGTACGTAGTGTCAACTGTGTACCCGGCTCACCAATTGACTGAGCAGCGATAACACCAACCGATTCACCTAACTGAACCATACGACCTGTTGCCAGGTTACGGCCATAACACTTAGCACATACACCTTTCTTAGACTCACAAGTCAGTACTGAACGGATTTCAACTCGTTCGATTGGTGAATCGTTTACGATTCTGGCTTCACTCTCACCAAACTCTTGACCTGACTTAATAATCAGTTCTCCAGTATTTGGATGATAAATATCGTGAACAGACACGCGTCCAAGAATACGCTCGTATAACGAAGCAACAATTTCTTCGTTGTTTTTAATATCTGTAGCAGTAAGACCACGCAAAGTTCCACAGTCTTCTTCTAAAATCACAACATCCTGTGATACGTCAACCAATCGACGAGTCAGGTAACCTGCATCCGCTGTTTTAAGAGCGGTATCCGCAAGACCCTTACGGGCACCGTGAGTAGAAATAAAGTACTCAAGTACAGACAGACCTTCTTTAAAGTTCGAAAGAATTGGGTTTTCGATAATCTGACCTCCTTCTGCACCAGCTTTTTGTGGCTTGGCCATCAGACCCCTCATACCAGATAACTGACGAATCTGCTCTTTAGAACCCCTCGCACCAGAATCAAGCATCATATACACAGAGTTGAAACCTTGATTATCGGTACTAATCTGGTTCATCAATGTTTGTGTCAAGCGCGCATTAACATGCGTCCAAATATCGATGATCTGATTGTAACGTTCATTGTTGGTAATGAAACCCATGTTATAGTTATTCATTACTTCAGCAGCCTCGTCGTAACCTTCCTGAACAAGCGTTTCTTTCTCAGCAGGAATAATCACATCACCCAAGTTGAACGACAGTCCACCTTCGAATGCCATACGGTATCCAAGGTTTTTAATGTCATCAAGGAACGCAGCGGTACGTGGTGTTCCACATACTTTATGCACGTCTCCAATAATATCACGTAAAGCTTTCTTAGTTAATACAGCATTGATATAACCTGCTTCGTTCGGTACAAATTCGTTGAAAAGAATTCGTCCAACGGTGGTTTCAATCATTTTTGTAACAACTTCACCTTCATCGTCAGTATCGAGCGTTTTAACTTTAACAATTGCATGTAAATCAACACGCTTTTCGTTAAAGGCAATCTTTGTCTCTTCAGGAGAATAAAATACTAAACCTTCACCTTTAGCACCTTCACGTGCTTTGGTCATATAGTACAGACCAAGAACCATATCCTGAGAAGGTACCGTAATAGGTGCACCGTTGGCAGGGTTTAGAATATTCTGTGAAGCCAGCATCAACATTTGTGCTTCCAAAATAGCAGCATTACCAAGTGGTAAGTGTACCGCCATCTGGTCACCGTCGAAGTCGGCGTTAAATGCCGCACAAGCTAATGGGTGTAACTGAATCGCTTTTCCTTCGATCAGTTTAGGCTGGAAAGCCTGGATACCCAAACGGTGAAGCGTAGGAGCACGGTTTAACAGTACGGGGTGTCCCTTCAATACATTTTCCAAGATATCCCAAACTACCGGATCCTTACGATCAACAATCTTTTTGGCTGACTTAACCGTTTTTACTACTCCGCGCTCAATGAGCTTACGAATAACAAACGGCTTATAAAGTTCGGCTGCCATATCCTTGGGCAGACCACACTCATGCATATTTAACTCAGGACCTACAACAATTACCGAACGAGCTGAATAGTCAACACGCTTACCGAGCAGGTTCTGACGGAAACGTCCTTGCTTACCTTTCAAACTATCACTTAAAGACTTAAGTGGACGGTTTGAATCAGTTTTTACCGCATTTGATTTACGTGAGTTATCAAATAACGAATCTACAGACTCCTGAAGCATACGTTTCTCATTACGCAAGATTACCTCAGGTGCCTTAATTTCGATTAGACGCTTCAAACGGTTATTACGGATAATAACACGACGATATAAATCGTTCAGGTCAGAAGTAGCAAAACGACCACCATCCAAAGGTACAAGCGGACGCAATTCTGGCGGAATTACCGGCACAACCTTCACAACCATCCACTCAGGACGGTTGATTCCTTGTGAATCACGGAACGACTCAACGACATTCAGACGCTTAAGCGCCTCGTTTTTACGCTGCTGAGAAGTTTCTGTATTCGCTTTATGACGTAAATCATACGATAATGAATCCAAATCGATGCGGCTCAATAGCATATGCAGTGCATCAGCACCCATTTTTGCAATGAACTTGTTTGGATCATCGTCATCTAAATGCTGATTTTCCTTTGGAAGCGTCTCCAGAATATCCAGATATTCTTCTTCAGTGAGGAAATCCATTTTATTGATGCCATCTTCAGCCTTAATACCAGCATTTATTACCACATAACGCTCATAATAAATGATAGTATCTAGTTTCTTTGTTGGCAAGCCAAGCAGGTAACCAATTTTGTTTGGCAACGATTTGAAGTACCAAATATGAGCAACAGGCACCACCAGTGAAATGTGGCCCATACGCTCTCGACGTACTTTCTTCTCCGTTACCTCCACACCACATCGGTCACACACGATTCCACGGTAACGAATACGTTTATATTTACCGCAATGACATTCATAATCCTTCACAGGACCGAAAATTCTTTCACAGAATAATCCGTCGCGTTCCGGCTTGTATGTACGGTAATTAATTGTTTCAGGCTTCAATACTTCACCACTTGACATCTCCAAAATTTCCTCAGGAGAAGCCAATCCAATAGTGATTTTATTGAAGTTACTCTTTTGTTTCTGATCTCTTCTAAATGCCATATAGCGTAGAGTATTATTGTAAATTATATAATATGGTTATCAAGAGAGTAACACGAGGCTACTCTCTTCGATCAGACTATTATTCTAGGGTCACACTTAGTCCAAGACCTCTCATCTCATGCAACAATACATTTAAAGACTCAGGGATACCAGGCTGTGGCAGACCATCTCCTTTAACAATTGCTTCATAAGCTTTGGCTCGACCAATTACATCATCAGACTTAACTGTCAAGATCTCCTGAAGGATATTAGCTGCACCGAATGCTTCCAGTGCCCATACCTCCATCTCACCAAAACGCTGACCTCCAAACTGTGCTTTACCACCTAATGGTTGCTGAGTAATCAGTGAGTAAGGACCAATTGAACGCGCGTGCATCTTATCTTCAACCATGTGGCCCAGTTTAAGCATATAAATCACACCAACAGTTGCAGGCTGGTGGAAACGCTCTCCTGTACCTCCATCATAAAGATAAGTACGTCCATACCTTGGAACACCGGCATCGTCCGTCCATTTGTTCAGGTCATCCATCTTAGCACCATCAAAAATAGGTGTGGCAAATTTCACTCCTAGATTCAAGCCTGCCCAACCAAGAACTGTTTCATAAATCTGTCCAAGGTTCATCCTTGATGGTACCCCAAGTGGGTTCAATACGATATCTACAGGTGTTCCGTCTTCCAGGAACGGCATATCTTCAGCACGAACAATACGTGATACAATACCTTTGTTACCGTGACGACCCGCCATCTTATCACCTACTGTAATCTTACGTTTCTTGGCGATATATACTTTGGCAAGCTGCACAATACCAGCTGGAAGTTCATCACCAATCGTCACATTGTACTTCTGGCGCTTTTCTTTCGCTTCCAACTCTTTATATTTCATCCTATAGTTATGGATAACTTTTGCAATAAGTTCATTCTTATCGTTATCTGTTGTCCACTTGTTAGGATTTACATTGATATAATCAATATCATTCAGAATCTTCTGAGTAAACTTCGTTCCTTTCGACACTACGTCTACATCATAATAGTCTTTAACTCCTTGCGAAGTTTTACCATTAACCTGTGTAAACAATTTGTCTACCAAACGTCCCTTCAATTCCTCAGTTGCCCTGATGAAATCCTCATCTATTTTGGCTATCTGACTCTTTTCTGAAGTTCTTGATTTACGATCCTTAACGATTCTAGAGAATAATTTCTTATCAATTACAACACCTTTCAATGAAGGCGAGGCTTTCAATGAAGCGTCCTTCACATCACCTGCTTTCTCACCAAAAATGGCACGAAGCAGCTTCTCTTCAGGTGTAGGATCACTTTCTCCTTTAGGTGTAATCTTACCAATCAGAATATCCCCAGGCTTGACATGAGCTCCAATACGAATCAAACCATTTTCGTCCAAATCCTTGGTAGCTTCTTCACTAACGTTAGGTATATCAGAAGTTAACTCTTCTAAACCACGCTTAGTATCACGCACTTCCAGTGAATACTCGTCAATGTGTACTGATGTAAATACATCGTCACGTACAACTTTTTCAGATATTACGATCGCATCCTCAAAGTTATATCCCTTCCAAGGCATAAATGCCACTTTCAGGTTGCGACCTAAACCAAGCTCACCCTTCTGAGTTGAATAGCCTTCTGTCAAAATCATACCTTCAGTCACACGGTCTCCCTTATGAACCAATGGCTTGATATCGATACAAGTATTCTGGTTGGTCTTCTGATATTTAACAATCGGATATCGTTTTGTCTCTCCTTCGAAGCTTACATAACGCTCGTCATCAGTAAGGTCATAACGGATTACAATCTCATCAGCATCAACGTACTCAACTACACCATCGCCTTCGGCAACAATATGTGTACGCGAATCCTGAATCAATTTTCCTTCCAAACCAGTTCCAACGATAGGTGATTCAGGACGCAACAATGGTACGGCCTGGCGCATCATGTTAGAACCCATCAATGCACGGTTCGCATCATCATGCTCAAGGAAAGGAATCAACGAAGCAGCTACAGAAGCAATTTGGTTAGGCGCAACATCCATCATGTGTACTTCGCCTGGCTCTACTACCGGAAAGTCACCTTCTTCACGTGCCTTAACACGATCATTGACGAAACGTCCATCTTCTTGCAATGGGGCGTTTGCCTGCGCAATAATTTTTGATTCTTCTTCCTCTGCTGTCAAGTATGAAACACCCTCATTCGACAAATCAACTTGTCCTTCAGTCACCTTACGGTATGGCGTTTCGATAAAACCAAGATCATTAATCTTAGCATAAACACACAATGAAGAAATCAAACCAATGTTTGGTCCTTCAGGTGTTTCAATCGGACAAAGACGTCCGTAGTGTGTATAGTGAACGTCACGCACCTCGAAACCGGCTCTTTCACGTGAAAGACCACCTGGTCCAAGCGCTGACATACGTCTTTTGTGAGTAATCTCAGCCAATGGGTTAGTTTGATCCATGAACTGAGACAGTGCGTTTGTACCAAAGAAACTGTTGATAACAGAAGAAAGTGTCTTGCTATTAATCAGGTCAATTGGCGTAAACACTTCGTTGTCACGCACATTCATTCGCTCACGAATTGTACGTGCCATACGAGCTAAACCAACACCGAATTGATTAGCCATTTGTTCACCAACGGTTCTTACACGACGGTTACTTAAGTGGTCAATATCATCAACGTCAGTTTTTGAATTGATCAACTGAATCAGGTGTTTGATAATAGCAATGATATCATCGCGTGTCAACACTTTAGTTTCCCAATCCGTACTTAGGTTCAGTTTTTTATTTAATCGATAGCGTCCTACTTCTCCTAAATCATAACGCTTGTCAGAGAAGAATAACTTATCAATTACGTCGCGTGCTGTTGCCTCATCAGGTGGCTCAGCATTACGTAGCTGTCGATAGATGTGAACAACCGCTTCTTTTTCGGAGTTACATGGGTCCTTTTGAAGCGTATTGTAGATGATGGCAAAATCAGAAAGGTTTTGATTCTCCTTATGGAGTAAAATTGTTTTTGCTCCGGAGTCAATAATTTCGTCTACGTGTTCATCAGTAATAACGGTTTCACGATCGATAATCACTTCGTTACGTTCGATCGATACAACTTCACCTGTATCCTCATCTACAAAATCCTCTATCCAACTTTTAAGAACACGAGCTGCCAGCTTACGGCCAACAACTTTTTTAAGACTCGCCTTATTAACTTTAATTTCGTCTGCCAAATCGAATATTTCAAGGATGTCTTTATCTCCTTCGTATCCGATGGCTCTTAACAGTGTTGTTACAGGTAGTTTCTTTTTCCTGTCGATGTAGGCATACATCACACTGTTGATATCGGTTGCAAACTCAATCCATGACCCTTTGAAAGGGATTATTCGTGCAGAGTATAACTTTGTACCATTAGCGTGTACACTTTGGCCGAAGAAAACACCAGGCGAACGGTGTAACTGGCTAACAACAACACGCTCAGCTCCATTAATAATGAAGCTACCCTTATCGGTCATATAAGGGATAGTTCCCAAGTAAACATCTTGTACCACAGTATCGAAATCCTCATGCTCAGGATCCGTACAGTACAACTTTAACTTGGCTTTAAGAGGTACACTGTAGGTTAAACCTCTTTCAATGCACTCAGGGATGGTGTAACGAGCAGGGTCAATCGAGAAATCAAGAAACTCAAGAACAAAATTGTTTCTTGTGTCGGTAATCGGAAAATTCTCGTTGAATACCTGGTACAACCCCTCCTTTGTCCGCTCTTCAGGGGTAGTACCCATCTGAAAAAATTCGCGGAAAGATTTTAATTGAACCTCCAGTAAATCAGGATAATTCAACCTGTTCTGGATGGAAGCAAAACTAATCCTTTCTGTAGTATTTGGAGTCATCTATCAACTAATTTATTGAACCTAAAATATAAAAGCACAAAAAGGTTTAGGAGTCAGCTTCCGCTGATTCCTAAACCGGATATCCTATATAGGACCAAAATTACTTAAGTTCAACTTCTGCTCCCGCTTCTTCTAACTGAGATTTTAATGCTTCAGCTTCTTCTTTAGTAACTTTCTCCTTCAATGGAGCTGGAGCTTTGTCAACTAATTCTTTAGCTTCTTTAAGACCAACGCCAGTCATTTCTTTCACTAACTTAACGATAGCTAATTTAGAACCACCAGCAGCTTTCAAAATTACGTCGAATTCTGTTTGCTCAGCAGCACCACCAGCTTCGCCACCAGCAGCAGGACCTGCAACAGCTACAGCTGCGGCAGCAGGTTCGATACCATACTCTTCTTTTAATACTTCAGCAAGTTCGTTAACTTCTTTAACAGTTAAATTTACTAACTCTTCAGCAAGCTTCTTGATATCAGCCATTTTTCTATTTATTAAATATTGTTTGTACTTTTATTATTCTTTTTCTGCTAAGGTTTGTAATAAACCATGTATTGTTGAACCTCCTGATTGAAGCGCAGAAACAACATTCTTCATTGGAGACTGTAGTAATCCGATTACATCGCCAAGTAACTCGTCCTTAGACTTAATGTTACATAATGCCTCAAGTTGGTCAGCACCTACGTAAAGTGATTCCTCTACATACGCACCTTTTAAGCTTGGTTTCTCTTTTCCTTTAGAGAATTCCTTAATCAACTTGGCAGGAACGTTACCAGTGTTCGAAAACATGATAGCGGTTGTTCCTTTTAATGTTTCATAAAGCTCTTCGTACTCGCCCTCGTGTTGCTCCAAAGCTTTCTTGAAAATGGTATTTTTTACCATGACCATCTTCACTTCTTTGCTGAAGCACTCGCGACGTAACTTACTACTATTTTCAGCATTCAAACCACCTGCTTCAGTCACATAAAAGTGGCTGTACTCGTTTAAGTTTGAAAGCAATTCGTTGACTAATGTACTTTTATCTTCTTTTCTCATGATTCCTTTGTTCTTTAAAAGTTAAACATTAAGCATCAACCGACTTAGGTTCGATGCGAATACCAGGACTCATGGTACTAGAAAGACTAATACTTTTTACGTAAGTTCCTTTAGCAGCTGAAGGCTTAAGCTTCATAATAGTGCTCATAAATTCCTTTACGTTGTCAACAATCTTATCTTCAGTAAATGATACTTTACCGATTGAGGTATGAACAATACCGTAGCGATCCACTTTAAAGTCAATCTTACCAGCCTTAACTTCGTTAACAGCTTTAGCGATGTCCATAGTTACAGTACCACTCTTTGGGTTTGGCATCAAACCACGAGGACCTAATATACGTCCAAGAGCACCTACTTTAGCCATCACGCTAGGCATTGTTATGATCACGTCTACATCAGTCCAACCGCCTTTGATTTTCTCGATGTATTCGTCCAATCCAACATGATCCGCACCTGCAGCTTTAGCCTCTTCTTCCTTGTCAGGAGTACACATTACTAGAACGCGTGTTTCCTTACCAGTTCCATGAGGTAAAGTTACAACCCCTCTAACCATTTGATTTGCTTTACGAGGGTCAACTCCTAAACGCACATCAACATCCACAGAGGCATCAAATTTGGTAGTGGTGATTTCCTTTACCAATTTTGCTGCATCCTCAAGAGAATATTGCTTTGAGGTGTCGAATTTTTCTAACGCTAACTTTTTATTTTTTGTTAGTTTTGTCATTTTCGCAAAAAGGTCTTAATTAGTTACTACCAGGGAATTCTCCACTTACGGTTACTCCCATACTTCGGGCGGTACCGGCGATCATCCTCATTGCAGATTCTACTGTAAAACAATTCAAGTCAGCCATCTTGTCTTCAGCAATTGTTCTTACCTGTTCCCAGGTTACAGAACCAACTTTCTTACGGTTAGGTTCTGGTGAACCACCTTTAAGTTTAGCTGCTTCCATAATTTGAACGGCTGCCGGAGGTGTTTTAATGACAAAGTCAAATGACTTATCTTTGTACACCGAGATGACCACAGGTAAAACTTTTCCAGCTTTTTCCTGTGTTCTGGCATTGAATTGCTTACAGAATTCCATAATGTTCACCCCTTTAGCACCTAAAGCTGGTCCTACCGGAGGCGAAGGATTTGCTGCACCACCTTTGATCTGAAGTTTGATAAAGGTTTCTACTTCTTTAGCCATTGTAGCAATTCGTATTTATTAATAAATATATAGTTTAGAGGTATAAAAAGTATTGCACTTGTAGATGCAAACGTTACGTTTACATGGAAGCCATTACTACTAAGTCACTATTCCTTTTCAACCTGCATAAAACTCAACTCTAATGGTGTCTTTCGTCCGAAAATTTTCACCATCACTTTTAATTTCTTCTTCTCTTCGTTAACTTCCTCAATTAAGCCATTGAATCCATTAAATGGACCATCAATTACTTTGATTGTTTCACCAACAAAGTAAGGTACATTGATTTCCTCATCGGTCTCATTCAATTCGTCAACCTTACCTAATATACGGTTAACCTCCGATTGACGCAATGGTACCGGCATATCATCATTATCATTGAGGAATCCGATAACATTAGGAATATTTCTAAGGATATGTGGTATTTCACCCACCATCGCCGCTTCAACCAAAACGTAACCTGGCAAATAAGGACGCTCCTTACTTACTTTTTTACCGTTACGAATCTGGTAAACTTTTTCGGTGGGAATTAATACCTGGCTAACGTAATCAGTCAGCTTAAGGCCGGCGATTTCGCTCTCCACATATTCTTTAACCTTCTTCTCTTTTCCTCCGATTGCACGAAGGACATACCATTTCTTACTGACTTCTGCCATTATTTGAGAGTCCTTATAAATTAGTAAAGGCGTTTATATACCCAGTCAAGAATTGTATCAAACGAATAATCCATTGCAAAGACAACGCCTGCTATAATCACTGAGGCTACCATTACCACGATAGCACTGTTAGTCAGTTCTGACCAACTTGGCCATGATGTCTTATGAATTAGTTCATTCTGAACATCCTTGAAATATGCTGTTATCTTACTCATAGTATTTTTCATTAGTTTGCCGGCCCTAAATTTAAGAATCTAAAACCGGCTCTTTTGTGCACGGGAGGAGCGACTCGAACGCCCGACACCTGGTTTTGGAGACCAGTGCTCTACCAACTGAGCTACACCCGTAAAATAACCGGAAGCAGTACTTCCGGTTATGGTATATTCTAATCAGTGATTAGTCAAGAATTTCAGTTACCTGACCAGCACCTACTGTACGTCCACCTTCGCGGATAGCGAAACGAAGACCTTGGTTCAATGCTACTGGGTAAATCAAATCTACAGTGATAGTTACGTTATCACCAGGCATTACCATTTCAGTTCCTTCTGGAAGAGTAATCTCACCTGTTACGTCAAGCGTACGCAGGTAGAACTGAGGACGGTACTTATTGTGGAAAGGAGTGTGACGACCACCTTCTTCTTTCTTCAATACATAAATCTCACCTTTGAACTTAGAGTGAGGAGTGATTGAACCTGGCTTAGCTAATACCATACCACGCTTAATCTCTTTCTTGTCGATACCACGTAATAACAGACCTACGTTATCACCAGCTTCACCGCGATCAAGAATCTTACGGAACATCTCAACACCAGTACATACAGTCTTCTTACCTTCAGCACCAAGACCGATGATTTGCATTTCTTCACCTGAGTTGATAACACCAGTTTCGATACGACCTGTAGCTACAGTACCACGACCAGTGATAGAGAATACATCCTCAACAGGCATCAAGAATGGCTTTTCAACGTCACGTGGAGGAAGTGGAATCCACTCATCTACAGCGTTCATCAATTCCATTACTTTTTCAACCCACTCTTCTTCACCGTTCAATGCTCCAAGAGCAGAACCCATGATTACTGGAGAATCATCACCTTCGAACTCGTAGAAGCTCAATAGATCACGAACTTCCATTTCAACTAGTTCAAGAAGCTCTTCGTCATCTACCATATCAACTTTGTTCAAGAATACAACGATCTTAGGAACGTTTACCTGACGACAAAGCAGGATGTGCTCACGAGTTTGTGGCATAGGACCATCAGTAGCAGCACATACAAGAATAGCACCGTCCATCTGGGCAGCACCAGTTACCATGTTCTTAACGTAGTCGGCGTGACCTGGACAGTCAACGTGTGCGTAGTGACGATTTTCAGTTTGATACTCAACGTGAGCAGTATTAATTGTAATACCCCTTTCTTTTTCTTCAGGAGCGTTATCAATTTGATCGAAGTCTTTCACTTCAGAAAGTCCTTTGTCCGCCAATACTTTAGTAATTGCAGCAGTCAAGGTAGTTTTACCGTGGTCAACGTGACCAATGGTTCCGATATTAACGTGAGGCTTCGTTCTTACAAATGTTTCTTTAGCCATAACTCGAAATATTAGACAATTAGATATAAATTAAATCTTAATTTAAAGCATTTTAAGGAATCATTATCACAGCTCCAAAAGAGAGCGGGAGACGGGGCTCAAACCCGCGACCCTCAGCTTGGAAGGCTGATGCTCTATCAACTGAGCTACTCCCGCATTTTTCGCAGGACGTTAAAGATAAGTAAATTAAACTTCAATGTCAGCAAAAAACAGATTTTGTTCCTAAAAAAGTGGGGAGAGCAGGATTCGAACCTACGAAGACATAAGTCAGCGGAGTTACAGTCCGCCCCAGTTGGCCACTTTGGTATCTCCCCATTGATTTTTCAATAATATTTAAAGACCGTTGTTAGTTTCAAAACACTAACTTTATTTCATTTTAATAGGCCGATAACCTTGGTCAATCAGCCTATTTATAGCGCTTTAGAGCACTTCTACTACCCTAAAATCGGTGTGCAAATGTATAATTAATTTTCAAGAACACAAAAAAATAAATCTTTTTTTTATCTATTTAGCTCTCACCTTTTCCTTCCATTTAATCAGCTGCTTACGCAGGGCATCAACTGACAAATCCACCCCCTCTTCAAATGTCTTACATTGCTTTTTCGCAAACAGCTCTCCCCCCGGAATATTCAGACTTATCTCTGTCACTTTATTCTCCGTTGAGTCAGACTTATCTAACTTCAGAATCACCTCGGCTGAAACAATCCCATCAAAGAACTGCCCCATTTTCCCAACTTTTTGCTGAATAAACTCCTCTAACTGTGCAGACGCAGTAAAGCGTACGGATTGAATTGTAATATTCATAAATAATCCTCCATCTTTTCGGCTCTTGGATGAGCCTGTTTATAAATAGAATTTAATTGCGCATAAGTATTGTGTGTATAAACCTCTGTTGCTGCCAGATTAGCATGTCCCATCAATTCCTTTATGGCATTCAAATCAGCTCCCCTGTTTAACAAAGCCGTTGCAAACGAATGCCGAATTACATGAGGACTTTTCTTTGCCACTGTTGAAACCTGCCCCAAATACCTGTTTACCACCCGGTAAACCAATTTGTGATAGACAGGCAACCCCTTTTCAGTTAAAAAAATGTGCCTACCTGAGCAATCCGGAAACTCACTATCCTTGCTCTTTAGATAACCAACAAGTGAAACTTTTAGTTCCGGAATAATAGG
Organism: Carboxylicivirga sediminis; assembly: GCF_018156225.1. Lineage (GTDB taxonomy): Bacteria > Bacteroidota > Bacteroidia > Bacteroidales > Marinilabiliaceae > Carboxylicivirga > Carboxylicivirga sediminis. The sequence goes on from NZ_JAGTAR010000001.1 coordinate 324,670, forward strand.
AATAATCCGTTCTTTATTCCGCTTCCCTTTTACTTTCAATAATCCATTAGCTAAATCAAGCTGCTCAATTGTCAAGCCGGCTAATTCAGAAAGGCGCATACCGGTATTGTAAAACATCTCGATAATCAAACGATCACGCTGCCCTTTGAATCCCTTCCCGAAATCAACTTTATCAAGCAACAAATCCATTTCCTGCTCCTTAACAAACACAGGCAAACGCTTAGGAAGTTTTGGAACAGAAACATATTCCGCCACATTGGTCTCCACAACACCCTGTTGCATCAAATACCGAAATAAAACTTTAAGTGTAGAAATTTTACGGGTTACCGATCGTGCTGTTACACCATCATTAACCAACTTAACAACCCAGGATCGGATTGTTTTCGAAGTAACTTCATTCCAGAACCCTATATCACAACCATTCAAATACTCACAAAACTGATTAACATCCGTCTTGTAGGCAGTGATCGTATGCGGAGAATTTCTCCGCTCAAATTCCAGATATTTAAAGAAAGAATCTAAGTATTGCATCAACAGAGGGTGTCCTTTTATGCTTTAAACGAATATACGAAAAAAGCAGTAAACAGACGCCCTCCGCAAGCAATTTATTCAGACTCGCGCTGCAATTGCTCGATGTATATAGCTTTTTTTACTTGCTCTCTTCTGATTACAGATGGCTTAGTAAATGCCTGACGCGATCTCAACTCACGCATAGCACCAGTCTTTTCGAATTTTCTTTTGAATTTTTTAAGAGCTCTTTCGATGTTTTCGCCCTCTTTAATAGGAATTACTATCATAACGCTTACTTTTTATTTGGACCGCAAAATTAGTCATTAAACCGCAAAATTTCAACAGCTTGAAGCATTTTCACTACCCAACCTTAATTTTTTGCAGCTGCAAAGAAAATGAAGTTTAGTGATTACAACAAATTTTCGCCCTTATTTTTTCAATGAATTATTGCTATTTACCTGACATCAACAACAAAATACCTGGCCAACAGCTGCATGTCAGCTTTAGCAAAAGAGAGTGAATCACGAAACTGCATTATTGAATTGAGTTGACCAGCCTTTCGAATCTCATAAATATCCTTGGCCATATAAAAATCAAGGTACGGATGGTTCTTCATCTGTTTCAGGCTGGCTTTTGTAATATCCATTGGCATCACCAGTTTATCATCCACTTTAAGGTACTCTCTGTTTTGCTCAATCACTTGCATCGAAAGCCCATACACCTCACCCAGCTGTTCAACAGAACAATAACCGCCTATCCTATTTCGATAAGCCACAATACGCTTTGACAGCACCGGACCAATTCCCCTTAACAAGGCAAACATGGCCGTGTCTGCACTATTAATTTCTATTGTCAATTTTGGCCTGACATCCACAAGCACCTCAGTTTTCTGGTGTGTTTTTATATGCTCATCTTCACGTTCCACAATATTATTTGCAGCATAACTCAACCATTTCTTAGTCTGATAGCTTGCTTTCTGACCCACATCATCGCAAAGGATATAGTTTTCGAGCTTAGCATACAACACTGAATCCACTCCATAAATACTCTTAAGCTTCTCCGGCGTTTTGATTTTCCCTCCCGCTTCTCTGTATTTTAATAGATTTATAATAGCATGAGTGGAGAAACCCAGGATTTGCAACCTACTTACGCTCTCATGATTGGGATTAAAAAAGAAAACAGTATCCGGCTTAGTTTTCCTGGAGACGTCTTTTGAAACACTAACACCTTCAGCCCATGCAATTAATTCTTGATCCACATAAACTTTGCTCTCGCGCGGCGTAATAAAAAAAACACTACCAACTAATACAAGTAGAACTACCAGCGTCAATAAAGCAAGCTGCTCTCTTTTTGATAGTGTCAGTAAATCGCGCCACATATTTAAAGGTTACAGTAAACCAAGACCATGTAAGAATACAGCACTAATAGCCAATGGAGCTATAAACTTGAGAATAACCATCAATATGCCTGTCAGGTAAATCTTACCACCGTGTGCTTTCAGTTCATCTGCTACTTTTGCCCTACCAAGCACCCATCCTGCAAAAACAGCTATCAAAATACCACCTAAAGGCAATAATATATTTGAAGAGGTCCAGTCGAAGAATTTAAATGCGCCATCAGACAATACACAGAACGCTCCCAATACTGATATACTACTCGCAGCAATAATAGTTGCCTTCTTACGGGTCAAACCAAGTTCTTCTACAAAATAGGCGACCACAACTTCCAACAAAGAAACAGATGAAGTGAGCGCCGCAATCACCAGTAGAATAAAGAATGCGACAGAAAAGATATACCCTCCTTGCATGCTATTAAATACATTTGGCAACGTTTCAAAAACTAAACCAGGACCCGAACTTGGATCGATACCAAAGGCAAAAACGGCCGGAAAAATAGCCACCCCCGCCAGTACGGCAATTAAACTATCTGCAAAAGAAACAGAGACAGCAGTATGAATCAGGTTTTCTTTCTTTTGAATGTAAGAACCATATGTGGCTATCACACCCATACCAATACTCAAAGAAAAGAAGGCCTGACCTAAAGCCTCAAGTATTACATCTCCACTTAGCTTTGAAAAATCAGGTTTAAACAAAAAAGCTAAACCAGCTTGCGCACCTTCAAGACTAACCGACTTGATACTTAAGATGATAATAATAACCAGCAATAAAGGCATTAAAATCTTCGTATATTTTTCAATACCATTTTTCACACCTCCTATCACTATACCAGCGGTCAATATCATAAAAACACCAACCCACACCAGAGGGCCAACTGTGGAGGATTGAAACTCACTAAAGAAAGCACTTAACTCTGATGGTGTCATACCCGATAAACTATCGGTTATGGCCAGATAAGTGTATTCCATGGTCCAGCCAGCAACAACAGCATAAAATGCGAGAATCATAAAAGCCGCGCCAACTCCCATTATACCAACCGACATAAACAGTGGTTTATCAGGAGCCAGTGTTCGGAAGGCACCGAATACACTTTTTTGAGCCCTACGTCCTATCAATAATTCAGACAACATTACAGGCAGACCAATCATCACAATAAAAAGAAGGTAAACCAACAAAAAGGCACCCCCACCATTTTCACCAGCAACATAAGGGAAACGCCATATATTCCCTAAACCTACAGCTGAACCTGCCGCTGCAGCAATAACTCCAAACTTATTTGTAAAACCATCTCTTGATGTAGCACTCATACTTACTTGTTATTTAATTCGTTACAATATAATTAAAAAAGAGGCACCAAGTACAAAACCCGTGCCTCTTTATAATGATATTTAAACTCTTAAGTTTTTTTTACAGACGATCGATGCAGTTTAGGTCTTCGAAAGCCACCTTTAAACGCTCAACCAAAGTCTCTTGTCCTTTACGTAACCATACGCGAGGATCATAGTACTTCTTATTTGGTTTGTCGTCACCTTCTGGATTTCCAATCTGACCTTGCAGGTAATCGCGATTAGCAGCCTCAAACTTACGGATACCATCCCAAGTAGCCCACTGCGTATCAGTATCAATATTCATCTTGATAACGCCATAGCTGATTGCTTCGCGAATTTCCTCAAGTGTAGAACCTGAACCACCATGGAAAACAAAGTTAACAGGCTTTTCTGCTGTATTATGCTTCTTCTGGATGTATTTCTGAGAATCATCAAGGATAGATGGCTTCAATACAACGTTACCTGGCTTGTAAACACCGTGTACATTACCGAATGAAGCTGCAACAGTAAAGTTTGGAGACACTTCCAACAATTGCTCGTATGCATAACATACTTCCTCTGGCTGAGTGTAAAGCAATGCATTATCTACATCAGAATTGTCAACACCATCTTCTTCACCACCTGTAATACCTAACTCAATCTCTAAAGTCATACCCATTTTGCTCATGCGAGCTAAGTATTCTTTACAGATAGCAATATTTTCTTCTAATGGCTCCTCTGAAAGATCAAGCATGTGTGAGCTAAATAAAGGCTTACCAGTTTCTGCAAAATGCTTTTCGCTGGCATCCAATAATCCATCAATCCAAGGCAATAATTTCTTAGCAGCGTGGTCTGTGTGCAACACAACAGGTACACCATAAGCTTCAGCCAAAGTATGAACATGCTTAGCAGCCGAAACAGCACCCAATACCTGTGCTTGCTGACCTTCCAACTTTAAACCTTTACCAGCATAGAATGCAGCTCCACCATTTGAAAGCTGAATCATTACAGGAGAGTTAACTGCCTTTGCAGCCTCAAGAATACCATTAATTGAATCTGTACCAACAACATTTACAGCAGGCATTGCAAAACCTTCTTCTTTTGCTACTGCTAAAAGTTTACCTAAGTCATCACCAGTAACAACACCAGGTTTTACAACATCTAATACTCGCTTCATAGCTTTTAATTTATAGTTCGAAATAATACTTTTCTAAAAAACTCTACGAAATTAGTGAAAATCATCGAGAAAAAATTACATTTTTTCACCCACTAACCTCCTATCACTTACACTTATTGTCACAAATTGATTACAAATTAAAAGCCAAACACATGACAAATATCACTTATATTTTTGTCAATCAATAGCTTTCAGCATACAAGCAGATTTAAAAACATGCAGAATTGTAAAAAAAGAGCACTTTGCAATTCTAAAAATTCAACAGTCTCTTTTGGAGTTTTAAAAGAAGTTTAACGATTGTTTACATCTCATTTAGAACGGATATCCAATGGCGAAATTAAAAGCCAAATCATTCCAGTTTATGGCTTTTCGTCCCAGAATCCAACGCTGGCCTTCCGGTAATATCGGATCCCTCGCCTTAACACCCATATCGAGGCGAAACACAAAGTAATTAAAGTCTAACCTGGCACCTGTTCCAACTCCTACAGCTATTTGCTTATAGAATTTATCAAACTTAAATAAGCCCATTGCATCAATTTCTTCATGGCCCGAGTTACGAATCGTCCAGATATTACCCACATCCACAAAAAATGCGCCTTCGAGTAACCAAAACAATTTAAAGCGATATTCAGCATTTGCTTCCAGCTTTATGTCGGCGGTTTGATTGTAATAGTTAAGCTGTGTTTCTTCATAGGAACCGGGTCCCAATCCCCGTACCGGCCATGCCCTGATACTGTTGGCACCGCCAGAAAAGTATCGTTTTTCGAAAGGAAGCACCGTCAGGTTGCCGTATGGATAACCGGCCCCAACAAACAAACGATAAGCAAAGGAATTAGCTCGGTTAACATTCATGTGATAGCGCCAGTCAATATCGGCCTTAATATATTGCGCATACCGAATGCCCAGTACCTCATTATAATCCTCCCCATTGCGACTTGAAAACAATGAAGCAACGCCGTCAATTATATTTCCAGCCGACTGAATATTTGCTTGCAGGAAGTGATAGTTTTTATTACCGGCGATTGATTGTTCATTATAAGTAAACGTATAGGAAGTACTGCTTATAAGGTGGTCTTCATAACTATACCGCAAGAAAGTACTATCAATATTGCTTTTGAAGTCGGGGTGTATATATGGCACATTAATTACACTAAAATCAATTGGCGCCAGGTAATGACTCACGAGTGGTGATGACTTCCAGGCATAACCAAATCGCCCATTGGCAATGGTTCTTGTATAATCCGGGCGTCGCTGATAGTTGTATGATAATGTAAAGTTGGTGCGTGGATTAAAACGCCTCCGGAAATTATCGACCTTAAATGGCACCATAAATTTCGGCAAAGTCAGTGTGGCATCCCCCCCATACTCGAGGGTCTGGAATGTGCTCTTATCTTTAGCTATCTGATTTTCGCCGGCCACCCTAAAACGCATATCAAACACCTCGCCTCCACGAAGGAAGTTTTTATGCTTATAGCGGAAACTACCTGCGGCACCCAGGTTTCCTGATGAGTTAGTCCCTTCCAAATCAACTGTGTAACTTTGCATTTTAGATGAAGACAACTGAATAATGCACTCCAGCATACCATTTCCATCACTGTCACTTTCTCCTTCAACTATCTTAAAGCGAATATTAACAAAGCGGAATAGCTGTAATTCAGACAATAGCAGTTGGGTTTTCTCTACCAATTGCTGGTTATAATAATCACCCGGAAATATATAGTTTGAGTTAACCAATACATCAGCCCTAAACTCGAGATTATCCGCATACAATATTTTACATTCTCCATATTCCAGACTATCGAACTGATTCATATAATCGGCACCTTTCCTAACAGCCTTTTGAGGATCGTAGCCCACCATGAAATAAACGTCTTTGATTTTGTACTTCCGGTGACTGATAATGGAGTCGGCTTTCCCTGACTCCTGAATGCGATCCTTAACGATTATCAAGGAATCGTTGACACGATAATTTCCAAGAGCACTGTCCGCCAAAAAATAAACATACTCCTTTCGAAAACCATAATATCCTTCATTACGCATATTCTGAGTTATGCGTTTCCGCTCTTCATCATGCAAATCAGCATCAAACGGCGCTCCACTCTTCAAAACCGTTTTAGCTGTATCAGCATATACATACTTTCGGATAGAATCGTCATCAATACGGTAAGACAGCTTGTTAATACTATAACGTTCCCCTGCATTTATTGTGTACCTGACCTTTGCTTTCTTATTATTATAAAACAAAACAGTATCGCTCACCTGAGCATTATAATAGCCTTTGTTTTTTAAAAATAAGCTGATTTGCTCATTCGACTTTTCCTTAAGCAGCTCATCATACAGCACAGGCTCCTCGCCAATGCGCCGCAACCACTGATTAAATCCTTTGCTATTATCGCGACCGGACAAGTTATACAAGCCCATATGGAAACGCCAGAAACCAAGTATCTTAACGTTTTCTTTCTGACGGATGTAGTACTTAATTTCTTCGTTGGAAATATCCTTTGCCTGATTATCGACCTCTACCTTATTGAGCAGGTATTCACCCTCAGGGACGTATTTTGTGGATCGGCATCCAAACAGTCCGACTAATATCAACAATCCAACAACTAGTAATACATGATGCCCCTTCATTAGTTCAAATACTCCTCTGTGGTAATGGTGGTTTGGCTATGAGTTATCTTATTTTGCCATAAAGATATTTAATTCGCTTGATATGCTATAACTTTGCGCCCTATAAACACAATTCTAATTTAAACATCATTGGGATATGCTCAGTAAAAACAAGCAAAAGTTCATTTTGTCATTAAGCAGAAAGAAGACAAGAGAACAAAATGGCATGTTTGTAGCAGAAGGAACAAAGCTGGTCACAGATTTACTTCAATCATCATGTAACCCCAAAACCCTAATAGCCACTGATGATTGGCTCAATAACAATCAGGCAGTTACTGGTAAGGTTGATGAACTTATTTCAGCCACAACAGAGGAGCTAAAAAAGGTGTCAACCCTAAAAAGCCCGCCCAGTGTAATAGGTATATTTGAGCAAAAGCAAATTAAGTATAGTATTAATTCGCTAAGCAATCAGTTGTGTTTATTGCTTGATGAAGTGCAGGACCCAGGTAATCTAGGCACCATTGTCAGACTGGCCGATTGGTTTGGCATTGAACATGTGTTTTGCTCACTCAACTGTGCTGATATTTATAATCCCAAAACGATACAATCAACCATGGGGGCAATCAGCCGTGTAAACCTGCACTATGTTGACCCCATCAAATTTCTTACTGCCTATAAAGCTTTGAAGTTACCTGTATATGGAACTTTTCTGGACGGTACAAACATCTATAAACAAACACTAAGCAACCAGGGACTAATTGTTATGGGCAACGAAGGCAAAGGCATAAGCAAGGAGGTTGAAAACTTTGTAGACCAACGTCTTTTTATTCCTTCTTTCCCGGCAGATATACCAACATCAGAGTCGCTAAACGTATCTGTTGCGACAGCTATTACTTGTGCCGAATTTCGTCGACAAGCTAAATAGCCTTAATCTATACTCTTGCCAGTCACAAATTCCCAGGCTTTCTCTGCACACTTTTCACCATCAATGGCCGATGAAGCAATACCGCCTGCATATCCGGCTCCTTCACCACATGGATACAAACCAGCTATCTGCACATGCTGAAAGGACATCCTGTCACGGGGGATTCTAACTGGTGACGACGTACGACTTTCTACACCAACAACAAGGGCCTCGTTGGTTACAAAACCACGAGCTCGTCTGTCAAAATACTCAAATCCTTTACGCAGACGTTGCCCAATGTTCTCTGGCAACCAAAAATGCAGAGGTGAAGCAACCAGACCAGGCACATATGAACACTCTGGTAAGTCAAAAGACAACTGGCCATCCACAAAATCAGCCAGGCTCTGTGCCGGAGCAACAACACCCTGACCTCCATTAACAAATGCCAAACGCTCCAGTTCCTTCTGATATTCCAGACCGCCCAATACACCTTTATTCTGATATTCCCCAATATCATCAGGTCGAATTTCAACAACCATGCCCGAATTGGCCCAGGGTGAGTTACGCTTCGAAGGCGACATGCCATTCACCACCATCTCATCAGCATCCGTCATAGCCGGTACAATAAAACCTCCCGGGCACATACAAAAAGAATACACACCGCGCTCTTCTATCTGGCACGACAAACTATAGCTGGCTGCAGGTAAATAGTCTCCCCTGCCTTTGGGTGAATGATACTGTATTTGATCGATTAAATCCTGTGGATGCTCAACCCGCACGCCCATGGCCCAGGTTTTGGCTTCGAGCAAAACATTGCTTTCATCTAGCATATAATAGATATCCCTAGCCGAATGGCCCGTTGCCAATATAACAGCATCCCCGGTGATCTTATCACCAGATTGTGTTTCAACGCCGGTTATTTTCTGGCCATCTAACAGCACGTTAGTCACTTTCGTATCAAAATGCACCTCTCCTCCAGCATCAATAATAGACTGACGCATGGCTTTTATCACTTCCGGCAACTTATCTGTACCAATATGCGGATGAGCATCAATCAGTATATCACCACTGGCCCCGTGAAAATGGAATACTTCAAGCACCTTTCTGAAATCGCCACGCTTGGTACTCCTTGTATACAGCTTACCATCAGAGAATGTGCCGGCACCACCTTCTCCAAAAGCATAGTTTGATTCAGTATTAACAGATTCATTCCGATTAAGCAAGGCTAAATCCTTCTTGCGCTCATTGACGCCTTTACCTCGCTCAAGGACAATTGGTTTTAACCCTAATTCAACCAGACGTAAAGCAGCAAAATATCCACCCGGACCAGCACCAACCACAACCACTTCCGGCTTATTACTCACATCAGGATACTCAAATACAACTGGTTTTTCCTTGGGCGGCTTCGCGTTGGCATAAGCCTCAATATGCAGCTGCACCAACACAATCTTCTGACGTGCATCAATTGAACGCTTCACAACTCTAAAAGCAGATAATTTATCAGGTGACACCTTCATCTTTTTTGCAACCAATGACTTAATTAACTTATCATCAGCCGCATCTTTAGGAGAGAGTCGTAATACAATTTCGCGCTTCATGCTATACCAAATATTAAAGGTTCACCCCGGAATGGAATGAATCAAATCAAAACGCAAAAGTAATTGAATTTATTCAAAATAGAAGGTCAGGCAAAAAATACGCGATTTCAGCTTATCCAGTGCCTTAGTGTATGGTTCATCTCCTGGCTCTCCGGTTCCATCCGGGTTAAGAATATTGGCCAGTCCAATAGATGCTTTTGCTTCTACAGACAAGCGAAAGTAAGTTAAATAAAAGTCGAAGCCTGCACCAAACTCCACATAGCCATCCAAAGATGTTAACAACAATCTGTCCTGCCGATTTTTAGCCAAATCGTAACGTGTATTAAAACCTCCCACCAGGTAAGGCTTGGCATTGTGCATCCGGAAGGCATTGTACTTTAACAACAGCGGAAACTCCAGAAAAGTGGATTTAATCTTAATAGGTTCCTTTTGTTCGATGAAATTACCTTCCCTATCATAGACATTATAAGTGAGGTTACGTTGTCCGAAACTAATGCCCGGCAGAAAGCGCAGATTCAAATCCCTGGTCAGCTTATAGCTTGAAACAATTCCAATATTCAATCCAGGTGTCAACGTTAACACATCGCCATACATCATATTCCCCTGTTCATCTATAGCTTTTCCGGTATTATACACCCTGAAGTCCATGGTATTTATCCCAATCAGAAACCCAAAGTGCAAGGGGCGTTCATCAAACGAGCGCAGGTTAGGTATTCTGCTATTCTTACCCTGACCAGAAGCGGCACATACCTGTACTAATACAATTATTAAGAGAACCAGTTTTTTCAATGGATGCGAATTGAATTTACTTTATAAACTTAGAATTATGGTTTTTATTGCGCTCTCTTTTCTGATAAATAGATGGTAGCAATGCCCATGGTTTGTTTGTAACGTTTTAGCGGTGTCATACCCGCCTTCTTTAGTTCTGCATCAAATTGCTCGCCATCAGGGAAGCTTAACACCGATTCGGGCAAATAAGTATAAGCCGCCTTATCTTTGGAAATCACTCCACCCAACCACGGCAGAATATAACGGAAATAAAACAAATACAACTGCTTAAATGGGAAATAGGCGGGCTTAGAAAATTCTAAAACAACCATTTTACCACCAACTTTTAAGGTGCGGGCCATATCTGTCAATCCCTTATTCAGATTCTCAAAATTACGCACACCAAAAGCCACCATCACGGCATCAAAATGGTTATCCTCAAATGGCAGATTTTCAGAGTCGCCTTCCTGCACGCTTATATGCTCCTGCAAATTGCGTCGGGCAATCTTTTCCCTAGCTACTTTAAGCATTTCTGTTGAGATATCTACCCCCACAACCTTACATCCTAGTCTGCGATTAGCTTCCAGAGCCAAATCTCCGGTACCGGTAGCCACATCCAACACTAAAGGCTGCTCAATATCCTTTAGCAGGTTGATGGCCTTTTTACGCCAGATTTTATCAATTCCCAGCGATAAAAAATGATTCAAAAAGTCATACTTGGGCGCAATATTATTAAACATGCCCGCCACCTGAGTTTTCTTTGATCCTTCGGATGTATATGGTTTAACCGTCATTTGATTCTTGATTTTCGTCAAAAGTATAAAAAAGGAAGAATTTATCGGATAAAAAAAGAGGATGTTGCCTGTCAACACCCTCTATATTTTATTCAGTTCACTACAAATGTGTTTTGAGAACACTTATCATGTGGTCAAACTCTGTTGGACTATACCCCTTTGAGGCATATACAATTTTACCCGCTTTATTAATGATGTAGTTACGCGGAATTGATTGTGTAGCAAATTTGCCAAATACCTCACGATTCACATCCGGACAAAATGGCAAGTCAAAACCTTTATCTTTGGCAAACTTCGCCAAATCCTCGCTGGTATGTTCCCGACCAACAACCAAAAGCACAAAATCTTCATTGTCTTTATATACTTCCCACACTTTCTCTTCCAACACAGGTAATTCTTTCAAACAAGGCGGACACCAGGTGGCAAAAAAGTTAATCAACACCACTTTTCCTTTTAAAGACTCACTGTTTACTTCTCCATTAGGAGTTAATAGCTTAAAAGCCGGGGCTACCTCGCCGACGTTAACTTTATCCGCTTCCTCGGAACTGGCCCAAGCCACAAATACACCTGCTGTTAGGATCAACATAACAGCTGATAATAATCTTAATTTCATGAATTTAGTATTGTTTGTAGTTCACATGAAATTCATACCTGACAATAAAGCTTTAAAGCTAATATCAGTGATTCATTTCATAGATTTAATTGTGTTTGCTTACTCTCCTTCAACCCAAATTTCGAGTTTTTGTTCGAAGGCTTCTTTTAATTCGCTAATATACCCATACGACTCGTCATCGATTCGCACCTCGCCCTTGGTAACATGACCAAGAATAGAGAATGGAACATCCGTCTCCATCATAAAGTCTACAAAATCATCCTGCTTTTCAGGAGCAACTGAAACAACTACCCGACTCTGCGACTCACCAAATAAAAAGGCCTCCTTACGAATCTCAGCATCTGAGGTGATATCAAATCCAAACTCCATAGGTATGGCTGATTCCAGCAAACTAAAGAACAGTCCGCCATTGGAAACATCATGCACTGAGCGTACCAAACCCTTTTTAATCATCTGCATCACAGCAGCCTGTAATTCCTTTTCCTCTTCGGCATCATAATATGGTGCGGCGGATTTTTTAATGTTCAATATGCTACTGGCGTATTCAGATGAATTAACGTCATTACGTGATTGCCCTACCAGAAAAATCATATCACCCTTATGCTTAAACGAAAGTGTACTATGGTGCTTCTTGTTTTCCATAACGCCAATCATCCCAATAACAGGGGTTGGTGTTATTGGTTTTAGATGGCCATCTTCGGAGCGTTGATTATAAAAACTCACATTTCCACTCACCACAGGTACATTAAAATCCTTACAAGCTTTTGTTATTCCTTTAACCGACTCAACAAAGGTGCCATACACTTTGGGATCATGGGGATTACCAAAATTCAGACAATCAGATAAAGCAAGTGGTTGTCCGCCAGCACACACAATATTACGAGCGGCTTCAGCAACTGCTATTTGTGCACCAATAAACGCATCGGACTTCATATACCTTGAGTTACAATCCATTGTAGCCGCTAAGGCTTTATCAGACCCCTCAACATTAATAAAGGCAGCATCCGACGGATAGTCGCCATTATCACCTCCGTCGCCATCTAAATTATTGAACTTATCGGTCAGCCAGCTTTTGGATGTCACGTTCAGGTTAGACAGCATCTTTTGTACCACATCCGGATAATGATCCGGTTCGTCATAGATATCCAGATTGATACCGGGGGCTTTATCTTTAATGTCAATAAAATCTCGCTCATAAACAGGTGATTCATCTCCAAGCATTGCTATGTTAACAGGCAACTCAGCTACAATTTCTTCCCCAGAAGAACACACAACCTTGTCACCATCAGTTACCTTTCCGATTACGGCCATAGCCACTTCCAACGACTCCACAACATCCTTAACACGCACCAATTCTTCAGCTGGCACACAAATCAACACTCTTCCCCATGTTTGGGAAAGCAGAACATCTTTGATATTTAAACCAGCCTGCCTTTGAGGAATCTTTTCTACAGCAATCTCAGCTCCTGCGTTTCCACGAGCTGCCATTTCAACAGCTGCCCCAACAATACCCTGTGTGCCAATTGGCTGTACACCAATCAACTTCACCTGTTGATTTAATTGCTGAATCGCTTCAAACAATTCCTTTTCAATGGATGCATCCATCATTTGTTCGATGGAAACAGGTGGCGAATCTATTTCAGCCAGTATATCCGTTTCAAACACATCGCGCTCAACACCATCTTTACCTGTACGAGCACCAACAATCAGCAGAAGGCTACCTTTTCCTTCTGCCTTTCCATATATAATATTGTCTTTAGGCACTATCCCAATTGCCATATTATTCACGATAGGCGTTGTGTTATACCCCCTTGAAAAAAAAGTTTCACCTCCAAGAATAGGCACACCAAAGCCCCTTTCGAACTCACAAATTCCATCAGCCACTTCTTCAAACAGCCAACGGGCCGTATCACGTTTTCCATCACCAAAACGCAGTGAACTAAGAAATGCAGCAGGCTTAGCCCCCATTGAAACCACATCCCGCATAACTACCCGTAGGCCTGTAAAAGCACCTAAACGTGGTTGAATAGCACACGGGCTATTGTGAGATTCCACCTTAAAAACACAGGCATTACCATCTCCCAAATCAACTACTCCCGCATTATCATCACCAGCCTCCACCAGTATATTCTCACCTTTAGTTGGCAGCGTTTTCAACCATTTGATTGAATTCTTATAACTGGCATGCTCCGACCAGAGCCTGGAAAACAATTCCAGTTCAAGGGCATTAGGATGACGATTTAACAGACTTTTTATCTTCTCAAACTCAACTGAAGTCAGGTCCAACTTCTCAGCTTCTTCTAATGACGGTATGTTCGCACTCATGGTTCAGCATTTTTGAATTGTTCTTTTTAGCAGAAACAATTTAAATTACATTTGTAATGGGTTTTGGCTAGTATCTAATACATGTTGAAAGTATAAAAAATAACAGAAATACCAAACGGATAACTGCAATTAAAAGACGGGAATTAGAAACATCGCCGGCATCTATTCGAAGGTCAATCAGATTAAATCAATGCTAATTAAAGATATCACAATGAAAAAAATTGCAATGGTTACCGGTGCAACTTCCGGGATTGGAAAAGCAACTGCAAAAAAATTAGCCCAATCGGGTTACAACCTAATAATTACAGGCCGAAGAAATGACAGGCTTCAGGAGTTGAAAGACAACCTTAAAAACCATGCTACTGAAGTTGAAACTCTGTGTTTTGATATTCGGGAAACGATTGCCATTGAAAATGCGATTAAGCAGCTACCTGCCGAATGGACCAACATTGATGTCTTGGTCAATAATGCCGGGTTGGCAGCAGGTGCCGATCCAATATACAACGGTTTATGGAGCGATTGGGAGCAAATGATTGACACCAATATTAAAGGACTTCTTTACTTATCAAAGCTGATCATCCCTAAGATGATGGAGCGCAAACAAGGCCACATCATCAACGTTTCATCCATTGCGGGGAAAGAAACCTATGCCAATGGCAATGTTTATTGCGCTACCAAACATGCTGTTGAAGCTATTACCAAAGGCATGCGCATTGATTTACTCCCTTATAACATCAAGGTATCTTCGGTATCTCCAGGCATGGTTGAAACAGAATTTTCCATTGTACGATACCATGGTGATAAAGCAAAAGCTGACAATGTGTACAAATGCCTTACACCGCTTTTCGCTGATGACATTGCCGATGCCATTGAGTTCATGGTAACACGCCCGCCACATGTAAACATTAACGACATACTTATTATGCCAACAGCGCAGGCCAGTGCAGTTTATAATCACAGAGAAGAGTAAATGAAGTATCCTGCCCAAAAGGTTAAAGCATTTATTGAGGCAAGTTTTTTAGCGGCCGGAAGCAGCACTGAACATGCATTACTGGCTTCACAAGCGCTTCTGGCAGCTGACTTAAGAGGTGTTGATTCTCATGGTATCGCCAGGCTTTCTGGCTACATTCGGCTTTGGCAGCAACAACGCCTAAACATGCAGCCAAATATGAATATAGTGCATGAAACACCCAGCACTGCCGTACTAGACGGCGATAAGGGAGCCGGCCTGGTGGTTGCACAAAAAGCAATGGACATAGCTATAGAGAAAGCCAGAGTAGCAGGTAGTGGCTGGGTAGCTGTAAAAAACTCCAACCACTTTGGTATAGCCGGTTACCATGCTATGAAGGCACTTAATCATGATATGATTGGCATCAGTATGACGAATGCCAGTGCCCTGGTTGCACCAACCTTTTCTATAGATCGCATGCTGGGCACTAACCCAATAGCGGTAGCAATACCAGCCAACAATGAACCGCCTTTTGTAATGGATATGGCTACCACACCGGCCGCCAACGGCAAGTTGGAAGTGTGTGAGCGGCTAAATAAAAATATTCCTCAAGGCTGGGCACAAACAAAAGAAGGCGCTACAACTACTGATAACAGAGCTCTTAAAAGCGGTGGGGCCATGCTCCCCCTGGGCTCAGACCGCGAACATGGGTCACACAAAGGCTATTGCCTGGGTGCCTGGGTTGATATTTTTTCGGCAGTTCTTTCTGGAGCGAACTATGGGCCGTGGGTTCCACCATTTGTTTCTTTTTTATCGCCACCACCCAATCCGGTAGGCGATGGCATCGGGCATTTCATCGGCGCGCTTCGCATTGATGCTTTTCGTCCGGCTGATGAATTTAAACAACACATGGATAACTGGATTAAGGCCTTTAGAAAAGCCCGGCCCATCAAAGGTCAACCGAAAGTACAGATTCCAGGAGATCAGGAGAGAACCATTGAAAAAGAGCGTTTGACCACTGGCATTCCAATACATTCATCAGTTATGGAGGAATTAGATAAGCTCAGTCAGACATTAAACATCAAGCCTTTGTAAACAAGAAAGTGAGCACCTGGCTCACTTTCGAATTACTTATTCAAATTGTATTTCTACATAAATCCTTGTTTACTAAGTACTTCAAGTAATACTTTACTAAAATGCTCGTTATCAGCTTTTTTGTAGCGAACATCAGTAAACACCTGCGCCAATGTATCTTTATCATTTTCAGCTACAAAAGCCTTATTCTCCTCCAGATTTTCCTTAGTCTTATACAACTCATCTATTTGCTCCGAAGTATAGTTTTTATAAGTCTCGAAATGAATGACTCCTGACAGAGGTAAGCGATCAACCTGCTTAGGATCTTCATCAGGATAACCCAAAGTTACTGTTGTTATGGGTACCACGCCCTTGGGCAATTCTAAAACGTCAATAATTTTATCGGCCAGATAAGTGGTTGTTCCCAGGTAACAAATACCCAAACCTTTTGCCTCGGCAGCCACACACACATTTTGAGCTACTAAAAGGGCATCAATTGCGGCAGTCACAAATGATAAGAAATTATCGTAGCCTGGTTCTGCATTTCGTTGACGGCACCACAGGTTAAACCGATTAAAGTCGGCACAGAAAGTCAAAGTAACCGGCGCCTGTTTAACCATGGGTTGATTAAAATGGCAAGGTGCCAGCTTTTCTTTCATGGCAGCATCTTGCGTTACCACAACACTGTACACTTGCATATTACCGGTTGTTGAAGCTCTTACACCTGCCTCTAGAATCTCGTTAAGCAACTCCTCACTTATCGGTTTATCGGTATATTTACGAATGGTCCTGTGGTTTTTTAGAATATCTATCATTACAACGAATTTTATTTTTTGAAAATCAAATGTAGAAAAATAAAAGGCATAATTAGATGATATTGATCTCAACTCGCCTCCAATAGTTTATAAAATACATTATCTATTTAACAAATCGAATAATAGATTTCAACTAATTTATTAATTTAGGACGAACTAAAATTCAGATGTATGATGGAATCTTTTGCACAATCATGGGAAACTATGATTTTACTTGAAAAAATCTATTGGTGTTTTGCCATTCCCTTTTCTTTAGTCTTTATCATTCAAGTACTCCTCACTATTTTAGGAAGTGACATGCATGATATTGAAGCCAGTGGTGATGTTGATGTTTCAATTGAAAGTGACCATGGAATAGAGTTTCAATTTTTAAGTTTAAAAAATATTGTAGCCTTCTTCACTATATTTGGCTGGACTGGTATCATCTGCTTGAATCTTAACTTAAGCACATGGACCACAATCTTAATTTCTACCCTTTGCGGATTAGTAATGATGCTAATGATGGCTTCCATCATGTATTTAATGGGTAAGCTAACTGAAAATGGTACGTTTCAGATGAAGAGCACAATTGGCAAATCCGGAACAGTTTATCTGACAATACCTGCCAAAAGAAATGGAAGAGGCCAAATTCAAATTAATGCGCAAGGTTATAGAACCATTGACGCCGTGACCGACAATAATGAGGATATAGCAACTGGAGCTATCATTGAAGTAGTGGATGTATTAAACAACGACATATTATTAGTAAAAATCAATAAGTAAAACAAACCTTTAAACAATGGGACAATATTTAGTATTTCTTATCGCAGCAGTAGTTCTATTCCTATTTATTCTCATAATTTCTTTTTTTAGAAGATATAAACGCTGTCCTTCTGATCGTGTTTTAGTGGTTTATGGAAAAGTTGGGAAAGGCTCAGGTGCAGCTTCAAGATCCGCCAAGTGTATTCATGGTGGTGCGGCTTTCATTTGGCCAATCATCCAAGATTATTCATTTCTGGATTTGACACCGATATCGATCGAAATCAACCTGACCAATGCGCTTAGCAAACAAAACATCAGAGTAGATGTACCATCCAGATTTACTGTTGGGATTTCAACTGAATCAGGAGTGATGACCAATGCCGCTGAACGTTTGCTAGGTCTGTCACAGGAGAATGTCAGCAACCTGGCTAAAGACATTATTTTTGGCCAGCTGAGACTGGTGGTTGCAACCATGGACATTGAAGAAATCAACAGCAACCGGGATAAGTTTCTTGCAGCAGTATCAAGCAATGTTGAGCAGGAACTTAAGAAAATTGGCCTAAAACTTATCAACGTTAACGTAACCGACATCAATGATGAATCGGGTTATATTGAAGCATTAGGTAAAGAAGCAGCTGCCAAGGCCATTAATGATGCAAAAAAGAGTGTTGCTGAAAAAAATCGCGATGGTTCAATTGGTGAGGCTAATGCTCTTCAAGACCAACGCGTACAGGTAGCAAGTGCAGACGCTACAGCCGTAGAAGGTGAGAACAGTGCCAAAATCACCATTGCCAACTCGGATGCTAATCGTCGAGAAAACGAAGCTGAAGCAGAACGAAAAGCAGTGGCAGCGGAAAAAGTAAGTCAGGCCAAAGCATTAGAAGAAGCATACGCTGCTGAGCAAAAAGCTGAAACTGCCAGGGCACTTAGAGATAAAGCCGCGCAGACTGCTGATGTTGTTGTTCCGGCTGAAGTTGACAAGCAAAAAGTTGAGATTGAGGCTGAAGCTGTTGCCGAACAAACGAGAAGACACGCCAAAGGTGATGCTGATGCAATTTATATGAAAATGGAAGCGGAAGCAAAAGGAATTTTTGAAATTCTCAGTAAACAAGCCGAAGGATTCGATAAGTTGGTAAAAGCTTCGGGCGGCGATTCAAACAGTGCAGTTATGCTGATGATTGCTGATAAACTACCTGAACTGGTTAAAACCCAAGTTGAAGCTATTAAAAATCTTAAGATCGATAAGATTACTGTATGGGACTCTATGTCTGGAGGTAAAGATGGTAATTCGCCAACATCAGCTAAATTTTTATCTGGCATGTTAGGTTCATTACCTCCAATGGACGAACTTTTTAACATGGCTGGTATGCAATTGCCAGACTATCTAAAAGGGAAGAAAGAGATCGAAGAAGTTAAACAAATCAAACCCTCGGAAGAAGATAACAACGAGATTGTAGAAAACTAAAATCAAAATGCAAAAAGAGTGTTTCCGTTGAAACACTCTTTTTTATCCAATCCAACAACAACTAAATTATCTAAATAATATTTAGTTTTTTAAGCTCTTCTATTAACGCAGTTTTAGTGTTTTCTTCCATGCTGCACATTGGAGCACGAAACACTTCATTTACTTTACCCATCTCGGCCAAAGCCGTTTTAACCGGAATGGGATTTGACTCAATAAACATCAAATCCATTAATCGGCGGTATTTATAAAAAACTGTATTCAACTCAGCTACATTGCCTGTCAAAGATGCATTCATAAGCTGAGCAAACTGCTGAGGTACCACATTTGCTATTACCGAGATACAACCATCAGCACCTAAAACATTGGCTGAAGCAGCCAGAAAATCATCGCCACTATAAACTAGAAAATTATCGGGTCTGCGCGCAATCAACTCGGTAAAAAGTGATAAATCGCCCGATGCCTCTTTTATACCAACTATATTTTCAAAGGCATTGGCCAACTTAATGGCATTATCAACAGAAATACTTGACCCGGTGCGACCCGGAACATTATAAAGTATTATTGGTACATCAACAGCTTCGGCCACCGTGGCAAAGTGCATGTACATCCCCTTCTCAGTAGGTTTATTGTAATAAGGACCTACTACCAACACAGCATCAACACCAATGGCCTCAGCTTTGCGCGTATATTTAATACACTCCTGGGTTGAGTTACTGCCAGTTCCGGCAATAACAGGTATGCGCCCTGCCACTTTTTTTACTGCGCGTTCAATTAAAAAGGCATCTTCATCCCCTGTTAGCGCCGGTGTTTCACCAGTTGTTCCGCATACAACCAATCCATTTGTACCACTCTCCAGATGCCAGTCAATCAGTTGATCAAATGCGTCCACATCAATCTCGCCATTATCTTTAAAGGGAGTAACAATTGCTACTATAGAGCCTTTCAAATCAAATTTTTTCATCCTTATATTGTTTCGACCAAATACTATTCCTTCTAATCAAGTGTCAAAAATATCAAATGCTTTGTGGTTATAAAAGTTTTTCAACAAAAAAAACTTCTTTATAACACTTTGTTAATATCTTAACATTGCATATATTTGTGGCAAAATATCAGAAAACCATGAAAACAGTAAGTCAAGCCGTTGAATCAGTTATTAAAGTTAAACCTTTCGTTATTGAAGCTCTGTGCGAAGGATTATTAAACATCTCCTCCTTAGCTCGACAGATTCAGCCCATGGTGGAAAAACTAACCGAAAAGCCAGTGAAACAAGGTGCCATAGTAATGGCTCTGAACAGACTAACGCCACAGCTTGATTATTCGCTCAACCGCAATCTACAGAAACTGTTGGAATCATTGGGTGATATTATTGTACGCTCCAACCTGACAGATTACACATTCCGCAATAGTAATACCATTTTCAACAGCCACACTAAAGTGATGCAGGAAATAAGCAACCACCAGGATGTATTTTACACACTGGTGCGTGGGGTATTTGAATCCAACCTCGTGGTAAGCTCTGCCTATGAAGAATTGGTTGAAAAATATTTTGCAGAAGAAGATTGCCTGCTTAAACAGGGAGAATTATCAGCCATCACACTAAAGCTACCAGCTGACAATGTGCAGGTAACAGGTTTTTATTATCACATACTAAAGGCCATAGCCTGGGAAGGTGTCAATATTAAAGAAGTTATCTCAACCACCAATGAGTTCACCATCATTGTTAATGATGAGGATGTTGATCGTGGCTTTACCATACTTAAAAACCTAAAAACAGCTTATAAACAAAAGTAATTTCATACGTGTCAGCTGTCTTCTTCACCATTAAACCTTCAAAAAGAGTAACTGACTATATCTGCTTCTGAAGTTTTAAGGGTTTTTATAGCTAAAAAGTGCTGAATGAGTTAATCTTTTTCTCAATATTTTTGTTTCAATTTATAAGCAGCTGAATTAACACAATTCACAAGCATGGAAGAACACCTTTCAGTGGGTATGAGCATGTTAATTCAGTTACTTAGGGATTACACCTATTTCCAATATCTTGAGCGAAAAAGAAGCCACATACCGGGAGCTGATTAACGAATGCCAAAAGTTGCAAAAAGAGCTTGAAAGCTATCGCCGATACAACGAGCTAATTGAAGCATCAGAGGCTAAGGTTAATTCACTAATCAATAACCAGGATGCATCCATCTGGTCCATTGACACCAACTACAACTACGTTGTTCTCAATAACTTTTTCATCAAAGCCTACAAAGAGGCTTTTGGTATTGACTTACAAAAAGGTACTTCAGCGCTGAGCATTCTGCCACCTGAATTAGCAAGATACTGGAAAGAGAAGTACGACATTGCCTTAACAGGTCAAAAAACAGATTTTGAATTCACCAACACCAACAATGGTATTGAATCAATCTATCAGGTTTCACTCAATCCGGTATTAACCAATAATAAAGTAACAGGCGTATCGGCCTTAAGTATAGACATTAGCAATCAAAAACAGGTAGAAACAGCTCTTGCTGAAAACAACACCAATATGCTGGCTATTATGGACAATACGTTAGAGTCTATTTGGGCCATTGACACTAACTACAATATCCTTTTCACTAACTCTGTATTTAAAAGTGAATTCCACAAAAGTTTTGGAGTGGAACTTATCAGGGGAAATAACCTACTTGAGGCCCTACCTGAGGTTTTGAAACCAGTTTGGAAACCGCGATACGACCGGGCATTAAACAATGAACGCTTTTCGTTCATTGATGAAATAGATACTGGCAAACAAGTATACTACGTCGAAGTATCAATGAATCCTATCCTCAGCAACAATCAGGTTATTGGCACCTCATTTTTTGCCAATAATATAACGCAGCGTATAGTGGCCCAAAAAGCTTTAAAGGAAAGTGAAAAGCAACTTCAAGAATTAAATCGGACAAAAGATAAGTTCTTTTCAATAATTGCACATGATTTACGAAGCCCATTCAACAGCATTCTGGGATTAAGTGACCTATTGGTCTCAAAAGCTATAGATAAAGGTGATATTGAAGAAACAGCCAGAAGCATACAAAAATCTTCACAACAGGCTATGGCCTTAATCAGCAACCTGCTTGAATGGTCCAGCTCGCAAAGTGGCAAAATTGACTACAAGCCCAATACCCTTGATATTTGTGATGTGTTGAATGAGGAGTTAAAAGCCCTTGAGGCCAATTACAAACAAAAGGATATTGCTATTAAGAAGAGCATACCTGAAACAACACAAGTTTTTGCTGACAGATATATGATTGGCTCGGTTTTTAGAAACCTCTTATCCAATGCTATCAAGTTTACTGATAAAAAAGGACACATTGAACTCTCTTGCCATCCTAACAAAACGCATATAACTTTTACCATAAAAGATAATGGCATTGGCATAGCTGAAGATAATATCCCCAAGTTATTTAGGATTGATCAGAATCTTTCGACCCAAGGCACGCATAACGAACAAGGCACTGGACTCGGCCTTAGCCTTTGTAAAGAATTTATTGAAATGCATGGGGGACAAATCTGGGCAGAAAGTGAACTAAACAAAGGCAGTGCATTCTATTTTACACTGCCCTTATATAGCTAATTATAACACATTAATTAAACTCAACAGGCACTACTAAGGTAGTCGAAACTGCTTTACCCCTTTGCACGCCGGGTTGCCACTCTTTTAATGCAGATACTATTTTAACAGCCTGCGCTGCTTCATCTTTATCAGCCCTGTTCAAGGCCTTAATATTTGATATACCACCTTTGGCATTAACCGTGAATTGCACATTAATGGTTCCACTCAAGTTAGCTTTGTTTTTAGCTTGGGTAATGCTTGTATATAAATTAGCAAAGTAAACTTCCATACCTCCTTGATAGCTTGGCATATCTTCAACTACATAAAAAACCGGTTTATCACCATCCGCAGGTGGTGGAGGTGGCGGAGGCACCATTGCCTTGCTCTTAGCTGCCTTAGGAGGTGGCGGAGGAGGCACCATTTTACCTTTGTATTTGGCTCGATAAGGTGAAGGATCAAGCTCATAGGCGGTAGGTGACATTGCTACATACAAATCCTCTCCTTCCATCACCTTTATCTCTCTGGTATTATAACCAACGAATGACAATACTAAAACATCACCTTCTGATGCCAACAATTCAAAGCTACCATTTATATCAGCAACAGTACCGGTTGTCGTTCCCTTGATTATTACACTTGTGCCTGGAAGCGGATTGCCGGCTTCTACAATTTTTACTTCATAAGTATTTGTCTTTGGATTTCGAACTTTCATCGTATCAGTCTCTCCCACATATCCTTTCAAAACAAACTTATCTTTCTTCTCCTGATCAGTTTTGTCGTTTATCAATTCAGGATTAGAAGGATATTCATACACCGGCTCACTAAAAGCCCAAAGCAAACCGCCCAAAACAGGCAGTACCAGCAGCAACTTCAACAGTCGCCATTTGGATTTCTTGTCGTTTTTCATCATTTTTAGTCGTCGTTTATTTTGGGAGAACCGGAAGTGATTGGCTAGCACTGACACTTCCGCTCCCATTGTTTCACAAATTATGTGTTGAATGTATTTTTCTAGTTTGAAGCCCTTTTTTAACACACCCTGATCAGCCAGAAACTCCAAATTTTGCTTAACAATTCTGGCATAATACCAAGCCAGTGGATTAAACCACTGCACTGCAATCAATAGTTCACTGACAAACACATCTACCCAATGATACTGCAATAAATGCACTCGCTCATGCACCAATATTTCTGCATTCTCAGGCGAGAGGTAATTTTTATCTTTCAAAAATATGCGATTACCAAACACAAAGGGTTCATCAACCTGCTCATTGATACAAATGATAACCCCTTCAATTTCCACTTTCTCCGAACGATGAGCCAAACGAAGCAATTTACCAAACAGCACCAACAACCTAAGTACAAAGAATATGGTAATGGCTGCATAAACATACAATAAGACTCCCATCCAATTGACACCTGCGACTTCTTCTGCAATAATAGTTTCTTCAACAGCTGCACCAGGTGCTACTGGTGTAAAAAGTTCAGATCGCTCAACCACATCCAACAACACCGTATATTGTAGCTGAGCCAATGGCATTATAAAAGAAGCCAGTAAACCAAACAACAGAAAGTACCTATTGGCTGAATAATGAGCATCGCTCCTTAAAAACAGGCGATAAACTGCCATAAACAGCAACAGTACTACAATTGAGCGACCTAAATAAGTTAATAATTCCATGGCTCCTATTTTAGATGTTGCGTATCCTCTTCTTTTAACATGGCTTCTAAATCCTCCAGTGACATGTCATTATCCTTAGCAAAAAAAGCAGCCAAACGAGTAAAACTTCCGCCAAAGTAATTCTTCAGAAGATGTTTCATCTGAAACGACGAATACTCCTCTTTGGTAATTACTGGATAATACACATAAACATTGCCCACTTTCTTATAATCTACAACATCTTTATTTTTCAACACTTTTAATACTGTTGCTACCGTATTGTATGCTGGCTGCTTATTTGTAAATCCTTCCAGTATATCTTTTATCATCCCTTCTTTCATCTTCCATAGGATTTGCATTACTTCTTCTTCCGCTTTTGTCAGTTGTTTCATCGTAACAATCACTTGATTATAAAAAAATATTAATATCCTTCAAAGGTTAAAATTACAACTACTACAATTCTAATACTATATTTCTAGTATTGCAACTATTTTTCTAGTATTTTTAAAATAAATATCCACACTCCCCTCATTTCGTGCCTATTAATAAATAAAATAAAGATTTGAAGAAAATTCTTACTTGACAATATGAATATTTTACCGTTAATTACCTCAATTAATTTTAAAATCGTCAAAAACATGAGAAGAAATTATTTTTTTGCATGCGCTATCGCCATATCAGCCATGCTATTTTTCGGTTGTGAAAAAGACCAAATCGTCCTACAAGAACAGGATACAGCAACACCCGAACTAAAGGGTGTTAAGACAGAACTCAACAGTTACATTGTAGTGTTTAAATCAGACGCCACCTTTGATGTAGCAGGTGAATCGTACTACGCCAAAAAGGAGAAGGTATTTAAACATGCTGATAAACTGTTGAAAAAGAACAAAATTAAATCGAAACAATTCAAGCACCTATACGGGAAAGCTGTTAAAGGGTTTGCAATGGAATTGACAGAAATGGAAGCAGTCATCCTACAAAATGAAGAGAGTGTGCTACGAGTAGAAATTGATAAAATTATTGCCTTGGCTCCTCCTTCAGGAAAGGGCAAGCCAGGTGGCGGTGAGGATCCTACCCAAATAACTCCGTGGGGCATAACACGCGTTGGCGGCCCCGTAAGTGGTGCTGGCAAAACAGCCTGGATAATTGATTCCGGTATCGATCTGGATCATCCGGACTTAAATGTTGATACCCAAAGAGCAGCGGTATTCCTGGGCCCTAAAGACACGCCTGATGACCAAAACGGCCACGGAACGCACGTAGCTGGTACAGTGGCAGCTCTGGATAACAACATCGGTGTTGTTGGAGTAGCACCGGGTGCTTCTGTTGTTCCAGTGAGAGTACTTGATCGGAGAGGAAGCGGCAGCACTTCAGGCGTAATTGCCGGTGTTGATTATGTTGCAGCCAATGCTTCATCAAACGATGTAGCCAATATGAGTTTAGGCGGAGGCATCTCAACAACACTTGATGAAGCCGTATTAAACGCCTCATCACAATTGAGGTTTGTTTTGGCAGCCGGTAATGAATCAGATGACGCTAATAGTCACTCACCTGCCCGTGTAAACGGACCAAATGTTTATACCATTTCAGCCATGGATATTAACGACAACTGGGCCTATTTCTCAAATTACGGACCTAGCGTTGACTACTGTGCTCCAGGCTATAGTATTGAATCAACTTACAAAAACGGTGGCTACTCAACACTCAGCGGCACATCAATGGCCGCTCCACATGTTTGCGGATTATTGTTGCTAACCAATAATCTGTCAACCGATGGCTATGTTAATAACGACCCGGATGGAGATCCCGATCCTATCGCACACTTGTAAACGTATTGAAAGGGCTGCATCTTGCAGCCCTTTGCCTTTCTATTGGGACAAGAAATATTTGGCAAATAACAACCATGCATTCTTCTTTATTATCCTTATCTTTTCGGTTTTAAAATATTTCAAACCCAAATCATAATAAGATGAACCATTTCAGTAAGCTGGTCAGCACTGTATTAGCATGTACTCTTTTACTTTGCTCACTGAACACTTCAGCCCAAAAGAAAAAAACCCAAAAAGCTGAAGAAGACAAACAACCTATTAACAGTGAATTAGTCTCTGGTCTTAAATTTCGCAACATCGGCCCTGCTTTTACCTCTGGTCGAATTGCCGATTTTGCAGTTAACCCCAACGATCACTCTGAATTTTATGTAGCAGTTGCCAGCGGGAACATCTGGAAAACAACCAATAAAGGCATCACATTCGAACCAGTATTTGATAAGTATGGTGCCTATTCGATTGGTTGTCTGGCTATGGATCCTAATAACAGTAATGTAGTGTGGGCCGGTACTGGCGAAAACAATCACCAGCGTGCACTTGGCTATGGAGACGGAGTATACAAAACAGTCGACGGCGGTAAATCATGGAAAAACATGGGCTTAAAAGAATCACGCCAGATTGGTATGATTTTGATCGACCCGCGCAACTCCGACGTTGTGTATGTAGCTGCTGAAGGTTCTGCCTGGGGAAGTGGCGGCGACCGTGGCCTCTATAAAACCACCGATGGTGGTGAAAACTGGATAAAAGTACTGGACATCAGCCAGCACACCGGTGTTAATAATATTATTTGCGATCCTCGCAACCCGGATATTCTGTATGCTACTACTGAACAACGACGCCGACATGTTCATACCAAAGTAGGTGGTGGTCCCGAATCTGCTGTTTACAAATCAACCGATGCCGGTCAGAACTGGCGTAAAATCATGAATGGCTTACCATCTGAACACATTGGTGGAATGGGTATTGCCATCTCTCCCCAAAATCCGGATGTTTTGTACCTGATTGCAGAAGCAGCCAATGAATCAGGCGGCTTTTTCCGCACAACAGATCGTGGCGAGTCGTGGAGTAAAATGAGCGACCACCATTCGAGTGGTCAGTATTACAACGAGATTTACTGTGATCCGGTTGAGTTTGATAAAGTCTATTCGGTTGAAACCTTTTCACACGTCACTAAAGATGGTGGAAAAACCTGGTCTAAACTGAGCACCAAAGATCGACATGTGGATGATCACGCCCTTTGGATTGATCCCAATGATAATAAGCACCTGATGATTGGTGGCGACGGTGGTGTGTATATGACCTACGACGAAGGAAATGCATGGCGCCAGGTAAGCAACCTACCGGTTACACAATTCTACCGTGTAACAGTTGATAATGAAGCTCCTTTCTACAATATTTATGGAGGTACTCAGGACAATGCTACATTGGGAGGCCCGGTTCGTAACACGTCTGAATTTGGCGTTACTTCAGGCGAATGGATTGTAACAGTATTTGGCGATGGCTTCTGGTCACGTGTTGATCCCACCAATCCTGACATTGTTTATAGCGAATGGCAATATGGTAATGTTGTGCGTTACGATAAGAAAAGCGGAGAAAAAATCAGCATCAAACCACAACCACGCAAAGATGAACTCACTTATCGCTGGAACTGGAATGCGCCATTGATTTTGAGTAAGCATAACCCAACCACCATTTACATGGCAGCCAACAAAGTATTTAAAAGTATCGACCGTGGTAACACCTGGGAAGTGATATCGGATGACCTGACTGCTCAGATTGACCGTAACACATGGCCGGTAATGGAAAAATACTGGAGCATTGATGCAGTAGCCAAAGATGTATCTACATCGCAGTACAATACAATTGTATCTATGGACGAATCTCCTGTAAAAGCCGGATTAATATATGCGGGTAGTGATGATGGAGTTATTCAGATAACCGAAGATGATGGACAAACCTGGCACAAAGCAGGCAGCTTCCCTGGAGTACCGGCTCATACCTATATTAGCGATATCTATGCCTCTCGTTTCGATGAAAACGTGGTTTACGCCACATTCGACGGCATGAAAAGTGATGATTTCAAACCCTATGTACTGAAGAGTTCGGACAAAGGTAAAACCTGGACTTCAATAGCATCCAATTTACCAGAAAATGGCACTGTTCACACGCTTGAACAAGATACTGAAAAACCTGAATTGCTATTTGCAGGTACCGAATTTGGCATCTTCTTTACCATTGACGAAGGCCAGAATTGGGTACAGTTAAAAGCTGGAATACCAACTATTGCTGTTAGAGACCTGGCCATTCAGGAACGTGAAAGTGATTTGGTATTAGCCACATTTGGTCGTGGTTTTTATGTACTTGACAATTATGCACCATTACGCGAACTGGCAAACCAACTGCCAGAGAAAGATGCACACCTTTTTGCCACTAAAGAGGCGCTGCTTTTTATGCAGGTAGATAAAATATATGGTCAGGGTGCAACCTATTACGGCGCTGCTAACCCTGAGTTTGGTGCAACTTTCACATTTTACCAGAAAGATACGCCTAAAACACAGAGAGAGTTGCGCCACAAAAGAGAGAAAGAGCTATTTGAGAAAAGCGAACGCATTCCTCAACCAAGCTGGTCTGATTTAGAAGCGGAAGAAAAAGAAATACCAGCTTACCAGCTTATTACCATTAAAGATGAGACTGGCAGCGTAGTGCGTACATTTACTAAAAAGCCAGCCAAAGGCATCACACGTTTTAACTGGGATTTACAATACGACAGCCCTGAAATTATTAAAGCTAAAAAGTTCGATCCGTTCAAAAAATCAGAAGGCAGCGTGTATGTACTTCCCGGAACTTACACCATCGAAATAAGCCAGGTACAGAATGGCGTTGCAACACAACTGGCTGGTCCCGCTGAGTTTGAAGTAAAAGCGCTGAATAACACAACGCTTCCGGCTAAAAATCGTGCGGCAATGGTGGCCTTCCAGAAAGAAGTGAGTGAACTATCCAAAGCGATGAATGGTACGCTTACTTTGGTTAACGAAATGAGGGAAGAAGTAGCTAGCATGAAGCAAACAGCGCTATCAATAGCTAATGCTCATAACCAGCTATTGCCTGCGTTAACTGAGTTGGAAAATGAACTAGATGAGATTCGCTTTGCTTTCAGAGGTTTGAAAGCTAAAGCCAGCTGGGAAGAAATTCCTCCCGCTGAGATGCCGCTAATGAACCGCCTTAATAGTATCATTTGGGCGCAGATTAACAGTACATCTGACATTACCAGTACTTCAAAAAATAGTTTTGAAATACTTAAAGAGCAATTCCCGCCGGTATTAAAACAAGTAGAGCAAATTGCTAAAATGAAGCTGCCTGAGCTAAGACAACAGCTTGATGCTTTAAATGCACCATATACCAACGGCCGCATTCCTCAATGGAAATAATGCAATAAAAACCCAGTGACAGAAGACAGAAGTTGCCTTTCAGAGCAGCTTCGTCTTCTGTCATCAAACATCTTTTAAAATTCTCTTAACAAATACAGTAGAATATATCAAAGGGGTTTTCTATATTTACCACGTTAACTTTTTAATTTATTTATAATAAAATGACACCAAAAGCCATTTTGCCGTACATAGGATTCGGCAACATCAAATTCGGGATGGAAGAACATGAAGTATCAAGCTATCTTGGCGATCCCGATGAAACGGAAGTACAAGACTACGGTGAAGGTGCCGAAGCAAATGTGCTTTATTTCGATGAAATGGGTATTTCCATGTCCTTCGACAAGGAAGCAGATTACAAATTAGTTGAAATCTCATTTGAGAACGACAAGTTTATTCTTTATGACAAGATAAAAGTAGGCATGTCAAAAGAGGACTTTTTAGCAGCCGTAAAGGAGCTAAAAATGGAAGACTACGAGATGGAAGACATGAAAGAGGATGGCTTTGATGATAAAGAGCTGTATACATTTGAGAAAGAGAATATCAACATCTGGTTGGACGAAGAGGCAATTACCTCGATTCAGATTGGACCTGAATGGGTCGATGATGAAACGATTCGCTGGCCGGAGAGAAGTAAGAATGATGAAGATTAAGATACAGGGGCTGTCAAACGACAGCCTCTTTTTTTTCATTCATGTAAAAAAAAGTAGCTTTCACAAAGAAATCCCGGCCGTTGCCCAATAAGCTATGCTTTTAACGTAACCCATTTTTACTTTTCTCGTTTACAGTCTTGTAAACTAAAACATTTTGGAGATTTGGAATAATCTCCTAATTTTACAGACAAAGTAAAGGATAGAAAAATGAAAAAGATTTCGTTGATTGCCGCTGTTTTATTTTTATTGGTGTTGGGGATGAGTTCATGTAAAAGTACTCAAGATTGTCCGGCCTACGGACAAGCAGAAGTAGTGGTTGACAATAACACTGCACGAGCCTAAATAACACAGTCTGAAAAAGCATTAAGCGTAACATAAGAGAAAGTGCAGGTTCTTTCTTTTATGTTACTTTTTTATGGTAGCGAGCCTACCTATCTCTTTGTTCTTCAATTACAATTTTTATTCCTCCATTTTAAAGTTTATTAAGAAAATCATTTTCTGATTTCTTGATGATTTAATTATGAATTGCTACTTTTGCGTTGCATTTTTGAAGACCTTATTAAAACAATTCTTAAAAAAGCAATAAAATGTCAAAAATCAAGATTGGGATTAACGGGTTTGGCCGTATCGGACGTTTCGTTTTCCGTCAGGCTGTAGCTAAAGGAACTGTTCAAGTAGTTGCTATTAACGACTTGATCGATGTAGATTACATGGCTTACATGTTGAAGTACGATTCAACTCACGGTCGTTTCGACGGTACTGTTGAAGTAAAAGACGGTAAATTAATTGTTAACGGTGACGAAATCCGTGTTACTGCTGAAAGAAACCCAGCTGACATTGCATGGGGTGCTGTAGGTGCTGACTACGTAGTTGAGTCAACTGGTCTTTTCCTAACAAAAGAAACTGCACAAGGTCACATCGACGCTGGTGCTAAGAAAGTGGTAATGTCTGCTCCTTCTAAGGACGACACGCCAATGTTCGTAATGGGTGTTAACAACACTAAGTACACTAACGATATGACTTTCGTGTCAAACGCTTCTTGTACTACTAACTGTTTAGCTCCTATCGCAAAAGTATTGAACGATAAGTTCGGTATTGTTGACGGTTTGATGACTACTGTTCACGCTACTACTGCTACTCAAAAGACTGTTGACGGTCCTTCAGCTAAAGACTGGAGAGGTGGACGTGGTGCTGGTCAAAACATCATCCCTTCATCAACTGGTGCTGCTAAAGCTGTAGGTAAAGTAATTCCTGAGTTGAATGGTAAGTTAACTGGTATGGCTTTCCGCGTACCAACTCCTGATGTATCAGTAGTTGACTTAACTGTAAACTTAGCTAAAGGTGCTTCTTACGCTGAAATTTGTGCAGCTATGAAAGAAGCTTCAGAAGGCGAATTGAAAGGTATCTTAGGATACACTGAAGACGCTGTTGTTTCTAACGATTTCATCGGTGAAACTCAAACTTCAGTATTCGACGCTAACGCTGGTATCGCTTTAACTGACACTTTCGTAAAAGTTGTATCATGGTATGACAACGAAATGGGTTACTCAGCTAAAGTATGTGAATTGATCGAGTACATGGAATCAGTAAAATAATTGATTCTCTCAATCATATAAGAAAGGCTTCCAATACTGGGAGCCTTTTTTAGTACATTGAACATTTCTGCATAAAAGGAACAGGCAACACCATTAATGCCAGATTTAAGTTCCAACCGTTTAAGTACCCTAAACCTTAATGTGAGAATTTAAAAATTGTCCTACCTATTAATAAACCTTCAAATACTAATGATGGCCTGAACCCACTAATGAATCAAAATTGATGAATTGGTATGTTAGCCAACTCATAATAAGGGAGAATATAGGTTCTGTCAATACCTTTTTAGGAAAAGCTCATTTTTATAGTTGATTTCAATTAATAAACATCAACGAACATATAATTCGAGTTTGAACAAGCGGGTCGAAATATAAAGTCAATATGCTCCTACATCTATCTTAAACGGATATAATCAATCTCCAGTTGAAATGCTTCAGCTCGCTTATTAGCTATTAAAAAAGCCACTTCTTCCAATTTATAAACCGGATAGTTCGGCATATTGAGTTGTCTTCCTCGAAAGGTTGGATACATCTTATCTAAATCAATTTCTATTAACTGCCAATCACCTGTGGTATTGAAATACTGTATGTATGCATGTCGGTCTTCCCGATTGGTTTTTACCCTGAACTGGTAACGCTTACCATCCCCCTTTAAGCGAATAACTGCAGTACTGTAAGGACTTACATTCACCTGTTCACACCTGTATCTGACAGAAGAAAAGCCTCCGTTATTCTCGAGCGAAACATACCCATGGAACAGGCCATTTCCTGCATTATTGATTGCAAGATACCCTTTTGACATCCCGCCCATTACGCCATCATTAATTACCTGCCACCCTGATGCATTGTCGTTTTTGGAGAAATCATAAATCGTTTTTTCGCCTGTAATCGCCACCATACCAATCAATATTACTAAGAATAGTTTCATAAATTCAAACTCTATACATTAACCTGCACCTGACTAAAATGCCTGGTCAGAATCTTCTCTCTGTAATCGAATATACTTGCTAAGCGTTTCTTAATAAACAAAGCGTTGGCAATAAGCCCCAAGATACCAAAAGGCGGACTGTAACTCACGATATCTGTCATTAAAGTACCATTATCAGTCTGCTCTATCCAGTGCTCATGATGCCACATTTTGTAGGGGCCAATTCGTTGTTAATCAACAAAATATTGCCCTTGTTTAATGTGAGTAATTTCGGTGACCCATCTAGCACGATACATAGGAAACGGCTTTACATTGTATTCGATTATCATTCCCTCATACATTTGGGCAGGCATATGTCTGGTAACAATATCAAAGCCCATGGATGCAGGGGTAATTTTCTTAAGGTTGGCCGGGCTGGCAACAAATTCCCAAACACTTTGCAGATCGGACTTTAGATGCTGCTGCCTTCTTAACTGATAAAATGCCATAGGTTCATTTTTAAGATATAGAATCAACCTAGGAAATCAATACCTTTAATAAATATCAATCACCCATACTCCTTAAACCTAAGCGCTAAAATTTTGTTCATTTTTTATCGATAATAAATGAACAATCATTCCTCTTCTTAAATCCTATCAAAGGCAAGTACTTAGTAGCTCAAGAACTTGTAATTGTGCTTTTTATTACGTCGCTCAATTGAACACGGGATGGCACTCTTGCTTTTATCTCGACAAACACGATAATTGACCACAAGCTGGTAGGTATTTCCATATGCCGAACGCGCTTTGGTTAATCCAAACTGATACTCCAGTCCTACACTAAAGCTTTTGTAAACAATCCCACCTGTAACAGCCATACCCAGCGACTTACCAATTTTATCTTCTGCAGTATGACGATACGACACCAAACCCCAGGTAGCCCAATCCGGATCTGGCGTTGGCATGTACAACTTTAAATTGGCATCCAAACGACTATCAACATACATATTGCGGCGATAAAGGAAAGTAGGCTCAAGATAAAAATCCCTATCCGGAATTTTAAAACTACTTCCTGCATGGATATGAATATCAGTTGTTAATGGAGGTTCATCTTCATGCGCATACAGACGGTTATTTTGGGGCAGCAAGTTGGTAATACCCACTCCCAGATGATAATCATTGTACTTCAGAAGCACACCAGTACTGGCATTAAAACCCCAGCCACTTTCATTACCCCCGTTAAGTATTGGATCAAAATAATCAGGGTCCAGCAAATCCTGCACTTGTAAAGAACTTTGCTCAAGTGAAAAAGCCAGGCCAAAAGACAAGGTCATGGCCCTACGTTTTGTTTTCTTGAGCTGTAACTCATATGAAAAAGCCTGATGTATACCTAACTCTTTGTAATAGCCATTTCTGTCATTGTACACATAGGTTCCTGATCCCATCTGTTCCAGCACAGGTATCTGAAAACTAAATACCTGATATGTTGGGGCCAAATCGGTACCAAACCACTGTTTCTGAAAGATACCTGTTGCCGTAAAACAATTTTTATGAAACGCAGCAGCAGCTGGATTCATCTGAAACAAATCATAGACATATTGATTAGTCAGATAATACTTCTGAGCATAACTCACCTTAATAGTTATGAGTAAAACTATTATAACCCCAAACTTCCGCACTGCAACTAATTTTGGTTGATTTATCGTTTAATTGTTAGGTGTCCCTTCATTATCTTATCTATTGGTTTCAATTGAATGACGTACCAATAAGCATCAGAAGGAAGTGGTTTTCCAAGATATTTACCATCCCATGGCGGATCAGAAGCATAGAATTCTACAAGCAACTTGCCGTACCTGTCGAATACACGAATAATTGAATCAGGCAGTTTATCGAGACCTTTAATATGCCAGGTGTCATTGTATCCATCGCCATTAGGTGTTAAAACTGGCGGTACCCCTATTTCCAAAACATTATCGAGCAACAAAGTGTCTGTGGCGAAACAGCCATTTATATCTTCCACATAGAAAATATGCTCACCATTAGATAATTTGCTAAATACATTACTTTCCTGCAAATCCTCATCGTTTATGGCATACCAATACGGAGAAGTACCACCGTCGGCCATTACTACTGCCTGAGCATAAATAGAGGTATCCAGATAAGCAATCATCGGTGTTGGATGAACAACCAACTGCATGGTATCACTCGCCCACACACATCCATCAAATGCACGTAGCCAATAAGTGCCGGCGGCATCCAACTCCACAGATGGCACCACTTCTCCGGTACTCCACTCGTACTGTTCAAAGCCCATATCAGCATCAATCCATATGCTATTGAAAGAACAAACTGAAGTGTCAGACAACAGACCAATAGGCTGAGCTACCCTATGCTTAAGCGTTTGGCTATCAAAACCAGTACACCCAAATTCATCGGTCACCACTACTGTATTGACAGTATCCATTAGGTTGGCTGTAATAAATTGCGAGGTGGCACCATTATGCCACAGATATGAGGCATAGCCATTGCCGGCATCAAGCACCCAGTTATCAACCGGACAAATAATCATATCGGGGCCCAAATCAACTTGTGGCACCGGACGCCACACAACAGAAGCATCTGCTGTACTGCTACAACCATTAACATCAGTCACCTTAAGCGTATAATATCCATTGCCCACAGTGACAGATTGACTAACAGCACCATTACTCCAGAGGTATTGATAGTCGCCAGCTGGGCCAGAAAGCGTTGCCAATGTACCTGCACAATCTGTAAAATCTTCTAATTCAACTATTGGTGATTCAAATAAGGACACATTAACCACATCTTCGGCACGGCAACCATAACGGTTCAATACTTCAAGTTTATAAGCACCTGATTGTGTAACCAAAAGACTCTGTGTATTTAAAGCTGGATTATCATTCCACTGGTATTGTGTATAGCTTTCCTTAGGTGAAACTCCAATGCTAATATCACCGCAAGCACTAATGTCATCACCTAAGTCAACCGTAGGTGATGAATAGATATTTACCACC
This sequence comes from Carboxylicivirga sediminis, assembly GCF_018156225.1. Taxonomy (GTDB): domain Bacteria; phylum Bacteroidota; class Bacteroidia; order Bacteroidales; family Marinilabiliaceae; genus Carboxylicivirga; species Carboxylicivirga sediminis. Next base: position 360,385 of record NZ_JAGTAR010000001.1, read on the forward strand.
ACATCATCAGACACATCACACCCATTGACATCAACTACTTTTAGAACATAGGTACCAGATGCATCAATTGTAAGCGGTGTATTATCTGCCAGATGACTTTCCCCCGAAGCACCTAAACAGTACCAACTGTAGCTCTGCGCATCAGCCGGTGCATTGGGTAAATCAACAGTCTCATTATCACACGCTGGCGGAGGCGAAACCAGGTTGAGTGGCGTGGTAGCCATACTATTAACATCAACATCGTCAGTAGCTGCACAACCATACTCGTCCACCGCGGTTACTGAATACAAACCTGGCGATGACACCTTAAGGGACGCGGTTTGCCAGTCACTATAACGACTATTTACATTTCCATTCCAATACAAGTAGCCAAATTTGGCATTATCAGGCGAAGAAAAACTTTCTACCATCAACTCCTGCTCAAGACCATCGCATAGCGAGAAAAGGTCTGGCAGCTTAACCTCTGGTAAGCTATGCTCAGCTACCGTTATCTCGTTACGTTTTGTGCAAGTTCCAGAAGTAGCAATTACTTCATAAACGGCTCCTGATGATACATTGGTAATACTATTCTGATTATCGAATTCAGGCCTTGAGATGTTATCAATTGTCCATGAATAAGTATCATAGCCTTCACTGGCAATAACATCAACCGATTCACCATCACATAAATCTTTGGTAATAATCAGGTCGATAGGATTGGTGGTATAAAAAGCAACATTCACATCATCACTCACCGGGCAACCATTAACATCCATGGCTTCAACCCGATATTTACCACTATTATCAACAGTAGAGTTGGTTATCTGATATTCATGTGCTGGTATTGGGTTCAAGTTCTCAATGGTGCCGGGGTTATTAGTTGGTTCAAAGGTCCAGTTAAATCCGGTATAGTTTGATTCGTTACCAATGGTCAATGTTATTCCTACACACTCATCCCTATCCGGCCCTAAATCGATATAAAGCGGTTCATGTAAGCTAAGTTGCGCCTCTTCGCGAGCCAAACAACCATTAGCATCAGTTACTTCTAACCAATAATTACCGCCAGTACTCACATCAATAGACTGTGTTTGCTCGCCTGTACTCCAGTTATAACTTACAAAACCTGCAGGTCCGTCAATGGTCACAACACTTCCCTGGCACCCGGTTTGATCTGCTAAGGTAAAAGAAGGCAAAGGAAGCACCGTGATATCAATGGTTACGCTGGCAGAGCATTCATCAATCGTCCAGGCAGTTACTGTATATGTTCCACTCTGAGCAGGAATAATCCAGTTTTGAGATTCATCTTCATTTAAAACAACTCCATTGTAACGCCACTCATATCGCTCAAATCCAGTAGTATTAATTACTGCTGTTCCTTCACAAACAGTGGTTGCATCCAGCACAATATCAGGTACCGGTGAAATATCAATTTGCACGGTATCGCTATTGGTACAGCCCATCGCATCCGTTACAATCACGTTTAATTCAGAGGTACTACCATCCGCCACTATCTGGGTTTGATGATTGGTATCTCCATTGCTCCATAAATAAGCACTATATGCATCTTCAACTTCATAGTCGAGCACCTCGCCTTGACAAACAGTTGTATCATTACCCAAATCAACTTCGGGGAATAGAAAGTTGACATTAAGCGTATCTGCGATAATACAACCGCCAAAAGCCACTTCGGCTTCCACCCAATATTTACCTCCTTCGGTAACTGTTAACACCCTGTCAGTTGACAGCACCTGGTTACCCGTTTCAACCGAATACCATGTATAATTTTTCATGCCCTCCTTTGCTTCCAGTAGAATTTCCTCGCCCAGGCATTTGTCGCCGGCACCTGCAGCATAAAACGAATTATAAGATGAGAAATAGCCAAAGCTGGCTCCTCCTCCATCTGCTTTTTTTGAGTCACTCTCATCGAGGATACACAAATGAAACAATCCGCTGGTATTTTCCAGGCGATATGGAACACCTGTACTTAATTCATCCAGATTAACGGCACAACACACCCAGGCATCCTGACCCGTTCCCTGTCCGGGCACCGTTTGCCAACTCTTTATATACTTAGTCACGCCAATATCATTGCCATTATTATCGTAGAGAATGAAATTCTTAACATCTTTCCTCTTGATAATGATATTGACCCAAAAATCGCGGTTAAACACCCTTGTAAATGACACACTACTGGAACCATTACAACTATAACTTGGCAGAATGGCACTACCAATCTCATTGGCAATGGTAGATGAATTGGGGTTGACCAAACCAGTCAGCTGATAGGCATAAACTTTTTTGGTGGCATAGATATACAGGGCATGATCCGAAATATCAAACTCAGCTATTTCACCTTTATTCAAGGCTTTGGCATTCTTAGTGGTATTATTGGCAAACACCAGCGTATTATCCTCAATGGCCAATACAAATATTTTTTGCACTGAATTCTGATTCTTATAACTGGAAGAAGCTTTGCTGGTATTCATCGCGATGTATTCGTTGCCAATCACATTAACAGGCACCAGCTGATCACCTATCAAGTCCTTTGGAAAACTATTTACATCTTCCACTATCGCATCATCTGAAACGGTAACAGCAATGCGCTTGTCAGCCATCATATGTGTGCCAGCCAATGTGGAAGCAGGGGCAATATTTCGGTTTTCAATGCAATAGGTTTGACCTTTGTTCAGGGTGATTGTAAACGGCACCCCTGCTGCATGGCCGGTAACATCAACGGCCGGCGTAATAGTGACAGTGGTATTATCTTCTGTAGCCACAATATCGGCCTTTTCATTGGCCTTGCCGCTGTAATCAATACAGTTACCATAACTATTTTGACCTGGCACATAAAACTCAAAGCCCAGGGCTTTATCTTCCTTTAAAATGAATTTATCCGGATTATCAGCGGCACTTATATCATAATAAGCAGCAATATCGGCGGTTGACGAAATAAGCAACCCCTTATTATTTACCTGATTAGCCGGTGAGTTCTCAACGTCATTTTTATTCAGCTCTATACCCAGATGAGAATAGGGCTGAACCGTTTGCGTACTAAGTATCTTTCCACCCTCAGCCGGCAAAGAAACTGTAATAGTTGCCGCTTCTTCAAAGGTTGTAACGCGCAACACTAGTGGCGCATCGCCATACCCCTCCCAAATGTCGGGTGCAGCAAACCAAAATTCACGACCAATTTGTCCGTTCACTGCAGATACCGCAGTCAACAGAAGAAGATAAAGATATATCCTTTTCATGCTGGTTAATGTTAGGTGAGATGTAAGATACCGTCCAACTCTCACTTGTTATTACCAATGATTTATATAACCACCTACACTAAATAACCCCAAAGTACCATGATTATGAGACATGATATACCCGGGCATACGTCGCCCTCCTTACTTAAGTTGCGATTTGTTTTAAGTTTTTTTAATGAAACACCTAAAAATGAGCTACTATTATTCACGTTAATTAACATGATTAAACTGCTAAACAATAGGTTATCTTCCAATCAGAAATTTCTGAAATTAATGCCAAAATGAAACCTGCAAGCAGAGATACTCACACATTGAGCCTAATAGAATAACCCTATCTGCAATACATAATTAATTATTACTCGTATCGCAACGATTCAATAGGATCCAGTTTGGAAGCTTTTATGGCGGGCATTAATCCAGACAGGACACCTACCACCAAACAAACGATGATACCTACAAGCACCCACCCCCATGGTACAATAAAATCAGATTTCATCACCATTGACATCAAATTGCCGACAAGTACACCCAGCACTATACCTATCATTCCACCAAGCTGTCCTATGATAATTGATTCAAAGAGAAACTGATTTCTGATAGCCTTAGAATTGGCGCCTATGGCTTTTCGAATACCAATCTCGCGCGTACGCTCAGCTACGGCCACCAGCATGATATTCATCAAACCAATAGCTGCACCTAGTAGGGTAATTAAGCCAATGAAAAAGGCGACGAGTGTCACACTGCCAGTACTTTCTATCAATAGTCGCGATAAGTTATCGCTCTTGTTCACATTAAAGTTACTTTCATCATGAACTGTTAAACGGCGAATCACTCTAAATAAGCCTGTTGCCTCCGAAATAGCCACATCTACCTGCCCGCTATCATTCGCTTTTACTACAATCTTATAGGACATATTTGGCCGGCTAAACACCTGCCTGACATTGGTAACAGGTAATAACAGGATATTATCACTTTGTGAACCAAAACCAGCACCTTTCTCTTCTAGCAGTCCAATCACCCTATACTTGGCTCCTCCCGATACAATCACCTTATCAACCGGATTCTGATCATTAGGAAATACTTTTTTAGCTAGCGCACTTCCTAATATGGCTACATACCTGTTATCTTTTATTTCCTGTTGTGTAAAATTGCGACCTAAACTGATGTTATGACCTTCCACATCCAGGAAGTTCTCATCTACGCCAATGACCATCACATTAGGATTTGACTTATCGGATTCATGCTTTACAGTAGCTGCACCTGTAGCTATATGCGATACAGCCACGATAGCCGGAAAATCAAACTCTTCCTTAAATTGCATCGCTTCTTTGAAAGTAATAGAGCCAAAGCGCTTGTTACGCAGCTTACGTTTTCCAATCTGCACATTCATTCCACGATTTTCAATGGTAAATGAATTGGCGCCCATCCCGGTGAATTTATTGCTGATGGTTGCTTCGATGGAAGAAATAGCTGTTAAAATACCAATGAGAGCGGTTAAGCCAATGCCGATTATCAAAATGGTTAAAATAGTTCGCAGTAAATTGGTTCTGATTGAACCTAAGGCTATTCGCAGATTTTCATAAAGCAAAGTGAACTTCATATTGGTTAGATTTCAGCTGGTTTGAATAAGGCTTCAAGTTACTAAAAGTATTTTAATACAGGCCTTACGGACAACCAAATCATTTTTGAACTGTTCTAAAACATGGTAATAAATAAGCAGTTTTTAGTAAGTTTGTTATTCTTATAATCTGATAAAAAATCGAATGTAAAAATACTAAACCAGTAGTAAAATGGCTTTTGATATTGAAATGATTAAAAAGGTGTATGCCGAGCTGCCTGGCAAAGTGGAGAAAACACGACAATTGCTTGACAAGCCGCTGACCTTAACCGAAAAGATTTTATACGCTCACCTGGCTGATGAACAGCCTGCAGCCCCTTACGAGCGAGGCAACTCGTACGTTAACTTTAATCCGGACAGAGTGGCGATGCAGGATGCTACGGCACAAATGGCGCTTCTGCAGTTTATGCAGGCGGGTAAAGCTAAGGCAGCGGTTCCCTCTACAGTCCATGCCGACCACCTGATCCAAGCCAAGGTAGGAGCTGATAAAGATTTAGCAACAGCCGAAATAACCAACAAAGAGGTTTACGACTTTCTAAGTTCAGTATCAAATAAGTATGGTATTGGCTTCTGGAAACCAGGTGCTGGTATCATCCACCAGGTTGTGCTCGAAAACTATGCTTTCCCGGGCGGTATGATGATTGGAACTGACTCCCACACAGTTAATGCCGGCGGACTAGGCATGGTGGCTATTGGTGTTGGTGGTGCCGATGCTGTTGATGTAATGGCAGGCATGCCATGGGAACTAAAGTTTCCTAAGCTGATTGGTGTTAAGCTGACCGGAAAACTAAATGGTTGGACAGCTCCTAAAGATATTATCCTTAAAGTAGCAGGCCTGCTGACTGTAAAAGGTGGAACTGGCTGCATCGTTGAGTATTTCGGCGAAGGTGCTGAATCTTTAAGCTGTACCGGTAAAGGTACCATCTGTAATATGGGAGCCGAAATTGGCGCCACAACATCTACCTTTGGCTACGATGCATCAATGGCGCGTTACCTGGAGGCAACAGGCCGTGCTGATGTGGCAGCTGCAGCCAATGAGGTAAAGGAACATTTAACTGCCGATTCAGAGGTTTATGCTAATCCTGAGCAATACTTCGATCAACTGATTGAAATCGATTTAAATACACTAGAGCCCCATTTAAATGGGCCGTTTACGCCTGACAAAGCCACTCCTATTTCGCAAATGCGCGAAGAAGCTGAGAAAAATGGCTGGCCATTGAAGGTTGAAGTTGGTTTGATTGGTTCATGTACCAACTCATCATACGAAGATATTTCGCGTGCAGCCTCTATTGCCAAACAGGCAGCTGAGAAAAACCTGAAAGCAGCCGGTGAATTTAAAATTACACCAGGCTCTGAGCAGGTGCGTTACACCATTGAACGCGATGGCCTGATAGATACCTTCAACCAAATGGGTGGTGAAGTATACGCCAATGCCTGTGGACCTTGTATTGGCATGTGGGCACGTACAGGTGCTGAAAAACAAGAGAAGAACACCATCGTGCATTCGTTTAACCGCAACTTTGCCAAACGTGCCGATGGTAACCCTAATACCTTTGCGTTTGTAGGTTCACCTGAGTTGGTAACAGCATTAGCTATTGCCGGCGACCTGGGCTTCAACCCAATTACAGACACGCTGAAAAATGCCAACGGTGAGGAAGTGAAGCTGGATGAACCAACCGGTCATGAGTTACCTCCAAAAGGTTTTGACGTGGAAGATGCCGGTTATCAGGCACCAGCGGCCGATGGTTCTGATGTAGAAGTAGTTGTAGATCCTGAAAGTGAGCGATTACAGTTACTGACACCATTTACCCCTTGGGATGGCAAAAACATCACAGGTGCCAGACTGCTGATTAAAGCCAAAGGCAAATGTACAACTGACCATATCTCAATGGCTGGTCCTTGGTTAAAGTTCCGCGGCCATCTGGATAATATTTCCAACAACATGCTGATTGGTGCAGTTAACTTCTTCAATGAAGAAACCAATATGGTTAAAAACCAGCTGACTGGCGAGTATGGCGAAGTTCCTGCTACACAAAGAGCCTATAAAGCCGAAGGTATTCCAACCATTGTGGTGGGTGACCATAACTATGGTGAAGGCTCATCTCGCGAGCATGCTGCTATGGAGCCACGCCACATGGGTGTTCGTGCTGTATTGGTGAAAAGCTTTGCCCGCATCCACGAAACCAACTTGAAGAAGCAGGGGATGCTTGGTTTGACCTTTGCCAACGAAGCAGACTACGACAAAATCATGGAGGATGACACGTTTAACTTCCTTGATTTGGACGCTTTTGCTCCTGGTAAGCCATTACAGCTGGAAGTGGTTCACGCCGACGGTTCAAAAGAAGTGATTGTAGCCAACCACTCGTACAACAAGCAGCAGATTGCCTGGTTTAAGGCCGGTTCGGCACTTAACCTGATAAAGGAACAAAATAAGTAATTAGCAATTACATAACTCGAAGAAAGGCTGTCTGAATAAGGCAGCCTTTATTTTTTGTCTATCCTCCAACTTTTTCAATGTCTCCCAATGGCTGGCGTGGTTTTGTAATCCGTTATAATGTTGAACAATTATTTCTTGCAATACCAGGCTTCAAAGGTTTAAGAGCCTTGAAATAATAAAAGACAGAAACAAATATCTGAGTGCTAGTATAAGCACGAATTAAAAATCCGCGCTAGTGATACTGAAGAAGAAACAGCCAGCAGCTAGTAGCTTTTTATCTGGAACCTTTTTTAGTGAGGTAAACACCGAGCAATACAATACCCATAAACAGGAAATGATAGACGGTGACCATCTCCCCATCGAGCATGCCCCACATAATGGCGAATATTGGAATGACATAGGTAACCGAAGACGCAAATACGGGGGACGAATATTTAATCAAGGTATTCATCATTAGCATTGCGGTGGCGGTGCCTATGAAGCCCAACAAAGCCAAAGCGCCCAGATGGAGTAACCAGTCCGGGTTTTGAGTGGCCGCCTGTATATCCGAACTAAAAAAGTAATACAAGGCCACAGGGCCAAAAAACAGAAATGATAAAGCAGTTATCTGCACACCACTTAAATGAGTAAGGTAGGCTTTGACAACATTGATATTAACGGCATAACAGATGGTGGCAGCTACCACAAAAAAGGCGTAAGTATTCAGGTTGTTGAGCGATACACTTTGTCCTGAAACAATTAAACCTAAAGCACCAATCAAACCCAAAGTTATCCCCAGATACTGACTCAGTCGGCTCTTCAGCTTGAAAAATACCACACTAACCACAAGGGTAAAAACCGGTGTTAAGGAGTTAAGCATACCGGCCAGTGAGCTATCAATGCGTGTTTGTGCCTTAGTAAACAAAAAAGCCGGAATCAGGTTCCCAACAAACCCAGCCACTAACAGTGGCAATACATCTTTACGCTTTAATGTTTTCAGATGCGGCAATGCCAATGGCAACAAAAATAAAGATGCAAAACCCATGCGCAACGAAGCAACCTGAATATTATCAAAGCTCTTTAAACCTATTTTCATCAGGATGAATGAGCTTCCCCAAATAAAGGCCAACAGAAGTAGGACTGTAAACTGAAACCATTTCTTTTCCCAGGGCATAAACTATTTTTTATGCGAAACTAACTTATTTTAAAGATATAAGAATAGCGATACCCAATAATCAGGTTCAAATAGTCACATTCTTTCTATCTTTAATCAAAAATCAATCAACATGACTGTTATGGCTTTAATAAAAACAGGCTAATTCTTGTTTTTTTGTGTTAAATCACCATTTTCGTTATAAAGGCACAATATTCAATTAAAATGGGTAAAAATAACATATGGGGTAAATCAGCATTGGTTCAATCTTTTATTATCATCATTTTCTTAATTATAATATTGCTCGTTCTAATCTTTTAATAAAATGAAAACAGCTCTTATAGCCGGAGCAAGCGGATTGGTAGGTCAGGCGCTTCTCAAAATACTACTTAACAGCAAACATTACCAAAAAGTAATTGCAATTGGCCGACGCTCATCAAATATCAATGACGCCAAACTATCTGAGCAGATAATTGATTTTGACCAATTAAGTTCATTAGAAACAGCATCTCCAGTTGACGACGTATTTTGCTGTCTGGGCACTACCATAAAAACCGCAGGCAGCCAGGAGGCATTCCGAAAGGTCGATTTCACTTACGCAATTGAACTGGCAAAGTGGGCAGAAAATAAGCATTGCCAGCAATTTGCCATCATCAGTTCGGTTGGTGCCAACATTAATACCTCCAACTTTTACCTGCGCACCAAAGGCGAGATGGAAGCCGCTGTATCTGCACTCAACATCCCTTCCATTCACATCTTCCGACCATCCTTACTACTAGGCCAACGCGATGAATTCCGCTTTGGTGAGAAAGTATCCGAAATAATGATGCGTCTTTTCAATCCACTGATGAAAGGCCGGTTGCGGAAGTACAAAGCCATTGAGGCCAGTGACGTAGCCATGGCCATGCACAACAAAACACAACATTCAATTGATGGCGTTATTATCTATGAAGGAGCTGAGATTGGCTAAGACTTTATTTAGACACGGCCATCTTCAGCTTTTTGCCTTTTATCTTTTCGTGCTTCAGCAGTTGTAGCACTTTTTTCACTTTATTACGACGAATGGCCACAAAGGCACTGTGATCCAACACATCTATCAGACCTAGTTCATCCTTTTGAAGTTTACCTTTCTTTAGGAAAAGGCCCACAATATCTACCTTATTGATTTTATCCTTTTTACCACTGCCTATATAAATCGTTTGCCATTCGGGCGGTTCGGGCAAAATCGCTTCAGCCATCACTTCCTCAAAAAGGATTGTATCTGGAATAAAAGAAGGCAGCTCCTCTCCTTCTGACAACAACACATAAGCCGTTCCGTCGGCATGCATACGAGCTGTACGGCCATTGCGGTGAATAAAGGCGTCTTCCTTGGATGGCAGATGGTAGTGAATCACGTATTCAATTTCAGGAATATCAAGTCCACGCGATGCCAGATCAGTAGTTATCAACAAATGATGACTGCCATTACGAAACTTAATTAGTGCACGCTCCCGGTCTTCTTGCTTCATCCCACCATGAAACACATCATGTGCCACACCTTGATCATTTAAATGATTGCTGATTCTATCGGCCGCATCACGATGATTGACAAACGCCAGCATTGGGGCATTACCCAGCTGACCTATCAACCTAACAAACAAAGCCAGCTTATCCTTTTCAGTAGCCCTCGCCGCCTTTAGTTGCAGGCCATCAGGCTGTTTTTGCTCATCAATATAATTGAGTTCAACTGGCTCACGGAGTTGTGTGAAAGGAGGTATCTCCTCCATGGATGTAGCCGATGTCAGCACACGTTGCTTCACGACTCGTAGCTGCGCTGCAATTTCTTTCATCTCCTTCTGAAAACCCAATTCCAGCGCTTTATCAAACTCATCCAAGACTAAAAAGCGGATATCAGAAGGTTTAAATGAACCACGCCGCAGATGATCGGCTATTCGTCCGGGCGTACCTATTAGCACTGCAGGCGGATGTTTTAGGTTATTAATCTCGGTACGAATGGCATGTCCACCATAGCAACAATTCACCTTAAATCCCGTCTGCATTTGTTTGAAAACACTTTCAATTTGCAAGGCCAATTCACGGGCAGGTGTCAGTATCAACACCTGTACATTTTTAATATTTCGGTCGAGCTGCTCCAGCATTGGTAACAAAAAGGCTAATGTTTTGCCCGAACCTGTTGGCGACAGCAATATGGTGTCCTGCCTTTGACCGATTGCTTCCATAGCCGCTTCCTGCATGGGATTCAATGCTTGAATATTGAGGCGATGCAAAGCCGCCTTACTCGCTTTTGATAAATGTTGCATGTTACAAAGATAGCTGATTAGTTGGCGCAGACTTATACCCCGGCCTGCTATGACAACTTTTTTTAAGCTATCTTTGGTATAATATGGATTTGCCACAATAGAATAATGATTAAACCACGTCTTTTAACCTTATCATTGCTTATTTTTTTCATAACTCTTTCGGGTCAATCGCAAGAGCTAACATCACAACAGGAAGCTTGGTTCTATCGCATTGTACAAAAAACACCTGCCCTCAGCAACAGTTGGAAGGAACATTTCACGTTTAACACAGAGCCGTTTCAAAGAGTACAACAAGGCGAATTAAAGAGTGATTTTGATGCGATACTCAATTACCAACAGCAATTTCCAGAAAGTCTTCAGATCAATTACCAGGCAATAAAGACCTCATCGCATGGACTAATTGCTGAAGCAGCCATCAAGCTCACTCTCTGGGAACTGAATGAAGAGCTGAAGGCATGCATCTATCATCCTGACAACTGTAAGCATGCGCTTTGGGTTCAGTTTAGCGAACCGCTTATGGCGCTGCTGCCTAAAATAAAAAGTAAGAAACAAGAGGAAGCCATTAAAACGGTTATGCACCCATCTCTGCCCATATTTAAAAAGATTGAAACACTCGAAGCATTAAAGATTGGTGCTACCGAACAAAAAGAAGTGCTGAATCGGTGGAGCCAGCTGGTAGCCGACTATTGCCAGGTACGCAGTCAGTATTTCTTTTCTGTTCTGAGCGATGGAGCTCATATCGTTAACACCGCCTTTCTGGCCGCTGGCGAAGGGAGTGGCACTGCCGGCCTGTTATATGAGGAAGAAATAAACCCAAACGATAGCTCTCAACTTTGGTACGGCAAAGGCATTGGTTTATTTACTTATCAGCTGCGCACCTATCAGAAAAGCGTCAGACTTAAAGAGCATTTGTCAACCACCATGCAGCTGCCAGCCGGGAAACGTGTGGCCTTGCACACTTCACTCTGGGGCCTTAATTCATCGTTTAAACCCATGCTCATTATTACTGATGACAGCGTTAGCTACCATTTATTTGCCAATTACGATTCAAAATCCTTATCTCCCGATGCCCAATCAGGAGAAGGCATTTCACATATCAACCGGATCGAACAATATCGGCACAAACATATAATTGAGCCCCTAAAAGAATTACAAGCTGACAACTCCTTGACAACTATCTTCAATAAAGAACTGGCTTCCAAAGCAGCTGTTGAAGACGAAATACATCAGCTTGAAGCAGAAATTGATACACTACTGAAGTATGAGCCCGATAATACCAATGCCATCAGCTACCGGAAAAGACTGATAGACAGCAAGCTTCACATCTTAAGCGATAAAGAACAACGAATACGGACACTTAATGAAAAGCTGAGCAAAGAAAACCGGGATATCATACAAGCAGAAGAGCAACTGAAGGAAATGGTAGCACTTTGTGGTCAAAATCCTCAAACCTGGCAGAAACAAGATGAAAACTACGTCTTTCCCACTGGCGTAAAATTCAACTATCAAACTCAGGATCTTATATTTCCATCACATCGCAGTGAGCGTAACCTAAAAATCAGATTACTATCGGCCTCCTATAGTCTCAGAGGAAATCAAAAAGACGAAGTTCAGGCCTATGTAAGTATGACCAATGCATCTGAGCCGCCCCAGCCATTGCTCAGCCAGCTTGACACCACGTTTAACTATTACTTTCACCCCGATGAATACCATTCATACAGCACACATCTCCTGGATACAACATTGATTGAACAATTACTACTACACAAGGCAGTTGCCATTCACTTCACACATAACGATAAACTCAAACCTCAATCCACAGATTATCGTTACCCAGATCGCCAACGGGAATACGAGCTGCCAATGACCAGCGATGCACTTAAACGACAGGCATCAATTAAATTATACAAACAAGGAGACACTCTGCATATAGCAGTTAATGCCTCCACCGACCCTGTTGCCAGCCGACTCAGTCAGTCAACTGGTGCATTTAAACAACAACTGGCTGTTACCAAAACATTAACTGCCAACAACAGGTACCTGGAAGCGTTAAGAGCCTTGCAAACACTTCAGACTTTTATTATCAATAATAGATTACAGCAACTGATACCACCATCATCATTTAGCTATACGCACCCCTTATTAACCACCGATGAATGCCAGCTAATACAGTCGGATATTTTTAGCCAATAGCTAGCCCTATTTCCATTCAACCACATGTCCCCTGTCTTTGTGCAGCATTTCTTCGGGCACATTGGCTTGCACAGACTCAGACAGCCTATCGAGCAACAACCGTTTGTAAAAGGCACGTGAATACACCAAGCTGACTTCACGCAAAGGCACGGGCGATTCAAATTCCTTCACCTGCTTGTGCAAATCAAAAGCCAGTTCTTCGGCAGCCAGGCCGGGCAATAAGGTATAACCACCTTCGGTATCAACCATTTTACGAATCGTATCGAGCGAGCCACTTTCAAAATGAAGGGGCAAATCAGAGCTCACATTCTCCTGCAACTCGCACAAATTAAGCACCTGAGAACGAAAACAATGCCCTTCATCCAGCAGCCATAAACCCGATGATGTCAGCATATCCACAGTTAATGCTTCTACTTTATGCAAGGAATGGTCAGGATGGGCATAAATCAGAACATCCTCATAAAACAAAGGCTGTTCAATAATGTCATTCTCCTCAAGGGGCGTTACTAATATAGCCGCATCCAGCAAGTCCTGCTTAAGTGCTTTAACCAGCGCCTCTGTAATCATCTCTTTGAAGGAAATATGAACCAGTGGATTGTTGTTTTTAAAATGCCCCACAAATAGTGGTAATAGATAAGGCGCCAGGGATGGTATGATGCCAATGGTCAGGTTTCCTTCTATCCTTCCCGATTCTTCGCGTACGATTTCCTCCAGGCGATTATACTCGTTGATGACCACCCGGGCCTGAGCAACTATCTTTTTTCCAACAGGTGTGGTTAAAATTGGCTGTCTGGTACGATCAAAAATGACAATGTCCAATTGTTCTTCAGCCTTTTTGATTTGCATGCTCAAAGTAGGCTGTGTTACAAAACATTTCTCGGCAGCTATGGTAAACTGCTTATAATTATCAACAGCTACCAGATATTCCAGTTGTTGCAAATTAAGTCCAAGCATCTGAATTTCAATTATTATAAATAATACCAATGCAATATATAAAATTTATCTATTTGATTGATATTGATTGTTGAAATATATTTGTCGTAGAAAATTAAAACAACAAAAAACAAATAATATGAAGACAATTAACGAACTATTAGGACTAAAACAACAAGAAAGCGAACAACTGACAAAAGAACTAAATAACCTATTGGCCAATTACCAATTATTTTACCAAAACCTTAGGGGCTTTCACTGGAATGTGAAGGGTGAAAAGTTTTTCGAACTTCACCTTAAATTCGAAGAGCTATACAACGACGCAGTGGTAAAAGTTGATGAAATTGCAGAGCGTATTCTGACACTGGGTGGCACACCGATGCATGCTTTCAGCGATTACCTGGAACATGCAGAGATAAAAACTGCTAAAAACAAAACAAATGGCAACGAATGCATGGAGCTGACACTCGATAATATGTCAACACTTATTAAACTGGAGAAGGCCATGCTTCCTTTAGCGCAAGAAGCTGATGACGAGGGAACTATCACACTATTAACCGACTACATTAGTCAACAGGAAAAAACTATCTGGATGTTACACTCATGGTTGAGTAAATAACATTATCAGAAACATGACCGCAGAAAGCGTCTGAATTAGTTCAGGCGCTTTTTTGTTGTTAATAGTCGCCATTTGGATAGTTCAACCCGACAGTAACAACACCTCGACCATCATTTCACCCATTTTAAACAATAGTTGCAGCTATTATGCGGTAATTATCCTATTTTTATTAGCCAAACAGAAAACTTGTACAATGAAGAATGTTCATATAAAATGCCTTAATAACGATAAAACCAATTGCTACAAAGCAGGCACCACTCTAGAAGAAATCGCAAAGGATCTAAAAGTGAAACTGGACACGCCTATCCTTGGCGCCTATGTCAACAATAAGCTACGTGAAATAAACTACGAGGTGTACCATCCTAAAACCATTGAATTCATTGATATCACACGCCCCGATGGGATGCGTATGTATATCCGGAGCTTATCACTGGTGCTATACAAAGCGGTTAATGAGCTTTATCCGAGAGCCCGTCTGCGTATCGAACACTCGGTATCAAAAGGCACCTATTGCTCAGTGGAAGGCGAGGAGCTGACCATTGAGGATGTAATGGCCATACAAAACCGGATGAAAGAAATCATTGATTCGGATACGCCTTTCATAAGGCATGTTGAGGAATCGGAGGAAGTAATCAAACGCTTTGAGCAACAAAACCAAATGGATAAGGCGGCACTCATACGACATAGAGGCCTGCTTTACACCTCTTTTCATCAACTGGAAAAACACATTGGCTTGTATTATGGTTACCTGGTGCCATCAACCGGCTATTTGAAGGTATTTGACCTCATCAAATATTACAATGGCATGCTGCTGCAAATACCTAAACGCACACAGCCTGAATACCTCGAAGAAATAGTAGTTCAGAACAAGATGTTTGATATCTTCCAGGAATTTGCCGAATGGAACCGCGTATTAAACGTTAGAAATCTGGCTGACATTAATGAATCGTGTACCAACGGCAAGGCCGAAACCCTTATCAAAATTTCGGAAGCATTACACGAAAAGAAAATCGGACACATCGCCGATATGATTGAGGCGCGCAAAAAAGCGGTCAAGCTGGTGCTGATAAGTGGTCCATCATCAAGTGGTAAAACAACATTTGGCAAGCGTTTGGCTATCCAGTTAATGGTAGCTGGCATGAAACCTGTTAACCTCTCGCTGGACAATTACTTTGTAAACAGAGAGAATACGCCATTGGATGAAAATGGCGAATACGATTTTGAAGCTCTGGAAGCCTTGGATGTAGAGTTATTCAACCAACAGCTATTGGATTTGCTGGCCGGTAAAGCGGTGGAAATCCCCAAATTTAACTTTGAAACCGGGCAGCGCTATTACGATGGTGAGAAACTTCAAATGAACCCGGATAATGTGCTGGTGATTGAAGGCATTCATGGACTGAATCCAAAGCTCACCCATCTCATCCCTGATCATTCGAAGTTTAAGATTTATGTATCGGCGCTCACGTCAGTTAACATTGATGATCAGAACCTGATACACACCACCGACAACCGATTGATTCGCCGAATTGTGCGTGATTACAAATACCGTAGCTACTCAGCACAGGCAACCATATCGAGATGGGGTAGTGTACGCCGGGGTGAAGACGCACATATTTTCCCCTACCAGGAGGAAGCCGATGTGATGTTTAACACCGCTTTGCTCTATGAGCTTTCGGTATTGAAACAGCAAGCCGAACCTATACTGCTGGAAGTGCAACCCAACCAGCCCGAATATGCCGAGGCCAGACGTTTGCTGAAGTTCTTTGGCTTATTTAAGCCAATACAGCCCAATGAAATACCCCCTACCTCCATTATTCGTGAGTTTTTAGGTGGTAGTAGCTTTGATTATTAACACGATAACACAGAATAAGAAAAGCCATGAGAATCAGAATTCTCATGGCTTTTTGTTTTAAAATACCGCTAAATAATTAACGTCATGACTATTTAAGCTTCGACACTTTAAGCGTCCACACATATTTACATGGTGGCTTTTGCCTTAGTGCTTTTGGTATCGATACCGAAAAACCATCAGCCACCTTTTTCCATTTCAATGGCTTATGGTATCCCAACAAATGTACCTCAGATCCATCGACAGGCTGCTGCGATGTAACGGTAATAGTGGCAGGCATACTATTTTCTCCTGCTTCTGCCATGTACATAAAGTAGGCATTCCCGTTATCCTGCTGCGTCATGCAGATATTGTTCTCCTTATAAGGAGCCAGTACTTTACTACTGTAGATTGCCTCTTTATTGACAGCCATCCATGCGGCATATTCTTCCAATAAATTGTAAGCGCCTTGCTGCCACTCACCCTCGGGAGTTGGAGCAATATTGAGCAATAAGTTACCTCCTTTGGCCACAATATCCACCAGCATCTGCACGCCTTCACGGCCACTCATGTATTTGGCATTGGGGGTATGTGCCCATCCTCCTCCTGAAATGATGCACGATTCCCACGGATAAGGCAGAGCCTTGTGAGGCACGCGGTTTTCAGGGGTCAGGTAGTTTTGATTCTTTCCATGCACGGCGCGATCCACCACAATCAGACCTGGCTGCTGCTCACGCAGCTTCACAACCAGCTCATCTATTTTGATATCCTGGTTTACAATACGGTGCTTCAAGTAACCATTGTCATTATTTTGCAGCTGTCTGTCGTACCAACTGGTAATCTCGTCTTTAGGTGTTTTTGCTACCCAGCCACCATCGAGCCACATAATGTCAATTTTTCCATAGTCCGATACCAGCTCCAGCATCTGGTTATGGGTAAAATCAATGAACTCCTGCCAGCGTTCAGGATTAGCTTCGGGCTCATAATTGACATTGCGGTCGCGCGGCGGATACTTAGGATCCCAATAGCTCTCCACATGCCAGTCGGGCTTTGAAAAATAAGCGCCGGCCCACATTCCCTGATTTCTGAAAGCTTCAAACACCTCTTTGGCAATATTCTTCTTCGGATGTGTTGAAAAAGGGCAATTGTCACCTGTAGTTTTATAATCGGTGTATTTAGAGTCGAACATACAGAAACCATCATGATGCTTGGTGGTAAAAACGACATATTTCATCCCTGCTTTTTCTGCTGCATCGGCCCACTTATCAGGGTCGAATTTGGTGGGGTTAAACGTCTTTATCAGATCTTCATACTCCTGTTTGTAGGCAAAGTAATCATCTGGGTTAGCACCTTTAGTGCGTTCGCACCAACCATACTCCTCGGGACATAAAGACCAGGACTCAACAATGCCCCACTGGCTGTAGGCTCCCCAGTGCATTAATAATCCAAATTTCAGATCCTGCCATTCCTGAATCTTTTCAAGAACCAATGGATCCGTTTCGGGCACATAGCGTTCATCTTCGTATACAGCCTGCGATGAGGCTAATACGCAATAAACAGATAGTGTAACAAATAGTAGAATTTTTTTCATAGCGTAATATTTGAGTTTTTTAATGATAACGATAATGACCTATTATCTTATAGGCAAAGAGACAGTCTTCGAGCACCTGCCCTCCGCCAATATTATGTATAATCTTGTACCGACCACCATCTGACGACTTATGATCTGAAACAATACCAATGTGTGTTAATCCACCTCCAAGGTTCCAGCACACAATATCGCCCGGCTGATAATTATTGCCGCTGTCCGACACTTCAAGCACTGTTCCATACCTCTCAAAAAATGTCATGAGATTAGGTACTCGCCGGTGATCAATATTCCTATCTGTGCGGCTGAGCCCCCAGTTTTTGGGATATAGTCCGAAATTGCCCTTCATATCCTCATGTACCAGTTGCTGCAAATCAATATCAAACATGCGATAGGCACGGATAATTACATCGGTACAAACACCCCTGTCTGACGGCACATCACCATTGGGGTAATCAATGGAATAATAAGTTGGATCGTAAATAACATGCTGCCTAGTGAGCAAAAATGCAGAATCGGCCAACTGGCTATAAAAATTACCTTGCGCCAACAGTTGCGTTGTTAGCAGCACAAAAACAAGGGCTAGAGAATGTTTCAAAGGCATTGGATAATGGGTTATTCAGGGAACAGTTTTGATTTGTCTTTTCAATGCCCACTAAATTAAACAGATTAGCGATATTTTAAAGCGCAATTAGGTGAAAGCACCGCCAGATTAACACACCTATCCCTCTTTAAAACATATGTGGTGGTAGTCATTTGCTTTTAACCTGTCAATCAATGGTCAACAAAGCATTACTGCTTGCGCCTGACCACATTGCCATACCTGCAAAAGCCCCATCCAACACATTAAGTGCCAGATGGGGCTTATAAAGATTGTATGCCACTAGTATTACATTAATAGTCCAGAGCCTAATAATCGGCCCGAGTTGCATCATCCCAATCATCAGTTCTAAAGGATGAAGCCGGTAGTAGGTTGGAGTCAAACAAGGTACCATTCACCCAGTTTCGCCAGGCATAACGCACGGCTACCGGATGAGGCACAGAGTCACTCACCACAAACACCTGCTTACGCTTAACAATGCTGGCCTTAGCCGGATGGAATACCTTATCATCACCAGCTATCTCAAATCCTTCCAGTTCGTCGTATGCAAACACACCCAACTCGGCATGTTTAAATTCAAGCAGAAGACCCCCATTTTCCGCTGCCTGATTACTATAAACAGGTCCCGAATAGTCGACAGTATTATAACCATAGGTGTGATGCAGCGCATTAAACAACAAGCGGTCAGCCACTTCTTTTTTCTTTGGTGGATGGATGCAATGATCATCTCCAATATCCATGGTAACCGCCATACCCGAGTTAGGAATCAGATCCAGACACTGTATCTGTGCCTCCCTGATAAATGCAGAATTCTCGGTACTTTGGAACACCTCATTATCGTTACCATACATAAATGGTGCAATCTGCACGTAATAAAAAGGAAAGTCACCCAGCTCCCATCGTTTCCGCCAATCTTTTACCATAGCAGGGAGGAAGTCCTTATATTTTTCAGGCTCCATACGATTACTTTCGCCCTGGTACCACAACACACCTTTTATTGCATACGAAGTTAAGGGATTGATCATCGCATTGAATAAAGCCGTTGGTATCTGATTGGTGCGTTGGCTTAAATCCACCTCATCAAGGTTAACCTTTTGAAGCGCGCTGATAGCCTCCTCACTTATCCAGGCTTGTATGGCACTGCCTCCCCAGGAGGTATGTATTAGTCCAACCGGCACATCAAGTATTTCCTGCAACTGCTGTCCAAAGAAATAGGCCACTGCACTAAAATCAGCTACACTGGCAGCATTGACAGCCTGCCATCCAATATACTCAGCTACATCATTTAAAGGTGACTTTGCCGCTTTACGATTAACCGTAAAAAGTCGCAGGTTGGGATTATTGGCTTTAGCAATAGTCATTGGTCCCTCAAAGGTGGGTTGACCCATATACCCCTTTAAGGGTTGCTGCATGTTCGACTGACCCGAACACAGCCACACCTCACCAAACAGCACATTATCCAACCTGATCTCTGATTCTTTGCTTTTAATACTGATGGTTTGCGGTGCCTTACTATCGGTTGTTGTAACGGCCAGTTGCCAGTTACCTTTCTCATCGGCCACTACTTTGTTATTGCCTGTCTGCCACGATAGCTGTATGGTAATTTTCTCATTGGCATCTGCCCAGCCCCACAACTTTACGGTGGTATTGCGTTGTAGCACCATATTTGACGATACAATGGCTGGCAATTTTACTTCAGCAAAAGCATGGTTCAACCAGGGACTCCCCGGTAACAGAAATAAAAAAAGCACACAGTTTTTTAAGAAACTACTTGTCGTCATCTGGGTGAATATAATTAAATAATGCGTGATAAAAATGCATATAAGATGCCAACCAACATCATAAGCATGATATCAAAAATAGGAATAATATCGAATCCTGATATTCACCTGAGTTGTTTGAGCCTGGTGAAAAACTACTGAAGAGGCTCTGAACTCACAAGTAATATCATCACACATTAAGAAAGCATTGATGTATGACTCAACTGGTATTTACAGGCATTTAAGGCATTGCGCAGCAACACAGCCAATAACACCGGCATCAAGCCACCCGGACAGGGTGCCATTTTACCAGCAACAGGCATTACTGCATCTTTACTAACACCTCCCCTGATGACGGGGATCATAACGTTTGGATTTTTCTTACTAGCCACCTCTTTAACCAGATTTGAATAAATATCAATAATGCAAACGCCTTTTTTCAACCATTCGGGCTTTACAAACTCGGGCTGCTCGCTTACAACAAACAAATAATCTGCCCGCCTACAATAGTCTTCTATTCGCTCATTATCTGCATTAACAAGCGTATAAGAACAACCTTGCGGGATAACCTGCAGCGATGCTGTTTTAAGTATCAGACTTCTGAAGGGATTGGATATGAAATCCTGATCAGCCACAAACACAAATTCCTGCCCGCGCTCCACCTTAATACCGGCATATTTAAACAGCTCGAAAAAGGCCATGGGCAAACACATCGGATAACGGGTGCCAAACACTCCATGCACCTGTGTAGCCAATATATTCTGAGGATGAAATCCTTCCACCTCCTTGCTGCTGTTGATATGCTTAATCAGATTTATGGCATTAATGTGCTTCGGTACCGGTTGAAGCAAAACAATGGCATGTACAGACTCATCTGCATTGAGTTGCTCAATGACTTTTAGCATAGCCTCTTCACCAGATGAGGCGGGACATGTCTCGATAGACACCTGAAAACCAAGGGCACGAGCGGCTTCAGTATGAAGTGGTATCGTATATTTCATCAACGGCAGGTGGCCAACAAATGCAATAAATGCAATACCGGGTGTTGGCTGGTGCTGGCGCTGCATAACGCTTACCTCTGCCTGTATTTCAGCAAAAACCTGTTGCTGAAAACCTGCTCCGTTTATGATTTCTGCAGCCATTACTAAGGGTGTTAACAATCTAACTGCAAAGTTAAGCCCATCCAATAGCCAGGTCAATCAAGATTAGTACCTTATTGACATCACACACCAGAAATTATGCTTCAGTTGGGTAGTTTTGCTTTTCGGAACTGCTTGCGATATTCCTTATCCATTTTTTCGGTGGCATATTGCACAATCAGACGTCCACACTGGTCTTTCCAGTTCAAAAGAAAAGCTTCAACTTCGGCAGGATGCTTTTTCCACAGTGTACGCAGCAATGTACCAATGCCTTTTTGCACATATTCCGAATCATCCAGCATTAATGGCTCAATACTACCAAATGCATCTGCCGGCTTCAACCCTTTTTTGGCCAGTTCTACAAGGGTTACGGGTATAACCCGGCGCTGCCATTCTGACGAAGAGGTATGCCAGCTTTTCAACTCATCGAGGCTAATGATATTATCAAATAAAAAGCCGGATAGCACGAGCATGCACAGCACATCGGTGGTGGCCCAGTTATCAATCCCATAGCTGAACCAATTGCCAATACGGTTAAAGGTATCTTTGGTGTAATGGGCCCGCTGTGAGTGCACAAAGGCAATGGCAAAGGACTTTTCTTCGTAGCGACCATGCTTAAACAGCTCATCGGCCAGGTCAAGGTAATCGGCCAGGGTCATTTCAGCTTGCCAGTTTTCAATCCAGGCATCGCGCTGCTGCTCAAACACTTTTTGCTCAATACCGTAACCATCAAACCCTTCTTTGAAGTAACGGGTGTATTTCTTAACCACCTCATCGCTGGCGTTGGCGGCACAAAAGGTGCTTATCTCCTGAATTTTTGATGCTATCATACTGGTAGGTTTAGTAGACTTGAAATGAGTCATCGCTTCATCTTTATCACTCAAAGATTTGTACCCCACGCGTGGTAAATGATAGCCCTTGTTGCCCATGTGTTGAAATCATAACGGCTTCAAATAAGGGGGGATTTTTATCGTTTTTCATGGCCCAGTCAAAAACAAAATTGGCACCCGATCCTCCCTCAATATCCTTCTCTTCAATGACTATTTCCAGGGTTTCAAGGGGACGCAGATAAATGGGTGCTTCTGCATACTGACGAATATTATCGCCAACCGTGTTGTAGTAATCGGCCTTTAACAGGAACAGTGAATCGGTGACAGACACATTGCGTATGCTTGCGGTGATGGTGAGATCGAAGGTGCGGTGATCGTATATATGGTATACATGAGAGTAGACGGGCAGGTAGGTTTTGCCAACAAAAAAGTCATCGAGGTGCTCAATACTTATTTGTTTACTTTTCCAATCGGCTTGCTTGGCCGGGTATTTATCAATTTCTTGTCTGCCGCAGGCACTAACCGTCAATACAACCAGCAGGATCTGAAAGATATGTTTCATATGCTCAGGGTTTTATTTCCTAGTTATAAAATTACCATAAATAATTGAATGGTATAGGTAGTGCCAATAACTCTTTTCAAAGGCTCCTTCGTGGTGCAAAAGGTTAGGCATCAACCGGCAATGAACTACATAGAAACAACAAGATAAGGCATAGCTCTATATATTCTTAAACTCTGTTTGACAATTCTTGCACAAATAATTGACATTAATATTATTAAACGGCACACCACTAAATAGCGATACACTAATAAGCACCAGCTTTTTAAACCAGTTCTTTCCTAAACTCATCTTTATGCTTGTCGAATGACATTGTGGACACACCAGTTCTTTCTCTACATTAAGCTCCAGCAGTTCAACAGCTTTCTGGTAATCTATCTCGCGAATCATTAACTGAACCCCTGAATCCATTATTCGGTTGTAGTGAGGCATCAGGTTAGAGAAATGCTCATTGGTCACAAAGCACGGTATGCCTTCGTTCTCCAATCGCCCTTTTACCAGGTTGGCTTCAACAGGCGACTCAAATGTCATTAATCGAATGGTTTTCATTATGCGAATATACTATTATGGGTATGGGCTTGTTTTCTGCGTTTATAACTAGCATTATCAGGGATATCAACGCAAATTTATTGTTTTCAATATTAATTCATTATCAGGGTCACATTCATAATCCCTGACGCCTGGAGAGTAAACCAATCGGGCTTTGGTTTTAGATTCAGATTCAATCTTTAGGGTTATAAGACTATCCTCCCCTTTTAAAACAAATTCATCAACAGGAAAGGTTCCATTCTCATCCTCATCAAACCTATGAGCCGAGGCTGAATTGTTGGCGATTGCAGTACCCGATATTTCCATTTCGCAAAGCATTGAGCTACATATCAACTGGAAGCCAACAGAATCTGTTCCATGCCATTTGACGCCAAGTATTTGTTGAAATTCACTTGCCGCATCAATAGAGGCGAAAGTCTTGTCATATTCCGACCAGTTAATCGTTTTGCCACATATGGTTATCTCCTTTTTAATGGTCTCTTCCGATTGTGAATTACATTTATCAACAGTTTCTGAAGGTGTTGATAAATGCTCTGCTTTCGTATATACAATGGCCAAAACAGAAGTTAAGACAACAGCAATAGTAAGGCAATTTAATCTCATAATTAATTATTTAGCAAATACCGACATTACTTTATCAATTTATTATCGCTTTCAAATATTCAAATGATTCTGCTATCATTTCTTTTATAGCAATCCCTATACACAGTGATTTCTAACCGGTTGTCGGCAATCCCGAATTACTCGGGACGTTCAGACCCTGGTTTTCAAGCAGCCAGAACGCTTAGTTATTGGCATTCGTTATTTATATCTATCGTAGTTAATTTCTTCTACTTTTTTTCTAATATTCTTTTTGTAATAAAAACTAGAGTCCTGCTTATTCCTGTTTTTAATCAGATATTTGAGATGTCCAATTATTCCAAAAGGTTTGTGATAATCGTTTAAATCCGTAACAATTCCTTTTTTATATAGCTTTAATTTCCTTCTATAGCGAACCAAGGTAAAAGTCATTGAGTAGACTTCGTTAATTATAACAAAGGAAATCAAACTCATCCCTATAACAAGTCCTCTTTTACCCCAATTGGAGGCAAGAAACATTTGTATTTGCTGTGCAAAGCGTTGATTTGAACTTCCGATTAATTCTTGATTGGCAAAACGTTCATAAACCTCTTCTTCTGTCATTGGTAGTATGTCAATAGCAACAAATATGACTAGAAACAGAAAAAAAAGAATGTAAAATATACTATTACGCAAGCTTGTCGCGTCAGGGAATTTGTATTCTTTGTTGTATTTATTTTGTTTCACGTTTTTAACTTAATCTTACTTCTCAAATGATGTGTCGGTGGAATGAATGCCAACGGTGAGAATATGCGTAGTGCGGGATTTCAAGGCACTTCACTATCAAACCGCTACTTTGTTTATTAAATGTTACCATTCTCAAAATTAGCACTATCTGCCAAATGACCTATATTTATTGTTGTGTGTAGGTTTTCTACTATTATTCTTATTGTAAATATAATTCAGTCCAAAGATTAACGACAAGTAGCCAAATATTACAATCATCAATACTTTTCCACCTATTTGGTCAATATAATTAACCAATCTTTCAAAAATCATTGAATTTGTAGATGTTCCACGCATTTCAAGAAAATAATCATATTTATAGATTATAACTAATAGAAAAATTGCGCTGACAATAAACCCTAATCCATTTTCCCAAATCCCATCTTTTAATTGTTTTTCCTTTTTTGAAATACTATCATCTCGTTTATCCAATAACTGTATCATTGGCAAATTGTCTTTGATGTACCAAATCAGTTTATATGATTCCTCCGATGAAATATTGAGGTCAATATTTCTTGACTTAGATAATCTGATAGACATATAAGAGAGTCTTTTGTGTTTCAATTGATTATTAAATTCAAACTGTATTTTATTATACGACTCAGAATTAATCTCCTGAATTTCTTTATCATAGATTCTAATCAGATTATTATCAATTTCTAACAAAAGCTTTCTGCTCTTGTAATTCCAAATGTTTATTAGGAAAATCAACAGAGGTAAAATTCCCACATAAATTATAATCTGCTTTTCAGTGAAGTAATAAGTTATCAAAGCAATAATTATCCAACCGATACTTTTAATTAAATCAAATTGGCTTGTGTCCTCATTATATACTTTCAATCTTCTCAAATTTAAGGTTCTACTCAGTTTTAATTTGTGCAGGAGGCTCTTTCTAACTTACACACAACTCTTCTGTATCTATCACTCTATTGCCGATATATCGCCTTTGTCAATTGTTAATTTTACTGCAATAAAGAGATGTTTAGCTGTCGTAAATACAGTTTGGTTAATTCATTCACCCCGAAATTAACAAAACTAAACACAATTACAATTATAATTCGGCAGCAGTGCATGAAATTAGAGCTTATTATTAAGTGTTTTAAGTGAAATTATCCGTTTTATATAAACGTATATATACGACTCTAAACGTTTAATAGACACATAGCTACCTATCATCAGGCCTCAATTACCTCAATCACAACCAACAGCATGTTTTGTGCACCTATCGATGTTACCCATTCAGAAAGTGTGTGCGTTGCTTACTAATCGAATTATTAACACTGTCAGCATTTATCCCATTTGCATCTGATACCGCCATTTGCAGTTACTGCCAATACATGAAAAAGCCCGGGAGGCTGAGCCATCTATGGCTATGCCTCCCGGACTATAAACAGTACGCAGTTGCTTAAATAGCGACTTGCAGAAAAGTCGTTGTATTGCAACACCCTTGCTGCAAAATTGCAGGGGCATTGCTGCAAAGTTGCAGGGGCATTGCTGCAAGGTTGCAAGGGCATTGCTGCAAGGTTGCAGGCCCATTGCTGCACAGTTGCAGCAGAATAGAGCAATCTTTATTCGACGGTTAAGATGGTTTCTAGCTGTTCTTCTCTGGGCTCCTTGAGTAAACTACCTCTTGAAACCTGCGTCACCACCTGCAACTCATAGTCGCCGGGTGCCAATGCAGGTACCATCACTATTAGCTCCTTGTTTTTATTGCTGATAATTTGTGTGGCTTTGGTGGAGGTGCCGTCGGCGTTGCTGATAAAAAACACACCCACCTTATCGGCGTTGGCTTCATCGCTCTCAATCTGGAGTCTTTCACCTTTAATAACCAATACATTGTTGGGGGTGATGGTGCTGTTGACGGCCCCGGTGAGACTGTCGGTAGCGCTAAGCATCACAATACCTGTTTTTGCCTGGCCCAATACATTTACCTTGGTGTTGTTAATCAGCTCGCGGGTTTGCGAAGCAGGGGTAAAGCGGGCGCCCAGCTTTTGCTGGTTGGGGTCGTAACTGCTGCCGTAAAACACCCCTGTTATACCCAGTCGGGCGTGCATAAAAGGCGTGCTGATGCTATAGCCAGCTGCCAGACCTTCGGCTTTAATGCGGTCGGCCCGGTTGAGGACCTCCACAATTGATTCAAGTTGGTACTCGCTACCCTCTTTTTTAATACGGGCAGCAATGCCCGGGTTGTTGAGCTTGCCCTTTGACCTTACGCGGCCATACGAATCTGTTGGATCATCTGTAACCCGCAAGTCAAACAGGTTAACATCTACTTCAATTTTTTCTTCCATAGTTAAAGTTTTAAGTGAATAATATTAATGACATATCAACAAGATATTTCGCGCTTATAAGCCAGCTACCAACGCTTACAGGTAGGTTTTAGCCTTAGCCTTGTTGTTGGTAGCAGTCGTCACTAGGGCCCAATGGATGGTAGAAACACATGTGAGTAAATCGTCATTTACAGCGCTTATGCAGCATGGCAATAACTCTTCATCCATGTTTAGCCAGCATTGGCCTTAAAAAGTATGTTTGTGTGTAAGCTACTGTTACGGAACCAGAGCAGCTTTTTTAGACTCAGTATCTAATATAAGTAGTCGTATTCATTGTGGTTTGGTTTTTAAGGTTTAATAAATCTCTCATTACAAATATATCATTATCATCAATATATACAAGATCTTAAATAACATTGACCAGCACTGCTATTACGCACCATACCATAAGCTAACCTTTTATAAATGCATCTATCAATACTATAACGTTAGAGTTGAAAAAAATCACAAATCACGAACATTTACATTTTTTCAAATAAAATACCATTACCTATTTAAATAATAATATTTTTGACCATGTATATTTCTAAAACGTCAAAACATGAAAAACTACTACTTATTACTAATTATGCTCTTAAGCACTTGGACTGTTTTTGCTCAATCGAGCGATAAGCCACTGCTGGAATACACACTGGAAGAAACATATGACGACGCCAGTGGTGAGTATAAAACGACAGCCAAAACAGTATGGTACTACGATGCCAATAATGTGCTTACCCATACAATAAAATACCTATGGGACGAAGAGCTCAATGATTGGGTGAATTATGGAAAAACAGCATTCACATACGACGATGAAAATAACATTGTATTAAAATTATCCCTTGCGTGGGAAGTCACTAACTCCACTTGGACAAGTTATCAAAAAAATGAATGGGCATACAGCAATGGCAAAAAAACGCTTGACGCTTCATACACATGGGATGCTGAACGCAACGACTGGAAAGGCAGCTTTAAAAATGAATGGGGGTATGATGCAAACAGTAACAAAACTCTGCAAGCTGCTTACACTTGGAACAATGAAAAAAATATTTGGAAAGGCTTACACAAGTATGTTACTGAATATGATACCCAAAACCGTAAGCTCAGCAAGGAAGAGCACCAATGGGATACAGATAACGATGTATGGATTGAATATAATCGCATCACCCATACATATACCGATAATTCCTTAGAATCATCAAAAACATACTACACCTGGGATAATAATCAATGGTTAGAAACTAACAAGTATGAGTACTCATACAACGAGAACAAACTGAAAACATCCGAAATCTATTATACATGGAATAATGTTGACTGGCTTGGGCAAACAAAAAACGAGTATAGCTATAACTCCAATGGTGATATAACATTGCATTTAGTATACAACTGGGATGTCACTACCAGCAACTGGAAAAACGGCTCTAAAAAAGAATACCTATACGATGCCAATGGAAATAATATTCAGATGAGTGAATACAATTATCACATGGACGTCTGGGTAAATACTTCTAAAACCGAATCAACTTTCAATAGTGACAATAAAGTTGAACTAACGAACATTTATACCTGGAGCAATGATTCATGGATAAACAACCAAAAAGAGGAGTACACCTACGAAAACAATTACCTGACTAAACATAAAATTTCTCATAAATGGGATGTTGATAATTCTGTCTGGAAAAACTACTACAAATCATCGGAAAGCTACAATACATATGGACTTGGGACAGCATATGAAGACTATTGGTGGAATACGGAACAACAGGTATGGAAGGGTAATAGCAAAAATGAAAGAGATTATTATGCTGATGGCAGAACAATACTTCTAATAAATTACACTTGGGATGCTACAACCCTTCAATGGATTGGCTCCAGCAAATCTGTATCAGACTTTCATAAAGGAAATATATACTCACTGTCTGAATATTACACTTGGGATTATAATTTAAGCACCTGGAGTGGCATGATGAAAGTAGAGTTTCAGTTTAACTCATACGATCAATACAGCACAACATTTGATTATAAATGGGCAGCAAATCACTGGGCACCCTTCTTACGTTACACTTACTATTACGAAGGTATAGGTACTGACATAAATACAGCACACGAGCCAGTCATACAGGTTTACCCTAACCCGGCCAGTAGTTTTATTTCCATCAAGGGCATTGACAACAGTCAGCCCGTAGCACTTGAACTAATTAACCTGTCTGGTGGTACCAGCATCAGGTTACAACCCAACAAACTAAGCAACATACCTGTGGGCCAGTATGCCAAAGGATTATATTTACTTAAAATCACCTATAATAATAAAACAGCAACACAAAAAATACTGATACAATAACTATCAGATAACCAAAGGCAAGGATCGCATCTTTATTATGTTCTGGAAAATAAAGATGCGATCCTTTTTTTTGAGCACTGTGCACTAAGCACCGGGCACTAGCTACAGACTTTCGGACTTTTTAATCTCCGGCTCGCACCTTACTTGAATTCTCGAAATCAAAGCGGCACTCCTTTTACGGACTGCGTACTTTCGGACTTCTGCCTTCTGCCTCACCACTGACTACTAACTACTGACTACTCCCCACTGACTACTCCCCACTGACTACTCCCCAATAATACCCGTCCAATCAATATTCTTATTACCTTTAGCCTTCAAAATAAACATGGGGTCACCCGCGCACGCTTGAGCAAGCCATATGGAGAATACAAGAAACCTGGTTATCATACCCACCTACAACGAAAAAGAAAATATTGAAGCGATTATTACAGCTGTCTTCAGCCTGCCTCGCCGTTTCGAGGTGCTGATTATCGACGATAATTCGCCCGATGGCACAGCCGGCATTGTTAAGCAGCTGATGCAACAACACGAGGGCCAGCTGCACATATTGGAGCGGGCAGGTAAACTGGGCCTGGGTACTGCCTACATCACCGGTTTTAAATGGGCCACGGAGCAGGGTTACGACTATATTTTTGAGATGGATGCCGATTTCTCCCATCCGCCAAAGGACTTGATTAGTCTGCACGATGCCTGCCTGAATGGCGCCGATATGGCTATTGGCTCGCGCTACATCTCGGGTGTTAATGTAGTGAACTGGCCCATGGGACGTGTACTCATGTCCTATTTTGCATCGGTATATGTGCGCTTCATCACCGGCATGAAAATAATGGATACCACGGCCGGTTTCAAGTGTTATACCCGAAAGGTATTAGAAACCATCGATCTGGATAACATCAAGCTCAAAGGCTACTCGTTTCAGATTGAAATGAAGTTTACCACCTGGAAATTTGGTTTTAACATTGTGGAGGTACCCATCGTATTTACCGATCGCACGCAAGGTACATCCAAAATGAGTGGCGGTATATTTAATGAAGCCGTGTGGGGCGTTATCAAAATGAAGATAGCCAGCTGGTTTAAATCCTACAACCGATAATTTAAAGCAGCCGGAGCTATGCATCATCTGCATACAAATGTTCTAAGATTGGATTTTGGATAGAATTCTTAAGAACTTTACAAATCAGCCAACCAAATCCGCTTAGGTGTGTTTGACAATTAGCACATCAACCATTTAAACTGTAAACTCATCAACTTATAAATATGTCGACGCTATTAATAAAAAATGCCACCATCATTAACGAGGGCAAGAAATTCAACGGAAGTGTTTTAATCGAGAACGACCTGATTAAACAGATTATCACCAATGGCGAACTACCTGCTGCCGATAAGCAGATAGACGCCACAGGCCTGCTGTTGCTACCAGGTGCCATTGATGACCAGGTACACTTTCGTGAACCCGGATTGACCCATAAGGCCAATATCGAAAGCGAATCGAAAGCTGCGGTGGCAGGCGGTATCACCTCGTTTATGGAGATGCCCAACACTAAGCCACAGGCGACCACACATGAGGTACTGGAAGAAAAATACAAGATAGCAGCCGCCAGCTCAGCTGCCAACTACTCATTTTTTCTGGGTGCCACCAACGACAATATTGATGAGATACTCAAAATCAATCCGCAAACTGTATGTGGTGTAAAAGTGTTTATGGGTTCATCAACCGGTAATATGCTGGTGGATAACGAAGCCATACTAAGCCGCATTTTTGCCGAGTGCCCCACCCTTATTGCCACACACTGCGAAGACGAGGATACCATCCAGGAGAATACCACCATTTATAAAAACAAGTTTGGCGAAGACATGCCGTTCAAATACCACCCGGTCATTCGCTCGGCGGAAGCCTGTTATAAATCTTCAAAGAAGGCATCGGATCTGGCGCGTAAGCACGGTGCCCGTCTGCACATCCTGCACCTGAGTTCAGCCGAAGAGCTGGAACTGCTGGATCAGGGTATGCCACTAAGCGAAAAGAAGATAACAGGCGAGGTATGTGTGCACCACCTGTGGTTTACCGATGCCGACTACGATAAGTATGGTTCGCGCATTAAATGGAACCCTGCCGTTAAAGCGGAAAGTGACCGCAACGCGCTGCGCAAAGGCCTGCTGAACGATACACTGGACGTGGTAGCCACCGACCATGCACCCCATACCATCGAAGAAAAAAACAACAAGTACTTCAGTGCCCCATCTGGTGGCCCACTGGTACAACACGCTCTGGTATCAATGCTGGAAATGGTAAAACAAGGCATCTTCTCCTACGAACTGGTAACGCAAAAGATGAGTCACAACCCGGCTATATTGTTCCAGATAGATAAGCGTGGTTTCATACGCGAAGGCTACAAGGCCGACCTGGTGCTGGTGGACCCCAACAACAGCTGGGAAGTGAAGCCCGAAAACATACTTTACAAGTGCGGCTGGTCGCCGTTTGAAGGTACTACCTTCTCGCACAAAGTGATGCACACCCTGGTGAATGGTCAGCTGGCCTACACCAACGATAAAGTGAATGAGTCCATCAGAGGTGAGCGCTTGTCATTCAACCGCTGAGTCTGTTTTCCATGATTAACTCGTGGTTATCATGAGTATCGCTAAGCGATTGCAACAATGTCTGAAGGACATTAACAATAATAACCTCATGCGCAGCGCGAGGTACCATGCAAAAAGGAAACAACCCTGAATTGGGTTGAATGTTGAAAGTAAGCATTAAAGCCATTGATGAAAAAGCAACAATACATAAAGCACATAGTTGTAGCGGCTATGTGCTTTTTTACAATACTACAGGCTTGTAAGCAGAGTCCTTCAGCAGCATCAGGTTCCGGTTCATCAAATGAAGCTCCCGGCCTATGCCTCGCCGATACCATCATCTACCCGGTACTGATTAAGAACAACGATCCTTACGACACCTGGACAGAGCAATGCCTGAGCCGCCTCGAACGCGCAAAGTTTGTAGAGCAGATATTTGACGCTGTGTACAAGCATAAAGCAAAAGCATACAGCTACAATA
Organism: Carboxylicivirga sediminis; assembly: GCF_018156225.1. Classification (GTDB taxonomy): domain Bacteria; phylum Bacteroidota; class Bacteroidia; order Bacteroidales; family Marinilabiliaceae; genus Carboxylicivirga; species Carboxylicivirga sediminis. The sequence goes on from NZ_JAGTAR010000001.1 coordinate 392,753, forward strand.
CACACGAAGAACTATCGATAAGCGAGGTGAAAGACATTGAAAAGCAGCCCGATTTCAGCCGGGATAAAGTGGCTAAACTACAGTTCTGGGAAACCTGGCATTTTGATGAGCAACAGCTTATCATGACCAAAAAGGTACAAGCCATATTGCTGGCTTACGAATATCTTTCAGAAGACGGCGAGTTACGTGGCTACAAAGCTGCTTTTTACATTAAGCTAAAGGAGTAGATAAATAGATATCATACCATTCCCCCATCGCCTTCGGCACTTCCCCATGGGGAAGATTTATTGACTATATCTAGTCCACAACCATCATACTCCCCTTGGGGCAATGTCATTAGGCTAAGGGTTTTTAGTGTTGAAACACCTCCAGATACTACCCCAAACCCCTAAAGGGGCTTATCCTGCGCGCTGCTCCCTTTACGGAAGCAAAGGGTGAGTGTGAGGGAAACTAACTCAGTGAAATTATACCCAAGGAAGATTGACCTACAGCTTTGCGACACATCCCATAGAGAGCTCCAAACATGCCCCTTATCTATTCCAACAAATTAAAATCTGCGACAATCAGCGTCATCTGCGGGAGATAATAACATTTTAAAACTGCCACTCCGAAGCTTTCAACACATAGCGGGCTGTTTTGCGGCTTACCTGTGAATCAACCACCTCTTTGTTGGCAATAATTTCTTCAATAGCCGCATCGGTATAATGACGGATGGTTACCAGCTCCATGTCTTCGTTGTAACGCACATCAAACTGTATCTGCAACTCATCAATAGCTGCTTTCAGTCGTTTCGAATCATCTACACACACCGAAAAGTTAAGCGCCGAGGTTTGCATCATATTCAACTTTATCCGGTGCTCCGAGAAAATATGAAAGATATCGCTCATGCTCTCCTCAATAATAAACGAGAAGTCCTTAGGCGACATAGATATTAACACCTGGTTCCGTTTCAGCACAAATATTGGCTGCAGCTCACCGCTTTGTTCACTACTCTGAATAACTGTACCGCGCTTTTCAGGCTCTATAAAAGAATTCACCAATAGTGGTATCTGCTTATTCTGTAGCGGCTTCAGTGTTTTTGGATGTATCACCTGCGCACCATAATAGGTTAACTCAATGGCTTCCCAATACGACAGTTCATCAATTTTAACAGCACGCGGATACCACCTTGGATCAGCATTCAGCACCCCCGGCACATCTTTCCATATAGCCAGGCTCTCGGCATCCAGCACATGGGCAATAATGGCACCGGTAAAATCAGAACCCTCACGCCCCAAGGTAGTGGTCAGGTTGGTTTCAGTAGAACCAATAAATCCCTGGGTAATCACCAGCGGGGCGTCTGTGGCTTTTATTTTTCGCGATAAGAGTTCCTGTGTTAACGGCCAGTCAATATTCGCACTGCGGTAGCAATCATCGGTACGAATATACTTACGAATATCCAGCCACTTATTAGTCATGCCCGTTTCATTGAGGTAAGTACTGATAATGGTGGTGCTCATCAATTCGCCAAAAGGCACAATCTGATCGTATTCGAAGTCGTAATTCAACGAAGGTTCAGACTCCAGTTTCAGCTCCAGCTGGTTAAACAGCTCCTGCAGGCAGGCATTATCCTGCCCAAACAGCTCTTCAACAATCTGCAGGTGATACACCTTCACCTCATTGAAGCGCTTAGCCAACTCTACAGCCTGGTTATTCATGTAGGCCTCCACAATGGTTTCCATTGCATTGGTCGTTTTACCCATGGCCGACACTACCACCACCAGCTGGTCGGCATACCGCTTGATTATCTGAGCCAGGTTCTTAACACCTGCTGCATCCTTTACCGATGCACCTCCAAACTTAAATACTCTCATGCTATAAAATTACATCTTCACATGGTTTCGCAAAAGCACTCGCTACAAATAATTACTTTCAATTTATAACTATTTCCTTTCAAAGCACAACAACTAAGAGCTGTCATTGTTAATTATCAAGCATTAGCGTATCTTTCAAACTAATATCTAATTCCAATTTACATGACAAAATTTGAAGTAACCACACTTAACGAATTCATCCTCAAAAGCCAGATGGAGCTTGATTACAAGGCCGACGGAGGCTTCTCACATATGCTGCATCACGTTGGCACTGCCGCACGAATTGTTAACCGCGAAGTGAATAAAGCCGGGCTGGTAGACATACTTGGCGAAGCAGGTAACACCAATGTGCAGGGAGAAGACCAGAAAAAGCTGGACATCATTGCCAATGAGTATTTCATTGATGCCATGCACAGTTGTGGTGAGATATGCGCCATTGCATCGGAAGAGAACGAAAGCTTTGTGTTTTTTGACGATGAGATAGCCAAAAATGCCAAATATGTGTTCATGATGGATCCACTGGATGGCTCGTCCAACATTGATGTGAACGTATCAATCGGTACCATCTTCTCCATCTACAAGCGCATCACTCCCGAAGGCTCCAAAGCTACCATGGAAGACTTTCTTCAGAGAGGCACCGAACAGGTAGCTGCCGGTTATATACTTTATGGCAGCTCAACCATGCTGGTATACACCACCGGTAATGGCGTTAATGGCTTCACCCTCGACCCCTCAATTGGGGAATTCTGTTTGTCGCACCAGCTCATTAAAACACCTGAAGATGGCACCATCTACTCCATCAATGAAGGCAACTACAAGAAGTTTCCGAAAGGGGTAAAGAAATATATTAAGTTCTGCCAGGAGCGCGACTCCAAAAGTCACCGCCCCTATTCATCGCGTTATATTGGTTCGCTGGTATCTGACTTCCATCGCAACCTGCTAAAAGGTGGTATTTTTATTTACCCTGAGTTTGAAAACGCACCCACCGGTAAGCTGCGCCTCTTGTACGAGTGTAATCCCATCGCCTTCCTGGCCGAGCAAGCTGGCGGCATGGCTACCAATGGCGAACAGCGCATTATGGAACTAAAACCATCATCGCTTCATCAACGCACACCTTTTTATACCGGTTCCAAAAACATGGTGGAGAAAGTGGAGAACTACCTTAAGAAATACGGCAAAGACAGCTGATAAAAAATACGCGTTTATTTGTTAGAGAAGCAGGTTTTCATGAGCATCATTGCCGGGGAAACCTGTTTTTCATTGTAGGATACTTTGTTTTTCTCTCCTGATATTTTCAACTACTTTTGCAGCAAAACAGTAGATCGTGGAAGTTAGTCAGATACTTGAGTTATACCAGCAAAACGAACGGGTACAAACATTAAAAGCAGCACTTAACAGCAAACAAAGCCGCAGCTGTTTGAAAGGACTGAGCGGAAGTTTAAAAGCCGTGATGCTGGCTTCAACTACTGCAGAAGGGCCACACCTGGTGATTCTCAACGACCGCGAAGAGGCCGCCTATTTGTACAACGACATTGCCCAGCTCTGCGGCTCACAACGTGTTTCCTTCCTGCCTTCTTCCTATAAACGTTCACCTGAATATGGGCAAAAAGACAGCCAGAATGTACTGCTCCGCACCGAAGCATTGAGCCAGTTGCAAAGTGGCCGCAAAGAACTCTTCGTCTTCACCTACCCCGAAGCATTGGTGGAAAAGGTGCTCTCGGCCGAGCTGCTCGATGAGAACCGACTCATCATTAACAAAGGCGATCAGCTGGACATCTCCTTCATCACCGATATACTCAACGAGTACCATTTTCAACGGGTTGATTTTGTGTTTGAACCAGGCCAGTATTCGGTACGCGGCAGCATCATTGATGTCTATTCATTTTCGGATGAAGATCCATATCGCATCGACTTTTTTGGAGATGAAGTAGACAGTATTCGTAAGTTCAACCTGGAAAATCAGCTATCAAAAGAAAAACTGGAGCAGGTGACTGTTGTGCCTAACCTCACCGAAAATCAAAACAACAAATCGCTCACTGCCCTATCCGCATACCTGCCCGACAACTGCAAGCTTTGGTTAGATGACTTTGATTTTATTGAGCAGCGCATGAGCCTGATAGCCGATAAAATTGCTGAGCAAACCTACGAGGTGGATGAGGATGATGACAAAATCTACCACTTCCTGGCACCTGAAGACATTTGTCTTTTCAGGGAGTTTTTCAAAGGCTGCCAAAGCTACCCGATTGTGGCAATGAGCAAACCTTCATTATTGGATGATGCTGCAACCATTGAGTTTAATTCATCGCCACAACCAGTATTCCACAAGAACTTTGAACTACTGGAACAAAACCTGAAAGAAAAGCAAAGCGAACAATACGATTGCTACATCTTATCGGATAATCCGAAACAGTTTGAACGCCTCAAAGCCATCTTTCACGATCGGGGCATCAAGCTTAAGTACGATGAAATAAATCACAGCCTGCACGAGGGTTTTATTGACCACGATGCTTCGCTGTGCTTCTATACCGACCACCAGATTTTTGAGCGTTACCATAAGTTCTCATTACGCACCGAGAAAGCCAAGGCGGCCCAGCAAGCCATCTCGCTAAAAGAACTTAACCGACTTAATCCCGGCGATTTTGTGGTTCACATCGATCATGGTGTAGGACGTTTCGGTGGCCTGGTAACCCAAAACATCAATGGACAACCGCAGGAAGCCATCCGCCTGGTTTACCGCGATAACGATGTGCTGCTGGTTAATCTGCATTCGCTGCACCGCATCAGTAAATTCAAAGGCAAAGATGGTACGCCTCCAAAAATCAATAAGCTGGGCACAGCCGCCTGGCAAAAGCTGAAAGAGAAAACCAAGAGCAAGGTAAAGGACATTGCCCGCGAGCTAATCGCCTTGTATGCCAAACGAAAGGCAGAGCCCGGCTTCCGGTACTCACCCGACACCTACCTGCAAACCGAGCTGGAAGCCTCTTTCTTTTTTGAAGATACACCCGACCAAACCAAAGCAACGGTGGCTGTTAAAGACGATATGGAGAAAACAACGCCCATGGATCGTCTGGTATGCGGCGATGTGGGCTTTGGCAAAACCGAAATTGCCATTCGGGCAGCTTTCAAAGCCATAGCGGATAACAAGCAGGTGGCCGTATTGGTGCCTACCACCATACTGGCACTGCAGCACTATCAGACATTTAAGGAGCGCCTCAAGGATTTTCCGGCTAATATTGAATACGTCAGTCGACTGCGCAAACCTAAAGACACCAAGGCTGCCCTCAAGAAACTGAAAGAAGGACAGGTGGACATTCTGATAGGCACCCATCGCCTAACCGGAAAGGATGTGGAGTTTAAAGATCTTGGCCTGCTTATCATCGATGAGGAACAGCGTTTTGGCGTGGCCATCAAGGAAAAACTGAAACAGCTGAAGGTGAATGTGGATACCCTGACATTAACGGCCACTCCTATTCCGCGAACCTTACAGTTCTCGCTAATGGGAGCCCGCGATTTGTCCATACTTAATACGGCACCTCCTAATCGTCATCCCATCATCACCGAACTACACGTGATGAATGAAGAGATCATCAAGGAGGCCATCCTTTATGAGGTAGAGCGAGGTGGCCAGGTCTTCTTCATCAACAACCGGGTGCAAAACATCCAGGAAGTTGAAGCAATGGTTAACCGCATCTTACCTGACATTAAGACCGTAGTAGCGCACGGACAAATGGAAGGGCCTAAACTAGAAAGGATTATGCTCGACTTTATTGAAGGGGAATATGATGTATTAATTGCTACCACCATCATTGAATCAGGCCTTGATATACCCAACGCCAACACCATCATCATTAACAATGCGCATAACTTCGGACTAAGTGAACTACACCAGCTACGAGGTCGCGTAGGACGCTCCAACAAAAAGGCCTTTTGCTACCTGATGGCGCCCCCGCTGTCGACATTAACGCAAGAGGCTCGTCGTCGCCTGAAGATTGTTGAAGAATTCTCAGACCTGGGCAGTGGCTTTAACATTGCCATGCAGGATTTGGATATCCGGGGTGCCGGCGATGTACTGGGTGGCGAACAAAGCGGTTTCATCTCTGACATTGGCTACGAAACCTACCAGCGCATCCTTAACGAGGCATTGCTGGAACTGAGAGAAACAGAATACAAGGAGACCTTCGAAGACGAAGAAAACAATGCTACTCCAACCGTTTTTGTTACCGACTGCCTGATTGAAACTGATACAGAACTCAGGTTACCGGAAAGCTACATTGAAAACGTAGCCGAACGCATGCACCTGTACAGGGAGTTAGATAATATGGAGGAAGAGGCCGATGTGCTAGCCTTTGAAAACAACCTGATTGACCGCTTTGGCCCAATCCCTGAAGCCGGTCAGCGTTTATTTGAACTGGTTCGCATCCGCCGAATGGCCAAACAGCTGGGCATTGAGAAAATCATCTTCAAGAACAATTTGTTGTACCTGTACTTTGTGTCCAACCAGGATTCACCATTCTACCAATCCGCCTTATTTAGCAATACTTTAATGTGGATTCAGCACAACTCGAAGAAAGCCACCATGAAAGAGGGCAAAAGTAAGTTATACCTCATGGTCAGAGATATCCAATCCATCAAAGAAGTAAAAGATTTAGTAAGTGATATGCAGGAAAAAATAATGCAATAGCTATTGAGGCATAATTTTAGGCACATACAGCAGTTCGTATACCTCACCAGTGGCATCGAGCACCTCCTCTGCCATAAACACCTGCTGTTTATCGCCATTGGTAAAGGTTAAAACACCATCCCCGGCTGAACTAAACCACTCATCTAATTGATTAATACGCAGTCCTAGTAATTGCGTATTATCAAACAGGTGGTGAGGCGCCACTCCTTTCACTTTATGCCGGGCATCGGTGATAAAATAGGGCTGCCCAAGCTTATTCAGGTAATCGAGCAATAACTCTACCCGTTTATGCGCATATACAGCTTTGGAATTATCAACCAAAGTAACCTGTAACGACTTCTTTTTATTAAAGATGATAGAAGAACCCGAGATCAGGGCAAAAAAGGATTGTCCGTGCACATCCTGCATGGCAATATTAATCTGATCGAAACCATGCCCGTGGGCCTTGAAGTTATCAAGCAATGATTCTACCTGCTCCTTATCTTCATGGTGCACGTAATTCAGGTAAGGCGATAGCAACACGTCCTCCATGTAATGGGTTTTAAACAAATCAAGCGCCAGATTATTAAGATACTGAATACGCCCCTCGCTCAATATCATTAACGGCATGGATGCTTCGCTGATAAACTGACGATAGCCCCGTTCGCGCTCGCGCTGCTCCTGATCGACCTTGTGCTTGTAGTAAGCCAAATCAATGGCGATGCCCAGCTCTTTTCGATTAACAGGCTTCACCAAAAAACCATAGGAGTTGGAAACAATGGCCCGTTTTATGACCTGACTGCTCGTATCTGACGAAACATATATCACAGGTATATCCAACTCGCGCCTCAACTGCTCAGCTGTTTGAATGCCATCCATCTCCCCTTCCAGGTGAATATCCATCAATACCACATCGGGCCTTAGGCGGTGACACAACTCTATAGCGTCCTTTCCGTCAGCACATTTACCAATTAACTCATGTCCCAACTCACGCAGGAACATGGTGAAAATTGCCGAGATAAACTTATCGTCTTCTACAACAAGGACTTTTCTCATAAAAGCATCTGAGTTAGTAAACAAGCTGCACATTGTTTTGTATCTTGCAGCCGATTAAAAAATTAAAACGAAATACTGATTACCAATACACTTTGTAACGTGAATTTAGTTATTGACCGGGGAAATACACAGTTGAAATATGGGATTTTTGACCAGTGTCAGCTTATCCACTCCGATTTATCTGATTTTCTTGATAAAAAAAACATCAAGCACCTGAATGACAGGTTTCATATCCAGCGTATCATCATATCATCGGTTGTTAAAGAAAGACATGATGAATTACTAGCAAATCTGTCAGCCATTACTCCAACTGTTATTGACCTTCAATACAATACACCCCTGCCATTTGATTGGCAGTATAACACAAAAGAAACAATTGGAAAGGACCGACTGGCTGCAGTGGCCGGAGCCATCAGTTTGTATCCCAACAACGATTTGCTGGTAATAGATGCAGGCACCGCCATCACCTATGAACTAGTAAAAGATGGGATTTACATGGGCGGAAATATCTCACCAGGCTTAAGCATGCGCTTTAAGGCTCTTAATCACTTTACCAGCCGTCTGCCGCTTTTGTCAAAAGAAGACAATACACCTCTCATTGGATCGTCTACCGCTGAAGCTATTACAGCAGGTGTACAGAATGGTCTTACGTTTGAAATAGATGGTTTGATTGAAGAACTATCACCACAATATGAAAGCTTAAAAACAATTATAACGGGTGGCGATGCAGAATTTTTTGCAAGGAAATTAAAAAATCCCATCTTTGTACATCCTAATTTAGTACTTATTGGACTTAACAGAATACTAGAATACAATGCACAATATATATAAGGTTGTTGTAACTTTCTTACTCGTAGCTTTTGCGTCTCATTTAGCTACAGCTCAAAACAGAACATATTCACCATATTCGCGCTACGGACTCGGAGACCTGCAATCAGGAGGATTCGGTCGTAATGCAGCAATGGGGCACACCGGAATAGCGCTGACCAGTTCATACAATTTGAACAATATAAACCCTGCCTCATACTTCAGTATGGACTCCGTTTCATTCTTTTTCGAAGGAGGCTTAACAGGTTTTGACCAAAAAATAATGTCAGAAAACTCATCTGCACGTTTTTCGGACATCAACTTTTCCTATTTTGCCATTGGCTATCCGGTATCGAAATGGGGATTTATGTCAATAGGTGTGAAGCCTGAGTCATTGGCAGGCTATCAGTTTTTCGACGACAATGCCTCAGACGACATTCTGGTAAGTGATGGTAATTACACAAAATCGGACTACATCGGCAGTGGAAATACCACAAAAGCATATGCCGGGTTGGCCATTAGTCCAATTAAGAATTTGTCATTTGGAGCTCATTTTTCCTTCGTATTCGGAAGCGTTGATCACTTCTCAATAGCGCAATTTCCAAACGACCCGTTTGCATTTAAACTGGCTACGTCGGAAAGAATTTCCATTAATGATTTTTACATGGATTTTGGTGCCCAGTATAAATTCAACCTGAAGGAAAGACATAATATGGTGATTGGAGCCGTTTATCATCCGCAAACAGGCATTAAAGGGAAAGTGAAGAAACTGGTAACCGCCGGAACAAATTTCGATCGTGACGGAACAACCATCATCAATGCTGATACATTGCGTTTTACTGAAACAAAATTTGGCGGTAATGCGTTAGAGCTACCAGAAAAGATAGGTGTGGGAGTAGCATACAACATAGACGATTTAATGACTATTACAGCGGATTACTCGTTAGCACGCTGGAGCGATGCCCAATTTCCAACTTTATCAACATCAACAAATGACCCTGATGCTTTCACCGTCGGCGATGAGCAAAAATTTGCATTTGGAGTAGAGTTTATACCAAACTACCGGAGCGCCAGCTTCTACCCTAGTAGAATTAAATACCGCATTGGTACATCCTATACACAAGAGTATTTGGTTACACCACAGAGTGCAGGAGGCGATCACCTGAGAGACTTTGGCATAACTTTTGGAATGGGATTACCATTAAAAAGAAGTAAAACGTCTTTCAACCTTGCATTCGAATGGGGTCAACGAGGTACAACAGATAATAGTTTAATTAAAGAAAACTATATGCGCTTATCAATGAACCTGACGTTACACGAATACTGGTTCATGAAACGGAAATTTGATTAACACTAATACGAAAAACCAGAATACCATGCCAATGAAAATTGCTACATTATTAATCGCAGGACTCTTATTTACAGGTTCTGCATTTGCTCAAAAAGGAGTAGAAGATGGGTCGAAATTCGGCCATGGAGAAGATAGTTTAAGATGCTTGGAAAATCTTTCACTTTACTACGAGTACTACAAACAAAAAAACTATGCCGAGGCTTTCCCGAAATGGGAGATCGCTTTTAACGAGTGTCCTGCTTCGAATAAGAACTTATATTCGCACGGTGAAAGAATAGTTGAGGCCTTATACATGAAAGAAAAGGATGCAGCTAAAAAAGCTGACTACTACAACCTTTTAATGAAAGTATATGACCAGCGTGCCAAGTATTTTGGGAATGACAAAAAATACCCAACTGCTTACATTATGGGTAAAAAAGCCATTACAATGCTACGCCACAACCGCGACAACACTGACGTTATCAAAGAAGCTCAACCTTTACTGGAAAGCTCATACAAAGAGTTAGGTGTTAAAACACAGTACCCAGCATTGCTGACATACATGATTAACAGTGCAGCTATGTATAAACTGAATGAGCTGTCGGGTGAGAAACTGGTTGACATTTACACCAATGTGACTGAAACACTGAACACTCAAAAAACAGCCATGCCTAAGTATGCTGACAAAATTCAGGAAACCATTGTAAATGTTGAAAAGATTTTTGCTCAGAGCGGTGCTGCCAACTGCGAAACTTTAGCTGAGATTTTCGGTCCTCAGCTGGCTGATCATACTGATGATCTGGCCTGGTTGAAGCGCGTTAACCGTTTATTAGCCAAAGGTGATTGTGGTGAGTCAGAGTTATTCTACCAGTCATCAGAATACCTGCACCGTATTGAACCATCGTCATCATCTGCATTCGGTTTATCACGTATGTATATGAAGACAGGCGACCTGGATAAAGCTATTAGCTATCTGAACGAAGCCATCACTTTAGAAGAAGATGCGTACAGCAAAGCTAAGTATCACAACACACTTGGTTTAATCTACATGTCGCAGAAGAAATACAGCCAAACTCGTTCAGAGGCCCAAAAGGCTATCGCCTTGCGTGGCGACTGGGGTGCTCCATACATCTTAATTGGGAAAGCCTATGCGGCAAGTGCTGCCAGCTATGGTTCTACCGAGTTTGAACACAAAACTGTATACTGGGCAGCCGTTGATCAGTTTGCAAAAGCCAAATCAGTGGATGCTGAAGCAGTGGCAGAAGCCAACGAAAACATCGCCCTTTATTCACAGTACTTCCCAAATACAGAAGAAGTATTCTTCCAGGGACTGAAAGCTGGTGACAGCTATAAGATTGAAGGATGGATTGGCGTAACTACAACCGTTAGAGTTAAAAAGTAAAGCTTTGATACCTTTATTTAAGAAAAATAGAATTCAATCAATACAAACAGCAAGCAGTGCAGTACTGCTTGCTGTTTATTTTTTGCTATCAGCCTGCCAGTCAAACAAACCGGAGGCGATTGCTGCCATCACTAACCGCGAAGATATTCCGTCACTCATAGTAGAAGAGCTGGAAACCACAATAACCGATTCAGGTAAAGTAAAGATTAAGTTTATAACCCCTGAAATGCTCCAATACGATCGCAAAAAAGAACCTTACCGGGACTTCCCTAAAGGTTTGCACTGCATTATGTACCAAAGTAACGGAGAAATTGATGCCCAAATAAAATGCCGCAACGCTATCTACTACGATAAAGAAGAGCTCTGGGAACTAAACATTGATGTGGAAGCCATCAACCAAAAAGGAGAGGTACTAAGTACCGAACAACTTTTCTGGGATATGAAAACAGAAAAGATCTATTCGGAGAAATTTGTGACCATCACACAAGGGCCCAATGTATATACAGGTACAGGTTTTGAAGCTGACCAAAACATGGATAACTGGCGAATCAAGAACCTGACCGGTGATTTGGAACTGGAAGAATAACTTTATATCAGTGCTTTTTTCTAACTTGCCTGTCTAAGAAGTCTGCGACTTAAATGAACGAATATCTTATCATCACACTCACACTTGTATTATCCGCTTTCTTTTCAGGATGTGAGATGGCTTTTTTCAGCTCTAATAAGCTGCTGCTAGAGCTAAATAAAAAGAAACACCCAATACCTGCCGGAATCATTGATCGTTTTGTACGAAATCCCGGCATGTTTTTATCAACCATACTGATAGGTAACAACATTGCACTTGTTGTTTATGGTTTATATATGGCCGATTTAATAGAACCGGTCATTAGTCAGTATATCGAATCAAATATTGCCCTGCTTTTGATTCAAACCACTTTTTCAACCCTTATCATCCTGATAACAGCAGAGTTCTTACCCAAAACGCTATTCAGAATACACCCTACCTTCATCTTAAACGTTTTTGCAGTCCCCCTGCTGGTATTTTATGCCCTCTTTTACCCAATCAGCAGCCTCACCATGGGCATCTCGCGCTTTATTATTAAGAAGGTACTAAAGGCCAGGACCAGTCCAGAGCAAGGTCAATGGATGCTGGGAAAAGTAGATCTGGATGATCTTCTCACCGAGCACCACGAAAAAAGTGACAAAGACGATCAGCGAGCCAACGAAATTAAGTTGCTTAAAAATGCACTGGACTTTACCAAACTAAAGATTAGAGAGTGCATTATACCACGTACCGACCTTCAGGTAATTGAAGTAAACACAGAAATTGAGCCGCTGCGTAAGCAGTTTATGGAAACAGGCTTATCAAAAATACTGGTTTACAAAGACAGTATTGACAACATTATAGGTTATGTGCATGTCTCCTCGCTGTTTAAGCATCCAAAGAAATTGCGCAACATCGTTAGCCCCATTTCCATAATACCGGAAACCATGACAGCCAATCAGGCCCTGGAACTATTTACCAAAGAACACAAAAGCATTGCACTGGTGGTGGACGAATTTGGTGGAACAGCAGGCATTGTAACACTAGAAGATATCTTGGAGGAGATTTTCGGGGAGATTAACGATGAGCACGATGTAATGGAACACATCGAGGAACAAGTGGGCGACAATGACTACCTGTTTTCTGCCCGACTGGAGATTGACTACCTCAATGAGAAATACCCGTTTCAGCTACCTCAATCGGAGGAATACGAAACCATTGCCGGACTGATACTTTTCCATAATCAGTCGATACCCGAAGTGGATGACATTATCAGCATCGAGCACTTTACTTTTGAAATTATAGAAGCCAGCAATGCCAAAATTGAACTGGTAAAAGTCAGTTATCAGCAAGATTAAACAAGCGGCTAAAACTTTATTGTTGCAAAGATGAATGCAACTCTTCGTGTGTCTCATTTTTTTGTATATTCGTAACCTGATTTTGAAATCTACATAATTTTTTAAGTAATAACAGAATGGCAACATTAGAGAGAATTAGAAATAAATCTGGATTACTCATCATCGTCATTGCGATTGGACTTTTGGCCTTCCTCCTGGGAGACTTAATGAGTTCGGGAGATTCCATTTTTAGAAGACGTAACATGCAGATTGCAGAAATTAATGGAACATCTGTATCTTATCCTGAATATCAAAACTATGTAACTGAACTTGAGGATTATTATAAGCTGAACTCTCGTTCATCTGCATTGGATGAAAACACATCATACCAGATTCGTGAGCAAGCCTGGAACCAAATGGTTCAGGACATTATCATGAACGAAAAATATGAAGATTTAGGCATTGCTGTAACAGCCGACGAAATCTTTGAGATGGCAACCGGTAAGAATGTTCACCCTCAGATTCGTCAAATGTTTACCAACCCACAAACCGGGGTTTTTGACAGAGCTCAGGTAATTAACTTCCTGCAACAAAAGAATTTAGATCCTAATGCTAACTTCTACTGGTTATTCCTTGAAAAGCAAATCAAAAAAGAACGTTTATTTGCTAAATACCGCGAGTTAATCAAGAAGGGTATGTATATCACAACAGCTCAGGCAAAAGCTGAAGCTGAAGCTAAAGAAAATAAGGTTGATTTTGATTTTGTAGTGAAGCGTTACTCAGCTGTTCCTGATTCAGCTGTAACAGTATCAGAAAGCGATGTGAAAAATTACTATGACGCACACAAAGAAAACTACAAGCAAGAGGCAACCAGAGAAGTGGCTTACGTTTCTTTTGATGTAGTGCCTTCAGATGAAGACCGTCAAATGGCTGAAGCGTGGATCGAGAACTCAAAAGTTGAATTCGCAAATCCACAGACCGATGCTATTCAGTATGTAAACATGAACTCGGAGTCAAACTATATTCCTCGTAACCTTAAGTTTGAACAATTAAGCTCAACGCTTCAGGGATTTGTGCAGGGCGCTTCAGAAAACGAGGTTTATGGTCCATACCTGGAAAACGAAACATATAAACTGTCGCGCATTGTAGCTATTAAGCAAATGCCTGATTCAGTTAAAGCCCGTCATATTTTAGTGAATGATCCGGCATTGGCTGATAGTTTATTTGCCTTGGTTAAAGGTGGAGCTAACTTTGCAGAAATTGCGCGTGCAAATTCTGCTGATCAGGGTTCAGCTATTAACGGCGGTGACTTAGGTTGGTTTGCTGAAGGAACCATGGTTAAGCCTTTTAACGATGCCTGTTTTGAGAATCCTAAAGGTTCAATCGTAAAAGTAGAAACACAATTCGGCATTCACATCATTAATGTTCAGGATAAAGGCAAGCCTGTTACTAAATACAACATTGCCACTCTAGAGCGTAATATTACCTACAGCTCAAAAACTAACCAGCAGGTGTATGCTCAGGCAGCCAAATTTGCTTCAATGAATAACACTTTTGAGAAATTTGACGAAGCCATTACAGCTGACAATTTGGTGAAACGCTATGGCAGAAGCATCAAAGCTAATGACCGTACCGTAAATAACATGGAACACTCACGTGAGATGGTACGTTGGGCTTTTGAAGCTGACATGAACGAAATGTCTCCAATCTTCGAGTTTGGTGATTCATATATTATTGCTTTTGTTACAGGAGCTAAAGAAGAAGGTTATCAATCAGTAGCTGCCGTTAAGAGCTCTATTGAGCGCCGCCTGCGTAACGATAAGAAAGCTGAAGTATTAATTGCTGAACTTAACAGCAAAAAACAAGGTAACGACATTGCTGCTTTAGCATCTGCTATTGATAGTGAAGTGATGACTGCCAGCCAAATTGATTTTGGTGCTTTCCAGGTACCAGGAGCTGGTGTTGAGCCCGCATTGGTTGCATTAGCTACCAGTTCTAAAGTGGGTGAAGTAAGTGCTCCTGTTGCTGGTAACAATGGCGTATATGCCGTTAAGGTAAGCAACGTTACAAACAATACGGTTGACCTTGAAGCTGAAAAAGCACAATTATCGCAAAGTGTAGGTTTCAAAGTAGATTACCAAGCTACTGAAGCTATCCGCAGCAAAGCTGTAATTGCCGACGAAAGAAGCAAATTCTTTTAATCAATAGATAAAAGCAAAGAAAAAGCGGAGCAAGATGCTCCGCTTTTTTTATGCCTTTCTATGAAATCAATTAAACTCACAAATCAGACTTCCACCTCAGAAGCATCCTTACAAACCAACACTTGGTTTGATATACTCAACTGCCTGACGTATTCTTCTAGTACTTTTTGAGTATAATTACCTCTGACCCGTAAAACCAGCTCTGCTGGAATAGTACCATACAACTGAAAAAAGTGATGTACTGAAGCAGGTGAGGTAAATACCACCCCATAAAAATCTCCCAGATTATGCCGAACCGCCTTACTGGGCAAAACACTCCTGTAAAGCTTTAACTCATATGGATGACTCCCAATACCTTCAATGGCCTTTGGCAATTTAGCCAGCCCCTTATCGGAGCATGGCAATAATACCGACTCATTACTGACCTTAGCTTCTTTCAAAGCTTCTATAATACCTTGCCATGAGTTGCCTCCCGAAGCTGGCTTTACGTTCAATCCATACTGCAACAGTGCCTCAGACGTTGAAGCTCCAATAGACGTTAACTCATTCCTGTATAAAACTCTGGTATCTAACCCGAGCGAGAAGATTGCTTGTATAAAATGATGCACTGCATAGGGCGATGCAAACACGATTCGGTCAAAAGCGTTTATATTCTGAAGCAAACGAGTTGATTTCTCATCCAAAGCTAATGGTTGTAATTCTGTCAAAGGATTATGTACTACCCTTCCTTCTTCCTTAAAATACTTCAGATCCAGACCAGTGTACAACCACTTTTTTGCCGGTAAATAACCATTCTGACCAGCCGATTGTCCAACAAGCAATAATGCCGGTGCAGGCAATACAGTTTCGCTGGTCAATAACTCGTCAAGGGTGTAACGTCGAATTTCCTTATCGGGTAATGAAGCATTTCGTACACTAACAACAGGTGTACTGCCAGGCCATCCTTCTTTGACCAATCGCCTTGCCCATGGCTTCTGTTGAGAGGCGCCCATATAAAAAACCAGTGTATCGGCCTTAGGCAGCTGGTTATACAGCGCATCATGACCGAGTGTAAAAGCCACTGAGGTACTGGTCCCACGCGATGTGAGCGGCACAACCGCATCAGCCGCTGCAGCCAAAGCCGATGTTATGCCGGGAACAATTTCTGCATCCACCAGACGCTGCCTTAAATAGTGATGCTCCTCACCTCCTCTTCCAAAAATTAAGGGATCACCCCCCTTCAGGCGCAACACCTTTTTTCCTTCCAGAACTGCCTTAAACAGAAGTTCATTAATGGTCTCCTGGTGGGCACTGTGCTTTCCCTTTCGCTTCCCCACATATACTTTCTCAGCTTTGTATGCGCTTAGGTAGGCATCGTCCAGCAAATCATCATGAAAAATAATATCAGCCTCCTCAATTAAACGTTGAGTTTTGATGGTGAGCAACTCCGGGTTTCCGGGGCCAAAACCAGCGATAGCCACACGCCCATAACGCAAGCGTAAGTCGCCCTCCAGCTGTGAGAATAATTGTGCCTTCTCCTGATTCAAACCAAGTAACAGAAGCGGATTGAGCACATCGGCCTCATTATTCAATACAGCAACAACACGCACCTCTTCATGAATGGGATAATGTACCTTATCAGTTGACACAACGATACAGTCAACACCTTTCATCAGCATAGTCATCATCTGTTGCGTATCCAATCGATTCTCATACCGATGGCTACTCACTATCAACTCTGTCCCCTTGGGCAACACCGCATTTAGCTGGTGATATATATAATTGAAAACGGGTGCTAAAACCTGAACCTGTATTTGCATCATGTTACTTTTTAATAGTTAAGACTTTTGACTGGCAGCCTGAAACTCCTGTCGAAAAATTTTCTTGGTTTTCGAGGTACCAATCTGATTACTTTGCGCCAAATCACGAATCTGATTGCGCCAGTGAATGGCGGCAAACACGTTCTCACCATTGGAGCTTACTGCTACGGTCATATTATCCTGTTTATAAATGGCAGGCGAAACAAAGTCACAATTCGCGGGCTTATCTACCACATTAACAATGGAACGTCTGGCTTTGCCATCTTCCCGAATCCGGCTGTTCAGAACACTGTCATTGGTAGCTGCATACACTAGAAGATGGCCATCCAGGTCGCCCGGCTCATATTCTTTTTCAACAATCTCAATAAAGCTGCGCTGACGAATTTCGGGCACCACCTCTTTGGCAATGATCTTGATTCGATGAGTAAAGCGCTCCAGTGATTCAATTTTATGAATGGCCACTTTTCCCCCACCGATTATCAGGATGGTCTCGTCTTCGATATTGATACTAATGGGTAAAAAATTCATACATCTGTATTTTAAATCTGATAGTCTGGTTCAATCTTCTCCTGCCCTATTTTTATGCGGTTCCAGAGTCGTTCGTGCAGGTAATAGAGCAAGAGCTTGGTAAACACCTCCACCATGCTGATGGAGGCTGCCAGACCAATACGTCCTGTAACCAGCCACGAGACCAAAAAGGTGTCGATGGTACCTGTCACCCGCCACGATATAGTTTTGATGATGCTTCGGTATCGTTTGTCTTTCATGGTTACTTATTTGATGGTTTGAACTTGCTGTGAGGCCTTAATTACACCTGTGCGAACCAGAAAATCACCAAATCGCTCTTTCTCTGTTCGCTCACCAGCATATCTTTCAAATAAAGGCTCCAGTAATTGCAGTATATCTGCTTCCGATACCATCTCCTTATACAAGGTATTCAGACGTTCGCCTGCAAAACCAGCTCCCAGGTAAAGGTTATACTTACCCATGGCACGTCCCACCAGGCCTATCTCACCAAGGAATGGACGTCCGCACCCGTTGGGACAGCCCGTCATTCGTATGAGAATATCTTCATTTGACAAACCAAACTTTTCCAACAACGACTCCAGCTTAGTCACCAGGGAAGGCAGGTAGCGTTCTGCTTCAGCGAAGGCCATAGTACAAGTATTAAGAGCCACACAGGCAATGGCATGCTTTCGCAATCCGGATAGTTCTTGTGCATCACCTGCGGCATAACGCCCTAATATTTCCTGTATCTTCAGCTTATTCCGTGTAATAACGTTACCCAGCACTAAACCCTGATTACCAGTCAAACGAAAGTCACACACTCCAAGCTGCGCCACCTCTTTCAAAGCCTGCTTCAATTGCAAAGCATCCGTATCTTTAATACGTCCATGCTCAATGTGCAGCCCTAAAAACCATGTGCCATCAGCCGCTTTTTTCCACCCAAACACGTCACCATTAGACTCAAATACATAAGGTTTAGATTCCTCTAACTCAAATCCCAATCGCACTTGCAACAATTCCACAAAGGCCTCTGAACCAATCCGGTCGAGCGTATATTTAAGACGAGCCAGCTTACGATTCTCCCTGTTCCCGAAATCGCGCTGCACTTTCACTATTTCCTCCACTACCTTAAGTGCTTTGTCTTTTGGCACAAAACCAATCACATCGGCTAGGCGAGGATAGGTTTCGGCCATGCCATAGGTTTTGCCCATACCTCCTCCTACTGCTACATTGTAGCCGAGTAACTGATTGTCTTTAACAATAGCAATTAATCCAATATCATTGGCAAACACATCCGTATCGTTGTAAGGAGGCACAGCAATAGCAATTTTAAATTTTCGCGGCAGGTACGTTTTGCCATAGATAGGCTCCTCATCCTGCTGCCCGCCGGTAATTAGCTCCTTGTTCAACCATATTTCGTGGTAGGCCGTTGTTTTAGGCAACAAATGCTCACTAATTGTTTTTGCGAACCCGGCCAGTTCACCTACCACAGGCGACAAGCCTTCATTGGAGGTACTCATCACATTACGGTTGACATCACCACAGGCGGCTATACTATCCAACAACGCCTCATTAATCCCCTGCATGGTTTGCCGCAGGTTCTTCTTCACAATTCCATGCAACTGAAAGGCCTGACGTGTTGTTAGTTTCATCGTGCCATTGCCATATTTATCAGCCAGCTCATCCATTGCCAGCCATTGAGCTGCAGTGGCAATACCGGCCGGCACCCTGGCGCGAATCATAAAACTGTAGAGCAGCTCTAACTTCTGATTCTTGCGCTCCTCATCCAAATCCCGATCGGTTTGCTGATAGCTCCCATGAAATTTTATCAGCTGGGTGTCATCAGGAGCAATGGCACCCGTAATGGCATCGTTGAGGCTTTGCTCAAGTGTTCCGCGCAAATAATTACTATTGGTTTTTATGGTCTCCACCTCAGAAGGCTTCCAGGCCTGTGGCTGAGGCAGATTGTTTTGCTTCAATGTCATGCGTTTATTTTTGGTTGGTTAGTAAACATCTTCCTGATAACGACCTTCTTTTTTCAGTTGCAACAGGCGCTCTTGAGCCTGCTCAAAAGAGATATTCTCTTGCTCCTGCAGTATTTCAATAAAAGCCTGTTGTACATCTCTGGCCAAAGTCTTACGATCGCCACACACATAAATGGTTGCCCCATTCTGCAGCCATTCATAAACTTCGTCGGCTTGGGCTTTTATTCGGTGCTGCACGTAAACTTTCTCTTGTTGATCGCGTGAAAAAGCTACATCAACTTTTGACAACAAGCCTTTTTGACGATATTTCAGCCACTCAGCCTGGTATAAGAAATCTGTTTCGAAATGCTGGTCACCAAAGAAGAGCCAGTTTTTACCGATCGCTTCAGCAGCTTCCCGCTCCTGCAAAAAAGCCCGGTAGGGTGCGATGCCTGTTCCGGCACCTATCAGTATGATATCCGTTTCATTGGTTGGCAGACGGAAACCTTCATTGGATTTAATCTGCACCGCTACTTTGGCACCTTCTTCCAGTTGATCAATTAGAAAGGTTGAACACACCCCCTGGTGAGGGCGTTCGTTCTTCTCGTAGCGGACAGCACCAACCGTGAGATGCACTTCGTCGCCCACTTCGGCCTGTGAGGAAGCGATGGAATAAGCCCTGGGTGGCAAGGTCCGTAAGGTATCAGCCAACTCCTGCGGTTGAACAGATAAGCTAAAGTCGGACAAAACATCCAGTAAATCACTACCATACAGGAAGCTATCCAACTCATCTCGCTTATCTAATAAACGGTTCAAGTCCGGCTCTTTTACAAAAGCTGACAATTTCTTTAACACAGGAATTGTAACGACTGTGATCTCCTTATGGAACTTCAAAAGCTCGCTAATCGTATAGGTTGTCCCTTTATGTTCGACGGGCTCATCTCCTGAGTAATTAAGTCTTGTGAGGAGCTGCTGCACCAGTTCATCATCATTTACGGCATACACTTCCAGCGCATCACCGGGTTGGTAGCTTAAGCCTGTTCCTTCAATATCGAGCTCTATATGATAGGTTTCCTTATTGGAACCACGTCCGTTCAGCAGCACCTTATCAATCAGTTCAGCCTCCACTAAACCGTCTGAAATAGTATGTGCACCTACAGCTGAGATACCTGTATCTGAGGAAGAACTTTTTAAATTGCCGAAAAGTGCCAAAACAGTATCGGGCAAATTATCGAGTTGATCCTTAAAGTCAACATCCAGGAGTAAAGGTTCACTTAAGGCATTGGCACCATGGGCTTTTAACCGATTATGAAAATCCACACCTGTCTGACAGAAGAACTGATAACTGCTATCGCCCAATGCTACAACAGCATAGTTCAGCTGCGAGATATTGCCCACCCGCTTACCACCGAGAAATTTATGCAAGTCGGCTGCTTCAACCGGCGGCTCTCCTTCCCCATGGGTGGAAACAATAAAAATTACATTGTCTTCTTTTTGCAGATGCTTTGGACGAAAATCACCCATACTACTCACTTCCAGTTGCAGCCCATTGCTTTTAGCCTTCTCTGCCAGCTGCCTGGCAATTAACTTACCATTGCCCGAATGTGAACCTACCAGCACCTTAAGGTTTGCGGTTGATGTTTGATTGTCCTTTATTCCTGTTCCATTAGTAACCTCCTGCTGGTATGCAACCGCAGTATCCTGCTGTCCGTTTAACCCAATGCCCGACAGGTATCCACCTAACCAAAGCAACTGTTCCTTTGAGAGTTTATTCACCAGGTGATTGGCTTCTCCCAGTAATGATTCCGATAAAACACCGGTTATTATATGCTGTGACATCCTAAATCGTATTTATTGTAATACAACCAATTGCAGCAATCCGCTGCCTATAAAAACACTATTAATTATTTATGAGGTAACCGAAAAACTATTCCGGCCTGAAGAATGATATTAAGCCCGGCCGGGCATTCGGCAAGGTAAGCTGGAAAGCAAACTCTTATACTGTAGCATCACTCTGAAAATTTAGGCTGTTGAATGCTGGCCCGTGCAGTGAATTATCACCACCACACGGATTACATCCATTTAATATCTCAAGTTATTCCGAAGTTCTTTAGTCGATGTTGAAGCTGCTCAGGTAGCGCTCCCCGGTATCAGGCAACACCACTACAATGCGCTTACCGGTATTCTCAGGGCGTTGCGCCACGCTAATAGCTGCAAATAATGCTGCTCCTGAAGAATAACCACATAGTATGCCTTCTTTCTTGGCTGCTTTGTGTGCTGTTTCAATGGCATCATCATTGCTTACCTTCACCACCTCATCAAATACATCGGTATTTAACACATTAGGCACAAAACCGGCACCAATACCCTGAATCTTATGTGGTCCTGGCTGACCTCCTGATAGTATCGGAGAAGCCTCAGGTTCAACAGCTACGATCTTTACATTTGGATTACGTTCCTTAAGAATCTCACCTACACCGGTAATCGTACCACCTGTTCCTATGCCCGCTACAAAAATATCGACTTTACCATCGGTATCTTCCCAAATTTCTTCGGCAGTTGTGCACCGGTGTATAGCCGGGTTAGCTGCATTATTAAACTGTTGCGGAATAAAAGCCTTCGGTAACTCAGCGGCAATTTCATCAGCCCGCTCAATCGCACCTTTCATGCCTTTTTCTGCCGGAGTAAGCACTAACTCGGCACCAAACTTAATAAGCAGCTTACGACGCTCAATACTCATACTTTCAGGCATGGTTAAAATCAAGCGATAGCCTTTAACTGCAGCTACAAAAGCTAATCCAACTCCGGTATTACCACTGGTGGGCTCCACAATTACTGTTTCAGCATCCAGCAATCCCTTTTGTTCGGCATCACTGACCATGGCATAGGCGATGCGATCCTTTACTGAACTGGCCGGATTAAAATACTCCAATTTGGCTACTACTTCAGCACTGGCGCCATTAGCTAATCTGTTAACTTTTACAAGAGGGGTTTTACCAATTAATTCGGTAACATTCTTTGCAATCTTACTCATGGTTTCTACGGTTTAATTTTTATATATAATACATTATTCTTTCATTCTCTTCAGCATAGTAGTTCTTCAGCTTCTCCAAAGTAACACGTCGTAACAGGCGTCCATAATCGTTACGCACACTTACCAAAAACCGTCCTACCGCTTTCTCAGTATTATGCCCTTCTGTTGATATTTCTTTATCCAGTTTCTCATCCAAAGCCAATACAATCTGGTAAAGCGTTATCTCTTTTAAAGGCCGCGCCAAACTATAACCTCCACCTGCGCCGCGTCGCACATCCACAATACCTTCCTTTCGTAAGGTGACAGCAATGGCCTCCAAAAATTTCACCGACAACTGTTCGCGTTCGGCAATTTCAGCTACTCCAAGGTGAGTACCTTCTGCCAGACCCGATAAGGTCAATAAAAAACGTAAGCCATAATGTACTTTCTTTGGAAACATATCCTACAATTTTGCTTTTTCTGTTAGCAAATATGAATCAGTTTATTAGCAACTCCAAGAAATAAAATACTTTTTTATCCTATTTATTTAATAGGATTTAACATTAAAGGCTGTATATGTGGCAATTAGCAAGAAAGAAAAAAGCTATGGAAAACCTGGTATTCCTACTTATTTTATAGGTATTCAGGAATATATGCAGTACACACTTTAGAAAGCTTCACGAATAGTGAAATAGACGCCATTATCACCTTTATTAGTCATACCAAAGTCCATTCTGAAGTTGAGTCCTTCTTTTGGCAATACCCTAAAACGAAGCCCGGCACCACCAACAACGTGTAAATCGGCCAGTGGACGCCGCATGAATTCAGGAGACACTTTACCCACACCAGAGAACACAACACCACCTAATCGCCACCAGATATGCTGACGCCACTCTGCCTGGGTAAACCAAGAGTGTTTATCGACATAACGGTAGGGGTGAGCAATTCCTCTCAACATGCGCTTTCCGCCAATGGAAGATAATTTATAAAAAGGCACATCGCCTGAAGTAGAGTTGACAACGGCCTGAAAGCCAAGGATAGATTTATCCCCATTGATTGAACAGAATTTACGTACATCAAGATTCCCTGACACAAAACTATAATCGCTACCGGTAAAGTTATCGTATGCGGTGGCCGTAAAAATTACAAACCAACCTTTCGTAGGATACAGTTGATCATCGCGATTATCGAAAGCCATACCCGGGCCGATACCATTGACCCATCCCCCTTCGTAACCAAGAACGGACGGATTCAGGAGATCGCCTTCAAAATTTGAGTATCTGTCGTAGTTAACATCCAACCTAATCCCCAAAAATAAACTCTCATTGATACCCTTAAGAATATTTGAATTAAATGCGAAACGATTGATGTCGTATCTCGAAAACGGAGGTTGCTTGGTTTGGTTGCCAATACCATAAAACTCATCGGGCAAATAAAGGTACTGAAACTTTGAAATAAACATCCAGCGATTGGCAGTAAAAGCCAGTGCATCGAGCTCCACCTCATACATTCCCTTGGTTGAAACCTTTATAGATGGTGCAAATGTAGTTGGGCGATAAAAACGACATTCATCTGTATGACGGGGTTTAATGCGCCACACCGGCATTACTCCTATTTCAAAACCGGTACGGGGTGAATAGCCCGCCATTGGATAGAAAGATAGAGTGGAACGACCACGCTCAACAGTTACCATATCAATCATATCCTCTACCAGCACGGCAGCCTGCTCTACAAAGGTTCTATTAGTTGAATCAGCCTGAGCGTCTTCCTGAGCCAATACAGGCCAGCTCAAGCACAACAATAAGCCCCCAATCAGATGATGAATTTTATACATGATGCAAATTTACAAAGCTTGTGTAAAATCAGCGATCAAATCCTGAACTTCTTCAATGCCCACGGATAAACGCATCATGGTTGGCCGGATATCCATAGCCTTCTTTTCTTCATCAGAAAACTCGGCATATATGGTGGACTCCGGATGAATGATTAATGTTTTATTATCGTTAAGATTAGTTGCCCGGCGCATCACCTTTAAGCGATTATATAACTGGAAACAAGCTTCTTTTGATTCTAAATCAAAGGTCATAACAGCACCTGGCTTGCCTCCAAACTGTGTTTGGGCTAAATCATAACCTCTATTGCCTGCAACTCCCGGATAGTTATACGACACAATGCCATGATGAGCCTCAAAAAAGGCTGCCAGCTGCTTGCAATTATCTACGCAACGATCAACTCGCAAAGGCATGATGTCGAGCCCCAAATTCATAAAATGAGCTGTATGAGCTGTCATCGTACCACCCAAATGCCTGAATATCTCCTTACGTATTCGGGCTACTAAAGCATCCTTTCCAAATTTGCCGGACCATTGCTTCAGCGCCGGCAATGATGAATAATCAAAAGTGCCGTTATCAAGAACTACTCCACCAAATGCAGCTGCTCCACCCGATATGAACTTGGTAGTAGACATCACCTCCACATCAACTCCAAATGATTTTGAGTTAAATACATATGGAGGTGTGATGGTGCTATCACACACTACCACAACATTATTGGCCTTAGCCAGCTCACTTAGTTGCTTCAAATCAACTATCTCCAACTGAGGATTCGTGATGGTCTCAAAGAAATAAGCCCTGGTTTTATCATCAGTGGCTTGCTGGACTGCTTCCAGGTTAGTCATATTCACAAAGCGAACTTCAATACCCAGAGCCGGCAATGTTTGCTTTAGTAAAGCATACGAATGACCAAACAACTGATTGGATGCTACAATATTTCCTCCACTTTCAACAAGACTGAGCAAAACATTAGAGATAGCAGCCATACCCGATGCAAGTGCTACAACAGCATCTGCATCTGTAACCGCCTTCATTTTCTGCTCAAAATACTCCACCGTTGGATTGGAAGTACGCGAATAAGCATGGGCAAACTTTTTCCCTGCAAACGTTTCGGCAATATCCTCAGCCGAGTCAAATTCATAGGCAACACCATCGTATACAGGCATATGCAATGCATTGTAGGCATCACCCTTAGGAAACCGGGCATGCAACGAGCGGGTAATAAATCCCTTTTTGTGATTATTCATTTATGGTATGTTTTGACTGTTCAGCTTGTAAAAATAGGTAAATAATATCAAGCTCAACTACCGCAGACTTTTAACTTCGGCTGGCGTTATAGCCTCGCCTGAATTACCAAAGCCAGAGCGTAAATAATTCAAAACATCTGCAATATCCTTATCTGACAAATTTTTATAACTGGCCATCACTCCATTGTATTTTTCGCCATTTACCTCAATCTCTCCACTTAAACCATGAAGCACTATATTGATTAATGGCTCCTTTTCGCCCGATACCACTTTGTTATCTGCCAGCGGCGGATACATACCAGGTATACCGCCAGCATTCTTTTGATGGCACGATAAACAATGACGCTTATATTGAATTTCTCCGGGGTGCTGTGTTTTTTCAACAGCTTTCACTTCTTGACTTTGCTCCTTTTTATTGGACGAAGAATTACAGGCCACAAACAGAATGGCCAAAACAAGTACTGCTAACTTCTGCATTAGGTATCTTTAAATTATTAGGTTGATTTAATTATTACTGAACTACAACGGATTGAATAATCTGCTCACTCTCATTACCAGCCACATCCATTGCCTGCTTAATGATGCCGCCAAACAAACCGCCCATCTTAACACTATTCAGCCGCGAAACATAAACATTTCCATCACTCTTTTCATACACCGAAATTCGGCATGGCATCAAGGTTGAGGCAATACGTTCATCATCTTTCGACAATATTAGCTGAGCTATATCAGGCTTACACACTTCCATTACCTTGACTTTATTAACATCATAGTTAAATTTAGCCATAGTAGCTTGCAAATCATGAACATGAGGTGTTTTCCAGCCTTTTTCATCAACAGCCGCCTGCAGGCGCTCCAGTGTTTCCTCAAAAGAATACATGCTTTGGCTTTCTACCAGCATCATTTTAGGTGCGAGGCTTCTTACAATAAAAAGCATTACCAGTGCACCAACTATTAATCCGATAATAACATAAATCATTTGCTTCATAATTAATAAGATTAATTTCATCGCTTAAGTAACAAATCATCGTTGAGCAATGTTTAAACCAAATGGATAACAAAATGCATCAGGTAAACGTTATTTTTAATACTTTTGCAGATCGGACTCCAACAACCAAAAACAAGCACGATGATTATATATCTGAGGATATTATCGAGTGAGGTCGATAATTTTGTGAATGAGATGGCCATAGATGATAGTATGTCATTTGCCGATTTACATTCATTTATTCAGAACACATTAAATTATGACGCCACACAGATGGCTTCTTTTGTCATAACTGACAGCCAATGGAATAAGGAAACTGAAATTACCTTGTTTGATATGGCCGATGACGACTCGGATAATATAAAGGTCATGCAGGACACGCTGCTGGCCGATCATCTGTTTGAAGAAGGTCAACGCATGCTGTATGTCTTTGATTTCTTCTCTGAGAGAGCCTTTTTTATTGAAGTGATACAAACAGCCAAAGGTCAACTTGAACAACCAAACAGCTACCGACTGGAGGGTGAAGCGCCTGAACAAATTAAAATCAGCGATTTCAGTGAAGACATTTCCAAGCCGGCTATTGACCAGTTTGATGACGAATTTGATGGTACACTCGACTCAATGAAATTTAATGAATTAGATGATCTGGACACCGATCTGAATCTGGACGATCTGGCCGATCAATACTAAACCTGCCATGACACATTCTCTTATTGTTTTAATTGGGCCAACTGGCATTGGCAAAACAGAACTATGTCTACAGCTGGCCGAGCACCTGAATACAGAAATAATTTCATCGGACAGTCGGCAAATATTTAAAGAACTTAAGATAGGCACTGCCGCTCCTACCGAAGAGCAACTCAAACGGGTAAAACACCACATGGTGGCCACCCATTCAGTCAACGACTATTACAATGCCTACCAGTTCGAACAGGATGTACTTAAATTATTGGACAATCTGTTTCAATCGCATCCACAGGTGTTAATGACAGGCGGTTCTATGATGTATGTTGATGCGGTATGTAAAGGTATTGATGAGCTGCCCACCATCGATCCGGAACTGCGCCAGGAGGTGATGGACTTATATAACAACGAAGGACTGGAGGCCATCAGAAGACAGCTAAAAATGCTGGACCCGGTATTTTACGATCAGGTGGATTTAAAGAACCACAAGCGAGTGATGCATGCGGTTGAAGTTTGCCTGATGACCGGTCAGCCCTATAGCTCACTACGCACCAATTCGAGCCGAAAGCGCCCCTTTAACATCATAAAAATTGGCCTGGACATGGATCGTGACGAACTATACTCACGCATCAATCAACGGGTGGACATGATGATTGAAGATGGCCTGTTTGAGGAAGCCAAAGCCTTTTATCACCTTAAGGAAAGCAACTCACTCAATACGGTTGGTTATAAAGAAATATTTGCCCATTGGGATGGCGAGTACGATGCCGATAAAGCCATTGAGCTAATCAAACGCAATTCGCGTCGCTATGCCAAGCGCCAGCTATCGTGGTTCAGGCGCGATAAAGAAATAAACTGGTTTCACCCTTCACAAGTGGCAGAAATCATTAAATTTGTTGATAAACAAATCGAATTAGTTTAACCCACCGGGCCAGTAGCAAATCCTTGCTCGCGGTTTACACACTTAATGGCCCGGTGTTTTTCTTCTAATATGAATCCTTTTGGTCAGTTCAATATTCGCGTTTACGGTTTGCTCATCAATAAACAGCAACAAGTATTGATTACTGATGAGTACCGGATGGGTATGTATATGACAAAGTTTCCGGGCGGTGGACTCGAATATGGCGAGGGCACTATTGAGTGTTTGAAACGCGAATTCAAAGAGGAACTCGACATAGACGTGAGCATCAAGGCACATTTTTACACCACCGACTATTTTCAGAAAGCTCTCTTCTTTAAAGATATGCAACTAATAAGCATATACTACCTTGTGAAGAATACTGATATAGAGAAAATACCCACCACCTCTGTCCTTAATCACATACCAGAAGTTGAAGGTGCTCAATCATTCAGGTGGCTTGACATCAAACATTCATCACCCGAAGAACTAACATTTCAGATAGATAAGAAAGTACTTGAGCTATTAAAAGCTACTTTATAGCCTCTACAACCAAATGAAAGGTAGTTGGCGACCACTGTGAGCGGTCAAAACCACCAAAACATTTGATGTCAGAAAAGTATGTATTAAGGATGGCTTCCAGCTGTTCTTTTCGAAGTGCCAGCAAAGGTACCGAGTTCTCCACCTTTGCAGTAGGCGTATGAAGCACCGTTGAGAAATCAATTTTACCATCAGGCAGATGCTTATAATGACGCACAAACGAATAATCAGAAGTACTGATGGTAGGCAGACTGGTCACTTGCTCGTTGAGTACACGATCGTAGTTCACGATTTGCAGCATTAACTTACCTCCTGCTTTTAGTCTGCCTGCAGCTTTTCCAATTGTTAACTCTACTTCATTGGCTGTATCCAGATGCACCAGCGTATTGCCAAAACACAGGACAGCATCAAACAGCATCGGTATAAAATAGGTATCCACCAATCGCATATCGCCCTGCTGAAACTGCAGGTCAAGTGCCTGAGGACGCTTCTCCTCTGCCTTACCCACCATTTCAGCATCAAAATCGAAAGCGCGCACCTTTGCACTCTGGCGGGCCATAGCTATAGATAAAGAGCCCGTACCACAGCCCATATCCAGCACACTTTTACTGGCAAGTGAACCATCACAAGCTTTCTGCACAAACTCGAGCTGTTTGGGATTAAGCGGAAAGACTGCATCGTAAGCCTCTACCAATTCACTGTAAAATACCATTAGTCAATCCTTTCTGAAATTTGGTAGTTATTTCTATCGTGACCATTGCGTGAGACAAGCTCAGCTAAAAAGCCTGCCATAAACAATTGCGTACCAATAATCATACTGGCCAAGGCAATATAAAAATACGGACTATTGGTTACCAAAGGCGCAGCAATGTGATAGTAAAAGACAGACAATAGCTTACTTAAACCTAACCACAAAGCCGACAAAAACCCAACCACGAACATCAGGGTACCCAATGCGCCAAAGAGGTGCATGGGGCGCTTACCAAACTTGGAAATAAAAGTGACCGACAACAAGTCCAGAAAGCCCTTAATGGTGCGCTCAATGCCAAATTTCGAAACACCATATTTACGTTCCTGGTGTTGCACCACCTTCTCACCTATTCGGCTAAAACCAGCCTGCTTGGCAATGAGTGGAATATAACGGTGCATTTCGCCATACACCTCAATATTTTTTACCACATCCAGCTTATAGGCTTTCAGTCCACAATTAAAATCGTGCAATTTAATGCCCGACACCATGCGCACCGTACGGTTGAATAGCTTACTGGGCAGCGTCTTGCCAAGGGGGTCGTAGCGTTTCTTTTTCCAGCCACTTACAATGTCGTACCCTTCTTCCTTAACCATACGCACCAATTCAGGAATCTCTTCGGGGCTATCCTGCAAATCGGCATCCATGGTAATCACCACATCACCCTGTGCGGCATCAAAGCCACAATACAGGCCGGCCGACTTACCATAATTGCGACGAAAGCGAATACCCTTTACATAAGCCGACTCCTGACGCAGCCCCTCAATCACCTGCCAGGAGGCGTCGGTACTGCCATCATCAACAAAAATGACCTCGTAAGACCAGTTCAGCGGGCTCACCACCCGCTGAATCCAGTTATATAATTCCTTAATTGACTCTTCTTCGTTGAATAACGGAACGACAATTGATAAATCCATAGTTTGCTTACTCTGTTGCTTCGGTAGGTTCAAATACCGGAGGCTCTTTTTTAAATATAGCTGCTAAGATAAGAGAAATAACAAAACCGAATATCGTCGTGAAAAGTATCGACTTCAATGGAGATACTAGTTTTGCATTATCAATCTCCTTTTGCATTTTTTCTTCCATCTTACTCATTTGCTCTTCAATAGCATCCGCAGGAACTCCACTAGACTCCATAAAACTCAAGGTCTTTTCCATAACCGCCTCTTGCGTCTTCTTAACATAGTCAGGATCGATAAAATTATTGAAGGCAATTGAATATAGGGCCACTATTATAGCAGCAACAAAAGTTGCATAAGTACCATACAGCAAACCTTGTTTATAGCTCATAAAACCACCCAATTCTTTTTTGTAATTCCTAATAATGAATATTAAACCGATTATAATTGGAAGGAACCCAAATACAATACCAATCCCGGCGAATCCCATTAGTGAGATTTTCTCAAGATCAACAATTACATACATTAGTACACTCAAGGCAACTAAAACAGCCCCAAAGATTACCCCATTATTGATCCAACTTTTTAACGGAGTCTTGTTTTCATTTTCCATAATTTAGTTTTTAAGTTATCGTCAACTAAAGTACAAATATCCTTTTAAACACGCCGAATAGAGCCCCAATTTATTTATCGGGCACTTGCGAAGAAAAAAAACGAAAATTTTTGTTTTTCATTTTCACCACTTTAGAAGTTTTAGGTAAAAAAAGTGTATTGGAATATTTGCAGGGATGAAAAATTGCCCTACTTTTGCATCCGCAATCAAGAAATAAACACGGGTAAGTCCCATACGACTAGCTCCTGTTGAATTCCCCCAGGGCCTGGCGGCAGCAAGGGTAGACGGTTGTAGCAGTGCGATATGGGTAGCTTACCCACCTTGCCTGTGTAGCTCAGCTGGCTAGAGCAGCTGATTTGTAATCAGCAGGTCGGGGGTTCGAGTCCCTCCACAGGCTCTGAAAACCAAACGGGTTTTTAGACAAATTAAAAGAGTGAAGTAACTTTGCAACTAGAGCATCCCGTTATGCAATACGGGAAGGTCGGAGTTTCAAACTACTCACATTATCTCAACAACAAACGCGTTGTGAGAAAGAATTAAAAATATTGAAAGTAATTGATGGGGAGATACCAAAGTGGCCAACTGGGGCGGACTGTAACTCCGCTGACTTATGTCTTCGTAGGTTCGAATCCTGCTCTCCCCACAAAATTGCCTGTGTAGCTCAGCTGGCTAGAGCAGCTGATTTGTAATCAGCAGGTCGGGGGTTCGAGTCCCTCCACAGGCTCAATATTTTTTTATTGCGGAAGTAGCTCAGTTGATAGAGCATCAGCCTTCCAAGCTGAGGGTCGCGGGTTTGAGCCCCGTCTTCCGCTCGAAGCCATTCAACTGAATGGCTTTTTTATTGAAATTTTTCAGTTGGGGAGATACCAAAGTGGCCAACTGGGGCGGACTGTAACTCCGCTGACTTATGTCTTCGTAGGTTCGAATCCTGCTCTCCCCACAAAAGAGGTTCTGCTAGCAATAGCAGAACCTTTTTTTGTATCCTATCGCCTCTGTCCAGCCATATTCATTTAGTATTAATTATAATTTAGTATCTTATAAATATGGACTACTACATTTATATACTTTACTCTAAGGTGGCTGATAAGTATTATGTTGGTTACTCATCCAATCCCCAAAAGAGATTGAAAGAACATAATTCTTACGAGAATAAATCCAAGTTTACTGCAAAATATCAACCTTGGAATTTAAAAGCACACTTCTTAGTTTCACAAACTATTGGCGAAGCCATGAGAGTAGAGCGTTTTATTAAACAACAAAAAAGTCGACATTTTTTGGAAAGGTTAATAAGTGAACATCATAATGCGGAGTTCATTAATGATTTGATTAAGAAGGTCATTGGCTAGAGCATACTATTTAATCTTAGAGAAATAGAGAGGTACAACAACACCTTTGTCTCCTGCCAACTAAGGTCCCGAAACTTCGGGATAACTCCGCTGACTTATGTCTTCGTAGGTTCGAATCCTGCTCTCCCCACCAAAGAGGTTCTGTTAGCAATAGCAGAACCTTTTTTTGTATCCCTTATTTAGATTTTATTTGCTACTTTTAAGCAAACTAAGCAATTATCATGTTTGTCAAGCTCTACCCGGAAAATCCGAACGAAAAAGAAATTCACAAAATAGTTGATGTGCTGCGCAATGGCGGTATCGTTATTTACCCTACCGACACCATCTACGGCATTGGCTGCGATATTAATAACGCTAAAGCTGTAGAAAAAGTGGCCCGCATCAAGGATATCAACCTGAAAAAAGCCAACCTCTCGTTCATCTGTTACGATCTGAGTCATATTTCAGATTTTACAAAGCCCTTAAACAACCATGTGTTTAAGCTGATGAAAAAACACCTGCCGGGACCTTACACCTTTATATTACCAGCTAACAGCAATGTACCCAAGCTGTTTAAAAACAATAAAAAAACCATTGGTATCAGGGTGCCGGATAATAATATTATACGTGAACTGGTAAAAGAACTGGGTAACCCTATCCTATCCACTTCGGTGAGGGATGAAGATGATGTGATAGAATATACCACCGATCCTGAACTCATTTATGAGAAATTTGCCGACCTGGTGGATGTGGTGATTGATGGCGGCTATGGCGATAACGAACCTTCAACCATTATTGACTGCACCAGCGATGAACTGGAAGTTGTAAGGTATGGAAAGGGAGAAATCGAACTCTAGCTGCGCCTGACGATTTCCTAGAACTTTGGAAAAGGTCTTCTCTTTAAGAAATGGACGCTTTCCCTGCGTAAATCTGCGCTATCTGCAGGATACATGAATCAACTTGTGAAGCGTACATGCATATTCGAACCATATGACGTTCTGGTAGCGCTTCGTATCTTATCACGGCCTCACTTATTGGCAAAAAACACCTTCTGACATTGGTAATTCACTAATGAGTTTCTATTTGGCACAACTCTTCTATGGTTATAGATAATTTAAATACCTAAGTAAACAATTATCATTTAGTTATAGCTAGTTTGTATACCATTTTAAATAATTACCATTTGGTTATAGCTAATTTAAATACTATTTGAAGCAATTACATTTTAGTTATAAAATGTTTTGATACTATTCTGAACAAATACATATTGTTTGACACTATTTACATTTTAGCTTAAATCAATTACCTTGCTTTTAAAACAATTGAGAATACTGTTTACACAATTTATATCAACCAACAACAAACTAAACCTCTTCAGACATGCTACGATACAATTTCACCCGCATCTTTAAGGCCAAAGCCATCGACCGCCCATTTACCTTTCTTCGCAAAGCCGGCTTTTCAGAAAGCTTTGCCAGTAAAGTGAAGAACAACCGCGTTAACCGCC
Organism: Carboxylicivirga sediminis; assembly: GCF_018156225.1. Taxonomy (GTDB): domain Bacteria; phylum Bacteroidota; class Bacteroidia; order Bacteroidales; family Marinilabiliaceae; genus Carboxylicivirga; species Carboxylicivirga sediminis. The sequence continues at coordinate 426,507 of NZ_JAGTAR010000001.1, forward strand.
TAAACCTGGATTTACTGGAGCGCTTGTGCATATGCATAGGCTGCACGCCCAACGACTTTATGGAATATACTCCAAGAAATGAGTCAATACCAGCCAATCACCCCTTGAACGAACTGCGACGAACAGAAAAAGTATTTGATCTGACCAGGGAACTCAACTCCTTGCCTCTTTCAACATTGGAAGAAGTAGAGCAACTAATCAAAAGCCGTAAGGAGTAAAAACAACTACTCTTTCCAAAAATAAGGTGAAAACAATACGATGATGGTAAACAGCTCTAAACGACCTATCAGCATCAGGAAAGACAGGAACCACTTGCCAAAAGCCGGCACTTCGTAGAAGTTGAGGGCCGGCCCCACATCGCCCAGTCCAGGACCAATATTACCTATGGAGGTAGCCACAGCACCCAGGGCTGTATCCAGATCAAAGCCCATGATACTCATAATAATCATGGCAATGCCCACCGTCATCATGTAAATAACGATAAAAGCCAGTACATTGGTGATGATGCCCTGGTTAACGGCCCGGTTGTTATACCTCACCGGAATCACCGCATTGGGGTGCACCAATCGCTTCAACTCAAAGAAACTGTTTTTCATCAGCAGCACAATACGCACAATCTTAATACCTCCGCCTGTAGAACCAGCCGAACCTCCTGTGAACATCAACAGAAAGATGACGATACTTAAGAATGGTACCCACAACAGATAATCGGCGGTAGCATAACCAGTTGTGGTTATAATCGATACAACCTGAAACAAACCATCGCGCCAGGCCTTTTCAAATAATGCATGACCCTCGGTAAAATAGAGCACAGCGGCCACCAGTACACTCACGCCAATAATGATACCTGTATAAGCCTGAAACTCCTCGTCCTTTATCACCTTTTTCAACTTACCCCGCAGAACACTGTACGACAGGGTAAAATTGGCACCTGCAATAAACATAAACAGGATGATTACATATTGAATATAGGGTGATGAAAAATAGGCTACACTGGCTTGTTTGGTTGAATAGCCGCCGGTTGCCATGGTAGTAAACGAGTGACAGATGGCATCAAAAGGTGTCATACCACCTATTACCAAAAGAATTGCTTCACTGATGGTGAACAGCACATAAATGCCATACAAGCGCTTGGCCGTTTCGGTAATGCGCGGATGCAGCTTATCGGGTGCGGGCCCGGGCACTTCGGCAATAAACATCTGCATACCTCCTACTCCCAATACCGGTAATATGGCCAACGATAATACGATGATACCCATACCGCCCAGCCATTGAATCAGGCTTCGCCAAAACAATAAGCCATGGGGTAAGGCCTCAATATCATTTAATATACTACTACCGGTAGTTGTAAACCCTGAAATGGTTTCAAAAAAAGCATCGGTATAAGATGGAATTGCGCCACTCAGATAAAACGGCAATAAACCAAAAAAGGAGAACACCACCCACACCAGGGCTACAATCAGGTAACCTTCTCGCTTACCAATATTCTTTGGCGCCTTCCACAACAGAGCACTGGCTGTGCCTCCCAAAGCAATACAAATAGCAGCTGAAATAAGATGATAGGGCAAATCGTATTCGCCATACAACAGAGATACGCCGGCCGATAGTAACATAAAAACGCCTTCAACGACTAAAAGCAGACCGAGTACCAGAATTATAAATCGAGTGTTAAGCATTATTTCTCACAGAAATTTCAGTAGCAAAGATGTTACTTTTTCAATTAATATGTGTGTCTATTTTAATTATTCTTCCAAAAACCGGGCGAGAACAATATCAGTACTGTAAACAATTCAAGACGACCAAGGAGCATTAGTAACGACAGCACCCACTTAGCAGCCTGAGGCACTGCAAAAAAGTTATTAACCGGGCCAACAGTGCCAATTCCCGGGCCTATACCACCCATGGTAGTGGCGGCAGCCCCCATGGCCGAGTCCATATCCATACCAAAAAATGTGAGGGCAAAAGTGCCAATTGAAAAAATAGTCATATACAACATCACAAAAGCCAACACCTTGTACACCGTTTCGGCAGCAATGGTTTTTTCCTGAATACGAAGCGGAATAACTGCGTGCGGATGCACCATGCGCTTAAACTCCAGCAAGGTATTTCTGAACAGGATGGAGTGTCGCATGATCTTAATCCCCCCAGACGTACTACCCGCACAGGCTCCACTAAACAGCAACAGAAACATCAGATAGGTCAGGTAGGGGTGCCAGGCCGTATAGTCGGCTGTTGCAAAACCCGTGCTGGTCACCAGGCTTACCACCTGAAACAAGGCTTTGCGCAATGATTCTTCGCCATTATGATGATCCAGAAAAACCAGTGTAACCGTAACAATAGCAGTAACAATCGCAATCACGGTCAGGTACACCCTGAACTCCTGATTTTCGAATACCTTTTTGAGTTTACCTTTCCATACAAAATAGAACAGCGTAAAGTTGGTACCGGCAAATAGCATAAACACAATGATGACGTATTGAATATAGGGCGAATAACCCGCAATACTATCATTCTTAGTGGAAAAACCACCGGAGGCAATGGTGGCAAAACTATGGCAAAAAGCATCAAAAACAGGCATACCGCCAAGTACCAGAAAGCCTGTCTCTAGTAAAATCAGGACCACATAGATACGCCACAGCAACTTGGCTGTATGTTTCACACGCGGATGCAGTTTATCATTGGTAATGCCTGCCGCCTCGGCATTGTATAATGACATCCCGCCAAAACCAAAATAAGGTAAAATAGCCACGGCCAATACCACAATGCCCATCCCGCCAATTAAATGGGTAATACTACGCCAAAGCAATATACCATGAGGTAAAGCCTCAATATCAGTCACCACAGATGCTCCGGTGGTGGTAAAACCCGAAATGGTTTCGAAAAAGGCATTGGTAAAACCCGGAATAGTGCCGCTTAGTATATAGGGTAAACTACCAAATAAGGACATGATGATCCACACAAATGTCACAATCACGAAACCTTCGCGCCGACCTACATCAACTGTTTTAGAGCGCCACACCCAACTTGATATACCTCCAATTATCAGACAGGTGACGGCCGAAATCAGGTGCGCCTGTACATCATCTTCTTCGCACAAATAGGCCACCAGAGCACACACAAACATAAACACACTCAATGCCAGAAGTATATGCCCCAGCACCTTACCTATAAAACGATAATTTAACATTCCCCGTAATAAATAGAACAAGATGCAAAGTTGATATTTTTTTGGCGATATAGTAAATAATGGGCATTAAGATTTTATGAAGAGATGGATGACAGAGGACGGATGATAATGGGAAACCCCAAGCTGATAAAAACCAACCCTAAACTGTGAAAAGGATCGCATCTCTATGTCCAAGCTTTTCATAAAGATGAGATCCCTATCACTAGAACCAGTAAACCAGAACCCTCAACCCTAAACCTCAGTCACCGGTCTTCTGTCTTTCAAAAAACTCCGAGTCTTTGCGCCTCTGCGTTTAACTCCTTACCTATCAAACCCCGAAACCCGAAACTGAGAACTCTCAAAATTCGGACAAAAAAAAGGGGCACAAGGCCCCTGATATCATTAGTCTGTTATTGCTATACTTCTACTGCATCCTTCGACACCAGCCAGTCTTTGGCCATATCGAGCGTTTCGAACGAACGAATATCCCGCCCTGTTATCTTCATAATACCATTATATACGATGCGCTGCAAACCCGATAAGCCCACCACTGCTCCATGACTCACATAGGCTTTGTTGCCGCCAATAAATTCTGAAAACGCATTTTTAATCTCTGAATTGAAGTGCATCCCTTGAATATTAGTCAGGGTTATTACTGACTTTTCGGGTTGCATCCGAATGTAATCTTTACTTTCTTTAATCAGTGCTTCCACTTCAGGAGTGGATCGAATGCCGGTAAAATCCATATAAAAAATACGTTTACCATCGTGATGAATGATTTCGGGCTTTCTCATTTTGTGTTGGTTTTAACGTTTACAAAAATAATGAGCAGTCAAGTAATTGCTTAGCCATTTATCAACAATAAAGTGCTTTTTATCAAAGGATTCAGACTCATTGACCAGATTATTCTGACGTTTTTAAATCCATCACATATTTTACGACTCCTTCATAATCGTCGATGCCAGCTTCAACACTATTGCTTTTCAGGTAGGCATCATTCACTTTTTCAGCCACCATATCTACCCTCCTGTTCATGAGTTGCATCCAGTGAAACTGCGATTTATAAAAATCATGTCGCACCTCATAACGGATATTCTTTACCAGCTCCCTGAACCCTTCATAACGGTAACAGGCGTAGGCAAAATAGCGCAGTAAATATAAGTTAGCGCTGTAGGCTAAACGCTTATCAGCAGAGTGCGTACAAACGTACCAGGCATAAAAATTAGCTTCGGCCTCGCTGGTAATCCCCAGCTGATGCGCCATCTCGTGTGCCATTACAGCCGGCAGTTCAAGCGGCAACATATACCGGTTGACATGTACCTCTCCAAAGAAAGGTCCATAATAGCCCGATATAGTGGCGGAAGCAAACAAGCGACTGAGTGTAATAACTTTTGGATGGCCTTGGGCTGAAATGCGATCAATCTTCAAAAAATCTGCATGCTCCCGGTAAGCACTCGCCAATAAATCACGCACTTCTGTTTCATCAATAGTATATATGGGGGTATAACTACTATTCACTTTCTCTATCAGCCAGCCGAACACCTTCATCAGCTCTTCAACATTAGCCTCAGCTGTTTGCAATTCAAGGCGTGTAGTTAAGTCATTACGGTAATAATTAAACCCCCATAAGATATTAAACAGACTATAGGTCAGTGCCAGCGTAATAACCAGGCATTTAAAATACTGCAGCCATGCCATTCGCCTAATTAACACCCATACAGTAATGAAGAGTCCGCCGCTAAGCAGAATGCCATAGAATAAATCATCCAGTGAAAAAGGAAACAGATTACTGAAGGCCGAAAGACCGGTAATTACAAGCGGATAAAACCCTTGCGAATACCAGCTTTCCATCCAACCGGGGTGATGCAAGCCCATACGGGTAACTGCAAATACCATCAATGCCAGCACTAGCGATAGACTCAGTGTCGTAAAGACATATTTCTTCAGCAACTTCTTTATCATAACACTAAAATACACATTCTATGTCCTAAAACAGAAAACTCTTGCCCCTATTATCACTTTTTTTCAGGATTAACCGGATTTTATGTATTAACTTCGCGGCAATAATATAAATCTTTTCAATATGGCTATTGAGATAAAAGAGGTAATTGACAATAAGACACTTAACGATTTCGTTAATCTACCATATACACTTTATAAAAACGAGGCCAACTGGGTGCCTCCAATGAAAAAAGACGAGTTGCATGCCTTACTGCCTGATAAGAATCCGGCCTTTGAATTTTGCAAGGTAAAAATGTGGGTAGCCTATCAGGATGGCAAATGCGTGGGACGAATTGGTGGCATTATCAATTCTCTTTGGATCGAAAAGAAAGGCCAGAACATTGGACGTTTTACCCGTCCTGAATTCATTGACGACAAAGCGGTAAGCCAGCAACTGTTTGAAACTGTTGAACAGTGGTTCAAAGCAGAAGGTATGGTGGAGATGCAGGGACCATTAGGTTTCTCTAACCTTGATCATCAGGGCTGTTTAATTGAAGGGCACGACTGGCTACCTTCGGTGGCTTCTGACTATCACATGGCTTATTACCAGCAGCATTTTGATGCACTGGGCTACGAAAAAGAGATTGACTGGGTAGAGTTTCGTATTACCTTTCCGGATGCACTGCCCGAAAAAGCGTTCAAGGTGGCCGATATGCTAACGAAGCGCTATGGTCTACAGGCCTTGAATTTTAAATCGGGCAAAGAGCTCGAACCTTATAAGCAAAAGGTATTCGCTTTATTTAATAAGGCCTTTGCAGAGCTATTTGGCACATTCCAGCTGCCCGATAAAATGGTGCAATTTTACATCAATAAGTACTTTCCCATATTAAATCCGCGCTATGTTAAAATCATCCTGGATAAAGAGGATGAATTGGCAGGCTTTTTGATAGCGCTCCCATCGCTTTCAGAAGCCATGCAAAAAGCTAAAGGCAAACTGCTGCCATTTGGCTGGTGGCACATCATGAAAGCGCTTAAAAAACCCAAAGAGATGGATTTGATGTTGACTGGTGTAAAGCCTGAATTACAAAAGATGGGTGTCGCTGCCCTGTTGATGAATGATCTTTGGAAAACAGCCAAGGAGGATGGCGTCAAGTACGTGGAAACCACGGGTATGTTAGAAAATAACCATGTGGCTATTCAGATGTGGAAGTCGTTTGAACATATCCAGCATAAGAGAAAGCGTTGTTACAAAAAAGCACTATAAGAACACAATAAAGAAGATTTTAGATGCAAAGGTGCTTGTTTAACAGGCACCTTTTTTAATGGATGAAAGTGATGACAAAATCAGTTATTTTAAAAGAAGCAAAGAGCTATGCCATTATAACCCTGGGCCTGATGGTAAGTGCCATTGGCTGGACCGGGTTTATTATCCCATCCGATATTGTTGGTGGTGGTGTAATGGGGTTATCCTCATTATTGTATTTCATTTTTGATTTGCCTGTTGGCCCTACCAACCTGGTTCTCAATGGCGTTCTCATCCTTTTATCGATGAGAATCCTGGGTAAAGGCTTCGGCATTAAAACCATCTACTCGCTGGTCACCCTGTCGGTTTTTATTACCGTGTTTCCCTATTTCATCACCGAACCCATTGTAACCGATCGTTTTATGGCGGCTATTATTGGAGGTGGTTTAGTGGGCGCCAGCATTGGCATCTTGTTTGTACAGGGTGGCAGCACCGGCGGCACCGAAATCATTGCCATGATGATTAATAAAAACCATAACATCAGCCCGGGCCGTATTATGGTGTTCTGCGATATATTCATCATCAGTTCCTCATTCATTGTATTTGAATCGCTGGAAACAATGGTGTTTGGTTTTGTAGTAGTAGGCCTGATGTCTTACATTGCAGACATGCTGCTGACCGGTTCACGCCAGTCGGTTCAGATATTGATCATCTCGCAAAAACCGAAAGAAATAGCCGATAAGCTATCGTCGCAAATCAACCGTGGCCTCAGCTTTTTAAAAGGGCGTGGCTATTACTATGCTGGCGATCGCGAATTCATCATCACCATTGTTAAAAAGTCGGAATCACACATGGTGTTTCAAATCATTAAAGAAACCGACCCTGATGCGTTTATATCGGTGGCCAATGTGATGGCGGTTTACGGCGCTGGTTTTGACCAGTATAAGCCACCATTGAACAGCAAAAAGAGCACTAGGCCAAAGAATACTGAAGTCCGGCCAGTTGAGTAAGTACCCTATCAAAAGCCTCAGGTATTTCTGCTTCGAGGCTTATTTTTTGCCCGCTTTGCGGGTGCTGAAACTCCAGTGATGCCGCGTGCAATAAGAGTCGCTTTACCCCCGTCACCTCGGTCATAATCTTGTTAAGCGTCCAGTCGCCATGCTGTGTATCGCCCAATATATCTGTACGATTCATGGCAAAATGCTGCCGCAACTGGTGCCACCGACCTGTTTGAGGCATGGCTCTCACCAGGCTGATAGGCACATTCACTTCCTGCTTATAACAAATCCCTGTTTCTACTGTCGAAAGGGTTTTGTAAGCTGTTTCCGCAGCTTGTCGTTTCTTCTTTTTCTTAATCAATACAGGTGAATCAAACACCCCCTCACCAGGTAAGCCTTTGCTCACCAGTAAGTAGGTCTTTTTCACCTCACGTTGCTCAAATTGACGACTAAGGATGCCGGCAATTTCTCTTGTTAATGCTAAAACAATCACCCCGGATGTTTTAGCATCCAGCCGGTGCACCGGAAAAACCGATACGCCGGTTAGCTGGCCCACTTCCTTGGTCAGATAGACCGCATCAGCCGGCATAAAATCATTTTTATGAACAGGCAAGTCTACGGGTTTATTAACCGCTATTATCGACTCATCCTGGTAGATAATGTCCTTTGGTGTTATAAGCATAGAGCAAAGATAGCTTTTATCTGACGATAAAGAGCTTTGGGCGTTTAGCTAATGACAATCAGCCATCAAGTTCAAACATCTTGCAAAGTTTGCCGAGTGCTTAAATATCTTCTTCAATGTACCAACCAGATGCCTTTATCAGAAGCACTGCCGGCCACTGACTAACAAACTATAATCAAAAATACTTACTACTTTTGTGCGCCATAATTACCAACTGATGCAAAAAGAAAGATTTAAAAATACCCTATTGGCCATAATCGCCTGCTTACTATGGTCAACTGCCTTTGTGGGCATTAAGATAGGTCTCAAATACACGACGCCATTGCAGTTTGCCGGATTACGTTTTTTCATATCGGGGCTATTGTTGCTCCCCCTGGTACCATCGTTTTCCAAACTAATAAGTGTCATCAGGCAAAATCTCTGGCTAATACTGAAAGTTTCAGCCTTTCAAACATTTATTCTCTATGCCCTCTTTTATTGGGGAGTTGATATGATTGATGGGGCGCTGGCAGCCATTATCATTGGTTCGCAACCCTTATTTGCTGCGCTTACTGCACATGTGATGATGCAAAATGATAAAATGAGCCTTCGTAAATTGCTGATTATTTCGTCAGGCATTGGGGGCATTGTATTAATTGCCTTGCCCAAAGGCATTAACGGCCCCAATGAATGGACAGAACTGCTGGGCATGGCATTGCTGGTATTGGCCAACATCGCCTCTGGCATTGGTAATGTGGTGGTCAGTAAAAACCGTCAAAGTATATCCCCTGTGGTATTAAATGCTTCTCAGATGATATTGGGCGGCTTGCTTTTGTTTGTAGCATCCCTGTTCACTGAACCCTTTTCAGGCTTTGTATTTCCTGGCGAATATTATGCAGCACTGGGCTGGCTAAGCTTTTTATCTGCCACTGCCTTCTCCATATGGTTTTTCCTGCTGCAAAAACCCAATATTAAGGTGTCTGATTTGAATATCTACAAATTCATCATCCCGGTTTTTGGTGCTACCCTCAGCTGGCTGATTTTGCCAAACGAATCGCCCGATATTATTTCCATCGTTGGCATGTTGATTATTGGTGCTTCAGTGGTACTATACGGCCTGACGGCTAAAAGTTAAGAAACAGCTTCGTACTGGTGTACCAATGGTGAGAACCCGATTTAAATTCTTTTGACTGCAGGTATACATCAAAACTAAGCCCAAATGACCTGAAATGGGCGCCGATACCTGAACGCCAGGTACCAATTAATTTACTCATTTCGTCAAATTCAATGTAATGTATTTTTGGGTTTCGGTGCCAGCCTCCCATCATTGTACCGTTGTACGCAACGGCCGTTATGTTTGGTTCTGTTTCGAAGAATAACTGCCAATGGCTGCTGCCGTTGAGCAAAGGCAAACCCAGGCTCTCATAATAGTCATCCATTTTACCAAGTCTGAAAAGTGCTCCAACCGAAGCATCATCGTGCAAAGTACCAATGCGGGCTTTGCCTAATGCATACAAGCCCAGCCCTCTGGATTCATACACTTCCTTATATACCTTCAGGTTGTAGTTAACAATAGGCCAGTTGTACTGCTGATACTGCCAGCCGTTGGGCAGCTGATTCTCGGTTAAGTCATGGTACTTATACTGCACCTGGCCAGCTCCCGAAGCAGGCCCCATCACACCTAAATCCAGCTCACTATGGTACATCCATCCACTATTCCTGTTAACAGCCCTCGAATGAGATGTCACTACTAATACTCCGGCATAAGGCCTGTCGGCATATTGTATCTCATCACTCTTTATATCCTTTGGGGTGTATGTTTTCTGAAAAATTGAAATCCCATTGATGACCTCCACATATCCTTTGGGTTTCAAGAGGATAAGATTGACCGGATTTCGATCGAAAAAAGGATGGTAGGACGTAAATGACATGCCCTGGGTATAATAATAATCGGTCATCATAAACACATCATTATCCCATTGAAGCTGGTAGAACTTACTGCTTATTGGCTGCTGTGCGCTTAGTCCCCAGGTTGTCATAAACACCAGCAATATGCCACAAATAATATGTTTTAACCTATACACAAGTATTTTTAGCACCATGCACAACAAATTCAGTTCCAGAATGTATTAACAAATGCTAAATAATATTATTAACTTATCGCTCACAAACATTCAGTTAACCAGTTCAAAAGAACTATTTTTGGATCATAATTGTCAATAAATAACCGTTACAGCATTTCAATAATAACTTATATATGAAAACTATCGCACTAACCATCCTAATGACTATCTGCCTTCAGCTAAGTGCGCAGGAAGTACAACAAAATGATTCATTAGCATCAAAAAAGAAACCCAAACGCTACAATGCACTTTCCATGCGCTACCATGCCGGCCGGGTGCTTCAGACCAATGACTTTTTAAAGGGAGAGAATGAGTCAAACCAGGTGATCGATTATTACCAGGCCTTAAGCATTGCCTATAGTGTGCAAACTGATGGCAGTAAAGAATGGCATCACATTTTTAATTTCCCCTACTATGGCGTGGGCTTCTACAATGCCAACTTTTTTAATGTGGATGAATTGGGAACACCTACTGCCCTTTACGGTTTCATGGGCTTTCCGTTTAAAAGGAAGGAAAGAAGCATGTGGGGGTATGAACTGGGCTTTGGACTAACCTATAACTGGGAGCCATATAACAAGTACGACAATCCTTTTAATGTTGCTATTGGCTCTTACCGCACTGTATACATAGATGCCAATCTATTTTACGAATATTATTTAAGTTCTCGCTGGGCTGTTCGTGGCTCATTCGGGTTCACCCACTTTTCAAATGGCGGAACTAAGAAACCGAACAGCGGTATTAACCTGCTGTCGCCAGCCATTGAAGTAAGCTATAGCTTTAAAGACAGACCTTTGCTGCTTAAACAACCACAACCAGCCTATGGGCAGCACTATGAGGTGGCGATTCAGCTTGGTTCAGGCTCCAGCAACGTACTATACGACAACCCAAACAAGCCAAGCAACCCTGAGGACTCAAAAGGCACTGCAGACGTTATGCACTCTTACTTAAACTTATCGGCAGCCGTTTTAAAGCAAACCACCTGGAAAAATAAATTTGGGGCAGGTATTGATTTAACCTACGATGAAAAGGCTAACGTTGTTGTAACCAACCCGGAGGATGGCAGTGAAGAACCTATTGTTGAGTTTGCTGACAAATTCTCTGACAAACTGATGCTTGGTATATATGGCACCTATGAGTTTACCATTGACCGTCTTTCTGTAGCGTCCTACATGGGCGTATTGGCTTTGCGCAAAAAAGACGACAACTCCAACCCATATCTCTACCAGAAGTTTGGACTGAAATACCATTTTAAGAACGACTTGTACCTGGGACTTTTAGTGAGGGCTCATAACTTTTCGGTGGCCGAAGTCATTGAGTGGAATATTGGCTACCGTATAAAGTGGCATTAATATTGTTTACAAACCTATACATCCTGGTGCTTAATTAAAAGAAACAGCTATGAGAAAACTAGTCTTAATAACTATTGTACTTGGCCTTTCACTGTCAGTATTTGGGCAGGAAAATGAAAACAAGGAGCTCACCCGTAAGGAGCGTCGCGAAATAAAAAAGCAAGAGCAGAAAGAGCAATCAGAAGCAATGGCTAAACTTCTTGCTGCTGCCATTGATGAACAAATGTGGGTATTAGAAGCCAACACGCTGGCCGGTAAACGAGGTGCTTCGGTTGTTGTTAACAGCACCCTCAATTTCATTGCGGTTGAAGGCGATGAAGCCTTTGTGCAGTTGGGTTCCAATACTGGCATGGGGCAAAATGGTGTTGGAGGTGTTTCAGTAAGGGGTAATGTTAACAAGTATGAAGTGAAGAAAAATGAAAAAAAGGGTACTTATTTCATCACTCTTTATATTTCTTCAGCTTTAGGTTCATTCGACATTCGGCTCGACTGCAACTCAGATGGCCAGATAGCCAATGCATCGGTTCAAGGTAATACATCCAAACGTATTCAGTACCGGGGCATTATTGTACCATTGTCCGAATCATCGGTATACAAAGGGACTCCAATTATATAATGAGGCATCAAAAGTAATAATGAATAATAAGCCAGGTTAATGCCTGGCTTTTTTCACTACTACTTTTTACTCTTTGTTTTTAGCACATTGGTTTAATGATGTTGGGGGATAAAAAAGTAGAAGGTAGTGCCTTTATTCAGCTCGGATTTCAACCACACCTTACCGCCTAGCATTTCAACCAGTTGCCTTACAATACTCAGTCCAAGGCCTATGCCTCCATGTATATCCTTACCATTCTGCACTTTCTGAAAAGGAGAGAAAATCTCCTCATGCTGCTCCTTCGAAATACCAATGCCGCTGTCTTCAACAGCAAACAACACAATCTGTTCAGGAACTAAGGCCCGATCAATTGAGCCGTTTAATAAGGCCAGTGCCTGCTCTCCTGTTCTTACCTTAAACTTCACTTGCCCTTGTGTCGTAAATTTAATGGCATTATTAAGAAGATTAATTATCACCTGTTTTAAGCGCTCCCCATCAGTATGCACCATCAATTCGTTTTCCTCAACACTGATGTCAAGTAAATAGTTCACTCCTTCGCTGACGTTTAGTTCAAGCGACTTATAGGCTTCTTTGCAAATTGAATAGATATCCACCCATTTTTTAACCAGCAATATCTGTCCGGTTTCAATCCTGGATATATCGATGATATCATTAATGAGCACCAATAAACTATCACTGCTCTTTTGCACTACATTGGCAAACTCCTTTCGCTCTGATTCGTTGTACACATCACTGGCCAGCAAAGTTGAAAAGCCAATAATCGAATTCATAGGAGTCCGTATCTCATGCGATAGATTTGCCAGAAAAGCGGTCTTCAAGCGATCGGCTTCTTCGGCTTTCAATTTGGCCGACTCTAAATCTGTTGTGCGCTCATTCACTAAATCTTCAAGGTAATAACGGTGCCGTTCCAGTTCCTTTTTCTGATTCAGAATCTCTTCCCGGCTTTCTTCCAAATCATGATTCACCTGTTGCAACTGCTGCGTACGCTCAAGCACTTTGGCTTCCAACCTTTTTCTCTGACTCGTCAGATACCTAATCCTTGTTATATATATCAAGTATATAGCTAAAACTGCCAATAATACCACCAATCCCTTGAACAGCCTGCTATCCATAAAGGTAGGCTTAACAATAAGCACGACACTATCGCCTTCATCATTCCACAACTGATCATTGTTAGAGCCTTTTACTCTCAATACATATTTTCCTTCAGGAATTGACAAATAGGTTTTGGAACTAAAAGCCATTAAGGTATCCCAGGTGGTTTCATAACCTTCGAGCTGCCAGGCAACCATATTACGGTAGGAATTTTGAAAGTTGAAAACAGTTGCATAAAATGATATTGGCTTATGTCCGGTACCAATGATCAGGGTATCTTGACCGATGTACTCCCAATTAGTATATACCTGTCCTCCTACCACTTGCCTGTCATCATATACTGAATAGGAGCCCAAATCTACCTCAGGCGTAAATGTATTATACCTGAAGGTATTGGGATTGTATTCGACAAAGCCACCAAAACCTCCCATCAATATGGTACCATCTTTCCCCTGAAAATGGGATGTCTGGTTAAATTCGCGACACATTATTCCATCATACTTACCAAAGCTGAGCAGGCTTTTATCTTCACAATTGTATCGAATAATTTGCGAATTATTATTCATCCACAAATACCCTTGTGCATCTTCATGTATCGAATAAATGTTTGTCGTGAGCAGTTCGCTATCCAGTACCTGGCTAAACTCTTTCTTGAGTGTATTAAAACGCAGCAACCCCATACCATAGGTAGCCAGAAAAATGGTGCTATCATTTTGCGCATGCAAATCCATGATGGCATTCATCCTGACGTTACCTTGCTGATTAACAATTGTCGATGAAAAGCACTCAAAGGCCTTATCTACCGGATTGAAAGAAATGAGTGTACCATCTTTATTCCCGATCCACAATACACCATTTGTGTCAAAGCAGGCGGTGGTTGTCCGTAATCCGTTTTGGTCTCCATAATCATCTGGGAATGGATAAACAGTGTATTTACCACTCCTTTTTAAATGAATAACACCACCGAATGAAACCAACCAAAGCGCATTATTATCTGGTAGTACCGCATAAATAACATTAAGCTGTCGATAATCGCTTCCTTCTTTCTCAAATAATAAGCGCTTATAGGTATTTTTATTCAAATCCACTTTTAACAAGCCCTCATAAGTACCCAACCACATATTTTGATACTTATCTTCATAGCCACAATTAACCGTGTCTTTATTTGTTCCGTGCGAGTTGACCAAATCAAATACTTTGGAATCCGCCTCTCCTTCCTTAATCAATAATTCTGTATGAGTCCACCACCAATAACGTTTTTTGGAATCTTTAAACAGGAAAAACACATTATCCGTCATACGCCCTTCCTGCGAGCTAGTTTGTATATGCCTGAACCTTAACTTATTTTCACTATATTCCGAAAATCCATCCTTTGTACCTACCCATAGCATCTTATGCTTTGATGAATAGCATAATGAAGTTACCCAATTATTCACCAGGGCATTGTCTGCATCAACGGCCTTATGCCAGTTGAGCATCTTACCATCACCACTCAATTGAAGCAATCCATCGCCATAGGTTCCCACCCATATATTACCATGCCCATCTACCAGATGCCTGGTCAGCATTTCATTATCCGGTAACTTTTCATGAATAACAGTTGTAGCATGCTTTCTAATATCATACTTAACCAGCATAGAGCTTGAACAGGCCAGCAAAGAGGTGTCATCTAAAAAGCTTATAGAGTTAACGTGTTTGCCTCCTTTATATGAGGTCAACTTTCTAAGTTGATAGGTTCGCTTATCCAATTCGTCAAGCGGATAATAGAAGATCCCACTACGGGTGGCAACATATAGTGTTTCGTTATTATGCTGCAAATCCAAAACTTCAAAACCATGGGGTTGATCGGTAAATGTAAAATCAATGAACGTGCTGTTATTAATATTGTAAGCCTGAAGACCATTCTCCTCAGTACCGATAAATAACCAATCATTAAATCGGGATAAAGCCTGAACAGTACCAATTCCGCTTTTATGCTCTTCATCAACCGGACGTTGAATTTGCTCTGCCTTAAAAGTATTGAGGTTTAACTTATTGACTCCGCCAAAGCGCGTTCCAATCCACAAAAAATCCTTATTAGGATCAACATACAAGGCATTAATCAGATTGTCGGAGATAGACGTTGAATCATCGGGCTGATGCCTGAAACCATCAAAAAAGTTTCCATCATACAGGTATAAGCCTTCAGAAGTACCAATCCATACATAACCTGTTGAGTCTTGCGCCACACATTCAATGAACGGATGCTCAAGCCCATGATCAACACCATAGTTCTCAAAGGCGAACCCCTGAGCAACCAATTTGTTGAATATCACTACCAGTAAAATTACCCCAAATACAATCCTCTTCAACACAGTCCTGTTTACATTGTTCCCGATGTGCCATTTAAGTTTAAACAACCTAATTGCACGTTTTTTAACACATGAAGTATAAAACGTAACATCCCTTTAAAAGTTACATATTTTGGGCTAAACTTTTGGCCTAACTTTTTAGTTTACAAGCCAAGAACCTGAATGGCCAACCCAGAAAGAAATATAACAAATCCGGCAATTGGATGCCCCAGGTGCTCGTAGCGTCGGATATTGACAAATGAAAGTCCGTAGGTTACTGCCAGAACAGCGCCTGTCATGGTTAACAGCGTTGTTAAACCAAATACACTGGTGACCAGCACAAGCGCTCCCACACTTTCAATAGCTGCCGGATACATTAATATTGGAATAAGCGGCTCACAAGGGCCAAGCGCAAATATGATGAAAAGAATCCAGGGCGTAATGTTTCTCGAATCCTGCAATTTATCCATATGACCATGGTGGTGTTTTTTATACATGCGGCGAATGCCCCATAAAGCATAAAGCAATCCAAAGGCAATTAAAGCCCAGGCCGCCAGGTTACCCCGGAAGGACTCGAACCAGTTGAGCTTTTCCACCTGCATCTCCAGTGCAATACCAATTAACCCAACCACTACCGAACTTAGGATGTGGCCAATACCACAAAGAATGGTTAATGCAATCACCTTCCTGAGTTTCCATTCGCGAGCCTTTCCAATCATGATAAATGGCAAGTAATGATCAGGTCCTAGTAAGGTGTGAAAAAAACCGATAGATGCTGCGCTGATTAGCAAAACTTGAAGCTCTTGACTCATTTTTTTCTTTTAAAATTAGTAAAATATTGCCGCAAATAATCCGCACTCAGCCTTCCTTACAGCTAATTTATTTTTAATCTAAATCACTTGAAATCGTTCTGATATAGGCTCTCACTATGTTTTTTATCGATTCTGAGCCTATTTGATTAAAATCTATATCGCCAGGATGAATAAATTCATAGCCGCTGATATCGTCCTTGGCATGCATATGCTCAAAGGATTTCACTTCACATAAGAAGCATAGATCTGTAGTAAAAACCGAATAGTTTGAGAAGACATAATCATTGGGGAAAGAAGCCATGTACTGCATTGAAACAACATCCAGATTCAACTCTTCCTTTATCTCCCGTATCACAGATTCCTCTGCACTTTCGAGCGGATCAACAAAACCTCCGGGCAAATCGAGCATCCCCTTGTGTGGGTCTACTGCGCGCCTGGTAAAAAGCATATCTCCCTCTGCATTAAGAATAATAACCGCCACAGCACAGGCCGAATTTATAAAAAAATGAAACCGGCAAGTCTGGCATTTAAAAGCTTTCTCGCCATCAAAAAGAAAAGATTCTGAACCACAGCGTGGGCAATACCTGATAACATTGCCCGGATGCGTTTTATGCTTTATTATTTCCATAACAAATATTGATTTAAGCTTGGTACATACTCAATAATGCTTTAAAACATTTGATATATTCATAAATACCACCTTATCTTTGTTGACACTAAAAGTACATAACTAATCCGAAACTTACCCAATGCCTGAAGACTATAAATCCCGCTTAAGCTTTTCGGCCTACGATATACTGGCCTTTGCTTTAAGACTAAGCCCCCATCCTACCCTCCCAAATATCTATACTGATAAGAACAAAACACTTTACAGAAGAACCAAATGGGGATTTGAAAAAGCCGAACGATTTAATTTACAGTTAGAGCTTAAGCATAAGGAGAGGCAATATGATGAACTAGAAGACAAGTTCAACAATTTGAGCAATGAATATGACCAGCTCCTAAGACGAAAAACCGGATTACTGAAGCATTTTGATTTACTTAACCAGCAATTAAGACAAAGTAAAAAAGATAAGGGATTCTTAAAAAGACACCTCAAAGAGGTGCTTGACAAAAACCTGTCGCTTGACAAACGTATGGAGCGCATGCTCAAACAGGAAGAAAACCTGCTGCAACAAATTGAGAAACTCAGGAAAACCAAAGACAACCTGCTGGAGCAGAACTACCAGCTAACTGACAAAAGCAGACAGCAAAAAAACCAGATTAACGCCCTTCAAGCAGCCCTGCATGAACTTAAAGAGAAGCTTCAGCCATCTGAAGCCTCTGAGAAAGTTCACTAGTTGATTTACACCCTAGCAGGATGATGATTGAAGCTATACGACTCCAGATACAAGATTAAAGACTTGCTCCAATCAAAATCTCAGCATAAACAATGCAACTAACTATCCGTTAAAATGGCTTGAGCACCACCTTAAACTTGTAATTATTGGGCACTACCGAATAGTTGGCATGTGGACGCGCTCCCCAGGAATTATCGCCTCCAACACCCATAATTGCCCGATCGATGTGCACATAGACCTCCTTGCGCTCCTTAATATCAAAAGGATGCTGTACACCCCGTTCGTCACTGGTAAAATCTTCGGCCGTATAATGCAGTGCGGAGAACCCGAATGGCTTTTCGCTCAAAACCTGCAGTCCTGTGCCCGATTGATTACTTAATTTCATCCAGCGCGTATCGGTTTTATAGCCATTATCCTGCGGACTGGCATAGGCAAAATACTGCTCTTTGACAGCACTGCTGTAAAGCCCAATAAAAGAGGCCGTGTTGCGATCAGGATAGTTCTCCCATGGCCCGCGACCGTACCATTCCAAGTGCTGATAAGCCGGTTGTAAAGCCAGTTTTAGCCCGATGCGCGGCAGCATTGGCAATGGTTTTTGTCCTAGCTCAAACGCATAGTTAACCACTATCTGTCCGTTGCCCGACACAATGTAACTAAGATTAATGTGCGAATTCACATCCGGTAAAAAGATGCGGAAGAACACCTCGGCCTCCAGGTTACCAATGCGCGAAAGGCGTGAGTCCACCACTTTGGCATTATCCATGACATGACGCCATACGCCCAGTTCCTTCACCATATTAAAACCATGGTCGTTGTCGTTGGGAGCCTTCCAAAAAGCAGGCTGAAGCGGTTCTGCCAGCAGCTCCTGCTTTTTATATGCATACGAATACAAGGTGCCCGATTCGATATCGAACTGCGCCAGGAACAGGTCGCCACCCACCACGTAACTCTCATCGCTTTGATACACCTGAACCGGTATCTGACTTTCCTTCAACTGCGGTTTATATTTATCACCCAGCTTAAACTGCTCGCTGGCTAAAACCGTACCAGCCTTTACCAGCCCCCAGTCCTTCTTCAGCACTGCGCTTGCATTGAGCAGATACTCCGCCCCGTCTTTCTTCTTCCAGCCATTGAGGTAGATTGGCACTACCTGCTCCATGCCAGGCGCAATGGCATCTAACTTCGATTGACCAGAGGACACAACCTGCCCATTCTCCAGCAGCTCCCAGTTGAGTTCGAAACGATCCAATGTGGTAGCTTCGTATTTATTGCGGATGCGGATGGTGTTACTACTAAAGGAAACCGCTTCAAACGCTATATTCTGGTACACCTTCTTCACTTCGTAGATGGACGGATGCAAGGTGCGGTCGGGATTCACCAGTCCGTTCATACAGAAATTGCGATCGCTGGGGATACCTTCCGGACCATAGTCGCCACCATAGGCCCAGTATTTCTGACCATCTTTGGTATATTTTACCAGTCCCTGGTCCACCCAGTCCCAGATAAAGCCGCCTTGCAGATTATCGTATTTCTCCATCACATCCCAATAGTCCTGCAGGTTGCCCACACTGTTACCCATGGCATGAGCATATTCACAAAGAATAAATGGCCGTGCCTGCACGCTGCGCCCGTAACTCACCAAATGGTCGATTGGCGAATACATGGGGCAAACAATATCGGTATGGGCGCGTCGTTCGGCACGCTCATACTGCACCGGACGCGATGTATCGTACTGCTTAATCCAATCGTAGCAAGCCTCAAAGTTGACGCCATCGCCAGCCTCGTTACCCAATGACCAGATGATGACCGAAGGGTGGTTTTTATCGCGCTGCACCATGCGTTGCACCCGGTCGATATGGGCGGCTTTCCACACGGTATCTTTGGCCAGTGAACGCTCGCCATAGCCCATGCCGTGCGACTCAATATTGGCCTCGTCAACCAGGTACAAGCCGTACTGATCGCATAGCTGATACCACAGCGGATCATTGGGGTAATGACAGGTGCGGACCGCATTGATGTTATGCTCTTTCATCAAGCGGATATCCTGTATCATGGATTCACGACTCACCACATGACCATTGAATTCATCATGCTCATGACGGTTCACGCCTTTGAGGTAAACAGCTTTCCCATTCACCAGCAACTGACCACCCCTGATTTCCACCTTTCGGAAGCCCACCTTAATGGCCGTTGCTTCAATGGTTAGGTTATTCGCATCTTTCAAGGCCACCTGCAAATCATACAGGTAAGGCGTTTCGGCCGTCCACTTCAGCGGGTTACTGACCTTGCCCTTCACCTTGATGGCTGCCTGCTTATCTGCCACCTGAACCTGTTGCTTACCTGTAAACAGTATTTTATTGCCATCTTTTAGCACCACCTCAACATTGTAGGCACCTGCAGATTGTCGGGCCGATAACTCCACCTCAACATCAAAGGTGGCATCTTTATAAGCCGAGTCGAGCTCACTGTTAAAGCGTATATCGCGCATGCGCACATCGTTGGTGGCATAGAGGTACACATCTCGTTCGATACCCGACAGGCGCCAAAAATCCTGACACTCCAGGTAGGAGCCATCGCTCCAGCGATACACCTCCAGTGCCAGGTCATTTGTTCCTTCCTTGATGTAGTTGGTAATTTCAAACTCAGCCGGCAGCTTGGAGCCCTGCGAGTAGCCCACCTTCTGCCCGTTTACCCACAGATACATGGCCGACTTAACAGCTCCCAGGTGGATAAATACCCTTTTACTCTTCCAGCTGGCATCGATGGAAAAACGGTGCTTATAGGAGCCAACCGGGTTCCAGCCATCAGGGATGGTAGGCGGCTGTGGGTTGCGCATGGCAAAGGGATAGGTGGTATTCACATAAATAGGAATGCCATAGCCTTCGACCTCCCAATTGGAGGGCACCTTAATGCTGTCCCACTTTGAGACATCGTAATCGCTGCGGTAAAAATCTGCAGGTCGCTTGCCGGGTTCATCCACCCAGTTGAAACGCCAGTAGCCGTTGAGCAGCTTGAAAAAGCGGGCCTCTTCCCTATTATAAGTCATGGCATTTTTCTCCTTGGTAAAGGAATAGAAAGAAGCACGGGCCGGCTCTTTGTTGACATTGAACACAGCCGGGTTCTCCCAGTCGTTCTGGCTATTAGCACAACCAAACACACTCAAAAGAATCGCGATTATTATAGGGAATCTGTACATCATCATAGATTAAAAATTGTGGAACAAATTTATGATAAGTTCGGTGCGGATTCAATAATTGTGTGTACAAAAAGGGGTAGAATTGTAAAGGTTTATCATGATGTTTGGAATTGATGATAGTTTTTCAAATAATGAATAAAGGTTAATCGGAAATAAAAATAGATTACTCGTTTAGAATGAGACTTGCCTTACCAGGCGGGTTCCTCATTTTTTTAGAAAAAACGAGGAGCAAAAAACCTCATTGAAAGAGGCGATTGCTATGCAACGGCCTGAATTTATGGCTACAGGCTTCCCTTCTCCTTCGTCGAAGCCGCCATTCTGCCATATTCAGGCCTATCGCTTGCTTTCAATGCTTCAAAACCTTGTTTTGAATGGTGGATTAATTGAAGTTTAATTCTCTTATATCAGCTCAAGCTGCTGGGTCTCTTTTTGACACGGGACAAGTCTTTCCTTATTGTCATTGCTACAAAAAACGCTAGTCAAAAAGAAGCTTCCGCCCACAGGCCAAAGCTATAAAGTCGTATTGGAATTGTTCGTCAGCTAAAGTTGCCAATACCTTTCATAACGAACACCTATTGGCAAAATGCCGAAGGCGATAGGAATTAAATCAAGCTGCTAATAAACATCTTCCCCCTGGGGAAGTGGCTGCAAGCTGATGGGGGATTAAACTGTATCCCCCCTCTCCCTGCGGGTTTCTCCCCAAGGGGAGAATGGATGGCCGAAACATTGCCTCACGCCGAGTATGAGTGGCTTTCAGCTAGCAGCTACACCTAAAACCCATTCAGATCCATCACTACTGTTGGAATCAGCAGGAGGAAGCCGAGGATAATCAGTCCGATGATAAGTGGTGCAATCCACTTAAACCATTTGGTGTAGGGCACTTTGGCAACGCCCAGCACGCCAATCAGTACCGGCGATGTGGGGGTAATCATGTTGGTGAAGCCATCGCCAAACTGGAAAGCCATAACGGTTGCCTGGCGCGATAAGCCTATCAGGTCGCTGAATGGGGCCATGATGGGCATGGTTAAGGCCGCCTTGGCCGAACCGCTCGGGATAACAATGTTAATAAGGGTTTGAATCATGTACATAATGCCCACAGACGCGATATTACCCAGGTCGCTCATGGACTGCGCCAAAGCATGCAGTATGGTATGCACAATCTTTCCTTCTTCGAGGATGACGATGATACCACCGGCCAGTCCCACCACCAGGGCCGCCGACATGATGTCTTTAGCGCCATCAAGAAACAGCTTGGTAATGTGGTTGGCATCGTTGCCCATGGAGATGCCTGACAGTAGTCCCATAGCCAGGAATAACGCGGCTATCTCGGTGATGTACCATTCGTAACCCATTACGCCTATCACCAAAAAGAGGATGGTAAAACTCAATAGGTTGAGAATAAAGAAATGTACTTTCTTGCGTAGCGACAGGAAGCTGGTGATGGCAAACAAGCCCGCCATAACCGGCATCACCGGCCAGGTAACACCTTCGCCCCCACCTACCTTCAGGGTGGTTTCGGGATGCTTGATGGCGAATAACACCAGCACCACCGTTGTTAAGCCATATACCCACCAGGCAGCGGGTGAGGTTGGTTTGTCAATATCCTCCACTTGTGTGGCCGCACGCTTGCGCCAGTAGGCATCCTCCTCATACACGGGCGATGCTTTAGGATTCTTCTTCACCTTGCGGGCATACCACAGGATAAAGCTGAAACCCACCAGGTTGATAATTAACCAGCACACCAGTCGGTACTCAAAGCCTGAGAAAAGAGGCAAATCGGCCAGTCCCTGCGCAATACCAATGGTGAAGGGGTTAAGCACCGCACCGGCAAAGCCCAGGTGAGCCGCCAGGTACACAATGCCCACACCAGTAATACTATCGTAGCCCATGGAGATGGCCAGCGGAATGAGCACCACCATAAAGGCAATGGTCTCTTCACTCATGCCAAACACGGCGCCAAACACCGAGAACATGAGCATGATAAGGATGAGTATGATGTTATTGGCCCCCAGGAGGCGTATGATTTTATAACGATCGAGCTTTTTAACGAAATTAAGAAAGGAGAAAATGCCCACATCCACGGCCTTGGAATCGTTCATGATCCAGAACGCTCCGCCAATCATCAGGATGAAGATGATGATGCCGGCACCTTTTTCGAAACCATGCACCAGCGCTGCAAATACCTCCCAGGTTTGGGGCTGGCTATCGATGGTTTGAAACACCATCTGCGTTTGCTCAACACCATCAACCACGGTGGTTTGCTCGACGTACTCGCCGCCGGGAATGAACCAGGTGGCCACAGCTGCCAATACGATTAAGGAGAAAATGATGACGTAGGTATGGGGGACTTTTTTAAACATGTTATTTCAAAATCAAGGTTTAAGACATAAGTATCAAGACTCAAGATGTAAATATCCTGATGGCTTAATGGGTCGTAAAAATAGGAAATTAGTTAAACGCAGAGGCGCAGAGGCGCGGAGTTTTTTTTTGGAAGACAGAAGACGGAGGACGGAAGACCGGTGACGGAGGTTTAGGGTTCTGGGTTACTGGTTAGGGGTTCTAGTGATAGGGATCTGTTTAATAGTTTATCAGTTGATGAGTTTAAGAAACACAACATTCCGGTCGCACAAACACCCTTTCCCATCGTAAGGTTGACGCTTCCCATCGCAAAAGCAGAGCCTCCCGTCGGTGGATTACCCTCTCCCATCGCAGCTATGAGGTCTCCCATCGCACAAGCAAGTCTTTCCATCGGTGCAGTGCACGCTCCCCATCGCGGTGGTGAGTGATCCCATCGTAAAAGTGGTGCTTCCCGTCACGAAAGTAGAGCTTCCCGTCGGTGCAATACCCTTTCCCATCGCATAATATGGATCTAAAAAAGGGTGCCTAAGCACCCCTTATTTGGCTCTGACAAATCAAACTATTCTTGTTTTTCCTTTAACGACCGACGATAAGCCTTGGCCTGGTCGCGCGCGTACTTACTCGAATAACCCTTAACATGCTCAGGGTCGTTACGAAACGCAAAGCGGCCGTAATCGCGTACCTCATCCACCACTTCTTTCAGCAGTGTATAGGCCTTGTCGCGTATCAGCTTACGTTCGTCGTCGCGGTAGAGGTAACCGTTGGCCGCCGACAATACACCACTCATCTCACTCACCATGGTATTGGCGGTGTCAAATTTGGTGGCATCGTAGTTAATGGCTTGCACCAGTTCGGGGTTTTGAACACCCAACACAGCCAGACGCGCCAGGTCTTCAATGGCATCGGCATGCGAATTCCCCTCTTCAATAGCCGCCAGCTGCTCCATCAGGCGCTCGTCTTTGCGAAAGGCAAAGGCCAGGTGTTCAATGATATCCTTACGCAAATCGTAGAGGGCCGGCGATTTTTCTTTCCATAGCTCCAGTGCCTTTTGGCGCTCGCTCTGCTGCTCTTGCCAGTCCACCTCGGCTGCAAACAGGGCGGCCCGCAGCTTGTCGAGGCGGGTCTGCAAGGCCGGGTCCATACCCAAGGCCTGCAGGCGTGCACTATCGAGGCTCATCCGTTCGTGCAGGTTACCGGCCTCTTGCACATACACGCTCACAGGAATATTGCAAGGCTTTACATCCTCTTTTTTAACACTGTTAATCTCAGGCAGCATCTCCTGAAGTACTTCTTTTTCAATCATAATTAGGTGAATAAGTTTGTAATGATACTCTAACAGGCACGTATCATTTTGTGCCATCTGTTCCTTTCTACAGTTGTTTTGGTATGTATTTAGTGTATTAGTCGGTAGTCAGCAGTGAGTAGTCAGTAGTATATGTTGCATGCATAAATCCGGGCTAATCAGGTGCATGAGTAGATGTCCCTCAGGGCTTAGCCTGGTGCTTACTATCGTGTTTGTTGGAAGCCACCATAGCGATAATCACTAACACCATGGAGCTAATACCTATATAGGCCGATGCATTAACGCCCCAGCTTAAATCGCTGTAGTTAATGTGAAACAGCTGCACGGCAATAATGATAGCGGCGAAAACGATTAGGGTGATTCTTGTTTTTTTCATGGTTGGTTTGATTTAAGTTTCATATTATTTAAAAGTATGGCGGTGAGGCCTTGGTAAGGATGGCGTAGCGAGGGGCTACGCCAAACGGGTTTATAAGTTAAACTTAATGTGGTTTAAAGGTATGCCGGTGAGGCCTTGGTATGGATGGCGTAGCGAGACGCTACGCCAAACGGGGGGATATCATTTTAGGCGTTAGTATTTTGTCCTTTCCCTGATATCTTCTTCAATTCTGTCACAATCTCTTTTTGATGTTTTATGACTTCGTCAATCCTTAACATCCATGCTCCAATTGCTCGTAATAATAAAATTGCTCCTACTAAAAGTGCTATTCCAATAATTGCTTCCATAATAATTAGTCTTGGTTTTAATGTTTGTTTATTATAAATCTTTAGTTAAAAAAATCTCTCGGCAAGCAAAGACTTTAAATTTAAACCGCGTTTTAACTTCTACATAATTGTAAATTAAGCTAAGCTGGGCATAGTACGTTTTAATATTCAAATGGTATATAAAATTCATCTACATTAGTAATTTCTTCTATTTCAATCTCTGTTATAGACTCATATAGTGATTTAAATCTTTGTGTTACCCCTTTAATAGAATCCTTTGGTGACTGTATAAATACTTTTCTTAAGTTCTCCATATTTTGCAATAGTTTCTTATCTAGGTTTCTATTAAAAGTCGGAAATGAATACCCAATTATCACAAGAATCTCAGTCTTTCTAGTAGCACTCAATGCATTTGTTCTTACAAACTCAAAGACTGGATTTCGCTCCCAAGAATACATTATTGTAGGATATTCATCTATATCTTCAGTATTCCCATAATACTCTTCATGAAAGATTCTATTTTCAATAAGGTTGTATCTGAACATCATGTTCTTCATGATATTCTGCTCTATGTCATCTGTTATTTTTTCCCCAACTAAGTTAAAATCCATTCTCATTGGAACATAAGTACCTCCATTTTTAATCGTTCCTCCAATTGCACCATTTAACTTAAATAAACAAAAATCCTCTGTGTCTATAGCAGTTCCCTCAGCTCTTGGCGATACCTGTAGAAAGTTTTCAATCATTCTATCATCTGACGGGTTTTTAAATTGAGAAACAGAATACTCTATCTGTTTGTCATAATTCCAAGACAAAAATTTAACATTTTTAGGTAAAGTCAAGCCAGAACTACCCTTTTCAAGTAATGCAGCAAAAAATGCATCATATCTTTTGTCAATTCCATTTTCATTCTGTTTCCATAGGAGAAATTCACTAACAATACCCTTCAATTTAATCAATTCACTCTGTCGATTTGATAAAAATAATTTGCGCGCAAAAGTATCAACTGAGGAATGAGCTTCGCATTCATTTGCCAACCACCTAATATTTTCTATGAACTTATCTTTTATTTGTGATGGTCTTGAATCAGTTCCATATGATTCAGGATATTTATCTTCCTTCAGCTTAAATTTTTCCAAATATTCTGCAAATTCAACAAGGTTTTTAGCAAAATCATTTATAACAGGGATAGCTAAAGCACTTGCTCCTGCACCAATTAAATATGTAAACTGTACTTCATTCATAGTTCATCTTGTATAATGCCCAACTAATTATATATCTACACTCCACTTCACAATATTTTTCCAATATCATCCGTAGCGATAGCTCTACATATCACGCACTATCAGCACCCAGTGCCAACACCTAATTTTATTCCTTTATGATTTCCCGCCCCATATAACTCTCACATTATCCCCGGTCAGGGAGGCGGTGTATTTCCGATTAGCGAGTACTAAAATAGTATTTATCCTTAAACAAGCATGCTTCAGTTGATAAATTATGTTGATTTATTGATAAAAGGGAGGATTGTGGGGATGAGAAGACAGAACGCTGCGCTTTAGGGATGAGGTGTTAGGGTTTAGGGTTGATGGTTTAGGGTTGATGGTTTAGGGTTACTGGTTGCTGGTTGACGGGCTAAAAAAGCTGATAGCAGACATGGTGCTTAAAAAAGTCCGGAGTCCGTAGCCCGAAGTCCAGAGGATTTAGGGTATAAGGTGTTTAACGCAGAGGCGCAAAGGCGCAGAGTTTTTTTTGGAAGACTGAGGACCGATGACAGAGTTTCGGGTTACTGGTTTAGAGTGCATGCCGCTCATCACTTTTCTCTTCTGACTACTGACTACTGACTAATAAAAAAAGCTGATGGCTTATAGCTGATAGCAAACATGGCGCTTAACTTGCTCCACCTTCGAACTTCGGACTACGGACTCTGCGCTTCGGACTTCGGACTCGGCCATCCGTCACCGGTCTTCTTACCTCTCACTTCTCATCACTTTTCTCTTTTTTCTTCTGCCTAACTACTGACTTCT
>NZ_JAGTAR010000020.1 GCF_018156225.1 Carboxylicivirga sediminis
CGTCATATCTGTTCACCATAGCTCGCTATGCTTTCACAAATATTCCTTGAAACTAAACATTTATAAGCGATTTGAGCCAGTAATTTTATGTCGAAATCAGGTTAGTAAAGAATCATCCAAATTATTGCCTCTGCTAATCCTAGGCTGGGTCCACATCAATCTGGAACGTCACATAGCGAAAGGCCTGCTGAGCCTGGAGGCTAAAGATGGCTTCGCGCATCAGGTGTTTCACTTTTGTGGGTGACGCTTTCTTCTCCATCTTAATCAGTATCTTTTTAATATACAGGTTCTGAATACGATTAATGACCGGCGCCTGCGGGCCCAGCACCCGATTGCCAAATACCACGCGTAGCTGTTCAGCCAGCAAATGAGCTGCCCTGTTGGCTACCGGCTGCTCTTTGTGCTTAATGGTAATGTTAATCAGGCGGTAATACGGCGGATATTTAAACAGCTGCCGCTCCTCCAGCTGGCCGTTGTAATGATTTAGAAAATTATGGTTGATGACATCCATAATCACCGGATGCTTGGGATTGGATGTTTGCAACACTACGAGTCCCTGCTTGTTTTTGCGTCCGGCCCGGCCACTCACCTGTGTCATCAGTTGGTAGCTGCGCTCAAAGGCCCTGAAATCAGGATAGTTAAGCATATTATCGGCATTGAGGATGCCCACTACGCTCACATTATCAAAGTCCAGTCCCTTGGAAATCATTTGGGTACCAATGAGAATATGTACTTCGCCGTCTTCGAACTTCTTAATCAGCTTGTCGTAGCCCGATTTACTGCGGGTAGTATCCAAATCCATGCGCGCCACCTTATGGTCGGGATAGAGCAGGCTCATCTCCTCCTCAATCTTTTCGGTACCAAAGCCGCGCGTTTCAATAGCCGGACTATGGCAGGCCGGACACACTGTTGGCAGCTGGATACTGTGGTTGCAATAATGACACACCAACTGATTGAGATGCTTGTGGTAGGTCATGGACACATCGCAGTTGACACACTTGGCCACCCAGGCACACTGCCCGCATTCAATAAACGGACTAAAGCCCCTGCGGTTCTGAAACAGGATGACCTGTTCGCCATTTTTCAAGGCCTCATCCATCTTTTCGAGCAGCATAGGTGTAAAATGCGAGCTCATCTGCTTTTTGCGTTTGGCCTCGCGCACATCAACAGCCACTATTTCCGGCATCTTAATCCCTTCAAAGCGTTGCAGCAGCTCTACCAGGGCATATTTCCCCTGCTGTGCATTGAAATAGGACTCGATTGATGGCGTAGCGGTACCCAGTAATGTTTTGGCACCAAACAGGCTGGCCAGCACAATAGCGGCATCGCGCGCATGATAGCGTGGTGTCGGGTCAAACTGTTTGTAAGTATTTTCGTGCTCCTCGTCAACGATAATCAGGCCCAGGTTAGAGAAGGGCAGAAACACCGATGAACGCACCCCAACGATTAGCTGGTAATTCTTTTGTTGTAACAGGTTATTCCATATCTCCACGCGTTCGGCATCGGCAAACTTACTGTGGTAGATACCCATCTTATTGCCAAAATGTTTTTGCAGGCGTGAAGTAATCTGGGTGGTTAAGGCAATTTCAGGCAACAGATATAGCACCTGTTTGCCCTGCATCAACTGTTCCTCTATCAGGTGAATGTATATCTCGGTTTTACCACCCGAAGTAACACCATGCAGCAAGGTGACATCGTGCGTTTGAAAACCATCTTTTATTTCATCGTAGGCCGTTTGCTGCACCTCACTTAACTGGTTGGCTTGCTTAACTGCTTTATCGTTCAGATCGAGCCGGTCGATGGCGCGCTCCTGCTCCAGGAAAATCTCCTTATTACAAAGCTCCCTGATGGCTGCCTGGCTGGCATTGGCCTTTTTGAGCAACTCAGGCTTCGCAACATTCTCATTGGTAATGGCACCGGTTAATCCGCCCACCATCGACATAAACGTCATCAACAGCTCTTGCTGCTTAGGCGCACGCGACAGCTTATCAAACACTAGCTGTAGCGCATCTTCCGACTGGCATTTGGGATGGAGGGATATCACTTTTTCTGTCTTGGCCTTGTAGCTCTCCTTCAAGTGTTCATTCACAAATACGGCATTGTATTCCAGCAACCGCTTTATAATCGGCAGGCTGTTCTTGAGGCCGCTCTGTTGATTCACATCGTTGATGGAGCATACCTTTTTACCGGCAATGATATCCAGCACCTTGTTCTCCTTATCCGATAAAGGCGACTCAGCTATAAATTCGGTGTTGTAGATGATACGCGTCTCGCTCTCCATCTTCAGCCCAGATGGCAAAGCAGCCTTATAGACTTCTCCTAAGGTACACTGATAGTAATCGGCCAGCCAGTTCCAAAACTTCAGTTGATAGGCATTGACAAGGGACTCCTCATCCAGCACCGATACAATGGGCTTTGTTTCATATTCCTCCGGCTTGTTGTGATGCAGCAGACAAACAACACCCGAATACATCTTCTTTTTACCGAAAGGCACAGCCACACGTTTCCCAACCGTTGCCAGGTGCACCAAATCATCGGGCACCTCGTAGGTAAACAACCGTGGCAACGGCACAGGTAGTATAATATCGGCAAAAAGCGGCTTTGTACTCATGAATCTAAATTAAGGGTGTAAAGATAAATATTACTTACGTAGTTTGAAGACAGAAGGCAGAACAGTATCCCATTTCATATGATGCTATGTTTTTCAATTGTCATATGGCACTCGCCTTAACGTAATCATCCCCGCGGGGGAGCATTTTTTCTAACGAGTCGTTTCATCTGATTTACGATTCAACTCATTACCTTAGTGCTTTAATTTGAAGAGCCATGAAACTTACCACACTAATTGATAATAAATGCAGTCAAAACCACCTGAAGTGCGAACATGGTTTATCATTTCTATTGGAAACAGATGAACTCAACATCCTGTTTGACACCGGGCAATCGGATAAGTTTCTTTTTAACGCCGAAAAGATGGGTGTTGACTTGTTGTCAATTGACTACGTGGTTCTTAGTCACGGTCACTATGACCATACCGGTGGACTGCCTGCTTTTCTAGGTATGAACAATAAAGCCAAAGTGATTATACACAAGCATGCCTTCAAGGAACGCTTCTCCAGGTCGAGTAGCATGATTAAAGAAAATGGCATTCCCTGGCGTGATGAATCTGGGATTGATGCACAACGCTTCATGATAATAGACGAAGACCTGCAATTGCCCGATGGTACGCATATACTTTGCAATATAAAACCTAAGACCGGCTATGAGGTTATCAACCAACGGCTGGTCGTAAAAGACGGTACTCAATATAAGCCCGATCCATTTGATGATGAACTGATACTGGTAACTCCTGAAAAAATACAACCCAGCGTATTATGTGGATGCGCCCATACGGGTATTGTTAATATCCTGCATATCATCAGTGAACGCCTGCACCACAATACTTTTTATTATGTAGCCGGTGGACTTCACCTGAACGGCCGAAATAAGGACGAGATTGAGCATGTAATCAGAGGCTTGATACCTTTCCATGTTAATCATTGGCTATTGAACCACTGTACGGGAGAAGTCGCTTTTGATTATTTTACAGAAGCCTTCCCCAATCAGGTACAATACGCAGGAAGTGGGCATGTCCTTGCCTACTAAATCACCTTCAATCAGAAAATTAGTAGTATTAAACACTAAAACTACCCTGTCGGTCAAAACTTATTACGCAAGAAGCATACTGTTAAGTGATTTTTACTTAACTTCCGGTTAAATATTTTGACCATGCTTGTAAAAACCTTTGGCTCAGCCGTCAGTGGTATTGACGCCTACACCATCACTATTGAAGTTAACATCTCTAAAGGCATCCGTTTTTTCCTGGTGGGCCTGCCCGATAACGCCGTTAAAGAAAGCCATCAACGCATAGACTCAGCCCTGAAAGTATGCGGCTACAAATGGCCCGGGCATAAAATTGTTATTAACATGGCCCCAGCCGATATACGTAAAGAAGGGGCTGCCTATGATTTACCCCTGGCCATTGGTATCCTGGCTGCCTCCTCTCAGATTGTGAATCATAAACTGGCTGACTACATGATGATGGGTGAGCTATCGCTGGACGGCAGCCTGCAGCCGGTAAAAGGGGTTCTGCCAATGGCCATCCGCGCTAAAGAGGAAGGCTTTAAAGGCTGTATTTTACCACTTGAAAATGCCAGGGAGGCCGCCGTGGTGAACGACATTGACATCTATGGCTTTGAAAACATTCAGCAGGTGATCCGCTTTCTGGAAGATGACTCGGATACAGAGCCTGTTAAGGTCAATACCGAAGAGGAATTTGAGAAAGGCACACAATTGGTTGATTTCGATTTTTCTGATGTGAAGGGACAGGAAAGCGTGAAGCGCTCCCTGGAGATTGCAGCTGCCGGCGGTCATAACCTGATCATGATTGGCCCTCCCGGTGCTGGTAAATCCATGCTGGCCAAGCGTCTGGCCAGTATTTTACCGCCCCTCACTTTGGACGAAGCACTGGAAACCACCAAGATACATTCGGTAGCCGGCAAAACCGGCAGTGGCACGGCGTTGATTACACAGCGCCCATTCCGATCGCCCCACCACACGATCAGCGATGTGGCTTTAGTCGGTGGTGGATCCTTTCCGCAGCCGGGCGAAATCTCTCTGTCGCACAACGGGGTGCTGTTTCTGGATGAACTGCCTGAATTTAAACGGACCGTACTGGAAGTGATGCGCCAACCATTAGAGGATCGTCGCATCAGCATCTCACGAGCTCGCTTCACCATCGATTACCCGGCGAGTTTTATGCTGGTATCATCCATGAATCCGTGTCCTTGCGGCTACTTTAATCATCCCGAAAAAAAATGCGTGTGCAGCCCCGGCGTGGTGCAAAAGTATTTGAGTAAGATATCCGGCCCCTTGCTCGACCGCATCGACCTGCATATTGAAGTAGTACCGGTGCCCTTTAACAAGCTGGCAGAAGCACCGCCATCGGAGAGCAGCATTACAGTGCGCGAACGGGTAATTAGAGCCAGAAAAGTGCAGTCGGAACGTTTTAAGGATAATGAAAAGGTGCATTGCAATGCGCAGATGAGCAGCCGGCAATTGGCCCAATATGCCACACCCGACGAAACAGGGATGAACATCCTGAAGACAGCCATGGAAAAGCTGGATTTATCGGCCAGGGCATACGACCGCATCTTAAAAGTGGCCCGCACCATAGCCGATTTGGAGAACTGCGACACCGTACAGAGTCATCATGTGGCTGAGGCCGTTCAGTACCGCAGTTTAGACCGCTCGGGTTGGGCAGGGTAGTTAATATTTATAAGGCTACTACCCGAGAAGATTCGCGCGGCAGCGAAGGTATTATAAAAAACGGCATAGCGTTAGGCTATGCCGAATGATGCATTATTTGTTTGCGGATAATTATTCAACATCCGTTACACTCACCTCCTTAAAGTGACGCGATGCCTCACCGTCCACCAGTTGGTAACTCACCTGGCGCAGGCCGCCGGTAGGATTGGCATTGCTATCACCATCGTTATACTTTGGGAAACGCTGCACCAGTTTGGTTTCTACAATAGCAAATTCATCGTGCCCCATATAGCCTTTGTTCAGTTGCTCATTATCTGCAACGGGTGGGAAATACACCTGGCTCATCGATTTCAGGTTGTTTACCGAGAAAGCATATACCTCGCCATAGCTACCACTACCGTCGGACTGGGTAAAGATCAACAGCTCAGGCGAGCCATCGGAGTTCAAATCCTCCACCTCGGCATTAACAATCCGGCTGCCGGTAATATCAAATGCTTCATTAAATTCCTGGATTTCCAGTCCGGATGTGTTGACCGTCATCTTACTAAAACCATTCTCCTTAGCTGCTGATACAGTAAATGTGATACCCTGCAGCTTTAGCTCTTTTGTATAAAAGACCTTATTAGCCGCTTGTTCTTGTTCAACTGCTGTACTTTCCTGATTGACCTTATCAGTACTTTCTTTTTTCTTCGTTTGACAGCTCATGGCCACTACAACCATCAGGCTGATTATTACTGTATTTCTCATCATTTGTGTCTTTTATGATTCAAGCAATGCTGCTATTCATTGCTGAAAGTATAAAAAGCATCCTTAAACGTCAAATGCAACATCATGCTTTGTGCTATGAATTAAATTACCATTAATCATTAAATTCTTCTGAAACATTCCTTTACTTCGTGTTGTTGTACTAACAATCCAAATCTAAAAATCAAGTAAAAGGAAGAACATGACATCTAATAGTTTAATGGATCCAATCGGGCGCCTGATGGGTTTACGTTATAAGTCGCATCCCTGGCATGGTGTTGACATTGGTGATAACGCGCCTGATATAATAACCAGTTTTATTGAGGTAGTTCCGACGGATACCATCAAGTATGAAGTGGATAAGGTGAGTGGATACCTGCGTATTGATCGTCCGCAGAAGTACTCCAACGTGGTGCCGGCACCTTACGGCTTTATTCCACAAACATACTGTGGTAAGCTGGTGGGCAAATACTGCGCAGAGAAATCGGGTAAGAAAGATATTATTGGAGATGGCGATCCATTGGATATATTGGTATTAACTGAAAAGGATATACCGCATGGCGATGTGTTGGCACAAGCTATACCCATTGGAGGTTTTCGCATGCTGGATGGCAATCAGGCCGATGATAAAATTATTTCGGTGCTGAAAAATGATGTGATGTATGGCGAGTATAAGGATATTAACGACATGCCCGAAATGGTGATTAAGCGTCTGAAGCATTATTTCCTGACTTATAAGGATATGCCCGGTTTGAGTAACGATTCGGAGATTACACATGTTTATAATGCCGAAGAAGCCAAACAGGTGATTCGTCTGTCAATAGAAGATTACGAGAACCGCTTTGAAGGCTTGCGAAGAGCCTTATCAACCTACTAAAAATTTAATCTGAAGATATGCTCGGCATCTTTTTGCTCATAGCTGACCGAGATAGCTGATATATCGCAGATGCGTTTGACAATGGATAAGCCAATGCCCAATGATTGCGGGTGTTGGCTATTTTTTTTAAAGCGCCCGAAAAGCTTCTCCGGGTCATAGCTGACTACCAGCCCGCTGTTTTTAATTTCCAGACACTTGTCGTCGATGGTGATGTGGATGTGTCCATCAGGTATATTATGGCGAATGGCATTCTTCAGTAAGTTCTGAATGAGCGTATGTGCCAGCGATTGGTTCATGTGTGCCCGCAAGCTGGCCGTTGATACCAGCTTAATTCTTAACCCGGCATCCTCAATCAGCATCTCCAGATTCTCGAGCTGCTTGCGCACTACTTCATTAAAACTTACTTCTTCGGCATCGGCAAATACCCGGTGGTCCAATTTGGCCAGGAATATAAGTGCCTGGTTGGTTTTAGACAGGCGGTGTGTTGTCTCAATCAACCCGGCAATGGATTTTATTTGCTCTTCAGTCAGGTTATCGGCCTGAATAAGTTCATCTAACTTGGCATTGATAATGGCCAGAGGTGTTTGCAGCTCATGTGAGGTGTTCTCCGTGTATTCCTTCAATCGTTCATAGTCCACCTTAATCTTTTTCTCCATGGCATTGAACACCTCATTGAGTTGTTCAAATTCATCGATGTCAGAGGTCATCAATTCCAGGCGATTATCTTTATTTACATCAAAGGCACGTAGCTTGTTGATGGTATCATAAAATACGGCCAGTGAATATTTGGTAGATGCCCGGTTTACCAGGTATAGTATCAGGAAGAAGATAACAGGAAATACGGTCAGCATCAGCGTAAACTTCATCACCATCAGATCAGAAGGTGCTGTTGAGCGGATAATGGTAAAGCGGGTGGCGTGAATATTATCAATTGGTTTGAAGTAGGTAAGTTTGCGGTAAAAATCATAGTTTTCGTTACCAGCCTGCTGCATCACCGTATCGGTAAATTCGTAATAGTCCTCACTGATTGTTAACCGAAGGGTATCGACACTGACATCGGCATAGGTGAGTGAGTAGTTGTTTTGTGATTCTACTTTTTGCTGTGCTTCCAGTAGTTCGTTGTTGAACATTTTATCAACTGCAAAGCGAATAAAATAATAACCACCCAGACTGCCAATAAAGAAGAAGAAGATACTGGCAGAAATGAAATTAAGTCCGGTTTTAGTGATTAGCTTCATAGGATTGATTAAGTGGCGTCGGTAAATTTATAGCCCACCCCATATACATTTTTTATGTAGTCGCCACACCCTGCTTTTATCAGTTTCTTGCGAAGGTTTTTAATGTGCGAATAAATCAAATCATCGGTAAAGCCATAGTCCATAAAGTCTTTTGACATGTGCTCGCCAATTCCTGTCTTGGTCAATACCCGGTTCTTATTGGCAATGAAATACACCAATAGATCAAATTCTTTCTTGGTAAGATCTACCGGATTGTCATTTACTTTTACAAGCAATTGCCCCGGCACTATTTCCAGCTCATTAAAATTGATGGTTTCTTCGCCCTTGAAATGTACCCGTCTCACCAATGATTTCAGTCGTGCATTCAGCTCTGCCATCTGAAAAGGTTTGGTGAGGTAGTCATCAGCCCCCAGCTCCAATCCTTCAATTTTATTCTCCAGGCTGTCGCGTGCCGAAAGAATAATAATCCCGGTTTGCATACCGCCACCTTTCACCTTCTTGACCACCTCCAGGCCATTCCCATCGGGCAGGTTCAGGTCCAGAAGAACAATATCAAATTGGCCGTCAAGCATCTGTAAGGCTGAATTGAGTGTGCCAACCACCTCGCAGCTATGTCCTTCACTACTCAAAAACTGCTGAACGCTTTGTGCCAGTTGCGGTTCATCTTCTACTATTAATATTTTCATAGTCGTTATATGCTCAAACGCGCCTGTGGTATATTATTACATCACATGGCATACCTCACTATATTCATGGCCATCGATATTAAAATCATGGCACAGGCAATACCAAAATAAAGAAAATTCTTTTTAAAAATGAGCCGAGGCGTATGATTGCTCTTGGCAAATACCCAGCCAATATGACTCATAACGAGGGTAAACACCATCAGAATAAAATGCTCAACGGCCCAAAACCGCCCTTTAACCACCTGCTTGGCATAGATGGTGACTTCGCCACTGCCAAACTCAAGCATGTACATTACAAAGAGGAATGTGCCTAACACAAATTGCAGATACAACAGCAAAGTAGCTACAAACGGCAGCTTCACATCCAGCTTGTTTAGTTGCAGACGGTTAGCCAAACCCCCAATGGCTCTCACCAGTATTGTGCCTGTGATGAAGCAGGCCAGTAGGCTGGTAATTATATGCAATATCAGCACTAGTTCTCTCATGCGCCCAGCTCCTTGGCAATAAGTGTTGCCTGTTTGATGCGGTCGGCCATACCGATGCCGTCGCGCAGGTTGCCCGCTATGATGAGGCCGGGGTATTGCTGTTGCACACCTTCAATGGCCTGAAAACGCTCACCCGAACTAATACCATATTGTGGTATGGCGTGCGAGTATCTTTTTATTTTCACCAGTGAAGGATTAAAAGTAGTCACTTTCATCAGGTCAACGAATTCATCTTCGAGCACCTGCAAGAGTTCATCGTCATTAAGGTCGCACAGCCCCTCGTTGCGCACGCCTCCCATAAAGATGGTGACTAATGCGCCTCCTTCAGGTGCACGCCCTTTAAACAGCGATGACATAAACAATACGCCCAGTAAGTTGCGCTGCTCCTTATGCGGTATCAATCCACCAAAACCATCCAGTGGGCGCCCATCCCAGTTGTCAAAACCAAGGGATACTTCCACTACCCGGGCATATTTAAGGTTGGTCAGGTGCTGCATTTGCTGAGGTTCTACAAATGGCAGGGCCTCTTCCAATCCCACCGAACCAAAGGTGGTAATCACTTTATTAGCTTGTATCTGGTGGGACGTACCATCCACAGCATAGCTCACCTGGTAGATTCCATTATTCGGCTTCACCACTACATCACTGGCACCAAAACAGAAGTTACTTTCTCCTGCGCTGCGCAGCAAGGCATTGGTTAAGCCACTTAAACCACCTTCAATAGAGAAAACAGCCCGATCGGTACGTTTTTCAAGCTCAGTTTTTGGCTCCCTGGCTTTTTTGCGGGCACCGCCGATAAAGCTGCCATAGGTTTGCTCCAGGTTATATAGCTTAGGCATGGCATACCGCGTCACCAGTTGTGCCGGATCACCGGCATATATCCCCAGAATAAAGGGGTCGATGGCATAGTCGAGGAAACTGTTTCCCATTCGTCGTTTCACCAGCTCTGCCAATGTTTCATCAGGGTTGGTGCCTTTTGCCCTGAAGGGCTCGCCCAGTATGCGAAACTTATCTTTGAGTGTGAATAAAGGCGTTGAGACTGCCGAGATAGGGCTGTGAGGCAAAGCATGCCACTCACCATTTTTGAGTACATAGCGAATTTTTACCAGGTCATTGCCTTTCTCTACTTTAATGGCATCGCCCAGCTCATCGAACAAAGCCACTACTTCAGGGTGTGAGACAATACCAGAGTTGGGACCTGATTCAAAGACGAAGCCATTTTCGCTTTGTGTGTTTATAACGCCTCCTGCCTGCATTTGCTTATCCAACACGCAGAAGTTAATGCCTTTTTTATTGAGTTTATGCGCCAGGGTTAAGCCCGTAACACCGGCCCCCAGTATCACCACATCGTATTGTTTATTCATTCACCACACGTTTTAGTGTTTCGATAAAAAGCGGATGCGCCACAGGTATCTCTACACGTGAAATGTGCTTTACCCGTTCATCCTTTTTGTAGATATCCACCAGCTTTATATTTAAGTCATAAACCGTTTCGAGACACTCGGTAGTAAAGCTAAGGGGTATCAGCACAAAATTATCTTCACCGGCTACCACCAGCTCTTCCAGGTGATCATCGGTATCAGGTCCAACCCATTTGACCGGCCCTACACGCGATTGAAAAGCCACTTCGTAACGGCGATTCATGAGTCCAGCCAGCCGTTTGGCCATGTGCTTAACCGTATCGGGGTATTTATCGCCCCGCTTAACACCATACATGGGGATGGCATGGGCCGTAAACAGCAACAATGGATTATCCAGACCTTCCCTTTCAATGTGTTCTTCAATGAGGGTTTTCCAGTATTCCAGAAATGTGGGATGTACACTGTAATCGCAGATCTCTCTAATGCTTACACCGTTTAATTTCTTAGCAGCTTTCTTAACATCAGTAAAAACAGATGTGGTAGTGGTGTCACTGGCCTGTGGATACATGGTCAGTACATCAATCTCATCAACACCATCAGCCACCATCTTGTCGAGCACATCGGCAATGAAAGGAGGCGTATAGGAGTAAGCTGTGTAAACCGGCAAATTGGTTTGTTCGGCCAGAGCCTTGCCCGTTGCTTCGGTATGTTTAATGATGGGTGTACCGCCTATCAACTGGTATTTCTCCCACGATGACGGATGGCGTTTTTTGGCAATCATATTGGCCACAAATTGCCTGAGACCAAACGGTAGCGGCAAAATATACTTATCACTAAACATGTTTTTGAGGAAAAGGCGCATCTCACTTAGCGACTGAGGTCCGCCCATATTGACTAGTAATATACCCTTCATATATAACTGTGCGATTTAGTTAATCTTTTTCTTCTAAAGATGAAACACAAGATAGTGAGAATGGTTGAGGTAACAGCATGAATAGGCTATAAAAGTATGCGCAAGCCCTGAGTAGCATTGTATCGTGAGCCTGATTTAGAACTGAATCGCTCAGCAAATTAGATGTAATATCCCAGCTGTAGTAATGTCAATTACCTCACTTAAGTATCTTTACGATGTAAAGGCTCGAGTACTGTTGTTAATAACATGATGACCTAGCGTCAGCGACAGTACTTTTATTGTTGCTATTGTTGCCTGCGCAACATTATTGATTTATGCCTACAGGCAGGTTACCCGCGGCTTATTCTCCTATTGCTTTAGCTTCAATGTATTGAATCAATACATGGATGATTTTAATGTGAATCTCCTGGATGCGATCTGAATAACCCGTATGGGGGGCGCGTAGTTCAATATCCGCTACCTCAGCCAGTTCACCGCCCGATTTACCAGTCAAGGCCACTACTTTCATACCCTTCTCCCGGGCTGCTTTAGCGGCGTTCAATACATTGGGTGAGTTGCCGCTGGTACTGATAGCCAGCAGTACATCGCCACTCTGGCCTGTGGCTTCCACATAACGTGAGAAAATATAATCGAAGCCATAATCGTTGCCCACACAAGTGATATGAGTGGGGTCGGAGATGGCAACAGCTGCCAGCCCGCGGCGATTATCACGAAAGCGACCTGTCAGCTCTTCGGCAAAATGCATGGCATCGCTCATGGAGCCGCCATTACCACACGACATGACTTTACCGCCAGCAGCAATAGCCTCAGCCATCATATCGCCGGCCGCCTGTAGCTTATCCCAGTTGCTTTCCTCCTGCATAAAACGGTTCAGCACCGCTTGTGCTTCATTAAATTCTTTGATGATATCTTCTCGTGTCATGTGTTCTTATTTGCTTTGTAAAAGTACAATGGCTTTTCTAAACTTAAAATTTTTTTAAGCTCAAAGGCTTTATATCTTTGAGTGAGCGCAAATCATAAACTTATGCAATCTGTTAAGAATCGTTTATACCAGGTAATTTACGAAACCGATACGCCAGCCGGTAAGCTGTTTGATATTCTTTTGATTATACTTATTCTACTAAGTATAGTTGTGGTGATGGTAGAGAGTGATGACACGCTGCCACCAGCCATCAATAAAGCCATGGTGGTGATGGAGTGGTGCCTGACCGGGCTTTTTACCATTGAGTATTTTCTGCGTATAGTTATTATCGATCGCCCGCGCAAGTATATTTTTTCATTCTTTGGCATCATTGATTTGCTGGCCATCCTGCCTACCTATCTGGGTCTGATTATCGGAGGCACACAGATGCTGATAGTTGTGAGGGCATTGAGGCTGGTGCGCGTATTCCGTGTGCTGAAACTCACCCGCTATGTAAAAGAGGCGAGCGTTTTGTGGTTGGCGCTGTTGTCGTCGCGTAATAAAATAAGCGTGTTCCTGTTTGTGGTGCTTATCATTGTTACCATCATGGGCACCGTCATGTATATTGTAGAGAATCCACATAACGAGGGTTTTAAAAGTATTCCGCAAAGTGTATACTGGGCCATTGTAACGCTCACCACAGTAGGCTATGGCGACATAGCGCCTGTGACGGTGTTAGGTAAGTTCCTGGCAGGTTTTATCATGATAACGGGTTATGCCATTATTGCTGTGCCAACTGGTATTGTTACCAGTCAGCTGGTGAATGAAAGTCGCCGGCAGCCAGGTTCGCGTGTTTGTCCTGACTGCCTCAAGGAGGGGCATGACTATGAAGCTGCTTTCTGCAAGCACTGCGGTCATCCACTGAAATAGAAATCTACCCGCTTGATCTCTTGCCAAACTCTCTGAGCTGGTTCAACCTGGTGATGGTCCTCAACGATGCTGGCAGGACGATAAAAAGATAGCCGGGGTGGGCTGTTTTACCGGAAGGGCATCAAAATTATGGGAAGGCCGTCGAAATTACAGAAAGGGAAAGGGAAATATGGGAAGGGCGACGAAAATATCATAATTTCATCGGCCTTCCGGGAAATGAGCAGGCCCTGCTGTAAAATTACCCATCCCATTACTTCATTTATCAGTCAAGTGTTTCGTTAACTGGTTCTGACAGTTGTTTTTGTATTCTCTGCCCATTGGCCCAGTTGAGAAGCCCTGAAGTTATCAATAAGATGTTCACAGGCTTTGTTAGTAAATACTATTCGTCATCAAATAAGCTTTTTAGGTCGCTAAAAGGCCAGCTTGAAACAGGCTGTTTCTGGTTATTAACGATTACTTGTTATCTTTGCCTAGGTGCGGATGCAAACAGCTTTTTGTTGCACAATTATCAGGACGCAGAATTTCGTTACCGGTAGGAGTATATGCTGGTATAAGAATTGTGGCTTGGTATAAAAATTAGAGAAAGATGAAATTTACATTTTCAAAAGTGGCGCGTCATCGGGTGTTTCAGCACGACCCGATTTATTACGATGAGCAGAAGGAGAAGCGTGAAGAAAGGGAACGTCGGATAAAGGAAGAGCTAGGGCTATTAAACGACGAAGAGAAGGAAAGTGGCTATGCCGGCCGTATTAAGGGAGGTATGCGTCGTCGTATAAAGTCTCATTACGAGGTGTCGCGAAGCGAGAAGCGTCGTTCCAATCTACGTTTAGTTCTTATCCTGATTATTCTGATGATATTGGGGGTTTACCTCATTCAGGAGGGAATGGCCTGGATGGAATCATTTTTTGCCGACTAGCCAATTGAATAAACATTTGCACAAATCGTAATAGCAAACTTGATGTCTGCCTGAGCGCATATGGCCGCCTGCTTCATCAATCTTGGGTTTTATTAATTAATAAAAAGAGATAGTTAACACATGTCGAATGTAATACAGTTATTGCCAGATTCGGTGGCCAACCAGATTGCTGCCGGAGAGGTGATACAGCGACCTGCATCGGTTATCAAGGAATTGATGGAGAATGCCATTGATGCAGGGGCTACCAATATTCAAGTGATTACCAGGGATGCGGGAAAGAGCCTGATACAGGTCATTGACAATGGTTGTGGCATGAACGAAACCGATGCGCGTATGGCTTTTGAGCGCCATGCCACATCAAAAATTCGTGAGGCCAGTGATTTATTTGCGCTGCAAACAATGGGTTTCCGTGGCGAAGCCTTGGCATCTATAGCCGCCATTGCCCAGGTTGAACTAAAAACACGACGTGAGGAAGACGACCTGGGAGTGCAAATTAATATTGCAGCTTCTCAGGTTGAGTCGCAGGAACCTGTACAATGTCCGGTTGGTAGTCAGTTCTGTATTAAAAATCTGTTTTACAATGTGCCGGCCAGGCGTCGTTTTCTGAAAAAAACCTCCACCGAGCTCCGACATATTATTAATGAATTTCAACGTGTGGCCCTGGCGCACCCCGATGTGGCCCTGTCGCTGGTGCATAATGAAGTGCCCATGTTTAGTCTGCCAGCCGGTAATATAAAGCAGCGCATTGTTAATATGAACGGCAAGCAGATGGGCAATAACATTATTCCCATCGATACTGATACGGTGATG
Source organism: Carboxylicivirga sediminis (assembly GCF_018156225.1). Taxonomy (GTDB): domain Bacteria; phylum Bacteroidota; class Bacteroidia; order Bacteroidales; family Marinilabiliaceae; genus Carboxylicivirga; species Carboxylicivirga sediminis. The sequence continues at coordinate 15,169 of NZ_JAGTAR010000020.1, forward strand.
GTGAAGATCTCCGGCTTTATTGGTAAGCCCGAATCGGCTAAAAAGACCATGGGCGATCAGTTCTTTTTTGTGAATAACCGCTTTATGAAGCATCCCTACCTGCACCGTGCAGTGATGGATGCCTATGATAATATACTGCAGCCCGAAACCATTCCGGCTTATTTTATTTTCCTCGAAGTAGATCCGCAGATTATTGATGTGAATATTCATCCGACCAAAACAGAGATAAAGTTTGAGGATGAAAGGGCTTTCTGGCAGCTACTCAATGCCGCCATCCGCGAAAGCCTGGGTAAGTTCAATATGATGCCATCCATCGATTTTGACACTACTGATCAAATTCACATTCCTGTCTCCAGCCGCGAGGGTGAATTGGTGGAGCCAACAGTTGAGGTGAATCCGTTTTATAACCCTTTCGAAGAGGAAAGGAAACAATCTGTTTCGAGTTATAGCAGTGGCGGAACGGCTACTTTCCGGTCAAAGGCGTCGGCGCAGGGCTGGGAGAACCTGTACGATGGTAATGAAAGTAATGAACTGCCCGATTTTTCTGCTTTGGCTAATTCTGAAATGGAGAAGCAGGAACAACCCTTTGAACCCAACGAGCAGGAACAGGAACCGGTGCAACAAACTTTCTTATCGGGTGGTGCCAATGAGGAAAGCGCAGGCAGTAACCGCTTCTTTCAGTTGAAGAACCGCTATATACTCACTTCGGTTAAGTCGGGTTTGATGATGATTGACCAGAAGCGGGCTCATGAGCGCATTATCTTCGAAGGTTTTATTCGCACATTGCAGAGAGGCGCATCGTTGTCTCAAAAGTGTCTGTTCCCCGAAGAGCTGCATTTTGGTCCTGAGGAAATGGCCATGGTGAATGAGCTGCAGCCTGATTTGTTGACCCTCGGCTTGGAGCTGCAACAGGTTAATGAGGAAACCTTCAATGTGCTATCGACCCCGGCCGGACTAGAGAATGTATCGGCTGCCCAGCTGATTGATGGTATTCTCACCGATTTTAGAGATGGTGAGGTGGATTTACAAAAGGAAGTAACCGAGCAGGTGGCCACCTCCATGGCCAGGCGTGGTGCTATTCCTTATGGTAAGGTGCTGTCGACACTTGAAATGAGTGAACTGTTTGATCAGTTGTTTGCCTGTATGGTACCCAACTTCTCGCCATCGGGCAAAACCATTATCTCAATAATGGATATGGATGAAATGCAAAAGCGCTTTATGTAGTGTCATATTGGCAGAATATAAGTAGTTGATTTAACAATTCTTGTTGCTTTTGCGTTTATTTAGTGGAAGAATAGGATTGGCACTGATGTTGTAGCAGAGTGCCCAATAACTTTTAAAATAGAGCAGATGAACTATCGTCCATCACCTTTAGCCGGATTACCACCGGTAACAAAAAATCTGTTGATAATTAATGCCCTGTTCCTGTTGGCGACATGGGTATTACGTAATACATTCGGTATAGATTTAAATAACTACCTGGGATTGTATTTTCCTCTGTCAGATAATTTTCATCCCGCGCAGTTTGGAACATACATGTTTATGCATGCCGACTTTATGCACCTGTTCTTTAATATGTTTGCCCTGTTTATGTTCGGGCGTGTGTTAGAGGTGTATTGGGGGCCAAAGAAGTTCATTGTGTATTACATTATTACGGGTGTAGGTGCGGCTGTGATTCAGCTAGGGTTCAAATACATCGACTACAATAATGCTATTTCAGTGCTGACCGACGAGCAGGTGGCTATTGTATTTGAACAAGGTGCACAGGCATTACGTGAGTGGAAGAATTTTACCAACCCGGATATGGCGAAGTTTAATATGGTGCTTAACAGTTCCATGGTAGGAGCTTCTGGTGCTGTATTTGGTATACTATTGGCCTTTGGTATGCTGTTTCCTAATACAGAGCTCATGCTGTTATTTCCACCAATTCCTATTAAAGCCAAATATTTTGTAATGATTTATGGTGTAGCTGAATTATTTATGGGGGTTGCCAATTTCTCATTCGACAATGTGGCTCACTGGGCGCATTTGGGAGGAATGATTTTTGGATTTATCTTGATTAAATATTGGGATAAAAAAGGAATCTGATTTAACTTGTAAGCTATGAGCATAGTCGATGAAATTAAACAATCGTATCGTCAGGGTGGCGTACTGACCAAATTAATCTACATTAATATTGGGGTGTTTATTGCCATCCGTTTGTTGCAGGTCTTTTTTAGTTTTTCATCCGGCTCAGGCAGTGCTCAACATTACCCTTTACTGGAATGGGTTTCGGTGCCTGCTGATTTAAGTAAGCTGTTATTCAAGCCCTGGACATTGATAAGCTATATGTTTGTGCATTACGATTTTCTGCACATCCTGTTTAATATGCTTTACCTCTACTGGTTTGGCCGTATATTCCTCGAATTTCTGAATCCTCGCCAATTGTTAGGCGTTTATTTCTTAGGCGGTTTATCGGGGGTGGCGTTTTACCTGGTTAGCTACAACCTAATACCCGTTCTGCATCAACAGGTACCATATGCTATTCTAATGGGGGCTTCAGGCTCTGTGATGGCCATATTATTTGCCATTGCGCGCTATGCTCCCAACCATAAAATATATTTGCTGTTTTTTGGAGCCGTACAACTCAAATACGTAGCCTTGGTTGCTTTGATATTGGATTTAATCAGTATCCCGCAATTGTCAAACACTGGTGGGCACCTGACACATATTGGAGGTGCGGCATTTGGCTATTTCTATGGGGGAAGTATTTCGCAGGGGCGCGATGTCACCATGGGTTTTAATCGCATGATGGATAGACTGGCGACTTTGTTTAAGCCCAAGTCGAAACTGAAAGTGACGCATCGCCGACCTGTAACCGATATGGAGTACAATGCTCGCAAAGTGAATAAGCAGCAGGAGGTTGACCGTATTTTAGATAAGATAAAGAAGAGTGGGTACGATAGTTTGAGTAAAGAAGAGAAGCAAACATTGTTTGATGCCAGTAAATAAGTCATTTTGTTAAGACGTTTTTTTAAATCTGTAGTCACCATTATCAGCCTGATAGCCTCAGGCATTTTGCTGTTTTCTGTGTTAACGGCTTATATCAGTCCGGCTCATACCTCCGTGCTGGCCTTTATTGGTTATGTATTTCCTACTCTCTGGCTCATCAACTTTGTGCTGTTTGCTTTCTGGCTGGTTAAACGGCGCTGGCAGTTCCTGTTGCCTTTATTAGCTATCGTTATAACCTGGGGGCACTGGGAGCATACTTTTCAGTGGAAGGGTGCCAAAATGGATCGAAAAGAGATGCAGGCACCACTTAAGGTGATGAGCTTAAATGCCCGCATGTTTGATTATTACCAATGGATTGGTGATAATACCAATGAGAAGATATTCGATTTTATTCGTGAGGAAAATCCGGATGTACTGTGTATCCAGGAATTTTTTACTACTTCATCTAATAAATCATACACCGAGCATTATATACTTCGTCGCTTGAATCAGTTCAAGTATCAGCATATCGAATATTTATCGGGTAAGAAGGGGAAGCGTAATTTTGGATTGATCACCTTCAGTAAATACCCGATTGTTGAGAAGTATAGTGTAAGGTTTGAGCAATCGAATAACTTCAGTATTTATAGTGATATTAAGATTGGGGAGCAGCGTATTCGCATATTTAATAATCACCTCGAGTCCATTAAGTTTGACAGGGAACAGCTTAATTTTCTGGATAGTCTGAACTATCAGAATAAAAAGGAGCGCAACGAAAATATTAAAGCCATCAGCAGTAAGCTGAGTAAGGCGTTTGGTAACCGGGCTTTGCAGGCCGAAACGGTTGGTAAGTATATTGCTAATTCGCCATATCCGCCAATTGTTTGTGGCGATTTTAATGATACGCCTGTATCATATGTGTATCGTAAGATGCGGGGTAATTTAAAGGATGCTTTTGAAGAATCGGGACAGGGATTTGGTGGCACATACAACGGGCCCTTACCTTCTTTTCGTATTGACTTCATTTTTCACGATAACCATTTTGCCTCCTATAATTTCAGGCGTATCAAAGTGGATGTTTCCGATCATTATCCTATTGTTACCACGCTTGAGCTTCAGCCTGATCGGGAAAATTAAGAGCATAGTGGTTGAGGTGTTATATCTTAATAATTTATCTATTTTTACGTTTCAAAATCCTACATGGCATTATTCCATGTAGCATCGGAAACACAAATTTAAAGGCAGGTAATACTACCTGTTACCAGCAAAGGAGTATAGTATGAAGCAGTATTTAGACCTGTTAGACAGGGTTTTGGAGGAAGGATTTAAGAAAGAAGATCGAACAGGAACCGGGACTATCAGCGTGTTTGGACATCAGATGCGTTTTGATTTGAGTGAAGGGTTTCCACTGCTGACTACCAAAAAGTTACACCTGAAGTCGATTATTCATGAACTGTTGTGGTTCCTAAAGGGTAGTACCAATGTTAAGTACCTTCAGGATAATGGCGTGCGTATTTGGAACGAGTGGGCTAAGGAAGATGGTGAGCTTGGCCCTGTTTATGGGTATCAGTGGCGCTCATGGCCCGATTACAATGGTGGTCATATTGATCAGATTAAGCAGGTTATTGAGAGCATCAAAAATAATCCGGATTCGCGACGTCATATTGTGAGTGCCTGGAATGTAGGGGCTATTGACGATATGCAACTACCACCATGCCATATTCTATTTCAGTTTTATGTGGCTGATGGTAAGCTGAGCTGTCAGCTTTATCAACGAAGTGCTGATATCTTTTTGGGAGTGCCCTTCAATATTGCTTCGTATGCCATACTAACCATGATGGTGGCGCAGGTGTGTGGTTTAAAGCCAGGTACTTTTGTTCATACACTTGGCGATGCACATATTTATCTGAATCATATTGAACAGGTGAAGCTACAGCTGACAAGGGAGCCTAAAACTTTGCCACAATTACTGCTCAATCCGGAGCGTAAATCAATTGATGAATTCGTGTATGACGATTTTGAGTTGGTTAACTACGATGCACATCCGCACATTAAAGGAGCGATATCGGTTTAATGGCCTTTGTGCTGAAATGTTTAACTGACTTTACAAAGAACTATAGAAGATGATACTTTCAATGATTGTGGCCATTGACCGGAACAATGGTATTGGTAAAGGAGATGACCAACTGGCTTATATCTCAGCTGATTTAAAACGCTTTAAAGCTTTAACCACCGGACATACCATTATAATGGGGCGAAAAACCTTTGAGGCATTGCCCAAAGGTGCTTTACCCAATCGCCGTAATGTGGTCATCACCCGCCAGACTGACTTTGAAGCCAAGGGTGCTGAGGTGGTACATTCATTAGATGAAGCTTTGGCACTTTGCAACAGCGATGAGAAAGTGTTTGTAATTGGTGGTGGCGAGATTTATAAAAGCTTTCTACCAGTCACTCAGGAGCTGTTTTTGACGGTGATTGAACACATTTTTGATGAGGCAACGGTGTTCTTCCCAGCTATTAATATGGCCGATTGGTTGGTTGTTAATGAAGAAGGGCCTTTTGTGGATGAAAAGACCCAGCTAAGCTACTCCTACCAAAACCTGAGGCGCCGATAGATTATTCAACTTAAGTATTTTGTTGAGGTTTAGTGCGTATCAATAGACTGCCAGTTCAGGACAAGCTGCTTTTATATTATTTGCCATTATTTCGTCAATTACATCGGCCAGGTTATCGGGGTATTTGATTTGTACAGGCTGTTTGGAATCTAGCCAGTCCTGTATTCTTTCTAGCTCCTTTGAGAAACTGTTAAGCGTTGTAATGCCCATACTTTCCAGAAAAGCCGCATTGCAATGCTGTTCGTATTGCCCTTTCATGGGGATAACACATAGTTTTTTACCCAAAAACAATGCTTCAGCAGGGGTTTCGAACCCGGCATTGCAAAGTACACCTGCACCACTCACCAGGCTTTTGGTAAACTTTTCCTTATTTACCGGCTTAATATCAATATTGTCCGCAGTGTATTCAGTATTGGTGTGCTTGGAGAATACATGCCATTTGGTGTTTTTAAACTGTGAGAGGACCTGAATAATTTTATCGTCAGAATAGGATGGGAGGTATACTGTATAGTGACCTTTATTTCTGTTATTGGCCCATCGAATATCGTCGCGTATTACAGGAGTTGAAACAGTTTGGCCGATGCTTTTAAAGTGAAAGCCATGGGCCGTTGAAACCGGTGCATAATGCTTCAATATGGCTTTGCCGACAATATCCCTTGTTCTGGGCTTTGGCACCTGTGGATGTAAAACTGCACTCTGATGACTTATGCCTACACACTTAACGTTTCGTAATTTGCAGGCCCATGCGCTTACCGGCTCAAAATCGTTGAGTACTAAGTCATATTGATAAACAGGTAAGGTCAATGCCTCTTTTAAGAATTCGTATGGTCGAGAGCGCAGAAAGGTTTCCTTAAGATCTACACCTCCTTTCTTTCCGAAAATAAAACTCATGCCATGGAAGCGATACTTCACTTTCCAGGGTAATTTTATATCACATTGTGTACCACTTATTAGGAGGTCCACTTCACCGTATTTTTTTAGATGACCGATGACTTCAAATGCTCTGGAAATATGCCCATTGCCAGTTCCTTGTATAGCGTATAAGATTTTCATATTAGTTAGCTGTTAATGATGTCATTCACCATGGTTTGAAAAAGGATTTTGGGGTTGGGCAGAAGCATGTCATCGCTAACTAATTCGTTATCTGCCTGCTTCGTGTTGTTTTTAGGCATTTCATAGTAATGCAGGTGCCAGTCGTTGTTATAATATTCAAGCGCTGTCATGTTTTCTACCCAGTCGCCGCTGTTCAGGTAGCAAACGCTTCCTTGTTCATTGCTGATGTTTTTTTTCTCGGGCCAATGGATGTGTCCGCAAATCGCATAATCATAGCCTTTTTCAATGGCCAGGTTTGAAACGGTTCGTTCAAATGATGAGGTGATGTTATTTTTACCTTTCTTAATCGACTTTTTGATGTCGCGTGATAAGGAAACCTTTTTAAGCTTAAGCAATTGCAGAACGGCGTTGGTAAAGCGATTGATAAGTGTAAGAATGCCATAACCCGTGGCCCCTAATTTGGCCAGCCATTTGGAGTAATGCATGAAAACATCAAACACATCGCCGTGAAATATCCAGGACTTTTTACCATCCAGTTCGAGAATCAGCTTATTCACGATACTCAGATTACCAATCTTTTGTCCCGCCAGGCGCCGAAAGTGCTCATCATGGTTGCCGGTAATGTAATAAATATGAGTTCCTTTCTCCATCATTTTTAGCAGATGGCGAATGACTTTTAAATGCGACTTTGGAAAATACGATTTGGAGAACTGCCAGATATCAATGATATCTCCATTCAGAATCAGAATAGGCGTGGAAATAGTGTTTAAGTATGAAACAATAGCATCAGCTTTGCAGCCAAATGTACCCAGGTGAGTATCTGATAATACTATTGCATCAGCATGCCTGGGTGTTTTTTGTTTTTCGTTATTCATTGTCAAAGTTTAATTATATCACAATGATAATGGCTTAGTAATAAGTTGATGTTAAGCTAGTAAGAAACTAGTGCGAATTGAATGGTGCCTTGAGAGCTGGGTTAAAGAGGAGGTAATATTTGTTTAATATAAAAAGTCGCCACTATGGGCGACTTTACTATTTTGTTATAAAAGAACTATACAGCCATGGGCTTAATGCCCGAATTGCGACTGTAAAGCATTTTTTGCCAGTAGTTGTACAGGTCAAGCTTATCGTTGCGTGAAATGCCTTCGGTTTGAACCAGCTGACTGCGGCGGGCAATCACCACTGAGCTGATGTAGCTGCTCATACCATTACACACCATAAATGCCACATTGAGTTCGCTTATTTCACTCAAATCCATTGGACTGCGTCGGCAGTGTACAATGAGTTTAATGGATGTTTTACTGAGTTCAGCTGCCAGTAGCCTGATTTTGTCCTTGCATTCGGGCGTGTTGACATCGCACGAGATTAAAATGTGTGAATAAGACCGCTGCTGTTCATAAGCCGATAAGGCTGCTTCCAGCTCTTTCTCCGATTCGGGTAAATGGATGAGTGTGCTGTTAACGCCGTATAAACTACACAACTTCTGGATGTGCAAATCGTCAGAATGGTTGGCAACTACCAGTATGTCTTTGTCAAGCGGAATGACGGATGATATAACTGTTTCTAATGCGAATTCGCGCGTTCGCTTGAAGCAGATGGTTTCATAGCCCGTCAGATAAAAATCTTCTGGATTAATTGGGCTTTGGGTCATTAACGAGATTAACTCCCTGTTAACAACATCGTCTAGTTCGATCTTTTCAGGAAAACCGTAGGGGGTTGAATAATTTACTCGCATCATCACGCTTCTTCATTAAGTTATACCATAGGTGCAAAAATAGTGTCTGCCTTAGTTGTCTGGTTAAGGTGAAAATTAGCTTTACGTTAATCTTTCATTAATAAGACAATCAAGCTAAATTTTACACGTATAAAGTTATGGGGTTTCTGTAACGAATTTGTAAGAATATGATACTTTTAGCTCACACCTTTTTGAACGATAATCTCAAAAAATCGACTGTTCGTCAAAATAGAGAATAAATGTGGTAATAAGATTTACTTTTAAGACTACTAATTTTGGCAAAAGTAGTGATGTAAATGTTTGAATCTGAAGATTGCTTCAGGCTATTTTATATATAACCGCGGGCTTTTAGCTCAAGGTATTTGTTGATGGTTTCAACAGTCAGGTTTTCGGGGGCTGTTAGTACAGAGTGAATACCATAGCGTTCCAGTTCAAGTACGATACGCTTTTTATCGTAAGCAAATTTTTCAGCGATGGTCTTCACATAGATACCTTCCATATCACTGGCTTTAGCATCGGTGAGTTGCTTCAGTTCGGTGTTCTCAAAGAATACGATGACCACCATATGGTCATTGGCCAACTTCTGAAGCATCGGTAGTTGCCGTTTTGCTGCACTCAGGCTTTCGTAATTGGTGTAAATAACCAGTAAGCTACGTTGATGCACGTTCCGTCTGATACTGGTATATAAGGCCTGAATACTTTGTTCTTCAAATCGTGTTGTTTGATTATACAAAGCCTCCATAATGACCTGCATCTGCTTGCTGTTGCGCTGTGGTGGTACTACCGTTCGCACCTTATTGTTAAAGGTGATTAGCCCCGCTTTATCTTGCTTTAACATGGCAATTTTTGATAATACCAGCGAGGCATTAATGGCATAATCCAGCAGGGTCATGCCCTCAAATGGCATTTTCATGGTTCGTCCCAGGTCAATAATAGAAATCACCTGCTGCGATTTTTCATCCTGGTACTGGTTGACCATCAGGCTGCTGCGTCGAGCTGTCGCTTTCCAGTTGATAGTTCGGTAATCGTCACCCTTTGTATATTCACGTATCTGGTCAAACTCCATCTGATGACCAATCCGTCTGATTTTTTTGATACCAACTTCTGTCAAGCGGTTAGAGATGGCCATCATCTCAAATTGCCGCATTTCTTTAAATGCCGGATACACCTTTACATACTGTTTGAGGTTAAACTGAATGCGACGCTCAACCAGTCGAAGAGGTGACTTGATAAATACATTCAAGGCTCCAAACCAATATTCACCGCGCTCTGTTGGGCGAAGGTGGTAACTCATATTTTTCGTTTCACCCACCTTCAGGTACGTGCGAATATTGAAGTCGCGTTTTTGAAACTGCAAAGGCAATTCATCAATTACATTAATAGTTACCGGGAAAGGGAAATTATTGGTAAACGTTAGCTTTACCAGGTTTTCGTCGCCGTTCGAAAAACGTTCTTCAGTGATACGTTGAGCTTCAAAGTTGCTTTTGTGTTTCACAAACAATAACAGCGCTTCAATGACGATTAGCAGAATAAATAAGCCCAGTGCAATGAGGCCAAACTGGAAAAACATTTCGCCAAATTGTCCCATTGCCAATGAAAATACAATTACGCCAAGGGCATAGTAGAACAGAGGTGTAAAATATACGTGGTTTCTTATTCTGAATCTCATTGCCTGCAGCTTAGCGTGGAACCTCCACAGAATCGATGATTTGTTGAATGATCACTTCAGGTTTGATGCCTTCCATTTCCTTTTCAGGTGTAAGAATAACACGGTGGTTTAGAACCGGGATCATCACAAACTTAATGTCATCGGGTGTCACAAAATCGCGTCCTTCCAGCGCCGCAAAGGCTTTAGCCGCAGTTAGAATTGCAAGAGATGCACGCGGACTACCTCCAAGGAAGAGTGCGCCATGTGTACGTGTTTTATCAACAATTTGCGCGATATAACGCAGCAGGTCATCCTCAACAATAACCTTGGCAGCCATCTCCTGGTACTTGACAATTTCTTCACCTGTTACGGCCTCATTAATCTGGCTTAATGCGTCTTTTTCCTGACGGTTCTGTGCATTGGCTAATATGGATACTTCCTGCTCCAGATTGGGATAGTCAATTTTAATTTTGAATAAGAAACGGTCAAGTTGGGCTTCTGGCAGGCGGTATGTACCTTCGTGCTCAACCGGGTTTTGGGTGGCCATAACCAGAAAAGGTGGTGTCATCGCCCGGGTGGTGCCATCAATGGTTACCTGGCGCTCTTCCATCACCTCAAAGAGGGCGGCTTGTGTTTTGGCGGGGGCCCGGTTGACCTCGTCAATCAATACCAGGTTCGAAAATATTGGACCTTTATTAAATTCAAATTCCGATTTTCCTGTGTTGAACACCATGGTTCCAAGCACGTCTGAAGGCATCAGATCGGGGGTGAACTGTATTCGTGAAAAATCAGATGAAACAGACTTTGCCAATAATTTGGCCATCATCGTTTTGGCTACACCAGGCACACCTTCTATCAATACGTGGCCGTTGGCAATGACAGCGGTCAGTAGCAGGTCAAGCACTTTTTCTTGCCCAACAATCACTTTATTTATTTCGGTACGAATGCGAAATGCCGAATGGTTAAGTTCTTCCAATGGTAATCGGTTCTCAAATGGTGTATTGGTCTGTTGGTCCATATCTCTGTTATTTATTGACACTGTTCATAAAAAAAGTCTATTCGCCTGTTAAACTGTTCCAGGTCTTCTTCGCTGATGCGCTGCATATTGCTTAGGTTATTGCCTAACTCAAACAATTGCTTAATAGCTCTGATGGGGATGGATGATTTATCGGCCAGTTGCTGATACAGTTCATCATTCATCTCAGAAGTGTTGATATAGTATCTGGTTCTAATATATTCCTGCAGGTAGCTAAAGCGTTTTTTAGCAATGTCCATGTGGTTTTTACGACTGTAGTACAAGCGGCCAATTGTCTCAATGAAGGTGACAGTACTGTTAATATTTGGCTTTAGTATTGGTACCGCTCTCTGTCGGCGGGCCGAACCAAATAGAAAGAATATTAATACACCAATCAATAGCACATACCAGGCTATTCGCAGTGGTGTGCGATCGAGGATAAAACTTAATATGGAGCGCTGTCCGCCTGATTCATAATTATGAACGAGGTATTTATATTTATAGTGTTCATCCCATACCGTAGCCTGATTTGGTAAATAAGACAGGCATTTAAAGGCGTATTCATAGTTGTCTTTAATCAGCAAATTATAGTTCGTAAACGCTTGCGGATTGAGGTTGATAAACACATGCCCTAAACCATATTTGACTTTAATGAAATTAGTCTTGCCCAGATTATTAAATCCCAGTACAGAAGTCGATAAGGTATCGTAACTGGTGAAATAGTTATTGGAAATGGCTTTTTTATACCAATAACCCAGGTGGGTGCGAAGCTTACGATTGGAGAAATTGAAACTGATGGAGTCCAGGAAAAAATCACCGGCACCATAGCGTTCCTGGTAATCAATTTTAAACAGGCTTCTGATGGTATCCGGCATGGAGCTGGCCGATAAGAAGAGGTTATTCCCCTGATTGAGCAATTCAATCAGCGTATCAATATCGGTTTCGTCAGGACTAAATTCGTTGTTAATAACTATCAGGTTCGTTGCTTCAGTTTCAAAGTCGCTAAAAAACTCGTCAAAGGTTCCATGAGATGTTTTGACGGCATCTTCATCGAAGGCAACAGGTAGTAATTCGAATAATAGTTTGTTGCCAAAGGGTTTGGTGTCATACTTTGAGTAGCTTAATGACCAGTCAATGGGTTTTGGCGAATAGGCCAATACAAACACTACCAGTAAAACAATACAAACAGTAGCTGTTATAAGGATTCTATTTGAAGAGGAGCTACTCATTAACTTGCCTGTTTATTGGGAGTCAGCAATTGCATGAACTGTTCAAATTCGTTTTTAACAGTGCTAAATTCCTGTTCATTAATATTAAATTTACCAAACCATATAAACTCATACTGCCGGATGAGGCTTAAAAATGCACTTTTGATTTCAGGATCATCCACTTCGTAATAATAGTCACGGTCTGTTTTATAGGCGTTCCATCTGATAAAGTTTTTGCGGTGTAGCTGACGTAAGCTCAGCAAAAATAATATACGTGTTGCCTCTCGGTATGCCTGATTATTGATGAATACTTTAAGCATGTTCTCCAGCTCTTCGTTTTCAATATCAGCATTGTTGAGTCCAAAATTTAAATTGGTCACTTTTGTTGAACGGGAGAAAATAAACAGCCCTTTGATAGGTATGCCCAGCAGTCTTATAACAATAAACACCACTGCAGCTACTCCTAATAGAAGAAATAGCCAACCTATCAGGCTTAGGGTACCATCGCCAATACGAAAGAGTGACAAGAACCATTTTACAAACTTCTGCCACCAATTCAAGGCATCGGCATTAACACTGTATTGATATTCTGGTTGTGCCCGGTAATAATCAATCGTATCCTGAGTTGGACAGCGGTAGTCAATAATACTGTTGTCCCAGGCATCAACAGGTACCACAGAGGCTATGCTATCCTGCTGAGCCGAGGTGTTGAGCCCCAGACTCCAAACAATAATTACTATCAGGTACTTAAGACTATTCACTATTATTACTGCTGATTGTTTTCTGTAGTCGTGCTGTCTTCTCCAATCTGGTTGATGCGATCCATAATCGTGCTCGAACCATCATTCTCATTTAGGCTAAAATATTGTATGCCTGTAACGATGTATACAAATGCTCTGAGGTATATTCCCAGAATAATTAGCAGAACATATGAAATAACTACAAATGGAATATTGACCTGGCTCCAGTCACCCGATTGAGCAATAGTTGGTATCTTAAATTGCAAATAAAACTGAAGTGGCACACTTATTATACTACCTACAATACCCACAATCAATGAAGCGACGATGAGTACAGCAAAGGTCAGCCACCAGTGATTTTTGATCACCTGAAAACAGCGATTGAAATTCTTTGATAGTCCACCATCTTCAACGAACATGATTGGGAAAATCAGGCTTAGTATAATGGCAAAGTAAATACCCGGGATGATGAAAAATATGAAACCAGCCATAATCAGCAGGCTGATAACAAATGTATAACCTATGATTGGGAAGAAATTCCTGACAATCTGCTGGCCCACATCCGAAGGCGAAAAATTACCTTTCCCTTTCTCATGATATACTTTCATGTACCCATAACTGGCGGCCATGATGACTATTTGCACCACAATTGCCAGTACAATGAATATAAACAAGGGAATAAAGAATGTGAGTATGCTCATTGGATCCGGCGAATTTGTAATGGCAGAAAATTGGCCGTTAACCAGCTGCATAACCATATATACCAGTGAGGCAATCATCACTATTACCGGTATGCCTGTGTATGTAAGCATGGTTTTCATAAACAGCTTACCTTCTTGCTTGAAAAACTCGAAGGCGGCGTTAATAACACTGCTAAAATCTCTGCGTTGTGCAAACTTAAATTCAGTCATTTGCTTTAAATTTTTTATGTACAAGACTTGGATATATGAAAAAGTACCAGATTATTACCAGCATTGAAGTGGCAATAATAAATATGTTCAGCCAGTTATCAATGCTGTTGTAATGGCGGGTAACAAAGCTTTCCAGAATACCTGCGACGAAAAAGACAATGGTTATTGGAATCATCACTTTCACGCCTTTGATGGCGCCGTAGATGAAAGAATCTTTTCGAGGATAGGTTCCGGGAAACAAGAGGTATTTGCCCAGCATTATGCCGGCTCCACCGGCCAGCACAATGGCTGATAATTCCAGTGTTCCATGTATCATGATGGTGTAGGTGGATACACCTAACAGATTTTTTTGGTAAAAAAAGGTTTGGAAAGCGCCCACCATTACCCCATTGAAAAACAGGCGATAGATGGCACCGATGGGTGTTAAAAAGCCGTAGAGGAATACTTGCCAGGCTACACTAACATTATTAAATATAATGTAGAATGCCATGGGTAATTCACCCATCTGGCCATACACAGCCATCGGATCCCCTTTTTCTATATTGTCGAGGGTCATATTGACATAGGCGTCACCCAGTATGGACCGTACAAACTCAATGTCGGCCAATGATGATGCTACACCTAACGCCCATGAGGCCATAAACACAATAAATGAGATAATAAAGTAGGGACGCGCTGAATAAAGAATTAATGGCAATTCGATTCTGAAAAATGCTGGTATCCTGTTGCCTTTTTCTCGTTTGTTTCGATATATCTCCTGATGGGTTTTTTGAGACAGGCTATTGAGGTAAGCCAATGTGTGTGAACCTGGGTAGAAGGTGCGGGCAAAAGCTAAATCATCTGTCAGTTGAATAAACTGATCGGCCAAACTATCAGGATTAACGGCAGATGGTTTTTTAAGTTGCTGTTCAAATTTTTCCCAGCGTGCTTTGTTGCGATTTATAAACGTAATTTCCTTCATTGGGCAGGTCCATGAGCATTGCGAATAAATGAATTTTTCTGCACATAAAAAACTTATTTTGCTACTTTTGGTCTACTGATTATCTATTCTTATCAATTTCGTTAGCCTTTTTATGGAGAATATAAGTATTTCTACTACTCAAAATGTCAATATCGATTACCAGCTGGCCAGTGTTGGCGATCGTATTTTTGCCTATATCATTGATGGATTTATCCAATTCTTTTATTCAGTTATTATCTTTTTTGCTTTTGTTGTTGGCATGAATGTCACTGAATGGTGGATTGGTCTCTTCTTTCTGCCTGTTGTTTTTTACCATCTACTCTGCGAAGCTTTTTTAAATGGTCAGAGTTTTGGTAAGATGATGCTTAAGATACGAGCAGCAAAAATTGATGGCAGTGAGTTGCGTTTTATCGATTGTTTTCTGCGTTGGTTGTTCCGCATTGTTGATTTTAGCTTGCCAATTGGTGGAGTTTTGGTTGGGTTTCTAGCAATCATTATTGGAGGCAAGGGCCAGCGTGTTGGTGATATAGTTGCCAAAACAACGGTTTTAAAAATTGATCCCAAAGGAAGTTTAACAGCCACAGCTTACGTTGAGGTAGAAGACGATTATCAGCCTCGGTATCCAGAGGTGAGTGTTTTGTCCGATAATGATTTACAGACGGTGAAAGAGGTTCTTAATATTGCCGCTAAAGATAATTCTTACAATAGTATAGGCGCACCACATCCGCTGGTACTTAAAACTAAGGAGGTAGTGCTTAAAAAGATGAAAATTGAAACCAAACAACCCGCCAAAGAGTTTCTAAGTACTGTTCTCAAAGACTATAACTATTATCATCGATAAAAGAAAGAAAGCGGAAATTACCAGGTAACTTCCGCTTTTTATTTAAGAGTAACTCGATGTTTAATCTCTGTTGCCTACAAATAACATGATGTAGTATAGAAGAGTGGCCAATGCTGACAGGGCTGCAACAACATAGGTGTAAGCGGCCCATTTGAGCGCATCTTTCGCTTTCTCGTGCGTGTCTTGGGTGGTGATGCCAGCAGTATTCAACCACGCAAGGGCGCGTTTACTGGCATCAATCTCTACCGGAAGGGTGATAAATGCAAACAAAGTAAAAATGGCATAACAAGCAATAATGATCTGCAGTGCCAGATTATAACTTATCAAACCCGGCAGTGCAAATGCGCCTAAAAACAGAGCTATAAACATGAAGTTTAAAATCTTTGCACTGACATTCTGAAGCGGCACCAGTGCTGAACGAAATTCAAGGAAAGCATAGCTATTGGCATGTTGAATGGCGTGACCTGTTTCATGGGCTGCCACAGCTGCTGCTGCCACACTACGTCCATTATATACATCCGGACTCAGGTTAACACTTCGGTTAGCTGGATTGTAGTGGTCGCTTAATTGTCCTTGCACACAATTCACCTTAACATTCATGAGTCCGTTCTGACGCAGCATTTTTTCTGCCACTTCTTTTCCCGACATGCCAAAGTTAATTGGTATCCGCGAATACGCTTTGAATTTGCTTTTCAATCTGGAGCTGACGAACATGCTCGTAAACATGAAAAACAAGAAGATAATTAATAAAATTGGTGAAAACATAATCAGTCTATTTAGGTTAACAGACTATCAAAAATGTTGCCAGATTTTTACTTTGGCAGTATTACATTGAAGGTGGTTCCCTCCCCAACGATGCTATTGCATTCAATGCTACCGCCAATGCTGTCGATGTAACGTTTAACTATGTATAAGCCCAAACCTGATGATGGGGCATTGCTTTTATGGTGCGATGCGAGCTTCTTGTATTTAGTAAACAAATCAGGAATATCCTGCTCTTCAATACCTGGGCCCTGATCGCTTACACCAATAATCACCTGTTCATCATCAGCCTTAACGGACAGCTCAATGCTTGATTCCATTGGCGAGAATTTGATGGCATTAGACAGCAGGTTCGAAATGACTTTTTCCAGGATGGTATAATCATTGTCGATGATTTCTTCGCTGGCTAACCAATTGATGCTGATCTCCTTTTCTTCTAACGATTCGGCATATTGCGCAGCTACTTCACGCATAAGGGCAACTATTGAAAACTTTGATTTATTAATAGCAAACTCACTGTTTTCAAGTCTCTTAATTTCAGTTACCTGGTTCACCATCTCTTTAATTTGCCACAATGCATCAAATACATATTGCAAAGCTTCATCCTTTTCATTCTCGTCAATTTCTGCTTCGTTTTTGATACTGCTAATGAGTGACACTGAAGAGGTTATGGGGCGTTCTATTTCCTTGGTGAATAAGGATATTAAATGATTGTTTTCCTGAATCAGGCGATCCATATCGGCTTGCTGGCTTAGGATTAGCTGGTTTTGTTCAAAGGCACTCTTGTTTACCTGCTCCAGTGACTGGCGCTGTTGTTCCAGCTGGCTGAATGCCTTAGCATTTTCCAGAGCAATACTGGTATACATACTGATGTTGCGCATAAAGCTGAGGTGGTAGGCCCCGTAGGCTTTTTTGTCAGCACTTTGCACAGTTAGCACCCCAAATGGCGCACCGCTCACTTTTAAAGGTATGTATATAATTGATTGGCTATTGATATCGCCCGGCACAGGCCTTATTTCCTGCACATAGTCTTTGTATTCATTTTCAAAGTCGTTGATAAATATTTCCTTATCATTCACCAGACAGTGAATCGACAGTCGTTCTACGTCATCAAGAGGGAACGTGAGAAATGGCATGCGTTCGCCTTTAAGAATCACGTTGTTGAAGTCTAATGAATTGCTTTCCTGATTGAATAAGCCCACGCCAAATAAATAGGTATCCATTACCTCGCTGGCAGCTTTGTAAACCAATGCAAAAATGTTGTCGGTTGACAGGTTGGCAGTAAGTATCTTACCTATTTCTGTCAGTTTCTCCAAATCATTTAAGGCATTAGCAATGGAGTTGGCCTGTTTCTCAATTTTTATATTTTGATTCTTGAGCTGCTCATTTTGCTTCGAGATCTCCTTTTTTTGTTCGTTAATCTCTTTGGTCTTGGCCGAAATTAAAGTCTCCAATTCAAAGCGCAAGGTCTTGGTGCGTTGCTGCCATGAGATAATAAGTGCCCCGATTAATCCCAAAATAAGCATGATAATAAGCGCACGGAAAGAGGCAGTGCGATACCACTCGGGGTGGATACTGAAGTTGTAGATTGCTCCCTCTTCGTTCCAGATATTGCTGTTATTGGCGGCAATTACTCTAAAAGTATATTCGCCTGAAGGCAAAGAGGGATAAGCAACAGTGTTGGTATAACCTTCTATCCATTCTGTTTCAATGGGCTCCAGTCGCCAGCGATATTTTACTTTCTCAGGTACTGAATAGCAAAGGGCATCAAACTCAAAGGAGATGTTATTATCGGAGCTTGATAATGCTAGTCTGTTGGGAATACCAAACCACGGAATGATTGAGTCGTAGGCTGTTTTATAGGTTTCGGCCAGCCAATCAGGCTGTTTATAGGATAGTTCTATATCACGAATGTAGATATTAGGCGCCAGAAAGTTGGTGCGCTTTTCCATGGGATTGTACATGATAGCACCTTTAATGGTACCAAACCAGAGGTGTCCGTCATTATCCAGCAAGTTGGCCGTTCCGTTGTTTTCTATCCCCACAAACCCATCGTATTTGTCATATTGTATAACGCTTAGTACCTCGCCCGATGATGAGATGGATAGTTTATCAATGCCGTTTTGTGCACCTGCAAAAATATTACCTTCCTTATCGGCAATAACCGAATAAATGTTATCACCAGAGAGTCCTTTATCCGTGTCAAACGTCATCCAGTTTTTTCCATCATAGCGGATAAGGCCATTGGTAAAAGTGGCGAACCAGATATTTCCAACCTTATCTTCGGCAGCCTGCAGAATATAGGAAGAGGGTATTTCCTGCCCTTCGGTAAACTGGGTGAATTCACCTTGCTGGTATAGTATAATGCCCCGGCTGGTAGACAGCCACAGTCTTTGCTGACTATCAGATAGCATATGAAAGATGGTATTATCCTGCATATGGGCATTGTAGGTGTTGTAAAAAGAGGCTTTACCCTTATGACTTTTGATTAAGCCATGATTGTAAGTTGAAAAGAAAAAAGTATCATTCTGAACCACAATGTCGCTGAGTGGTAATCGTCTGCTCCAGCCATATTTCTCGTTAACTGAGCGTGTTGATTTACCATCAAACTCCCAAAGTCCGGCAATGGTGGCCATCAGGATATTACCCGAAGGTAGCTCGTAAAACTCTTTGATGGCCACTAAATCAGGCAGGTCCTGCTTTTTGTAGGTAGTTAGTTCTTTGTTTGTTAACGTGGAAAAACCACCTTCTCCATCGGCAAAGTAATAAGTGCCTTTGGAGTCCTGAAAAATAGCTCGAATAATATCATCGGTCAGACCATTACTACGATTAAGCGATACAAACAAGTCGCCACTGTATCTGACAAGTCCTGCTCCTAAGGTGCCCATCCAGATATTTCCTTCAGCATCCTGATGTATGTTGAACACCATATTGATAGGCAATCCGTTTTGCTTATTGAAAATGCGCCAGCCACTTTTCTTACTGAATTGCATCACACCTCCATTATCCATCAAAAACCAGTAGGTGCCTTCCCTGTCCTGAAATCCTTTAAATATTTTGAAGTCTTGTGCTTCCTTGGGAACGGGGATTGTTTTATCTCCCTTGCCGTCAATGTGTATGATTAATTGTTGGGTGTCATCTGGGCCAAATAAATTCAACCAAAGATGTTTGCTTCTATCACGGAATAGTGGATACCTGATTACTTTTTGATCTTTGGCGACCAGTCCATCGTCGAAGTTACGGATAGAATCGTTATCAAAAACCAACAGCTGTCGGCTGGTAGCCATCAGAAGATTGTTATTGTCATCTGCCATGATCTTAAAGATGGTGCCGCTGTCAATAAGTTGGTCTTTATATGTTTCAGAGATATTGGTAACCTGATTATTTCGAATGCTGTATAGGCGGTGTTCACCTGATATCATGTGGACCAGGCACCAGATATTGCCATCCTGTGTTTCACAGAACTGTGCATTGTCGGTAAACAGGGTGGTGTCTGCTTCAATTACCGATTCATAATTGATGCCATTGTATCGTTGAATGCCTTTGGGTGTTGCAACCCACAGGTCGTAGTTACGATCATGCAGAAGTCCAAGAATGATGTTATCGAACAGGCCATCTTTTTTGGTAAACACCTCAAAATTTTTGCCATTAAAGCGGCAAAGTCCTCCACCGTTTGTTCCTACCCACAAGTAGCCAAACTGGTCTTCAGCCATAGATGCAACTTCCGATTGAGGCAATCCTTCTTCCAGGGAATATTGCTTGAAATGGAAATGTTGCGCCACGCTCAACTGAGTAACCAGCCAAAATGCAAGTGAAGCTATTAATAACGCTTGTTTCATGGGTATGCTATTACCTGATAAATATACCGTTTTAGTATTAGCATAACAAATGACTTTTGACAATTGCTTACTAATTGAAGATGAAATCTATTAGTATTTATGCCTATTCTAGAATCTGAAGTAGATAAAGGGCAATAAACTGCTTTGGTGCAGCGAATAAATGGTGTATAAAGCAAGACCTGTGAGAACCGTTTTCAGCCAAAAGGGGTACTGAATAAATCTAATTTTAAGCCTGTTTCGCATTCTGTCGGGTAACCAATGTAAAGTGAAACCAGCCAAGATGAGTAAGTATGTGTAAGGCGTTGAGCTAATTATTTTTATAGCATCCGAGATGCTAAATGCATACCTGATTCTGTCAATTAGTATTTGAGCATTATCCAACGAATCAACACGAAATATGACCCATGTGGCACTTACAAAGTTGAATGTTATAAACCAACTAAGGGCAGTAATCAGTTTTCTTTTCTTAGTAATAATCCTGTTTATTGCCCTGTTAACTATTAGTCCGATACCGTGAAGTGCTCCCCATATAATAAATTTAAGTGCTGCTCCATGCCATAAGCCACCAATTAGCATTGTAACTAATAGATTGATTAGTGTACGTAAAGAGCCCTTGCGATTGCCACCCAAAGGGATGTATAAATAATCGCGCAGCCAGCTCGATAAACTTATGTGCCATCGACGCCAGAAATCACTTAGGGAAGTGGCTTTATAAGGGTGGTTAAAATTCTTAGGTAATCGAAAGCCAAGTAGCAGAGCTATCCCAAGCGCAATATCGGTATAGCCCGAAAAATCACAATATATCTGCAGTGAATAGCCGTAAATTGCCAATAAAGCTTCGAATCCGGAATAGCCCAAAGGATGTTCAAATACCCGGTCAACAAAATTGACCGAAATAAAATCAGAAATGAACATTTTCTTAAATAATCCACCTGTAATCAGTAGGATAGCCCACCAGATCCATTTGTCAGATAGTATTAACTGGCGATAAATTTGCGGGATAAAATGTTTGGCTCTGACTATTGGGCCGGCAATGAGCTGAGGGAAGAAGGATACGTAAAAGCCAAAGTCAATAATGTTTCTCACTGGTTTCAGTTCTTTCCGGTAAATATCAATGGTATAACTGATGGTTTGAAAGGTAAAGAAAGAGATACCGACTGGTAAAATTATCTGCTCAATGCTAAAGGCTGTACCAAAAAGATGATTGGCCATGGCTGCCAGGTAATCATAGACAGGTATTTCTGTATGTGTGAAATGTGCCAATGCATCTGCAAAGAAGTAGGCATATTTAAAGTAGCCAAGGATGGACAGGTTGATTATCAGGCTCACTGCTACTAATAGTCGGCGTGCGGCTGGCTTTGATGCTCGATATAATGCAAGTCCTATTGTGTAATCAACTATTGTTGAAAGTATTAGTAATGCAAAGAAGTAGCCTCCTGTTTTAAAATAGAAAAATAAACTGGCGATAAATAAAAAAGTTATGCGTAAGGCTCTGTGATGGCTTAAAATACAACTAGCCAGCAGTGCAATGCCATAGAACGCCCAAAAAGCTCCATGGGTAAACAAAAATAGGTCGGATTGACCAGTGAATTGTTCTAGTAACGCTCCCATGGCATATCAGGTTGGGTTAATAAAGTAGTATCTGGTGCTTCAAACTTATTAAACTGATGCCACATGGCGCTAATCATGAACTGTGCTGCTTTTTTGCCCCCTAACCGCGAAAAGTGAATGTAATCAGTCAGTGCCAGTGGAGGTTGCTGTTCGGTCCATTTAATAATTGAGCCTTCCCCTCCCATGGCGTTATAAAGGTCGAAAAAGGCAAAGTCGTATTTTAGAGCAATAGCTTTTTGAGCTTCATTAATACGGTACAAATGCTCGTATGATTTGATTTCACCGTTGTGGTTATGTGCGGCATCGGCAATACCTACTACCAATACCGGTACATTAGGTAAATAGCTCTTTATCAAGTCAAATTGTCGGGCAAGTTGCACCTGGTAGAATCGATAGTTGGGAGCCACCGTAGGTATCATATTGGTGCCAAACTGGAAGATGAGCATACCAATATTGAGTTGTTCACCCATGGCTTTAAACAGGTTGGCGTCAGTGCGGTGCAGTAAAGGTGTACTTTGTCCCCTCAGTGCAATATTGTCTACCGATACACCTGCCAGGCTATCAAGTGCACAGGCTAATACATGGACGTCACTGTTGCTCAATAATTGGAATTTTATTGATGGTGAAAGTTGTTCAAATTCCCAGTTTATCTCCGTCAGGTCGGAAGAGGGCGGTAGAGAATCATTAATAATTTCAACATGTTTAATTTGACCTTTTATTGCAATTGTGTCGGTATGGGGTGCAATAAACAAGCGTACTTTCTGGTAATTTGAGGCGTGTTGTTCAGCCCAACGCGAGGCACTGATTTTAAACTCGCCAGCCGAATGTGCATGCAGTGCAGCTGTTTGCCCCATTAGCCCATAGGCTTTGTTGGGTAGTACGTTTCGTCTGTTGTAAATGTGGTAGGCCTGCCAGTTGCCTTTACTATCAATCCAAACCGATGGATTGATATGTGCCGGGTCAAATACAGTCGTCAGCCCAGGACCACTGCCTCCAAATCTACTCTGGAATGCTTCACGCAAGTAGGCAGTTATGCGGTCACCTTCAATCTGTGAATCACCAAAGTGTAGTATGCGTATAGCTGTGCCGTTATCGGTTGCTGTGTGTAAAGCTCCATGAAGCTGTTTTAGCTGTTCAAAAAACCCGGTAGAATAGCTGAGGTGATGTTGAGTGATGATGGTATCCTTTCTTTCTGCTTTTTTAACAGGCTGGATGGTGTCGGGCAGTTCTGGCTGCATGGTCATCAATGAGTCCATGTCTGGGATGATTAGTTCTTCGGCGGTTTTTATTTGCCAGTTGGCCGGCTGAAAGGGAAAGGGTACATAGTGAACCAAAGCCAATACAATCGCACCAATCAGAGTAAAATATATGAGGATGCGAAGTTGTTGGTTCATAGGTTTTTGTTAATTGTCTGAAAATATAAAAATATCTTGTATTATACCGAACAGGGGTGAATATTATCATTGCTGAAATATTCACCCCTGGAGAATTTTGTTATTGCGTTTTATGACTTAGGTCTGATTTTAAGCTTCTGACCAATCCATAATTTTGAAGATTCTGAGAGACCGTTTAACTGCATCAGATCTTTGTTTGATATATTATCGAACTTTTTGGCAATGGTCCATAGGTTATCACCCGATTTTACCGTGTAATACTCATAGTTGGCATCCGTTGGAAGATTCTTTTTAGGAGCCGAACTATTGGTAGTAGCTGTTTTACTGTTCAGCTTCTGCTTTTCGCTATAGCTCATCTCGTTAATACGACTATAGTATTCTGTTTTATTCTTAGGTACATATACGCGCAGCTTTTGCCCTGTTTTAATCAGGTTGCGCCTTATGTTGTTCCAATAACGTAAATCTGAGGTGCGTACATCGTACCAGTCGGCAATTAAGCCAATGGCATCGCCCGACTTAACAGTGTAATAAACTGTTGCTTTATCCTTAGGCGTATCGGGCGTATAGGTCATGTATTGTGGCTGTACGGTTGTTTTACCACCCACAAAATAGGCTTCTCGTTTATAGGCATAAATGGAATCTTCGATGGCTGCAAAGTCTGAAGCATCATTAATAGCCAGGCGTAAAGAGAAGTTATTACCTGCCGGAATCAGGTCTTTGCGATACTGGGGATTAAGACTTCTTAAGTAATCGACTTTTACATTTAATTTTTCAGCAACTTGTTTAAAATGCAGTGGCTGATTGATGGCGATGGTGTCGGTCATGGTCGGCAGAGTATGTGGCTTAGCATATAAGTTATGCTCTTTGGCATACATAAATGTGTAGGTAGCTGCAATAAATGCCGGCACATAGCCCCGTGTTTCGCGAGGTAAATGATAGTATATTTTCCAGAAGTCGCGATGGCCACCAGAACGACGGATAGCTTTGTTGACATTGCCCGGCCCGCAGTTATACGCGGCAATCACCAAAAACCAGTCTTTGTAAATGGCATATAAATCATTGAGAAAATCAATGGCTGCTACTGTTGACTTATAGGGATCGCGACGTTCATCAACGTATGAATTGATCGTTAGTCCGTATTGTTTACCAGTGTAATACATAAACTGCCATAAGCCGGCGGCTCCTGCTCTAGAATAGGCTCGAGGGTTCAGAGCCGACTCAATGATCGGAAGGTATTTCAACTCCAATGGCATCTGCCGTGCATCCAGTTCCTGTTCAAACATGGGGAAGTAATACTCCGATAGGCCCAACATGTTTTGAACTAACTCACGACGGCGTAAAGTATACAATTCGATGTGGCTCTTAACGATTGAATTGTAGGTGTATGGCATAGGCGAGCTGATGGCTGCAATACGTTCGATATACACCGAGTCGGGTAGCTGCCCGATAGGATTAATGTCGATTGAATCCAGTACCAGATTGTCGGTTGCCTTACTGATGTACCATTGGTTAACCAAGCTATCCAGGCATTCCTCCAGAAATGGAGGCGTTTCTTCTAATAAGTTAATTGAATCAATTTTATCTTGTGCGCTTGCCACAAATCCTGCTATCACCATACTGGTCAGCACGACCAATTCTTTCACCTTTTGCATAAGATCTTTAAAATTTAAATTTCACTTGCAGTCCAACGCCGGCAAAGTCTCCGGGTATTGGAGCCATCATAGACGGTTGAACCTGCATGGATAAATCATCGCTAATATCGAAATTATAGAAATGGGCATCTACTGCTGCGTCAACTATTTGCAGGACGTAGATACCAACCATGCCAATATAACTTAAATCACGATAACGACGGTAGTATTGTTTTTTGCTATTGAGCGCTTCCTCAAACCACTGTTCGTATTCTCCATATATCTGATCCTCAGTCATAGATGGAGGCAGGAATTCCAAATAGCTTTTGTTGCCCGGGTCGCGGATGATAAAGTCGCGATAGGCAGCTTTATATTTCTTGTAGTATTTACTGTTGAAATGGATGGCATAACCAACACCACCTATACCTGCATACAAAATTGGTATTTTCCAGTATTTTTTATTGTAAGCCTGCCCTAAACCAGGCAGAATGGCGGCGTAAAAAGAGGCTTTATGTGGCGAATGTTTTTTCTCGATAACAGGTGTTTCAACAACTGTTCCCTGAAGCATGACGGTGTCACCCTGTGAAACATATGCCTCTGTCTTTTGGGCCTGCAGCGTCAGTGTTAAACTGATAAAAACTAACAGACACCACACCCATCTATAATGTTTTGTTGTTGTGGTCACCTTAAATCAATTTCAGGCAAAAATGCAATTATTTTGCTTTGTCCAGAATGCTAATAATTTTTTCCAGTTCATCGTCAGATGTAAACGGGATCACAATTTTTCCTTTACCGTCATCTGCGCGTGAGAATTGGATGTTTGTTCTAAAGAACGTAGACAATTGAGACTTCAATGCCTCGTACTCTTCAGGTAGATTTTTTTTCGCTTTGGAAGGTTTTTTATTTTCGGTGCCATTATTCAGGTCGCGCACCATTTGTTCAACTTTACGCACTGACAGGTCATTCTTGACGGTTTCATCAAAAATCATCAATTGTGCCCTTGGGTCTTCTACACTAATGATAGCGCGTGCATGCCCCATGCCTATTTGTTTTTCAACCAGGCCAAGTTGTACTTCAGCTGGTAATTTCAACAAGCGCAGGTAGTTGGCGATGGTGGAACGCTTTTTACCCACACGTTCCGACATGCTTTCCTGCGTCAGATTGCATTCTTCAATCAGTCGCTGATAACTGATAGCCACTTCTATTGGATCCAGATCTTCACGCTGAATATTTTCTACCAGTGCCATCTCCAGCATGGTATCGTCATCAGCTGTACGAATGTAAGCCGGCACCTTGGTCAAACCGGCCAGCTTAGATGCTCTGAAACGGCGTTCACCGGCTATTAGCTGGTATTTGTCCGGGCCAATCTTACGCAGGGTAAGTGGCTGTACAATGCCAATCTGCTTGATGGATTCTGACAGCTCATTTAAACGCTCTTGATCAAACTTGGTACGTGGCTGCCAGGGATTCACTTCAATCTTATCAATATCTATTTCGTTAATTGATGCAGCAGGTTTAGTCTCTCTTTTGTGAGTGACTTCATCAGCGTTTTCAATTAATGCGCCCAATCCACGTCCTAAAGCGTTCTTTCTTGCCATCTTTTATCTATCGTTATGTTCTGTCAATCTTATATGCGTCCGAAAAGCGTTTACTTCTTTTCAGCCAGGTTGTTTTTCTTCAATAATTCGCGTGCCAGATTCAGGTAATTAACGGCTCCTTTTGATGTAGCATCATACATCACCACTGCTTTACCATAACTAGGTGCTTCACTTAATTTGATATTACGTGATACAAGCGTTTTAAACACCATATCCTGGAAGTGACGTTGTACCTCTTCAACCACCTGGTTTGATAGGTTTAAACGCGAATCAAACATGGTTAAAAGGAAACCTTCAATTTCCAGTTCTGGGTTTAGGCGACTCTGAATGATTTTGATGGTATTCAGTAGTTTGCCCAATCCTTCTAGTGCGAAATACTCGCATTGTACCGGAATTATAACCGAGTCGGCTGCTGTTAGTGCATTCACCGTAATCAAACCTAACGATGGCGAACAATCAATCAGAATGAAATCATACTGATCGCGCACCTGTTCCAGTACCTTGCTCAGTACCCTCTCTCTTTCGGGCAAATTAAGCATTTCAATCTCAGCACCTACTAAATCAATGTGCGAAGGTAATACGTGCAGGTGTTCTATTTCGGTTTGTAGTGTAGCTTCTTTGGGGTTTGTGCCATCAACAATACACTCGTAAATACTGTTTTCAATCTCTCTCAAATCAAAACCAAGACCGGAAGTGGCATTGGCCTGCGGATCGGCATCAACAATCAATACATTGTATTCTAAAACAGCCAGACTTGCAGCCAGGTTAATTGCTGTTGTTGTTTTTCCAACTCCTCCTTTTTGGTTAGCCAGAGCTATGATTTTCGCCATATTAAGGTGTTTTTTAATGTTGAAGTTATGGGCTACAAAATGGTTATTTTATTCTGAAAAGCCAAAGTTAAAATTTTCTCAAATATATAGCCTCGCTACGATGAAAAATACATGATGTTTCAATTTTTTTCATGTTTACTCTGCCAGCTTCTCAAAACATTCTTCCAAAAGTTCCTGTTTGTCAATAGGAACAACGCCTGGGTGTTCGCAAACCAGGCCGCCTGCCATATTTGCAATGCCGGCCACTAATTGTTCTTCCAGACCTGCCGAGACACAAAGGGCACTAACGCTTATCACCGTATCTCCGGCACCTGACACATCGGCTATGTCGCGCACCTCTGCCGGAATAAAATAGTGCTTGTTCTGGTTGACAATCATCACGCCTTTTTCGGCCATGGTCACCATGAAATTCCGAATGTTCTGTTCTTTAATAAACGTGGTGGCCGCCTGCAGCAATCCCTTCTTGTCGTTACTGTTAACATCCACTTTGGCACCTTCTTTAAACTCTTTGAGGTTGGGTTTGAAAAAAGTGACGCCTTTGTACTCATTGAAGTTGCGTTTTTTGGGATCAACAAGCGTTGGTATGCCTTTACTTTGGGCCAGCTTAATAGTGGCTTCAATAGTGGCTGGCGTCAGTACTCCCTTGTCATAATCTTCAAATATGATGGCATCAATTTTATAGGTGTTCAGGAGGTCTTCAATGTGTGCCTGAAGTTTTTTCTCCAGCGATGCTTCCAGTGGGTGGTTTTCTTCCTCATCAATACGAAGCAGGTGTTGATTCTGGCTGATGATACGGGTTTTAACGGTGGTTTTGCGTTTGCCCGATGAGATGATGCCATTTGCCGGCAGCTGGTTGCCTTTTAATAATTGCATAAAAATATCGCCGGCTTCGTCGTTGGCTATCACCGAACACATAATAGGTGTAGCTCCTAGCGACTGAATGTTAAGTGCCACGTTGGCGGCTCCACCCAGTCGGTTTTCGCGTCCAGTAGTGGCAATAATGGGTACGGGAGCTTCAGGTGAAATGCGGTTTACATCGCCCCATAAATAGGAATCAACCATTACATCACCTATAATTAAGATATGCATCTTATCAAATGCATCAAATACCTGAGTCAGCTCCTTTCGTGTCATGCCTATACTATTTTGCTGCAAAGATAACAAAAACGGTATTGTTGCTAAAAAAGCGGCTGGTTGATGTTAAATTAAAACCAATCGGCCTGCACATAAGTGGTATATTCTCATCTTTCTATAACAAAACCAGGCCATATGCGTACACTGTCTGATTGTGATTTATACCCAAACTAAAATTCACTACACATGTTAAAAAATCGAATTGTAATTAGCTGCATAAGTAGCTGTATGTTACTGGTGTGCATAGCTTGTGCACATCAATCAGTTAGTACAGATAATGAACCTAAGTTTTATGTGTTGCCCGATGGCAGTAAGGTTGTACTTAATCAAAATTCAACAATGACGTACGTTATTGATGAGGATAAGCGTGAAGTGCATCTTGATGGAGGAGCCTTTTTTAAAGTGGTTAAATCCACTATTCCATTTAAGGTTCATACACCGCAAGGCGATATCACTGTTCTGGGAACCGAATTTGCTGTTGAGTCCTCTGATGAAGGTTTGGAAGTGGAAGTAGACGACGGCGAAGTAGCTGTTGAAACCACTGCTGGGGATCAAACAGTCCGCACTCAGGAGCGTGTTTTTTACAATGATGCCAAACAGTTATTTGAACATGGTAAGGCTGAGTTTAAACATCACATCTGGACAGACGAGTTTAAGAAGGATATGCGCGGTTTAGGTAAAGAGATTGAAAAAGGGGGAAAGCAGCTGGGGAAGAAAATTAAACAAGTTGGTAACGATTTGAAAATTAAGATTTAGTGCTTTGTTTTTAGTCGATGCTTCGGTCTGCCATTAACTGCCGGAAAGCCTCTTTATAATGGCGACCAATAGGAATCGTCTGTCTGGCCAATTTCACACTGCCGCCAATATAGCTGTCTATTTTATCAAGCGATACTATAAATGAGCGATGGATGCGCATAAAGTGAGAGGCTGGCAGCTTTTCTTCAATGTTGCTGATAGTGTTCAGTGTTCTGACTTCACGCCCATCTATTAAAAATATGGATACATAGTTGCGCACGCTCTCGATGTAGTTGATTTCGTGTAACATCACTTTTATCATCATCTTATCCGACTTGATAAAGATAAATGAGTGTCGGAAATCAGTGCTGTCGGCTTGACTGGGTAATTCTTGTTGCTGATGAAGCTTAAAATATCGGTTAACGGCTTTTATAAAACGCTCAAAGGAGATGGGCTTCACCAGGTAATCCAGTGCCTCCAGCTCAAAGCCCTCCAGCGCATATTGGGTGTAGGCTGTTGTGAAAATGATCTCCGGTCTGGTGCTCATGCTTTTGGTGAGTTCCAGACCAGTTAATCCGGGCATCTGAATATCCAGAAACAGCAGGTCGATAGGGTGCTCGTTTATAAACTGCAAGGCTTCGATGGCATTACTGCATGTGCCGGCAATCTCCAGCTTATCAATACGACTGATGTATTCGGCAATAATATCAACTGCCAGTTCTTCGTCGTCCACAATCAAACACCGTACTTTATTCATAGTTGCTTGCTGAGTTTAAGTTTGAGTACTACAAGATAGGCATCTTCCGATGCATTGATTTTCAGTTCGTGCCTATCGTCATACAATAAATTCAGGCGGCGTTGAACATTGTTAAGCCCAATGCCACTGGCTGCCGGTGAATCTGTCTTAACCTCGGGGATGCTGTTCTCCACTTTTAAGGTCATCATACCATTGGAGCAGCCCATTTCAACAGTTATCCAGGCTTGTCCGTTGAAACCACGCGTACTGTGCTTAAAACTGTTTTCCAGAAAGGGGATAATCAACATAGGGGCAATGGTGTATCCGCTGACCTCGCCCCAGATATTCAAACTGATATCTACCCGGTTGCCATAGCGTATTTTTTCCAGCTCAATGTAGCTTTTTACGCAGTCAATTTCTTTTTGAAGCTCCACCTGTGGAACATTAGTTTCATACAGCATGTAGCGCAATAGTTCCGATAATTTTAACAGAACCTCCAGCGATTTATCAGACTTCTTGAGGATAAGTGAATACAAGCTGTTAAGCGTATTAAACAGAAAGTGAGGTTGTACCTGGTTTTTCAGAAATACCAATTCGGCCTCCAGCTTATCTTTGGCCAGATTCTGCTCCCTCTGTTGCACTTTTGAGAGGTATTCCATTATTTTCACCGTCATGGGAATGGCCAGCACAGAGCTGATGTTGATGGCTCCACGCACCAGTTGTACAATATTTAGCGTAGGCTCTTTGGTCCATTCGGGAAAGAAAGTGTCAACAATTATCAGGTTGTCGTTGACGCGCTGAAGGATGGATGCCAACAGCAGAGTCAATAGAAATAGTGTGATGAAAGACCATACTTTTCCTTTAAACAGAAAGCGCGGGAAGAGGTAGTAAATAACCGTATAAACCAAAGCCATTTTAATGGGCAGGTTTATGAGTTCAACACTCAGTGTTTTAAGGTAGTTGTTGTCGTGCGTTCCCCAGGCAAAGGCAAAGAACAGCGCAAACACCACCCAGTAGCCGATGTGCTGAAACCACCGGTTGTTGATTATCCTGGCTATTAGTGTTGAACTATTGGCGAGTATCTGCATTGTGTTATAATAATTGACGGCAAATTACATATTTATTAGATGTTGCTCTTCTAATTATGGACAAAAAGCATGTTTAGAAGGACAGAAGTCGAGTTTGGTATTTATCTGGTAGTACAATTCTAACATGCGATGAAATCCTGAACCCAAAACCCTCAAGCCATCTGTCATCGGTCATCCACCAGATTCTAACTTTCTCATCGTCTTTTGTCCCTAAGCTGATGTCGTTTGTCCTTAAAAGTTGATTGTTTTATTGGTATTCTATTCATTTGACATTGCGTTATTTCATGAAGAAATTTGCATCTTAATACAAGCTTGTTAAAACAACATTAAACATGAAGAAACATCTTATTTTGTCATTTGCAATGCTGCTTTTCATTGGCATCGCCAGTTCAGCAGCCTATAAAATTGAACGCCTCGAACCTGCCTTCTGGTGGGCCGGTATGGAAGATGAAAACCTACAGCTATTGGTGTATGGCGAAAATATTTCGGAGCTACGTCCAAGTATTGATTATGAAGGCGTGAGTTTAGAGCGCACTGTACAGGTGAAATCGCCCAACTATCTGTTTCTCTACCTGAAAATTGATAAAAGTGTTCAGCCGGGCGCCTTTGATATTGCCTTCAAAAAGAAGAACAAGACACAGCTAAGCTATCGCTATGAACTGAAGCAGCGCCGCGATGGTTCGGCCATGCGACAGGGCTACACAACCTCGGATGTGATGTATCTGATTACGCCCGACCGCTTTGTGAATGGCGATCCATCCAATGATGAAGTGGCGGGCATGAAAGAAGGTCTGGACCGTTCGGATGATTTTGGTCGTCATGGTGGCGATTTGGCCGGGATTATCAATCATCTCGACTATATCGAAGACATGGGCTATACTGCTTTGTGGCTGAACCCGGTGATGGAGAACGATATGCCAGAAGGTTCGTACCACGGCTATGCCATTACCGATTTTTACGAGACCGACGCACGACATGGTAGTAATGAAGATTATCTGAAATTATCAGAAGAGC
This sequence comes from Carboxylicivirga sediminis, assembly GCF_018156225.1. Taxonomy (GTDB): domain Bacteria; phylum Bacteroidota; class Bacteroidia; order Bacteroidales; family Marinilabiliaceae; genus Carboxylicivirga; species Carboxylicivirga sediminis. The sequence continues at coordinate 47,238 of NZ_JAGTAR010000020.1, forward strand.
TGAAGAAACGCGACATGAAACTGGTGATTGACATGATTATGAATCACTGTGGTTCGGAGCACTGGTGGATGAAGGACCTGCCTACGGACGATTGGTTGAATTTCCAGGATGGCTGGCAGGTAACTACTCACCTGCGCGAAACCAATATGGACCCTTATGCATCAGACTATGATAAGCGTAATCATGCTGATGGCTGGTTTGTGGAGGCGATGCCCGACCTGAATCAGCGTAATCCTCTGATGGCGGACTACTTAATCTATAACACCATCTGGTGGATTGAGCATGCCGATTTGGACGGCATTCGTATGGATACTTATCCATACCCTGATAAAGATTTTATGAGCGAATGGACCCGACGTGTGATGGCTGAATATCCATACTTTAACATTGTGGGCGAGGAGTGGAGTTCTAATCCGGCCATTGTTTCGTATTGGCAGAAGGGCAAGCACAATCCCGATGGTTATGTGTCGTATATGCCTGGTGTGTTTGATTTTCCGTTACAAGAAGCTTTGGTGAAGGCCTTAAACGAAGATGACAGCCAGTGGGGACAGGGACTGCCGAAGCTATATGGTATGCTGGCCAATGACCATCTGTATGCCGACCCGTCGCAGTTGGTGATATTCCCCGATAACCATGATATGAGCCGCTTCTATACACAAATCAATGAGGACTTCGACCTATTTAAAATGGGTATGGCCTATATTGCGGTTACACGTGGTATCCCGCAAATATATTATGGTACTGAGATTCTCATGACCAATCCTAACTCCGATTCACATGGTGAAATTCGCGCTGAGTATCCGGGCGGATGGGCTGACCACACGGCCAATGCTTTTATAGGTGAAGGGCTGACGGCCGACCAGAAAGAAGCACAAGCATTCACTAAAACACTACTGAACTGGAGGAAAGGTTCTTCAGCTGTTCATAATGGTTGCCTTAAGCATTTTGCTCCAACGCATGCTAACGGGCTTTATACTTTGTTCCGCTACGATGATGAATCGGTGGTAATGTTGGTGATGAATAAGAACCCTGAGGCCAAAGAAGTGAACATTGTACCTTTTAAAGATGAGGTGATTGGTACGGCAACACAAGGAACGGATGTAATCAGTGGCAACAAGGTGTCGCTGGCTGGTGAAACGGTTAATGTAGGTCCCCGTTCATTTTTATTGGTCGAGATTAAGAAGTAAAGATATTTGACTGTCGAAATGCTGAAAACGCATTTAATATTAAGCCCCGACTGCCGTAGCTAACTGATGGTGGTCGGGGCTTATTTTGTATAAATGGTACTGGCAAATTAGATTTATGACCTCTATTTTTCCCTCCAATACATACGATTAGATGGTGAACTAGATGCGTTTTGGTGTTCGTGATGTCACAATTTCTGTCTCAGACATCAAATATCTGCTTTCGGTGCTAAAAAAATCTATCATGCGATATGCATTTTGATGTCAGCAATATCTGTTTCGAGACATTTGAGTATTCAATATTGATGTCGGTAATATCTTATAGGATGTTCTAGACATTAAATTGTATGTTGATATTATAATCAGTGAGCTCGTTGAGCATAACGGGCTCTAAGAATGAGGTACACTCCAGGTTTCAAGCAATAATATGGATGTTTTTGGAGGTGATGTGGAGGTAACTTTCATCATAATGCAGCTATCGAAGTTAAAGACAGACGTTGAGAATGACGTTTAGCATCTCCCCTTCAGTCTTTCAGACAGCTTCCCCAGGGAAGCATTGATTAACGTTATATAAAGAAACTCTGCGCGTCCGTGCCTCTGTGTTAAAATTTGAAAAGCCCCACATCCAACGATGCAGGGCTCTAATATCTAATAGTCTTTATGTCTATTATCTAACAGTCTATTAAGCAAGCCGCTAATCAATACTGACTACTGCCTGTTAACTACTGCCTATTTTATTTATACTCTCCCCAATGCTTAATGCTTATATCATCCATATCCAGCTTACAGAATGAATAAATAAAGGCACTTGCCAGGCGGGCATTGGTAATTAACGGAATGTTAAAGTCAATGGCATCGCGTCGAATCGAGTAGCCATTCTTTAACTCATCCTTGCTCAGGTTCTTCGGAATGTTAATCACAAAATCAATCTTCTTCTCACGGATGTAATCCACCGTGTTTGGCTGTTTATTCTCACTTGGCCAGTGAAGTAAGGTTGTTTCCACGCCATTCTCAGCGAAGAACTTATGCGTTCCACCGGTAGCAAACAGGTTGTAGCCACGCTCTTTTAGCATACGGGCACTTTGCAGCAATTCCAGTTTTGAGCGGGCAGGCCCTGATGATATTAGTATGTTCTTTTCAGGGATACGGTAACCTACTGCCAGCATCGACTGAAGCACAGCATCGTAATAGCTCTCGCCAATACAGCCCACCTCACCGGTTGATGACATATCCACTCCCAATACCGGGTCGGCCTTGGCCAAGCGGGCAAACGAGAACTGAGGCGCTTTAATACCTACATAATCCAGTTCAAACGAACTCTTTGTGAGCTTCTCAACCGGCAGGCCAAGCATGGCACGTGTAGCCAGGTCAATCAGGTTCACCTTCAATACTTTCGAAACGAATGGGAAACTACGTGATGCACGCAGGTTACACTCAATTACTTTAATATCGTTATCCTTAGCCAGTAGCTGCATGTTGAAAGGTCCGGTAATGTTTAGACCTTTGGCAATCTGGCGGGCTATCTTTTTCACACGGCGGATGGTCTCCACATACAGTTTCTGTGGCGGGAACACGATGGTAGCATCACCTGAGTGCACGCCGGCAAACTCAATGTGCTCACTGATGGCGTATCCAACCACTTCGCCGTTGTTAGCTACAGCATCTACTTCAATCTCCTTGGCTTGCTCGATGAATTCCGAAACTACTACCGGGAACTCTTTCGAAACGTTGGCGGCCAGTGTTAAGAAATGCTCCAGCTCGTCTTTGTTCGATACCACATTCATGGCGGCACCTGAAAGTACGTATGAAGGACGCACCAATACGGGGAAGCCTACTTCATCCACAAATGTGAAGATGTCTTCGATGGATGTCAGCTCGCTCCAGCGTGGCTGGTCAACACCAAGCTCGTCCAACAGGCTTGAGAACTTCTGACGGTTTTCGGCACGGTCAATATCTTCTGGCGAAGTGCCAAGTATTGGTACCTCCTGACGGTGCAGTTTCATGGCGAGGTTGTTAGGTATCTGACCACCCATCGATACAATTACTCCCTTAGGTGTTTCCAGGTCGATGATATCCAGCACGCGCTCCTGAGTTAGCTCATCAAAGTACAGACGATCGCACATATCATAGTCGGTACTCACCGTTTCAGGGTTATAGTTGATCATCACCGAGCGATGATTCTCTTGCTTGTTAATGGTATTCAGTGCATTTACACTACACCAGTCGAATTCTACCGATGAACCAATGCGATAGGCACCTGAACCAAGCACAATTACTGATTGACCATCTTTTTCGTAGTCGATATCGTGTGTTGTACCACTATAAGTCAGGTATAGATAGTTAATTTTCGCCGGGAACTCACCAGCCATGGTATCAATCTGTTTTACTACAGGTAATATGCCATTGGCTTTACGGAAGTCGCGAACTTTTAGCAGACCCTCTTCCATGTTTTCTGACTTAAGCACTAAGCGCGCCACCTGGAAGTCGGAGAAGCCCATTTTCTTGGCGTCCAGCAGAGCGTCTTCAGGTAATTTGTCTAAAGCATCGTGCTTTTCAAGTACATTGGCATGGTCTGATATGTTCTTCAGTTTTTCAAGGAACCATTTATCAATGCGTGTCAGCTCGTGTATCTCATCTACTGTTGCGCCATTCTGTAAGGCTTCGGCAATGGCAAATACACGCTGGTCAGTTGGTTCTTCCAATTCCTTCTTGATATCCTTCGAAAATGGCTGGTTGCCCACAAAGCCGTGCATACCTTGGCCAACCATTCGCAAACCTTTCTGGATAGCTTCTTCAAAGTTGCGACCAATGGCCATAATTTCACCCACCGACTTCATGCTTGAGCCAATCTCTTTTGATACGCCGGTAAACTTACCTAAGTCCCAACGAGGAATCTTACATACGATATAGTCCAGTGCAGGTTCAAAGAAGGCAGTTGTGGTTTTGGTGACTGAATTCTTCAGTTCGTGCAGGCTATAGCCTAATCCTAGCTTGGCAGCAATAAAGGCCAGCGGATAACCGGTGGCTTTTGAGGCCAGGGCCGATGAGCGTGACAGACGCGCATTTACCTCAATCACTCGATAATCTTCCGAATAAGGGTCCAGGGCATACTGTACGTTACACTCACCCACAATACCTATGTGGCGAATGATCTTGATGGCCAGCTCACGCAGCTTGTGGTATTCGGCATTAGAAAGAGTTTGAGAAGGCGCTACTACAATAGACTCACCAGTGTGGATACCCAGCGGGTCAAAGTTTTCCATGTTACAAACGGTGATACAGTTGTTGTATGCATCACGCACTACTTCATACTCTACCTCTTTCCATCCTTTCAGCGATTCTTCAACCAATATCTGGTTCGAATAGGAGAAGGCATTTTCAGCTCGCTCAATTAACTCTTCAGTTGAGTGACAGAAGCCCGAGCCCATTCCTCCAAGGGTATAGGCTGCACGTACAATAATTGGGAACCCAATCTTTTTAGATGCTTCAACCGCTTCCTCTACTGAGGTTACTGCAATACTAACCGGTGTCTTAACGTTAATTTGCTTAAGCTGGTTGGCAAAAATCTCGCGGTCCTCGGTGTTGATGATGGCCTGAACAGGTGTACCAAGTACTTCAACATTGTACTTAGCAAGTGTGCCGGCCTCGTAAAGTGCCGTACCACAGTTTAGTGCTGTCTGTCCTCCAAACGCCAAAAGAATACCTTCGGGACTTTCTTTCTTAATAACCTGCTCAACAAAGTATGGTGTTACAGGCAGATAATAAATTTTATCTGCGATGCCTTCAGAAGTTTGGACAGTGGCAATGTTAGGGTTAATTAAAACCGTTTCGATGCCTTCCTCCTTGAGTGCTTTGAGTGCCTGTGAACCTGAGTAATCAAATTCGCCGGCTTCTCCAATCTTGAGCGCACCAGAGCCCAGAACTACTACCTTTTTGACGTTCTTCTTCATCTTATTTCTATTATTATTGTTTTCTATTTTCCGATACAATAAAACCTGCCTTTATAAATAGCAAGTTCAAAACATCATCGACAATAAGCAAATGCAAAGACGCTATTTTACGACTGAATTTTAACATCTTTTGTCTATAATTATACAGTTTCTGAGGTTTAAATAAGCACTTGTGCTGTTTGCTGTGTTGCTGTTTTTCATTTTTATACATGCCGATTGCCTGGTTTTGATTAAAACCAATAGCGATTGAAAAAATGAAAAAGGAATGAGAAACAGAAGTGCTAACCCTTGATGAGCGTGGTCTGATAAGCGTATGTTTACACTAAATAATGTCACTCGCAACTGTTGTTTTATGCGTTTTTGAAATTATTGTCGTGCAAAAATACATATTTTTTGCAAAAAACAGCTTTGAAATTTATAATTATTGAATAAATTTGCATCGTCGATGTATAAATATACAATCAACAAAGAAGAAGAACCAAATGAAAATTAAAGCACAACGATTAATGGCTATCAAGCAAATTATCAGTTCGCGAAAAGTGAGTTCGCAGGAAGAGCTGGTGGTATTGCTCGAAGCAGAAGGATATAAAATAACACAGGCTACTTTGTCGCGCGACTTAAAGTACCTGAAAGTGGCCAAGGTGCCTGATGCCGAAACCGGCTATAAATACGTGGTGCCAGAGTCGGCACAAAAGCAGGAAGAGCAGGTTAAGCAGGAAGAGTTTCCGGTAAGTGGTGTAGAGTCAATTGAGTTTTCAGGGCATTTGGCCATCATGAAAACACGACCAGGCTTTGCCAATGGCATTGCTTCAGTAATTGACAGTCACGGCCCTTACGAAATATTGGGAACCATTGCGGGCGACGACAGTATTTTACTGATTAGCCGCGAAGGGGTATCCAAATCGGATGTCATCAATGCTTTATCCTTGTTTATGCCGGGCCTGAAAGAAAAGACATTATAAAATAGCTTATTAGTTTTTAGGCTGAAGACTGTAGTTAAGACTTACCTAAAGCTGTAATAAAACTGATGGGTTATATGAGAGATAAGGTTAAGGCGTTGGTTGAGAAATGTAATTCACTTTTAACTGCTGCCACCTGACTAATTAACTATTGATATGAGTAAGTTTAACATATTTGTCGCAACAGAAGAGCATCTGGAGTATGTAGATGTGGTGCTGAATGCCATAGCTGAAGCAGCTAAAGTGCGTGGGACAGGAATTGCCAAGCGTAGCCCTGAGTATATCCAAAAGAAGATGGAGGAGCGAAAGGCTATTTTGGCTTTGCATAAGGGGGAGTTTGCCGGTTTCTGTTATATCGAAACCTGGGGGCATGACAAATTTGTAGCTAACTCAGGGTTAATTGTGGTAGATAAATTCAGGGCTAACGGGCTGGCGAAGGCCATTAAATCCAAGGCTTTTGAGCTATCACGAGAGCGCTATCCTCAAGCCAAAATATTTGGCTTAACCACCGGATTGGCTGTGATGAAAATTAATTCTGACCTAGGTTATCGGCCCGTTACATTTTCGGAGTTGACTGATGATGAGCAGTTCTGGAAAGGCTGTCAGAGTTGTGTTAACTATGATATACTGGTGCGGACAGAACGGAAGCACTGTTTGTGTACAGGTATGCTCTTTGATCCGATGAAGGGAGCACAAACCAATAGTAAAAAGCCATTAAACATGCTTTCGCGTTTGCGCGATGCCGTTCGCAAAAGCGATGGAAAGATTGGCAAGACTTTAAAAAGCTTAACAGCATTATTCTGATAGGGTAACAGACATTTGATAATTATATAATGATGAAGGAAAAGGTAGTATTAGCGTACAGTGGAGGTTTAGATACTTCGTTTTGTGTAAAGTATCTGGCTGAAGAGAAAAATCTGGAGATTTACTCGGCCATTGCCAACACGGGTGGATTTAGCGAAAGTGAGCTGAACGACATCGAGACAAAAGCATATGAACTGGGCGTAGCAAAGCATGCAACGCTTGATGTAACTAAACGCTACTACCGACGCTGCATCCGTTATATGATTTATGGGAATGTGCTGAAAAATAATACTTACCCCTTGTCGGTGAGTTCAGAGCGTATTTTTCAGGCGTTGGCTATTGTAGATTATGCTCGTTCGATTGGAGCTAAATACATTGCACACGGTAGTACGGGTGCAGGAAACGATCAGATAAGGTTTGATTTAACGTTCCAGGTCTTAGCTCCGGATATTAAGGTCATTGCACCAATTCGTGATTTAAAACTATCGCGCGAAGAAGAGATTAATTATTTGAAGGAACGTGGTGTTGTGCGCGACTGGACCAAGATGGAATATTCCATAAATAAAGGATTGTGGGGAACAAGTGTGGGCGGTAAAGAAACCTTAACTTCCAATCAGACCTTGCCAGAAGAAGCTTATCCAAGTCAACTTGAGAAAGAAGGTGAAGAAACCATGGAATTGGGCTTTGTGAAAGGGGAATTGGCCACAGTGAATAACGAGGTGTACGATGACCCGATTGAAGCCATTAAGAAAATAGAAAGCCTGGGTGCTGCCTACGCCATTGGCCGTGATATGCATGTGGGCGATACTATTATTGGTATCAAAGGACGTGTAGGCTTTGAAGCGGCTGCTCCACTGTTGATTATCAATGCCCACCGTGTACTTGAGAAGCATGTTCTTACCAAATGGCAGATGCATTGGAAAGAGCAGTTAGCTAACTGGTACGGTATGTTCCTGCACGAATCGCAATACCTGGAGCCAGTGATGAGAGATATTGAGAAGTTCCTGGAGAGTTCGCAGAACAATGTAACCGGTAAGGTAATTATCAAACTCAAGCCTTATCGCTTCGAGGTTGTGGGAATCGAGTCGGATCACGACTTAATGAGTAATGTGTTTGGTGAGTATGGTGAGATGAATAAAGCCTGGACTGCCCAGGATGTGGAAGGTTTCACCACCATTATGGCAACACCAATGAAAATATTTAATGCGGTTAATAAGGGCCAGTTAGAACTAAACGACAGCGATGATTAAGGTAGGCATCATAGGTGGAGCTGGTTATACGGCGGGTGAGTTGATTCGGATATTACTGAATCACCCCAAAGCCGAAATTACTTATGCTCAAAGTACAAGTCAGGCTGGTTTGCCGGTTAGTAGCATTCATACTGATTTGGTTGGCGAAACGGAGTTGTCATTTGTAGCTGAAGCTGATTATGAGGTTGATGTCTTGTTTTTATGCATGGGACATGGGCGTTCGCGCAGTTTTGTGGAAGCTATACCGGCTGATTTTAAAGGAAAAATTATTGATTTGAGCAATGATTACCGCCTGAAGGAAACAGCTGATGGATTTGTGTATGGCCTGCCAGAGCTGAATAAGAAGCGTATTCAAAAGGCTGATAAAATTGCCAACCCTGGTTGTTTTGCAACAGCCATTCAGGTTGCTCTTTTGCCTTTGGCTGAAGCCGGCAAGCTGAAAGAAGTGCATGTGCATGCTATCACCGGTTCAACTGGAGCCGGTCAGGCGTGTTCTGGCACTACACATTTTAGCTGGCGTAATAACAATGCCTCGGTATATAAATCATTTTCTCATCAGCACCTGGGTGAGATTGGTGAGTCCTTGGTGCAATTGCAGCCGGCATTCGCTGATGCAGTGAACTTTGTGCCCATGCGTGGGAATTATCCACGCGGTATTCTGGCATCGGTGTATCTGGAGACCGAGCTTGAAGAGAATGCGGCACAAGAGCTGTATGAACATTACTATGCAGCGCATCCATTTACGCATGTTGTGCGCAATAGTCCGGATGTAAAGCAAGTGGTAAATACCAACAGGGCATTGGTAAGTGTGAAAAAACACGGAACGAAACTACATATTATCAGCGTGATTGATAACCTGCTGAAGGGGGCATCAGGTCAGGCTGTGCAAAATATGAATCTTTTATTTGGTTTGGATGAAGCAGAAGGTCTTCGTTTAAAACCTGTAGCGTTTTAAGTGGGTTAAAGAACTTACTTGTTGCAGGTTATTTGGTTTAAATTTTAGGTGTTCATTCTTCTTTGTATGAAGGCCAACTGCTTTGAGTACCGTGGGCCTTGTGCCTGCGGTACTTCATCCTAAGCAAAGTTATACAATTAGATTTTATCGATTAGTAATAAGGAGTCATTGCTATGAACTTATTTGAGGTATACTCATTATTTGATATAACCCCTGTGAGGGGAGAAGACTGTTATGTGTGGGACGATAAGGGCAATAAGTACCTCGATTTATATGGAGGTCACGCCGTTATTTCTGTGGGGCATAGCCATCCGCATTATGTCGACAGGTTGACTTCGCAGTTAAAGCAGATAGGTTTTTACAGTAATTCGGTTCAAAACCCTATGCAAGAGGAGTTAGCTCAGAAACTTGGAGCTTTAAGTGGTATGGACAATTACCAGCTATTTCTATGTAATTCGGGTGCTGAAGCCAACGAAAACGCATTGAAGCTGGCATCGTTTCACACGGGGCGGAGTAAAATTGTGGCCTTCGAAAGAGGGTTTCATGGCAGAACCTCCGGAGCTGTTGCTGCAACGGATAATCCGAAGATTATTGCGCCATTTAACAGCGGCCATCAAATTGAGATTGTGGCCTGGGAAGATATAGCTGCCGTTGAAAAAGCGCTTTCGGGCAACGATGTGGCTGCTGTTATCATTGAAGGTATCCAGGGTATTGGAGGGATTCATATGCCCTCAGCCGATTTCCTGAAACAGTTGCAGGCGGTCTGTCATAAATACTCAACGTTATTAATTCTGGATGAAATTCAATCGGGATATGGGCGAAGTGGTAAATTCTTTGCTTTTCAATATGCCGGTATTCAACCGGATATAGTTACAGTGGCCAAGGGGATGGGTAACGGCTTTCCGATAGGAGGAGTGCTGATTGCGCCCCACATTAAGGCACAGCCAGGAATGTTGGGTACTACTTTCGGCGGAAACTATTTGGCATGTGCAGCTGCTTTAGCTGTACTTGAGATTATGAATGAAGAAAAGCTTATTGAAAATGCCTGTCAGCAAGGCGAAATTTTGATGCAGGAACTTAGCCGATTTAGTCAGTTTAAGTCAGTTAGGGGTGCTGGCTTGATGATTGCTGTTGATGGGCATGAAAAAATATCAAGTTTAAGAAAGGACTTATTAATAAAAAAACATATTTTTACCGGCGTTTCCGGCACATACACATTGAGGTTATTGCCTCCAATGACCCTTAAAGGGAGTCATATAGGGGAATTTATATCCGGCCTTGAAGAGGCTTTGGATAGTGGATAATAAATGGTACAATGGTAAAATCGTATTGGAACGAAGAATGGAAAGAGGTAGAGTTTGAAGAAGGAGCATTACAAAAGAGATATGCTATTTCAAACTACGGAAGGATTATTAGTTACACCAACAAAATCGAGGACGGCGATTACATAAGGGGTGGAAAGTTAAGGGGATATCCAACATTACCTTTAAGACCCAACGGTAAGTCAAAGACGTTCTACATTCACAAGCTGGTAGCTGAATTATTTTTACCTAAAGCCTCCGAGGAACAAAAATTTGTAATCCACCTGGATTATAACAAATCAAACAATTACGCCAAGAATCTAAAGTGGGCAAGCAAATCTGAGATGTTTGCGCATCAGCAAGGCAATCCATCTGTTTTAGAAGCTCGAGAAAAGCAAAAAGGACGGAAGACACAACAAGGTCATAAGCTAAGTGCCACACAGGTTATGCGATTGAAGAAGAAGATCAACGATCCGAATCGCAAAACACGCTTAAAGTTAATAGCCAGGGAGTTTGGTATTAGTGAGATGCAATTATACAGAATTAAATCGGGTGAAAACTGGGCGCACGTAAATGTTGAGGTGCCTGAACGAGAACGAGATTAGACTTTAAGTCGGGTTTTTGATGGTTTTTACCTAAATTTATAAGCTCAAACAGTGTTTTTCTTATAAGTTGATGTAAGAACCACTCAAAAATCTACAGCATGAAAGTTAATAAGCTTGCTATTATTGGTGGCGGTAATTTGGGTACCGCCATTGCCAAAGGCCTTTTAGCAAACGGTCTTTTAGAAGCCTCACAGATATACATTACCAGGCGTCGTACTGCCTTGTTGAATGAGTTTCTGGAAAAGGGTGTTAATGTTTCAAATGATAATCGGCTGGCAGCGTCAGGTGCCGATGTTATCCTCCTTGGTGTTAAACCATATCAGCTTGAGCAGGTTGTTAAAGAGATTGGTCCTGAGTTAAAAGCTCATACCATTCTTATTTCACTGGCGACGGGAATTTCCTCCGAAAGTATTCAGGGCTTTAGCTCAGTGAAGCTGCCAATATTCCGTGCTATGCCCAATACAGCTATCGAAATCGGCGAGTCGATGACTTGTGTGTCTGCCTATAATGCTAATCAGGAGCAGGAAGATTTAGTTCTCAAGTTATTTTCACAGATGGGACAAGCTTTGATTATTCCTGAGGAACTAATGGCGGCATCTACCGTATTGGCTGCTTGTGGCATAGCTTATGCCATGCGTTTTATAAGAGCAGCAACACAAGGCGGTATCGAAATAGGATTTGGTTCGAAGCTGGCCTTGCAAATTTCTGCCCAAACTATTAAAGGAGCAGCTGATTTGTTGATTCAAAAGGGGACTCACCCCGAAGATGAGATTGATAAGGTAACAACGCCTCGGGGTGTAACCATATCGGGTCTTAATGAGATGGAACACCAGGGCTTTAGCTCTTCATTAATCAAAGGCTTATTAACGTCGTTTAATAAAATTGAAAACGGAAAGTAGTGCATGTACGATAAGGTTTGTATAAAGATTGGCTCTAATGTGTTGGCTAATTCTGAAGGCGGCTTGAATAAGAGTCGTATCAATGAATTAGTGATGCAGATCGCCCGCTTGCATAAGGCAGGTAAAAAGATGGTGTTGGTGTCGTCAGGTGCCGTTGCTGCGGCCCGCAACTCTGTGGCTGTAGATAAAAAGATGGATCGGGTATCGCAGCGTCAGCTATTGTCATCGGTTGGGCAAGTGAAGTTGATGAACCTATACGCTCAACTGTTCGATTTGCATGATATTCCAATAGCCCAGGTGCTGGTAACTAAACAAGATTTTAGTACCCGGGAGCATTACCTCAATATGAAAAATTGTGTAGAGGCCTTGTGGGAAAGTGGGGTTTTACCGGTTGTTAATGAAAATGATGCGGTGTCTGTTACAGCCCTTATGTTTACAGATAATGATGAGCTGAGCGGAATGATGGCTTCGATGATGCAGTGTGACGGATTAATCATCTTGTCAAATGTGGATGGAATTTATAATGGGCATCCGGATGATGAGGATGCCAATGTGATTCCTGTTATCCAGGCCGATGAAAAAGATTTATCGAAATACATATCAGCCGCCAAATCTGATTTTGGGCGTGGTGGTATGCTAACCAAGTGCCGTGTTGCTCAAAAGTCTGCCATGTCAGGTATTCATGTACACATTGCCAATGGTCAGCAAGACGGTATTCTTACGGATTTGTTCACCGATTGCAAAGCAATAAGGCATACACATTTCACTGCCGGGGAGGGCTATCCGGCCGTTAAACAGTGGATTGCATACTCCGAAGGTTTTGCAAAAGCAGAGGTGTGTATTAACCAAGGAGCCATCGAAGCCTTGTGCTCATCTAAAGCTACCAGCCTGTTATTGGCTGGAGTGGTTGAGTTTTCGGGTGATTTTGAAAAAGGCGATCTGATAAAAATAGTGAATGAACAGAAGCAGACCATTGGTATTGGTAAGGCTTCATATAGTATAGATAAAGCAAACAAACACAGACAGGATAGTAAGTACAAGCCATTGGTGCATTACGATTACCTGTATGTTTTTCCTGAATTTTTAAGTTGAATCATCAAACCTATCACCATGTATCAAGCATATTTCGAAAGAGTAAAACAAGCCTCAAGGGAACTTACCCGGTTAAGTGCAGATAAGACTGCTGCCGTGTTGGAAGAGCTCAGCAATATGCTGAAAAATTCTGTAGCTGATATATTGGCTGCTAATCAAAAGGATTTAGACCGGATGGATGAAGCTGATCCTAAATATGACCGGTTGAAGTTAACGGCTGAGCGTATTGAGGGCATTGCAGACGATTTACTAAATGTGGCTAAATTACCTTGTCCTGTTGGCGATATACTCGAAGAACGTACGCTTAATAATGGGCTTAAACTTAAAAAAATACGCGTAGCTCTAGGTGTTGTAGGTGTGATATATGAGGCACGGCCGAATGTAACGATTGATGTGTTTGCTTTGTGTCTGCGCTCAGGTAATGCCTGTGTGTTGAAAGGAGGGAGTGATGCTGAATATAGCAATGAGGTGCTGGTGAATATTATTCAGTCGGTTTTGAAATACAAGCAAATTAACCCTGATATTGTGCAACTGCTGCCGGCTGACCGAAAGGCTACCGATGCTCTAATGGCGGCCGTTGGTTATGTTGATGTGCTGATTCCGAGAGGCTCACAAGGCTTAATTAATTCGGTGCGCGATAATGCAAAGTTGCCGGTTATCGAAACAGGTGCCGGCATTGTTCATACCTATTTTGATGCTTCAGGCGATTGGGAACTGGGACAAAAGGTGGTGTTCAATGCTAAAACACGCCGGGTAAGTGTTTGTAATGCGCTGGATTGCTTAGTGCTTCACAAAAGCCGTTTGAGTGATTTGCCTGTACTGGTGGAGCCAATGGCTGAAAAACAAGTGGTCGTTTATGCCGATGAAAGCGCTTATGAACATCTGCAGAGTGTATATCCTGATGCGCTTTTGAAAAAAGCCACAGCAGATGATTTTGGTACTGAGTTCTTGTCGCATAAGCTCGCCATTAAAACGGTAGCGTCTTTTGATGAGGCACTGGATCATATCTATAAATACAGCTCAAAGCATAGTGAAGCTATCATTGCTGAGGATCAGGATGTGATTGAGCGCTACCTGAATGAAGTGGATGCCGCAGCTGTGTATGTAAATGCCAGTACCGCTTTTACAGATGGAGCTCAGTTTGGTTTGGGTGCAGAAATAGGAATAAGTACGCAAAAACTGCATGCTCGCGGACCTATGGGGCTAAAAGAACTGACTTCTTACAAATGGATTGTTATGGGTGAAGGCCAGGTGCGACCTGCCTAAAATTGTAAGGGGCTTGTTGACAAATGCTATTTTGTTGCATATAGTGCACTAACAAGCGGTACCGTGTTAAATAGTAGGCAATTATAGTGGTGAGAGTGACTGTAAATCTGGATCTGGTTTGTCATATTGGTGTCGAAGCCTCAGGCTGCTATTAATATTATAAAAAGGAAAAAATAGACATATGAAACGAGCCATTAGAATTGCTTCTCACGCAGGAGCATGATTATTTTTGGCGAGTTCCATGTGGCAATAAAGAACAAAATATAAACACATGAAAAGATTTTTAACGGTTGATGATATAGGTGATTTAGGACAAGCTCTAAAAGAAGCTGCCGAAGTTAAAAAAGCACCCTATGCATGGGATACACTTGGTAAGAACAAAACCATTACCCTGATATTTTTTAACTCAAGTCTGCGAACTCGTCTTAGTACGCAAAAGGCCGCTATGAACCTGGGTATGAATGTGATTGTGCTTGATGTTAATAAAGATGGCTGGCAGCTGGAAACCGAATTTGGCGTGGTGATGGATGGTGATAAGCCTGAGCATTTACGTGAGGCAGTGCCGGTTATTGGTCGTTATTGTGATATCATTGGGGTACGTTCATTTGCCTCTTTTGAAGATAAAAAGGCAGATTATGAAGAGGAAATCCTGAATCAGTTTATCAATTTTGCAGGTGTGCCAATTATTAGTATGGAATCTGCCACGCGGCATCCTCTTCAGGCTTTTGCCGATTTATTCACCATAGAAGAATATAAGAATAAAGAAAGACCTAAAGTTGTGCTTACATGGGCACCACACCCAAGGGCTCTGCCTCAGGCCGTGCCTAATTCCTTTGTTGAGTGGATGAAGGTGGCTGATGTTGATTTGGTAGTGACACATCCTAAAGGTTATGAGTTGTCATCTGAATTTACCGATGGTGTTACTGTTGAATACGATCAGAAGAAAGCATTTAAGGACGCTGACTTTATCTATGCTAAAAACTGGGCTTCATATGAGCAGTATGGACAGATTTTAAGTCAGGATAAAAGTTGGACGGTTGATGAAGAAAAGATGTTATTAACCAATGATGCCAAGTTCATGCACTGCTTGCCTGTACGTCGTAATATGATTGTGACAGATGGCGTGATTGATAGTGAAAACAGCATTGTGATTGACGAAGCAGCCAACCGCGTTGTTTCTGCCCAGGTAGTTATTAAACGAATGTTGGAAGCATTAAAATAGGTGTATGCACGATAGATTAACCATTGTAAAAGTTGGAGGTAAAGTTGTTGAAGAACCGGACGCTTTAAGTTCGTTCATAAAGGATTTTGCCAGTATAGCAGGTCAAAAGATCCTCGTTCACGGAGGAGGACGGTCGGCCACAGCTATTGCCAATCAATTAGGAATAGAAACTAAGATGGTGGAGGGGCGGCGTATCACCGATAAGTCCATGCTTGATGTGGTAGTGATGGTGTATGGTGGTTTAGTAAATAAAAATGTGGTGGCTCAATTGCAGGCGCTCAACAAACAGGCTGTGGGGCTGACTGGTGCCGATTTAGATTTGGTGCGAGCCGTGAAACGCCCGGTTAAGGATATTGATTATGGGTACGCAGGTGACGTCACTGCCGTAAATACTGAGCATATAGAGGAGCTGATTGCCAATGGTGTTGTGCCTGTGGTAGCCCCTCTGACGCATAATGGACAAGGACAGTTGCTAAATACCAATGCCGATACCATGGCTGCTGAATTAGCCAAGGCTTTTGCTAAAATCTACCGGGTTCAACTGGTTTACTGCTTCGAGAAGAAAGGGGTATTGGAAGATCCTTCTAATGATAACTCGGTTATTACTCACCTTAGCTATAGGCTGTTTGATGAGTATAAACAAAGTGGCGTGATTAATGAAGGCATGATTCCTAAATTGGATAATGGTTTTTCAGCCATTAAGCATGGTGTTTCTGAGGTGTTTATTACAAATATAGATGGTTTAAAGACTGGATTTTCAACAGGAACACAGCTATCCTTTAATGAATAGTATGACAGATAAATTAGAACTATATTCCAGTGAAGCCATTGAGCTGTTAAAGGTGCTGATTTCGACCCGGTCATTTAGTCGTGAAGAGGATGAAGTGGCCACCATCATGTTTGACTTCCTTGAGCAAAAGAGCTTGAAGGTGAATCGGCAGGGCAATAATGTGTGGTGCTGGGCTAAAGCTAAAGATGCCACAAAACCTACTGTTTTATTAAATTCACACCTCGACACAGTAAAACCATCGTCAAAATGGACGTACGAACCTATTCAGGCAACACTCGAAGAGGATAAGCTAACCGGTTTGGGAAGTAATGATGCAGGTGGACCACTGGTAGCTCTAATGGCTGCATTTCTTTGCCTGAAAGATGAGGCATTGGATTATAATCTGGTATTTGCCGCAACTGCCGAAGAAGAAATTTCCGGGGCTAATGGAGTGGCATCAATATTACCTGAGTTAGGTGACATTGATTTGGGTATTGTTGGTGAGCCCACGCAAATGCAAATGGCGGTGGCAGAAAAAGGCCTGATGGTGCTTGATTGTGAAGCACACGGAAGAACCGGACATGCCGCTCGTGAAGAGGGCGATAATGCATTGTATAAGGCGCTTAAAGATATTGAGTGGTTCAGGATATACAAGTTTGAGAAAGTATCGCCTCATTTGGGACCGGTTAAGATGACTGTCACGCAAATTGAAGCTGGAAGTCAGCATAATGTTGTACCCGATTTATGCCGTTTTGTGGTTGATGTAAGGTTTAACGAATGCTATAGTAATGTTGAACTGCATCAATTTATAAGTAGCCAGGTGGAATGTGATGTGAAGCCACGTTCTTACAGGTTGAACAGCTCGGCTATTGCTTTGGACCATCCACTGGTCAAAAGAGGTATTGAATTGGGTCTGTCATATTATGGCTCGCCAACCACATCTGATCAGGCCGTAATGAATTTTACAACCGTTAAAATTGGTTGTGGAGACTCGGCTCGATCACATACGCCCGATGAATATATTTATCTCTCCGAAATTAAGGAAGGCGTTAAGATATACTATGAACTTCTTAACGGGTTGTGTATTATTGACCAGGACGTTGTTTATAAGAAGTAAAAATAGTGACATAAGTCATATAAATTACTCAAAAAATATTTAATTATAAATAAAAAGTAAATATATTTGCCAATTCGAAAGATAGAGGTGTTTAATACTAACGAATAGTAACTTTCTTTTGGAGTGGTAGTTATTCAATCAACATAAAAGGATAAGTTATGAAGCTTTGGGATAAAGGAACCTCTGTGAATAAACGAATTGAGGAATTTACGGTTGGACGCGACCGTGAGCTGGATGTACTTCTGGCGCCTTTCGACATATTGGGAACCATGGCGCATATTACCATGCTTGAAGGCGTTGGTTTGTTGTCTAAAGATGAGCTGAATGAGCTGTTGAAGGCACTTAGAGCTATTTATCAGCAAGCAGTTGATGGCCAGTTTGTAATTGAAGAGGGCATTGAAGATGTGCATTCTCAGGTTGAACTGATGCTAACTCGTCAACTGGGAGATATTGGTAAGAAGGTTCATAGTGGCCGCTCACGCAATGATCAGGTGTTGGTCGATTTAAAGCTGTATACGCGTAGTCGTATTGAAGATGTGGTAAATGCTGTGGACAGACTGTTTAAAATGCTTCAGCATAAGAGTAATGAGCATAAAGATGTGCTGATTCCTGGCTATACGCACCTTCAGGTGGCTATGCCATCATCATTTGGTGTATGGTTTGGCGCATTTGCCGAAAGTCTGGCCGATGATCTGCTGTTAGTGCAGGCTGCCTGGCGAACAGCTAATCAAAATCCACTTGGCACAGCTGCTGGTTATGGCTCCTCATTTCCTTTGAACAGGACTCAGACAACCGAATTGTTAGGATTTGAGGATTTGAACTACAATGTGGGCTATGCGCAAATGGCACGTGGGAAGATGGAACGAACAGTGGCCTATGCCCTGTCTTCTGTTGCTCAAACATTGGGCAAGTTAGCGGTTGACGGCTGTTTGTTTACCAGTCAGAACTTCGGATTTCTGAAGTTGCCAGATGAATTGACAACAGGTTCAAGTATTATGCCGCATAAGAAGAACCCGGATGTGTTTGAATTGTTAAGGGCACATTGTAACAAGCTGCAGGCTTTACCTGAGACAATTGGCATGATAACAGCCAACTTGCCAACAGGTTATTTTAGAGATCTGCAGTTGATTAAAGAAGTGTTTATGCCGGCTTTTGATGAGTTACTGGACTGTTTGGATGTAGCCACTTTTGCTATCGAGAATATTGAGGTAAAGACTGATGTGATGCAGGATGAGAAGTATAAGCTTGCGTTTAGTGTTGAGGAAGTGAATAAGTTGGTATTGAGTGGTGTTCCATTCAGGGATGCTTATAAACAAGTTGGTTTGGCAATCGAAGCTGGTCAGTTTGAAACAGACGGTAAAGTTAATCATAGTCATGAGGGCTCAATAGGGAACCTATGTAATGATAGGGTTGAACTAAAAAAAGATAAGATAATCAAAGAATTTGGTTTTGATAAAGTGGATAAAGCTTTAAAAAGCCTTTTAAAATAAAATTGCGTATGACATTGTATGAGAAATTGGCGAAGGATGCAGTAGCATCAAGTGATATTGATAAGTCATTATTTGATACTTTCAGTGTTAAAAGAGGTTTGCGAAATGCCGATTTCTCTGGTGTATTGGTTGGGTTAACCACTATTGGCGATGTTGAGGGCTACGATAAAGTAGATGGTAAACTGGTGCCAAAGGATGGTAAACTATTCTATCGCGGAGTTGAGCTCAAGGATCTAGCCAAAGGTTTTCAGTCGAAACAAAGGCATGGTTTCGAAGAAACGGCCTACCTGTTGTTATCAGGGAGTTTACCAAATACAGAAGAACTGAAAGCCTTTACCAAAGAGCTGGAAGAGGAGCGGCATTTGCCACCATTCTTTTCAAAGAACATGATTCTTTCTTTACGTGGAAGAGATATCATGAACATGCTGGCTCGTTCTGTGCTGGGGCTATACACAGCCGATGATAACGCTGAGGACCTGTCACCAGAGAATCTGCTTAAACAAGCTGTTAGTTTAATTGCTAAATTTCCGGTAATTGTGGCTTACTCGTATTTTGGCATGCGCCATTCTTTTCAGAAAAAATCGCTGGTCATTCGTCATCCCCAACCAGGTTTAAGTACGGCAGAGAATTTTCTGTATATGCTGAAGGGAGATAACTATTCGAAACTGGAAGCTGATTTACTTGATCTATCCCTGGTGATACATGCCGAACATGGTGGTGGAAATAACTCGTCCTTTACAACGCGTGTGGTCAGTTCGGCACAAACCGATACTTATTCGGCCATTGCAGCAGCTTTAGGCTCACTGAAAGGTGGCTTACATGGAGGGGCTAACCTAAAGGTGATGGACATGATGGAGAACATTAAAGCCAATGTTCAGAACTGGCGCGATGAAAAAGAGATTAAGGCTTACCTTTTAAAAATATTAAATAAAGAAGCATTTGATAATACCGGGAAAATATACGGTATTGGACATGCCATCTATACTAATTCAGACCCGCGTGCAGTACTGCTCAAAGAGAAGGCCGAAGCACTGGCCATTGAAAAGGGCAGGTTAGATGAGTTTCACTTATATGCTGCCATTGAACGACTGGCACCTCAGGTTTTCTATGACTTTAAAGGTGCTAATGCAAAAGTTATCTGTGCCAATGTCGATTTCTACAGTGGGTTTGTATATGATTGCTTACAGATACCGAAAGAAATTTATACGCCAATTTTTGCGGTATCGCGCATTGCAGGATGGTGTGCTCACCGAATTGAAGAAGTGACTTTCTCAAGTAAACGCATTATTCGTCCGGCATATAAAAATGTATGTGACAGGATTGATTACATAGAATTAGACAATAGATAAAGAAGAGTTTTTGTTGATTGGGTATGAGGGACCTTTGCATGGGGGAGATTTGCAGGGTCCCTCTTTTTGTATACTTATGCGCTGTGTGAAAAATATATGTTATAAATATGCAAACAAAACTTAAAAATTCGGAGGTAATGTAAATAATTATTACATTTGTGCCGCATAAGGGAAGCCCTATGCATGCATTTATTCCAATGGACGGATAAATGCATTTTTTGTGTAGAATTTATTGTAAAAGATTTAAGTATCAGAAGGTATGCCTGAAGTACAAAAGATTAAGCTAGTGTTGGAAGACGGAACTGTCTTCGAAGGAAAATCGTTTGGATACCATAAGTCGGTGGCTGGTGAAGTAGTGTTTAATACCGCCATGACAGGTTATCCCGAGAGTTTGACCGACCCGTCGTATGAAGGGCAAATCCTTGTTTCTACTTATCCACTAATTGGAAACTATGGTGTGCCTAAGAATGATACTGAGAATGGGATTCCTAAGTTTCATGAATCAGATCGCATTCATATTTCAGGACTGGTAATTTCTGATTACTCGTTTGAGTATAGTCACTGGAATGCTGAGAACAGCCTTCGTGAATGGCTGATTCAGAATAAAGTACCTGGTATCTTTGGTATCGACACAAGAGCCTTAACCATGATTTTACGCGAAAAAGGCTCGATGCTTGGTAAGATTGAGGTGGAAGGAGAAGAAATTGATTTTGTTGATCCTAACAAAGAAAATCTGGTAGCTAAAGTTAGCGTGAAGGAGAAGAAAGTGTATGGTAATGGTAAGCACAAAGTAGTGCTGGTTGATACCGGGGCTAAAAACAACATTCTACGCTGTTTATTGAAGCGTGATACAACCGTTATTCGTGTGCCCTGGGATTATGATTTCACACAGGAAGACTATGATGGTATCATGCTGTCAAACGGGCCTGGGGATCCGCAAATGTGTGAAGTAACTATCAAGCATATCCAGAAAGCGATTGAAATTGGTAAACCGATATTTGGTATTTGCCTGGGTAATCAGCTGTTGGGAATTGCATCAGGCGCATCCACTTACAAGCTGAAGTATGGTCACCGTGCACATAATCACCCGGTTATAAAAGTAGGTACAGATACGTGTTATATTACCAGTCAGAACCATGGTTTCGCCATCGATAATGATACCTTGAGTGATGAGTGGGAGCCATTGTTTGTAAATATTAATGATAAAACAAACGAAGGGATTAAGCATAAAACAAAACCTTTCTTTTCAACGCAATTCCACCCCGAAGCATCAAGCGGACCAACAGATACCGAGTTCCTGTTTGATGAGTTGATCAAGAATATTGAAGCAAGTAAATAAGAATAATATTTTATATTGGATAAAAAGAGCAGCTGGTTGGTTGCTCTTTTTTATTATTTTTAGGTGAGAAATTAAATCACCTATGAAAGATTATCGCCAACCTCTATTACTTTCCTTTTTTGTTTTTTGCTGTGTTCATTCAGCTGTTTCCCAGATAAACTGGGAGGTGTGGAATAAGGCTGAGGAAATGTATCAGTCAAAGCAATATGCAGAAGCCCTCAATTATTTTGATGAAGTCGAAAGAGACAATCCTTATTATGGTAATACCTATGTTAGGAAAAGTTATATCAACTATCATCTGAAGAATCATCAACAGGCACTCGCCGAACTTGAACAGGCATATGTATATAAGCCTATTGATTCACAGTATTTCTATATGAAAGGTCAGTTTCTTGATAAAAGTGGTGCGATGGATAATGCACTTTTTTATTTCGATCTGCTTATTAGTATGGAGCCCAATAATGCCCGCTATCGTAACTATCGCGGAAATATTCATCTTGAATCACAGCATTTTAAAAGTGCTATTAGAGATTATAACTTCGTATTGGCTCGCGAACCCGAAAAGTATAACCTTTATTTTAGTCGGGGTGCAGCAAAGTTCAATCTTAAGATGAAACGGGAAGCCTGTTTGGATTGGCTTTATGCCAGAGATTATAATAAATCTTGTCAGAATTATTTTTTCTATAAATGTAATAATGAGGATTTAAGACCAATTAATCATCCGGTTTTTCCTGTTGAAAATGTGGAGATGCCTGTTTGTATTGTGGGGAATGATTCAAGCTTAGTAAATTTTGTTAGCCTCGAATTGAATTATCCGGATGCTGCCTTATTTAAGCAGGAGGAGGGAATGGTGCTGCTGCAATTTGATATTACTTCTGATGCAAAGATGCAGAATATTAAGGTTCTGCACTCGGTGTCGGCCGAGTTGGATAAAGAAGCTTTAAGGCTGATTGAATTGACAGAAGATAAGTGGGTGGAGCCTGCAAAAGTGAATGGGAAGCCTATCCATTCGTCGCACATATTGCCCATCAGTTTCAGAATTGATCAATTGAATTTCTCAGAATGTCAATTGCTTGAAGAATATGAAGAAATTGCAGCAATGGATGCAAATGAAGCTTTTCGGGTGAGTTCTGAATACCTGGTACGTAATCCTTTTGCCATTGAAGTTTATCAACAGCGACAAAATGCCCTCAAATTACTTGGGCATACAGATGAAAAGGATTATGCGGGCATCTACAAGCAAATCAGGTCGTCATCAACGTATCTTCATCCTGAGATTATAAGCTACAGCAAGTGTGCTAAACTCTTTTATAATAACGAATGGGAACTTACCATTCCAGCATACGCCAGTTATTGCCGTTTGGCCAAGATAGCGAATGGTTTAAGAATTGAAGGAGCATATCAGGATTATCGTATGGATGGTACACTCTACGCCACAGGGCACTTAAATTATGGCAATAAAGACGGTGTCTTTCAGTTTTATTACCCTAACGGACAACTCAAGAGTGAGTATCTGTTTGAGAATGATATGCCATTGGGACTCTGGAAGTTTTATTATGAAAATGGAAGCTCTCAACATCTCCTAAATGTTAGCGGACAGTCATTTGAAGTAATAAGCTCATACGATAGTTCAGGGCAACAGGTGTTAAAAGATGGTAACGGAACCTGGCAATTTAAGGTGCCTGTGTATAACCATGCCGATACTGTTACTATTTGTGGAGAATTGCAAAACAAATTACGTACAGGTGAGTGGAGCCTGACTTTATCAAACAATATTAGTCTGGTGGAGAAGTATAAAAAAGGGAATTATATTTCCGGAGAATATTCTGAAAACGGAAAGTCGATGACTCTTAATGCTCCTGAAATAAAAGTTAACTTTCTAATTCCAGGTGAAATTCTTAAATCTTCCAAACTTGATTTGGATGCAAAGATTAATAGTTCAGCATACTCGAATATGTTGGATGATTACCGTTTTGAGTATGTAAACAGTTTATAACTACTTAGATGAAGATGCACAGTGAATATAATTACCGCATCAATAAAGCGCTTGATTATATTGGATCTACTTTCGGTTGAACCACTTTATGAGTCGATATTAAGGCCTTGCATCGTATTCAAGGCCTATATAAATGCTGCCAGCAACAGGGCCTGTAAGGCAATTGTTGCTAGTCCCAATATTAACGTGCGATAATATGCTGTTTTTTCTACTCGTGTCATAGTAATAACTTTATTGGTTCACTTATTGTAATTCAAAATGTGTGCCACGCATATGGTGTAAGTGACATTATTAGAGCGAGATAACGTTAAAAAGTGTTGGCGCTTTAGCTTTGATCCGCTTCAGTCCGGTCTGAGATTAAATCAACTTTCTAACAAATTATTCGAACTAACTATCTTAATTATGATATCTTTATTGGGTGCGTATTGCACGCTATGAACTTATAAAATTCATCGTTATGACGGATATTGTAAATATTTATTCAGATACTGAATTAACAGTGTCGCATCTTAAAAACGTATTAGCAGACAAAGGTATCGAGTCAATGATTAAGAATGATTTTGAGTCTGGTGTTTCAGCCGGATTTGTTGCTGGTACAGTAACATCCGTTGATTTGTATGTAATGGCTCAAGATGAGCTTAGGGCGCGCGAGATTGTTGAGCAATTTGTCAATGAGTTAAAGCGATAGATTATGAATTTGCCTTTGGCTGCAGATGTTATTGTTGCTTACGACCGTATAAAAAGTCATATTCATCAAACACCTGTATTTACAAGCAAGAGTATTAATCAGATTGTTGGTTGCGAATTGTTTTTTAAGTGTGAAAACCTGCAAAAAGTAGGAGCATTTAAATACCGTGGAGCATGTAATGCGGTATTGTCATTGTCTGACGCTCAGAAAGCCCAAGGTGTAGCAACTCATTCATCAGGCAATCATGCTGCGGCTTTAGCTTTGGCGGCGAGGGAGAATGGTGCAACGGCTTATATTGTGATGCCTGAGAATGCGCCTGAAATTAAAAAGAAAGCTGTAGCGGGCTATGGTGCGAAAATTACATTTTGCCAGCCAACGCTTGAGGCAAGAGAATCGACGCTGGTGAAGGTAATTAGTGATACAGGAGCTACAATGGTGCATCCATATAACCAGTGGGAAGTTATTTGCGGGCAGGGAACAGCAGCCATGGAGTTGCTAGGTCAGCAAGGTGATTTAAATACCATCATTACGCCGGTAGGCGGAGGTGGACTGCTAAGTGGTACGGCAACCTTTGTGAAAGAACAATTTCCTGAAATTAAGGTGGTGGCTGGCGAGCCTAAAATGGCCGATGATGCCTATCGCTCGTTTAAAGCAGGTGAGTTTTTTCCGGTTGATAATCCCAATACCATAGCTGATGGATTAAGAACATCACTAGGTACTTTAACTTTTGAGATCATCAAAAATAAAGTGGATGATATTTATGTGGTTGAAGAAGAAAGCATCCGTATAGCCATGCGTATGGTGTGGGAGCGCATGAAAATTATTATTGAGCCATCGTCGGCAGTACCTTTGGCCGCCATACTTGAGAATAGAGCTGTGTTTGCCAATCAAAAGGTCGGGCTCATAATTTCTGGTGGTAATGTCGATCTGGGAAATCTGCCTTTCTAAATCGAAATCAGAGGATTAAAAAAATGCCCCGACAAAGCCGGGGCATTTAGGGGGAATGTAACAAGTGTGCTACTTCAGTATGTTGAATTACTGACAAGACTTTGATTTAAGCAAATACTATGCCATATATACGCCGTTAGTTCCAAATGCGCAGGATATTATTGCTAACCGATGTTTGATAGCGTTTTAGTGGCCATTTGGCCGGACCTTTCACAACGCTTCCATATTCTACCGCTACATTATATTCAGAACCACACTCAGGGCATTTTAATACAATGTCACCCGGTTTAACAATTTGTACAAAGTATGGTGTGGTTTTTTCATGTTGATGGGTACACATCAAATCAAAGGCATAATAGTCGCTTCGGCTTAACTCATACACCACCACTCCTTTGATGCCAACGTGCTGGTTAGTGCCGCCAGGTAATACAATAAAAGGATTACTGCCAGAGTATTGTGGATTATCCAGATTAATCTCGGCGGTGAATCGCACATTAGGAATTATTTCAACAGAATCTTTTTGACAGCTAAGGGTCAATATGCATATTGAAAGTAGTGTTAATAGCTTTTTCATCATTAATTATTTGTCATTAAAACGTAGGTGCGAATGTAATATTGTTGGTTAATTAGCACTATAACATTTGCGTGGTTTTTTTTATTAAAAGTCAGTGTGCTTAAAGATATCAAGTGTTATTTTTGTTATTGTTCGCTTAAAATTGGTAATTTGGCTCAATATTCAAACCGAAGATTATGGATGATATAGGGAATATACTGTACATATTAGCAATGTTGGCTGCCTTAGTTTTTAGTGCTTTTAAAAAACAAAAACAGGCCAAAAAGCAAATGCCTGCACCAGATGAACAGGCGCCAACCTATCATCCAATGGATGAAGAAGATATTGTGAGCGAGTTAAAAGAACTCTTTCAGAAGCCAAAAATTGAAACGCCAAAGCCGGCTGTTGTAAAGTCACCAGAAAAGAATCAAGCGACGGCTTTTCGAACATTCAAAAAAGAGGTTAAAAAGACTGCGCCCACTCCGCCACCAGCTCCTGTGATTCTTGAGGTTGAAGAATTGGAGGAAGTATCATACTTTGATAAAGAGCAAATTGATTTGAGACAGGCTGTTATTTACTCTGAAATATTAAAACGACCATACGAATAGTTGAATAGTTCGCTGGTATTTAAAGGGGTTCGCTTATAAACGCGTCTTTTTTGAATTTCATTTTAACTTTCATATATTTGTATCAAAGAGTTCTGGGAAATCGGAATTCTTTTATTTTTTTATAATCGAATTAAAGCTTTACACGAATACTTAGTGAAATGCAAAAAATTGTTCAGATAGGCACTGAACAATATTGGTATGTAGCTAATAGCATATATTAACAGATGCCGCTATACGAGCCACGAGAAGAAATTCTCAAATTCAAAAAGATGATAAAACTGGTGAGTGATAGCAGGCTATAATAAATAAAATTTGAACCGATGAAATATATAACAGAAGGAGGCTTAAAGAAGCTAAAAGACGAATTGCATCAATTGGAAACTTATGAGCGACCTTCCATTTCAAGGCAGATTGCCGAAGCTCGTGATAAAGGTGATTTATCTGAAAATGCAGAGTATGATGCTGCTAAGGAAGCCCAAGGTTTGTTGGAAATGCGCATAGCAAAATTGAAGGATACAATTGCCAATAGTCGGATCATTGACGAATCACGCATAGATACTTCAAAGGTGCAGTTGTTGAATAAGGTGAAAATCAAAAACCTGAAGAACAAGGCAACGATGACCTATACGCTGGTGCCCGAAAGTGAGGCAAATCTGAAGGAAGGAAAGATCTCTATTTCAACGCCAATTGCAAAAGGATTACTAGGCAAAAAAGTAGGTGATCAGGTGGAAATCCAGGTGCCATCGGGTATGATGACTTTTGAAGTGATCGAAATATCAATTTAACACAAAGAGCCATGTCAACCATTTTCTCTAAAATAATTAATGGCGATATTCCATGTTACAAAATTGCTGAAGACGACCGCTTTTTTGCATTCCTGGATATCAATCCGCTGGTCAAAGGGCACACCTTAGTGGTGCCTAAACAAGAGACTGATTATTTGTTTGATTTGGATGATAATCTTTTGGCTGATATGAATGTGTTTGCCAAAAAGATTGCAGTTGCTCAGAAGCAGGTGATTGACTGTAAGCGTGTTGGAGTGGCTGTTTTAGGGCTTGAGGTGCCTCACGCGCACATTCATCTCATTCCGATGAATAGTGAAGCTGACATTAACTTTAGAAATCCAAAGCTTGAACTGTCTGCTGATGAATTTGAGGCGATAGCGAAAGCTATTCGTGAGCAAGTACGTATCTAATAACAGCAATCATAGATACTATTAGGCTGCCATGCGCAGCCTTTTTTATGTTCTTTAAATTAGTTCCTTAGTATATGGGCGTTTGAGTCTTAATACTGCCGTAAAGCCCCTAATCAGGTCGTTGTCTGCAGATCGCCTTAAGCGTTAGATGTTATGCGTACTTTCGGATGTCAATAGCTTTTTTTGACGAATACATCAATTGTGACGGTAAAGCGGCTTCTGTGAGTGGCTAAAATCATCACATTTCGCCTTTTTTTAATTATGTTTGTAAGTGATGGAACATTATTAATTATCAAGCGTATAAGTTTATCATTGTTGAGCAGTTTTGGGGATGTACGTTTGCTAACAATACTAATGGGATGAAAAATAATCTACTAGTGCTTATTGTGCTTCTACTCAGTGTAGGAGCAGGAAAAGCTTATGCACAGCCTGTAGCTGATGTGAGTTATGACCAGTTGCGTTTTTGCGAATCGGGGGAAGTAACTTTGACAATTAACTTTACAGGAGATGCTCCTTATGACTTTAAGTATTGGATTAATAATGGGATAGTTGATCAAGGAGTCGTCGTGACAAATCATAATAGCGATATTTTTACACTTCCTATTAATTTTCCTAACTCAGGCTTTCTGCGAGTGTATGATTTAGAAGATGTTAATGGGATTGCGGGAACTGTTAATAACGGGGAAGGTACTGTGATAGTTGATGCGATGCCTAATCCCACAATTCATGATCCAATCCGGACTTGTGATTTAGATGTTCATTTGAGTGGGAGTAAAGAATTTGAAACAAGCAGTACGATATGGAGGTTGGGAAATGGTACGGTAGATGGAACTTTAACGGATGAAAATAGTCTAAATCCTGTTTTTAGTGCAATAGCTGAAGGTAATTACACCGTATACTTTAAAGAGATTCAGGGAGTATGTGAAAAGGAAATAGGCAGCCCTATTAATGTTGTTAATAAGCCAAGTCCATCCGGCGGTTCTATCTCTGATAGTGAAACAATTTGTTCTAATAACCAGGCAACTATTGCACTTGATATTACCGGTACTTTCCCGATCAGTGTTTTTTATACAGATGGAGAGTTGGTATTTCTGGAAACAGATGTGAAGCAGATTGTTACTCGCACACTAATTGATAGCGAGATATATCAGCTATTTAGGTTAAGAGATGTTGATGGCTGTGAAACCATCATTAATCAGAATGTTAACATCAATGTAGATAGAACACCTGTTACTGATGCCGGATTTTTTAGTCAGCCTGTTTGTGGCGAAGAAATTCAGCTTGGAGCAAGTCTTGAGGATGGGAATACAGGCTTTTGGACTATTATTGATGATCATGAGGGATCAGGGTTAACAATCGAAAATAGTGACAACCCGATATCAAAGGCCAGTCTTAATTATGGTGCTCAATATACCCTTGAATACTATACACTCAGATGGACAGAAGTTAATAGTGAAAATACCGAATGTGTCGATTTTGATGAGGTGGAGATAGAGTTTAATAAGATGCCAAAGAATGTTTCATTAGGCAACGACACCACTGTTTATCTTGATAAGGAGATTGTATTTTCTACCACTGGGTTAGAGGATATGCCATTGACCTGGAATTTACCGGAAGGTGTAAGTGTTGATGAACAGGAAGTGCCTCAGGTTACTGTATCAGGTCTGTCGCTTGGTAATAACCAGGTTATTTGCACTATAGAGAATGGAGTTTGTCCTGCTGTAACAGCAGAAAAGCTGATTCGTGTGAATGATATCTATCAAACCACCGGATTTTCACCTAATGGAGACGGAGTTAATGAGACTTTCATGATTGGTGGTGCCGCCAATGTGGAAGGTAATAAGCTGATAGTATTTGATGTGACTGGTAAGGTGGTTTTTGAAACAACTGATTTCTGCCGTTCCGGGTCTGATACCGAAGAAGGTTGGAATGGCTACCAGAATAACGGAGAGCGAAAGGATGGTACCTATTACTACATATTTACCGGCAATGGTATTGAGCCAATAAAGAATTACCTAATCATAAAAGGGAGCACAAAATGAGAAAACTAACCATAAATCTAACACTACTGGTACTTATGCTCCTTACAGTTGCGCCTCTCATGGCACAGAAGGATATGGTGATGAGTCAGTACATGCATAATCGTTATGCGCTGAATACTGCCTTTGCAGGCAACAGGGAGGTCTTATCGTTATATGGTGGTTACCGGAAGAAATGGGCAGGTTTTGAAGGTGCCCCGGGTACAATGCTATTTAGTATGCATTCGGCCCTGAAAAATGAGAATGTGGCACTTGGCTTCGAGGTGTATAACCAGCAGTATGGTGTTAATAAAGAAACGGGCTTTACGTTTTCGTATACCTACCGGATAAAAATGGCCAATCATCAAAAACTGGCTTTTAGTATTAATGGAGGAGGTGGTTTTTACAATGCCAATTGGACAGATGTGGCCACATTAGGAGATGCATCGGGGCAGTTGGATAATATGTTTGCCAGCAATGAATCAAACTTTGCGCCAATGATTGGATTTGGTGCGGCGTGGTATTCCAACCGCTTTTTTGCAGGTTTCTCAATTCCCAATTTCTTTTATTACGATCCCTACATTGAAGGTGGGTCTAACAGCTTTGCGTTGGATAAGGCCGATTATCTGGCAACCGCCGGGTATCTATTCGAAATAGCTGACAGGTGGCACCTTCAACCTAGTTTTATGGCAAGGGTAAATCCAGAGTTTGGCTCTTCGCTTGATTTGAATGCCTCTGTTATTTATGACAATATGATTTGGGTAGGTGCGGCTTACCGAACAACCAAAGATATTGTGGCTATGCTTGCTTATCAGGTAACACCACAGCTGAGGTTCTCCTACAGTCTGGATTACACCACAGGAGAGATAAGCTCATTCAATAATGGAACACACGAAATTGCTATTCAATACGATTTCGGCTACAAAGTAAAAACACCAAATCCTAAATTCTTCTAAACCTAATCTATGCATCAGAAAATTTTTCTATTAAGCGTATTATTTGCACTTACTTTTCAGATAGCAGAAGCTCAGGGAGTGAGTGTTAAAAGGCTGCCATTTTGTAAAAAGAATCAAAGTGAAATTGCTCCAATGGTGTATGACTCTTTGCTCTATTTTAGTTCAGACAAAAATGTTAAATGGCTAAATAAGCCAATTGATCAGGATAATAATAATTTTTACAACCTTTTTACTATCCAGCAGGCAAGCGATTCGTCATGGATGGATGAAAGGCAATTTGAGCAGGATTATTTTTTACCATACCACACCTCTACAATTGCCTTTTATCCTGAGTTTAATGAAGTTTTTTTTACAGAAACGCAATATAAGCACAAGCAACGCCTGGCGAAGAATAGCGATAACCTGCATGGGATATTTGTGGCTGGTTTAACTGAAAAGGAAATGAGCAAGGCACAGAGCCTGCCTTTTAATTCTCGACGCAGTTATAATACTGCTCACCCAACTCTATCTTCCGATGGTCAGTACTTGTTTTTTGTCTCAGATCAGGAGGGTGGTTACGGGCAAACGGATATTTACGTATCAGAAAGAGATGGTGATAGCTGGGGTCCAGCCATAAATATGGGCCCATCAGTCAATACAGAAGGAAGCGAAGTTTTTCCGTTTTACCACCAAAGTGGCAAATTGTATTTCGCGTCCAATGGTCATGCTGGGGAAGGAGGTCTTGATATATTATACACTGTTCGCACTGACGAAGGCTGGTCAACTCCAATTAACCTGGGTAATAGTATTAATACGGCTGCCAATGAATTTAGCTGTTATATTAGTGCTGATGGGCAGAGTGGTTACTTTGCTTCAGACAGGACTGGTGATGATGATTTGTATGAGTTTATTACGCTGTTCCCAGTATTCGGACAAGCTACCAAACAGAAGGAAAACACGTTTACTTATCGGTTTTATGACACTATGGGAGGTAAGGGCGATGGACCATTGAAATATGTATGGCATTTTGGCGATGGACAAACTGCCGAAGGAGATACTGTCATTCATCAGTATAAACAGCCCGGTAACTACCATGTTCAGTCACTTCTGGTAGATTCAATTGAGAATGTAGAACTATTCGTTTTGAATGATTTTTATCAGGAAGTTAAAAAGAAAGTACAAGTATATATTACCTCTTCTGATAATGTGCGAGTAGGTGAGCCACAAACACTTGATGCATTGGAGTCGAACCTGGGTGACTTCGAACCCAATGGCTTTTATTGGGAGTTGCCAGATGGAACCAGGCAAAAAGGTGTAACTATTCAGTATGTTTTTCGAACAAAAGGAAAGCAGATTGTGAGATGCGGTACAATTAGTAAAGATGATCCGAATTTGAAGATGTGTACCTATAAAGAAATTAATGTAATTGAATAATTATGTCCAAACTACTTAAACTAGCATTCTTATTTTTGTTAACAGTTTCATTGACAAAGGCGCAGCCTGTGCCTGGTGCTGATGAGAACATACCTAACCTAATTACTTTTGGTGCCGATGCTGAGACTTCGTGGGGAGATGCCAATTTTTGTCAGATTATCTTTTTCACCGTGCCAAAGAATCATACTGCGCCCATTTATATTCAGGTATATGATCCTGATTGTGGGGGTGAAAATGACGAAATACAAGGTGAGTGGGATACGGAAACCTCTTTTAGCATATATGGAGGGAAAGGTAGTTGCTCCAGCAAAGATGCACAAACTTTAAACCTTGATGGTAACTACGACGAAGGGACATTGCTGGCTTCCAAAACATTTGGGAATGAGTCTGAATACGATGGCAAGTGGTATACCTTTGGTCCTATTAATCCTTCAGAAGGAGAATACTTGCCTGAAGAAGGTGGACATGTGTTTAAAGTAATTGTTGAGGGGGTATCTGGAGATGATGGCAATATGTATCAGTTGTATATGAGTAAGTCGGAACAGCAACAAGTTGAAGTAGAAGGTGGTTATGCTTTTTATTATAAGTACACCATTCGCTTGCACGATAATCCCAAAGAATTATCTCACATTTATCCATATATCAATGATTCAAGTATTGTATCTATCAAACAAACGAATTTTGACTGGGATAGAGATGGTTGGATTATTGTACGTTCGGTAGCTACGGCAGGTAATATGATGAAGATATCTGGCGATGATGAGTGGGTATCAAGTGTTTATCAGATAAAGCAGGAGGAGTACAATACATCGTTGGATATTCAGATGAAAAAGCATCCTTCAGGAAATATTCGCAATAACAATGTAGTTATTTACTTCGAAAACCAGTATGGCGAATTACTTAAATCTTACAGTGTACCTATTGGTGGTGTTCCTAAGTATAAGGGTAAACCAACTGCTGAAGAATTGTAATAGTTATTGTTCTGGCATTTCGATATTCAGGACTCACGTCAGCTGTTAATTGCTTAATTATTGATTTATAAAGATTAAACGATAAGATTGATGCTCATGAAACAAATAATATGGTTGTTAATGCTGGGGTTTTTGATGCCGTTAACTGCGTTTTCTCAATCGTTTGATTTTAAAATATACAATACTTCAGAAGGCCTAGCTGATAACGATATTATTACTCTAGCCCAGGATAAAAACGACTATGTATGGATGGGTACTGATGAAGGGCTAATTCGTTTTGATGGTATCGATTACAATGTCTATACCACAGCCGATTCCCTGGCGCATAATTATATCAATTGCCTGCATTTCGATCATAATGGCAGGTTATGGATTGGGCATAAGAATGGTTTAATATCGTATTATGAAGACGGTCGATTTACCAGGCTTGATATTGAAGGGGCATCTCAACTGATATCCGGTATGACGGGAGATGGACAGGGAGCGATCTGGGCCGTTGACCAGAAGCAGGGTTTAATTCGGATTGATCAATCTGGAGAAATTAAGACGTTTTTTGATCGTAAGAAGTTCGGAAGAAAGAATTATACGACTGTAAAAGCCTTGTCACCTACTCAATTATTGGTTGGAACAGCTCGTAAAGGCTTATTTGTATTTAATTTCGACACCAATTTTGACGATGTTGAAATAGATAAAGTAACAGACATTCCAAGTACATGGATCAATACAATTGTTAAGAGTAAGAATACCAATAAATATTGGATTGGTACGCGTGGAAACGGATTTTACTCCTATAGTGAAGGGCAGCAAGCAGGAGGAGTAAGGCATATTACAGACAACAACCTGTGTACAAAGTTTAATATACAATCAGAGGAAGTAACGGATATTTATGAGGAAGCTGAAGGGCATATTCTGATTTCAACCCTTGGGAATGGTGTGATTCGTTTGATTTTTGATCCGGTGACCGGAGAGTTTTCTGATTCATTCAAATACTCCAGTAATAATGGATTAAGCAATAATGATGTCACCGATATATTATGCGACCGTGAAGGCAATTATTGGTTTGGAACAAAGGGCAGCGGCGTATCTTTACTTGTCAATCAGTATTTTGTCTTCTATAAAATGCATGATATTGGTTTTCACTATAATGCACAGTCAGTCTTCAAAGATGGTAAGAATTTATGGATTGGATTGGAACGTGGCCTTGTGCTGACAGATCCTATGTGTTTTGATGTCAGGTATTATGATGCACAATATGGCGGTATACCAAATGATGCGATAGTTGATTTTTACAAGAGTGGTGACGAGACATTATGGGTGGCAACTGCCAGCAATGGGCTGTATTATAAAGAGAAAAATTCTGAGCGCTTTAAGAAGCGTAATTACTTTAATGATCAGCTGGCCTTGCGAATCAATGATTTAGCCGGGTACGAAAACCAACTGCTATTGGCAACGCAGCGTGGCTTGTTTATTATCGATCTACAATCCAATCAAGTAAAGAACTACGAAATTAAAGATGGCCTGTCCCATAATAACATCAACTTTGTATACGTCGATTCGAAAAAGAATATTTGGGTTGGACCAAAAGATGGAGGGCTTTGTAAAATAAATATCGCACTGGACAGGATTGAGCGTCACCCGGTGAAAGATGAAGTGGCTATGGATGTTACTGGCATGGCTGAGGACGATGAAGGAAAGCTATGGATTAGCACAAAAGGTGAGGGCGTCATCTGTTACGTTAATGGAAGTGTTAAGCATCAGATTACAACTGCCGATGGGCTTAAAAAAGACTTTTGCTATGGTATACAGCGGGATATTAAAAAGCGTTTATGGATCATTCATGATGGCGGACTATCCAGAATAGAACCAGCAAGTGATGATAAGCATGTTATTTCTACCTATGGGCATAATGATGACTTAGGCAGTGTTTTTTATCAGGTACGTCAGGATGATGAGGGCACAGTTTGGCTGACATCAAATGAAGGAGTGGTAAATTACTTACCCGAGAATGATCGGCCAAATACAGTAGCTCCAATTCTCAATTTAACGGCTTTGTATTTAAATGATGAACCAATACCATTGACCAATCGACTAAAGTTAAAATTTCCATATGGGAAAGGGTATTATAAACTCAGATTAGAGTTTAGAGCGATTAGCTTTAAAAACCCCGAGGAAGTCAGCTACGAAATCAAGATCGAAGAAGAAGGTGAGAAAGGTGAGTCCGTAAAATGGTCGAAGCTGAATGAAGTAAATAGTAAGGAGATTGATTATCTGAGGCCAGGTAGTTATAAAATACGATTGAGAGCTTTCAATGCAGATGGACAGGAGAGTAGTTTATCTCGGGTTATTACGGTTGAGGTTGCACCACCAATCTGGTTTACCACCTGGTTTTTGATTTTAGCAGGCTGTCTTTTGGTATTGGCCATTTATGGATTGATAAAATACCGTGAGAAAGCCTTGATTCGCCAGAAGCAGTTACTGCAGCAGGAGGTGGCCTCTCAAACAGTTGTGTTAAGAGAGCAGAAAGCTGAGATTGAGCGGAAGAACCGGGATATTACTGACAGTATTAATTATGCCAAGAAGATTCAATCATCCATCTTGCCTTCTATGGATGATTTGATGAATGTGTTTCCGGATTCGTTTGTTTATTTTCTCCCTCGCGACATCGTTAGTGGGGATTTCTACTGGTTTAATCGTTCTAAAGACTACTTTGTTGCCTGTTGTGCCGATTGTACGGGGCATGGTGTTCCTGGTGCTTTTATGTCAATGATTGGTACAACAATATTAAATGATATATACCGCTTACCATCCATTGATTCACCAGCCGCTATACTTGAAAAACTAGATGAAGAGGTTAAAAAATTGCTTCAGAAAAACCAGGGTAACGAAAGTATGGACGGCATGGATATTTCAGTGTTGGAGGTGCATATACCCACGAGACGTGTGAGGTTGGCATCGGCTAAACGCCCTGTATATCTTATTATGAACGATGAGCTAACTGTGTATAAAGGAAGTCGGAGAAGTATTGGAGATAGTTATGAAGCGCAATTGAGCCCCTACATTAATGTTGAGTATAATTGCAAACGGGGCGATCAGATTTATATGTTTTCCGATGGTTATCCTGACCAGTTTGGTGGGCCATTGGGTAAGAAGTTTATGAAGGTAGGTGTGCAAAACCTGATTCATAATATGCATCAACAATCTGGTGAGGAACAGTATACAACTGTTAAAGAGAACTTTGAGAAATGGAAAGGGGAACTGGAGCAAATTGACGATGTGCTGTTTATAGGTGTGAAGCTATAAATATAATATGATAAAAATGCTAAAATAAAGCTGCTCAGTGTGATGCAGCTTTTTTCATGTCCAAAAATTACTAAAAAGTGTTACGTTTTGTGTTTTTTGCTATTAATAAGTAAAGAAACACAAAACCAGGCATAACAATGAAAAATATCATTTTAAATAAGCTCGTTCAGAAGGCAACTACTATATGGAGTGACATCGAATCAGAGAGAGCAAAAAAAATTCATGTACTAAATACCGTCAAAGATCGATTGGCTGCCATAGCCACACCTCATGAAGAAAATGATGTAAAAGTTGAAATCGTTCGACAAACCTGTAAAAGACTTAAAGAGTTGTATCCTGCTTACGCCAAAAATATCGATGAAATCTTATTACCATTTGAGCACCATCTTAAGTTTGATCATATGGCAGTGTTACCATTCAAGCAAATTGATAGTCTGACTTATCGTATCTTTATGAATCAGAATATGATGGGATTCGTTGGCTAAAAAAAAGGGGATTACTTAAGTAATCCCCTTTTGAGGTTAATTGTTTAAGGGATAAAATGTTGCCCATTCCATCTTAAAATACGCTACAAAAAACGGGCTGTGGAATATCCTAGTATTTGCTTAAACCTTTAGTGTATTAAAAAGAATAAAAAATCCACAGCCCTTCTAAACCCATGAGAAACTATTCACTTACGCCAATAGCTTAATACGCTTTCGCATTCAGTTATATAGACACTCCATTTAATAAAAGGGGTGACATTATTATCATTTTTTTTATTGTTGTTTTTCACTCTGTGTTGTAAGCATCACTATGGTAGTTGTTTAAGTGTGTATTAAATTGAAATTATTATTTTTAAATTTGCATACAATCGCAACTAATCAGGATGGGTAGAGAAAGAACACCTCATATTGGACTTTTTGGCCGACGTAATAACGGGAAGAGCTCCATCATTAACAGAATAGCTAATCAAGATATTGCAATAGTATCGGACCATGCTGGTACAACTACCGATCCGGTTAAAAAGTCGTTTGAAATTTCAGGGTTTGGCCCTGTAGTGCTAATTGATACAGCAGGTATTGATGATGTTGGCGATTTAGGTCAACAGCGCATTAAGAAAACCTTGGGAGCCATTAAGCTCGTTGATTTGGCCATATTGGTGGTGACGAATAACCAATGGTCAGATGAAGAGATGTCTCTTGTGAAGCAATTTAATGATCAGGATACACCCTTTATTGTTGTGCACAATAAATGTGATTTGGTTCAAAATACTGCTATTTTTAGCCATAAGTGTCATGAGTTGGGGTGTTTGTCAGTGGTTTCTTTTAATGCCCTTAACGGAGATGCTGAGCCTTTAATCAGAGCGATTAAAGAAGCTATTCCTGAGTCGGCTTATTCAGTGCCGTCACTAGTGGGCGATTTGGTTAGTTATGGCGATATTGTTTTGTTAATCACACCTATTGATATTGAAGCACCTGAAGGTAGGCTAATTTTGCCGCAGGTGCAGGCAATTCGTGATATTCTTGATAATGATGCTATTTGTGTTGTACTTAAAGAGCGAGAGGTTGACGCCTTCCTGCGCAAAACTAACATTAAGCCGACTTTGGCAATAACCGATAGCCAGATTTTCCTAAAGGCAGATGCTTCTATTCCTAAGGAAATACCATTGACCAGTTTTAGTATACTCCTGGCTCACTTTAAGGGTGATTTCAGTAATTACCTTAAAGGCACACCTAAAATTGATGAACTAAAAGATGGTGATCGTGTGCTGATGCTTGAATCGTGTTCGCATCATGTGGCCTGCGATGACATTGGCAGAGTGAAAATCCCCAGGTGGATAGCTGCTTATACAGGCCGTCAGCTTGAATTTGATGTGGTAGCAGGCTTAAATAATGTAGAGCGCCCGATTGATGATTATGCCTTGGTTATCCAATGTGGTGGCTGCATGATAACCCGCAAGCAGCTTCATAATCGTCTTGGTCCAGCCAAAGCCAGTGATATAGCAATCACCAACTATGGCATGGCAATTGCTTATGTGCAGGGAATTTATAACAGGGCAATAAGTCCCTTTGTGAAAACTAAAAATATGATAGCGCCCGATTATTTATAATCGGGTACCAATGAACCATTTGTATTCTAATTACTTTATTAAATGTCAGAATATTAAAGTAGGTTTGTTGGAACGAAAACAACGGAAAGGATATTGAATATGATTTATAATGCAGGTAATAAAACAGCGGTATCATGTGGTGATACAAAGATCAGTTACGATGATTTAAAAGTTAAGATAGCCACATTTGCTCAGCTTTTAAATGATATACCTTTAAACAGAGTTGCTGTTTTTTCTGAAAATCAGGTGGGTTGGATTTATTCCTTTTATGCCGGTTGGTATAATAATGCCACAATTGTACCTATTGACTTTATGTCTTCAGAAGACGAGGTGGCGTACATTCTTAAAGATTGCTATCCTGAGGTTGTTTTTACCTCAAAAGATAAAAAAGCTCACCTTGAGACGGCAATTGAAAAGGCTGGTATTACTACTCGTATTTTTGTAATAGAGGAGTGCAATGAGCTTCTACTTGCAGATGTTAATTCATTAGGAACCATAGATACATCTGACGATAAGACAGCTGTCATCATTTATACCTCCGGAACAACTGGCAGTCCTAAAGGGGTGATGCTTTCTTACACTAATCTGATGGCCAACGTTGATGCTGTTTCGAACCAAATAAATATTTACACTAAGGATGAGGTTGTAATGATGCTTTTGCCGATGCATCATATTTTTCCGCTTATGGGAACAATGATAGCACCACTTTTTGTTGGTGGTACCATCGCTGTTTCGCCATCTATGGCGTCTGAAGATATTATGAAAACACTTCAGGATAATAAGGTGTCCATTATTATTGGCGTGCCTCGTTTATATTCGGCTATTCGAAAAGGAATCCGAACAAAGATTGATAGCAGTCCCATTGCCAGGGCTTTGTTTAGCCTGGCCAAGTCTCTTAACTCAAAGAGCTTCTCCAGGAAGGTGTTTAAATCGGCTCATCAAAAGTTTGGTGGAGCTGTAAAGTTTATGGTGAGTGGTGGTGCCGCACTTGATCCTGAAGTGGGTGATGATTTTAAGACCCTTGGGTTTGAGGTGTTGGAAGGATTTGGAATGACCGAAGCTGCGCCAATGATTACCTTTACAAGGCCTGGCAGAGTGCGTATTGGAAGTCCTGGTGAGGCTTTGCCTGGAGCTCAGATTGAGATACGTGACAGTGAAGTTGTAGTTAAGGGGCCAAATGTGATGCAGGGCTACTTTAATCGCCCTGAGGAAACTGCAGAGGTGCTAAAAGATGGCTGGTTGTATACCGGTGATTTGGGCCGAATGGATGAGGAAGGCTACCTGTATATTACGGGTCGTAAAAAAGAAATTATTGTATTATCCAATGGGAAGAATATCAATCCATCTGAGGTAGAGACCAAGATAGAAAATATGGCTGCCTGTGTTGCAGAGATAGGGGTTTATGCCGATCTGGATCAATTAAAAGCCATTATTGTTCCTAACAGAGCGGAGCTGAAAGGACTTAGCAACGAGCAGGTAGAGGATAAGCTGAAATGGGAGGTGATTGATGCTTACAATAAGTCTGTTTCTCCCTATAAAAAGATCATGGATTTCTCAGTTAGTGATGATGACTTGCCTCGAACACGATTGGGTAAACTTCAGCGCTTCAAATTAGCCGAGTTGGCTAAGGCCGATAAAGAGATCGAGCCAGCCATTATAGAGAAGATTACCTTGGAAGAATATAAAGTGCTGGTTGATTTTATAAGTAGTGAGAAGAATTGTAATGTAAGACCAGGCGATCATATCGAATATGATTTGGCTCTTGATTCGCTCGATAAAGTTGGTTTATTGGTGTTTATACAATCTACCTTTGGTATTGAGATGGAAGTAGAGCAGTTGGTGAGCTTTGGTTCGGTATTGGAATTGAGTGAATATATAGCAGAGAAGCGGACAAAGTTAGCCGTTGAAAAGATTAACTGGTCGAAGATATTGAAAGAGAAGGTGCATCTGCAGTTGCCACGTACCTGGTTTACTGGTGCATTGTTTTTAAAGGCTTCCAAGTATTTTTTTCACCTTTACTTTCGATTCAAAGGTAAAGGAACGGCCAATATACCAGAAGGTCCATGTATTATAGCGCCAAATCATCAGAGCTATTTTGACGGCTTGTTTGTTGCTTCGTGGTTAAAGAATAAAAGCATACGTAACACATACTTTTATGCCAAAGAGAAACATATTAAATCTCGTTTCCTTAAGTTCTTTGCCAACCGGCACCATATCATTATCATGGATCTGAATAAAGATCTTAAAGAATCGATTCAGAAGATGGGCGAAGCTTTAAAGAAAAAGAAGAACCTTATCATTTTCCCTGAGGGTACACGCTCGTTTGATGGTTCTTTGGGTGAATTCAAGAAAACATTTGCAATTCTAAGTCGAGAGCTGAATGTGCCAATCGTTCCTGTGTCCATTAAGGGTGCTGTGAATGCTTTGCCGAGAGGGTCTAAATTTCCTCGGCCGTTTAAAAAGGTCAGTGTAGAATTTTTAAAGCCTGTATATCCAAGCGACGAATCATACGAACGATTGTCTGAGCTGGTTTACAATAGTATTTCAGTTAATCAGAAACTGGCTAATGGTTAAGTTTTTGGTAGCGAAAAGGTAAAGGTTGAGCCAACACCCAGGGTTGACTCAACCCAAATTTTACCTTGCATTAATTCCAGATACTTTCTGCATATAGACAAGCCTAAACCAGTGCCATTGTGCATGATGTTTTTGTTCTCTGCCTGCAGAAAGCGTTCAAATATTTTGTCAAGGTATTCGGAGGGAATCCCAATTCCAGTGTCTTTGACAGATACCAAAATGTGCTCATCAACTTCTTGAATGCTAATGATGATGATGCCGTTCTGAGTGAACTTATTGGCGTTAGAGATGAGGTTGGTCAAAATTTGCTTGACCTTGATTTCATCACAGTTGATAAGTAGTTCTTTATTTGGTAGCTGAGTTTGAATAATATTATGCTGTTTATGGGCAATTGGCTCAAAAAAGGCTCTGAGCTCATTAATGAGCAGCCCGATGCTAAATTGACTGTAGTTTAATTGAATCTGTCCGGTTTCAATGCGCGATATTTCCAGCACATCGTTTATGATATTAAGCAGTTGGTTACCACTTTTGATAATGATATCAACATAATCGGCTTGTTTGCCATATCTCCCAACATCTGACTTTAACAGTTCCGCAAAACCGATAATGCCATTCATCGGGGTTCTAATCTCATGACTCATGTTGGCCAGGAATGCCGATTTAAGCCGATCACTTTCTTCAGCTTTTTCTTTGGCTATGCGTAGTTGTTCATTGGTTTGTTGGAGGTGCTTTTCGGCTTTTTTTCGTTCTCTCAGGTCCCGGATAATGGCCAGGTAATATTGGTCGTGCGGTCGTTTAGAGTTCATCTCCACAGGAATTATTGTGCCATCTTTACCTATTATCTCCCTTTCAATCAATACTGACTGGCCTTTATTCAGCAAGTCAAAACGTAATGGTTTCTCATCCAATACATCGGGTTTAAATAGGTTTTTAATGTGCCTGTTGAGTAAATCCTGCATGGTATAACCCGTCATTTTTAAAAAGGCTTTGTTAACCTCAATGATTTCGCCCTTTAAATTACCAAGTAAAATACCGTCGCCTGCATTTTCAACTACTTCGCGATACTTTTCTTCACTTTCCGTTAGTGCCCTTTGCGCATGGCGGTGTTCGGTTACATCTCTTATCGAAGTGATTCTGACATTTTTGCCTCTGTAAATATAATTCTGCCCGTGTATCTCAGCCAGGAACTTACTACCGTCCTTTCTGAGACCAATAGCTTCGTATTTATCCTCGTACTCTTCTTTGATGTGGTCTATCACTAATTGCCTTGATTCTTTGTCAAATACTTCTGTGGCTAGCATGCCTACCAGTTCATCATGCTCATAACCAAATAACTCACAGCCACTTTTATTAGCCTCCAGGCAGTAACCGTTTTCGGTGATAAAGATACCTTCAGTAGCCGCTTCTGATAAGGCTCTGAAGCGTTCTTCACTATCTTTTATAGCTTGGTTGTATTCCTTAAATGCATGATTGGTAATGATGTTTTCAAGCTCCTTAATGCGTTTAAGAAGATCGTCATATGAGGGGGCGTTATGCATAGCAATTGAACTTGTATTTGGTTCAATTAAGGTAGCAAAAAATGAGTGAATTAATTAAAATATATTGATAGATGCATCGTTTGATGTGATAAACTACGTCAGCAGAAAATCTATTTCGTCACTCAAAGTGCCAAGGCGCTCCTTTGTAGGAATCCAGTGTCCCTTTTCAATAAGGAATTTCTTCAGGAGCAAGAAGTAGGTAAACGGAAATTCATCTTTCTGCCATTTCTGTTCGTAGTTGAGTAGCCCTACTTTTTTAAGTAATATATCAAGCTGTTGAATAATGGCGTAGTAAAAATCCAGTAAACTCAGGGCTGTGTCTAAAACAACTTTACCTGTTGATTCATCAAAGAAATCCTCATAGCGAATTATCTTGACATGAACCACGTGACCGTCTTCGGTTGATAACACCCATTTAATGCCACCGTTTTCTTCATACCAGTCAACCCAGCTAATATTGTCTTCTCCCCATATATGAGAAGGTTCAAAGATTAATTTGATCATACCTTTCAGCAGATCATTTAAAGGATTGCTGCTATTAGTTAGCTTGAAATCTACTGATTGATTATTTGCTTGAACAAGTCCCTCAACCTGACCAACACCTGTGAGATTATATGTGAAATGAAAAGGTTGCTTCATTCCTGAGTTATTAATAATAGATGCATTATTGTACTCATTTGTGTTGCGGTCCACGCTTTATTGGGTGTTAAAGAGTTGGTTTAGTGATATTTTGTTGCTAAATATATGAAAGAACTTTGAGATTAAAGCAAGAAAGTGCTTTTTTTTGGCTTTCAGCAAGTTATTTCAAATCATTAAGGCTATAGCCCTGGCGTATTAATGATTCAGGTTTCATTAGTTCATCAAGCTTATCACTGCTAATGAGTTTCATCAACAGGTTTGCTTCAAATATGCTAATCTGTTCATTTTTCATCAATTTGGCTAATTGAGCTGCCTGATGATAGCCTACATAAGGTGTTAATGCAGTGGTGATAGCAGGATTGAAATAGCAAGGGTGGTTTTTTTTGTTGGCCGATTCAATACTCAGGTTATCAAACAGGTGCTTTCGGAGTGTTGTGTTACTGTTGATAAGAAGTTTGAGTGATTCAAGCAATGCGTGTCCAATGCTGGGCAAATAGGCGTTGAGTTCCAGACATCCTTGCCCGCACAAAGCAGCTATCATTTGATCATTGGCATATACTTTATGCACAGCACTTATTACAAATTCAGGTATGACGGGATTGACTTTCCCAGGCATTATTGAGCTGCCCACCTGACGTTGCGGGATGCTTAACTCGCGAGTGGTAAAGAGGT
This sequence comes from Carboxylicivirga sediminis, assembly GCF_018156225.1. Classification (GTDB taxonomy): domain Bacteria; phylum Bacteroidota; class Bacteroidia; order Bacteroidales; family Marinilabiliaceae; genus Carboxylicivirga; species Carboxylicivirga sediminis. The sequence goes on from NZ_JAGTAR010000020.1 coordinate 90,950, forward strand.
CGGAGCTCATTAGCCGCAAGTCATTTACCATCTTTTCGAGATTAACTGCATGAGCTTTCAGTATGGCGTGTACCTCCACAAATCTGTCGAGGTTAGCTGTGGCATCGCTCAGGTTTTCACTACGTGTAAGTGGCAAACCTGTCAGATGCTGTAATTCACTTACAACCTGCATGATAAAAAAACGCGGAATGCTGATGCCGGTGCCAATGGCACCTCCACCCAAGTTGACTTCTTTGATGCGCTCCAAGCATTTTGAAACCCGCCACCAGTCGCGCGATAGAGCGTTGTTGTAGGAGCTAAATAATTTATCATAGGTGCTTGGGACGGCAGCCTGCATTTGAGTGTAGCCTTGACGTAAAACATTTCTGAATCGGCTTTCCTGCTGTTCTACCTTTTGCCTTAGATTATTAATTGCATCTTCAAGGGTGTTTAACAGGTGCATGGCAGCGACTGTCAATGCTGTTGGTATCACATCGTTGGTAGACTGAAAGACATTGGCTTGTTCAAACGGATCGATAACAGAATAGTTGCCGATTGGCTGGTTTAGCTGTTGCAAGGCAACATTTGTAATTATCTCATTAACGTTCATGTTAATAGAGGTGCCAGCTCCACCCTGGATAGCGGGAACAATGAAGTGTTTGAAATAATCCCCATTACTTACTTCTGATGCGCTTATTGAAAGTGCATCAATGATTTTGTCATCAAAAAAGCGGATGGGAAGAACTTCTTCTTCGAATTTATCTACAGCTGCAGACTTAAACTTTTGATATGTTTGGTAACAAGCGAGTTTGACAATACCAACCGCTTTATACCATTCATATGAAAATGGTGTTTGGTCCATGAAGTTTTCAACTGCTCGTACCGAGTGGATGCCATACAAGGCATCATCAGGCAGCTGTAATTCGCCTAAAAAATCCTTCTCTGTCCTCATTGGCTTAGTTCATAGGGCGGGCATATGCCATTACATCTTCTTTGGAAATAGTTGTCTGGCCCAAAATTATTAAGCGTTCAATAACGTTTCTGAATTCGCGAATGTTACCTGTCCAGTTAATTGCTTTTAGCTCATCAATGGCATCATCAGTAAACTCTTTTTTGGGCATTCCCAGCTCATCACAGATGATGTCTTTAAAATGCTCAGTGAGTAGTGGAATATCATCCTTACGGTCGTTGAGTGCCGGCACATGTATCAGTATCACACTTAGGCGGTGGTACAAATCTTCTCTGAAGTTACTGTTGGCTATTTCATCCTTCAGGTTTTTATTGGTGGCGGCTAAAACACGTACATCTACCTTTATATCTTTATCACTACCTACCCGGCTTACAATATTCTCCTGTAGTGCACGAAGTACTTTGGCTTGTGCTGGCAGGCTCATATCGCCAATCTCATCCAGAAAGATGGTGCCGCCGTTGGCTTGCTCAAATTTTCCTTTCCGCTGTTTGTGTGCTGAAGTAAACGCTCCCTTTTCGTGGCCAAATAACTCACTCTCAATCAGTTCGGATGGAATGGCAGCGCAGTTAACCTCGATAAACGGTTGACCTGCACGGTTACTCTTTTCGTGCAGCCAGCGAGCCACAAGCTCTTTACCCGTACCATTTTCTCCAGTAATAAGTACACGTGCATCCGTTGGTGCTACTTTATCAATCATTTCCTTAACACGCGCAATAGGCTCCGATTCCCCTATCATATCATAGGTCTTGCTTACCTTGCGTTTTAATACCTTTGTTTCGGTCACCAGATCTTTCTTCTCTATGGCATTGCGAATGGTCACCAGCATGCGATTCAGGTCCAGGGGCTTTTCAATAAAGTCGTAAGCACCTTTTTTAATGGCTTCCACGGCTGTATCAATATTACCATGTCCCGAAATCATAATAACCGGTGTGTCAGGGTTTAATTCATGCAGTTTATCGAGTGCCTCCATGCCATCCATATTCGGCATTTTAATATCGCAAAGCACTACATCGTATTTTCCGGCCTTGAACTGTTCGAGTCCCTGTTCTCCATCTTCAGCTAAATCTACCGAGTGACTTTCGTATTCAAGTATATCTTTAAGTGTATTTCTAATGCTGCGTTGATCGTCTATTACTAGTATTTTTGCCATATTTTATGGAGTTATAGTTGATTGTTTATTAGTTGAAAGATGGTACCTTCTTTTAAAGCAAAGCCACATTGCCACATCTCTTTAATATCAAATTCTTTAACGATGAAGTTAATAAAAATACTGGCCAAAACAATCATTTCGACGCGATGTAAGTCCATGCGCTTCATGTTTTTACGTTCTTCTACTGTCGACTTTAAGAAAAGCTCGTGTAACTGGCGGGCATGAGGTAATGGTATTAGGTAGGTCATCGTTTTGCTCATATCTAAATGCGGATGATGCTTAGCTGCCAGCATACCGGCAATCGTGTCAAACGAACCCGAAGAACCAATTAATGTAGAAGTAGGGAATTGTTCCATTGCTTTATAGAGGAGTTCCAGTTCTTTCTGAATAAACTCCTCCACTGCTGCAATTTCTGAATCAGTAATTGGATCTGAAGGTGCAAAGCGGTCGAGCAGGCGAGCTATGCCTAAGTCAAAACTGTGTTTCCACAGCACACCGTCTTTATTGGCAATAATAAACTCATTAGAACCTCCGCCAATATCTAATATCATGACACGTTCTTCGCCAATTGGTACTACCTGCTTCACGCCGTCGAATATTAACTCTGCCTCTTTCTGGCCATCAATAACATTAATGGTAAGTCCAAGTTCTTTTTTAACCCTGTCTACAAAATCCTGACCATTGACTGCACTTCGAATAGCGGCTGTAGCCATGCATACCACCTTATCAACTTTAAATGGTTCCATGGTGCTCAGATGCGATTGAAGAGCTGCTATTCCCCTTTCCATGGCATCAGGCAGGATGCGTTTATCGTTGATGCCTCCTTTCCCAAGCTTGGCCGGATATTTTTTTTCCAACAGTATCGAGTAGCTGTCTTCGGTTTGTTCAGCTATTAATAAGTTAAAGGTGTTGGTTCCCAGGTCTATAATTGCTATTCTCATATGATGCTATAAATTGGACCGACTAAAATACATAATTAGGCTGTAGATATGAAAAGAGGCTGTTTCAAAATGCCTGAAACAACCTCATGAAGCGATATTTTTTTATGTGCTAATTATCGGCCTGAGTACTTAAACCACTTCCATAATTCTTTGTAGGAAACCTTTTTGCCATACATTAGAATACCTGTACGATAAATACGGCCGGCAAACCATGTGGTTAAGATAAAAGTGCCTATCAACAGCAGCATGGAAACTATAATTTGCCAGATAGGTGGCTGGAATGGGATGCGTGCCATCATTACAACCGGTGATGTAAAAGGTATCATTGAAAACCATACAGCAATGTCTCCTGTTGGATTTCGAAAAGCTGCCATGGCCACGTATATAGAAAGTATCAGCGGCATCATGACTGGCATTACAAACTGCTGACTATCTGCTTCATTGTCCAGTGCAGCTCCAATGGCGGCAAATAAACTGGCATACAAAAGATAACCACCCAGGAAGTAAAAGACGAACAACACAAGGCTTCCAATGAGGTCAAGTGATAATAATTTGTCAACAATATTGGTAAAACCTTCGGCGAATTCATTCACCTGTGCATTATCAATTTGTTGGCTATTGGCGTTACCAATCATCTCAATTTGTTTGCTGGTGTCAATTGTTGTAGCATCGTTACTAAATATGGCCAGCAATGTGCCTACAATAGAAACGGTTAAAACAACCCACAGGAAAAATTGAGTTAATGCTACCAGGGCAATGCCAATTATTTTCCCCATCATAAGCTGAAATGGTTTAACTGACGAGACAATCACCTCTACAATGCGGCTGACTTTTTCTTCCATAATACCGCGCATTACCTGCATACCATAGATCAGAACAAACATGTAGATCATCATGGCAAAAATGATGGCCGCTATCATTACCAGTTCAGTAGAGCTTTCTTTTTCAGACCCATCCTCAGATAATTTGATGGTTTTGAGCTTGATGTCAACACTATAGATGTCTTTTACAATAGCATCTAAGCCATCAATCTGATAGCTGTTGAGCTTCTCATTTTCCAGGTGTTTTTCCAGGTTTCTGGCAATGTGCTCTTTGACATCTATGGTTATTTGTGACTCGGAATAGATTTTGGCCGCATCGGGTTTTTGCAGCAGATCATCTTCTATTACAAGATAGGCCGTATAACCTTTGTCCTGGTAATCTTGTGCTATGGTTTCAGCATCTTGCTGGTTTAGCCATGAGAATTTTAAGTACTCTGTATCTTTAATGCGCTGATTATACTTGCCGGTTTGATCAACAACGGCAATGTTCTTTGATTCGGTATCTTCCATGGAAGCAAACCAACCAGGCAATACCATCATAGCCGCAAATAGTATTGGACCTATAATGGTCATCACAATAAAGCTTTTCTTCTTTACGCGCGTGATGTATTCACGTTGTATTATCAATGAAATTTTACTCATGGTCAATTATTTTTGGGTTTTAGAAAGGTTACTTTGCTCCACTACTTTAATAAAGATGTCATTCATGGTTGGTAGCACTTCCTGCAAACCAACTATCTCAATGTCATTAATGACCTGATTTATTAAGGAATTTATAGTTGAGTTATTAAGCATTTTAACATAGGCTGTTTGGTGGCCGTTCACCTTTTCGAGGTTCTCGATGGCGAAATTACCCTGTAGTTTTGCAGAAATAGCATTGGCATCCCCCAAGAAATCAAGTTTAATAAGGTTGTCCTTATAGCTTTGCCTGATTTGGTCAATCTGTCCGTTTAGAATGGTTTTGGACTGATTAATGAGGGTAATGTGGTCGCACAATTCCTCTACTGAGCCCATGTTGTGAGTTGAGAATAAGATGGTGGCCCCATTCTCTTTGAGCTGTAAGATTTCCTGTTTTAATAAATTGGCATTTATGGGATCAAAGCCACTGAAGGGTTCATCAAAAATGAGAAGTTCGGGCTCATGTAAAACCGTTACAACAAACTGAATCTTTTGCTGCATCCCCTTAGAGAGTTCTTCTACTTTTTTGTCCCACCAGGGTTGAATTTCGAATTTTTCAAACCAGTATTTTAGCTTTTTAATGGCATCTTGGCGCGACAGACCTTTCATGCGGGCCAGGTAAATGGCTTGTTCGCCCACTTTCATTTTCTTATACAATCCACGTTCTTCGGGCAGGTAGCCTATACGTTGTACGTCATTGGATTGTAATGTTCGGCCGTTGAAAATGATTTCGCCTGAATCAGGGCCTGTAATCTGGTTGATAATTCGGATGAGGGTTGTTTTCCCTGCGCCATTCGGCCCAAGCAGACCGTAAATGCTGTTTGCTGGCACTTGCAAATCTACTTCATTTAGTGCCAGGTGGTTAGCGTATTTCTTCACCACACGCTTTGCTTCAAGAAACATCATAGGTTAGTTGTTGTTTTTATTTGAGCAGTGAAGATAAGCTTTTTGAAGCGAGTTTAAAAGAGCTTGTTAAAAAGCTTAAAACCAGCCTGCTCCCAGTTGCTCTCTGAATGGCCATGGAATTGAAGCAACTATAATAATTAGAGCAATGGTATGTGAAATAAATAGCTTTTTATGAGTGTGGTAGCTGCTGTTTGCTTTGGCTTTGCATGAGTAATGTATGACAATTATACTGGCAATTAGCATCATTAGCGGGTGCTCAAGTGTGTAGAATCGAAGCAGAGTGCTTTTGAACATGGCTGGATCAAACAACACTTTGCTACTAATTATATAAAGGGTGATTCCAATTACCAGTTGAGCAACGAAAACGCCCATGTTGAGATTAATGATTCGTTTATGCACCTTGCCAAACTGTTTGTTGGTCAGCCAGCCAATAAGTCCTTGTAAAATAGCAATAAGCATTAAAGCTAGAGCAATATACCTTATGCCACTGTGTGCGTGTAATAGTCCGTTGTACATATGTTTATTTTTTTAGTAGATAAACATAGTACAGCACCATTTGTTCTGCTAAAATACCAGCTTCTTGTGCAAAAAGGATGTTCAGTTGATTTTACTCCCGACTAATGAGCCAGTATGAGGTGATGCGCTTCACAAAGGTGTCGGCATCTTCGGTGAAGAGCTTACCCAGTAATGGCCAAACTTCACGATGGATATGTTCTCGCTCAGCCTCCATTGATTTAGTCAAACTTGCTCTGTCAGAAATTGAGAGAATCGCTTCAGGCAGTTTATTCATCATTGTAACTGTTTCGGAAATATTGTGATCATCGCCCAGCAGGTCAGATGCCCGCTTTAATGATGTAGCATAGTTCTTGAAGAAGTCGGGCCATACTTCCTGGATGAGACTCATCTGATTAAGCAGGTATTTAACTCGTTTACGCAGTTCGTGCAGTGGCAGGTCTTCTAATTTTAACTGTGATTCTGCTATCTTGTCAAGGCACTGGCTGTAAGTGTTTGTGACGCCCTGGCGTATGGTGTGTGGTCCTAAAAAATCAAAGGGGTAAGCGGATAATTCCTCTTTGGCAATCGCCATATGTTCTTTAATTGTTTCTAATGTCTGCTTTTCGATGATGTGTTTTAGCTCCGTTTCTTTTTTCTGGTTGAGGTGTTCCACCAGTCTGATATAGGCTGATTCTTCAATGCGAAGTTCCTGAGCTTCAAAGTTGGCTGCCAGATAGCTGATTATCACATGAAAGTCACGTAAATCAGAAAGTTGTCTTGCTAAATCCCTGAATTTGATATTTTCGCGTTGAAACAACTGTTCGCCAATATCCCATCTTACCAGTCTGAAAATAGCCCTGATACGTTTAAGGGCTTTTCTTATTTCATGTACGGTATGATCTATATCTTTTGGAATAGTCGCCAAATAAGTGATGTACTCATACTGTTCTTTTAAAACTCTGGTAATTCCTTCCTGCAGCTCTTCCTGATTGTCAATGGCGAATAAATACATACGCAGTTGTTTTTGATACTTCAAACTACGTATTAATATTTTCAATTTCAAGCCGATTTTCTAGCCATCTATTTTTTTTATAAATTATCACTCAATTATTCGACTGCTGACTATTATGACGAAAATTACGGGCCTGCTCACTGCTTTTTTATTTGGGCTAAATGTGTTATTTGCTCAAGTTGCCGATAAACCTGTTTTCCCCTCTTTGTTTGACAATGGCGAGGTGCTAAAGGTGAGTTTGTATTTTGATATTACCAGTCATATCCGCAAAAAAAGCGAGGAGTATTGCGATAGTAAAGTGGTGATCTATTATAGTGCTGCCGACTCTGCCGTAATTAATGTGCGCTGCAGGGCCCGGGGAAATTATCGGAAAGATAACTGTTTTTTTCCCCCTGTAATGCTCAATTTCAAGCCCGATACGCTGTTTACAGAAGATGGTTACCTTACTAAACTGAAGTTGGTCACTCATTGTTCGGGTAGTAAAGTGTACGAGGAATACATGCTTAAGGAATACCTGATATATAAACTGTGGGCGTTGCTTAGTCCATATGCTCTAAGAACGCGTTTGTGCGACATTCAATATTTTGACTTTGGCGAGCGCGGCAAAAATTATCAGGCAAAAGGATTTTTTCTGGAACCTGTATATATGATGTCGGAGCGGACCAATACCATAGAGATTGATGGGGAATACTTTAAAGACCATGAAATTAATGCTATGGATGCCGATCGTGTTGCTTTTTTCAATTACATGATTGGCAATACCGATTGGCGTATTAAGAGTGGACATAACGTGCTATTTATAAAACGATTCGGCCATCGGCGCGAAGAGGTAACAGCTATTCCTTACGATTTTGATCACGCCGGATTTGTTAATGCATCTTATGCAAAACCTGCAGAGTGGTCGAGTGCAGATGATGTAACAGAGCGTGACTATACCGGGCGTTGCAGGGATTATGATGATAATTATTATGCCTTAATTGGAGAATTTCTAGCCATAGAAGAACAGGTTTATGAAACGATATTAAACTTCGAGCACCTGGATATGAGAGACCGAAAGCAGTTATATAAGTATATCTCAAACTTCTATAAACAGCTCAAGAAGCCAGAAGCTTTTATACGATCCATTCATAATTCGTGTATGAACAGGTACTAAACAAATGGCACGAAAAACTGGTTAAATGGGTATGGCTAAAACAATAAGTATTTTAGGATGTGGCTGGCTGGGATTGCCGCTGGCCAGTCACCTTGTCAATAAAGGTTGGCAGGTTAAAGGTTCAACCACTTCAGCGGATAAGGTGGATGTGTTGACAAATATTGGGATTGAGGCTTATGAAATAGATATTACGGATAAGGCATCTCTGGCGGATGGATTCTTTAAGTCAGAATATCTATTGGTTAATATTCCGCCTACCAAAGTGCTTCGCAATGTGGTTAACTACCATCCGCTGGTTGAAAAGATTAAGCAAAGTGGCCCAATGAAAGTGATATTCATTAGTTCCACCTCTGTTTACCCGTCTTTAAATCAAACAGCGCATGAGGCAGATACCGAACAAATAAAAGATGGTGATAATGCCCTGCTGGATATTGAGAGATTGTTTCAGCGCAATGACTTTAAATGCACTGTTGTTCGTTTTGGCGGATTGGTTGGCGGTGAGCGTTATCCGGGGCGATTTTTTACGTCTGCCAGAATAGTTGACGGAGCGCAACAGCCCATTAACCTTATCCACCTGAACGATTGCGTTCGGTTGATTTATAGTATTATACAGGCCGATGCGTTTGGTCATGTCTTTAACGGTGTTGCTGATACACATCCTACCAAAGAGGCGTTTTATTCTCTGGCAGCTAAGCTTAACGGGCAATTGCCTCCGGTTTTTTCTGATAAGGAGCAACCTTTTAAACTAATACCCAATCAAAAAGTTAAAGAGGAACTAGGTTTCGAATTTGTGCATAGCGACCTGATGGAGATGATTAAAGATGATACATTGTGGAATAGAAAATGACCACAAAGGCATTTGGTAGTTTTAATGCAATCACCTATGTTTGCAATCAATTCTGCGCGAATGGTGCAGATGTTTGAGTTTATTGAGAAGAGGGGAGAGACAGGCTCGGCGAACCTCTGGCAACCACCCTTTGGGCAGGTGCCAAAACCTGATTCCTTTTGGATGTTAATGAATTTAAACAATAATGTGATGATGCAACTTTTTTACTTTCGAATGCCCGGCCGGGCGTAATCTAATATTCCACGTTTTTCTGATATAATCAGATGTTAAGTCGTTTTTTGTAATGGCATTGAGCCGCTATATCTATATGTAAATAATGAAAAAAGTAGTAGCCAAATTCGGGGGTTCCAACCTGAAGAAAAAAGAAGATATTCAAAAACTGGTGCGGGTAATAAAGGCCTATGATCGCCCTATGGTGATTGTGGTTTCTGCATTCTATGGGATAACCAATCACCTGATTCAGGCAATGGATGATGTTAAGAAGGATGAGTCAAACATTGAAAAACTGGTGCGTTTTCTGCGTGAGTTGAAAGAGGAGGCTATTCTGGAGAATTTTGATGATAAAGATTGGCAGGATAGAACCTTAAATGCCGTTCAGTCGCGCATTAAAGAGTTGAGCCGTTACCTGACTGGTATCCATTATATTGGTGATGTGCCTGAGTTTGTTGAGGATGTTATTTTGAGCTATGGTGAGCGATTAAGTTCATTGGTGCTGACTTCCATTTTGCAAAGTAATGGTATTGATGCTGAGGAAGCTTTACCTGAACAAATGCCGCTTGTTACCGATGGTGAATTTGGTAATGCTACAGTAGATTTTGATATATCATCAGCCAATGTTCAGAAACGGTTGGCTGAAAATAAGATATATGTGGTGCCTGGCTTCTACGGCGTTTCGGAACAAGGGAAAGTAACCCTGCTGGGCCGTGGAGGTAGTGATTATTCAGCTGCTGCAATTGCCAGATGTCTTGAGGCCGAATCACTGGATGTGTGGAAAGATGTGGATGGCTTTATGAGTGCTGATCCTAAATTAGTAACATCGCCACAGCGCATTACAAATCTGTCATATGCCGAAGCGGCTGAGTTGTCCTACTTTGGAGCTAGCATTCTGCATCCGCGCACCGTGGAACCATTAAAAGAGGTTGGTATCCCTATTCACATCGGTAATATTGATGCCTTTGATGGTAGTGTAGCTCCCCGCACAGTTGTGCATGGCACTGAAACAGTTACCGATTGCATCATTAAAAGTGTGACTTATAGTGATGATTTTTGCATTCTGAAGATGAGAGGGCCTGGTGTTGGTCTGAAAAAAGGAGTGCTGGCCAAGGTGACTGTTGCATTGGATCGGGCAGGTATCAATATTAAGTCAGTGATTACGTCACAAATTGTTATTAACCTGTTGTTGTCCGCTAAGGATATAAAGCGTGCCTATTCCATTGTTGAAGAGCTGGAGTTGTCTTCTATAACCGAGTTGATTGCCTCAGAGCAGATTTCAACCATTGCAGTCGTAGGCGAAGGCTTATTGGATCGACCGGGTGTGGCTGGGCGCTTGTTTATGGCTCTGGCGCGTAAAGATATTAATGTTCAGATGATTGTATCAGGAGCATCTGCCGTGGCAAGCTATTTTATGGTCGCCAAAGATGATCGCGATAGTGCCATTGAGGCGATACATGACGAATTCTTTAAGTAAAGAATGGCCTGTACACCGTTCGTACAGGCCATTGCTTTTCAATATAAAAATAAAACAACGCAACATTTTTCTAGTTGGTCAGGAGCGTTTGCTGCGTGATGGTATTCATCAGCAACATTTTCCTAGTAGTTATAGGAACTTTGACCGTGTTCGTGAATATCCAATCCTTCACGTTCTTCCTGTTCCGACACGCGTAAGCCAATGGTGGCTTTAAGCACTTTGAAGAGGATTAGTCCGATGGCAAAGGCCCAAATGCCGATGCTGACCACTCCCATTGCTTGAATACCCAGCAACGAAAAGCCTCCGCCATACAGCAGTCCGCCATCTGTGGCAAATATGCCGACCAAAAGAGTGCCTAAGGCGCCGCAAACACCATGTACAGAGATGGCACCAACCGGATCATCCACTTTAAGTTTGTGGTCGATAAATTCAATGGAGAATACAACTACTAGTCCGGCAATGGCTCCGATGGCCACAGCGCCTGCTGGCGAAACAATGTCGCAACCTGCTGTAATGCCTACTAATCCTGCAAGTGCACCGTTTAAGGTCATCGATAAGTCGGGCTTTTTGTATCTGAACCAGGTAACAAACATAGTTACTATAGCACCTGCTGCTGCAGCAAGGTTGGTGGTGATAACAATCAGGGCAACTGCATAGGCATTGTCTCCACTGATGGCTAACTGAGAACCAGGGTTAAAACCAAACCAGCCCAACCAAAGAATAAAAACTCCTAAAGCTCCAATGACCATGTTATGACCAGGTATGGCGTTGGCTTTACCATTGTATTTGCCAATTCGTGGACCAATGGTCCAGGCACCAGCTAAGGCTGCCCATCCACCTACAGAGTGAACAACGGTTGAACCGGCGAAATCGTGAAAACCGAGCTCGCTTAACCAACCACCACCCCAAACCCAATGGCCTGAAATGGGGTAGATGACAACTGTAATAATGAGTGAAAACAACAAATAGGTGCTGAATTTTGTGCGTTCAGCCATGGCACCTGAAACAATGGTGGCGGCTGTGGCAGCAAATACTGTTTGGAAAAATAGGTTGTGCAGGTCAGTACCATCATTGTAAAAGAAGTCAAGTGAACCAAAAAATGCACCTTCTCCCCCGTACATAATACTGTATCCAATAATCCAGAACATCAGGGAGCCTATTGAAAAGTCCATGAAATTCTTCATGATAATGTTACCTACGTTTTTGGCTCGTGTAAAACCGGCTTCCACCATGGCAAAGCCTGCCTGCATAAAAAATACTAAAATACCGGCCAGTAATACCCATAATATATCTAATGCGCTATTTGCATCCATAATTTCTAATTTTTCAAGGTTTCGATTCGATTATTTCTCATAAAGTGTTTCCGGACCAGACTCCCCTGTGCGTATCCTGAAGGTGTCTGCTATGTCGGTAACAAAAATGCGTCCGTCGCCTATTTCGCCGGTTTTAGCAGCGTTGATAATGGCCGCTACTGTCTTGTCCATATTTTCATCGCGTACAATTATTGACAGCAGGCGTCGTTCAATAATACTGGTGTCATAGACTGTACCTCTGTATAAATGTCCCTCGCGGGCAACGCCTGTACCTCTTACATCCCAGTATGAGAAGAATGTTATGTCCTGTTCTTCCAGCGCTTTTTTTACAGCTTCGAAGCGTGTTAAGCGGATAATTGCTTCAATCTTTTTCATGTGCTAATGTTTTAATGGTCAAATAGCTTTGTGATAAGACTTGCTATTTATCCGAATTGTACAGGATAAATATGACAAGCCTGCTTTGGCATATTCTGAATGGAAAATAAGAGTGGCCCGTTGATGGCGATAAAGGTTTAAGCTAATTAGGACAATATGATTGAGCCACCCCTATTTTCATTCATAGATTTGGTTTGTGTGTTTTAAAATGAATAAATAGCTGCAATCAGGAATTGCGATGCAGACTTTGTGATTTCATCATTATTATCAAGGAAGATTTCATCTTTAGCAGAATCCATTCTGAGTTCACTTGACAGTGTAAAAGGTCCATGATAGTAGTTTAGTGTAATAGTGTTTGAGAAAACACTTTCGGTATCAATTAACCAGTTGTTTTCTTTTTCTTTATAATATTCGGCCCGATAACCGATGGCCACTTTATCAGAAAAGCTATATTGAGGATATAATGCGAAACCTGTATACCCGGCGTCGCCATACTTGTCGGCTACTGAGTAATCGGCAGCATTTAATCCAAGATAAAACGCATCTGAAATTTGATAGCCGGTTGTTAAATCTATGATGGTGCCAGATTCAGGCCCAGTCAAGAAATTGATATATGCATCCCATCCATCAACCGGCGATAGTGCTAATTGTCCTCCAAAATCAGAAAGGCCATTCATATCCTGGTAAACATTCCAATCATTAAATACCCCAAGCATTAAGGCTATGCTTTCACTAATCGACCAATCCACCTTAAATCCGGCATTTTGAAACGGGCCTGCCGAAAACAAGTACGAGGTGGAGTAGTTAAAATTTGCAGCAGGTGAGATAACCTCGTAGCCAACAAATGTGCCCATGTAGCCTGCTGTTAATGATACAGCATCGCTTAATGCATAGCTAATGTATGCATTCTGAATATTGACACTCTGGGTTTCGACTTCGCCAAAGGTGGTTAGAAACCCAACACTTGGTATAGATTTGTAACTTCTGGGTCCAAAGGAAAGTTCTCCAACAAAAGTGGCCTTTCCAACAGTTTGACTTAAGCCTAAATCAATCATGCCAATCGAAATGGAATTATGGTCGTCAGCAAAACTTGTTGGAATATTTGACTGACCTGCAAAATCATATTTAAAATAGGTGTCAACTGAACCTGTTATTTCCAGGTTGTTTTTTGTTTCCTCTTGAGCGTTAGCAGTGGTTAATGCAAGCCCTAATCCCAAAATCAATAAAATCGTTTTCATAGATGAACGGTTAAAAAGTTAATTTTTGCTTTACATCTTGTTGATTGGGGGGTGTCTGCCTAAAAAAACACTTTTTATTCGTGGGTACCCCTGATTTTTCATAGGTCGACACTGCAAACATATAAAAATATTTAATTACACCCCTATTGAAATAGGGTTAAATATGAAAATAAAGTAAAAAATAATAAAATACCCCCTAATTGAAAGGGGGTGTGTGGTAAAAAAGAGTGATTTGAAAGTGAGATGCCCCCTTTTTAATGAGCTCATATTTTTTGATTAGAAAGAATAAGGGTGGTGATATGTGGCGTTAGGTGATATAATTACTTGAAATTCAGTGAAAGTGAATAATCATACAAGGGAGTGAATAAAAATACACTTCATAATAAACATGTCAAATGTCATAAAAAAATACAGCTTTCGTCCCGATAAGTTGGTATATATAAATGAAAATTCTATTTTTGCTTTCGAATTATAATATAAAATCACAATAAGCTTTCTGAATGAAAGATGATTTGATTGTAGTTCATCCAATCCAACGGCGAGAATGAGATTCCTTACGAAGGGGGTATAAGTAGATTTTCTCTTAAACAAAACAGTATGATAAAAAGATTTCCAAATCCTCAGGGGTTGTACGATCCTGCTAATGAACGTGATAATTGTGGGATTGGATTTGTGGCCAATATTAAAGGTACACAATCCAATGAAATAGTGATGAGAGGCTTGGAGGTGCTTACGAATATGACACACCGGGGTGCCGAAAGTTCTGATAATAAGTCGGGAGACGGTGCTGGTATTCTCATGCAGGTGCCTCATGAATACTTCACGACGTTCGGATTTAATCTGCCTTCTGCTGGTAAGTATGGTACCGGATTGGTGTTTCTTCCTCAGGATGAAAAGGAAGCAGCCTATTGTCAGGGGGTCCTTGATAAGTTTTTTGTTGCTGAGGGATTAGAGTTGATAGGCTATAGGGATGTGCCGGTAGATAGCGATGTAATTGGGGAGATAGCCCAGGGAACTGAGCCTAAGATTTGTCAGGTGTTTGTTAAAGGAAACTATGAGCAAGATGCCTTGGAGCGTCATTTGTATTTGGCACGAAAGCAGGCTGAAAATGCCATTAGAGCATCTGAATTAAAGGAAAAGGAAGCATTTTATTTACCAAGTTTATCTTCCAAGATATTTATATATAAAGGTATGCTCACGCCGGAGCAGTTGGGCCTATATTTCCTTGATCTGAAGGACAGGCGTGTAAAAAGTGCCATTTCTTTAGTGCACTCACGTTTTAGTACCAATACTTTCCCTACCTGGGATTTGGCTCAGCCATTTCGCATCATGGCGCACAATGGTGAAATCAATACCATTAAAGGTAACCGCTTATGGATGCAGGCGCGTGAGAGTCTGTTAGAGTCTGATTTATTTGGCGATGATCTAAAGAAACTATTCCCGGTGGTGACACCCAATATGAGTGACTCAGCATCGCTGGATAACGTGCTGGAGTTCCTGTTCCTGACAGGACGTTCTTTACCTCATGCGCTGAGTATGCTGGTGCCTGAATCATGGAATAGTAAGAACCCGATTCCGAAAAGTTTAAAAGCATATTACGAATACCATTCCACCATTATGGAGCCATGGGATGGTCCTGCTTCTATCGTGTTCTCCGATGGACGCTATGTGGGAGGTACTTTGGATAGAAATGGATTACGTCCGTCGCGTTACGTCATTACCAAAGATGACATGATAGTGATGGGTTCTGAAGTTGGTGTTCAGACATTCTCTGCAGAAGACATCAAAGAAAAAGGGCGATTGAAGCCTGGTAAGCTGTTGTTGGTTGATACACAATTGGGTGTTATTATACCTGATGAAGAAATTAAGTCACAGCTGGCTAAGCGTCACCCATATGGTAACTGGTTGAAAGAGAATCGCATTCGTATGCGCGATATTGATGTGCAAGAACGCGTACCATCAGGTTTGGGTGAAAAGTATGATGCCTATATAAAAGCCTTTGGTTATAACCGCGAAGATTTTGAACATATTATTGCGCCAATGGCCAATACAGCCGGTGAGCCTATTGGTTCAATGGGTAACGATACACCCATTGCTGTATTGTCTGATAAGCCGCAACGCTTTTTCTCGTACTTCCGTCAGCTGTTTGCCCAGGTAACCAATCCACCTATCGATCCTATTCGTGAAGGATTGGTAATGGCATTAACCAACTATATTGGTTCCGTTTCAAAGAACCTGTTACGAGAAGAGCCATCACAGTGTCGCTCGATTAAATTTGAGAGCCCGCTGATGACCAATACTGACTTGGGTAAGATTAAGGATTATATGCGTGAGGAGTTTACGCATGTTAAAATTCCGATGACTTTCCCTGTTGATAAAGGTGGTAAAGGACTGGAGGATGCTTTGGAATCCATCTGTCAGGCAGCCGAAAAAGCGGTTGATGATGGCATGAATTACATCATTCTGAGCGACCGTGATATTGATGAGCAGCATGCGCCTGTACCATCCTTGCTGGCTGTTGCAGCTACGCACCACCACCTGATTAAAGCCAAAAAGCGTATGCAGGTAGGTTTGGTTGTAGAAACGGGTGAAGCCCGCGAAGTGATGCATTTTGCTTTATTGCTTGGTTTTGGAGCCAGTGTAATTAATCCATATGTGTGTTTTGCAGCCATCAACGAAATGGTGAAAGCAGGTAAGATTGACATGGATTATGCAACCGCACGCGAAAACTATATCAAAGCAGTTGATAAAGGCCTGTTGAAAGTATTGTCGAAAATGGGTATCAGTACCCTGCGTTCATATCATGGCGCCCAGATCTTCGAGGCTATTGGCGTTTCAGAAGAGGTGATCAGTAAATACTTCATTGGTACACCTACCAAGATTGGAGGTGTAGGGCTTGATGAAATTGCACAGGAGAGTATCCTTGATCACAAAAAAGCATTTAAACCTGCTTTTCAGAGTAATCCATTTGATACAAAAGGTAGCTATGCCTACCGAAAATATGGCGAAAAGCACGGGTGGAATCCCGAAACTGTTGGGTTACTGCAATGGGCTACTTCCGAAGGAGACTATAGTAAATACAAAGAATACAGCCGTCAGGTAGATGCTGATAATAAAACACCATTGTTTATTCGCGGCCTGATGAAGCTGAAAGACAGAAAGCCGATTGATATCAGTGAAGTGGAGCCGGCTTCGGAGATTATGAAGCGCTTTGTAACGGGGGCCATGTCATATGGTTCTATTTCGAAAGAGGCGCACGAAGCCATGGCATTGGCCATGAATGAAGTGGGTGGACGAAGCAATACCGGTGAAGGTGGTGAAGATGCAGAACGTTTTAAGAGTCCTGCACGCAGCTCCATTAAGCAGATTGCCAGTGGTCGTTTTGGGGTAACCAACAACTACCTGACCAATGCCGATGAGCTGCAGATTAAAATTGCTCAGGGCGCCAAGCCTGGTGAAGGTGGGCAGCTGCCAGGATTTAAGGTGGATAAGATTATTGCACGTCTGCGTAATTCTACACCTGGTATCACATTAATTTCGCCTCCTCCTCACCACGATATTTATTCAATCGAGGATTTGGCACAGCTTATCTACGACCTGAAGAGTACCAACCCATCGGCACGTGTGAGCGTGAAGCTGGTATCGGAAAATGGTGTAGGTACTGTTGCAGCGGGTGTTGCTAAAGCACATGCCGACCTGATTGTTATCAGCGGTACAGAAGGTGGAACGGGTGCCAGCCCAACCAGTTCAATCAAACATGCCGGGTTGCCAGTAGAGATAGGTTTATCGGAAACACAGCAGACGCTGGTGATGAATAATCTTCGTGGCCGTGTTAAATTACAGACGGATGGTCAGCTAAAGACCGGTCTTGACGTGATGAAGATGGCTATGTTGGGTGCAGAAGAGTATGGTTTTGCCACTTCGGCCCTGGTGACCTTGGGTTGTGTGATGATGCGTAAGTGTCACCTGAATACTTGTCCGGCAGGTATTGCTACCCAGGATGAGGAGCTACGTAAGCGTTTTATCGGTAAATATAAATACGTCGTTAACTTCTTTAACTTCATTGCTGAAGAAGTGCGTGAGTACCTGGCTCAACTTGGTTTTAAATCGCTTGATGAAGTGATTGGCCGTACAGATTTACTGGAGCAGGATGCAAATATTTCTAACTGGAAATCAAAAGGCGTTGATTTAAGTCGTTTACTATACTTCCCTGAGGAAGGGAAGAAATACCCAATCCGTAATACCACTGAGCAGGATCATAAGCTGGATGAGGTATTGGATCGGAGCCTGATTAAACAGGCACAGCCTGCGCTGATTAATAAGCAGAAGGTGTGGATGGCAAGCGATATCATCAACACCGACCGCACAGTGGGAGCCATGCTATCGGGTGAAGTATCTAAGAAGTATGGCGAAGAAGGCCTGCCTAAGAATACGATTAACTGTACCTTCCATGGTTCGGCTGGTCAGAGTTTTGGTGCCTTCCTGGCTAAAGGAGTCAGTTTCCGTCTGGAGGGTGATGCCAATGATTACATGGCCAAAGGGTTATCCGGTGGTAAGATTATAGTTGTACCACCAAATGGTTCAAGCTTTAAGCCCGAAGAGAATATTATTATCGGTAACACGGTTCTGTATGGTGCCACAAGTGGATTTATTTATGTGAGAGGTGTGGCAGGCGAGCGCTTTGCTGTGCGTAACTCAGGAGCTCATGCCGTTGTCGAGGGTGTTGGTGACCACTGTTGTGAGTACATGACAGGCGGTCGAGTGGTAGTACTTGGACCAACGGGACGCAACTTTGCAGCTGGTATGAGTGGTGGTATTGCCTATGTGCTCGATGAAGAAGGTAACCTGGATTACTACTGTAATAAAGGCCTGGTGGACTTAACGCCGGTTGAAGATGCCGCTGATGTACAGGAACTTCAGTTTATGCTCAATAAGCATCTGCTGCATACTAATAGTAGTAAGGCTCAGGAAGTGCTGGTGAACTGGACGTCATACCTGCCAAAATTTGTGAAGGTGATTCCTTTTGAATATAAAAAGGTATTACAAGAGCAAAAGATAAAGGAGCTGGAGCGTAAGCTGCGCGAAACAGAAGATGCTCCTTACATCAGGGAATAGGGTGTTTGAACGCTTATTGCCCCCCATCGCCTTTAGGCACTTCCCCCAGGGGAAGATTTTTAGAGGTCATGGACAGTTCTCCCCTTGGGGAGATACCCGAAGGGAGTGGGGGTATAGATTAAGATAAATATTCAGCTTGTAGTTAAAAAGATTAAGTAGCTATCAGCTATAAATAAAAGAACATCGGGGGACAAAAGGAGAATGAGTGATAAAAGGCTCAAAGGAGCCACCCCGATTTCTTTAAAAAATACGATTATGGCAGATCCAAAAGGTTTTATAAAATATGGACGTAAAGAAGGTGGTTACCGTCCTGTAGCCGAACGTGTAGATGATTATGGTGAGGTGGAGCAAACACTTAATGTGGCTGATCGCACCCTCCAGGCATCTCGATGTATGGATTGCGGTATTCCATTTTGTCACTGGGCTTGCCCGGTTGGGAGTAAAATACCCGAGTGGCAGGATGCTGTGTATAAAGGAGAATGGAAGCTGGCAAGTGATATCCTGCATTCAACCAATAGCTTTCCTGAATTTACAGGACGCATCTGTCCAAACCCGTGTGAGAAATCATGCGTGTTGGCAATTCATGAAGAAGCCGTAACCATTCGTGAGAATGAGTGCTCGGTGGTGGAGCGTGCTTTTGAAGAGGGGTATATCGAGCCACGTATACCTGCACATAGAACAGGGAAAAAAGTGGCTGTTGTAGGCTCGGGTCCGGCCGGTTTGTCGGTAGCCGATCTGCTCAATCAGGCGGGGCATTCAGTGACTGTGTTTGAAAGGGATGATGCAGTGGGCGGATTATTGCGCTATGGTATTCCTGATTTTAAGCTCAATAAAAAGGTGATTGATCGCCGTGTGGCTATCTTCGAAAAAGAAGGCATACAGTTTAAAACCAATGTGAGTGTTGGCGAAACCGTAAAAGGAGAAGAGCTGGCAAAAGAATATGATGCCGTGGTACTAACCATTGGTGCTATGCAACCACGAGATTTGCTTGTTGAAGGACGCGATTTGGATGGGGTGCATTTTGCGATGGATTTTCTGAAACAGCAAAATAAGGTCAACAGAGGTGAAGTGTTTACCAATGGTGATCGCCTTTTGGCAACCGGTAAAAATGTATTGGTGATTGGTGGTGGAGACACCGGTTCCGACTGTGTTGGTACCTCCAACCGTCAGAAAGCAAGCTCGGTGACGCAGATAGAGATTTTGCCTAAGCCACCACAAAAAAGAGCCGAAGGAAACCCATGGCCATACTGGCCAACCACGCTTAAAACATCTACTTCGCATGCAGAAGGCTGCGAGCGTAAATGGAGCCTCAATACCAAGCGTTTCATTGGTGAAAACGGCAAGCTGAAGCAGGTAGAGCTGGTTGAGGTGGAATGGACAAGGGGAGATAATGGCCAGTGGCAGATGAGTGAAAAGCCAGAGACTGCTTATATTATGGATGCCGAGTTGGTATTGCTGTCCATGGGATTTGTGAGCCCGGTGCATGAAGGCTTGGTGAAGGAGTTTGGTTTGGACTTGGATGCGCGTGGCAATATTAAAGTAGATGCCCAGTATCAGACCAGTAAGGCCAATGTGTTTGCTGCAGGTGATGCCTCTAATGGCGCCAGCCTGGTGGTTACCGCCATTGCCAAAGGGCGTGAGGCTGCCAAAAGTGTACATGAGTTCCTGACGAAAGAATAAAAAATATCAGCCAATGGCTGAGGTTAATTAGGGTTGTTACAAAGAGAAGTCGTTCCGTTTTGGGGCGGCTTTTTTTGTGCGGTGAAGGGGAGGTGTTAACCTTCGACTCCTACTGGAGTCGGATATTGCCAACCAATTGGTGTTCAATTAACCTTCAACCCCATCGGGGTTGTGTGTTACTAGCTAAATGGTGCGTCATCAACCTTCGACCCTGTCCGGGGTCGTATATTAATAGCTCGTAGGCACGTTATTAACTTCCGACCCCGGCTGGGGTCGTATCTTAGGATTAATGGAGGTTTTTCTATGTAGTGATTTGGAATTGCTGTTGATGGGGTTTTTCTATATTCTTCTGCTTTGGTATCAGACCTTCGACTCCTACCGGAGTCGCGAATTACCAGATTGTGAGATTTCTATTAACGTTCGACTCTTACAAGAGTCGTATGTTGGTAGCTTATGGGTGTTCAATTAACCTTCAACCCCATGCGGGGTTGTATATTACTAGGTTATGAGCCTTCTATTATTGTTCGACTCCTGGCGGAGTCGTCTGTTACTAGCAGATGGGTTTGCTATAAACCTCCGACCCCGGATGGGGTCGTATCTTTGGAGGGTGGGGGATTTTGGTTTGCGCTTGCAAATCAACGCAATGAGCTTTGCTTTATGGTGGATTCGTGTCAGGTTCTTTTGTATCTTGGTTTTTATTCTTTTAAATCTTAAAACAGAGAACCATGCCTAATACCTACTCTCGCATTTATATCCAGATTGTATTTGCTGTTCAGAATCGTGATGCAATGATTCAGCCAACGTGGGAAGAAGAATTGTATAAATACATAACAGGTGTAATCAGGAATAAGGGGCAAAAGCTAATGGCTATTAATGGAACAGAAGATCATATTCATATTTTTATTGGGATAAAGCCAGCTTGTTGTTTATCTGATTTGGTGCGTGAGGTAAAGAAGGCATCTACCAACATGATAAAGGAAAAGGCCTATTGTAAGTTTGATTTTAGATGGCAGGAAGGTTTTGGTGCCTTTTCGTATGGGCATTCACAGATTGATTCGGTTGTGAAATACATTAAGCACCAGAAAGAACATCATCGAAAACAGAGTTTTAGGGATGAGTATGTGGCGTTTCTTAAGTTATTCGATGTGGCTTACAACGATGCTTATTTATTGGGTTAGTTTTGGAGCAATGTGGAAGGTGATTATGAGGAGTTTTTGGATTTATTAAACTACGACTCTTAGCGGAGTCGCAAATTGCCAGGTTGTGAGCTTTCTATTAACGTTCGACTCTTACAAGAGTCGTATATGGCTAGCTAATTGGTGCGTTATCAACTTTCGACTCCTATTGGAGTCGCGAATTGCCAGGTTGTATCCTTTCTATTAATATTCGACTCCCGTAGGTGTCGAATTATTGTTATCTAAAGGGTGCTCTATCAACCTTAGACCCCATTCGGGGTGGCCTATTAATAGCTCATAGGCACGTTATCAACCTCCGACCCCGGCTGGGGTCTTACCTTTGGATTGGCGGTATTAGGTTTGCGTATTTTTCTATGTATTGCTGTTTTACGGTATCAGACCTTCGACTCCAAACGGAGTCGTATATGGCTAGCTAATGGGTGTTCTATTAACATTCAACCCCATCCAGGGTTGTATCTTCAACCTAAATGGTGCGTTATCAACCTTAGACCCTATCCGAGATTGCAAATCGCTAGGTTGTGTGCTCCCTATTGGGCTTCGCCCCCTAACGGAGTCGTA
>NZ_JAGTAR010000021.1 GCF_018156225.1 Carboxylicivirga sediminis
TTATTTACCCGGTTCTTTTCCTTTAGCTTGTCGTACACATAGCATTCAAAGCTTCGGGCAAACATCTCTGCAATATCTTTCCAATAAGCACCTTGAAGTTTTGAGTAGTGATACAGGTAGCTGTCAGTTCGGCGCTTCTTAGTCTCGTCAAAATCATTGTAGCTAACTGCTTTATCATCTAAAGCATAATACCCAAAGCGAAGCATTAGGATAAGCGAAACGATACTTGTATGCACCACCGATTGCCTCTCCTGAAATGTCGGTACAACCTTGTTTATAGAAGTTTTTAAAATATCCTTGAACCAATCTTTTGTTGGCGAAGAATTACCACCGATGAAATACTTCTTTTTGTACCCTAAACTTTCAATAATGGTATTCAGATAGCTTTCAGAACGAAGCGGTTTGGTTGACAATTCCAAACCGTTCAGGTAATGGTCAAAGAAATGTCCCCATTCATGGGCTACCGAACCGTCACCGTTTCGCTTGGTCAGGTTGATGAGCTGCCGTGTTGGGTAATAAGTAGCCATTGCTTTTCCACCACGACCGAATGCACCAAAAGCAATAGCCAGGGCTTCGTTTATGGATAGGTTGATGTCAAGAACTTCGCATAAATCAACGATGGCTGCAACAAAGTGGCGAATGTGTTCCCTGGCTTCATCATCTTTCACGTAGTTTCCTAATGTGAGCGATTTAAAATGAAGCTTCTTGATAACCGTGTTTTCATCCGCTTCTTCAATCAATAAACCGCCTGTACGTTTAATGTATGATAGCGGTACGGCTTCTATCTTGGGCTTGCTACTGCTTTTTGAATTGCTTGTTTTCTTTGTTTCTGCCCAGCTCCAATCCGGTTTAAATTCCTTGTATGGGAATCGTTCTTTTTGCTCGTTATATTCTCTTTTTGCATCATTGATAAACCGTGTACAAACTTGAGTAACATACCTTACATAGTCCTCCACAGTCCGAACGCTGCTCAACATACCTCCCTGAAAAGTCAGGTCGTTTTGCTTGTGGCGTTTCATATCGGCAGGAGAAAGAATTTGCTTTGCAGAATCAATGCAATCCTGTTGGCGTTTAATCCGCTTATCGGTGTATTCTTTCAACCTCTTAGCATGTGGAGCTACCTGTTCTTTGGTGATACCTGAATATTGATGGGCTTTCATGTAGGTTTCCTTAACCGCAGATGTGGTGCGATAGCCCTTAATGGTAAAGACAATATTACGAAGAGCTTTGCCGAATATCATTCCAAAATCATGCTTACCCACAATCTCACCATTATTGGCAATGGTATCAAGTTGTTGTAAATCCGTAATTGAAATCGCATCAGTAAGAACTTTTGTAAAAGCCTCCGCCATTTTTACATATTGTTCTCTGGCCTCTTTGGTGTTGGCATGAGGTTTTGCAGGGAATGCCTGACGAACCTTTACTTTCAAAAATGCACAACCCGAATCCGTTCCATTTTCTTTTTCTGCCTGTGGGTCAACCTTTGGAAATACTTTATCCTTTTTAATTAGCTCAATAGCGGTAGCTTCATCTTGTTCGATGCTGTTTAAATCGCTACTGCTGATAAGCTTGTTGTACATGGCTTGTTCTTTCCTGGAACCATGAACACGCTTTCCGGCATCTTTAAACTCCCGGTTCTTTTGCTTTTCCTGTAAAGCTTTTTCAACTTCTGTATCAATATCCCCAAGGTCATCGTTCGGGGTTGCTAAGTTGGCACAGTAGTTTTCATACAACGACCAATCATCGCTGATAATGAAGAATCCATCATTGGGATTTGGTTTGTAACCTTGCTTTGTTTTGTAGCCATTCCGACCTTCTGTGAAGCCTTGTTTGGGTAGAATCCAAACGAAGTCACCCTTCCTTGGTTTATATCGGGTAGCAATAATATCAGTTGCTTTCTCAAAACCTTTATAGATGGGCAAAGCATTGACATTAACGCCCTCTTTAAAACCATTGGCTAAGATGGAATCCTTTGATTTTCCTTTGGTGCGAATATCCTTGTGGATGGCTTTGTACTTTTTGTAAAACTCCTTTTCGGTCATAGTATGGTCTTGATTTTAGGGTGAGTACCAAGCCCGGCAACTGCCCGAAGCTGTTTCTGCTTAATCAGGATTGCCTTTGCCCGAAGCTTTACAAGTGTCAATTGCTTGCCCTTGTCAATGCTTATTTTCTTGCCTTTGGGTACGGATTGCTTTTGTTTGGCCAGTCGTTTGGGAAATTCCTTTTTGTCCTGTTCAAACATCTTCATCGCCTCATTGGTAAGGCTATCTGTTGAGTTGCTTCGCTTTGTTCCCTTATCCAAAAACTCATCGTAATAATGTCGTGGGATTTTTACCGAAAGACTGAACCGCTCACCAAGCAGATTAAGAAGTTTAGGCATTTTGCTTTCTTCAACCGAAGCCTTCATATTGCCCGATACCATTTCAAAACCATCCCGATTATTAACCAGGAGCTTCACCACTTCTTTATCGGTATAAATGGGAATATGCGTTTTGGTTTTCGGCATGATGACCTTGAAAGTGCCATCATAATGCCTGGCTATTGTAATCCTGTTTTCGGTGGCAATGGTAGCACCATTATGAAGGCTCATAATGTGCTTTTGCAGTTTGGCTATTGGAGCAACAACATAATTGTCTGCCTTATTATCGTTGTTGTCAGGCGACCATGCCTCTGACATTAATATGCCTTTTTGAACACCTCTGCCTTGGGTAGTGAAACTGACCAACTTGCCGGGAAAATCGGCAGAGCCTTGAAGTATGTTTCCTGTAACGATGTAGCGGATTTGTCGGTCTGCTGTAAAGTCTTTAATGGCTTCATCCCAACGCTCTATCAAACTTTCTTTTTGACCTGTGGTAAGCTGCATACTACGGCTCATTACACGCTCAATCTCTTTAGCGGTATCGCCCGATGCAGGGAGAACGATGTATTTACGGCTGTCTGAAATGGCAAAGCGAAGCTTCACCGATGACGGAGCATAAGGATTCTTGCGTTTAGGATTAATGTCAAAACCAAGAAATATGCAATAGGAGTTGGAACTGCTATCGGTTTCAAAACTGACTGCCGGATAGAAATAACCATGACCGACTTTGAAGAACTTGAAAAAGTTGTTCAGGTAGCGTTTACGATTCTCGCTTTGTGTTTTGGTCTTGGTAATTTCGGCTTGTTTACCTTCCTGAATTTCTTCGGTTCGTTCAGCGATATAATCCTGTTGGGCAGCCTTATCGAAAACGGGGATTTTCTGATACCCCTTTTCGGAGATAATCCCTGCTTGTAGTTCTAAATATTTGGTTTCTAAATCTTTTAAATCTGAATTTAATTTAGTTAATACCCACTTTTCATGGGATGAAACTATTTCTTCAGAAATGCTATCGGGGTGTTTACCGCTTAGTTGTTTTTGAATAAGCTTTTCAAGTTCAGCTTTACCGTACGGTTTTTTAAGTACGTTGCATTCGCATTTTTCCAAAAAAGTATCATTACCAAACACCGAACGTCCACCTTTTCCGGCAATAACCACACTCTTTTCAAGTGATTCTGCTTTTAGATTCAGAACTTCCACTTCAAGGTCGTACTCATCGGCTTGCTTGAGGTATTCGATGTAATCGTTATATCGCTCAATGACTTCTTGATAGAATTTCTCTTGTTCCTTAACCGATAAAACAGCCACACGCCCTGTTACTTTTGAGGCATCACCTTCGGATGGCGTTTCATCGCTGTCTTTTCCTTCAAATTTGAGTGGATTATCCAGGGCTTTGTTTAGCTCTTCATTCTCCAACATGTATTGGCGAACCACTTTGTCACCGTACTTATTCAAAAAGTCATCCGATTCCAATTGTGATTTACTACTCTTTTGGTTGGAGGTGGTATTGGCATCCAATGATTTTAGCTTCTTTTTGAGCATCATCATAAACCGCTTTTGTGCCGGGATGGATGAAATAATGTAATCGTAAATCGGTTTCATTATCTGTCCTGTGCGGTTGATACGTCCACGTTTCTGAATCTCGGTGTTGATGTTCAGTTCAGGTTGGAGTATCACCATCACACGCTGCTTCACCTTTTCGGCTGGCACTTTATCCGTTACAATGGCATGTGCCGAAGCTCCTGTTGAACCACTTTGATTGATAAGCAAACAGTCAATCTCATTGTCGTTGAACTGACGGAATAAGTCGGCTGTGTTTTCCTTTTTTCGGCTCATCACTAAGGCGGTTGTATTTTTTGCCTTAGTGGAATTGTACTGCACACAAAGCTTTCGCCCGGTTACTTCACCAACTGAAAAGCCGGCTTCTTTTATCTTTTGGATAATAAGGTCCAGAGGGCTGATAGTGATACCTGTTGAAGCCTGTTCGATTCGCCTGATAATATCATAGTAAGCCAATTGAGCATCTTCCGATAAGTCGGCAATATTGAATTGTTTACCCTGTGATTCTCCATCAATATCCTTTTCGGTATAGCGGAGAACTGAATCCAATCCCTTTTCCAAAACAGTAGAAAAATCACCATTAATCACATCATCGGGTTTTGCCATTCCTTCTAAAAAGCTCCCCATCGTTGAAGCAAAGGCAATGATGGGTTTCTTACCTTCTTTTAACCGCTTTATGGCATGGTCGGCAACATCAGAGGCATTCAGGCTAAAAAGTAATTGGTTAATGACATTGAAAACTTTTGAGAAATACGGAATATTATCAACCCCAGCTTTTTCTGTTCCTTTGCGTGTTTCCACCTCTTTGCTTTCGGCTGCTGCAATCTTATCCAACTCATCAACCTGTTTATTGATGTACTTCTCCTGAAATCCAATTATATCACGGATGATTGAAGTTATTTTATCGGCTGTTTCGGCTTGCTGTTGGGCTTTTTCTTTAAGCTCGATGTAGTTGACTTCCACACCTTCAAAGGAGCGTTCACGCCTTATCATTTGCCCCTCGGAAACCAATTGTGCTGCTAACACTTCCTGTAATGCTACACCGCCTTTGGTAATGGCTTCTACCAAATCCTCTTTGCTCATATTGGCATCGCTCATCGAAGTCTTTTGAGCGTAAATCGGCATATTATCAGGTCGCTTGGCAAAGGTGGCAGACAGGAAACAAACGCCTTTAGTCTGGCGAAGTACATCCTGCATAAACTCACCTGTATTGGAACTGCCCGAAGCATTGTGAGCTTCATCCATGATGATGATATTACCGCTACTTGCAGCATTTAAAAACTCTTGTTTGGCTGGCTTTTTCGGTTGGTTGAACTGCGAATAGGTAGCACAAACAAAGTTGTAATTGTTGGGTACTTTCTTACCCTTAATAATACGGTCTTGAGTTGGCTTTTCGGGAGCTGTATAAACAACTTCTCCACTTTTGTCTTTTACATTGGTTTTGCTCTCTTTGGTATTCACGATAAAAGGAACCAGGGAGGAGCTTCCAATGTCCGATAAGTCACGATACAGGTCAGTAAATAAATTGGGCTTTTCTGATAAAAACACAGGTTGCAGACCACTTTTAACACCGTAGCGGATTAAAGCTGCTGCGGTTCTACCTTTACCGATTCCTGTTTGGTCGCCAACAATAATTCCCTGGCCACGTTTTTCAATGTTGTAAATCGCCAATGAAACCGCATCAATCTGTTCACATGAAAGTGACTTTACAAGTTGGTCGTTGCTGTAATCTAGTTTCTCGGCAACATAGTCAAACAAAGGCATCCCGATACTTTTCTTTACTTTTCGGATTGCGATATGCATTTCGTGCCCCATTGAATCGGGAACTGTTGTATCCAGGATAAAACCTTTTTCGGCTGTTGGAATATAAGCCATACCAAGCCCTTTGTGACTGAACATTCCTTGTAAATACTCATGCTCGTTCTGAGCCAGCTTTTTGGTACGAACAAAGCTTTTGTTGTTGGTCGTTTTAAATCCCAATTCAATAAGCCTTGCCGATATATGTTTAGGTGGAACGCTACCAAACTTTATGGTAATGCTGCTTTTACTAAATGCTATTGTTTGTTTCATACTGCTTCTGTTTTAATTCAATTGCCCTTGCCTTGATTTGATTCTGCTGAATGAAAGCCTTTCTTTTTGCTTTGCCCTGATTAGCCTGATTGAGTACATGCAGTCCAAGCTTCGGGTGAACACAATTGCGTAGAACTTGACCTCCGTCATGGTTGCCTTTGTAATAGATGTTTCCCTTGTAATTGAAACCCAATTGCTTTTTTAGCTCCTCCGGAGTAGCAGAAAAAATGCCTTTGATTCCGGGAATATCAATCGTTTCGATGTGGTAATTGCTCCAAAACAAATGCCTTCCGATTTTGGCAGTAGGTTCGATGAGTGGCTCATAATAGGGAGCAACATTTTCAACTACCCAATTGCCCTTGAAGAAGTATTTGAGTAAGAGGATTTCTTCATAGAGTTTTAAGTCAGGATATTTGTTGATGGTGTGCCGTGTGGCTCTCATCATCTTGCTGTGGCTCTGACACGGTGGACTGCTCCAAATAAAATCGTAGTCACGAAAATTGCGGACCAGGTAATCATGTGCATCACCAATCACAATCTTATCATTTGGGAAATGTTTTTTGTAAACGGCTGCTATCTGCTCGTTATTCTCAACGGCAGTCACGCTAACGCCTTTCCACAATTTGCGGTTTCCACCCAAGCCACTATATAAGTTCAGTATCTTCATGGCTAGGCAGTTTTTCTATTATTTGCTTGCTGTTTCTCCGTCCATTGGTCAGCCATTGCATCAGCAATCCCCTGAAAGGTTTTGCTGCGAACCCTGCGTCTTTCTTCATCGCTTAAATCCCTTGCTTTGTAGTACCAAAGCGGTTGCCGTCTCCAACGTTTTTTCTTCTTGTCGTACCAATGCTTGTATTCCAGTTGGTCTTCATCAAGCATATCAGTTGGTTCAAGTAGCGGTAAGTTCTTTAACCACAAGCAAGTTGATTTCTTTGCATTATCACCAAAGTAATATGGCTGAATGATTTGGTCTGGCTTGCGGATGGCGGTACTGATAACACCAATAGGGTTTTCAATGGCAATTTTATCAATGGGAGCTTTCATCAGTTTGCGGATAAAAGCCAATGCTTTCTTACGTTCTTTTTGACGTTCGGGGTCGTGCATCCACGCATTGCCTGATACTGTAAGGTATGTACATGGAGGAAAAGCAATCATCATATCCCAACCTTTATCCAATTGGTTCAATACATCACCCTGGATGTGCCATTCGGGATGATTACCTGTGGTTGGAAGAATGTCACAACTATAAGCTTCATGCCCCTGACTGCGAAGTGCCATTGTTACGGTTTGACTTTCTTCACAAGCTACCAAAATGCGTAGCGGTCGGTTTGTCGTTGGGAGTTTACCAAGCGACAACTGTTTTTGCTTTATCAGGATGGCTTTAGCACGAAGTTTAATGACCTTCACATCTTTGGTTTGAGGTTTTGGGCTTGTGCTGTTGCCTAATCCAACCCTATCCCAAAGTTCTTCATGGGTATTGACAACGGTGCTGTGCAATTTATTTTTAAGTGGAGCTGCTCCATCGGGAACTGCTTTTGCTCCATCAATCAGAATCAATCGGGTATTGATTGAAGTTCCTTGTCTGGAATAAAGCTTTTTACCGTTAATCGGGATAATATCTTCGACGTTGTAAAAGTGATACAGGTAATTCAGGAAAATACGGTTAGTTCCTGCCGTAACCCGACCATGTTCGTCCCAAGTGGTATGACCGCCAATGATAATGGCAGCCTTACCATCATCCTTCATGCAACGCAAAGCGTTTAATGCCATTGCATGTTCCAATCGTTTGATTTTAAATTTTCCGAAAAGTTCAGGTTGAGAAAGCGAACCGAAAGGTGGATTCGTAACTATACCATCAAAAGTTCTGTCATAAGCTGCCGGAGGTTTTAACGCATCCCAAGAGCTGACCTTTGCAAAAGGTTGTTCTTTCAGGTTGGCAAGCCTTACATCGTCCAGCTCGTTAACATGGGTATAGTGATAAGGCAAAGCAATGGTTAAAAGTCCGTTCCCTGCCGATGGCTCTAAATACTTTGGGAAGTCGTTTTTATCATTGGTAAGGTGCGCATTGCCGACAATTTTACCTTTAGTTCCACCTTTTACGATGTTCTTAAAAGCCTTGTAACCTGATAAGCTACCTGATTTTAAGATATAACTCGATGCCAGGAGCGAAATGGGTGCCGGAGTGGAATATTGCTGCATCAATACACTCATGCTTGTTCGCATGGAAAGGTTAACCTGTGATTGATACAGGGCTACAATATCAAGGTACTTTTCGTAAGTGGTCAGCGAACTGTCGTGTGCTATCTCTCTTGCGTTAAGGATTATTGCCAGTTCGGTAAATTCTTTCACCAAGTTTTTATTGGCAATCCCGAAGCTTTTGGCAATGCTTTCAATTGTGGTTTTAGAGTGCTTACGTCCGCCTTTTAAATCCTCACGAATCCTTGATATGTAGCCCTTTTTATCCATGAACAAACCAGAACTACATGATTGTGTGAGCCAAATAGAAAAGACCGATAAATATCTCTGCTGCCATTGTCAGCTCCAAACACCAAATTCGCTTATCGGCAAAGCCTGTTGCAATTAAAGCCGAGATAGCAATGATAATGGTGTATTCGATATTACCGAAACTGAAATAATAGCTTAATCCAAGGAGCGCAAAACCGCCAATTGCAGATACATAGTGAGCAATGCGGATAAACAGGTTTCTCTTGAAGTCAGAAAATACACCGACTAAAAAGATTCCGATACCACCTCCAATAACCCACCAATCGGCAGATTCCTTTATAAAAAGACCTGTTATGATGGTGGCCAGTCCACAAACCCACATCACTATCTCAAATACAAGCTTGTAAGGTTTGCGTAAAAAGTAATTACTATCGGAAATTGATTTGCGGATGCCATGAACCGCTATGATTGAGGTTAGATAAACTACCAATGCTATAAATGCCGTGAAAAGGCTTGCTATTACTAATGCTTTCATAATTATTGGAGTGTAATGGTTTTGTCTGTTTCGTCTTTGAAAGTGAGCTTCAGGTTATTTCCTGCAACATCTACCGAAAGGCTATCCACATCGGCATCCACGAAGTTTTTCATGAAGTTGATTTGGAAGTTCAGTATCTCAGCCAGCTTTGTTTCCCAATCTTCTCCTGAGAAAATGCCGGAATCAGCATACACCTGTAAGAACTTTTTCAGGAAGTCAGGAATGTTCTGTAAGTTGACATCCCAATCAGCTCCAACGGTGGCATTTTCTTCAATGCCAGAAAGCTTGTCTTCATCTGCCTGTGGGTAACTGCGTTTAGCATTATTGGCTTCAATGCCTGCTGCCTGTTCTACTGATATGGTTGTCGGTTTATTCTGAATATTGGTATCCCAGTCTGCCCCAACAGTTGCACCTTCTTCGATTCCTCCAAGCTTGGTTTCATCCGCTTCTGGGTAAGTACGTTTTGCGGTGTTTGCTTCGATGGCTGTCGCTTGTTCCTCTGAAATAGTGGTCGGTTTATTGGCAATATTCGTATTCCAATCCGCCCCAGCAGTTGCATTTTCTTCTATGCCTGAAAGTTTGTCCTGGTCAGCTTGTGGGTAGCTACGCTTTTGGGCATTGGTTTCAATGGCTGCTGCCTGTTCTGCTGAAATCGTAACAGGTTTGTTTTGAATATTTGTTTCCCAATCTGCTCCAACAGTAGCACCTTCTTCAATTCCTCCAAGTTTGGTTTCATCCGCTTCGGGATAAGAACGTTTGGCTGTATTCGCTTCAATTGCGGTAGCCTGTTCCTCTGAAATAGTGGTAGGCTTATTGGCAATATTTGTCTCCCAGTCAGCTCCGGCAGTTGCGTTTTCTTCTATGCCTGAAAGCTTATCTTCATCGGCTTGAGGATAGCTTCTTTTTTCGGTATTTGCCTCAATAGCTGCTGCCTGTTCTACCGAAATGGTAACAGGTTTATTCTGAATGTTAGTTTCCCAATCACCTCCAACAGTCGCACCTTCTTCAATCCCTGCCAATTTGTTTTCATCGGCTTCGGGATAAGAACGTTTTGCAGTATTTGCCTCGATTGCGGTTGCTTGTTCCGCTGTAATCGTAGTTGGTTTGTTGGCAATATTTGTTTCCCAATCTGCTCCAATAGTTGCATTTTCCTCTATGCCTGAAAGTTTATCTTCATCAGCTTGGGGATAACTGCGTTTAGCATTATTGGCTTCAATATCGGCTGCTTGTTGTGGGGAGATGGTTACAGGTTTGTTCTGCACATTCATGTCCCAATCAGCTCCAACGGTGGCGTTTTCTTCAATTCCTGCTAACTTGTTTTCATCGGCTTCTGAATAGGAACGCTTTTGCGTATTTGCCTCGATAGCTGCTGCCTGTTCTACTGATATGGTAGTTGGCTTATTTTGAATATTTGTATTCCAATCTGCCCCGGCAGTAGCACCTTCTTCAATCCCTGCAAGCTTTTCAGCATCAGCTTGTGGATAGCTGCTCTTTTTGTTGTTGTTCTCAATTGCCGTTGCCTGTTCTGCACTAATGGTTGTTGGTTTGTTTTGCAGTTCTTCAAAATTGGAAGTCAGGTTCATATCGTTTTCCAATTGCGAAAGCTTTGTTGGAATCGCAATATTGATATTTCCATCAGGGTCGGTTACAAAACCACCGTGTACCTCGATACCACCATTGGGCATATACACAGGACTTTTCTCTGATATGAGTAAGTCTTCAACATTCCCGGCGATTATCAAACCTCCGCTGATTTGCTGAACAATGGTTTTTGGTCTGTATTCCGGAGCGGACTTTGAACGTGCAATATTGATGAATGAACCAACCGAAGCCCTGTCAAGTATCGTGTCCTGAATATCCCTGTTCATCTTGAAGTAGGTATCAGAAAACACAATCTTGTTGTAGCCCCTGTCAAATACACACGATTGATTGACCTTCGCTTCAAAACAGCAATCGTCAATGTTGGTGGTACTGTTCAGGAAGGCTATTGCACCGCTTCCGGCATCAGTATATTCAAAACGAATGTCCGCAAAGTTGATTGCACTATTGTAAATCTCAATAGCCTTATCACTTTGGAAAATTACAGGCTTGACGTATGTTCCGACCACACCATCCACCTTATTGCTCAATGAGCAGATGTTGATTTGATAGGAGAAATCACGAAGGACCAGGAACGTTCCCAAATCGTTGATGTAAGTACCATCCTCGAACATGATGCTGATACTTGCACTTTTGTTGGTGTGATACTTCAATGCTTTGGGCAGGGAATCAAACAGCCTTTGAAGCTTTGAAAAAGGAGTTCCTGACGGAATAATAATCGCTTTACGTTCAACATCGTATTCAAAACCTGTTATCTGCTGGTCTTTACTCATATCAAACACGCCCTGAAACACCTTGTATTGTTCGTGTTCCATACCCAAATAAGCGTACTGGCCATCCGAAGCCCATTCGCCTTTTTTCAATAACGGTGGGGTTGTTCCCCTAAACATTTTTATCGTTCCCATATCTAAAGTCTTTTAATTGCTAAATCATTGCGTAGGCTTGCTCAAACAATTGGTTGGAGACGTAATTACCGCCTGTCTCAACCTTTGTCATTGAAAGCACCAATAAGCGGAGTGTATTTTTTGTAGGCAGGAGCTTTGCACTCTTGCTGACCTTTAAATCCTTGCAAACCGTTTGGATGTAATGGTCTGTATTGTTTTCAAATCGGGGAGCATATTCTTCGACCAATAACGGCACGGTGTTTTTGCCTTTTTCAATGTCGTGCTTGAGGTCTTTTATCATAGCACGAACACCATAAACCGGAGCAATAAACATTTCAAAACGCCTGTCCTTATTTTGCTCTTTGGGCAGTTTGCCGTTCCATTTGATATTGGTAAAAATCAGGTTTCCTGGATTGTTGTTTCGGATACCTCTGGGTGCATTTGAGAGATAGGTATTGCCACCGTTCCAATTCTGAAAGTTTGAGGGCAGTTCGTTATTGTTGGTAGTCAAAACGTTTGAACCACGAGGAGGCAATAGTCCACGTTTGCGTTTGTTTCGTCTGCGAATCAAAACAATTGTGGTAACTATTGCCCCTGTGGTTAACACCCCTCCCGAAATAAATAATATCTTTTTCTTCTTGTCCATTGCTTTATTGTTAGAGTTTAGAGAGGGATTCCCCAACTATCGAACTTGGGTTTTATTTTGGAAATTTCACTTTCGCTTAGTTCCTGTCTGAACCAGCCAATCAGGTTGAAGTCCTGTCCTAAAAACGCTGCCCTGGTTCCCCACAAATACTGTTTCATGCCAAAGGCTTTTATCACCAAAAGCATATCATCCTTGCTCTGTATCTTATCAATGGTGGAGTAAATAACCTTTTCATCTGTGCCAAAGTCGAGCATTGCACCGTACAGCGTATTGGCATACAAAGCAGCATCAGAAGCAGAAATAGTCAAGTTTTGCCTGTCGATAACCGTTTCCTTAATGGATGGAGCGACTCTTGATGAAGTGCCATCGGGATTACGCTTTAGCATTCTGCGAACAGCGTAAATACCGATTCCAACGCCCAAAATGGGCAATCCGTATTTAATGCCATTGGCTATTAATGTTGCTTTATTTACTGGTGGTAACTGTTGCACGGTGCTGAGATTTTTAGATGTATCGTAATGCGGTCTTTACAATCTTCGGGTTCTTGGCAACCTTGGTCAGAAGTTTAATCATGTCCTGTTGCTCAACCTTGTTGACTGCATTTTGCAAAAGGTTTCCTACTTGCTGAACGACCTCAGTACTGTCAGCTTCAATGGTGATTCCTACTTTAAACTTTCTCATAATCGTATGTTTTTAATTGTCTAAATCTTCGTTGTCAAACTCTGCGTTCCCCGGTTCCTGTTCTGAAATGCCATTCACGGCTTGGTTCAGGAACAGGAGGGTTTTATTAATCAGTTCGGCTTTGTCAAGGCATAAGCCAACGATGTTTGCAATCTTGGCTACATCTTGCAATTCCCATGTCATAAGGGCATCGGATAGTTTTTTGATAATCTCAGCTTTCTTGCGGTCTTCGGGTGTGTTAGCCGTACCGATGTCTGTAATCTCAACATTGGTTTCAGGTAGCTGTGCCGATTCTTCCTCAGTATCATCAAGCATCCCCAAAGCTCCTTTGAGTTCTTCGGCTGATAGCCCTAATAGCTCTGCTGTTTTCGGACTGTTGGTAAGTAAGCGTGAACCGATACCCACCAATGCACCTGTGGCAACACGCTTCATCACTTCATTGGGAGCATACCCGGCAAGACGGCTTTCAAGGTCTGTCTTATCGGTTTTCAGTTCCCTGTTTTCGTTTTGATAGCGGTCTTTTTCAGCTCGTAGTTCTGCATTTTCATTGCGTAAACGCTCATACTTTTCTTCTAAAGTATTGTAGCGTGTCTCGAACTTAAAATCATCCAATTGCTTTTGGTAGCTGATTCGCTCAACCTCTTTGTTATTGCCAGATAAGGCATTGAATACCCCAAATAGACCGTCAAGCTTAGATTTTACGGCAGGGTTATCTCCTGAAAATAATCCTAACAAGGAATCCAGTTCACCCAATCCATTGGTGTTGTTTTGGATTTGGCTCTGTTTCATTTCCTCCTGGATAATAGTTTGTATCTCTGCTCTTTCAATGGGTTCTTTGGGTGGGTT
Organism: Carboxylicivirga sediminis; assembly: GCF_018156225.1. Classification (GTDB taxonomy): domain Bacteria; phylum Bacteroidota; class Bacteroidia; order Bacteroidales; family Marinilabiliaceae; genus Carboxylicivirga; species Carboxylicivirga sediminis. The sequence continues at coordinate 13,623 of NZ_JAGTAR010000021.1, forward strand.
CAAAAGCTTGCTGATATTTACTGTATAGCTGTTCAGGCTTCGTGCATTGGGGCTTTTACCTCCAAACACATCAACCCTAAGTGAACCATGAGACTGTTTTGCTTTTTCAATGGCACTTTCAATATCACGGTTAAACTTGTCCGTTCCGGAGGTTCTTGAAGTGAGTGCCGTTTCCTGTGCTGCGGTAACCAGGTATATTTCGTAAGCGTAAGGGTACTTTTGTTCGTCCTCCGAACGCTTTATAAACTCGTATATGCTTTGTATTTGCTCTCTGTAATCCAACATAGTCGTACTTTTTTATTAACTCCCACTTTGTGGGTTTCGGTGGGGAATAACCTTCACAAACTCCAATCGGTAAGGCTTAAAGTTTTCCGCTTGGGTTTTGATGTCTATGTAATCGGTGAATACCTGGTAGCGGTATTCATCCATAAAGTCGTATTCTTCGGGTGTAGCGGTAAACACATTATCACTGCTAATAAGTTCCATTTCATCAATGGAGCTTGGCAGACCTTTAGTGTTTAGAATCCACATGTCGTTTTTCAGGTCCAGCGAAATATCCGAACCCGTTACCATTATCACCGTTGGTTTTAATTGGTAGCTGTCAATGGTTCGCATCCCTGAAACACGGTCTTTTGCGATGGTATGTAATAACTCACTCGTGTTCATATTCAATGTAGATTCTAATGGTTAGCGTATTGTCTCCGCTGTTCTTATTGCTTTTGAAAACCGTATGGATATTGCTGTTTACCTCTAAAGGCTCGTGAAATGGGATAACCTCTTTGCTTAAATGCTTTACCTTTCTGTTGGCGGTAAGCATGTAATCACGCAATAGAAAACTATTGCCGTTTACTAATAGGCTGATGTTGCCACATTCATAAGGTTCCGGCTGTTTGTAAGCTTTAACAGGACGAAGAAAAACATCGGATTTATGCAGATAAGCAAAGGTTAATGTTTCCTGTGCTACCAAGTCAGCAAATTCAAGGCTTGTAATGGTTTGACCTTTTTCAAACAAGCCCACTTCATTGTAGAGATAATCGGCAAACTGTGTATTGAAAAGCTCTGCAATGCTGTTATTCAAGTTGCTTTGCTGCTCTGCATCAAGGCAAGTAAATTTGATATTATTGCTTAAAATATCAACAATTGCCGGAAGAATATCACTTTCAAAAAAGTCTTTGCTTTCCGCTTCGCTTGCCCTTGTGCGAAGGTATGAATAGAACAGGTTGGTAATGCCATCGGTCAGTAACAAATCGGATATTAAAGCTTGTGGAAAAGCTAAATCCTGTGTTACATCTTCCAATTCCGATTCCTTTTTAACCAGGGCGTTTATTGCAATGCCTGTAATCAGTTTACAGGAAGCAGGGAGCAAGTCCTGTTCGTTGATGTGTTTGTTGCCAACTGAGGTTTTTGTAATTACAAAATATCGTTTCATGTGATTAATTTTTATTTTTAATTGCCACATGGAACTCGCTTGTAATAGCAATTGCTCTAGTGAAATATTTTTGAATAGCTCGTTTCATTGTCGGGAGATTTTAGCGTTATTTCTTTTTCTCTACCTCGGCAAGCAGATACACACGAACATTGTAGCTTTCATTAACAGCCAGGTTCTCGCTGTCGTCTTTGTAAATGACACGTACAGGACTGTTCTTGGCTTTTTCATCAACAGGGAAAGCCACGTCCTTAATACTCATATCATCGTTGTGGTGAAGCAATGCCACCTCGGTATCATCGGGGATTATTTCTGTATCATCAATCCAAACCCTAAGTGTGGCACCGGGTAATGCCTGTTGGTTGGATAGGCGTAAGAAAATACCTTTAATACGGTCGTGTTCCGTTTTGGTATTGCCGTTAAACTCGTAGGTCTGACCTTTTTTGACCTCGAATTTTACTACCTGTAATTTGCGTATGTTATTGTCTTGTACTTCCATTTTTGAAATGATTAAGAAGAAAAAAGGGGCGGTAAACAACCGCTGACCGCCCCCGAACGATTATGACATATCAAGCTCTTATGCTTTCTCTGTGATAGTTCCCAATAGCGTTACCTTAACGGCAGGGTGGTAAATCTTATCACCTGATACCGATTTCGGCATGTTCAGCTTTGGTGTAATATCCATTGATGGCTTCAACCATTTTGGATTGGCAAGCTTGTATTGGAATTTGCGTTTTGTGGTATCGGTATCATCGAATACCGCACATGAGATTTCAGGTACAATTACCTTCGTGCCTAACGTCATCTCGAAAGTACCGTTCAGGATTGCAGGAGGTAAAGCAAACTGACCGAATGCAAAATCTGCTGGGTCGTTATCTTCTTCCGATGCTCCGTGAGCGTACTCAAGAACAATATCAGTTAACAGGAAATACTTTCCTGAATCCAACTGCGCACGGTTCAGGTTGGTACGACCAGCCTTCTTATCATCCGATGCCTCCATCAAATCAATGTCGGACTTATCCTTAATCGACTTAACGGTATAAATTGCCGTGTCAACAGTTTGCATACGTGCATCTTTCAATGCTTTTTGCACTTCCGGTGGCAACTGTTGTCTGCGAAGTTCAAACTGACCTTTAGAAGTCAGGTCTTTGGTAAGTCCTGTTTTTACAGCCGTACTTCTTGCTCCGGCATTGTATGACCTACGTACAGCACGTTTTCTGCTGGTTCTTCTGCGACTTCTTCGCCCTCTGCGTCTTGTTCTACGGCGTGAACGACCTAAATCGCCAATGCCTTCGACCGCATCGTCCTGGTCTTCTTCTTTCTCTAAAGCATCTTCCTCTTTTTCAAGAATCGCTTCTTCTAAACCCTCTATTTCTTCCATCGAAGGGTACAAATCATTTTGCTCATTAATTTCTGCCATGATAATTTGTTTTGCGGCTTAATAGCCTTGTTATTAAATTGATTAAATGTTATTTAGTGAGAATCAGGATGCCATCATATCGCCCGAAAAGATGTCATAGTCCATGCTATCGGGGTCGAGGTTTTGAATTTTTCCAACAGGCTCATCGTCATCATCTGAACTGCCAATCGGCTCATCGCTCATTGCATAATCATTGGCTGCATTACCAATTGGGTCATCACTCATAGAATAGTCCGATGCTGCTCCTGATACCGAAGCCTGAATTTCACGCTCGATGTCGATGTCGGCTGCCGGGAGTGCTTGCGTAATTGGGTTTAAGGCACGTAGTCCGTCCATTTCGTCCATATCGCTGTAATCTTCATCACCGATAATGCCCTCTAATCCTTGAAGGATGGTTTTACCTGTGGCTTTCTTGATAATGGATTCAACACCTGCGCCTGCTGCACCTACCAAGCCCAGCTTCACATATTCGTTTTTGGTAAACTGAGTACCAACCAAACCGCCCATAGTAACGGCTGCCGGAACGATGTAGGTTTTCATTTCGTTGCCCAACAAACCGCTAACGGTTTGGCTTTTTTCCAACTTCTTTAAAGCGTACTTGCCAACTGCAAACCCTGCTACGGCAGCAATGGGCTTGCCTATGTTGTTGGTAGCTTTCATAAAGTCAATCTTTGTACCTCTTGAAGTTCTCCTTGGGGTACTTGACGTTGATTTTTTAACTGCCATGTTTTCTAAATTTTAATTATTGATTCACAATTATTTATTGAAGCTTGATGCTTCCTAAATCTTCTTTATTGGTGGTTTTCTTGGGAGATGATTTCCGTTTTGCCGGAGTGCTGTCTTTTTTGCGGAACATGAGATAAGCTCCTGTACCAACAAGTGCTGCAACACCTAAACCAATACCGACTTTTGCTCCCTTGCTCAGTTTCTTTTTGCCTGTTGCAGTAGGATTCGTTGTAGTCGATTGTGGAGTGTAGTTCCCGGATTTCATAATGGGTTGGGGAGTGTAACTGCCTGTCTGTGGCATAATACTATTTGAAGGAGGTATCACGCTGTTTGTTGGTGGAGCATAAGCCTCGGTTGTTGGAGCTGCCTGATTGGTAAATTGAGATACCGCTTCCGTTGCAGGAGCTGCTTTTTTGAATTTATCTTTAACCTTGGTAAAGATGTTTTTGATAGGCTTTAACCAGCTTCCGATTTTTGCCAATACACCACTAGCTGCGGTTACCGAGGCTGCTGTGGCAACTGCACCCATATTGCCCAATTCTGCCAATTCACCAATGGCTTCCAATCCTTTCAAATCAGCAAGTAAACCGTCAATACCTTTTAGGGAGAAGTCGGAACTCTTTTGTTTTGCACCTTTCAGGATTGCTTTTCGAAGGTTGGATTCTTTGCCCTGTAAGCCTTTAAAAAGCTTGCGAACCTTACCGTGTGTCTTTTTTAGTTTGGCATGTTTTGCCGGGTCGATGTTGTATTTGCTTGCAAGGTCATCAGGTAAATAAGCATATTGCAATTTTTTGGCAATACCAAACATATTTAAGCGTAAGGCTGCCAATAATCCGCCTCTGATTGCAATAGATAGAGGATTAAACCTTACGATTGCTTTGACTACTTTCTTGGCTACTTTTCCAATCTTCTTGCCAACACGCTTAATTGCTTTGAAGAATCGACCTCTACGTCTTTTTCTTCTTCCCAAGCCGTCCATTTCATCGTCCAGCTCATCTAATTCAGCCAATCCCTGGATGGCATCTGAATCGTATTTAATCAGACCTTTTTCGGCAAGCTTTTCTTCAATATCAGATAGCTTGTCCAATACGGCATCACGTTGTGGAGTATTCCAAAACTTGATAGCCTGGTCCAACATGGAAATGAATTGGTCAGGGTTTTGGACGTGAGCCATTTTGTCCTTGTTATCCCGATTTTTTAAAAGATAATTCCGGGTACGAACTAAGTAATTGTAGGTGGCATCCTCTGCATCACCTAAACCATTTATGGCATCGTCAAAGTCAACACCTGAAACAATGGCAATAAGGTCTTCATGGTTGGCTTGTGCCTGAACACCTCCAGCTAAATCAATACCTGATAAAACCGATATGGGTAATCCTAAAGCACTTGTACCTGTTATTCCGTCAATACCTCTAAGTCCTGCCAATTGCAATGGAGACATATCAAAATCCGAACGTTCAAAGCTGTAAGGCTTTTGGTAATCGAACTTTGAGAGAACAGGGTCGATAACGATTTCATCTTCGGAATCACCAACGGCAGGAACAATCACATAGATATGCTGAAAGTTCTTTTTACCATCATACTTGGTAATGCGCAGCTTGAACGGAATACCCAAACACTTTAAAAGCGAACCCACAAAAATGCTATAATCATCACAGTCAATCCCTGCCGATTGCTTTCCTTTCTGTTTGAACCTGATTTGTCCGTCTAACCAGGAGCGAGATGGAGTACGGAGCTGTTCCGTTCCGTCATCGTCCTTATGGTACTGCAAATAGTTGTACGAAAAGTTGAAGATGTTTCGGCAAGTCTCTTTGAGTGAATCACCTTGCAGCATACTTGCCAGTTCCTCGACTTCACGAAAGTGTGTACCGATAATATCAATACAACTTTCAACGGTTTCAATTACGTTGCCGTTTTTTATAAATGTGTCCTGTCCGTTTGCCTTTTTTATAAGGTGGTTGAAACGTTTACCGTTTTGGGTGTTTCGTGGGCCGGATACAATGCCCAATTCGCCCAATGCTAATCCGTTCATATTTTCGTCCTCTGATAATGATTGCGTGGTAGTAAGAGTTTCGCCATTAACGCTGATGGTCATGGTGAAAGTCATATCAGCTTTAAGCTGCTGTGTATTGGAAAGCAAGGAAAGAGTAAGACCTTTACCCATAAGGTTCAGGTATGGCACTTGAAAAACGATTTCAGGCTCTTGTGTTTTGCCAGCACCAATGGTAAGTCCTTTAATATCGGGGGTAGAATAAGCGACTGCCGAACCTTTGTAATTTGCAACTACCTGGTTAACGGCTAATGTGATAGGGGCTTTGGTGGGATTGTAGCAACGAAGCTTTACGGCAAATTGAACTTCCTGCAAGTTCATCTTGTGGATGCGGAATCCTAAAAGAGCAAAATTCATTTTTGCCCCGGCAAGAAGCTTTTTGCCTTTTTTAATCAGGTAGAAACCACCGCCAACGGCTGCAACTGCTGCTAATGTCCCTAATATTTTCTTTGTGCTTGCTTCCATAATGGAAACAAACATATAGTAGGCTTATGGTGGGGGATTGGTTGTGTTTGGTTAGGATTTGCTGTGATTGGTTGGAATTGGTTATTTTTAGGCGGAGGGTACAAAAAAGTAGGAGTACGTCCAATATATTTAAAGAATGATGAAACTTTATACTAACCAATTATTTTGGCGCATACCTTTTCATAACTTTCATTGTTGATTTTTTTATTTCTTCCTGAGTAAACTTTCTTCCAGTCTTTTTTTCTTCAGACGTGAGTTCAGCCATTATTTCTGTTTTTAATTCTGATGGCATTGTTTTTCCTTTTCCACCTGATGCAACATGCACCATATCAAAGAATTCATCTAATCCTCCTAGGTACACTTCTTGAATTATTTTCAAAAGGCTTGATGCCATTTTTTTGTATGTAACATTATCAAATGGTTTAACTATCTCATTGGAATCTGAACCAATTTTATTAATTGGAGCTTGTTTTATCATTTCGTTGATTCCTAAACAATCTTTACTATCAATATCTTTAAAATTATCATCAAAGCTGAAGCAAACAACATACTCGTCTATTAGTAGGCACAAAGGATTATTAAATTCAGGATGGAAGAAGAGCCATTTCGCATCATCATCTTTACAGTCACAACTTCTTAGAATTTTATATGACAATGATTTTACTAATCCATTCTCGTTGATGCCTTTTTTATCAATTTCTTCAATTTTATCAGGTAGAAAACAATCAAGAGTTTGTCTTAATTTTTCATTTTGCTCTTCAGTAAGTTTTACACCACTCTTACCGTTTATGGACATTCGCCAAATTACACTTGCCCAAAATAACAATCCAATAATTGAACTAACCCCTGATTCGTAGTCTTTTGTATTGGTTGTTTTTGTTGTTTCTGCATATTTTGATTCAATTGTTGCAAGTCGGCTCTCACATTCAGAACAAAAAATATTGTCAACAATAAGTGGGTGTTTATTCTTTGCAATGTCTGCGTCAGTAATTTCGCCATAAGTTTCTTCAAGTTTTTCTGGTTGTACTGACCTTCCAAAGTAGGATTTGGCATTCAATTTCTCAATTGTAAAACCTAATTCATAATCACGACCTGTTTTGCCTTCAATATTTTCAATTCTTTTTAATAGAAAATGAGGTACAATATGAGAACCTTTTTTATCAGCATCTTTTGCATTGCAGAGCTTACACTTAACCATTCTATATTTCTCCTTTAAAGTTCTTTAAATTTTAGAATATCAACTTCTTTGATGAAAAAAACCAATATCTAAGCATTCCTCAGTGATATAATCAAAAAAAGAATACGAGTTAAAAAACTCGAGCAGTTCATTGGAAACTAAAGTTTGTTTTTCTAGCAAGTATTTACTGAGTTCCTGATGTACGTGCTGCACTTTATAATCATTTTGAAATAATGTTATTAAATCCATTACCTTAAATCTCACATAAGCCCATTCACTAGTTCCAAATTCAGCTCCTAGGTGAGGAGAATATTTTCTAACAATATCAAAATCCCCACCGCATCCTATGGTATTTAACAGCGTACTATATTCTTGAATCTTCATCATCTTAATTAAAAGATAATCATTCTGTTTTATCATATAAATATTTTGACCTATCAAACCCGCTAGAGCTATTGCTGTTATTTCATTTGCACGTTCAATATTTAATCCATTCTCAAAATTAAAATTTGGAGTAATATGTAATGCCCCATCCATGCTTTTATCTAGTAGGTTTCTCCTTTCAATTGTTAGTTTTTCAATGCTCCAGTTATTTCTAAATAAACACCAAACAATAGCATGTGCCGATTCATGAAGAGCAATTTCTTCATTACTTAATTTTAGTTCAGCTTTACGTTTTTTAAATTTAGAGTTAAAATAATTAATTATGCCCATAAACTATTCCCAAATATATTTTACCATGTCATAGAGTAATCTATGGCGTTCTTCAAGTTCTGCTTGACCGAATGTATCTAAATGCCTAAAATTAAGACTGTACTTATTTATCATATCTGTAAAATCCAACTTAGATTTGTAGCTATCCTCACGTAAAGTTTCGTTCCAATAGAGCGTGTTGGCATATGATTTTAGTTTATTCTTATAGGTTTCGTTATTGCTTGAAATATTATCTTTTCCTTTTAAGAGTAATAAGCCACCAAGCCTATTGCGCTCACTTTTGAATTTTTCTTCATCTTCATCAAATAGTTTTAGATTCTCTTCGTTATCTGCTAATATATGTTCTATATGAAAACCATTAACATGCCCTGTATTCTGAACTAGGTCATATAAAGAATGTTTTACTTGCAGTTTTGTATTATCGGCTATAAACTTCTCTATTCGAGCAAAAAAATATCTTTTAAATCGTTTATCTAACTCAATGCCCGTTTCTTTAAAGAATCCGTAAGAGAGAGGTGAATTAGCTGGAACACCTCTTGCATCAGATAATAACTCTAACAATGTTTTATCAAATTCAGGTCTAATTTCATGAATATCTTTTTCTCGTATTGCTGCACTTAATTTGTAAATAGCAACTGCAAAAGCATTACTTCCATAACTGCGCTGAAGTTGTAATAATGAGAATAATCTATCAACTTCAAAAGCAATTTTTTTTATTTTATCATCTTCTTGTGGGTCATTTAATATACAGCTAGAAAGAATTAACAGGAACTGCATATCCATTTCTGTTAATCCATTGTAGTAAACATGAGCATACCCATTATTTAAGGAATCATCTTTATAATACTTGAGAACTTTAGAATAAAGATTAGTATAGTATTCAAAGTTATTCTGAAGAAAATCTTTAACCTCTTTAGGATTATGGTCTAGTTTTAATTTGTTTTCCGAAAATATTACTCTGTGGTAATCTTTGTCATATCTACGACCTTCTCCAATAGTATCAGCAAATTTTGCTTTTAGATAATAGATAAAAAATTGGTCGATTTCATCTTCCTTAAAGGCGTTAATTTTTGTAACCTGAGATTCCCAAAGGTCATTTAAATTGAGGTTATCAAGTTCCTCTTTTGTAATTTGACCAAGAAGCTTTCCTTTTAATATTTCGTATGGTTTTAGTTTAACCCCCCTGTCATTTATAACTTCGAAGACCATTGGGACATCTGTTTGCTCAACATTTAGGTTTATCAATACTAATCTATGCATGAAATAAAACACGAAGCTCTCAAATCGATGAAGGTCTTTTAATTCATTATGCAATCTTGACGATACAACTGAAAAGTTCGCAACCATATTTTGTGCTGTCAAACCAGAAGATGTATCTATTTTATCTAGTTCATCACCATCAAACAACCCCTTCATTGAATTCTTATGAAGTTCATGGTTCATCCAGAAATCAGTTTTATAGCCTGACAGTCCTACAATCTTATTACTTATCCAACCCTCTAACTGTGAATTAAGATCTTTTGCTAGATGCTTAAGCTTAATAAGAATTAATGTTAAGGTGGTTAAGCGTTGCTGCCCATCAACAATATATATTTTTCCTTCTACATGGTTCGTTACATAGGTATTCAAATAGTACCATGAGTATTTACTAATAATCTGGTCAAGCTCAATACTTGAATCTTTATGCTTCTTGTATTCTTCATTAAATTTATAGAAAACATCATCTAACAACCTCTTTACTGGTTCATCAGTCCACTTGTATTGACGTTGGTAGAAATCAATATAATAAGTCGTATTGGAAAATAACTTATCAATATTCTGCTTGTCTGGCTGTACGTCCATGCTGTATTATTTAGTTATTCTTTTTAGTTATTTTATTGCAAATGGGTTTATTTGGATGCATTTAATTCTACACTTACATCTTCTATGATTTGCGCTAACCGACTCTGCTTCCTTATTATATCAAGAAATACTTTGTTTTTTGATTCCGCATCAGATATCAATGTTTCTGCGCCAATAACATAAATTGACATACCTAATTCTTTAAAAAAGCGATGATAAATTGGTGCTTTTGTTGAAAAGAGTGGAGTGTAATCATCTTTCCTTAACCTACTTGCTAATTTCTCATCAACATCTGTAATTAAGAATGCCCATATTTCATCAATCTTTTCTTTTACCTTAAATGCCTCCACATAATCAACTAATTGTTGTATCCCTTGAAATTTCTTCCTGTCAGATTTTGACTTATCAGAGAATGGCTTGATTTCTACAAGTACGGATTTTAAACTTTCGGAATTATCAGGATTCTGCGAGAAAAATAAGGCTAAATCGGGTTTGTCACCTTCATTGTCAATTTCATCACCCTCTAATTGTAGGGATGAAATTATATCCTTTATTCTTTTATCACTAGCTGCGTAACTGTAACTTGTAAACCTGTCATCTAATAACCATAGATTATTTTTACCAATGCAGAAATAATCGTCATCAGTATGCTGCTGCATGAAAAGATTATGAATCACTGACTCTACTTGCTCTTTATTCTTGAGCATGGTTTTTAATCGTTCAATTACCTGAACACGGTCGTAGATATATGATACTAATTCATTTTGGGTTAATTGTATTGCTTCTTGTAATTCATAGTCTGAATAAACATCTTTCCCCGAATTAGATAGAACATTTTCTTTTGCTGAATCAAATCGTTTCTTGGCTTTATCTATTATCTGTTTTTTATCAATAAAACCAGCCATCTCAATGTCCGTTTCATTAATGTAACCAACCAAATAGGGACGTTCTTCTTGAATTTCTTGAATTTTTGCAGAGTTAAGTTTTTGTGTTTCCGGAATACCTTCTTTTACTAATCCTGTGATTTCTTCTTGCAGCTTACTATTTATCATTTCCCATGAGATAGTTGAAAATAAATCAGTTTTGATAGGAAAAATATCGAAATCATTCCGCTCATTGTTTACATGAGTGTCCAGGTATTTTGATTCCAAAAGAAAAAATCCCGAATAACCGTATGGTAAGCTCATTTTAAAATCTTTATCAGAGAATTCACAAACAGTTCTGTTAGCTGCACAGTAATAGGCTTTAAATTGACCTTTTTCCTTTTCAATTTGATAATGAAGGAAAAATTTAAACTTTTTACCATCTCTGTCTTTTATTTCAAATGGTTTTTCAAGGAAGCCGGGAATATCATTTTTCGTAATTGAAACCTCGGATTCTCCATCTTTGAAAATAATATCAATGTCAACTCCTTTTTTTCGATAGAAGAAAAGTGTTGGGATAAGATTCAATAGTACTTTATTTTTGATTTTCTCCAACCTAAGTAATATCCTTCTATCAATATGCCTTTCTGAATTAAAATAGCTTGAATTTAAAACCGAAAGCTCAATTGTTGTTTGGTTTGAAGGAACTTCTTCGTTATCTATTTTGATATTATCAGTATCAAAGTCAAAATTAAATGCAAAGGTTCTTTTTTCGTTTTTAGCACTAAGAAAACTATGATACTTTACATTTTTATATACTTTAAGAAATACAAACCTACCAACGCCCTTGCAGCCTAGTTCTTTTTTAAAACCTGTTCTATATTCACAAAAGGATTTATAGTTTAGCTCATCAAGGCCATCTCCATTATCAGTTATTTTAATCGTGTCAAGTTTCCTTGGAAGGACTTCTTTACCTTCCTCTTTTTGAGGGTTGTCAAATGAACCTAATTCACACACAATTTCTGTGGCATTTGCGTGTATTGAGTTTATTATTGCCTCGTAAAGCACATCGTACTGATTGATTCGATTACTAATATCTTCATTTACGATACGGCTGATGTCTGTAAGCATCTGACTCATGGCGTACTTGTTATAAGGTTATTATTTACAACATTCTAACTACATCAATGATACTTTGAGCGGTATAAGTATCCGGCACATCTTTCGTTTCAAACACCATGAAGTATTTGTAATTGTCACCGGATTTTTCAGCCCATTTCTTACCCAACAAGTTTTTGGCTCTGCTATCATCATTATCTAAATGGTCGCCTTTTGTTTCTATCAATATTAGGTTGCCGTTTTGTGTATAGATTATGAAATCGGGGTAGTGGTCGTTTTTAAAACCATTTAGGGCAAAACCTTTTCCTTTTTCAAGGTTTCGGTGCCAGAATAACACATTCTCCAATGAGGCAATATCCATAATTACCCTTTGCTCAAAATTATTAACCGATGCTTCTCGTTCGTATAATGATTTATTTATAGGACTACACAGGTTAATATGAGTCAATTCCGGAGGAAACTTAAAACTAGGCTTTACCATTATATTGTTGGTATCGAGCAACAACTGAAATTGCTCCTTTGCATATTCATTTTCAAGCTCTTTAACCTTGTCCTTTATTTTTCTGATATACAGAAACTCATTATTGATAATATCTCTAATCTGGTCGTTGTTCAAATCCTCGAATACACGAGAAACATACTTTGTAATATCTTCATGCGAGATAGGGGTCATATCGCCAAGCTTACGCACAATAAGCGAGGTAATCTCCTTTATTTGTGTTTCTTTTGGTTTAGCCAAAATAGTATCTACTAAGATTGTTTTTGCTCTGGTCGATAGTTTCTGCATAGTGGCAGTATGCTTTGTTTCGTTATAGTCAACCTGAAATACTTCCGTAGCCGTATCATCAAAATTAATTTCGGTACTTTTTGAAGCAAGTTTAAAACCATTTAACAAACTATTTCTATTTAATAACTGTTCGTTTTGGGTTAATTCCTCAAACAGAATTGTGTCGTGAAGTTCATCCTTTGGCACTTTACGATAGAATTGAGGAATCTCAATATCGCTTACCACATCAACAAAGGGTTCTTCAATTTTATATTTTTTCGGTTCTTTACCCATTTCTCGTAATAAATAGTCGGTATTATCTTCGGTATAGGATTCAGCTTTTTGCTCAAACGATTTCCCCTCAGTTTCTCCTTTCTGAGTGATTTGTTTTACAATATCGTTTGTATTACCAATTTGGTCAGGTGTTAATTCTGTTTCGGGATTAAAGTCTATTTCATCAACTTCAATTTCGTCAACGGCTCTTGGTGTATCATCATCAGTTTGTTTTGGTTCTGATTCTCCAAATAATTCACTTTGCAGCACTTCATTGTCGGTTAGTTCTGGTTCCGGTTCTTCCTCTGCATAATAATCATCCTTACTAAAGCCAGATTCTTGTAGAGCCTTAACGATATTATCCAAGGTTTCCTGGAACTTTGAACTTGCGGATAACACAAAAGAAAGGTTAAGAAGTGGTGTTTGATGCTTGGTTACATAAGGCTGGCGTAAAACCCTGCCTAATATCTGTTCAACATCTACAGCTGATGATTTATCGGCTAATGATGCCAAAATGTAGGCATTGGGGCAGTCCCAACCTTCTTTTAAAGCATTAACGGTAATGATGTACCTGACTTCACAGTCTTTTGCCATTAAGTCAATCCCTTTCAATTCATCTAAACCACTTACCTTAATTTTGATTTGTTCTTCTGGTATTTTCAGTTTGGTAAGTTGCTCTTTTATATGAATGTAGGTGGTATTGTCTTTGCCTTTAATGTTCGATTGTGCCTGAAAAAGAATGATAGGTCTGATATATTTACCAGTTACTTTTTCTTCCTCCAAAGCAAGCAATTCCAATTGCCTTTGTAGATGTAAGGCACTTGTAATTACTTCTTCCTTTTTATGATGATTGTAAACAATAACCGGAAGCTTTACCATGTGCTCTTTTTTAAGAGCCATGGCATTTACAAAGCTTATGATATTGCTATTTTCTTTTGGGGTAGCTGTTAAATCTAATACAAATGATGGATTCAGATTGTTAAGCATTTCAACACTTAAATCGCTTTCGGCATTATGGCTTTCGTCAACCACTACCACCGGATTTAAGGAGCGTATAACATTAATAAGTGCTGTCTCATCCGTTTCTTCAATAACCAGGTCGTTATCTACAAAGCCTCGGAATTGTTCTAACGCTCCGTTTTGCTCGTAAACTTTACGGTCGTCTTTTTTTCGGGAATTAATGCGAATACTACTAAAGTTAAAAACAAAAATATTTAGCTGTTCCTGAACCGAAGTAGGGTTGAATCCTGCACCTTGAAGTAGTTGTTCTTTTTCTAATACCTCCACACGGTTTCCAAATAAAGCATTTAGCTTTTCTCTGTATGGATGAGTAGGATTCGATAAATGACCAACAGTTTGTTGTAAAAGGTTCGACCACGGAACTAACCAAACAACCGCTTTGGGTTTAGAAGCATCGAACGATTTAAAAATAGAAGACAATGCGTTACAGGCAATAAAAGTTTTCCCTCCGGCAGTAGGCACTTTTACAGCTATGTGAGTAGCTCCCGGAATATTGTTTTTGTATGGTTTCATTCCTGAAAACGAACCATCGAGCTTAACCTGGTATTTACCAACTTTATCTTCCCAAAACTGATTAAAAGCTTTAGCTGAATCCTGATAAGTATTAACATATTCAAGAAACTTATCGAGGTCGTTTATTACTTGCTGTTGATATGGTTTTAATTCCACCTTTTTTACTGTTAAATCGTTATTCTTCTAATGCTAATATTTTTTCAATCCATTTATTAAAACGAGGGCATTTATCCCTAATGGTTCTCAAACCAATTTCTTCTGCTATCATTGAGCCATATAATGGTTTTTTATAGCCTTTTATTATTCGTTTTAGTCTTTTCGATGGTGCAGTTGTAGCCCCATCATTTATATTTTCAGGATTGTCTGTATTGGTTGTTTCTACTAAATAATTATAGTCGTTGAACTCATTTTCTTCAAAGCATTCATCAAAGGCTTCAATTTTGCTAAAAAGTAAACCTTCAAACTCATGCAGTTGAATATAGGGAATGAACCTGTTTCTGAGGTTTTCGTCAATATCTTCCAGCATACCTTGCTCTAAAATGCTCATGCGTTCAGCCCTGTCAACTTTGGTATGAGCTTCATCCCATTTCGGAAAGCCATGTTCTTTTTTCAATCCATAATAATCAATGAGTGTGGTGACAATTAAATTAGGGTCGTGCTTTAAATAATTACTAATCTCTTTTTTTAATGCAGCCCATGATACTATACCACCGCCTGATTTGGTAATTATTGCATTATGAGGGTATATGTTTTTCTCTATTAAAAGCGGACTTAATACATCGTTGCAAAAGGCTTGCTCTGTTTGCCCTTCACCTATTATCGTTATTCTTGTCATTTGGCAAAAGGTTGAGCTGAGTTAATAATGTTGCGTTCCCATAGTTCTCCTAATGTATGGTCGTTTAACCATAATGATAAGTTGTCGGGGTTTAAGCGATTGAAAACCGATTGGTTTTCTTCAACACTTCTGTCAACGGTAACTATATCCTCCGGATGAAAGCAATTAACCAAATTCACTGATTGAGTAGATAAAATCAATTGTGTTTTTTCAGAGGCTGATTCAATTAAAGCAGCCAGCTTTTGAATAGCTTGCGGATGCAAACCTAATTCCGGTTCATCAATCACAATTACTTTTGGAGGTTCTGG
Source organism: Carboxylicivirga sediminis (assembly GCF_018156225.1). Classification (GTDB taxonomy): domain Bacteria; phylum Bacteroidota; class Bacteroidia; order Bacteroidales; family Marinilabiliaceae; genus Carboxylicivirga; species Carboxylicivirga sediminis. The sequence goes on from NZ_JAGTAR010000021.1 coordinate 29,140, forward strand.
TTGCATAAGAACCGTAGCCAAAGCAATAAAACGTAATGTCCCATCCGAAAACTGATATGCATTGAAATTTGAATTCGGGTCTCCTTTTTCAACCCAGCGTAATTCAATTTCATTTTTATTCAGCTTTTTTGGTTGCAATACAAATCTATCAATATAAGGGGCTATTGATTTTATTGTTTTTTCAATACGCTTGTATAATTTCGGGTGTTCTTCCTGTAAATAATACAAAAAGGCAGGAAGGTTTCTACCATCTGTTTTTAAATAATCATTATCGTTTATATCGCACTCTCGGCGTAACATTGAAGTAGCCGAAGTGTCGTGAAAATGATAAATCTGTATGTTTGATAAATAACCTCTTAAATAATTATTCCTATACGAACCGGAACGAGTTATTGAAGTTTCTTCGACATTAGATTCGGTAAAATAATTTTGATAATCGTTATCACGATTAACATTGTAACCGGAACCTTCTTCTTTTATGAACAAGCCTCCTTCTTTAGTTTGAGCCAAATTAAACCAATACGCATTGTTGTTTTGAGTGTCCTCAGTAAATATCATTTTACCGTACATGGTTTCGGTAACCTTTCGTCCAAAATGGAGTATATTGTCTGCTTTTTCTTCAATTACGTATCGTTGTAAATGTTGATTAAAAATGGCATGTACCATTTTAAAGAACGACACAAAGTTACTTTTACCCGCACCATTGCTACCTATAAAAACATTGATTGGTTTTAGTTCCAATTGCATGTTTTTTACAGATTTAAAGCCTTGTATTTCTATATAATCTATCATAGTGTTCAGGTTTAAAATCGTGTTATATCCCTTGGGATTTTCTTAAATGTTATGTGGTATTTCTGCATTAAACTGTGGTCTAAAACACAATTATCTGCATAAATTACATATTGCTCTTCCTTAGTTTTTAGTGTGCGCAAAAAACTATCATCCAGCGTTGTGAGCTTGTCTTTGTAATAATAAAAGTAAAATGCTGATGAATTAGCCACACCTAATAAGTGTTCCTCTTTCTCGTTCACTTTTTCGTATGGTTTACGAGTTTCGGAAAACCATACATATTCACGTATCTTTTCTAAACTAACTTCTTCGTTTAGCATTTCATTATCGAGGAATAAAGGTTTGCCTAATTCGTAGAAGTCGAAGCTACCTTCTAACCCTTTAATCTTTTTCTTAGCATCACCGTACCCATTGATTACTCTTTTGATTCTTTCCGCTGTTATATCATTGGCATAATCTTCCATTTCTACTAATATAAACTTGCGATTTCCGTTATCAAGCTTGTTTAGGTTAAGGATGGCATGGGCAGTTGTTCCTGAACCAGCAAAAGAATCTAAAATTAGCGCATCAGAATGCATAGATATTTTAATAATCTTTTCTAAAAACTTAGTTGGTTTAGGTGTTTTAAAAACATCAGATGTTTTTAATTCTGAAAATATCTTTATTAGTTCATATTTTGCATTTCGATTATGACCTGTTTCTTCAATATCCCACCAAATATTCGATGGCACAATTCCTGATTGGTCTTTTAGAAATGTTTTTTTTATTATTCTAGTTTCATCATCAGAAAAAATAATTTCCTTATCCTGAATCATTTCTTCTACACGTTCTTTATTCCATCTCCAACCATTTTTGGGAGGAGCTATCTTATTTCCAGATGGAGATATAATATCATAGGTTAGATTAACCCGTGGGTTTGGTGATGAAACATTTCCTGAAAACCAGGGACCACGTGGGTCATTGTCAGGATTCTTATAATGAGCATTATTATCTTCTGAACGTTCAAGTTTAAATGGTTGCCAACCGGAAAGTTTTGTATAAACTAAAGTATGATTGAAATCTACAGAAAATTGTTTTGCATCATTATTTGAAGAATCGGCTGACCTCCATATTAAATCTGTTACAAAATTGCTGCCCCCAAATATTTCATCACAAATCAATTTTAGATTTGCTTGCTCATTATCATCAATTGAAATAAATATTACACCTTGCCTCGATAGAAGTTTGTGTAACAGATTTAAGCGTGGGTACATCATACACAACCACTTATCATGACGTGATAAATCTTCAGCTTCTTTACCTACGACTTTGCCCAGCCACTTTTTTATTTTTGGGTCGTTAACATTATCGTTATATATCCAACCTTCGTTTCCTGTATTGTATGGAGGGTCAATATAAATTACATCAATAGCTCCTTCGTATTTTGGCAAAAGAGCTTTTAGGGCTTCAAGGTTATCTCCATGAATTATTTTATTACCACTATTGGTTTCGTTTTGGGTTTGCTTTCCATTGTCGAAACCATAGGAGTGTTCTAATATTCTGTAAGGAACATCCATGTGGTGGTTTATCACCTTATCTTTTCCTATCCAATTTAATGTTGGCATCGTTTACTTCCTGTTATTTATCCTGTTTGGTTGATACTATCAGTTCCCTGGCATCAACATTTAATTTCTCTGCAATTTCAATCACGGTTTCCATTCCGGGCTGCGATTCGTTCGTACACCATCTCGAAACCGTGGTTAAACTTTTCCCCAATTGTTCTGCCAACCATTTGTTGGTTTTATTCTGCTCTGCAAGAACAATTTTCAACCTGTTTATTTGCTTTCTTTGTGTCATAATACGCAAATTACGTGCATTTTTTAAACCAAGAAGCTAATTTATAAAACTTATATGAAAATGCAGCACTTTCTTTCAGATAAATATTTTTAGAAGCTATCCAACCAATCTGCAATATCAGCAAACAGGCTTTTCTTTAAAGAAGATTCCGTTGTTTGTATTTTCTGCCGTAAGTAATTCTGTGGCACTTGTTTTTTAATCAAAACTTTGGCAAGCTTACCTAATTCGTTTATCAATTCATTTTCCGCTGTATGGCTATAACGTGAAGGAGTAATGACTTTGTGTTTTTGTTGCAAGCTTAAAAGAAATTCCTTGTATTCAGTTTGCATATCCTGAAACTCTTTGGCAGTTCCTCCGGCATCGGGGTGTAGTTGCTTTGCTAATTTTCTGTAACGTAGTTTGGCTTGGTCAATATCGGTTATGCCTGAGAAATAGTTCATAAGTAGATGTTTATTTTTAAAGGTCTTATGGAACTTACCATTCAATTATTTATTCTGACTGAAGAACTTCCGAATAAAAATTGAATGGACGTTTCATAGCTGTTCAAATTCTTCAAGTGTTATACAAAAGTGTTCCAGGATTAAAAGGAGTTGTTGTTTGTTGTAATAATGGCGTTTTGTATTTCCTGCCTGTTCAATCTGTTGCTTGAGTGCAGGGCAAATGTCAATTTCGTTTCGGAGCTGCTGCATTGCTGACTTCATTGAAATACTATCGGGGTAAAGTTTTTTTACCAAATCCTGTTTCAATATGGTTCTGCGTACTATCATAGCGTTGGTTTTGGGTTAAAAAATGAGCGATAACGCCTGCCTGTTCGGCAGACAGGCACTTGAAATACAGAGAAAAGCAGCCTTGTAGAGTATATTTCAACTGCTTTTGAAGGCTTTTGAATACTTTTTAGCTTATAAAGACTGCTTTTGAGGACTTTAAGACAATATTTTAAACGCTTTTTTGAATATTGTACTTTTTGAAGGGGACTTTCAGCTATTAATTGAAAAAACGGTCGCTTTGTAACCAACAAAAGCCTCGAATTGAGACTTGCAATTAGAATGTAATGAAGAATTTTGGGCATAATCTATACAATTATACCCTTGACGGCTATGAATGTAAAGATAGCTTTTTTTAGTATTGCTTAAAAAAAAGCAATAAAAAACCCGATACCAAAACTGATACCGGGTTAATCTTTTAACTCTCGCATAGAAACTCTATACCACATTAAATAATTTCTTTAAGCTCTTCAATTGTGGAATGACGACCCGATTTTATCCATTCTTGTATTTCAGACATTTTGAACATCAGTGTTTTTCCACCTGGTTTATAGTAGGGGATTTGTCTGTTATATACCTTGCCATATATGGTTTTTATACTAACACCTAATAATTCAGACAATTCTTTGGCATTGATGTAATCATACCCCGTAGATAATTTCTTTTGCAAACGTATCATTTCAGATACTTTCTTGTTTAATTCTTCAAGGCTCGCTAATACCTTATCATTCTTTTTTTTTAGTCATAATCAATTTTTTTTAGTAAAACTTAAATGATAGTGAATTAGAAAGTTATCAAAAAAAACATTTGCTTTTTTCTTAAAATAAAGATGCCAGATAAATGTTGTTTTGACTATGTTTTCAGAGCCTATGGTATTTTTTAAAAACTGTCCTCATTCCTCGTTTTTGCTTTAAGTTATTAAATATCAGTCAAATAAAATGAGGACTTTGAGGAGGAGTGAGGGAAAGGGTATGCTTTTTCCTCTTTTGTCCCTCAATAATCCCTCATGTTTCCCTCAGCCGTCCTCACTTATTATTTGAATAGAAAAGTATATAGTATTATATATCAGTATATTATTATACTATATACTTATTAAGTGAGGAAATGAGGACGGTATTTGCTTTACTGCCATTGATAAGCTTTAATAATGTGTTTTGATTTATATTTAGATGAAGCGTTCAAGCTCAATACCTTGTTCTTTCAGGGTATCATAGTTTAGTATGTATGCACTTGTTCTATTGCTTCCGAACTGTACGTTCTTTCTGCGATAGTCAATAAATGAACGATGTTTCTTTAGGTATTCACCAATCACCGCCTGGTCTAATACGGTTATCCCTTCTTTGCGAGCTTGTTCCCTGTATAAACCATGTATTGCTCCAACTCTTAGATAAAGATGCTTTACGCTATTTTCAGCAACTACGATTTTGTAATGTGTATTATCCGATATTTTATAAAGATTAAGCAGGGATTGTAGCACATGAAAGTATTGCTCCACTTCATCACTTTGGTTTTGTACTGATATGGTAAGTCTTGCAGAACGTATTAAGGCTGTTTTTGCTGTTTGATAATCAAAAGGGAATTTCAAATCAGATTGTTCCATTAGTATTTTCATAGGAGTGAGTACCGATGAAATATTCAAAACAGTTCTGCGGTCAACATTCCCAAATTCGCTTATCAGCTCATCCATAACCTCTGAACTAATACCAGGTTCTTCTTTAGAGTAGTGTTCCTCAATTAAATGTCGATTGTCGAATACTGAACAGGTAATATTGGTAAACTGCAAACTTTCTTCGGCAGCTTTGAACTCTTTCAGGTCTTCATAGTTTCCCCGATTGGTATCATCAAATTCACCTAGCAAGCTACGACTTGAGAGAGCCGGGTCTTGTGTGGGTAAATCCTGACCGCTGATAATACCCGAACCCCTGGGCTTTGCAATCCGAGTTTCGTTACCGCCAGACTTTACCCCAGTAAGCTTACCATTTCGGTCGGCAATACCTTTTAATGCCTCAATGGTATTTTTATGAATACTGTTCTTATACTCGTTGCCCCAAAAAGGATGGTTGGTTGTGGAATCCATACTTCGCTGCATACCTGTACTTGTACTACCGGAAGCAAGGTTAATACCGTCTTCCATAGGTGGCTTTCCAAACATATACATGATACTCCGAGCTGCGGTACTTTTACCTGATTGCCTTTTACCAAACAGAAATAGTAATGGGAAGTACCCGAAATTGGCTTTATAAATTACATCGCTGAAAACGGTGGCTATATAGTAGGCAATTAGTAACTCTGCATTACCCGGATAAACCTTGTTCATTGATGATGCCCACTTGCCAAAATTCCAATTGCTGTTCTTTGGTGGTTGAATATACTTTGAGTTTTCCTTAAATGGGTTTCCGCTATCGCTGGTACCAATTCTTAGTAACTTACCGTAGGGTAGAAAGAAGAAATGTAAAAGGTGTACCTGGCCCTGTTTGATTTTATCTTTCAGGTTATCTGTACCATATTTACCGATAAACTCTGCGGTGGTATTCAGTACATGAAAGGTGTCGCCAATGCGAATCTGGCTTTCGGGTGGAATCTCCTTAAACACATCCATGCTACTTATTCGTTTTGCATGGGTGGTAACACCATACTCATCAATCTCATGGAATGTTTTATCGTAATACAAACCATTGGCAAATACCCAAAAACGATTCTTTTCATTATAGCCAACCCTTTCAAGTTCCTTTGCTTCTGGAATTCCTAAAAGCTTCACGTTTTTAATACTATCAAGTTGGGTGTCGTTACCATACCAAAAGAAACCGTGCCTACGGTGTACTTGCTTTTTAAACGATGCAGGAGTACAAAAATCATCTGATGAAATAGTTGCAAGTCGTTTCCGTCCGTATTGGCTCATCAAGTTGAGAATATATTTCAGGTCGGTTCGCCCTTGTGCATCTCTATGGAAAACACAAAACAAAGCCTCAAATGTGAAGTTGGAAATTTGTTTCGGGTTTTTGCCTTCCACAGTCCAGTAAGCTCCTTTTTCTTCATAAAACTGATTCTCCAAAAGGTTTTCTTGTTGCTCCTTTTTCAGCTTTATAATATCGTTGATGTTTTCTTTTTTCTTAACCTTTTTCTCAGTTGGCTGGCTGTTTTCTTTTAAAGCATCCTGCCAAGCTTTTTTTGGTTTAATCTGTTCGGAAACAAAGTCAAGATAAACCTCCTGGTTGGTTTTATCATAGCAACTAATTAGGGCAGCCATCCGCTTAATTACTTCCGATTTCTTAACCGGGTCATTTGCAAATCGTTCAGCGTATTCAGAGGTTTTGTATATGATGTAATCTTCCTGTTTTTCATCGTACTGAAGAAACGTCTTACTATCTGTAAAAAGTGAATCCGGGTCTTGTTTTTCGGGTAGTACAACTACCGAAACATGGAATTGATTTTTAATAAGGATTTCTGCATTTCGGCACATGCCATTTCGTCCTGCACTATCGCCATCGTAAATGAGAGTAGCCTTATTGGTGTATTTTTTCAGGAGCTTTGCCTGTGCGCTGGTTAGTGCCGTTCCGCCTGTTGCAACTGAATTTATTACTTCAATGGAATGCATCCGAAGTACATCGGTATAGCCTTCAACTATATATGCCCGATCTTCGTTTTTAATGGCGAACCTTGCAATATTTAGAGCATACAATTCATTGCCTTTAGTATAAATGCAGCTCTCGTGTGTATTCAGATACTTAATCTTTGGGTTTTCACTTAAATCACGCCCGGCGAAAGCGATGGTTTGACCTTTGGAGTTACAAATAGGAAAAATCAATCGGTTGTAGAAAAAGTCATAAATGCCTTTGTCGTTGCTTTTCAATACGCCAATTTCCTCCAATATTTCCGTTTTTACACCTTTCTCCCTGGCATGGGCAAGCAGAGCATTTCCACTTGGAGCATAGCCAATATTAAAGCTGCTGTTTTCAGGAATGACAATGTTTCGCTGTTTTATGTAATCCTGTGCATTCTTATGATTGACCTGTTCCAAGAAGAACCTTTCAATGATATTACAAGCGATTTTCAGGCTTTCTTCATGTTTGAATTTGGCTTCATCCCAATTGGTACTTCTTTTCCATTCAAAATTGAGATTCAAAAGTTTTGCGCCAATTTCGACGGCATCTTTAAACTCAACATTTTCATGCTCTTTAATAAACTCAATGGCATTACCGCCTTTATCACAACCGAAGCATTTGAAAATACCCTTTGCCGGATTAACGCTGAACGAAGCCGTTTTTTCATTGTGGAATGGACAACACGCTTTGTAATTGCTCCCTGCTTTCTTTAGTGTGACAAAGTTGGAGACAACCTCATAAACTTCATCATTGATTTGCTCTATAACCCTTTTTGCATCCATCGGCTACCAATCTTTACCTGTCAATAATTCACGATTGTTGCTATCGAGGCTCATAAAGAACTCATAAACATTACCCCTTGAATCATAAAACTTATCTAGTAAGTGGTAGCCCATGTCTGAACCCCAAATCTTGTAAAAAAGAGCATTCAACTCTAGCTGAGAATCTTCAATCATTTTCTGAACTTTTGTGCCATCAAACGGGATGCTGTTATAGCTGTTTTTCTCATAAAAACTCTTTATGCGGTTATCGAAATAGTATAGCTTCGATACCGTATTGGGTGCTAATGCTGTCATAATAATTTATTTTGAAAATGAACTTTATGTGTAAATGGCAGGATTGCCCTTGTTCAATCCTGCCTAAACCATTATTAGCCGTCAAGGGTGGTTATTAAATTTTTTATATCATCAATTGAAAAGCAGAGGTTTTTTTTCTCTTTCATTGCTGCTGTAAGTTCAATTCTTGCAGTAGTACTATCTTTCCATTTAGGTAACATGTAAATGGTGTCGCTTTCAAGAATTAAACCTAGGCGGTGAGTAAGGCTTTTGGACCAACCAAGCCTATCATGTAACTTTTCATCGGGATTAACTATGGTACATCCTAGATTCAATAATTGCCTTTTTAAGCTTTGAATGAAATTTGCATCGGTTTCGTAATGAATTCCGGAGAGATATATTGTCATTGCTTACGATATTGAATTTATGGACGACCTAATAAATCATAAATCATCTGAACTTGTTTTGGGGTGTATGCTCTTCCTCTATATTCACCAAGTTCATCTTTAATTGGTTCAAGCCAACGTTGAAGGGTTAAGTAGCTTATATTGTATGCCTCCGTTAATTGATGCTTGCTTTGAGCGACTGGTTTTTCATTGGTTTCCATTATCTGAATGTTAAATGGTTTGTATTCGCCTCCTCTTTAAGCCTGTTTATCTCGCTCGCATAAATCTGCCAGGAACCGCCTTTAAATTCCTGTCTTGCTTTTAACATGTTTTTCTTGCAATAATGAATGACAGTAGTGTAGGGCATACCTGTCAGTTTGCTGAATTGATTGGGTGTGTAAAATTCAGGTTTGTCTTTTTCCGATAGCCTGTGAATCTCGTTTATGATTTTCTCAGAAAAACTGTTTAAGTCAGCTACGGTAACTAAATTGTTTAAATCTTCTTTCTGCATAATCGTATGTTTTTATTTCTACATCAATTTGTAAGCGAACATACATTTGCTGCAAACACGAAAAAAGGGACAGTGGGGGATGTCCCCCTTTGTCCCCTTTCGGTAACTATCATTAAATCAAGATGTAATAAAATTGATTTTTTTGAAAAAAAATTACAAATGCTATACGGTATTGGCATTTGCCAATTCATCAAGTAGTGATTCGACTTTATTTTTTACGTTGTCATTAACATCAGTAAACTGTTTTCTAATTTGTTCTGCTTTCGGAAACTCAGCTCTTTTAGTAGAGAAATTATCTGCTAATATCCTGGATAAATGAGTGCGATTGAAATTTGGGTCTATTGACACTTTATTCATTATCCTAAATGATAGATAGGCAAGTTCCGGACTTGAAAGATTGGTTTTAAATCTTACAGGGTTTTGCTTATCCGAAATATCCATTTCAAACCCATCATTTAATGCTGTCAGCTTTAAAATATCAACCGCAGTTTCAATTTTATCAATACGTAAAGTGAATACAACATGAAGTTTCCGATATGCAGTTCTAGCTGTTTTCAAATACTTCTTTTGGAAGTATTTAGGAAAGCAACATTTAAACCTCACTTTTTGCAAGGTGATACAATCGTGACTTTGGGATATTAATTGAATAAATTGCTCGTTAAGGCGTTCCCTGGTATAAAGAAACTCATCGTATATATTGTGCAAAAATGTTTTTCTTGACTGTTTTGAATTCAAACTAAAAGGTAAGCTTTGAATTTCTTTTCTAAACTCAATTAGATACTCATCCAACTGCTGATTGTATTCCTGTTCAGAAGAAAATTCCTCAGTAAATGTTAAATACCGCTTTCTAAACTTCCTTGAGTATTTCACCTCAATCTTTCCAATCTTCTCTATAAAATCATATACGAACATTATGTGTTAATTTGAAAATGTTAATAAAAAATAATTATCAACGTGCAAAAGAACTGCGTATGTTCTCTTTCGATCTATTATTGTGTTCGTATATGATTTCATTTCTTTTTAATTATTCAACTACATAAGAGAATTTTGTGGAGCAAGATTGACAATGAAGAGTAAGTTTTTTAATCCTTATCACTCCCTTTTCAAATCTTAATACTTCATTGTCGCAGTTCGGACAAATGGCTAGAGTGTAGGTTAAATTTTCATTATTGAGGTTATTTAACCTATTCCATTTCGACATTTCTTCCTTTCGCTTGTCATCAATGATTTTAGCGTAAATCTGAGTGGTTCTTAAATCATTATGCCCCATAATATCTGATACAGTTTCAAGGGACATACCTAATGTTAATGCACTTACAGCAAATGTATGTCTAGTGCAATGAAAAGAGAGGCGTTTTTTTATGCCAACCTCATTCATTATAAAGCGTAACATGGGATTTATATCGGAACTGCTTCGTACGAAGCCTTTATAAATTTTATCGTTTGGCTTTTTATCACCACCTAAATCAAGAACCGATTTTAGTCTTTCGGTAATTGGAATTCTGAGCATCTTTTCTTTATCCCTTCGGCTCTTATCCATCTCCATTATTATCATGTTGTTCTCAATATGTTTGAATCGTAATTTTCTTAGGTCAGATAGGCGTAATCCACAATAACAACTAATTAAAATGTGTTGAAGGGTTTCCTGATACTTCATACCAGTTAGGTAAGTTTTACCTCGCTTATCCTTCTTGTAAATTTTTAGGAACTCTTCTTTATTATAGTAGTCGTGAAGCATGTCCAATTCTTTAAGGGTAAGATGTTCCTTTTTGCCATCTTCTTTTAAGAAAGAAAAATTGTGAAATGGATTCCGGTCGATTATTTTTTTCTTGTAAGCGTAGGTTATGTACTTCCTTATCATGGATATATTGCCATAAATAGTATTGGCTTTGTTATCTAATGATTCGATAAGGTAGTTTCTGTATTTTTCAAGCCAATTTTCATCAATCTCGTAAATCGTTACATTGGCTTGGTATCTTTCAAGTTTTACAATATCTAATGCTAGACCTTCATAGGTAGATTGCTTAATCCGGTTGCGTTCTTCCTTTAATCTGGTTTTAGCAAATTCAATAAAGCTTCCATTAACCTCACTATTGGAGTAGAGGCTTAGAATATTCTCAAAAGTTACGGATTGTTTTCTTCGCTCTAATTCGATGATGATTTGTTCAACCTCACTTTCCTTATCTTTTAAATAGAGGTTGTTTTTTTTCGCATCAGGCACTTCCCTGATTTCTTTAATCTTTTTCGTTTTGGGATTGTAGTACTCCGGTTTAAGAAAAAGATTTAAAGGAATCTTTTTAGTTTTTCGGTTTAGCGTTACCCTAATGTAAAAACGAGACGTACCATCTTTTTTTGTGTACGAGCTGTCTAAAAAAATACTTACTGTAGCATTTGCCATAATTTAATAAATTTGTGCTATGGCAGTCTTTAGAGCTATTCGGAAACAATTCATAACAACCAATATTTATTCGGAAACAATTCGGAAACAAATATTGTATTTGTTGTAAATATGGGTTCGAATAAGTCGCACTAAATCGGAGTAAATGCGATAAAAAGCTAGTAAATACAGGCATCTTTAAAATAGATTGTAAATTTGATTACAATAATATTTGTATCCCACAAGTTTGAGGGCCTTGTGGACGATTTAGTCCGTGCTGGTTCGAGTCCAGTCTTGGGCACTTTTAACGAATTCAATACAATACAAAAGCGCTTAAAATCAATGATTTAAGCGCTTTTTCTTTTAGGCAAAAACCCATCAAAAAGCATCAAAACAGGGGTTAAAAGGGACTAAATCGAGACCTATTGCTTTTTCAGACAGAATAGGTCTCGCCAAATTCTATCTCACTGACACACAAAATATTATTTGACTCATTTTGATATATTTTGAACTTGGAAGTCAGAATAAAACGGTCTTAATTTAAGTCTTTCGCGAGACCTATTCGCGCTTCCTTAAAAAAACTATCTGGTATGAGACTAATAAGTTGCTATGTGATTAAAAAAACAAAAGCCAAAAAAGATGGCTCCTGCCCAATTTACATAAGGGTGACACTGAATCAAAAACGGATGGAATTATCAACGGGGATTTTTATTTCTCCCAATGAATGGAACGAAGTTGCTCAAAAAATCAACCCCGATGTTGAGGGATTTCAAGTTTATAACAATCGCCTAACAAAGGTGACCACGGATATCTTCGATATCTATAATCAACTCGTATCAATAGGTAAACCATTTGACATCGGAAGCATTAAACGCCGGTATTTAGGGGTGAATGAGACACCTGGCATTCTGACCATTTTTGATTATTACCTAAACACCATTGAAACCAACCTGGGAAAAGGTTATGCCTATCAAACACTTAAGCATTATCGTGTCTCCAGAACAAAGCTGGGTGAATTTATAAACAACCAGCTCTCTCGCAAAGATTGTCCGGTTAATGAAGTAAACTATGATTTCCTGAATCGATTTGATATGTATATTAAAGCTGAATATGGCATCCACCAGAATACCGCCTGGAACTACCATAAGCATCTTCGCAGGGTGTTGAACCTGGCCATATCTCTGGAACACATCAAGAAAAACCCATACTCTAAATTTAAAGTCAAATTAGAGGAGGCTCATCGAGACTTCCTGACAAAGGACGAACTATTTCGTCTGGAAACAAAGCAGATTGAACTTGAAAGACTAGCCACAGTAAGAGATGTCTTTGTGTTTGCCTGCTATACAGCCCTGGCCTATTCAGATATTGCCAAACTCAATAAGTCTCATCTTCAACAAAGAAATGATGGCAACTTGTGGATTGTAATCAACCGAACGAAAACAAAATCGAAATGTCACATTCCTCTCTTTTCTAATGCAATAAATATTCTCAGTAAATATGCAGATTATCCTGAAGCACTGCTAAAAGGACGTGTTCTGCCAGTGGCTTCCAATCAACGTCTCAATAGCTATCTTAAAGAGTTGGCGAACATATGTAGCATCAAGAAGAATCTCACGATGCATATGGCGCGACATACGTTTGCGACAACCGTTACCCTTTCCAATGGAGTACCCATCGAAACGGTTTCCAAAATACTGGGGCATCGTTCACTAAATGTCACCCAAATTTATGCCAGAGTACTCGAAACAAAAATCTCTGAGGACATGAATAACTTAAGACAAAAACTTAGGCTGTATGCATTTAATATCAGAGCATCCATTGCAACTACAATCATATAACCAGCTAAAATATCGTAACTTTACACAGACAACCTTACGGTTTTCTGAAAATTCAGATACTCCTCGCTATTGAAATACTAATAGCGAGGAGTTTTAATTTGGCTATTGACCTAAAATGTAATCAACGGCATGTTGAGCTAAACTGGCTGCTGATACAATAAACTTCTTATCACTTCTAAGTTTCTTCAACCATCCTTCGATATAAGCTGCGCTGTTATCAATGGTGATAGTTTCAATGTCACTGATGCCGCAAAGGTAGGCTGCTCCCATTTCGGCGACCAATTCTTCCTGACTATAATCCTTGCTGCCGAAGTTAAGATTGGGAAACTTTTGATAGCGATTTAAGCGCTTGCGATGTCCTGTGCTATGCACTGCCTCATGAAACAAGGTGGAGTAATATTCCTCATCTTTAAAAAAGCATTTGACATCAGGCATGTGTATTTCATCTATTGAAGGAATATAACAAGCCTGGTTCACCCCATGCCTAATTAATGGCTTATCTTCCCAGTTTTTTATGATTTGCTCGCAAGAGTCAATACAATTAAAGTTATGAACATGAGCGGTATCTTCAGGTCTTTTATCGCCAGCAATACCTTCAACATCATCCACATGAAAGACCCGGTAATAACGAAGCATCGGTATTTCTTCCATTTCACCATCTTTTGTTACCTCCAATAGCTTCCAGAAAATAACCATAAATGACTTCGAACCTTTTTTAATGGAAGCTCCCAGTTGCTTAACCTGATTAAAGGTCAGAAAATATGGCCGTTCGAAGTTAAAACTTAACAAATACCAGAAGTTAAACCCCCGATAGGGCTTTTTAGAAATCAGATTCCTTGGAATGGAATTAGATGCTTTCCAGGGCATAGCCCAAGGTATAACGCCATTTTCTAATCGCTGGATAATTAAATTGGTAACTGTTTCATAAATGTCAAAGCTTTTCATAGTATTTACTGCTGCCTTGCAGATTTATTTCGGCTTCTGGCACGCCATTAAATTTTGGCGCCTACCATTGAGCCGGCTGGATTCTTGTCAAGTGGGCATGTCAGTTTTTGTGAGTAGCAAAAAACTGAACACCTCCGAAGGACGGCTGGCCTTGAATGAACACATTCAGCCGCACTTGACTTATCAAGCCGGCGATCAATACCTTTGGCGGAATTTAGGTGGTGTGACTTAACGCTCCTCAGTAGCTGAGAAAATTATATGAGAAAGCAGACTCCCTTTAAACATCCCATTAAATCATTAATATTTGATTAGCACTGCGCAGTTCTCAATGAAAAATTTATAGTTTAGTGAGGTTAAAAAATATAACTCAATATGAATAAACAAGAATTAGTTTCCGCTATTGCGGAAAAAGCAGGTATCACTAAAGCTGATGCTGAAAAAGCAATCAATGCCTTTGTTGAAACAACCAAAGAAACTTTGGCTAAAAAAGAAAGCATCCAATTAATTGGGTTTGGTACATTCTCGGTTTCTGAGCGCTCAGCCCGCACTGGCCGCAACCCTCAAACAGGTAAAGAAATACAGATAGCTGCTAAGAATGTAGCTAAATTCAAAGCAGGTAAAGCTCTAGATGATAGTATTAACTAAGGTCTGGTTTAACGAATTGAAGGAGGCAATTCCTATCGGAAGCCTCCTTTTGTGCCAAAAATGTTTCATTTAAACGGGTTAACCTATAACTACCTCAATTTCTATTCTGGAGTTCCTGTCGAAATCATTTCTGCAAGTTGGTACTTTTTACTATCACCTTTACTTCTCTCCCTGTAATACACAGCTAACATATTAGCTATATCGAATATTTTTTAGTAAATTAGCTAATATTTTATCTACATGTATACTATTTCATCCACTCCTGATAGTGTCAGTAAAGAATTGGCCAGCCGCCATAAAGCTTTACGCAAACAACTCAAGCTGACTCAAGCCGAGTTGGCTGATCGAGCTGGTGTATCTCTTGGCAGTTTAAAACGATTTGAAACCTCTGGACAGATTTCTTTAGAGTCCCTATTGAAACTGGCCAACCTGCTTAATCGTTTATCTGATTTTGATAGTATTTTCACTCTCCGAGAGGATAAAAAAGATTTGGAACGTTTATTTACAACTAAACCCTAAGTGATGGATCAAATAAGCAACATCCTGGTCTCACTGAATATAGAAGGTAAGGCTTATGAAGTTGGGGAGTTGGTCATCAACAATCAAACTATTTACTTTCGCTATCATCTTGATTTTATCAGAAGCGGCTTAAATATATCCCCTATTCGACTGCCCTTTAACAATGAGATTAATACTACCAGCAAAGAACCATTTGATGGCCTCTATGGCGTATTCAACGATTCACTGCCAGATGGTTGGGGGCGTTTGCTTTTAGACCGAACTCTCAGCTCCAAAGGTATCGACATTCATCAATTAACACCTTTGGACAGATTGGCTTTTGTAGGCGATAAAGGCATGGGTGCTCTAAGCTACAGGCCACAATTTGAAGATAAAGCCTATCAGAAACAATTAGAATTAGATATGGTGGCTCAGGAAATGTCACACGTGCTAAAAGGTGAAAGTACTGAGCTTTTAGATGAGCTATTTGCAATCGGTGGTTCTTCAGGTGGTGCCAGACCTAAAATACTTGTGGCCTATAACAAAGTATCCTCAGAACTTATTCACGGTGTCAATGATTTGTCGGAAGGATTTGAAGATTGGATCATTAAATTCCCATCCTCTTCGGATAATGAGGAGATAGCCCATATTGAATATGCCTATTATAAAATGGCATTGGCTGCTGGAATTAAAATGAGTGAATGTCAATTATTCCATGGTCAATCAGGGCACGCCTATTTTGGCACCAAGCGTTTTGATCGCATTCAGGGACGGCGTTTGCATATGCATACGGCTTGTGGCATCATGCATGACAACTTTCGGATGAGTACCATGGATTATGGCCACCTGATGGATTGTGCATTTCAGTTGGAGCGCCATGTAAATGCCTACGATAAAGTCCTTCGCCTGGCTGCCTTTAATGTATTTGCACATAACCGCGATGACCACAGTAAGAACTTTGCTTTTTTAATGGACGGAAAAGGAAACTGGCAATTTGCGCCGGCTTATGACCTGACTTTTTCTCATTCAGCTTTCGGCTTTCATAGCACGATGATTGCCGGTGAAAGTAAAAATCCGGGCAAAGAACACTTACTTAAACTAGCCGAAACATTTAAAGTAAAAAAGGCGAACCAAATTATCGAAGAAGTTCGTGAAGCCATTAGCCAATGGGATTCAATTGCTAATGATAGTGGTGTTTCAAAACGGGTCAGAGAACAAATTACAAAGCATATCCTTTAACAGAATATTAGCATAAAATAGCTTGTTATATAAACACTACATTCACAATTCTGCCATACGAAAAGCCATAGCTTTTACCTCTTGTTCAGCTCTGGACAGACCATACTTGTCAGCTACTTTTCGCCATGTGCTGACGGCCTTTTTCACCTCTTCAATGATTACAAGGGCACGTTGTTCGCTTAGTCTAAAATACTCTGCTACTTCTAATGTTAAATCCAAATCAAGGGCATTGTCCTCATCCGAGATATTTAGCTTCAAACCTGTTCCTGTCTCAACCGGATTGATATCGTAGGCAGGGGACAACACCCAGCCTTGACTTGTTAGTATAAAACCATGGTTACGAAGATGGTCATCAGTATTAGACACACAGATGCTAAAGACAATACGTCGCCAAAGTTCTTCCAGATCAGCTTTGACATTAGCACCATAATTCTGAATAAACTCCGCTAACTCCAGGTAGCTGATACCGTCCGCATGATCTTGACCATCAGTGTAGCCCAACATCGTCAACGCTGAAGCGAAATGTACACGTTCACCGGTCTCTGTCCGGTCGAAACGCTTCGTTAAAAAAGTATAGTGCGAGGAAGAAAACTTCTGAGCCCTTGATTCTGCCATATTAATACCAGCTGCAATCGCCAATTCATAGGTAACGATTTCCCAACCTCCGATATCCCCCTGGTCATTTCGGCTTGGGAACTTTGCTATCCAGAGTGCTCCCTTGTCATCGAGTATGCTTGCTTTGGGACGGGCACCACCCAATGAAGCACCCGGTGCAATCAGCATGCTTAACCAACGTAAATAGTCCGGATCATCCATCACATCCTCTTCTTCCAGACGAAGACTTATTTGTTCCAGTTCTCGTAATGAAGCCCATGGAGGAGCTGCCATCTCCCTGTTATTGTTTAGGAACGGACCACCTTCATGTAACCTAAAGCGTATTGCGCCC
This sequence comes from Carboxylicivirga sediminis, assembly GCF_018156225.1. Taxonomy (GTDB): domain Bacteria; phylum Bacteroidota; class Bacteroidia; order Bacteroidales; family Marinilabiliaceae; genus Carboxylicivirga; species Carboxylicivirga sediminis. The sequence goes on from NZ_JAGTAR010000021.1 coordinate 46,571, forward strand.
ATTCGGTGCTCATCAAAAACACCCAATAAATAATCTGTTTCAAATAACTTTTGCTCCTCACGCTCTTCCTTACGTGCCAAAGCAGCTTCCCGACGACGCATTAAGATACGTCCCCACCTGTCAGGCGATGAATCCAGAAAAATACCAAAATTTGATTGCTCCTCATTTAAGTAGTGCAAACCTGAATACAATTGCAGTTCAGGATCCAGGATCTGTACAGCTTGATGCTTTAACCATTGTTTATCGTACTCAAATGAAAATAACTCTCTACCTTTCAATCTACTGGAGTACAGCTTGCCCATGAGCAAAGGTTCCTTCATTCCCTGCCAATGTGCATAAACCAATATTTCTCTTTTATCATCCATCATTATTTATCCCTATCGTTTAGGTGCTCGTTTGGCTGTGCTTATTTCTGCATCCTGCAGTTTTCTACCTAATTCATCATCCTTTGCCAAAAGACCGAGGTCTTTTTCCAAACCAAGCACCTGTAAAACCATTAAATAAGCACCCATACTTACTGTGGGGCTACCTTTTTCAATAGCTGACAAGGTCGGACGACTAATATTAGCACGCTCCGCTACCTGCTCAGTACTCAATTTCCGACGTAAGCGAGCTAACTTAATGTTTTCACCCATTTCTGTAAGAATACGCTTTGTTTTGGGTAATATGACAATCTTTTTCTTTGGCATACAGTAAAATATATTTTACAAATATAGCACATTTTGTAAATTTTATTTTACTTTATTATGACTTTCTTAGTCCCTTTTTCTGCCAGGCTCTCTTTAATCCTTTCCGTTGAGTTTTATCTCTTCTGTTTTCCCAATCCCGGTAATTTAACAGCTCTATCATAAACTGATGGTTGAGCCTCTCCCATTGGCTGCTTTCCGGCTTATTGACATACGACACGAAAGTTGATTGTGCCTTTTCAATCGCCTTATTAACCAGAAACGCCAAATGGGATTTGATGGCCTTTCGTACTGCTTCCTGCTCACTGAGTTCAAGCTGCGATGCCAGATGATTATACGCTTCACAATTGTCTAAATTCAGCTCTTTTAAAACAAGATTTCGGCTTTCACTATCGCCTAATATTGACTTTTCATTATCCAGCAAGGCTTCCGCGCTATTAGGATGTTTTTGAACTAACTGATTCGTGAATTCCCGAATCATACCGTGAAACTGGTCATTACTTAAAACAAATGTTTGTAAACGCATCCTGTATCTTTTTAGTAACAGCTGCGCATACACAACGATTTTGTCCAAGGGAGAGTAGATACTGAGGTTGCCATTCTTTGAGAGCTGATACGGCAAAAGGTTATTCGCAACAAAGGCCTCACGCAAGTCATGGATGGTGTAAAAGCGGTAGTTGCGATTCAACTCCTTAAGTAAATTCTCTACTTTGTACTTCAATACACGCTGCAGCTCTTCATTAGGTTTCGGCATCTGAAAAGTATCCAGGTTAGGAGGCTCCATAAACTGGGATAAGGCTATGGGATGGCGCAAAACCTGACCATCCAGGCCTTTAACAATAACCGATTGACTATGCTCGGACTGGTAGAGTTCCAGGTTAAAGGCTTTCAATATATCCAGGTACTCCTGCCGGTTTTCAATATTGGACTGATTGAGCAGCTTAAACACTTGTTGAACGCCTTCATGCAGATTCGGACTATTGATGGTTGGTATCAGCTGTATTTTATCCAGCTTCGTTTTTGTCGTATCCAATTCATAGCGTTGCTGAAGTCCCTGGATAAACTGATGGACCTTGCGCTTTTCATTATTGTCCTTTATCTTCTTGCTGGTTTTTACATCAATGCGTGTAGATACAATATGAAAGTGCGTGCGTTTCAAATCTGCATGCTCGTACACAAAGTATGGATGATGGCCATAGCCCATGTGCTGCATAAAGGTGGTAGTGAAACGCGGCAAAACTAGGAAAGCTTCATACCCAATGACCGCTAGCATCCATTAAAAATATCATATCATTTACAATTGTGGTTAATGAGGTTAAAACTAGATTCGAATCAAACAATATATTAATTTGTTCTATTTATGAATTAGCCATTATGCATAAAAACTGAGAGGCTAATCATACACGATTAACCTCTCAATATTATAGATAAATCTGTCACTAGACAGAATGCCTTTATATTTTTACCAGAATCTCACCTCCCATCAGAATCCATTTGAATAATCCTTATTCCCTGGTAAGTACAATTTTTGTAATCATCAAATTAGGTCCAGTTTCCACATTCGATTTCAATACTAATTTCCCATCGTTACTATCCTCTCTCATAACATGGAATTTAACCCATTGACCTTCGCCGGAGTGCTTATCAAGTTTCACCTTACGCCCCTCAAAATCAACTATTCCTGTGCGGTTTAGTTTATTCCAGTCATGAAAATGAACATACAATGTACCTAATATACCAGCTGGACAATTAATTTGTATTTCCATGTTCTCCCCAAACCAAGCTGAACCAACATCATCTTTCCAAACGCCACCAGCCTTTACTTCGTAATCTGCTTTATCAGCCAGTATCACCTCATCAAACTCCCTTTCCCATTTTGAACCTACATCCTCATTTCTCACTTTTGCTGAGGCATTAACATACAGTATTGCATTGTCGAACTCTTCAGGTAGTTCTACTGCTTCAGCCTTTGGCACATATGGCAATAATTGCTGAAGCCACTGATAACTTACCTTATGAGATGGGCTAAAATCAACTGAGTTCATATAGTCAAGTAATGACTTTTTTAACTGCTTAGCTACAGGTCGTCGTGAATTCAGATTATAACCACATACTAATAAAGAACCTTCGCCAACTTTTAGTTCGAAAATAGAACCAATTTTATTATTACGATGAAAATCATCAACTGGTTGCGCAATAGGCTTATACTCAATAGGTAATTCACTCAAGATAAACCCCTTAGAATCCTTACTGATTGTCTCCCATTGCCAATCGGAATGAAAAGAAGTTGGGAATGAAGTAAAAGCAGGATGTTCATTTTGTAAAAGCAAACCTAAATTTGTTTTGCCTTGACCAGGAAAGAAAGTTAGTGACCAATACAAAGGATAATAGCCTGCAGTAACTGAAGTCTCACTCACTCCCAACTGATGCGCTAATAGTAATACTTTCCCGCCTTTATCAAGAACATCCTTCGCAAGCTCGTCAAGCTTAGCTGTCACATAAACGTCGCCCTCCAGGCCCTTTATTTCTATTTCAGGATATACCCAAATATCCCAACTGTTTCTATACTCTGTTCCTTCCAGGAATATTGAAACTGTAAGCTTTTCAGCCGTATCAAACTCATTAAGATTAAAATTTATTTTTCCAAGCTCACTTAATGATCCGATAGAAAACATCCTATTGTTAAACATTCCAGCCTTTATTATTTGACCTGATGAATTTTTAACTTCCCATAAACAATCAGCAATCAATTCTGAATCGCCATAGTGAGCTAATTGAGCCTTAGCGTCAAATTGCTCACTAGATGACCATACAAATTTCTTCATTCTTAATAAGGGAACCGTTGTATTAAAATGTTCTTTGAATTTCTTAGGAGTCACAATTCCTTTACTTTCCCAGTTGGCATCCAGCCAACCAATTAGCGCCTCGCCTTGTCCCTGGTAGTCTTGCATACTTAGCAATTGTACTCCAGCACAGCTTTTTGTACGCAGAAATGATTCCGTTTCGTATTTATACAATAGTTGATTTAGTGCGCCTGACGCCATTGCAAAATCATAATCCTGGTCTGCAATGCCATTTTTATCAGCCTCCTCTTTAAATTCCATCAAGTTTCTTGCTTTCAGCACTCCAGTGTACCTCTCTATCTCTTTCCACTGAGGATAAACAGGCCATTGACCAATTTCATGTGCGATAATGGGGATATCCATTTGCGAATAAACATCTTCAAAATCCCAGTCAGTATGTGCCCCTTTTAAACCCCTTGTTCCACCAACATTCGGAATATAGTGCGTTGCACAATAATCATCCGCTTTGGTAATCGTTCGAGCTGTAGAAGCTGCATACAGTCTTCTTGTGTCCTTATTCTTTAAGTCTGAGATCCAATGCTCCATGACCTTAAAATCAGAGTTTCCCAACTCATTACCAATACAAAACATTGTAAAAGATGGATGATTACCATATACATCGACCACTCGGTTCATTTCTGCCACAACAAAACTATCCCTAACGCTATCGTGCCCTAACCCTTTAGGAAATCCTTTTGTATTCATCTCTGGTCTTCCCCTTTCTGTCATATCCTCACTCATCCACCAATCAATCCAGATGGAGGCTTCTGCCTGTAAATAAATCCCCACACGATTTGCGGCTCTAAAAGCTGCTTCTGGTGGACACCATGAGTGAAAACGAGCATGATTTAGTCCATAATCTTTATATTTTTGAAATATTCTCATCCAATCTTCTAACTCACATGAAACATATCCAGTTTGTGGAAAATGAACACAATCAAGGTTACCCCTTAAAAATATGGGAACATCATTAATTAGCAAATGCGTCCCATCATGACCCACTTCGCAAAAACCAAACTCTGATTCAACGACATCCTGATTTTTTCCAGCAAGTACCTTCAGTTTTAAGGTATACGTTTCTGGTGTAAATTCACTCCATTTTTGAAGCTTCCCAGCTACATCCACATTAATATTAAAATCATTAGTACCCGTTACTATGAACTGTTCTGATTCACCTGACAATACCAACTCTCCTGTATTTACACTTAAAATTTCATAAGATACGCTAGCTTTTGACTTCAAAGCTGAGTGGAGTTTAACTTTTAGTTCTAATTTATCTTTACTTAGATCAGAGTATGTTTTAAGCTCTTGTACTTTTATATGGTCATAAGCTTTCATTTCTATTCGCCCTACAATACCATTCCAGATACTTTGTGTATACTCCCCATAAGCATGCCCTTTATCACCGATGTTAAATATCATATCATTGTCTACCAGTACCGTTAATTCATGCTCACCTGGCGATAATGTCCCAAGACAATGAATATGTGCAGTACCCAATGCATCCTGAACGTCCAATTCTTTTCCATCCACGTATACCTTAGACTGCCACAAGACTCTTTCTAATGTCAATTCTATCTGTTTTCCTTTCCATGCTTTAGGAATAGTAATAGTCCGTGTATACCAGGCTTTGCCTATATATTTATGTGTTGGTGTCAATACCCCAAAATCCGAACCCTTTGTTTCCAAGCCATAGCCATTCTCAGCCAATGAGCCAGGTAACTTAATCTGGCCTGTTGTCTTGTTTTGTTTACCTGAACCAGCAATAAGTTCATTCGCGGGGTCAAGTCGAACATTCCAAACTCCTTTTAGATCTATTTTATGCTGTCCATACAAACAACTGCTAATTAACAAGCTTATGATGATTACAAATATTTTACTCATTGTTTTAACCTTTATCAGTTATTTATAAAAATGTATTAGAATGTGTGAGTGCCCCAATATGCGTAGCATTACCACTTAACACCTGCTCAAAAGCCGATTTGGCTTTTTCCCGTTCACCAAGCCCCAACTGACCGAGCCCCATAAGATAATAGCAATGTTGTTCATGTCTTTCTTGCATCACATCTTCAAAGATTAAAAGATCTGGGAGTGAAACCGCAAAATAGTCCATGTTAAAAGGTATAAATAGGTTTTTCTCTCCATATTTTAATAATTTATTAAACCTTCCCCTACCCTGGTTAAAATCACCAAGTTTTATGAGGGCCAAACCCTGGTAGAAGATCTTATCAGGTTGTTGATCGTTATAGTACATAGCAGCTGCAGGCTCTGTTAGTCCTTCGGCTGCCCTTTGCCATGCTTTTTTTGCACTTATCAAGTCTCCAAGTAAATCATACGCACATCCCAACCAATAATCAATATCATTTTCCTGAGCACCTGGCAATTTACCTTCTCCCAGGTTAACAGGGTATATTCGAGTGGCATTTAAATGCTCAATAGCCAGAGTGGCATTCCCCCTGATTATCTCTCTCTTTGCAAGTTCAACATGGCTGAACACAAACTGGCTCGTTACTTTTCCTTCGCCTCCTTCCCATGGATGGAACTGACGGTTCATAATGAGTTCCAGAGCCTTTTGATGTTCTCCTAATACGTTATACAAAGTGGCCATCTCGAGGTATAAATCGTCTCTTTGCCTAACTAATTCAGGGTACTTTAATAGTATTTCCAATCGCTCTGCTGGCGATTGATTGAGTTTTTTGTTTAGCTGATCTAACTCCATTAATACCCTGGCGTCTTTGGTATTTAGTTCAAAAGCCCTTTTAAGAGACTTAACGGCCAGCTGCCTTTCACCTAATTTATTAAAATAGGCTAAAGCAAGGTTTCGGTGCACAATTGGAAATGCTTCGTCCAGTTGACGGGACTCTTCCCAACATTGAATAGCCTCATCATACTGCCGCGCCGCATACCAATAGTTACCCATATAGTAATAAGCCTTGGCATCATCTGGATTAACACTTACTGCATGCTGTAATGCTAAAAGTTCCTCTGGTCGATTTGGAAAACAATAATCCGGTTTAGCATTTAGAGCTAAACCATATGTTGATTTTGCATCATCTATATGGCCTCCCTTCATTAGGAAATAGCCCTTAAAATACAAGGCCATAGGATAAACATCTTGTTTAGTCGCATTGATATAAACAGAAAGAAATTCATTTGCCTCGTCCCATCTGCCTGCCATAGCATAATCGAGCGAAAACTCGATAAAACTATGAACATTACTGCGCATTAATTCGCACAACTGTTCAAGTACAGAATCATCATTTAATAGCAGGTACCTCTCATATAATACCCCGTAATTGAATTGATCCATGGCCAAAGATTCCTCTACAGCCTTTAAAGCATCTTCTTTCTTATTCAGAAGACGTAGCAACATTATCTTTAAATGACGTGCCTTTTGATTTAACCAGTTGCGCCACAATGACCTATTAGTTAATTCCAGCGCCTTAGTGTAATTCCCCTGTTCTGCATCAATAAGAGCCGCATTAAAAAAACCACTATCTTGCCAGGCTGCGTTCCAGGTCGATTTATAAAAAGCACTATAGGCTTCTTTATTATCCCCTTGCATACGCAAACAATAGCCTAAGTTAAAATAAGGTTCTCCGTCATAGGGATTTGGATTTCGCTCCGTAAGTGTATCTATGGCCTTTCTAAAATACACCTCGGCCTGCTTATACTGTCCTCTTCGCATTAACCATAATCCCATCGCATTATTACAACGTACATCTCCAGGTTCTCTTTTTAAAGCTTCCTGGTAATAATCAATCGGATTATAAGTTGCATGACGGTATTGTTCAAGATGCAGCCCTCTTAAAAATAATTGCTCAACAGATTGAATATCTTTAGGATCCCTGGCTGGTTTTGCGGGCTCAGGTATGGGCTTTAACACTTCCTGTTCCGGTTGCCATTCTACCAATATTGATCCCTTATTATCCTGTACAGAAACACGAATATCAGGATTGACAGTTACTGACTCTAATAATTGTTCATAACTGTCTTTGGGAGACAGATCTAATACATCTTGAAGAATTATCTCATCTCTCCTCTTTACTGTTACTACTACATCATTATATTCACCAGTAACGTAAACCTTTAACCTTGTGTTTTCATTAACGGTTTCCAGGTTTAATAAAGCTTCTTTTGTGGCGTTTTTTACAACTCCCAAATCACGATATGGCATAAAATACTGGCTAAAGCTTTTTTCTTCATAAGGCTGTAGCCACGAAAAATCAGGTTGATTATCAGTATATACACCGCACATTAACTCAATATATGGCCCATCTTCATCTGTCAGGTTACGATCCCATGCCTGTCCAAAGTCTCCATTACCCCAGGTCCATTGCTTTTTCCCCGGGGATACATGATGATCTGCCACATGCAATAAACCGCCTTTGGAATCATTCTCATATCCTCCTACAAAGTCATATTTGGAGGCAATAGCCATATAACTGGTAGGAACTGGAATATTTTTATACCTCGAAATATCAACCCCGGCAGAATAATCTACTTTATAATAGGTACCAGTAGCTATCGGAAAGCTGGACACATCTCGCTTCCCATGATCAAAAACAGCATTAACATCTGGCGGAAAGACCGATTGATAGTCTTCATTGACCTTTACTGCAGGGTTAGCCCACCAAAGAAAGGTTTGAGGGTGTGGTGTCCGGTTATAGAGTTTAACCTTTATTTCCAGATAAGCCTTATCTGGATGCAAAGTAAACCCAGCCATTCCCTTTGTCCTGGTCATCCGTTCAACCTCACTGCACCAAACAGTCACACTTCCATCTTCATTATTTTCAATACAAGAATCTACAGCCTCATAGGTTGATGGACGGTGATGCTGAGGCCAGTTAAACTCAATACCCCCTGATATCCAAGGACCTGTGAGGCCAACTAACGCAGGTTTTATCACCTGATTATAATAAACAAAATGGCGCTGCTTGATTTTATCATATGCCATTTGCACCCGCCCCCCTAACTCAGGTAGGATCATTATTTTTAGATATTTATTCTCAAGATAAACAGCATTCCATTCTTTATCTTTTTTCTTATCTTCAATTTTTTCTATAACCGGATATGGATAGACAACACCGCTACTCCCCTGATAAACTCTCTTCTCAAGGAAAATTGGATTTTTTTCTGGCTCCCCAACTTCATAGGTAGGGATAATTACTTTTTGGCTCCAGGCCTTTACAGCTTTTTCCATTACAATACTATTTTCACTGACTCAAATTTGTATAACTCACATCTGAATCTATTCAATCACATACATTTAGACATCAACTCATTTAATCTAATACCGAATTAAACCCAAAGACTTCTCATCTGATTTTCGCCTTCCAGTTTTCATATTCTCTGCGCAACTCTTCTAATTTGGCTTTATTAATGTCTGCAAGATTATTCCGTTCTCCAGGATCTTCCTCCAAATTGTACAGATATATGCCTGCATCGATATTTATGGTTCTAAAGTGATTATCCTTTTTTACAACATGTATTTTCCATTTTCCTTTACGAACAGCCCACTCATTGCCCGTATCCCATACAAGCACTTTGTGGTGTTCTTTAGTTGGATCAGTAAGAAGAGAAAGTAAATCAACTCCATCCACATCTAAAGTATCAAGTATTGGTGAATCGAATGCTGAAAGGCAAGTCGGTAAAATATCCAGATGTGAGACTGGCGTATTAATAACTGTTTTACCACTCAGTTTTTCACCCCAACACATCGTAAAAACTGTTCGAATACCTCCTTCTTTCAGAATATACTTATGGCCGTATAAAATACCATTATTCGCATATGTATTTTGAGATCCACCATTATCAGAAATAAAAAAGATTAATGTATTTTCTTTCTTTCCGGAAGCATTAAGTGCATCCAACACCTTTCCAATATTATCATCCAGACACGCTAGATTAGCTAAATAACGTAGTCTCCCCACAGGGTCCTCCTGACCTCTCCAGCAGTTACGCGCATGGTATTCCATAAAGCTTTCCTTCGCAGGCTCCCAATCTGGAAATTTTTCTATTCCAAAACGTTTCAAATATCTATCAGGCACCTGATAAATAGGATGATGTACGGCGTTAAATGCTAATTCGATAAAAAAAGGACGTTCATCTGAATGATAAATTTGCTTAACAGCTTCATCACCGAAAACATCTGTTGTATATCCATCAAAATCTTCTTGTTGGTTATTTCTCCATAATGGCCCATATTGCGACATTCGATCATCTTCACTATCCAGCACCCAATTATCTTCTTCTGTTAACCTGAAATAATCATGGCGATGAGCGCAAAATCCAAGAAATTCTTCATACCCATGATTTAATGGAAACTCACGATAACTCATTGGGTCCTTAATTTCTTGGTTATTATCAAGAATATCTGCGTAATGGGTTTTTCCAATTTTAATACATCTGTATCCTTCTAACTTAAGCATCTCCGGGAGCGTTTTTTGCGACACGGGAAAAATATTACCTCCATAATAGTATGTTCCCCACCTCTCTTGATATACCCCCGTAATAATACCTTGCCGTGAAGCATCACACACAGGAGCAGTGGCATAAGCATTTGTAAAACGCACCCCTTCATCTGCAATTTTATCCATATTAGGGGTATAAACATCTTTGCTTCCACCATAGGCTCCATAATCAGCATACCCTTGATCATCTGTTATAATCAACAGAATATTAGGCCGTTCAATTCTCCTTTCGACAATACAGCTCATGCACAAAATGGCTGTTAATAAATTAACTACAGTTTTAATCATTAGCAATCTCATTCAAACACCTGCCTTTCAATCTCTTCTAACGTTTTTCCTTTTGTTTCAGGTAATCTGCGAAAAATAAAGATCCATCCGGCTACACATATTCCTCCATACAACCAAAATGTTCCATAAGCACCAAGCCTGCTATTAAGGAGCGGAAATGTATAAGTCAAAAGAAAACTAGCTAACCACAGTGAAACGGTTGCAACAGCCATGGCAGCTCCGCGCATCTTATTCGGAAATATCTCTGATAAAACGACCCAGGTTACTGGCGCCAATGACATCGCATAACATGCAATTGCAGAAACCACCAGTAAAAGAAAAGGCCACCCAGTAATTTCATAAAAATAAGCTACTCCCATTACCAGGTAAATGCCTGCTAAGCCTCCAGCGCCAATAAGCATTAGCCATCGCCTGCCTAATAAATCAACGGTATAAATGGCAATAAAAGTAAATACTAAGTTGACACTCCCCGTTACAACAATATTAAATAGTATATCTGATACACCATAGCCAGCTGCAGCAAATATTTCTTGTGCATAATTGAAAATGACATTGATTCCACACCACTGCTGAAAGGTTGCCAAAACAATACCTATTACTAATACTTTTTTTATTCGACCATTAAATAAGTGCTTCAAATTGACATTATGACGTTCTTTATTCAAGCCCAAAGCAATACTTGCATATTCTTGTTGAGCATAATTCTGACCTCCAATTTTTGTAAGAATAGCTTTTGCCTGATGCTCCTTTCCCTTTGTTGCAAGCCAACGAGGGCTTTCTGGCACAAAGAATAACAAGATAAAAAACACGCTTGAAGGCACTAGTTCAGCCCAAAACATCCATCGCCAGGCCATTTGTCCATTCCATGAGCTAAGTATCTCAGCGTTGGTTGATTCAATAGGTACTGGCTCTGCCACCTGCCAGTTAACTAATTGTGCTGCCAAAATCCCAACAACTATTGTTAACTGATTAAGCGAAACAAATCTGCCTCTCATGAAAGCTGGTGATACTTCAGCAATATACATTGGCGAAAGATTAGAAGCCAGACCAATGGCAACCCCGCCAATAATACGACAAAATACAAACATTATAAACTGATGTGTAGCTCCTGTACCAACGGCAGACAGTGCAAATAATATAGCTGCAGTAAGTAATAAACGTTTACGCCCTAACCTATCACTTAACACTCCAGACACTATGGCTCCCAGCAAACAACCTATTAAAGCACAACTCATGGCCCATCCTTGAAGCGCTGTCGAGTTAGCAATACCGAAGAAGACTTCATAAAATGGCTTTGCCCCGCCGATAACAACCCAATCATAACCAAAAAGTAATCCGCCCATTGCCGAAACCATTGAAATAGCAAAAATGTACTTAGTATTATAATTATTGTGTCTCATCACTTCTTGTTTTATTAATATTTGCCATTAATTCCTCTTAATAATACAAAAGAACTAACATTAATTAAGTCACAAAATGGACACCAATACTAAATCCATGGATTATTTTATTATTTTCACAACAACTTTACATTTCTAATTATGGTAAGGAAAGACGGTTTTGAAGGAGAACGGACCTTTGTTATTCCTGCTCACATTATCGAAGCAATCAAAAAGGAACCACAAAACAGTCAACTCTACATTACTGACATCGGCTTTTATCCTAAGGCAAGAGACCACTATCGGTGCAGACAACATGGTTGCAACCAATATATCCTGATATATTGTACAGATGGAGGTGGATGGGTATCCGTGGAAAGTTCAAAGGTCAAACTATCGGCCAATCAATATTACATAATACCACCCCAAAAAGCCCATTCATATGCTGCAAATCCAGACGACCCATGGACTATATATTGGATTCATTATAATGGTTTCATGGCACAATCATTATCCGGAGATTCTAAGGTTGCACAACACATTCTGCCATCCCCCTCTGATAGAATAAAGGATCGCCTTCGCCTTTTTAACGAAATTTTTGTCAACATCGAAATGGGTTATAGCCCTGACAACATTAACTATGCCAACATCTGCCTTTGGTATCTGCTGGGATCCTTCCGTTATATAAATCAATTCAGACAAATAAGCAATGATGGGTGTACTGATATAATTGACCGTTCAATACTATACATGCGAAAGCACCTGAAAAATAAATTAACATTAGATTTACTTGCTAAGCAATTTGGCCTATCGTCCTCCTACTATTCCAATATTTTCAGAAACAAAACGGGCAAACCTCCCTTAGACTACCTCATTCATCTGCGCATACAACATGCCTGCCAACTACTCGACCACAGCAGTTTACAAATCAAGGAAGTGGCTTTAAGGATTGGCTATGATGATCCTTTCTATTTTTCAAGAATATTTAAGAAGGTAATGAATATGTCACCCAAAGCTTATAAAAAAAAGCTGAAAGGATAATAGTATCAAATACCTCTCCTCTAGGGGTCCTTACTGGATACAAAATACATCACAACAGACGAATTACTAGTTTTTTTAGAAGGATTAAACTTATCACAAAAAATACAATCAAAATTGCGATTCATATTTGCACCAAGCTAAAAAAAGAATATACTTGCAAAATGTTTATTGGGCGTACCAAAATATCTTTAGTATTCATAGTGCTGTACTTCATTGTGTTTTTGCACAATTTAATACCACACTATCATTTTCCAGAGCACCATAATAATGCTATAACATGTTGCGATATTGACGATTCTCCAAACAACAAGTCTTTCATATGTGATATGCATGCAGACCTGGAGCTTGAAGATGAAAAACATGATTGCAAAAATTGTTATATAGTAATTAGTTCGGTCACTAATAATACAGAGAATAAACCTTCGCTCATTTTTGTTTATAACAGTCCTCAAAGAGAGTACGAAATAAGAACCTCTCACAATTACACGGCTGTAGTTAACCACAAAATAGCACCTAAGAGGTTTTACAAAACCACGTCACTTCGAGCACCTCCCTTTCAAGTATAATACATCACTTTGTATGTAATTAAGCCTTTTTAGTTCTGAATCAGCTATATATACCTAATGCTATAAGCTACAATTGGCATTGAGATGCATTATTGTTTGCAAATAGTTATTATGTACACTTTACAAATAGGTCACAAGCTGCAAAATCATAAGATAACATTTACAACATAGCATTATTACAAGGCAAACCTGTGCTCCAAATGGAGCTTTAAAAGCATAAATTAATAACACAACATGAAAAATAACATATACTCCCTTTCAATTTTTAAAATAGCACTAATTATCATTTTGCTTTTTGGCACTAATAATCTCTTTGCTCAGCTAACTGAGGTTGCCAAAAGATTTGATTGGCCGTCGCGAATCATCTTTATTGGAGATGAACTATATGTTGCTGATGCGAATCTGAATAAGGTCTCCAAAATAGATATCACCCGCCCTGAACCGGTTATAACAGATATCGTAGGTATTTTTAGACCCTGGGGACTTGCCTACAGAGGAAATGATTTATACATAGCCGATTCACAGCAAGATATTATCGTGAAGAGGGATTTGAGCATCTCTACGCCAAACACTACCGGAGTTTTAAATATTGGAAATGGCGCATATCTTGATGGCCTACATCTTGTTGATAACATGCTTTATGTTTCATTTTATGAGGGCAACAAAGTAGTTAAAATAAATATTGATGACCCGATACCTGTTGTTACGGATGTTAAAACTGACCTAAGGGGTCCTGCCGGTTTAACTTTCAAAGACGATGAGTTATACATTGCTGAATATGACGCTGGACTCATAATAAAAAATGACATTACCAATCCATCTGCAGATGCTGTCACCTTAGCTACAGGCATGAGTAGTATCGAAGACAGCCATTTTGTAGGGAATTAAAAAATGGAATTATCTCTGATAGTGAAAGAATTAACGTTGATCACTTAAAGAAAGGTCTATATATCATTAAATTAGACGACGAATCAACAGTTAATTTTATTAAAAAATAATAGATTAGAAAAAAACTACGCAAAGAGCACAATGACAGAATCGTATTCCCTAATATTGCGCTCTTTGCATTTTTCTAACGTGCACTTATTGTGAAAAATTCATTATATTTTGACAGCCTCCGAGTAAGAAATCAATTGCTTAACTCATATTAATATGCAACCATCATTTGAGCAGCAACTCATCAATAAAAAAGTTAAACCAACTGCTATGCGCCTATTGGTTTTAGAAATTCTTAATAAAGAATTAAATGCAATTAGTCTCTCTGATTTGGTTGCTAAATTTGAGTATGCTGAAAAATCAACACTTTTCCGCACCTTAAAAACCTTTGAAGAAAAGAGGCTAATCCATCGTATTGATGACGGATCTGGTATTGTAAAATATGCCTTGTGTAATAATGAATGTGATGATATTCATGAAGATGAGCATATTCATTTTGTTTGTACCCAATGTAAAAACACCATTTGCTTGAATGAAGTTAAGTTACCCACAATTGAACTCCCAAATAATTTCACACTTAAAAACCTACAAATCACTGCAAAAGGAATATGCAACAAATGCAATTCTTAACTTTGCAACTTGGTTGCACAAAAAAACATATACTTTTACTCGCAAAATAAATTAAAAGTGAACAGCATCCCGAAGACATACAAACTGATGATGATATTAGCAGGTTTGCTGATATTAGTGCATTTTGGGATGCCCCATAGCCACCATGCCCTAAATAATCCAACCTGCCATATGGCAGAAGGTTATGATGATACTGAGCACAGTAACCAATCAAATGAGGAATCTGAAACTTGTCACCTATTAGGAGAACTTAGTTTTAATAACTTTAATTCTTCTGAAACAGTTTTACCAGACATTTCTTTCTTTATTATTAGCTGTTTAATTCCTGAATCAAATCAACTTGTTGGTAAGCAAAGTATTCCACCGTACAAGAATCCTGTTATTAAACAGATACTAATCAACTACTTTGCAACCAAACTAAGTTTTAGAGGCCCTCCACCACCTATCTTTGTCGGTTAAATCTATCCACATTCTTTGTTACCCCTTATAATTGCGAAGCTTAAATGCATTAGTAAGGCAAATAAAAGACTACATGACAAAAAAGAAGCTAACTAAAACAGAGCTTCTTGAGATTCAACACCAACAAGACAAAAAGTTCCGGAAATACTTATTGACCACTTTTTTGGCATTACTAATATTATTGGTATGCACACTCATGTTTTACACATACGGTTGTGAAACGCGCTTGTGGATAAAGACTTATACAGAATACAATAAGTTACTGCCAGCTAATCAGGTCTGCTTCACAGGGGAACAGCTAACCGCGCATGAAGCAAAAAAGGTTCAATTACATCAGCAAACATTTTATGTATGCAGTGAACGCTGTCTGAATGTGCTGAAAAACCATTTTCGAGAAATTAGTCGAACAAAAGATCCGTTGACTCAAGAAACCATAAACAAAGCTAATGCTGTAATCGGATTACACAAACAAGGTTCCACTCATGTGCTATTCTTTAAAAGCGAGCAGAACTTACAAACCTATTACAATTCATTAGCAAATAACAAATAACAATCATGATAAACAGTATATTATCATTCTCCATAAAGAATAAATTGCTTATCGGCTTAATGACGATAGCTCTGATATTTGGAGGTCTGTATTCAATGACACAAATACCTTTGGATGCAACGCCTGATATAACAAATAATCAGGTACAGGTTATTACCGTTGCTCCCAATCTCAGCACTGAAGATATCGAACAGTTTGTTACCTACCAGATAGAACTATCAATGTCTAACTTACCAAGTGTTACTGAAATTCGTTCAGTTTCACGCTTTGGCTTATCTGTTGTCACTATCGTATTTGAAGATGATATGGGCACATACCTGCCACGTCAGTTGGTAGGTGAAGCTTTAGATGAGGTTCAGGAAAAAATACCTGAGGGCTTTGGAACCCCAACAATGTCACCAATCAGTACTGGTCTTGGCGAGATATACCAATATGCATTAGACCTTGAGCCTGGTTTTGAAGACCAATACAGTAATAAGGAGTTACGTTCGATACAAGATTGGATAGTCAAGCGCCAAATGGCTATGCTGCCAGGAGTTGTTGAGATTAATTCATTTGGTGGTGAGACCAAACAGTATGAAGTAGCAATTGAGCCTAATCAGCTTAAGAGCATGAATGTAACAATGACTGAAGTATTCAAAGCTCTCCAAGATAACAATGAAAACACAGGAGGAGCATATATTGAAAAAAATAACCTGATTAACTACATCCGAGGAGAGGGATTGGCTCGTTCTGTTAAGGACATCGAAAACATGGTAATTAAAAGTGTTAACAATCGGCCAGTTTATATTCGTGATGTTGCCAAAGTACAATTTGGCAGTGCCGTTCGCTATGGCGCATTTACTCGCAATGGGAAAGGTGAGGCTGTAGGCGGAATTGTTATGATGCTGAAAGGAGAAAACTCAAATAAAGTCATCTCTAATGTAAAAGAACGCATTGAGCAAATACAAAAATCATTACCTGAAGGTGTTAAAATCGTTCCTTTCCTTGATAGAAGCGAGATGATTAAAAGTACGACATCGACAGTGGCTGAAAACTTATCGCTGGGAGCACTAATCGTCATATTTGTGCTGGTACTCATCTTGGGTAATATGAGAGGTGGTCTCATTGTGGCTACTGTCATTCCGTTATCTCTTCTCTTTGCGTTTATAATGATGCATGTGTTCGATGTATGGGCCAATCTAATGAGTCTTGGCGCGATTGACTTTGGAATACTCATAGATGGAGCCGTCATCCTTATTGAAGGTATGATATTTTACCTGGGTGATAAAACATATATAGGTAAAAAACTAACACAGCTTGATAAAGACAAAATTGCCTATAAAATTTCAAGTGGAATGATGAATTCAGTCTTCTTCGGCCAAATCATCATCATGATAGTTTTCATCCCTCTATTGGCTCTTCAAGGCATTGAAGGGAAAATGTTTAAACCAATGGCCTTAACATTTGGCTTTGCAGTTATTGGTGTAACTTTCCTTTGCCTTACATATGTACCAATGATGATGGCATTATTCCTTAAGCCTCCCAAGAAAGAAAAACAGACTTTTGGAGACAAGTTTATCACTCGCCTTGAAAGCATTTACCAACCAATGTTAGTGTGGACTCTCAATAATACTAAAAAAGTTATGGCGGGTGTAGTTGGTATGTTTATAATCTCAGCTGTTTTATTCAGTAATATGGGTGGAGAATTTGTCCCTCAACTTGATGAAGGCAATCTGGCCATGCACATACTTTTAAAACCAGGAACAGATCTGACTAATGTGGTTGAAAAGTCAAGTGCTGTTGAAAAACTACTGGTTGATAAATTTCCCGATGAGATAGAATCAATTCAAACACGAATTGGTGTTGCAGACATTCCGACAGATCCAATGCCAATAGATATTGGTGACTGCTTTATTATTCTCAAGGATAAAGATAATTGGACTGCAGCAGACAGTAAAGAAGAATTGCTTGAACTATTTAAAGAAACGGTGAGTGTATTACCTGGTATTAATTATGAGTTTTCACAACCCGTTGAAATGCGTTTTAATGAGTTGCTTACCGGAATCAGAGAAGATCTGGCTATCAAACTATATGGTGAAGATTTAGAGATACTGGCTCAAAAAGCTGCTGAAATTGAAAAATTGATAGCAAACATCAATGGAGTTGGAGATATACGAACAGAAGCAACTAAAGGATTACCACAAATAACCGTGAATTATAATCGTGAACAGTTAGCTTACTATGGAGCAAATATCAGTGATCTTAATACAATTATTAAGACCGCATTTAACGGAAATGCTGCGGGGGTCGTTTACGAAGGTGAAAAACGTTTTGACTTGGTTGTGAGATTAAATCAAGATAATAGAAGGGATATAGAAGATGTAAAAACCTTATTTATTCCGCTTCCCAATGGGCAGCAAATTCCACTTCAAGAACTAGCTGATGTCAGTTATGAACCTGGTCCAATGCAAATAAGTCGTGACAATACCAACAGGCGAATTTATGTTGGCATTAATGTACGCGGACGTGATGTAAAGACTTTAGTACAGGAAATAGAAGAAAAGCTGGATGCTGAATTGACTTTACCGGCCGGTTACTATATTCGCTATGGAGGGGCATTTGAAAATCTGGAACGAGCCAGTAACCGGTTAATGATTGTTGTTCCAATCGCTTTGGCATTAATTTTTGTGATGCTATTTATGGCGCTTAAGTCAATACCACATACCTTATTGGTGTACATGGCAATCCCGCTTTCGGCTATGGGAGGCATAATTAGTCTTTACATTCGTGATATGCCTTTTAGTATATCTGCGGGTGTAGGCTTCATAGTGATATTTGGTGTAGGTGTTATGGATGGCCTGGTACTGATTGGCTCATTTAAGGAACAAAAGGAAAATGGCATTACAAATCTACGGGACATCATAGTAAAGGGAGCCACGAGGCGGGTTCGTCCTGTTTTTCTTCTTGCCAGCACTGATATTTTAGGCTTCATTCCAATGGCTTTATCCACTTCTGCAGGTGCAGAGGTACAACGTCCATTAGCAACAGTGGTAATTGGCGGTCTATTTACCGAAACCTTACTTACGTTATTTATAGTACCCCTTTTATACCAATGGCTCGAGGGCAGAAAAGAAAAGAAACAGATGACCAGAAATTATAAAACTCATATTTCTATGGGCATTGTATTGATTCTACTTGCATTTGGTGTTAGCCCAGCAATAGCACAAGAGGATAGGAATACAACTCTTACTCTTTCTGAAGCTATTTCTATTGCCAAAGAAAACTACCCGACACTTAAAGCTTCTGAACTGCAGGTCAAACAAAATAAAACATTGAAAGGAAGTGCTTTCAATTTAGGTAACACCAACTTCTCGATGGGAAAAGAAGAAGTAGGAAACAATGCACCAGGCATAAAAAACCGATTAGTCATTGAGCAGACTGATATCGATATTCTAGGCATTGCAGCAAAACGTAAGCTTCAACAGGCTAATGTAGATGTGGCAGTTGCAGAAGTTAAACTCACTAATGACAATCTGGAACTGCAGGTTACGAATGCCTTTAATAATTTACTTTACTATGAACATACGAGAGGATTATATCAACAAATAGATAAGGTGTATCAGGACTTCGTAAAGGCTGCCAAATTGCGATACGAAACAGAACAAAGCTCAAAGCTGGAATACCTGGCTGCTACCACCAAATACAATGAATTAAAGGTTAATATTCAACAAATTGAAGGAGAACTGGCGGCTGCTCATCGAAAGCTTAATCAGTTTCTACTATTGCCCGATGAATTTGAAATTACAGATACCAATAGTGAGCCTCTAGATTTTAACATCTTAAACTACGACAATAATGCACAATTACTGTTGGCCAAGGTACAGCTCGAGCGTGCTACAAAAAACTGGAAACAAGAAAGAGCTGCCATGTTACCTAAATTTAACCTGGCCTACAGTAATCAATCTGTTGAAGGAATTTCAGGATATTATGGCTATTCTGCGGGTATATCAATTCCATTGTTTAACGGGCAAAATTCAAAAGCAAAGGCTGCCCGTATTGGTGTTCTTATCGAGGAACAAAATAAAATGTCTACTCAACTGGAAATTAAAACAGTACTTGCGCAGCGTGTGGCACAGTATCAGAGCGCTGTAAAGGTGCAAAATTATTACCAGTCAGAGGCTTTACCTTTGGCTGATGAGCAAATGAAAGCCTCAACACTGGCCTATCAACTCGGTGAAATTGACTATACTGAACTAATTCAGAATATGGAAACAATACTCAATACTAAACAAATGTATATTGATGCCAACCTGAATTACAGAAATTTAAAAGCAGAATTAATTTATCTGATAGGCTCTAACTAATACAATTGCAAAACATGAACATTCGAATAATTAACAAATATACAACTATGAAATCACTAAGATATATTAGTCTCTTTGTTTTACTTTTTAGTGGCTTGCTTATCACCAGCTGCAATTCATCATCAAGTGAAAAAGATGAACACGGTCACAGCGCACAGGATGAACATGATGATGAAGGACTTGAAGGCATGGTGGTCTTAAACGAAAAGCAACGCTCTGCACTCAATCTTAAATTGGGAGTTATTCAGGAACGTACGATGGCAGGTTTTATAAAAACCAATGGTCAACTGGAAGTCTCACCTGCTGATAAAGCAGAAATTACAGCCTTTATGGGTGGAAATGTCAAATCGATTAGTGTATTTGAAGGTGACAAAGTTCGTAAAGGACAGATACTGGCTACCCTTGAACACCCTGATTATATCAGTCTGCAACAGGAGTATATAGAAAGCTTTAACAACTTTACCTTCTTAGCGAAAGAGTATGAGCGACAAAAAGCTCTTTACGACAACAATGTAGGCTCTGGCAAGAATTTTCAAAAAGTTGAAGCAGACTATAACGCTGCTAAATCATCCTACGAGGGCTTAGGTATTCGTTTACAGATGCTCAACTTAGATACAGCAACAATAAAAAAAGGAATTATCAGTCAGGGTATTAATATTCTTTCGCCGGTGGAAGGATATGTAAGCCAGGTGGATATAAGTCTTGGAGCTTATGTTGATGCTCAAACAAAACTATTTTCGGTTGTAAATAATGATAGGATACATGCCGACCTTTTGGTATATGAAAAAGATATGCCACATGTGCAGGTCGGCCAGAAAGCCCGCTTACGAATTGCCAATCAGGATGAAGAGCATCCAGCTACAATATTTGCCATTGCCAAGAAATTTCAAAAAGACATAAAAGCAATTGTGGTACATGCCACCTTTGATGACTCACCAGTCAATTTAATTGCAGAAAGTTATGTAAGTGGCGAAATTTTTAACGACAAAGAGCTTATGAAGGCCGTGCCTGAATCGGCAATAGTAGAAGATGAAGGGAAAAGCTATATATTTATTGTTAACCCGATGGCTACTAACGAGGCCGCACTCCATGATGAGCATGAAGATCATGGACATGATGAAACAGATGATGACCACCATCAAAATGATGGACATGATGATGGAGATCATACAGTCGATCATAATGGAGAAAAAATTGCTTTCCGTATGGTTGAAGTCATTCCCGGTCTGATTGATAATGGCCATGTAGCGATTACAATTCCGGAAGCAATTAGTGATGATGCACAGGTAGTAATGGAAGGTGCTTTTTATCTGCTATCAGATTTGAAAAAGAGCGAAGCCGCTCATAGTCACTAATACCCTTTAATTTGGATGATGGCACCTGGTTCTTCCCTAGTCCAGGTGCCTTAACCACTACCACTTCAGCTCTTAACACACTTTCATACAGTACCTTTCTAACAAAAATTTTTCTATTAAATACAAAGCCATTATGAAAAAGAAAACTATAGAGATAGTTAAGTGGCAGCTTATTTGTATCTCAGCCATCAGCTTACTTATCTTCCCCTTTTTAAGTGCGTTATTTCAATATGAGTTTAGTGCTCATAGCATATCATTTTTTCCAACATTACAATCTACTTATACCACCATATTTATTCCTAATGATATAGAAGGTGTTGTTCTTTTGTCTTTAACTATTTTCTTAGGTATTACCAATGGCCTGCTGATTGCCAGAAGGCAGCTTCGAAAAGGCATTTGCAAACTGGATGCTGAAGAAATTCACAGATTAATAACCGAAGGTGAAAATGAAGAAGTTGAGTTTAAATCATCACTACGATATGACTATCATCAGGTAAAGAGCAATAAAAATCTGGAGCATGAAGTATTAAAAGCTATTTGCGGTTTTTTGAATGCAGAAGGTGGTAAACTATTAATAGGAGTAAGCGATTATGGTGAGATATTAGGCTTATCTAATGATTACTGGACATTAAAGAAGATGAATAAAGATGGTTTCGAACAAAGACTAATTCTGATTATCTCTAATACTATAGGCAAAAAGTACTGCAAACAGGTACATATTACATTTGCACACGTAGATGATAAAGAAATATGTATCATACATATTGAAAAATCAAAACAACCAGCCTTTCTCAAAGAAAACAATAGAACCATTTTCTACCTTAGAACCGGCAACCTCACAAATCCGTTAACTACAAAAGAAGCGGTAGAATATTTACAGAATAACTAAGAATGCTCGTCCATATTAATATGAAACCAATATATACAATTATAGCATTTATTCTTGTAATACAAGCCTGTGACAAATCTGCGGATTCAACGTCCTTTAAGGCGCTCTTTTTTTCGGATGGAAAACTGGAGAATCAAGTTACCTATAAATTAGGAGGTGATGGTTCTGTAGTAGTTACTTACAGAAACAATCAGTCATTAAGTGCCATAACTGGCTATTATAAGTATTCATCAACTTCTAAAAAAGGCACATTATACCTACCTGATAACTTCATTCAGGAATTTGAAATAAGAAACGACTCTTTACTATTAATTAATAATAGTATATTTTGCAAAGGACATCCCAATGGTCATGTCAATCAACACAATCATAGCAACTGATATTTCAAGTTATGGAACATAAACATCATCACAATATAACAAACTATAGTAAGCCATTTGCTATTGGTATTATACTAAATATCAATTTTATTGCGATTGAGTTATTTTATGGTTTTATTGCTAACTCATCAGCACTCATTGCAGATGCTGGGCATAACGCTAGTGATGTCCTAGGACTTATTTTTGCATGGTTTGCTATTTGGCTGGCCTCTAAGAAAACCAATAGCAGATATAGTTACGGATTTAAGAAGAGTACCATTCTCATATCATTATTAAATGCCTTACTCCTATTTGCAGCTGTCATTTTCATAGCTTGGGATGCAATTGACAAATTTAGTAACCCCGAGCCCATTGGAGGTACACAGGTAATGGTGGTTGCTGCTATTGGAGTAGTAATAAATACATTCACTGCCCTGCTTTTTATAAGAGGACAGAAAGACGACTTAAATATAAAGGGAGCTTTTCTGCACATGGCTGCTGATGCAGGTGTTTCACTAGGAGTTGTTATTGCAGGCTTGCTGATAAAAATTACTGGTGCGTTATGGATTGATCCTATCATGAGTTTCATTATTATACTTGTTATTCTATGGGGAACATGGGGTTTATTTATTGAATCAATTACACTTGCGTTAGATGGCGTACCGAGAAATATTAATTATGACGAAATAAAACAATGCCTACTTGATATTAAACAAGTGGCATCATTACATGATTTACACATCTGGGCTTTGAGCACCAACGAAAATGCCTTGTCTGTTCATATTATTTCAAATCAGGAAAACAATGAAGTGTTACTAAATAAGGTCAAGAATATCCTATCCAATAACTATAACATTCACCATGCAACTATTCAGATTGAAAATGAAGATGCCACTACATGTAATCCTTGTTAAGCCAATCAATATCAATCTAAAGTTTTAAAACCATAATTTTTGATAGGGAGCAAGGCTATACTCTATCTATACTTCAATTCCAATTCACTACTTATGAAACTACTTTTACTGGGAGTTATAACTCTTAGTCTGCCGTTATATGCAGCAAATACTGATACAATTAAAACACAAAATCAACTAATAAAAAGTAAATCATTATTAATTCCTGCTGCATTAATCAGCTATGGTGCTGTAGAAACAGTTGTTGGTGGAAAAAAGCTACTAAACTACAGCATTAGTCATGAAATAAAAGTACATATAGATAACAGTATCAGTATTGACGATTTTAGTCAATATGCACCTATTGCATCTGTTTATGCACTAAACCTCATGGGATTAAAAGGACGACATAAACCTCTTGAACAGACATTTATTATATCAATAGCATCAGGCATTACTGCACTTACCGTTAACAGCCTGAAATACGCTACAAAAGTATTGCGCCCAGATGGTACATCCTATAACTCATTCCCATCAGGACATACAGCTGTAGCATTTATGGGGGCAGAATTTCTCTGGCAGGAATATAAACACCATTCTATATGGTATGGTATTGGAGGCTATTGTGTTGCAACCGCAACAGGCCTTTTTAGAATTTACAACGACCGACATTGGTTTGGTGATGTAATTGCTGGAGCTGGTATTGGAATGCTTTCAACAAAACTTGCATATTGGCTTTATCCTCAGATTGTCCGACGCAGGAGTGACACAGTATGCCTCCCCTATTACAATGGTCGACAAATGGGTATCTCAATCTCCTGGAAACTATAATTTGGCCTCTACCATATGAGCAGCGCTCTTCTTCATCCAATACTTAAATCCATTCAAAAGCTATTAAAAAATGACAAAGTACCAGCTAGTCGATTAGTTTGTTTCTGATACCAAAATGTTTGCTTCAGGTATTAATACTGCGCGAGGCCTCTCATACGATAAACTTCTGTTTAAAATATCATTAGCATCAAATAATAGCTAATTTCACATACTTTATTTCACAATGTTCAAAAGTATCATTGATTAATCTAAATAAACTTGTATATTTCTACCCACTCAAATAAATCGCGCGGAAGAATATGGTAATTCCTTAAAACAGTTTGAGTAAAATTTTATTTGACAGCGAAACAAGTAAATAAATAGAGGCTTATATGAATATCAATCAATTTGAAGAACTCTACAAATTACATTACAGAACTGTTTACAGTTATGCAGCTCATTTTGTAAATGATCATTCTTCACGATTGGATATTGTACACGATGTTTTCACATACTTACTCGAAAACAAGGAAACATTGCAGTTTAATAAATCTGCTAAATCATATCTTTTATCAGCCTGCCATAATTCATGTCTCAACTACATTAAAAAGCAAAAAGTAAGGCAACGCTATGTGAGTGAGATATTGGAGGTGGATTCAAACTTTGTTAATGGATATGATACTGTTTTCGAACAAGAATTAAGTAATAAAATTGAAGCGATTTTAAGGGAACTACCTAAACAATGCAAACTAATATTTGAGCTAAGTCGTTTAAAAGGCATGAAGCACAAAGAGATTGCTGCCATACTTGACATCTCCCCTAAAACCGTGGAAACCCAGATATATCGTGCTTTAAAAACATTCAAAAAGATCCTTAAAACTGATATTTTAGTTTTTATTTACACTTTTTTACATGTGCTGTAAGTGAATTTACGTCCACAGCTGCCTATTATAATGAAAGCGCCATAATGAATAAAGATAATTACATATCAACACTGATAGTTCGAATTCTAAAGAACGATGAATTAAGTAAACAAGAACACAAGGATCTTGTGAACTGGTTGAATAAGAGTCCGGAGAATAAACTAGAATTAAGTCAGCTGAATTTAATTTGGACGTACCTCGACTCGTACAAGTATATTAATGAAGAGATTATCGAACAACAGTGGGCTAAATTAAAAGAAACTGCAACTAACAGGAATAGGGTACTGACCCTTTGGAGACAATACAGCCGCCTTGCAGCCGTTTTTATAATGGGAATAATCATTGCAGGCCTGTCGATGTATACATACCAGCATATTAGCAGACAACAATTATCGCAGCACACCATCGAAGTTCCCTATGGCAGTAAATCACACATTTACCTTCCTGATGGAACTAAAGTTGTTTTAAATGCAGGAAGTAAACTCAACTATACAAATCAATATGGACTAAATGACAGGACTGTTTTTTTGGAAGGAGAGGCCTATTTTAATGTGTTTAAAAACCAATCAAAACCCTTTAGGGTGGTAACATCCCATCTGGTAGTGAGAGCTTATGGCACCGTTTTTAATGTTGAATCATACGCTGATGATGATGAAGTAAGAACAACCCTGATTGAAGGCAAAATAAGTGTTCAGGAAAATACTGATGAACAAAATAAATCACCCAAAGAAATTTTTATCAGACCAAAAGAACAAGTAACGTACCACAAGTTCACTAACACTGATGCGTTACAATCAGAGGAGAAAATATCTATCACGTCCAACTTCGATATTGATTTATGCACCGCTTGGGTTAGCGATCGGATCTATCTTAAAAGTGAACTATTAAGTAATTTGGTCGTCAGATTACAGCGCAAGTACAATGTAAAAATTCATTACGACGAGAAAACATTGGGAAGCCTCCGTTTCTCAGGAGAATTAGAGAATGAAACCATCGAACAGGTGATGAAAGCTATACAATTAACAGCTCCTGTAGACTTCGAAATAAAAAACAGAGACATATGGATTACTAACAGAAATACGACTCTAGACAGCGATAACTAACTAAAATAATATGAAAAAATACTCCTCTTGTTCTGTAACATGCAGAAAAACATCCTTCGGGTTGATAAGGATATTGTATGTCCTTTTTACTACAACATTTCTACTTTTTTCAGGTACGCTTACCATTGCTCAAAACATCAAACAAGATGATAAAATGGAAGCTGTATCAGTCAAGGAATTATTTAAAACCATCCAAAAAGAAACCGGTTACCGATTCTTTTATAACGATGAAATAGAAGGCCTTGAAAAGATAGTAAGGATAAATATCAAAAAGAAAGAAATAGAAGAAATTCTTAATGAACTAAATATACAAACTAGCCTACAATTCAGGAGATTAGAAAACAATTTAATTGTTGTTGCTCCAAATAACAATACACAAGAAGCAATAACAATTGCTGGTACAATCAGATCAAAGCATGACAACAGCCCTCTTCCTGGTGTTAATGTTTATGTCAAAGGTACTACCCAAGGTACCATATCCGATACGAATGGAAAGTATGAACTTAAAGTAGATAATCCCTATGATGTGATTGTATTTTCGTTTATCGGTTATGAAATGATTGAAGAACCAATCAACGGCCGTGAAAAAATAAACATTCAGTTAAGCGAAGATAATGCTGCATTGGGGGAAGTGGTTGTCACTGCATTGAATATAGCGCGAGATAAAAGTTCTCTGGGCTACTCCGTTACTCAAATTAATAGTGACGAGGTTAATGAAGCCAAAGAAAATAACCCGATCAATTCCTTAGCCGGTAAAGTATCTGGCTTACAAATAACCAAAGCGCCAACCGGAGTTGATGGCTCAACCCGAGTTGTTTTAAGGGGTATCTCTTCGATATATGGCAACAATAGGCCATTGTTTGTTATAGATGGTATACCGATGGATGCCAGTTCCGGAGGAGCAAATCGTTGGGGAGGCACTGACGGTGGTGATGCCCTATCGGATCTTAATCCGAATGATATTGAATCAATGAGCGTGCTAAAAGGGGCTGGAGCCTCAGCCTTATATGGTTCACGCGGAGCAAACGGTGTGGTATTAATTACTACAAAAAAAGGACTTAAACGCAAAGGAATTGGTGTAACAGTCAATTCAAGCTACAGCATGGAAACACCCATGACAACGCCCAACTTTCAGAATAAATATGGACAAGGGGCATTTGGAAGCTACCCCCCTTTAAATGGCCCTAATGGTCCCAATAATGACCACCCCTGGATTTGGAGTTATGGGCCTAAAATGGACGGACAAACAGTCGTTAATTGGTATGGAGAGGAAGAGGCGATGTTACCACAACAAAATCCATACAGCGAGTTTTTCAGAACAGGAAGCAATATAACCAATAGCTTGTCCTTTGAAGGAGGTGATGAAAACAGTTCATTCAGAGCCTCTATAACCGATCAAAGATCTAAAGGCATTGTGCCTAATAATAACCTAAACAGGCAAACACTAGCACTAAGGGGTTTCTCTAAGCTTAGTAGTAAGGTAGAATTTGATGGTAAAATAACTTACATTCACAGTGAGGTTGAGAACCGTCCGGCTTTAGCTGAAGATGGCGCCAACATTGTGATGTCTTTAGATGTTTTGCCTCGCAACATCGGCCTGCAGTCGTTAAGAAACAACATATACGATGAAAATGGCAATGAGTTTAAGTGGACCTCCGATCAAACATTTAATAATCCATATTGGATACTTGAAAACATACATAACGAAGATGAAAAAAACAGGCTTCAAACCATGTTGTCGATTAAATGGGAAATGATAAAAGACCTTAATTTATCCGTGCGTTCTGGTTTTGATTTCATAAATAAGAGGTATATGGCTTACGAAAATACCGGACGAGCTGATTCATACAATGGCCTTGGGTATAAGGTTCAGAGCACAAACAACAATATTGAATGGAACTCGGACTTCTTGCTCGCCTATCATAAAGCATTTAACGACACATGGACAGTTAACTTAAGTATTGGTGGTAATTACATGTATTACGAAGGGCGTGGATTAAGCCAAAGTGGTGTCAAAATGAAAGAACCTGATTTCTTTCACTTAAGTAATTATAGCGATATTAATTCATCGGAGTGGTTTGGACAGAAAGAGGTATACTCACTATATGGCATGACACAGATTGGCTACAAAAATTTCATTTATCTGGACTTAACCTACCGCAACGACTGGTCCTCCACCCTCCCATTGGATAATAACTCATACGGCTATCATTCGGAGAATCTTAGCTTTTTATTTACAGAAGCATTCAATATCAAAAACCATATTTTATCGAGTGGAAAACTACGAGCTTCGTATGCCAAAGTAGGTAATGACACCGATGCCTACCAAATCGATCAATATTACGGAATTGTACAAAGTCAGCATCCATACCCGATGGCCTACATAGGTGATGTACTCCCATTTTATAATTTGATGCCCGAGGAAACACAATCATATGAAGTGGGTACCGACTTAAAACTACTGAACAACCGTTTAAGCATTGATGCCACCTATTACTACAGCTTATCAGACAAGCAAATTATGTCTGTTGACCTTGCCCCAACGTCAGGCTATGGTGCAAAAAAAATGAATGCCGGTGAAATAGAGAACAGAGGAATAGAATTACAAGTGAGTGGGCAGCCTATACAAACACACAACGGGCTTAATTGGGATGTTTCCTTAACCTGGTCGACCAATAAAAATGAGGTCAAGCAACTATACGGAGATATTCCCTACCTGCCTTTAGGGTCTGATTTTCATGCCGAAATTAGAGCTTACCCCGGACAACCATACGGCCAAATATACACTACTGACTTTAAAAGAGATAAGTTTGGCAATAAACTAGTTGATGATAATGGCTTTCCTTTAAAAGGGGATAAAAAAGTAATGGGCAATATTAACCCCGACTGGATGGCAGGCTTAAGCAACAGATTATCTTATAAAACTCTCTCACTAAGCTTTTTAATCGACATGCAAAAGGGAGGAGATATCTACTCATGGAGTAAAGCCTACCGTGGACTATTTGGTACAAGTATTGAAACACTGGAAGGGAGAGATGAATGGTACGCAGGCACAGGTGGCTATGTGGAAAGTGGAATTAATGAAAATACAGGTAAGCCCAATACAACCCCTATTTCTCCAACTTACAGGTGGTATCACATCTACAATAAAGAAATTGGTGCTGAATGGATACAAGATGGCACCAATGTTCGCTTAAGAGAAGTGGTTGTTAACTATTCTCTTCCTAATAAATGGATGACTAAAACTCCCTTTACAAATGTGAGCATCTCACTTGTTGGCAGAAACTTATTTTTCTTCTACAAGGCCATGGACCACGTTGATCCAGAATCGGGTTTTGGAAGTGGCAATGTATCGACTGGTTTCGAGCACTCCTCATTGCCATCGACCCGATCATTTGGTGCCAATTTAAAAGTTAATTTTTAATTAAATAACATTATTGACTATGAGAACGATATATATCATCCTGATTTTAAGCAGCTACTTAATACTGGGGGCTTGTGATGATCGATTGGAAAAGATAAACACGAACCCAAATGCCAAAAACACAATCGATCCTGAATACCTGTTTTCCAATGCCGTGTTATATACTAACGGCGGATTAGCTTACATTGGTTTTGAGTGGCCTTTCGGGCTTCAGTATGGACATTACTACGTAGGTAATAATATTCCTCGATTCATTGATAATTACTACGACAACTACACAGAAACTTTTTACAGTGATCCCTTTAATTATTTCTTTAAAGAACCTATCCGGCACATCAAAGAAGTAATACGAATGACACGAAAAGGCGGAGACTATGAAAACCCTGTTCGCTACTCCCTTGCCAAAGTTGTAGAATCATATAATTACATCAGGGTTGCAGATGCATATGGTGCAGTACCATATACCCAAGGTGGTTATGGGCAGGAAGAAATACTGTACCCCGCGTACGACCAGGTTGAGGATATTTATAAAACCATCTTTAATGAACTTCAGCTAGCTATTGCGGTATTAAAAGAGGCCAATCCTGATGAAGCATTTCCAGGGGCAGACCCACTGTATGAGAACAATCTGGCTCAATGGGTTCGCTTTGCCAACTCATTGCGATTACGAATGGCCATGCGCGTTCGCTTTGTCGAACCCACGTTAGCAAAAACCATTGTTAATGAGTGCCTAAAAGAGCCATTAATAGTAGAAAATGCAGATAATGCCAAACGATTATATGAAGAAAATGATCGTGCCGAATTTTACAACCCGCTAAACCATATGCTCCGCGTATATTACACGGTTAAAGTGAGCGACAAACTTGTGGAGACTTTAAAAATTAAAAATGACCCACGCCTGACCATCTTTATTCGTCCAAATGATGATGGTGAATTCATAGGTTTACCTAACGGTCTAAGCGATGAAGCGCTCCCCAACTGGAATATGGACAAAATGTGTATCCCTACCGATACTTTAGTTGGCAAAGGCGCAACCGCATACATGCTAACGGCTTCTGAAGTTTGCTTTCTGAGAGCTGAAGCCGCGTTATTTAATCTGAGTGATGAAAATCCTGATGCCTGGTACCAAAAAGGCATTGAGCAGGCATTAAAACAATGGGAAGTCAACCCAGAACTTATTGAAACTTATCTATCAGGTAGTGAAGCATCCTTAAGTGGCTCACAAAAAGAACAGTTTGAGCAAATAGCCACACAGATGTGGATCGCCTTTTTGCCTGATGCCTTTGAAGGTTGGACAAATATTAGAAGAACCGGTTATCCGGTTATTGAACAACGAAAAGCCCCGACTTATGATTTAGGTGTTACCAATGGGGTATTACCAAAACGATTCAGATATGCAGCGAACGAAACAAACCTGAATAACTCCAACTATCAGGCAGCAATAAAATTACAAGGTCCAGACGAGGTAACAACTCCGCTCTGGTGGGATATAAAAGACTAACATTAAATGTTAATTAATTCAATTATAGAAATTTAAACTAAAGTTTTATGAAAAATCTATTTTTAGCTTCCGTACTGTTACTTTCCATGGCCGCAGCATTTGTGTCTTGTGGTAGTGACGATGCAACACCAGCTCCTATTGTAGAAGTTTATGCCGAAGCAAGTACAGAAAACCCTTATTCTTTTACATTTTCAACAATCGACCAATATGTGAAAGAATATCATTGGGATTTTGATGATGGTAGCACCAGTTTAGAAAAATCTCCGACCCACACCTATGAGCAATCGGGTGAGTATACAATATCTGTAACCGCAAAAGGTGATGGTGGAGAAACTGTAGCCACCAAACAAATAGAGATTTTAGCCTCTATTGAAGAGCTATTATCAGGAGGAGCCGCTATGCCAAATGGTAAAACATGGGTAATGAGCACTACCGCCAATACCGGTACGGATGGAGTATCTAATAAAGTAGCTGAACCACTTACCTCTGGTGACATTGCATTTCCGCCTACAGACAACTTGTTAGCTCTTATTGGACTTGGGGATGAGTATGATAACCTTTACACTTTTAAACACGATGGTAACTATTCAATTGACTTTGTAAATGGTATTTGTATTGCAGGTTATATGTATACGGCCTTAAACGGACTCGATGAGGCTTCATCTCCGGGGAACGGATTAGCTACTATTAATCACACTGAACCAACAAGTGCCTCATGGACTCTTGAAAAAGGAGTTGACCTGAGCATTGAAGCTGCAAACGAAGTAAATGGTGGCATTGAGCAAGTAACTGTTAATTTCGAGAATGTAGACGTGATTACATTCAATAATGGTGGTTTTATTGGTCTGCTGGATTATACACCTAAAGCCATTATTCGTGAGATATCATCAACCAGATTAAGTCTGACTTTATTTTTGCATGGGGTACTTGACCATCCAACTAAACCTTCCAACTTAATTACAATTACTTTTGATGCTCAATAACTAATACAGGTGAGGCTGTCGCAAACCGACAGCCTCACTTTGTAACAAACATTTTGCTATTAACCTTCTATCTAACAAATACCTCCACCCTACTTTCATTAATTCCGGCTTCCTTCAAAGATTGCTATTTACGATTGATCACAAACCAACTTCTACAATTGAAAGTATTCCTGCATATTTTTCATTTTATAGCCTCATCAATCAATATTACAGCATTGTAAATTGACGCTTTAAGACTTAAGTCACATAGCAATGCCAGCCGCTTAATGCCATTGGTACCTTAATAGGACTATTTATCCCCAATCTATTTACATTTTTGATGACATAACTATTTTTGACCAATATAACATCAAATGATCTGTTCTGATTTATAAAGAGTCTCTACAGTTAATTATTACGTATCAACCTAAAGCCGCAATAAGAATGAAAAACTCGGCAATTATAAATAATTCAAAATACGAAGCATGAAAAACTTTTTATTTACACTACTATTTTGTGTCACTGCCACTGTTACCTTTGGGCAAACAAAACTAAATAAATACTACCCGGTCGAAGATGTAGCTGTACAAAAAAAGCTCGATGATTGGAAAACACTAAAGTTCGGACTATTTATGCATTGGGGCACTTATAGTCAGTGGGGCATTGTTGAATCCTGGGCCTTGTGTGCCGAAGATGAAAGCTGGTGTAAACGAGGTAATCCTAATTATGAGGATTTTAAAAGGGATTACGTCGCATTAAAAAACACATTTAATCCGAATAAATTTAACCCGGCCAAGTGGGCTGAGGCAGCAAGTAAAGCCGGGATGCGATACATCGTATTCACAACAAAACATCATGATGGATTTAATATGTTTGACACCCAATTATCAGACTATAAAATAACCTCAACAGAATGCCCATTTCACAGTAACCCCAAAGCAGATGTCACCAATGAAATTTTTAAAGAGTTCAGAAAGAAAGGGTTTATGATCGGTGCATATTTATCCAAACCAGATTGGCATAATGAAAACTTCTGGTGGCCTAACTTTGCAACACCAGATCGTAATGTAAACTACAACATTGATAAATACCCCGAGCGATGGCAGGCATACGTTGATTTTTTTCATGGACAAGTCGATGAACTAATGACTAATTATGGACAGATTGATATTTTATGGATGGATGGTGGCTGGGTGAGGCCTCTTTCTAAAGGTCAGAGAAAATTAATCACTTTTATTAACGGGCTTTTTTTAAAAAGTGGATACTCACAGTTACACATCCCTCAAAATCAAGACCTGAAAATCACAGAAATGGCTGAAAAAGCACGAAAAAAGCAGCCTGGACTAATTGTGGTCGACAGGCATATTGAAGGGCCCAATGAAAACTATCTGACTCCTGAACAATTTATCCCAGACCACTACATCGATAAGCCTTGGGAGTCATGCATCACATTAGGAGGTTCTTGGTCATATATGCCAAACGACACCTATAAGTCATCACGCGAAATCATTCATATGCTATGTGATGTGGCATCAAAAAATGGTTCATTACTGCTGAATGTTGGACCAAGTCCAGAAGGAGAATGGGCCCCTGAAGTTTATCAGCGTTTTGATGAAATCGGCAAATGGTTAACGGTTAACGGTGATGCGATTTACAAAACTACCGGACGAAAAAAGTATGGTGACGGCAAAGAACGATACACAGTCAATAAGGACGGCAGTGTAAATGCATTTTATCTAATAGATGAAACAGAAAAGAACCTGCCTAAAGTAATTACCTTTAATCAATTAAAAGTAGGAAAAAAAGATTCAATTATTTTGTTGGGCTATGATGGAAAACTAAAATGGAGAAAAAAGAAAGGCGGTATTCAGGTCGAGATTCCAAATGAAATTCAGAAAACTAAGGATGAAAAATATGCATTGGCATTTAAAGTGGTAGGAACTGATAATAACTAAAGAAAGAATTATAACCATCATTAATAATGATCTTACTTATAGACTATAGAGAGATTAAAACTTGGCTCAATAGCCAGTTAAAATGATATTAGCAGCCAAAATATTGTGATTGACAAAGGAGGTTTTAGAACAAGTAATATCAACCTACATTTGATTAGACACTATCCAGCTAAGGGCGGTAAGTAAAACATCAGGGTTCAGTATATTTACTGAACCCCATTTTTAGCTATCTATCTTTCTACAATTTAATACAAGACCCCATGACTTTTAGTGTATAAACAATTGGATGGAAATATAACTTATATCAGCTTAAAGGTTACATATCCCTTGTGTATATAACCTAGGATAATAATGAAATCCATCTGGATGTAATTTCGAATTACTTATTCTTGCCTCTATAAATACAATTATTACTGTTGCAAGATGCGCATTGATAATCATGAAAAGTAACATTAGTTCCTATGCCTATAAATCCACTTACAGATTTAACAGGAATCATAAGGCTTGAAGGAGTTAAGGATATACCGCAAAAGTTTTGGGGTAAAAGTGAAAATAATTTGTGCTGTTCTACTACATCCCAATTACAATAACCTGGACTGTATCTGTTGGTACAGTTCACATTCTTGAAACTAAGATTATCACTTAACTCTTCGTGAATCACAGCCATTGCTTTTTCAACTATAGCTGAACCAATCACATCAACTACATAACCTTCGAGCAGTTCACCACTATTCATTAGGTTTTTTGAACGGTCGGAAACAACTTTACCCGCTGTACAAACAAATAGAGCCACTTGTTCTATATTTTTGAGGTAATGAAAAACTGCCTTTCCAACAAAAAAGTTGCATTTTTCAACTTGTAAACTATAATCAGATATATTTGATTGCACTTGCTTCAACTGATAGCCACCTTTAATACCAGCAACATCGTCCAATGCGCTGAGCTCTGATTCAATTATTTCCCTGATATTATCCGGAATTTCATTAGTATATCCCATTAATTCAGCGACATCAGATGTTTTAAGGGCTAAGTCGCTAAGTTTAAACTGACGTTGAATTATAGTGGTATTTATAATCTCGTTCATATTCAAAAAAGTATGGTTAATAACTAATCGAGTCTTTTTTAGAATACCTAACAGGTGAATAATTTAAATCTTTTTCTTAAATCCGATAAGGTTAAATCTTCTCCGAAAGCAATCATTTCAGAAGGACCAGCATACTCCCTGATTATTGTAATATGTAATTGTTCAAAGACACTATGAACAGATGCTACACGGCCATCTGCCAGATTAAAAAAACCTTTAATGCGCAGACATGTTGATTGTAATGATTGAATGAAAGCTTTAAGATTTTCCTCTTTTAAAATATCATGTGTTCTCAAAACACAACTATTTATTTGTGGGCGCCCTGCCGATTCTTTGCCTCTGAACTGATTAGCTGCAAGCCCATTTTGGCCATTATGTGTAATACATTTTGACCATGGAATATGGGCATATACAGTTGGGGTGATACAGGCATAAGGATTTAGTTTTATGATTTCGGCACGTATGGCTTTTAAATTTTGGGCATCTGTTAAGTCTGATTTATTCAAGATAACATTATCGGCTATCATCAGCTGGTGTTTAAATCTCACCAACCCTTTTACCCCTTTAAAAAAGTTAAGCGCATCAACCAGGCAAATAATTTGACCCAAACTAACCTTACTTTTCAGTTCATCCATCAGAAGCAATTCAACTATACTAATAGGATCGGCCAGTCCAGAGGCCTCGAGAAATATCTGATCCGGCTCATATTGTCTTAATAACTTTTTAACAGTTTCAATGAAGTTACTCAGCTGACAAACACAAAAGACAGAGCCGTTATTGATTTCAATTAGCTTAAATCCTGGAACCTGCCTTTTAAGTTCTTTTCCATCAATGCCAGATGGTGCAAATTCATTCTGAATAACAACTACTTTATTTACAGGGGCTATTTCTTTTAAGATATGAGCTAAAAATGTCGTTTTACCACTACCTAAAAATCCAGTAATAAGATGAAATGGTACCATATCAATCGTAAAAAGAACTTAAAGAATAACTCTTTAAGTTCTGAATTATTATTGTTGTTTAGCAGCCAGACAGGCAGCAATCCTATCTTTAATATCCTGAATTGGTGGTATCTGAGAAACGAAATCTATATTGCCATCTATAACAATCGTTGGTAAATTTTGAACACCCAGCGTAGCCATCATCCTAACACCTTCAACTTCTTTTATACGATGTTCTTGATACACTACTTTATCTCCAAAATCATCAGCAGCGCGACTTACGGCATTAACCATGTATTGACAAGGCGCACATGATGATGAATCAAGCGTAATAATGTCGATTACCACGCGATTGTTATCCCAGTGGTTCGACAAATCCATCAGTTCAATATTCCCAACATTTGCCTCTGATGCCCTCAGTTCTCCTTGTAGTAACTCATCGTGAACCAACTCTGCAACGGCCATCAGGTTTTCTTTAGGGGTTGCCATTGCTAGGTCACATCCGGGAGCCAAGATAAAGCCCTTTTTACCGCCGATATCCATGCATTCCAAGGCATCTCTGCGAGAAGCTTCTTCATCACCCATTAACAGCACAACAGTTAGTTTAATATTACCCCCAAAACTGACATTATGCCTTAGTGCCACATCACGCACATAGTCAAGGGGGATGTTTTCATCAATTGAAATATTATCAGGTTTAGTTTGACACATGACTTCAATATTTTGTTTGGCATTTCCACATACAAAAAACGAACTCAAAGCTTCTGCCTCTCTAACCATGTCAAAAATTTCGGTAACACAGGGGGTTACAAAAGTCTCAAAACTCAAGGGATCGATCTGGCTGGTCATTGGATCTACTACGGCAATAATGTCGGCACCTGACTCAATGTATTTTGAAGCCATCATTTTAGCCACATTGGTAGTAAATCGCATTAACTTATGAACCTTGTCAGGTTCCATCATCATTTGCATAAAGATGTCAGTCCCCAACAGGTGTAATGCCAGTGTAAAAGGTCCCGTAATAAGTCCGTACAAGGCCAAATCAGGATGTTGTTCGCGCAAACGGCGAGTTGCCTCCAAAACCATTGAAATACGACCTTTGCAGGCGCATGGTACTTTCAAATCATCAATAGCTATCCCTTCTGTTAAAGGATGCGAAATAACCGCTGGCGGGTTGTCCTTGGCCCATGCTAATTGACAGCCTAACGCTTCGGCTTCAATCTGTAGATCGAAAGCTACCGGAATGCCATCCGGGTTATATAGTTCAATGGCCTTATTTACACCTTCAACAATCTTATCGGTAGATTGTAAATATTCTGTTGCTGTCAGTCCTAGTAGCTCACCGGCATGAGAGCCGACAAAAGGTACCCACGGAATCCGCTCAACCTCTTGGAGACGCATGGCCTTTTTTATTAATTCAAATCCTTTCATTACATTATGATATTAGGATGCCAAAGTATTTAAAAAATCTACCACTCCCTGTGGATCTGCACTATAGTTATCGGCACCAATTTTGTCACAAAATTCATTGTTAACAGGAGCTCCTCCAATACAAACTTTCTGGTGCGGGAATTTTTCTTTTACGTTTTTAACAATCTTTTCCATGTTTACCATTGTGGTTGTTAATAAAGCACTTAAGCCGACAACACAATCTGGTGTTTTTTCAATCTGCTGCACAAATGCATCTACAGAAACATCTGTACCCATGTCGATCACTTCATAACCATTACCCTCTACCATCATGGCTACCAAATTCTTACCTATATCATGCAAGTCACCTTCAACAGTTCCGATAACAAAGGTGCCTTTCTGCTTAACATTGCCTTGCTTCAATAACGGTTTCAAATGTACCATTGCGGTTTTCATGGCCTTAGCCGACATTAAAACCTGGGGCACAAAGATGGTTCCTTCGCGAAATTTTACACCAACTTTTTCCATTCCCGGAATAAGTGCATTATTTAAAACATCCTGCGCTGAAGCACCTTTTGCAAGCACCTGAGCTGTTATTTCATCTGCACCCGTTTGTCCTTTAAAGTTTGGAGGATAAGGTGATACCTCATCAATTTTCCCAAACTCAATACAATCAGCAAGTTTTGAAAATAATTCTTCCATTATTGTTGTTTTAGTTAGTATTGTTTAATGTAAATATGCGTTCCATCTCAACCCATTCAAGCTTATGACCAGGTAGGGCTTGTTGAAATTTTGCCATCAATTCAGCCCATTCATCTTGTTTTGGGGCATCTGCCATTTTCCTCCAACACTCAACTAAACTGAGTTCAGATGGAAATTCACAGATCATAAACAATCTGTTGTCAACATTATAAATATCCATGATTTCTATACCTGCATTGCGAATTCCTTCAATAATTACTTCCCATGTATTCGCAGGTCGGTGATATTTCTTATATTCAGAGATTAAGTTGGGATCATTAACCAAATCAAGAGTCAAACATACTCTTTGAAGCTTTTTCTTTGTAGAAGGTTCTTCCATCATCAAGATTTTATCGATCATTAAACGCTTTAACAGCATCAAACATGGCAATTATATTTTGCGGAGGAACATCTGGTAAGATGTTGTGAACGGTATTAAATACAAATCCTCCGCCTTTCGACATTATCTCAAGTCGCTCTGCCACTTGATCTTTTACTTGCTGAGGAGTTCCATTATTTAGTGTTCCGACAGTTTCAACGCCTCCTCCCCAGAAAGTACAGGAATCACCAAATTCATTCTTCAAGAATGCAGGTTCCATATTGAGAGAGTTGGTTTGAACAGGGTTGAATATCTCAATTCCCGCTTCAATCAGATGAGGGATTAACAACGAAATAGAACCACATGAATGAATAAAAGTATGCATGTTACTGTGTTCTTTCACATAATCGCATAATATTTTATGTCGTGGTTTGAACAATGATTTATAGGTCTCCTCATCCATAAAAGGACCGGAAGTCATTCCCAGGTCGTCACCAAAACGAATTATATCAACAATATCACCAACAGCATTACACACCTTTTCAAGGGTTGCCAGATGCCTTATCATTAACTGATCAAGTAATTTTTCAACATTGTATTGATCGCACAATAAATCCATCAGGAAATTATCCATGCGTCTCAAGAAGGTACCCCACTCAAACAGGTTACAGCCACAAACCACTAATAAGGCCTTATCGGTACTTCTTCTGAGTTCTAATGTATTTTCACGCAATTTCTGCCAAAAATCATCATCACCAGCATGATCCCAAGGGCTATGCACATCGCGAGCCCACATAATACGCCCCATTTCTACATCTAAGCCTTCATACGAATCTGGATATCCATCTACATAGGGAAAATAGGTTTGATCAAAAAAGGTTGCACCTACAGGCATTTTTGAAAGTACCCTTTTACCATCATTGTCGTACGTAAGAAATGAACCATCTGGTTGTACAACTGGTGAAAACCATTTGGGATAAAAGGCTTCAGAACCATTAGCCATGGAAATAGGTTTCCAATCGGTAGGCTGACTATTAAATGTACGACCGATATCCAACACATCAACACCAAACCTATCCAATACATTACAGTGTGGTTGTGCGAGTTGTTGTACTACATCATAAATTAACGTTGGTGTATTTTTTAATCCCAAATGATTCACCAGGTTATTGTATGCGATGGCTGAGATGCCAGAACTTGGTGTGGCACCTAAATCAACAGGTACCCGATCGGGTTGTTCATGTCGAATTGCAGCCAATACTCTTTCTCTTGATGTCATCTTCTTATGATTTTTTAAACTGTTTGAGTTTTAGTTATGCAGAGGCACTCATTCCAATTAGAAATGAAGAAACAACTATTATTATCAGTGAAAGTGCTAATAATATGTACATTTTAACACTTGCTCCTCGCCATTCTTTTTGAATGATTCCCCAAATAGTGGCAAAGGCAATTGTTAGTGCCATTAGTATTCCCCAAGCAATAAAAGTATATTCTCCCATTCGACTTTTCCCCATTCCATATAGGAACAATTGCACAAACCACAGAAAACCAGCCATAAAACAAAAGAGGTAATTAAAAAACAATATGGTGTGATTTTCTGCCTTAAAATAATCTCTTAACGAATTATTCTTATAGCCTTGTGCAAGACACCAAATGATAGTGGTTATAAATGTACCTGAGAGCATGGTTAACAAAACAGGATTGGTTGAAAAGAAAGGACTAGTCCCTTTTTCAACAGCCATATCAGAAATAGGGATACCTTGTTCGAAGGCAAGCGACATGGCCGACCCGCTAACACCTACCAACAGTGCGGCTAAAACTCCTTTTGAATAATGGAACTCTCTAATACTTTCTGTAGATGTTTCCGATATATACTTGTCTTTCAGATAGCCGGTATATCCTACGAGACCGATACCAGCACAAGCAACTATGACACCAGTTATTAGCTGGTTACCTCCTGATGTATTAAACATGCTGCTCAACCTGCCATCAATAAGTGGTGGTACTAATGTGCCAATAGCCAGCATTAAACCCAACGACAAGGCGTAGCCTAACGACAATCCTAAATATCGTAATGATAGCCCAAAAGAAAGGTTGCCAATACCATAAACCGCACCAAGGAAAAACACCCACAACAGTGTTTTTGATGGAATTGCTTTAAAAACCTGCAGGTATTCGGGTGAGAATATTAGGCAAGATAAAAGTGGGAAAACAATGTAGGCTGCCAAACTAAAAATAAGCCAGTAGGATTCCCATTGCCATTTCTTCACTTTTACAAAGGGGATAGCAAAACTACCAGAAGCAAATGCACCTAAGGCAATCAAACAAATTCCGAAGAGGATATTTAGATTCATAAATTATGGATATTAACACATAAAGAGATCTGATCTTATAATCGACCCTACGCTTTAATTTATACCTTTTTTATGAAAGCTAAAATTATATGTCCTCAGGAAATTGTCATTGGATTATTACGCTATGTATTTGCACAAAAACGATATTGTGAATTAATTTGTGAAGGACATTTTTCAATTTATACAATTAAAGACAGCTTAATAGCCAACTAAATGAAATGTGAAGGAATAAGTTATTCAATTGATTATGATCTCAAGAACATCGCTTGTTCGCGATTTGACACATCACGTCATTATACAAATGTTATTAGTCCATTTTCGAGGATTTATCTGATTACTGAAGGAAAAGGTAGCATAATGATTCATGATGAAAAAATTATTCTTGAACCCAATAATTTGTACCTGATTCCAAGTTTCACACCATGCTCTTATACTTTTGATAAAGAACTTGAGCATTATTATATACATTTCAGCACAATGCTACCTAATGGGTTAAATGTTTATAGTTTATATGAGACAATTCGAAAAGTGGCCTGCAAAAAAATAGATCATTTACTTTTTAAACAGCTACTGGCTATCAATCCTGATAAAGAATTGCCACATCATCATCCAGGGATATATCAAACGAAGTCCTGGATGAATAAAGCCAATTCGTACCATAATGTTGCTGATTATATTGAAACAAAGGGAATATTGGAACAACTCTTTTCGCGGTTTATAGTCAGAGAAGTAAAAGCGAATCTCAATGAAATGATCAGATATCAAATACCTTATATTCTCGAGTACATTCAATCGCATCTAAATGAACAGATTTCTATTAACACTTTAGCAGAAAAGGCTTGTTTGTCTAGAGATCACTTTGCCCGCGTGTTTAAATCAATTTTATCGGTATCGCCTTGTGAGTTCATTATTAAAAAGCGAATTGAAAAAGCTCAGTTCTTATTACTAACCACTGACTTGCCGATAAAACGAATAATTGAAGATAGCGGCTTTAGAAGTTTGACCTATTTTTCACGAATATTTAAAAAATACACCTCGCTTACTCCCTTGGAGTATCGAAGACGATGGGGATAGTTCACTTATAAAAGTAAAACTAAATGACAGATATGTATTCACAATAGTACTTTGCAAAAAAGCTGCCCTATGCCGGACAGCCTCTTACTATAGACTATTAATATGAATTACGTGCCTTATCAATGATTAAGCATAAAAACTCCCGCTTTACTGAAATCATCAATCTTCGGGGCCAGAACATGAGTATATATTTTATCAGCCTCACTGTTTTGGTTATCTGAGTAGCGCAATACATCAGTTTGTTCATTAGGCAATACACCAGTTGGGGTATATACGACTTGCCCCGACATCTCCCCCAGAACTAAATCCATGTATTCACTAGCTGATTTATAGGCTAGGTTGCTCACTTTCTTATAGCTGGCAGCCTCTCCACCCACATAAATATCCACAGCGCCCACGCCATGCAGCGCATGAAAAAAGCGTACTCGCACTTTACCCGATACAGGAGGCGTCAAATCATTTTCTAGCACTTTCAATTCGGGAACAGCAGCAGTACCAAATACCATCGCAATATATTCTTGTCCATCGTCAAATAACTCATTGTCTGCTACCACTGATGTTTTATCAGACGCATTCAACACTTCCAATTTAATGCTATTATTGTCTTTCGGCCACTCAATAGTTATTCCGTTGCCAAAAGCATAGGCCTGATTAGCCTTGCGCTCTTCATCGTTAACATGCCAGTCAATTGCAAAGTCTACCGGCAAATAGTTATAGGTTGTTAATTTGGCTTCTTCCATTTCTGGTTCAGGCTTAGGATCGCTGGTACTATCGCTTCCACATGAAACAATGAATAATCCCAATAACATACCAATAAGAAAAGTTCTCATATGAATAATCTTTAAATTGAAATAATTGAATAATAAACAACATTTGAGTACTGTTTGTTCTATTGTATGAAAATAATCCTTCAGGCTTATTTTATCGCACAATTGTTATAAAATACAGCCCTGCCAACAATGATTAATAGCTAGTGTCGAATTATAACCCGTCATACTTATTAATTCACCACGAATCGTTTGCTTATATTGGCTTTATCTGAATTAACATTCAAAAAGTAAATACCTCCTGCCAAACGACTAATATCCAGAGAATATTCAGATTCAATATTGTCCATGGGAATGGTAATTAATTTTTGGCCATCTATATCAACAACAGAGATAAAATTGAGCTTAATATTAACATCTACTTTAATATTCAATACTGAGGATGCAGGGTTAGGATATATTTGAAGTCCATCGTACAAAACCTGTTCATCTATGCTGTTGGCCAGACACTCTCCATCAGTTACAACACTGAAAAAGCATATCGGGATTGCCTTACTTTTTGTTTGCACGTAATTAGCCCCTGCTTCATCATTTAGACTCAATTGCCTTTTGGTACTCCCTTCACCTAAACCATAATACATAACATCATCACTTTCGATGACATGCCCTAGCTGTAATCCATGTCCTAATTCATGCAACACCACTGTTTCAAAATCAAATTGGCTGGCACCTGGCATCCCGGTTCCAAAGTACCAATCTTCAGTGTCATTAATAATCATATCCATTTCCACTATTGCATTGATTTCGGGGTCACCACACTGAAATCCATAGCTGATACAACGCCCTAACACTCCTAGGGGCAACTCATCCCCATTATCAAAGCGAATAACATTCTCACCATCCTGCATGGTCACATCATTGGTTGTTGGTAACCCTAGGCGCCAGTTCACTTTAGATGCACACACCCAAGTATTAAAGGCTCTGGTAAAAGCTTCTTTTGCGCTGTTATTCTGATTAAAAGCAGTATACATGTGCCATAAATAACCCCCTTGCCCATCTACATCAATTAGTTGCGTCATAATGGCTTTATCACTATAAAGCAAATTGGTATGAGCATATGTTATGGTTATTGCATCTGTCGAAACTTCAGTTTCTGCAGATGCATTAGTGACCCGAATAGTGCCTGTGCCGGCATGCGAAGGAATGAACACCTCAATTTGTGTGTCGTTCCAACTCTGCAATTCAGAAGGCTGAGCATCGAAATAGGTGGCACCACCATCGTTGGCATTTTTGAATCCAATCCTCCCCGGCGCGGAGCCGAAACCAGAGCCCGTTATCACCAGTGTTGTTTGTGTACCTGCTGATACCTGTGTTGGGCTTAAAGAACTAATAGTAATGGCTGTTGTAGACTTTAG
Source organism: Carboxylicivirga sediminis (assembly GCF_018156225.1). Classification (GTDB taxonomy): domain Bacteria; phylum Bacteroidota; class Bacteroidia; order Bacteroidales; family Marinilabiliaceae; genus Carboxylicivirga; species Carboxylicivirga sediminis. The sequence goes on from NZ_JAGTAR010000021.1 coordinate 91,047, forward strand.
TCCGTACATTTGCACCATTTCTTCTAGAGCAAAAGGCTTGATTATTGAGTAATTTTCTTTAGTTACAGATTGAATATTTTGATAAAAGTAACCAGTAATATCTTTGTATGATGCCAAAGCATTTGCGGCCATATTGCCAGCAATATCATACCTATAAAAACCCTGACAAGCACTTAGCACCTCGTACGTACTATGATTAACAGATGGAGCATCGGATAGATTTAGCTTTGAAGCTTTGAGCATAAACACTCCACAATCTCCTATCTGCATGTTGGGCTGATCGCTCAAATGCTCAAAACTATCATCAACTAGTCCACCAGCTGTGACTATCTTAACTATAGCCATGGTACTTCCTTTGAAAGTTTTAAAAACCTCCACGCGATGAATGGTATAGATATGTGCACCTGCTTTATCCCATAACGACATCTTATCAAGCACTCTCCCTTCAATCACTAGTGAGGAGAGCTCTATTTGCTTCACCAAAGACACCTGATACAGGCTCCCTTTTTGAGCCATAAGATTTAAAGACAACAGAAGAGACAAATAAAACATCACCCGCTTCTTAAAAACAACTTGTTTTTTCATAGCAACAGATTAACATATAAAATCAGAAAAGACCTTGATGATTTCAAAATCATCAACGCTTCAACAGTTTAATTAAAGCTATCACATTTTGAAGTAAATGTAAATAGACCATAGTCTTCTGAATTTAAATACGGTATCAAAATTTACAAATCAGTAATTATCGAAAAGCAAATTAACCTTCAAACACCAGCTCTCAGAAAGCTGGTCGCGTCCATGGTCATAAAATTCAAAAAGTTTGGCCCACATTTATTCGCTTGCAGACCTCTTTGAGTAATAAAATACAAAGCTGGTACATAATTTTAAGAAAAAACACGGCAAATATGCTCCGACTATAACAGTAGATAGAAAAAGTGGCTAAAACTATCACCTACTACTTAGTCATCAAGAGGATGATCCAATTACATTTAGAGCACAGAAACGTGTTGTGATATGCCTTTAAGTTCCAAATGTGTCACAATAAAAGCTTACTCCATATAGAAAAACCCGACTGCAAATAAACAGGCTTAACCTCTTGAACATACTACCAGATATAAACCCAATAAAAAAGGCCGTCCAATACAGGACAGCCCTCTTTAACAAATCAAAAGGTACAGTATTCTATCTCTTTAAGGTAAAACTTTTCAAAGAGTATTGAATATTTGCTTTCTTTTGCTAATAACTCTTCAGCAAAGGCAGTAGTTCGGGATGTGATGGACGCTTGGCCTGAACATCAATTATGTTACCGTCAGGGTCAATTAAAACAAACTGAGGAATACCCGAAATGTTATACTGTTTGGTCAATGATGAATTAAAAGCATCTTTGACGATGAACTGTTTCCATTGAGGCTGATCTTCCTCAATCATCTTTACCCAGGCCTCATGATCTGAGTCCACCGAGATACTGATAATCTCGATATTATTTTTGTCTTTCAGGGCTTCTACCACTTTAGCCAGGTAAGGAATCTCAGCTTTACACGGCCCACACCAGGTAGCCCACACATCAAAGTAAACGTATTTGCCTTTTAAATCACTTAGCATTACTTTATCACCGCCCTGTGTGTACATATCAAAATCGGGGGCTGGCTGACCTGGCTGCAACTTGATCGCATTTTCATACAGCGATTGAACACGTTGTTTCATGCTTTCATCGCTGCACAATTGCAGGTACCTTGCGTAGGTTTCTTCCAATAAGCCATTAATCCCCCATGACAAATAGGAACTGATTGAATTGGACAGCATCCTGTTTTTAAGTTTTTGACTTTGTATAAGATGGTCTATCGTATTCAGTTCAACAATGTATACTGAGTCTCCCAGGTTTTTATTTGTCTCCTCCAGGTTAAGTCTCAGCCTTACTTTTTGATCAAAAACCTGGTAATACATCTCCACTGACTCATGAGCCGTATCTTCCTCAAGACCCGCCATAAAACTATTGAAATCACTATCTGCATCTAATGCTTTACCTGTCTGGCGGCTCATATACCAGGGGTATACACTCTTTATATATGCAAAATAATATTTTAAGTAACTCTCTTCATCACTAACAAACTTCTTATCAGCCCCCTTAAGGCTTTTCAATCGTTCCAACCATTGTGTGTGCATGGCATCAATTCCTGCTTCCACATCAGAAAAAGGTAAAGTGGCTTTATCATCAGCATATATTTCGCGTATGAGACTATAGTCAACAACCTGCTCGCGTTCAACTTTATAATTGTTTATTGCTGCATTATCGCCTTTGTAAATCACTTCAAGACCTGCATCACCCTTTTTGATAAGCACATGCAGTTTATCCCCATTATTAATAAATGGATTTATTTTGGTTTTCTCATAAATAAAATTGACCTTTTTAAGTTCACTCTCATTTAAATCGATCTGTATCCGATTATTGGCATCAACATAAAAAGTATCAATATCAAATGCCTCATCCATCATTATACCCATCAATAATGGAGCCTCTGATTCAACCTCTATCTCAAAACTTATGGTAGCACCTTCTTGTTTACATTGGCTAAACAGCAGCGAAGCCAATAAACCTAAACATATTAATCTCATAACGTGATTTATTTATTGTAATAGTTCATCAATCATTTCGTATAGGCCTTCCCCCTCTTCGCCTTCGCCAACCCAACGTCCAAGAATTTTACCATCTTTGTCTATCAATAGCTTAGTTGGAAAACCACTAACATTGTACTTGAGTACCCAGTCTACATTCTTTTTATCGTTATTAATCACATTGTGCCACTCCATTTGATGGTTATCAATGGCAGCTTGCCAGGCCGGAACATTTCTATCCTGGGCAATCCCAACAACTTCAAGCTGGTCTTTATACTTCAGGTAGTATTCTCTCAGATGTGGCATACCATCCATACACGGCCCACACCAGGTTCCCCAGAAATCGATGACCACATACTTACCTCGTAGGCTTTTCAAATTAAATTCCTTTCCATCAGGGGTGTTCGAGCTCACAATATCAGGTGCTGTTTCACCCACCTTTGTTGAGCGAAATCCATTTAAGCGCTCGTTTATTTCCTGAAAATAGGCTGTATGCTTATAATCATCTGAGAAATTATTAAACAAAACGTCGATACGTTCCATTGGCAGTTGATTGCGTAAGGCCATATCCGACAGCATCCAAACTGCGGCTAACTCTTGGGGGTTATCAGCAATAAACTGCTCTTTCATGGCAATCGCTTTTTTAGACAGTTCTTCTGCTAATCGCTCTGCTTCTGCCTTTTGATCACCTTCTAGTTTCATGGCCTTGAGCGTATTGTTAACGGACTCATTCATAACCGGATAAATTGCCCTATTTAATGCGGATAGCCCTTTATTGTACTTATCACTTTCCGAATAAGCATTAACAAAGTCAGACAGCTCGCCCGTCACCTTAATGTCAGCTCCCGGATAAACAAATACAGCCAGAAGAGATGACTTAACTGGAATGTAGCCTCTATCAGCCCATTTCACAACACGATCAACACCTGTTGAAATGGTGATGTGTGTTACCCTATCAATAGCTGAACTGAACTCGAACGATTCGTTAGTGACAGGTATTTCCTCCCGACGATAGCCATTGGGATCACTCTCATCGGTGATGATAGCCATCATTTTTTCCGAATCCAGACCTTTGATAGTGCCATGAATTCGAAATATGTTGTTTTGTGCACTTAACCCCACTGAAACAAGCCATAAAGTGCAAATTAGAAAAGTTACAGATTTAGTCATTTAAAATGCGTTTATAACCTACTGTACAATTACTCAAGCCTGAGTATTGAAACACACATAAGTTATGGTTAGAAATAAATTAATTAACAATGGTAGCTGGCATTAAAAAATGCCATGGCAAATAGTGCCATGGCATCATCATACTAACACTAATTCCCGGGATAAGGTCCTTCACCCCTAATATCTTCCGGCCAATCTTTACCATCGGCGCGTGTTACGCGAGCTGTTGCCCACTCATCATAACCAGCTGTATAAGTATACGTCCATGTGATATCACATGTAGGACCATTAATATTGGTTATTTCCCACATGGTGCTATACGATTCTTCCAAAATAATTTGGTTTGCACAATTTTGATCGAATAATCCTGCAGGGAATTTATTACCATTCCACGAGGTTCCAAACTGACAATCATCAATGGTATACTCTCCGAAATAAGAAACACGTGTGATAGTGACTGTACCCGTTTGCCCTACAGCCCCTGTTGCTCCCGCTCCTTTATCAATAATTTCGTAGTTTAATACACCTGATAAGTCATTTGGACAGTCATCACCCGCTTCAACACCAAACATGTAATGGCAATGAGTACCTGAGCAATCGATTCGTGTATCAGTTACCTTTCCACTAGCATCAGTTATGACCCATTTAAACTGTATTAAATCAGTAGCAACAAGTTTGTCAGGTCTATTTGTATCAACCAAATCTGACTCAAATAATGAGTAAAGTTCATCAATGGTTGCGGTCACCTCCAGTTCGCTAAAGTCAGGCATATCAGTGAATGTTTTAAACAACTTACCATTTTCACCGCCATGAAGAAGGGTTTCATCTCCATCTTTTTCATAAAAATAGGCATACACTTCCAGCTTAATAACCATATCTGCATCAGCTTCTGAAGCAGGAAGCACTGATGCTACAAATTTTACCTCATCATTTAAAAAAACCTTTGCGTTATTAAGAAAAACAAAATTTTTGTTTTCTCCTGGTGTTACAAAGGTCATTGCCTCCTGTTTCCAAGAAAAATCATCTTTTGAAAAGGTCTCTTCATCACAGGAAGAGATACCTGAAAGCAGCAGAATAACCGCCATTAATATGGTTATATATCTTGTATATTTCATCTTATTAATTTTTTGATTGTTGCTTATAAAAGAGTTCCCCGGCACTGTTTTTACATCTAAAGCACAATGCATAAGCCAGGGAAGACTCTTTTTTATAATAATTCACACACAATTAATAATCGTTTTGCTTGGTTTGCCCATTACTTAAGTTCACCACTGCTTCATTCAATGGACGTGCATACAGGCGTGAACCAGGCTCAATCACATAGTCGATTGGCGCGGCCTCCAAATTCACCTGATTACCATCGAGGGGATAGAACTTCCGGCGGATAGTGATATTATCAACTTCCGGATCAACATTAATACGGCGAATATCGTACCAGCGAATGGTAAACGGCATTTCCCGGCGTCGCTCATCAATCACCGTCTGAATCGCATCTTTTTTGTTGGCAGGAAGTGCCAAAGGAGCATAATCGGCTGCTGCAAAACGATTGATCCTAACAGCCTCAACATCGGCCATGGCACCTGCTATATCACCTTTACGCGCCTTAGTCTCTGCATTAATCAAATACATTTCGGATGTAGAGGCTCCGGCAATATACTCCCCAAAGTTACCTCCTTGAATATAGCCTACATATTGGTTCTCAACAAAGCCGTAACGTAATAAATAGTTCTCAACCATAAACATTTCATAACGTTTATCCTGGGGATCATATAAATCCAATAATTCCTGACTTGGTAAGGATTTCCAATGCGGATTTGACAAAGAACGGTTCATGTATTGTCCCTTCCAGAATTTTAACCATGCATCCCTGAATGGATAATAAGTATTGGTCATTGGGTAAGCAATACCACTGGCGTCCTCAACAGTATAAAATTCAGCATCGTAATCAATCATGTCAGAGTGTACACTCAATGCACTCGCTGCATACTGAGCTGCTTTATCAAATTGCCCCATATATAGGTAATAACGTGCTGCAAAAGCCTCAACAGCAGCTGTGCTCGCTCGCCAGTTATGCTCCAAATCTACATCTATCTTCAATGCTTCCTGTAAGTCGGCTTCAATAAAACTATAAGTATCGGCAAGTGAAGCGCGTGTTAAGTTTTCTTCAAAGTCGGTTGCTGTTCTGATAGGCAATCCAGGCTCATTAGCATTGGCTTCACTTGGGTGCAAACAATAGTTTAGAGCCAGGGCAAAATATTCTGTAGCTCTTAAAAAATGAGCTTCCGCTTTCAGTTGCTTCTTAAGCTCTTCTGAACCTGTAATGCTGTTTTCATTAAGCACCTTAATTGCATAGTTACACAGCCACACGGTTCTATATCTTCCATTCCATGCAAAGTCATTGGCATTTTCAATTCGTGTATTAAACAAGTATTGTTCTATAATATTAAACGAGAACGTATTAGGTAGCTCATCAAACACTTCCAGTGGTATTTCAAAATTATCTGTACAGAAGAAATCCGGATCAGAATAGTAAGAATATGAAACCCCATTGAATAATTTATCTAACTCGTCAGCTGTTTCCAGCGTTTTATTACTTGATTTCTCAGGCGCCTCGTCAAGAAAGCTATCACAAGCCACAAAGGTTGCACCTAATAACAATAACAATAATATCTTTTTCATAGTACAGTCCATTTTTAAAATCCTAAATTAAATCCGATGGTGTATGATGCCCCTGGATTGAAGCGGTTCCCTTTAATATATTCAGGATCAATTCCTTTATCATTAGCTGTCCAAATAGTTCCCAAATCGCGTGCATGAGCAAACACTGTCAGCTTATCCAAACCAAGAGATGAAGCAATGCGATCCGATAACTTATATCCCAGATAAAGTTCCCTTAGCCTGATATGACCAGCATCTTCAACCAATGTGTTTAAATCGGGTGCATACCATCCCCAACGATAACTGTAAAACTCATACCCATTAGGCAAGTCCGGAATACCCATTTCATCAGCTTTGCCTTCCATCAAACCATTTAGGTCTTCGTGATAAAAACTCTTGGTACGTGATATCATTCCATAATCGAAGCTTGAACGGCGGAATACATGGCCAAACTTACCGGTAATCAGCGAGCGGAATGTAAACCCTTTAAACTGAAGCGTATTGCTCCAACCAATAACTGTTGGCGCAATAAATGTGCCCATATTTCTTAATACCTCTTGCCCTTGCTCTCCATTGGAGCCAATGTTTTCATTCATGGTATAGGTAATGCCATTTTCACCAACTATGGTAGGCAGGTTGTCTTCATTCATACCACCATATACCCATGAATAGGCTGGGGCAACAGGTTCTCCTTCCACAAATCGATAACCTGGAATTGTTCTGGGGTAAATATGTGCTACCTGAAGTGAAAGCACTTCACTGGTGTTGTAGGAGTAATTAAGTCCTGTATTATATGTTAAATCGCCAAACTTTAGGTTAGCATTCAGGCTCATTTCAAATCCTTTATTCGACACTTCAGCTACATTAAAAGTCTGCAGTGTTGAACCATAGGTTGGAGCTACCGAAACGCTGGCCAGCAAATCTTCACTTTGCTTGTCATACACTTCAAACGAACCATATAGCAAGCGATTAAATAGAGAAAAATCAACGGCCACATTCAACTGGTTAATACGCTCCCATCTCAGAGTTGGGTTACCATAGTCACTTACATAACCTGAGTGAGCACCTGTCCGCAATGAAGGGGATGATGACAAACTAATAACCGGCACAGTAGATGCGGTCGTTACTGTATTTCCAGAGATACCATACGTGGCACGCAATGTTAGCTGATCCAGAAAATCCACATCGCTTAAGAAGGATTCTCTCTTGGCATTCCAGCTTCCACCAATTGACCAGAACGGTGAGTATCTGAATTTAGGATCATCAACAATCATATTTGAGGCATCAGTACGATAACTTCCGGTAAGAGTGTACTTTTGACGGAAAGTATATGCTCCATTGGCAAAGAACGAGAATAAACGTGTATTGCTGTACCTTAAAAAATGTCCCGTAGGAAGCGAACCTCCATAATAGCTTGGAATAAGCGTATTCCAGTTAAAAGCGCTTGAGCCATATCCATAAGCAGGATGAGCATGGGTATTACTTTCAGGATCATAGCCATATAATATATTTCCATGCCCTTCAGTCACCTTCCAGATATGCTCGGTAGCAGCCACCAGGTTAATTTCATGATCAGTACCAAACTTCTTATCGTAATTGATTTGATTTCTTAAATCGTATGATATGGTTTCACTAAAACTTTGATTAAGAATACCTCCTTTAGGCATATATACCTCAGTCACAGCGTTGTTTAATTCATCGTACTTTACGTTATCATTGGCCATATTACGCACATAGTACGTATCTTCGCCATTGTAATTTTCTGTTTTAGAAGCAAATTTCTCATACTGAAAACTTGGAGAGAAATGCAGGCCTTCAATAATCTTAAAATCTAAACCAGTTTGTATACGGGAATTATTGTAAGTAGTAATATAGTCCCTGTTAAGCATTTCCTCCACCGGGTTGTATCCCCAGTTATCATAGGGTAATCCGTCTGCTGTCTTAGCAATTGGATTCATATAGGCATAATTTAATCCATAGTCAACCTGTGCATAAGTGCCATCGGCATTCATTAGCTTTTCGTATGGTGAAATATCTCTTATAGTTCCCAGGTTACTGCCACTGTTATCTGTTTTCTTCATTTCCGTAGTAATGCCAAAACGCAGGCCTAACCAGTCTTTAAGCTGATAAGTATTTCGGAAGTTAATCAATACTTTTTGGTCACCAGACTCCTTGAAATGCCCCTTTACATTGTTATAAAGAACCGACAAATAATAAGATGCCTTATCAGTACTTCCACTAATTGACACATTGTGCTGTTGAGTAACCGGCTTACGTAGCAGGTATTTCTTTACATCATCTTCATAATTGGTAGCTTTAAGGCGTGCAATGGTAGCATTCAAATCAGCCTCACTAATGGCGCCTCTCTGATGATCCCAATACGCCTGTACACCTTTAGAGTAGACATCGCGGGCATCTACCAGATTATCAGGCACACCCCAATAAGTTCCATAATCATTATCTACCAGGTACTTTTCGTAGGCCAGCTGGTTATCTACCGAAGCGCGCGCCACATTATAGTCCAGATCCAGTTCCTCACCCATTTTAAGGTAAGAGCCCAACTCCACATTAAATTTACCTGAGTTTTTACCTTTTCGTGTGGTGATTACAATTACGCCATTACCAGCTCTAGCCCCCCAAATAGAAGCAGCCGCGGCATCTTTAAGCACTGTAACATTATCTATATCGTTGGGATTAATGGTTGAGAAGTTCCCTTCCACCGGGAATCCGTCCACCACAATTAAGGGTGCTTGCTCACTGTTAATGGTTCCAACGCCACGTATGGTTATTTCATTTTCACCAGTTTGTGGATTATAGGTCTCCTGCAATCCGGTTACATTGCCCTCCAGTGATCGCGCAATCTCCTCATTTGGGCTCGACTCGATATCGGCACGTGTCATCACACTGTATGAACCAGTTGCACGTTCTTTCGAAATCTTCGTTAAACCGGTGGCATATACAATCACCTCGTCCACAGAACTCACAGCTGGCACCAATTTAATAGCAAATGAGGAGGATGCACTAAATGGTCTCTCCTGATCTTCATAGCCAATGTATGAAAAGGCCAATGTTCCACTTTGCTCCTCAACCACAAGCGTGAAAGTTCCCTTCTCATCAGTTACTGTCCCCTGTGCAGTACCTTTAACTGCAACATTGACTCCCAGAAGCGGTTCATTGTTTTCAGCATCGACGATAAATCCTTCCAGATAAATTTTATTTTCCTGCTGAGCTTCTTCTTCAATGAATACTGTCTTCTGCGATGGCTTAATAACAATGTAACCATCAACAATACGAAACTCCATATCCGCATCTTCCAATACCTGCCGGTACAACTCTTTCAATTCGAAGGTGCCTTCTTTCACAACTACCTCTTTGTTGATATCCATCTCATCATTGCTGAGGATCGTAATCAACCCTGTTTGACGCTCCACTTCCTGGAAGAGTTCTTTGTAGGTTGTTTGGGCTTCGCTTACGTCCACCTTTTGTGCCCAGCTGGCAGCCGACACCTGTAGTAATACTCCAAATAATAGAATAACGCTAATCCGCATAGCTAACAGCATTTTACGAGGCACTTGAAATAAGGTACAACAAGTCCTCCACTTTTGTAAACTTTTCATAGATTTGTAGATCTAATGTTAATAACTGCCGGAATTGACTTTGGCGAGACAGTCCGGTTATTGATTTTAGTACAGAGGAGGGTGCGCTAACACTCTCCTTTTATCTTGAATATAATAACGCTTTAGTACATAGCTTTAATTAGTACTGCCTTATTATTTACTTCCATTTTTACTTTTGTTGTTTCTTCAATCAGGTTAATAAAAAATTCAAAATTTGTTTCGCGCTTGACTGCTCCTGTAAACCGTTTACTTTTCACATCTTCGTTGGCAAAGAAGAAATCAACATCGTACCAGCGGCCCAATTTGTCAGCCATTTGCTGCAGGCTCATCTCTTCAAAACGGAAAATACCATCCTTCCAGGCGGTGTAAAGTTCCACATCCACCTCATTAATAAACACCTGCTTATTAACTTTGTTTACCTGTGCCTGCTGACTTGGCTTAATCAGCACTTCACGGCCATCAACAATCACTGCCACACTGCCCTCTACCAAGGTCGTTTCTGTTACCTTGTCACTATCGTAGCTCATGACGTTAAATTGTGTTCCATACACCTTTACATCAGATGTAGTAGTTTTCACCAAAAACGGCTTTTCCTTGTTTGTTGCAACATCAAAAAACGCCTCTCCGGTTAAAAATACTTCACGTATATGGCTGTCGAAACTAACGGGATAGGTTAAGGATGATTCGGAGTTAAGCCATACTTTAGTGCCGTCGGACAGTACCAGCTGGTATTCGCCACCGCGGGGAACACTGATGGTATTAAAAGTTTTTTCTTGACTATTAGCATCATAAGTCAACACATCCATTGAATCCACCCCAATAACAATTCCTTCATCATTGGTAATGGCTAATTCATCTTTTGCATCCAGCTCTAACAGCTCACCGTTAGCCAGTCTCAGCACCGCCTTTGACTGCCCCGGAACAATCTGATGAGCTGTCTCAACTGTATGCCAGACTTTCCCAGAAAAATAAAGAACACCGATTGCCAGACCTAACGGCAATACTATAGCAGCCGCCAATTGCAACCACTTTTTGTAGTTGTTCATCTTTTCTTGGTTCAATGACCTGTTAATCTGTTCCCACGATTGCTCTATGTCCTTTTTACTGATTTCCACTTTATCATTGGCATAGTTGCTTTGCAGCTTTTTGTAATACGTTTTGTTTTTGTTGCTACTTTGCAACCATTCTTCAAAACTGGCAAGTTCTTCCTGGTTAGCTAATCCATGAAGTTTTTTCCAGATAATTAAATAATCTATTTCTCTTTTTATGCGCATGGTTTTATTTGTTCATTCACTATTAAGACTCATTGGCTGGACATATGGTCGACAAAAACTTCATTTTTTTTGAAATTTCTTAATCCTGATTTCTCATGAACCTATTTCAGCATACCATTAAGCTTTCACAAACCTAACCTATTCCTTAATCAAACGATATTACTGTAATATTACCGCGAAGAATATAAATTCACCCAAGTCATTATATGCACATTAGAGATGCACCGCCTCAAACTTATTAACATATTCATTTAAACCAATGCGAAGGCTTGCCTTATAGGCAATCTTTTTATTCCATTTTTTCACCTCTGACCTGACATTTTTAAACCTTTTTACTTGTTTATCGAACAGCACTTGAATCTTCTTCGTACCATGTTCGAATCAGCTTCGATCCACATTCGCCATGCGCGTATACCGAATATGGATCGATTAAGGTACGAAGCATATACGAAGGTAGATCCATCGGTCATCGAAGAAAGTGTAAACCACATCGAATAAGAACAATCCCCTATAGGAAAAAGACCAACAGTGTACGATCAAATAAAAGGTTGCGCAATTTAAGCTTGGCTCTACCCAGCTGTGTTTTAACGGTACTGATCGAAATATCCAGATCCTCAGCAATCTCATTCATCGTAAGTCCATGCACATATTTAAGCCTGAAAATGCGCTTCATTTCCTTGGGCAGTTGGTTAAGTGCCTCATTTACCTCTTTGACTAATTGGGGCTCCAGCACCTCTTTTTCTGCATGCTCCGACAAGTATGAGTCCAGTATATAAATTTGGTGCTTATCTTTAATTCCAATATTACGCAAGTAACTCAGGCATTTGTTTTTAACAGCGGTATGCAGGTACCACTTCAGCGATTTTATTTCTTGAATGGCTCTTTTCTCCCATAGGGTAATAAACACCTCCTGCACAATATCTTTGCAAGCGTCTTTATCATATAGAAACCTATAGGCAAACTGCATTAAGGTTGGATAATAATTATCGAACAATGAGCGATAAACCTGCTCATTACCACTGCTTAGCTCCTGGATAATTATTTTGTCACTTAATTGCATAAACTGGTATCTGGTGATAACGATCTATGCAAAGAAAAACTTTTTTAATAACAAAAGCTCCAAAATAAGCCTCTATCACTTCTTTTTTTTATTACTAGAATCTACCTAACATGTCTAATCAAACGTTAATCTGAGTTGTATTTGGATACATATTGACTAGGTGAAACGCCATAGGCCTTTTTAAAGCAAGTACTAAAATACTTAGGATCATTAAAACCAACCATATTAGAAATTTCAGAAACAGTAAACGAGTTACTTTCCAGTAAGTCAATGGATTTTTTTAACCTTACATGCCTTATAAACTCATTAGCCGACAAACCAGTTAACGCTTTAATTTTCAGATACAATACAGTATTACTCACCCCCATAAGCCGAGTAAACTCAGGAACTGTGAGGTTAACATCGTCCAAGTGAGTCGTGACCAAATCCTGAGCTTTTTTTAAGAACTCTGCATCTAAAGAATTTGGCATTTCCATGCCAAATTCTTTAGATACATTAGCATGCTCCCCTAAACTAAAAGTATCTCTTAGCTTCTGACGCGTTATTATTAGGTTTTTAATTCTTGCCTCCAGATAAAAAGGTTCAAATGGTTTAGTAATGTATGCATCAGCTCCGCATTCAACCCCTTGAATTTGCTCCTCTATTGAAGAGCGAGCCGTGAGTAATATTACAGGGATATGGCTCGTTCGGATATCCATTTTAAGTTTTCTGCATAATTCCAATCCATTCATCTCAGGCATCATAACATCAGAAACTATCAAATCCGGAAATGCGCCCAATGCCTTTTCCAAACCTTCCTTTCCATTGGCTGCTGTAATGATTCGATAACTTTTTGTTAGATGATCTTCAATAAATTCTCTCACTTCATCATTATCCTCAACCAACAAAACAAGGGGAACATCTATTAACACCTTGCGTTTTTTCTTATTATAGCTATTTTCAGATACAGGTCTTATTTCGTTGCTATTATCAAACCTATTCATCACTGCAGCATTAGCATAGCTGTCATGTATTTCAACGTCGCAATGAGATTGTCTAATAATCGGTATTTTCACTATAAAAGTACACCCTTTCTTAGCATTATTACGAACCGTTACTTCTCCCTTGTGCATATCAACAAAGGTTTTTACTATAGATAGGCCTAGGCCTGTCCCATGTGTCGTATGTTCAATGCCATCTTCGATACGATGAAAACGCTCAAATATTCTCTTTTTCTGTTCATCGGGAATACCTCTACCTGAATCTTGCACATATATTACAACACAATCTTTTTCCTCTTCTAAATCAAGTTTAACGTCTATAGAACCCTTTGAAGGGGTATATTTGAATGCATTAGACAATAAATTATAAAGGATTTTTTCCATTTTATCTTTATCGCAATAGCATATAACTGACTTTATTGACGCTTTAAATGAATAACTTATGGCCTTTTCATGAGCTATAATATTGAAGTTTTCGAAAACATCTTTTACCAAATGTACTATATCAGTTTTCTCAGTGGTCAATACCATTTTTTGATCGTCAATCTTTTGAGTATCTAAAATCTGATTAACCATCCTCATTAACTTTTCTACACTTTTAGTCATAAGGGAATAGTGATACTGACGCTCCTCCTCCGCCATTGTCTTACCATTGCGTCTCAGTTTTTTTAAAGGACCGGCAATTAAGGTCAAGGGAGTCCTAAATTCATGGGAGATATTGGTAAATAAACTAAGCTTCATGCGCTCAATTCTAAGATCGTTTCTCAGTCTGATTCTTGACAAAATATAACGGTAAAGTACATAAGCTATAGCCAGTAAGAGTAAAACGTAGAAGCTATAGGCCAATTTAGTTGCATAAAAAGGCGGATGGATAACAATACTTATCTGTTTTTCCTCATAAACAACAGGATTCAGCTGATTAACTGCTCTTACTTTAAAAGTATATTTACCTGGATTAAGATTTGCGTATGGGATAAGCTTTTGTCTGTCATTTGTAATATGCCATTCCTTATCAACCCCTTCCATTAAATATAATAATTGCAGTTTGAGGTTTGCATGGTAAGCATAGGCCGTAAATTCAATTGTCAGATTATTCTGCTGATAATTTAATTCTACTGAAACGGAGTCATCTTGTAAATCCAGCTTAAGTAAATTATCACTTTGCTTTGCCGGCATACCACTCATTACGTTAAACCTGGTTATTGATATGGATGGCACAAACAGGTTGTCTTTTACATTATCCGGATAAAACTCAAAACATCCATTATTCATCGTCCCGAAAAATAGTTTGCCATCTTTACTTTTAAAAGTTGCATCTATTGTATAGTCCTCATGAAATATTCGAGTGTTTTCAATAAAACTCTCAAAAACCTCAGTAATAGGATTAAAACGATAAATTCCTCTCTGAGTATATAACCATATTTGATTTTTATCATCACTCAAAACGCCACATATCGAATTATGCGGCAAGCCATTTTCCATTGTGAAGCTGGTGAAATATTCATCTTCAATATCAAACTTGTTCAAGCCACGAGCTGTTCCAAACCATATATCACCAGAATCATCAGAACAGATTGAGATGACAGTGTTATTAGAAAGTGCTGTTGAATCTCCTGGCACATGCTCATAGTGACTCATCGTTCCATCTTCAACTGATAACCTGTACAACCCTTTATCACGCTGCGAAAACCAAAGATGATTTTTGCTGTCAAGAAAGATATTATCCACATTCTGTTCCGCAAATCCAACAACCTGATTATCATCACACTTAAAATAACTAACTAAAAGTCTGTTGCGCTTTACATCAACACTTTCAACTTTTGATATACCAGCAGAATGAGTCGCAATCCACAGTTTCTTTTCTGCATCCAATATTATATCTGTAATCCGATCTGCTGGCATATCATTACCATATTCATCCTGATAGTGATAAAACCGATCATCCTTATAACTATAGCGATAGAGTCCTGTTCCATAAGTACCAATCCACAAGTCACCAAGGCTATCTCTACAGAAACTTGTGGTTTCTCCAATGTAGCTTACCCCTTTTGGGGGAGTTGTATTTTTAGTATTTGCATTGTTAAATCGCTCGTAAATGCCATTTTTTTTATTCAATCTATTTAGCCCAAGGCGCGTTCCAAACCACACAAAACCCTCTTCATCTTCATAAATAGCATTGACTCTAAAATGGTCAATACTATTATCATTCAACTCATTAACACCGTATTGAGTAAAACAGCTTTGTCCAACAGATAGCTGATTGACACCATTACCATTCGTTCCGACAAAAACTGCATTAGAACGCTCTGCATATAAGCATGATACATTATTATCACATAGACTGTTTGTATTTCCCGGGTCAACCGAAAAGTAAGCTATTTCAGGCATTGAGTCATACTTAGCATGTGATTGAATTATACCAATACCATTGTTATTAGTCCCAATTAGAATATTACCGTCCTTATCTTCACAAATAGAGGATATATATTTCTCTGTTTCATATGAATCCTTATTAATATCAAGTTGAATAGTTCCTCGAGTTTCGGTAGTTGAATCCCAATAATAGACTGCATTATTGTAGGAACCAATCCATACCACCCCGCTACTATCTTCAAACAAACAGGTAATGTCTTCTTCTTGAACCCATATTCTTTGAATACCTTCACTGCAAGGATCAAAACTATAAATCTGTCCATCCCCTTTCGTAAAAATAATTGCACCAGAATTAATTACTGCATATGAACCAGTTCGATGTAGACCAGAAGATGTCTGCTTTACATCGAAATCATTATACAATTCATAATAAACATTGTAGATACCTCCGGCATGGTCCAGCCTCAATTTGCCTAAGCCCAAATCTGAAAGCCCATAGATGTTCTGCTCACCATTTATTAATTGTAATACTCCATAATTAGAATAGGGAAACTCAATAAGCTCAAAAGATCGGGAAATCACATCAAAAATATATAAGCCGTTAAGTGTACTTAATAGCAAACTTGTATTTGAAAGGGGAATAATCGACTGAGTGTTATTAGCTAATAGTATAGAGTTTGCATCTGTCGCATTCCAACAAAGAACAGTTTGGTATCCATCATACAAAAAGAGTCCTTCATTAGTACCAAAATACATTTGACCATTCGAATCCTGAAAAATACAATTAACACTACTCTGCTTTAAGGCAATATTATCAGTGAGATGGTAAAACGAATATATCCGATGAAAAGCATTGCAATCGGTTATCTTTATTAGAAAAACAATCGCTATAAGCAATATACGGCTGCCTGTTAAACTCATTTTAGTTATGATGCTATATTTAAACACCTTCTTCTTTTTAACATTTCGAAACAAAGATAGTATTCGAATATCATAATTAGCCTGATCTGCTAATCTATTCTCACAAATATCACCAATATATAATGGTCTAAATAGTATAATCTACCTAACTTGAAAAAGCTTTTCATGAAGTAAAACGTTTATTTCATTCCGTAAAAATACCAATCTCAAAACATTGAATGTATGACACTTAAAGATTATTCTACTAAAATAACAGATATTTCAACCATGCCTGAGACCACTAAAAATATATTTGTTAGAAGTAATCACCAAACATTAAAATAAACAGTGAAAACTTAACTAACTATATTACACTTAAAATTACAAAATTATGAAGCACATTTGTCATGTCATCTTATTATTGACATTGTTACCAGTCTTCTCAGCCTATGCCCAAGAAGACTGGCAGAATGAGAAGGTATTTGCCATTAACCGCGAAGTGCCCTATTCAACATTCTACACCTATGCTTGTGAAGCCTCAGCATTACAAAACAATCCTAAAGCATCTCCCTATTATCAGCTGCTCAATGGTACATGGAAGTTTAATTGGGTTAATAAACCCAGTGACCGTCCACAAAAATTTTATACGGAAGAGTATGACGTTTCTGGTTGGGACAACATCCAAGTTCCTTCTAATTGGGAACTTAAAGGCTATGGGAAACCAATATACATTAACACACGTTATGAATTTGAACCAGAAAATCCTCAACCACCAAATGTTCCTACTGACTGGAATCCTGTTGGTTCATACCGCCGTGATTTTTTATTACCTGACAACTGGGATGGACGACAGGTTTTTGTACATTTTGGTGCTGTAAAATCGGCCATGTATCTCTGGATTAACGGCAAAAAAGTAGGTTATTCCCAGGGGTCAAAAACACCTGCAGAATTCGACATCACTCCCTATATAAAAAAAGGTAAAAACAGCATTGCCGTTGAAGTATATCGATTTAGTGACGGAACGTACCTAGAGTGTCAGGACTTTTGGAGACTCAGTGGAATTGAAAGAGATGTCTATTTATACTCCACACCCAAAGTGAGAATCCGCGACTTTTTCTTTCAAGGCGACCTCGATGATCAGTTTAAGAATGCACAAGCAACAGTGGAGGTTGAACTAAAAGCACATGAAAAAACATCTGCCACATACACCCTTGAAGCTAACATTTATGATGGACTTCAAAAGGTGTGGACTTCAAAAAAGAACCTTAAAGTTGCCGGCACTGCATCAACAGTGTTTACGGGTTTGATTAAAGAACCTAAAAAGTGGAGCGCCGAAACTCCTCATCTATATACTTTATCGCTTACTCTGAAAAACAGCTCAGGAAAAATCATTCAGGCAACATCGAACAAAATTGGATTCCGTAAGGTAGAAATCAAAGATGGACAGTTACTTGTTAATGGGAAAGCGGTATTATTTAAGGGTGTGAACCGACACGAACACGATGAATTTGAAGGGCATGTAGTTAGTGAAGAATCGATGCTGCAAGACATTCGCTTAATGAAACAAAACAATATCAACGCAGTGCGTACATGCCATTACCCAAATGATCCCAAATGGTATGACCTATGTGATGAATATGGCCTTTATGTAATAGATGAAGCGAATATCGAATCGCATGGAATGGGATATGGGCCAAAAACACTTGCTAAAGATCCTTCTTGGTTAGATGCCCATATGGATAGAACTGTACGGATGGTTGAAAGAGATAAAAACCACGCCAGTGTAATTATCTGGTCACTAGGAAATGAAGCAGGTGATGGACCGAACTTTGAGGCTACTTCTGAATGGATTCACGGACGTGATGACTCCAGGCCCGTACATTATGAAAGAGCAGGGCTCAAGCCCCATACTGATATATTCTGCCCCATGTACATGAGTATTGATGCAATGGTAAAATATGCATCTAAAAAGCAGGACCGCCCATTGATACAATGTGAATATGCCCATGCAATGGGTAATAGTGTTGGTAACTTCCAAGACTATTGGGATGCAATTGAGAAATACAAGCACCTTCAGGGAGGCTTTATCTGGGATTGGATCGATCAAGGCATTGCAGCATACGATGAAAACGGGAAAAAATATTGGGCCTTTGGAGGAGACCTTGGTGCCGAGAAACATGCGCATGATCAAAATTTTTGTATGAATGGCATTGTTAATGCTGACCGTACTCCCCACCCTTCTTTATATGAGGTAAAAAAGGTTTACCAATATATTAAGATTCGACCATCAGATGAATTCTGCACGAAAGTAAACGTTACCAATTACTATGATTTTATCACACTTAATAATTACAAAATTAATTGGGTGGTAAAAGCCAATGGAACGAATGTACTTAGTGGAGAGTTTTACCCAAGAGATATTCATCCCGGAGAAACTAAATCATTTGACCTTGGTCTTAAAACCATAGACAAAAAGCCTGGATATGAATACTTTGTTCATTTCTCAGTTGTTTCAGTCAATGACCAAGCTCTCATCCCTGCAGGATTTGAACAAGCTAGCGAACAAATAGCCCTGACTTCTCAGCCTGCCCACAATAAAACTATGGCTGACATTATCTCACCAAAAATTTTAGTAAAACAAGATACTGAGCGAGCCACAATAACTTCAGAAGACCTAACGGTTGTATTTGACTTAAAGAAAGGTGAATTAACAACATATCAATATGAAGGGATTAACTATATAAAAGAAGGTTTAACCCCAAATTTTTGGAAAGCTCCTAATGATAACGACCTTGGCTATAATATGCCACAGAAGTACAATGAATGGCGACAGGCAGGCAAGAATAAAGTTGTAAAAAAGACCAACATTCAGAAAGGTGAAAAAAACAGCGCTATTGTAATCTTCGAATTTGATCTACCTGATGTTAAAAGTACATTGACAACAACATACACAATATATGGTAATGGTGAGATAATCGTCGACTACTCTTTTGTCAAAGGTAAAAAAGAGCTCTCGAGAATTCCACGCATTGGTATGATGATGGTTCTAGCAGAAAACTATGAATACCTAGAATGGTATGGACGTGGCCCATGGGAAAATTACCCTGATCGTAAGACTGCCGCATTTATTGACCATTACAAAAGCACTGTAACGGATCAATTCTTTCATTATGCCAGCCCGCAAGAAACAGGATATAAGACCGATACAAGATGGGTAACACTAACCGACAAACAAGGTCGTGGCATTATGATAAAAAGCGATATGCATTTTGGATTTTCGTCACTACACTTTACACCTGAAGATCTAAGCCAAAATCAAAGAGGCTCAAAGCACATGTCAGATATGAAGCCACGAAAAGAAACAGTCATGAACATTGACCACAAAATAATGGGTGTCGGTGGTGACGACTCATGGGGAGCACAGCCCCATAAACAATACTCTATTGAGCCAGGTGATTATAGGTATCATTTTATCATTAAGCCTATTAATTTGCTATCTAATAGTAAATAATACGTTTTACATTATTGATAGTAATGGTATACAGTACTATACCTTCAATATTATCATTTATATCATAAAGGTTTAAAAACAAAGAGGGTGTCCAAAATTGAGACATCCTCTTTTTTGTGTTTTAAAATAGATTTGCTTTTGCATTATTGCTATGCTGCTATGAAGTTGTGCACGG
>NZ_JAGTAR010000022.1 GCF_018156225.1 Carboxylicivirga sediminis
TTATTTACCCGGTTCTTTTCCTTTAGCTTGTCGTACACATAGCATTCAAAGCTTCGGGCAAACATCTCTGCAATATCTTTCCAATAAGCACCTTGGAGTTTGGAGTAGTGATACAGGTAACTGTCGGTTCTACGTTTCTTTACCTTTTCATAGTCGTGGCTAATAGCTTTGTCATCCAAAGCGTAATAACCAAAGCGAAGCATTACTATTAACTGGGCAATACTTTGGTGCATTATCGTATCAGGTACAGCCTTTTTAATAGTTTCTTTCAAAATATCTTTAAACCAACCTTTTGATGGCGATGAGTTCCCACCGATAAAATACTTCTTGCGATACCCTAAACTTTCGATAATAGTATTCAGATAACTTTCTGAACGTAGCGGTTTGGTTGATAATTCTAAACCATTTAAAAAGTGGTCAAAGAAATGTCCCCACTCATGGGCTACCGAGCCGTCACCATTTCGCTTGGTCAGGTTGATAAGTTGTCGTGTTGGGTAATAAGTAGCCATTGCTTTACCACCACGACCGAATGCGCCAAAAGCAATAGCCAGGGCTTCGTTTATGGATAGATTGATGTCAAGCACCTCGCATAAATCAATGATGGCTGCAACAAAGTGGCGAATGTGTTCCCTGGCTTCATCATCCTTTACATAGTTTCCTAATGTGAGCGATTTAAAATGAAGCTTTTTGATAACCGTATTTTCATCCGCATCTTCAATCAACAAACCTCCTGTGCGTTTGATATATGATAGCGGTATGGCTTCTATTTTAGGCTTGCTACTACTTTTAGATTTGCTTGTTTTCTTTGTTTCCGCCCAGCTCCAATCGGGTTTAAATTCCTTGTATGGAAATTGCTCTTTTTTCTGGTCATATTCACGTTTGGCATCATTTATAAATCGGGTACAAACCTGAGTGACATACCTTACATAGTCTTCTACAGTTCTAACGCTGCTCAACATTCCACCCCTAAACGTGAGTTCAGTTTGCTTGTGACGTTTCATATCTACTGTTGAAATGATTTGGTGTGCCGAATCAATACAATCGTTCTGACGTTTAATTTTGCTATCCCGAATCATTTTCAGTTTTGTAGCATGTGGTTCTGCCTGCTCTTTTGTTACTCCTGAATATTGATGGGCTTTCATGTAAGTTTCCTTAACCGCATTGGTTGTGCGGTAGCCCTTAATGGTAAAGACGATATTGCGCAGAGCCTTGCCGAATATCAATCCAAAATCATACTTACCAACAATTTCACCATTATTGGCAATGGTTTCAAGTTGTTGTAAATCCGTAATTGTAATGGCATTATTCAGAATACTCACAAAAGTCTCCGCCATTTTCACATATTGCTCTCTGGCTTCTTTGGTAGCTTTATGTGGTTTGGGTGGGAATGCCTGACGAATCTTTACTTTCAGGAAGGCACACCCTGCATCTGTACCATTTTCTTTTTCTGCCTGTGGGTCAATTTTTGGAAATACCTTATCCTTTTTAACCAATTCAATAGCGGTAGCTTCATCCTGTTCGATGCTGTTTAAATCGCTACTGCTAATAAGCTTGTTGTACATGGCTTGTTCCTTTCTGGAACCATGAACACGCTTCCCTGCATCTTTAAACTTTCGTTTTTTTTGCTTCTCCTGTAAAGCCTTTTCAACCTCGGTATCAATATCCCCAAGGTCATCATTGGGTGTTGCTAAGTTGGCACAATAATTCTC
This sequence comes from Carboxylicivirga sediminis, assembly GCF_018156225.1. Classification (GTDB taxonomy): domain Bacteria; phylum Bacteroidota; class Bacteroidia; order Bacteroidales; family Marinilabiliaceae; genus Carboxylicivirga; species Carboxylicivirga sediminis. The sequence goes on from NZ_JAGTAR010000022.1 coordinate 1,710, forward strand.
ATATAAAGACCAATCATCGCTGATAATGAAGAATCCATCATTAGAATCTGGTTTGTAGCCTTGCTTTGTTTTGTAGCCGTTTCGCCCTTCAATGAATCCTTGTTTGGGTAGAATCCAAACGAAGTCACCTTTTCTTGGTTTATATTGGGTAGCAATAATATCGGTTGCTTTCTCAAAACCTTTATAGATGGGCAAAGCATTTACATTAACGCCCTCTCTAAAACCATTAGCTAATATGGCAGCCTTTGATTTTCCTTTAGTGCGAATATCCTTGTGGATGGCTTTGTATTTTTTATAAAACTCCTTTTCTGTCATAGTATGGTCTTGATTTTAGGATGAGTACCAAGCCCGGCAACTGCCCGAAGCTGTTTCTGCTTAATTAGGATTGCCTTTGCACGGAGCTTCACAAGCTTCAATTGCTTGCCTGTGTCTATGCTTACCTTTTTACCTTTAGGTGCGGATTGCTTTTGTTTGGCCAGTCGTTTGGGAAATTCCTTTTTGTCTTGCTCAAACATCTTCATCGCCTCATTGGTAAGGCTATCGGTGGAGTTGCTTCGCTTTGTTCCCTTATCCAAAAACTCATCGTAGTAATGGCGAGGAATTTTAACCGATAAACTGAACCGTTCACCAAGTAGATTAAGAAGTTTAGGCATCTTGCTTTCTTCAACCGAAGCCCTCATATTACCCGAAACCATTTCAAAACCATCGCGATTATTAACCAGGAGCTTCACTACATTTCTATCGGTATAAATGGGAATATGAGTTTTGGTTTTCGGCATAATGACCTTAAAAGTGCCATCATAATGTCTGGCTATTGTAATCCTATTTTCGGTGGCAATGGTAGCTCCATTGCGAAGGCTCATAATGTGCTTTTGCAGTTTGGCAATTGGAGCTATAACATAATTATCTGCTTTATTATCGTTATTATCTGGCGACCATGCCTCGCTCATTAAAATACCTTTCTGAACACCCCTGCCTTTGGTGGTGAAGCTTACCAACTTGCCCGGAAAGTCCGCAGAGCCTTGTAGGATATTGCCTGTTACGATGTATCGGATTTGGCGGTCTGCTGTGAAGTCTTTAATGGCTTCATCCCAACGCTCAATCAAACTTTCTTTTTGACCTGTTGTAAGCTGCATACTACGGCTCATTACACGCTCAATTTCTTTGGCGGTATCACCCGATGCCGGGAGAATGATGTATTTACGACTGTCCGATATGGCAAAACGAAGCTTTACCGATGACGGAGCATAAGGATTCTTGCGTTTGGGGTTAATATCAAAACCAAGAAACACGCAGTATGAATTATCGCTGCTATCGGTTTCAAAGCTTACTGCTGGATAGAAATAGCCATGACCGACTTTAAAGAACTTGAAAAAGTTGTTCAGGTAACGTTTACGGTTTTCGCTTTGTGTTTGCGTTTTGGTAATATCAAGACCTTTAGCTGCTACAATTTCATCCTCACGCTCCGTGATATATTGGATTCGTTGCTGCTTTTCATATACAGGAATTTTTTGATAACCTTTTTCATCGGTAATGCCATCAAGCAAATCTTTGTATTTATCGTCCAACGCCTTTAAATCCTCAGATAACTTATTCTGGACGAATTTCTCGTGAGCCGAAACTATTTCTTCAGAAATGCTGTCAGGGTGTTTGTTGCTTAGTTGTTTTTGAATCAGCTTTTCAAGTTCAGCCTTGCCATACGGCTTTTTCAGAACGTTGCATTCGCACTTTTTCAAATAAGTATCGTTACCAAATACCGAACGTCCACCTTTCCCGGCAATTACCACACGCTTTTCAAGGGATTCTGCTTTTAGGTTAAGAATTTCAACCTCTAAGTCGTACTCATCAGCTTGCTTGAGGTATTCTATGTAATCGTTGTATCGCTCAATGACTTCCTGATAGAATTTCTCTTGTTCTTTAACTGATAGAACAGCCACACGCCCTGTTACTTTTGAAGCATCACCTTCGGATGGTGTCTCATCGCTGTCTTTTCCCTCAAATTTTAGTGGATTATCCAGGGCTTTGTTTAGTTCTTCATTTTCCAACATGTATTGGCGAACCACTTTGTCACCGTACTTATTCAGAAAGTCATCGGATTCCAATTGTGATTTGCTGCTTTTTTGGTTGGAAGTGGTATTGGCATCCAATGATTTCAGCTTCTTTTTGAGCATCATCATAAACCGCTTTTGTGCAGGGATGGATGAAATAATGTAATCGTAAATTGGTTTCATTATCTGCCCTGTACGGTTGATACGTCCACGCTTTTGAATTTCTGTATTGATGTTCAGTTCAGGTTGGAGTATCACCATCACACGCTGCTTCACCTTTTCTACTGGAACTTTATCGGTAACAATAGCATGTGCCGAAGCTCCTGTTGAACCACTTTGATTGATAAGCAAACAATCAATTTCATTGTCATTGAATTGACGAAACAAATCTGCCGTATTTTCCTTTTTTCGGCTCATCACCAAAGCGGTTGTATTCTTTGCTTTGGTGGAATTGTACTGTACACAAAGCTTTCGCCCTGTAACTTCACCAACTGAATAACCGGCTTCTTTTATCTTTTGGATAATAAGGTCCAGAGGACTGATAGTAATACCTGTTGAAGCCTGTTCGATTCGCCTGATAATATCATAGTAAGCCAATTGAGCATCTTCTGATAGGTCTGCAATATTGAATTGCTTACCCTGTGATTCTCCATCAATATCTTTCTCGGTATAGCGGAGAACAGAATCCAATCCCTTTTCTAAAACGGTTGAGAAGTCACCATTAATTACATCATCAGGTTTTGCCATTCCTTCTAAAAAGCTCCCCATAGTTGAAGCAAAGGCAATGATTGGTTTCTTACCTTCTTTTAGCCTGTTTATGGCATGGTCGGCAACATCAGAGGCATTCAAACTAAAGAGTAATTGATTGATTACGTTGAAGACTTTTGAGAAATACGGAATATTATCAACCCCGGCTTTCTCTGTTCCTTTGCGTGTTTCAACCTCTTTACTTTCGGCTGCTGCAATCTTATCAAGCTCATCAACCTGTTTGTTAATGTACTTCTCCTGAAACCCGATTATATCCCTAATGATTGAAGTTACTTTATCGGCTGTTTCAGCTTGCTCTTTGGCTTTTTCTTTCAGCTCGATGTAGTTTACTTCCACACCTTCAAAAGAACGTTCACGCCTAATCATTTGCCCCTCTGAAACCAATTGGGCTGCTAATACTTCCTGCAATGCAACACCGCCTTTGGTGATGGCTTCCACCAAATCCTCTTTGCTCATATTGGCATCGCTCATTGAAGTCTTTTGAGCATAAATCGGCATATTATCAGGTCGCTTGGCAAAGGTGGCAGACAGGAAGCAAACGCCTTTGGTTTGCCTTAACACACCTTGCATAAATTCACCTGTATTGGAACTGCCTGAAGCATTATGAGCTTCGTCCATGATGATGATATTACCGTTACTTGCAGCATTTAAAAACTCTTGTTTGGCTGGCTTTTTCGGCTGATTGAACTGCGAATAAGTGGCACAAACAAAGTTGTAATTGTTGGGTACTTTCTTTCCCTTTATGATGCGCTCTTGTGTAGGTTTTTCGGGAGCAGTATATATGACTTCACCGCTTTTGTCCTTTACATTGGTTTTGCTCTCTTTGGTATTCACAATGAAAGGAACCAGGGCGGAACTTCCAATATCCGATAAATCCCTATACAGGTCAGTAAATAGGTTGGGCTTTTCTGATAAAAACACAGGTTGCAAGCCACTTTTAACACCATAGCGGATTAAAGCTGCTGCGGTTCTTCCTTTACCGATTCCTGTTTGGTCGCCAACAATAATCCCCTGCCCACGCTTTTCGATATTGTAAATTGCCAATGATACCGCATCAATCTGTTCGCACGAAAGCGACTTGACAAGCTCGTCATTACTGTAATCGAGTTTCTCACAGGCATAATCAAACACAGGCATCCCGATACTTTTCTTTACTTTCCGGATAGCGATATGCATTTCGTGACCCATTGAATCGGGAACAGTTGTATCTAGGATAAAACCCTTTTCGGCTGTGGGAATATATGCCATGCCCAGCCCTTTATGACCGAACATTCCTTGTAAATACTCATGCTCGTTCTGAGCCAGTTTTTTAGTGCGGACAAAGCACTTGTTATCCTTTGAAGAAAAGCCCAGTTCGATTAACCGAGAAACAATATGTCCTTGTGGTTTTCGACTGAACTTTATGGTTAGGCTTTTTTTCTGGAATTTAATTTCGGACTTCATGCTGTTTTTGTTTTATGAGAATTGCCTTTGCTCTTAACCAAGCGATGTTCTGATTGATTTTTTTCAGGGTACCTGGTGACGGTTGAGGTTGTACTCTGTCCCAAAGTTCGTCATGGGTATTGACAACACTGCTGTGCAGTTTATTTTTAAGTGGAGCTGCTCCTTCGGGAACTGCTTTTGCTCCATCAATCAGAATCAATCGGGTATTGATTGAAGTTCCTTGTCTGGAGTAAAGCTTTTTGCCGTTAATAGGGATAATATCTTCAACGTTGTAAAAGTGGTAGAGGTAATTCAGGAAAATGCGGTTAGTTCCTGCCGTAACCCGACCATGTTCGTCCCAAGTGGTATGACCACCAATGATAATGGCTGCCTTACCATCTTCCTTCATGCAACGCAAAGCGTTCAATGCCATTGCATGTTCCAATCGCTTGATTTTAAATTTTCCAAAAAGTTCAGGTTGAGAAAGTGAACCGAAAGGCGGATTAGTAACTATACCATCAAAAGTTCTGTCATAAGCTGCCGGAGGTTTTAAGGCATCCCAAGAACTGACCTTTGCAAAAGGTTGTTCTTTCAGGTTGGCAAGCCTTACATCATCCAACTCGTTAACATGGGTATAGTGATAAGGCAAAGCAATGGTTAAAAGTCCGTTCCCTGCCGATGGTTCTAAATACTTTGGAAAATCGTTTTTATCATTGGTAAGATGAGCATTGCCGACTATTTTACCCTTTGTACTTCCTTTTACGATGTTCTTAAAAGCTTTGTAGCCTGATAAGCTACCCGGTTTTAAAATATAACTCGATGCCAGGAACGAAATGGGTGCCGGAGTCGAATATTGCTGCATCAATACACTCATGCTTGTTCGCATGGATAGGTTGACCTGTGATTGATACAGGGCTACAATATCAAGGTATTTTTCGTAAGTGGTTAGCGAACTGTCGTGTGCAATCTCTCTTGCGTTAAGAATTATTGCCAGTTCGGTAAATTCTTTCACCAAGTTTTTATTGGCGATACCGAAGCTTTTGGCAATGCTTTCAATAGTGGTTTTAGAGTGCTTACGTTCCGCCTTTAAATCCTCACGAATCCTTGATATGTAGCCCTTTTTATCCATTATATATTACTGAAGTACAATCGTTTTATCCGTTTCGTCTTTAAAAGTGAGTTTCAGGTTGTTCCCTGCGACATCAACAGCAAGACTATCCACATCTGCATCCACGAAGTTTTTCATGAAGTTGATTTGGAAGTTTAAGATGTCTGCCAGTTTTGTTTCCCAATCTTCTCCTGAGAAGATTCCTGAATCTGCATATACCTGTAGGAACTTTTTTAGAAAGTCAGGGATATTATGCAAGTTGGTGTCCCAATCTGCCCCGACAGTTGCGTTTTCTTCAATGCCTGAAAGTTTGTCTTCTTCAACTTGTGGATAGCTTCTTTTTTGAGTATTGGCTTCAATAGCAACTGCTTGTTCAGGGGAAATAGTTACAGGTTTATTCTGGACATTCGACTCCCAATCTGCTCCAACAGTTGCATTTTCTTCAATACCAGCCAGCTTATCTGCATCTACTTGTGGGTAACTTACCTTTTGGGTATTGGCTTCAATGGCTGCTGCTTGTTCAGGAGAAATAGTTACAGGTTTATTCTGTACATTCATTTCCCAATCAGCTCCTACTGTGGCATTTTCTTCAATCCCTGCTAACTTATCAGCATCCACCTGTGGATAGCTATTCTTTTGGCTATTGCTTTCAATGGCTGCTGCCTGTTCAGGAGAAATAGTAACAGGTTTGTTTTGTACATTTGATCCCCAGTCTGCTCCAACAGTTGCATTCTCTTCAATTCCTGCCAACTTATCAGCATCAGCTTGAGGATAGCTTACTTTTTGTGCATTAGCTTCAATAGCCTCTGCTTGTTCAGGAGAAATAGTTACTGGCTTGTTCTGAACATTTTGTTCCCAGTCAGCTCCAACAGTAGCGTTTTCTTCAATACCTGATAGCTTGTCTTCATCTTCTTGTGGGTAGCTACGCTTTTCAGTATTGCCTTCAATGGCTTCAGCTTGTTCAGGAGAAATGGTTACAGGTTTATTCTGCACATTTGATTCCCAATCTGCCCCAACAGTTGCATTTTCTTCAATGCCGGATAGTTTGTCTTCATCAGCTTGAGGATAGCTACGTTTTTCAGTATTAGCCTCTATTGCTTCTGCCTGTTCCGGCGAGATTGTTACGGGTTTGTTCTGTATATTTTGCTCCCAATCAGCTCCAACAGTAGCGTTTTCTTCAATTCCGGCAAGTTTATCAGCATCAGCTTGTGGATAGCTTCGTTTATTGTTGTTGGATTCAATATCGGCTGCTTGTTGTGGAGAAATGGTTACTGGTTTATTCTGCACATTTTGCTCCCAGTCAGCTCCAACAGTCGCATTGTCTTCGATACCCGATAGTTTGTCTTCATCGGTTTGAGGATAGCTTCGTTTTTGGTTATTCGCCTCAATTGCTTCTGCCTGTTCCTGGCTAATCGTTACAGGTTTATTTTCTACGTTGCTTTCCCAATCTGCCCCAACAGTAGCATTCTCTTCAATCCCTGCCAACTTCTCTGCATCCTCCTGCGGATAGCTACTTTTTTTGTTGTTGTTTTCAATGGCTGTAGCCTGTTCCGGAGAAATGGTATTGGGTTTGTTTTCCAATTCCTCAAAATTGGAGGTCAGGTTCATATCATTCTCCAATTGTGATAGCTTTGTTGGAATGGCGATATTTAGATTGCCATCCGGGTCAGTAACAAATCCACCGTGTACCTCGATACCGCCATTGGGCATATACACCGGACTTTTCTCTGAAATCAACAAGTCTTCAACGTTCCCTGCGATTATCAGACCTCCTGAAATCTGCTGAACAATGGTTTTTGGTCTAAAGTCCGGAGCTGATTTTGAACGAGCGATATTAATGAATGAGCCAACCGAAGCCCTATCCAGAATCGTATCCTGAACATCACGGTTCATCTTGAAATAGGTATCAGAAAATACAATCTTGTTATAACCTCGGTCAAAAACACAAGACTGGTTAACCTTAGCCTCAAAACAGCAATCGTCTATGTTGGTCGTGCTGTTCAGAAATGCCAATGCACCACTTCCTTCATCACTGTACTCAAATCGAATATCCCTAAAGTTGATGGCACTATTATAAATCTCAATAGCTTTGTCGCTCTGAAAAACAACAGGCTTCACGTAAGTACCGACTGTTCCATCTACCTTATTGCTTAATGAACAGATGTTGATTTGATAGGAAAAATCACGAAGGACCAGGAATGTCCCTAAATCGTTAATGAAAGTACCATCTTCGAACATGATGCTGATACTTGCATTCTCGTTGGTATGGTATTTCAATGCCTTGGGTAATGAATCAAATAAAAGCTGGAGCTTTGAAAACGGTGTTCCCGTTGGAATAATAATTGCTTTTTGGTCAAGGTCGTATTCAAATCCTGCAATCTGCTGGTCCTTACTCATATCAAACACGCCCTGAAATACCTTGTATTGTTCGTGTTCCATACCTAAATAGGCATACTGACCATCAGAAGCCCATTCGCCTTTTTTCAGTAACGGTGGGGTTGTTCCCCTAAACATCTTGATTGTTCCCATATTATGAAGTCTTTTAAATTTCTAAATCATTGAATAAGCCCTGTCGAACAGTTCATTACTGACGTAATTGCCACCATTCTCAACCCTGGCTATTGAAAGCACCAAAAGGCGAAGTGTATTCTTGGTAGGTAGAAGCTTAGCTGTTTTGCTAACTTTTAAATCCTTACAAACGGTTTTGATATAAGCTGCCGTATTGTTCTCAAACTTGGGCGCATATTCCTCGATAAGAGCCGGAACTGTATTCTTGCCTTTTTCAATGTCATGCTTGAGGTCTTTAATCATGGCACGAACTCCGTAAACAGGAGCTTTAAACATTTCAAAACGTCTGTCTTTGTTTTGCTCTTTAGGAAGTTTACCATTCCATTTGATGTTGGTGTAAATCAGGTTTCCCGGATTGTTGTTGCGGATGCCCCTGGGTGCATTGGATAGATAAGTATTGCCACCATTCCAATTTTGAAAATCCGAAGGCAACTCATTCCTATTCGTAGTTAAAATGTTTGAACCACGATGGGGCAATAGCCCTTGCTGTCTTTTCTTATTGCGTCTGCGAATAAGTAAAATGGTGGTCACTATCGCCCCTGTGGTTACTAACCCTCCCGAAATAAATAATATCTTCTTTTGTTTCTTGTCCATAGCTGTAATCGTGTTTTAGAGAGGGATTCCCCAACTGTCGAACTTGGGTTTTATTTTGGCAATCTCTTTATCGCTTAGTTCAAAGCGTAACCAACCAATCAAATTGTAGTCCTGACCAAGAAATGCAGCACGAGTTCCCAATAGGTACATCTTCATACCGAAAGCTTTTATCACCAGAAGCATATCATCTTTGGTCTTTAGCTTATCTATGGTGCTGTAAATCGTTTTTTCGTCTGTTCCGAAATCAAGCATTGCACCGTACAGCGTATTAGCATACAAGGCTGCATCAGATGGGGAAATGGTCAAATTTTCCTTTTGAAGAACCATATCGCTCAATGCAGGAGCAACCCTTGATGAAGTGCCATCAGGATTACGCTTGAACAATAGTTTTTTAACGGCATAAATACCTATGCCTACACCTAATATGGGTAAGCCGTATTTAATTCCATTAGCGACTAATGTTGCCTTATTTACTGGTGGTAACTTTTGCACGGTACTTGAATTTTAGATGTATCTCAATGCGGTCTTTACAATCTTTGGGTTCTTGGCTACTTTGGAGAGCAGCTTAATAATATCCTCCTGTTCAACCTTGTTTACCGCATTTTGTATCAGGTTTCCCATTTGCTGAACCGTCTCCGGTGCTTCAGCTTCAATCGTGATTCCTACTTTAAATTTTCGCATAATCGTTTGTTTTAAATGTTTATTCTTCGCCATCCGTTTGCTCTATTCCTTGTAAAGTTTGGTTCAAGAATGCGAGAGTTTTATTGATGAGTTCCGCTTTGTCAAGGCATAGTCCAACAATGTTGGCAATCTTGGCCACATCTTGCAGTTCCCATGTCATTAGGGCATCAGAAAGGTTCTTGATAATCTCTGCTTTCTTCTTGTCTTCTGGAGAACTTGCCGAACCCATATCGGTAATCTCAACATTGGTATCTGGAATTGGAGCCGATTCTTCAGGGCTGTCATCGACCATACCCAAAGCACCTTTTAGTTCCTCTGCTGTAAGTCCTAATAACTCTGCTGTTTTCGGACTGTTGGTAAGTATGCGTGAACCGATGCCTACCAATGCCCCTGTGGCTACTCTCTTCATTACCTCGTTGGGAGCATACCCGGCAAGACGGTTTTCTAGGTCAGTCTTCTCTGATTTTAATTCCCTATTCTCACTTTGGTAGCGGTCTTTCTCAGCTCGTAGTTCCGCATTTTCATTGCGTAATCGCTCAAACTTCTCTTCCAAAGTATTGTAGCGTGTCTCGAACTTAAAATCATCCAATTGCTTTTGGTAACTGATTCGTTCAACCTCCTTGTTGTTACCCGACAAGGCATTGAACACGCCAAACAAACCTTCCAATTTGTTTTTTGCCTGTTCGTTTTCACCTGAGAACAACCCCAATAGCGTATCCAATTCTCCTAAACCATTGGTATTATTCTGAATCTGCTGCTGTTTAACTTCTTGTTGAATAATGGTTTGAAGTTCTGCTCTCTCAATAGGTTCTTTTGGTGGATTGAGAAGTTTGCTCACATTGATGGTATAGCTGTTCAGGCTTCTTGCATTGGGGCTTTTACCGCCAAACACATCAACCCTGAGTGTACCATGTGATTGTTTTGCTTTTTCAATGGCACTTTCAATATCACGGTTGAACTTTTCAGTTCCGGCAGTTCTCGAAGTGAGTGCCGTTTCATCAACTCCTGTTACCAGGTATATTTCGTATGCGTAAGGGTACTTTTGTTCATCCTCTGAACGTTTTATAAACTCGTATATGCTTTGTATTTGCTCTCTGTAATCTAGCATGGCTGTATTAATTTCGGTGGGGAATAATCTTTACAAACTCCAATCGGTAAGGCTTGAAGCTTTCCGCCTGGGTTTTGATGTCTATGTAATCGGTGAATACCTGGTAGCGGTACTCATCCATAAAGTCATATTCTTCGGGTGTAGCAGTAAACACGTTATCGCTACTAATCATTTCCAATTCATCTATGGAACCGGGAAGACCTTTAGTGTTTAGAATCCACATGTCGTTTTTCAGGTCCAGGGACATATCAGAACTTGTAACTCGAATCACAGTCGGTTTCAACTGGTAACTGTCAATGGTTCGTAGTCCTGCAATGCGGTCTTTGGCAATGGTATGTAATAACTCACTCGTGTTCATTGGTCACTTCCTCCGGATTTGTGTTCGACAATTGCAGTTCTTTTTTGGATGGAGCTTCGTACTCAATGTAAATCCTGATGGTCAGGATATTTTCCTCGCTGTTCTTGTTGCTCTTGAATACCGTGTAGATGTTGCTGTTCACCTCCAAAGGCTCATGGAAAGGGATAATCTCTTTGCTGAGATACTTGATGTTTCTGTTTGCCGTAACCATGTAGTCACGAAGCAAGAAGCTGTTACCGTTTACCAATAAACTGATGTTGCCACACTCGTATGATTCAGGCTGCTTGTAAGCTTTAATGGTTCTTTTGAATAGTTCATCCTTGTGCTGATAGGTAAATACCAATGTTTGTTGGGCGATAAAATCAGAGAACTCAAGGTTGGTCATTCCCTGACCTCTAACAAACAGATTGGATTCGTTATAAACGAAATCAACGAACTGCTCATTGAATACATGAGCAATATGGTCGCTCAATTCCTGTTGCTCATCTTTATCCAGGCACGAATAAACAATACCATTGGTTAGTACCTTGATAATTTCAGGTAAAATGTCCCTTTCAAAGAATGCACGACTATCATGTTCATCTGCTCTTGTGCGTAAATAGGAGTAGAATAAGTCTGTAATCTGCTCATCGTTTAACAGGTCAGTAATCAATGCTTGTGGGAAAGCAAGGCTCTCCACTACATCAATCAACTCTGTTTGCTTTTTAACGGTGGCGATAACAGCAAGACCAGTTATCAACTTGCAGGAAGCAGGGAGCAAATCCTGTGCGTTGATATGGCTATTGTCCTCGGACTTATGCGTAATAACAAAATATCGTTTCATATCGGGAGTATTGGGGAATTATGAATTATCCACTTCGGCAAGCAGATACACACGCACATGGTAACTATCATTAACAGCCAGGTTCTCGCTATCATCCTTATAGATAATTCTGATAGGGCTGTTTTTGGCTTTTTCATTCACAGGGAAAGTCACGTCTTTGATACTCATATCATCATTGTGATGAAGAAGAGCTACCTCGGTATCATCGGGGATGATTTCAGTATCATCAATCCATGCTCGAAGTGTTGAACCCGGTAGGGCTTGTTGATTAGACAGGCGGAGGAACATACCCTTAATGCGGTCATGCTCTGTTTTGGTATTGCCGTTAAACTCGAAGGTTTCTCCTTTTTTAACCTCGAATTTTACAACCTGTAGTTTCTTTATTTTATTGTCTTGTACTTCCATTGGTATAAGTGATTAAGAAAAAAGGGACGGAAGCAAGTATTGCGACCGCCCCTTCTAACGATTATGGCATACCCAAAAAACTAGGCTTTCTCAGTGATTGTACCCAATAAGGTTATTTTAACAGCTGGGTTGAAAACCTTGTCGCTGTTGTTGATAGCCTTTGGCATGTTCAGCTTTGGCGTGATGTCCATTGATGGCTTTAACCACTTTGGATTAGCCAATTTGTACTGGAACTTACGCTTGGTTGTATCGGTATCATCGAATACCGCACATGAGATTTCAGGAAGAATCACCTTGGTTCCCAAAGTCATCTCAAATGTTCCGTTAAGGATTTGTGCAGGAAGCGCAAACTGACCGAATGCAAAATCTGCAGGGTCATTATCTTCTTCCGATGCACCGTGAGCGTACTCAAGAACAATGTCAGTTAGTAAGAAATATTTTCCTGAATCCAACTGTGCACGGTTCAGGTTAGTACGACCAGCCTTCTTATCATCCGATGCTTCCATCAAATCAATATCGGACTTGTCCTTAACTGACTTAATGGTATAGATTGCCGTATCAACGGTCTGCATACGTGCATCTTTCAATGCCTTTTGAATCTCTGCCGGAAGCTGCTGTCTACGTAATTCAAACTGACCTTTTGAAGTCAGTTGAGTTGTCAAACCTGTTTTTACAGCGGTACTTCTGCGACCTGCATTGTACGACCTGCGAACAGCACGTTTGCGGTAACTACGTCTGCGACCTCTACGGCTTCTGCGTCTTCTTCTACGTCTCGAACGTCCGAGTTCACCGATGCCTTCCGTGGCATCATCCTGGTCGTCTTCTTTGTCCAGGGAATCTTCTTCCTTATCGAGAATCGCTTCTTCTAAACCCTCTATATCCTCCATTGAGGGGTACAAATCATTTTGCTCATTAATCTCTGCCATGATAATTTGTTTTTGTGGCTCAATAGCCTGTTATAAATTGAATTGATTACTTAGTTGTGAATGAATCAGGATGCCATCATATCGCCCGAAAAGATGTCATAGTCCATGCTGTCGGGGTCGATGTCTTTAATCTTGCCGATTTGAGGTTCTTCATCCTCCGGATAGTCTGTTTTGCCGATAGGTTCATCGCTCATTGCATAATCGGCTGCTGCACTTCCCACAGGGTCGTCACTCATGGAGTAATCTGCTGCTGCACCTGAAACAGAAGCTTCTATTTCACGCTCGATGTCGATATCCGCTGCCGGAAGAGCTTGTGTGATTGGATTCAAGGCTTGTAAACCATCAACTTCATCGTAGTCTTCGTCTCCAATGATGCCCTCTAATCCTTGTAGGATGGTTTTACCTGTTGCTTTCTTGATAATGGATTCTACACCAGCTCCTGCTGCTCCAACAAGCCCAAGCTTGATGTATTCATTTTTGGTAAATTGAGTACCTACCAAACTGCCCATTGTAACCGCTGCCGGAACGATGTAGCTTTTCATGTCATTGCCTAGAAGACCACTTACAGCCTGACTTTTCTCTAACTTCTTTAAAGCGTACTTTCCAACTGCAAACCCTGCTACGGCAGCAATGGGCTTGCCTATGTTGTTGGTGGCTTTCATAAAGTCAATTTTTGTCCCGGCGGATGTTCTCCTGGGGCTTGACGTTGTTTTCTTAACTGCCATGTTCTTAATTTTTAATAATTGTTTATCTATTGATTATTGAAGCTCAATGCTTCCTAATGCCTTTTTTGAGAAGGATTTCTTTGACTGTGTGTTTTGCTTCGGTTTGTCATCATCTTTCTTGCGAAATGCGAAGTATGCACCTGTACCAATCAATGCCACTACGCCAATACCGATACCTATTTTTGCTCCCTTACTCATGCCTTTTTTTGTTGGAGCAACTGTTTGTGTAATCATTGGAGCCAGCGATGTAGTTTGAGGGCTGTAGTTGCCCGACTTCATTATTGGTTGGGGGGTATAACTGCTGGTCTGCGGAGCTACATAATGACTTGCTTCCTGAACCTGAGTATCTGAATTTGATGGCACATACTGTGATACCGTATTTTTGACTTTTTTAGCCTTAGAAAACTTGCTCTTGATTTTTGTGAAGATGTTTTTTACAGGTTTTAGCCAACTTTTAATTTTTGCCAATACACCTGTAGCTGCACCTACCGATGCTGCGGTAGCCACTGCACCCATTTGTCCTAATTCGCCAAGTTCTCCGATGGCTTCCAATCCTTGCAAATCAGCCAATAAACCATCTACGCCCTTCAATGAGAAGTCTCGGCTCTTTTGTTTTGCTCCTTTTAAGATTGCTTTTCTCAGGTTCTTTTCCCTGCCTTGCAATCCTTTAAATAGCTTACGTACACGTCTGTGGCGTTTCTTTAAGTCCTTTAGTTTTTTAGCATCGATGTTGTATTTGGATGCCAATTGGTCAGGTAGATAAGCGTATTGAAGTTTCTTGGCAATGCCGAACATATTCAATCGCAAAGCTGCCAATAAGCCATTACGGATAGCAATGGAAAGTGGATTAAAACGAACGATGGCTTTAGCTACTTTCTTGGCGACTTTGCCAACTTTTTTAGCAGCCTTCTTAATGCCCTTACCAATCTTTCTGCCGATTCGCTTTAGTGATTTAAAAAATCCACCTAAACCTCTGTCTCCGTTTAATCCATCTATGGATTCATCTAAATCATCTAATTCTGCTAATCCTTCAATGGCATCTATATCGTACTTTATCAGTCCTTTTTGTGCAAGTCTGGCTTCAATACTTTCCAGTTTCGCCAGTACTTTATCTCGCTGTGGTGTATTCCAAAATTTGATAGCCTGGTCCAACATGGAAATAAATTGGTCAGGGTTTTGGATATGCGCCATTTTATCCTTGTTCTCCTTATTCTTTAAAAGGAAATTTCGGGTGCGGACTAAATAGCGGTAAGTGGCATCGTCTGCATCACCCAATCCGTTAATGGCATCGTCAAAGTCAACGCCAGATACTATAGCGATAAGTTCTTCATGGTCGGCTTTTGCTTGATGACCTCCAGCCAAATCAATACCTGATAGAATTGAAATTGGTAAGCCTAAAGAACTTGAACCTGTTAAACCATCAATGCCTTTAAGTCCAGCCATCTGAACAGGTGACATATCAAAGTTGGATTGCTCAAAGCTGTATGGCTTCTGATAATCGAATTTTGATAGTACCGGGTCAATGACTATCTCATCTTCCGAATCACCCAAAGCAGGAACAATAACATAGATATGCTGAAAGTTCTTTTTACCGTCATACTTGGTAATGCGGAGCTTGAACGGAATACCAAGGTTCTTTAAAAGAGAACCTACAAAAATGCTGTAATCATCACAGTCAATCCCTGCTGATTTTATGCCTTTTTGTTTAAACCTCATTTGTCCGTCCAACCATGAACGTGCGGGAGTACGAAGCTGCTCTGTACCGTCTTCGTCTTTATGATATTGGAGATACTTGTATGAAAAATCAAAGATGTTCTTACAGGATGCTTTCATGTTATCACCTTGCAACATGGAGGCTAGTTCCTCTACTTCACGGAAGTGTTCGGCTATAATTTCAATACAACTTTCAACGGTTTCCAGGACATTGCCGTTCTTTACAAATACATCTGTTCCGGATGCTTTTTTTATCAGGTGGTTGAACTTACGACCGTCCTGTGTATTACGTGGGCCAGACACGATGCCTAATTCGCCCAATGCTAATCCGTTCATATTTTGCCTCATTGTGGTATTATTTTCAATGGTATTCAGCGAACCCAACCTAGCGGTATGGCTTTCGTCTGTTAAATTTTGCGTGGTAGTAATGGTTTCGCCATTAATGCTTAGCGAAAGGGTAAAGCTCATGTCTGCTTTAAGCTGTGCGGTGTTTTGAAGCAATGCTGTGGATAAACCTTTTCCTACAAGGTTCAGGTATGGCACTTGAAACAGGATTTCAGGCTCTTGTGTAGAACCTGCTCCAACAGTAAGACCTTTGATGTCGGGGGTAGAATAAGCAATTGCCGAACCTTTATAGTTTGCCACTACCTGGTTAACGGCTAATGTGATGGGTGCTTTTGTGGGATTGTAGCAGCGAAGCTTTACAGCAAATTGAACTTCCTGTAAGTTCATCTTGTGGATGCGGAATCCCAAAAGGGCAAAGTTCATTTTTGCCCCGGCTAGAAGCTTTTTGCCCTTTTTAATGAGGTAGAAACCTCCACCAACGGCTGCAACTGCTGCTAATGTGCCTAGTATTTTCTTTGTGCTTGCTTCCATAATGGAAACAAACATATAGTAGGCTTATGGTGGGGGTGTTGGAGATTAATTGTACCTGTAGGAGATTGTAAGTATTTAATGGAACTTGTCAGAAAATGAGCATAAAAAAACTCCCGGTTGAACTAAATCAGTCGGGAGTTTTTTATTTGTATCAAATCATTTTAATGATGGTGACCGCTATGGTCTTCTTTCTTTTTAGCGGCTCTATCATATTTGCAGCATCCGGGTAATGAGTTGTACGTTTCATCTTTTGCTTTATGCATTTCAGTATCATGCCCGGCCTATGCTATCGCCTTATGAACTTAATTAATATCAATTTTGAATCACAACACTTCCAAAACTGATTTAAATATATCAGTTACATCTTTGGCAGAGGTAGCCAATTGATCATTATTAAATTCCTCCATAAATGCATTGGGATTAATAAAAACCACCTCAATAGTATTGAAATCTATTTCCTTTATAAGCACTTTGCATGGGATAAAAACCCCAATATTCTCTTCCTCTAGGATGTTCTGATAAGCTATTGATGCATTACATGTTCCCAAAATTCTATAAGGTTTCATAACAACATCATCTTGGTTATTCATTATTCTCGTATGTAAATCAAGCTCTGTAACCACACTGAATCCACTCTCCTCAAGTAACCTAGTAACCTGCTTTGTAACCTCTTCAAAATTCCCTCTAGTTATTTTGTTAATAAAATAGTTCTTTTTCTTGTCATATCGTTCACAAGAAATAGTCAAAACAAATAATATAACAATTGCGCTTATTTTAATAAAATACTTCATTACATCAATCTTTTTAAAAATACAACTTTAATGAATCAACCAAAGGAAAATTAATCCTTCTTAAAAGCTCAAGTATTGAAGACTTGGAAATTTGTTGGCTACCATATTCAAGAAAAATGCTTTGTTCATCCAAACAGAGACTTATAATCCCAGAACTATTTTTATTGCTTTGCAGATTTCTTTTAATTTTTATTTGCTGATTGCATTTAAAGTCTTAGAGGTTTTAATAATGTATGACTCATTTTTTATGCTCATAACTATAGAATTACTTTCTAAAGCCATTAAAGCGATATGTAATATCCTCTTTCCTTATAATATATTCAAACGAATTAGTGTTCATATCAAAGCCGCCAAAATGCTCATCTCCTTCTGAGTGTTCATTATTCATATGATCTGTCCAGTTGGCATTACCATTCATCATTCCGCCACCAGAACCCATCATTCCGCCACCAGAACCAGAACCCATCATTTCACTTTCGTTTGTGCCACATCCCATTTCATGCCCATACATTTCTTCAAAAGCCTCACCATTCATACACACCATAACGCTGTCATGATTCTCATAGTAATTAAGCATAAATGTGGTATCCATTTCTTCTCCATAGCAATGAACCTGAATTTCACCATTGCCCATATCTTTGACTTCGGCTACAGCATCGTGACCCTCATTATTACTAAGCGTTGTGCCTTTTAAAGAATTTACATTTGTTAATGTACCTACATAGGTTCCTTCAATAGAAGCACCAGTTGTTTCAGGATTTATGTCTGACATTTCACATGACACAACAAAAGATACTAAAGTTATCAAGCTTATTGCAAATTTCACTTTTTTCATTTTTTCTTACTTTAAATTATCAATTACTCATTTATTTGTTTTGTATGTGTACCGTAAAAGGGCAATTTTACCCTACCTCAATTTTCTAAAAAAAATCAAAAACTTTATACTCAATTGAAATACAAAGAAATACTACAACAATAACATTAGATTGTTATATTAATAAAAACAAATGGAGAGAAGGGTACTGCATTATAGTAGACATTAACAGAACTCATGTTGTCAGTTGGTATTTGGGTAACATCAGTAATCCTTACATTACTGTAATTGAATATGTTTAGTATCGATATTCCGCATTGAACATGAAGTTTTCCAGGGGTGAACTTATATTTAGCCATAATATCAGCTCGCTTATAAGGAAATGGCTTGCTGTTTCGATTTTCATTTTGCATAAAACCAGAACCGTAAACATAATTTGCCGATAAAATAAAAGGGTGAAGATTCAGAATTCCTGAAAACTTTAGTTCATGCTCCTGATGGTGTGGAGCATCCTGAAACTCATTTGTGGAAAAGTATGGAAACCACTCCCTGACTTGTGACAGAGTATAAGCTACCCAGAAAGAATTGCCTTTGTATTCTTGCTTAATTTTAAAATCTAAGCCTTTTGCTTTTGCTTTTCCTGTATATACTGTTAGGCTCGTGTTCTTTCTCAAAATCCTTGTCAGGTTATCTGTTTCTTTGTTGAAAGCTTCAATATTAACACTAAAACCATCTTTAATATAACCTGCTCCAAGTGCAGCATGCTTTGACGATAACACCGGAATGCTATGGTTATTACTTATCATCCATATATTGCTGAAATTATTATTCTCATCAATAATTGAATTTCTATGAACAAATTGATTATATATCCCCCATGAAATATTTATTTTCCACTTATCGTTAGGATAAAAACCTGCATTTAATCTAGGTTGATTATAAGCTTTATGTTGATTTGAAAAATAGTTAATTCGAAAACCCGGCGTGATTTCAAGCTTTTTGCCAAAGGAGAATTTGTTTTGTGCAAATACGGTGAGAATATCGGCATATTTTTCGCCGCTCAAAGTGTTCTGTATTGAATTGCTGGTGCTTAGTAATGTAGAAGCCGAATTTCTTGAAATTCCACCACCAAATTCTAATTCATGTTTTCCAAGTAATAGTAATCTGTTTTTTAATGTGAGTTTGAACTCACCCACATAGTTATTCAATGTATTGTTTCTACTATGATTATTACCATGCATTAAAAAAGTTGAACTACTTTGCTTGTCGGTAAGTTTTGTGTCTAAAAAGGAGTACGCAATTCCAATTTTTGAACTTCCTTTTCCATGCCAATTTTTATTGTAAGAGCCACTAATTCCAGATTGGGAATAATATTCATCAACATTTTGAGATATTATACTATTCATGTGGTTTTGATCAACCGAGTAAGAAAATTTGTCTTGACCCAGATAGCTGCTTACAAAATAAGAATCACCATTTTCTGTAATACCGGATATTTTAAAATTCCCATCTCTAAATAGATAATTGGGATTAACCGGCACCCCATTATTCATCTGCATGCCCGTTGAAGGTTCTTTTAGCTTTAGATCACTATCTAAGTATAGGTTGTAATATGTTTGACGATAAGCAGCAATAACTGATATTTTTTGACTTAAGGGAACTTCTGCAACTAAATTTACTGTTGAATTATTCAGGTTTAATTTTGCTGAGAATTGAGATTTACTGCCATCGTATCCAGTAATATCAACAATGCCTCCGACTCGTTCACCTTGACTTGCGTCGAAAGCGCCTTTGTGAATCCTTATATCCTTGGCTAAATATGGGTTTACTGCACTAATGTTATCGCTATAGCTTTTAAGTCCAAAAAGAGTTATGCCATCAAATAAAACAGAACTTTGACCTGAATAACTTCCCCAAATAACCAGATTGTTCGACTGCTCCCCGGATGCTAATATACCAGGCTGTAAACGCAATACGGAGAAGACCGAGTTATCGCCGCTACCCGGAATGGAAAGTGCTGATTTATGATTGATTCGCAATAGTCCGGCCTTATTCCCTGATTCATCATAGAAAATCTTTGAATATGCTGATACCACCACCTCGTTAATCTCAATATCCTTTGGCATTAATCTAATCCGGTGGTTTAAACCGGCTTTCAGAACTGTATCTGCTATATGATACCCCACATATGATATTCTTATACTGAAGATGCTATCGGTGGATGATTTAAAGTTAAACTTACCATACTCACCGGTGAGTAAATTTATTGAGTTAATGTTGACATGACTGTATGGTAAGCTTTCATTGTTAGTGTTATCAATTATGGTACCAGATAGCAAGTATTCCTTTTTGAGCACAAATTCTTCATCCTTGGTTATGAATATGTAACCCTTAGTTGTTTTTTTCCACATTACCGGTGTGGAAGCTAATAAAGAATTAAAAGCTTCTTCTATAGAATTAAACTCTTCATCAATTGTAACACTATATTTAGAAAGCTCCGTATCGTTAAACGAAAGATTAAAATTATAATCATCTCGTATCTGGATTAATACAAGATTTAAAGGCTCATTTTGAGCTTGCACAATGATCTGCTGCGACATTACTGTACTATATGTCGCAACCAGTATAATTATTGCAAGAATATTTTTTTTCAGAATTTCAATTTTTACTTTGTTTTTCTAATGCCAGGAGTGGCCATTTTCTCTCATTAATCCTTTCTGATAATTGTATATGTATTGTTTTTAGATCTAATCCAATCAACGTCAAATGGTTGACAGATATATGTTAATATTTCTTCAATATCATCAGTTAATTTCATAGCACCTGTGTAATCCAGATCTGAGTGATTCCGAAAAATAATTTTTACATTAAATTGCCTTTCAATTTCATCAAAAACCTTAGACAAAGGCACTGATGTAAATATCAGTTTCCCTTCCATCCAGGCAGTACTATTTTTATTTTTTACCTGATTCAAAACATTAAGCTTTCCAGTACTTTTCAAAATTGCTTTTTGACTGGGTTGCAATAATATTTCATCATTTGTTTCATGAGCCTTTACTTTAACCTTGCCAGTTATACAGGTTACTTCGTAGCTGTTTTCTCGTGAATAAATATTAAAGCTTGTTCCTAATACTTCAGTTGACCCTAAATCTGAGAGTACTTTAAATTTTTCACCTTTCTGTACTTCAAAAAACGCCTCACCATTGAGTTTTACCTGTCTGTTTATCATCCACAAATAAGGCTTGTAAGTTGCATTACTCTGTGCATTAAGCGTCATTTTTGAACCATCGGGTAACTCAATGATTTTGTGTTGCATAGCTAAGGTTGAAACAGTCTTAGTATGTGTGCCAATTAGAATAGAAACAGAGAAAATAACAACAATACTTGCAGCAGCTACCCATTTTACATAAAAGTTAGGCATATTAAGCCTCACAATCTTTCTTTTTTGCAATTTTTTTTGGGTCTCAAGCCAAACCTCATCTTCTGATTTTTTCCAGGCTATATGCAACATGGAAATCAATTCTGATTCTTTATTTTCCATATTATTATCGCTTGTATTGAACGTATCCGAATCCATTGTTTCAACTTTAAATAACTGATAAAAATTTTAGACTATATACTAGAACTGATATCATTATAGAATATATTGTCTTTCCAAATTCTTTAATAATTACAAGAGCTCCAGACATTCTCTTTTCTACAGCCTTTATGCTAATGTTTAGCTTTTCAGCTATTTCTCTGTTTTTTAACCCATCCATACGGCTCATCAGAAAAACAACGCGTTGACTATCTGTCATATCAGCAAGTTTCTTTTCAAAATCAGCCTTTAACTCCTTAAATTGCAGCTCTTTTTCGGGATTTTGCCCATTAAAATCGAAACTGATGTTATTTATATAATTCATTTGGGCGTTATTTTCTCTGAACCTATCCACAAGCAAATCATTAGCAATCTTATAAGCAAAACCTACGGTTCTTTTACCTTCAAGCTTTACGTTTCTTTCCCAGATTCTTAACATTGACTCTTGGGCAATATCTGTTGATAACTCTTTATCATTTGAACGATAAAACAAGTATCTACGGATACTTTCAAAATTATCATGAAAAAATGTTTCAAATTCACTTTCAGTCAAAACACTAAACTTTAATAATGTGAATATAAACTTCCATGTTTGTTTCTGTTTATTCCTTATACCGTAATATGGCAGTTTTACCCTACCATGAATTTATTATTTTTTAAAATCAATAAATTATTTTGGTATACAGAACATATCAAACCTGGAATTAGATAATTAAACAATACTAAATACCTTATCCTACTTTAAACCCGATAACCAATACATCATCTGTTTGGGGTTCAGTACTCCTCCAGGATTCAAAGGTACGATCGAGTTCCAGCTTTTGTCTTATATAAGGTAACTCATGAATTTTTAATAAAAGCTTCCGGAATCTATGTGATTTGAATTTTCCCTTATCGTCATATCCAAATTGATCTTGAAAACCATCCGTAAAAATATAAAACATGGATGGTTCATTAACGGTGAGAATGTGCTTAGTAAAACCAGGGCTATTGAACCCATTATAACCTCCAATGGAAATCCTGTCACCTTTAATAATTTGAATCTGTTTGTTTTGTATATAAATCAAAGGATTCTTTGCCCCTGCGTATTCAATTCTTCTTGCTTTTTTATCAAAACAACACAAAGCAATATCCAGTCCATCCATGTTACCATTTTTATCCTGATGAAGTGTTTGTCTGAATAATAAATGAAGTTTGTTTAATACTAAATCGGGTGAATAAATTTTGAATTCCGTCACAATTTCATTTAGCAAATCATTGGCAATCATACTTAAAACTGCTCCCGGAACACCATGTCCGGTACAATCAATTGCTGCAAAAAAGTACTTTCCCTTAATTTTTCTAAACCAATATAAATCTCCGCCTATAATATCTTTAGGTTTGTGAAGTATAAAGCATTCCGGTAGGTATTGTTTTATTTCTTGTTCCTTAGTAAACATCGAATCTTGTATATGCCTGGCATATGTAATACTCGCTTCAAAACTCTGATTTTGTTCATTGATAATTTTCTGCTGCTCCTTCAATCGCACATTCTGATTTTGAAGCTTAATCCTGAAGACGCCACTAAGTATACCCAAAAAACACCCTAACAGTGTAAAATATAAGGACATCGAACTAAAAAAGTAATGCCCTATAGGGTGTTGAAGCACGTTTACTCCATGCTGTATCAGCATAGAAACAGGATGAAGAATGGAAAAACCAATCATACCACCTGCAGACAAATCGATAAGTATGTTTTTACCTAGCTTTTCCATTCTAATTCAGTTAATGATTGTGACCACTATGGTCTACTTTTTTAACAGGAGCTCTGTCATATTGACAACAACCCGGTAATTTGTTATAGGTTTCATCTTTAGCTCTAATCATTTCTGTATCATGCCCAGCTTTTGCAATAGCCTTATGTACTTGTTTAATATCAGCTGTATGAGGATTATAAACAACTTTTATTTGCTTTGTTTTTTTATCCCAATCTGCCGATACAACACCATCAATTGATTGTGCCGCTTTTTCTATTCGCTTTTCGCACATACCGCAGTTTCCGTAAACTTTAAAGCTCTTTGTCTCATTATGAGCCAATGCATTAAGTGTACCAAGCGTCGATATCAACGCGACTAATAAAAATACCTTTGCTTTCATAATTTCATCTTTTTTACTTATACTTTAATCTTTATTTTTCACAACAGCCTCCGCTCTTTTTAGTACTCTGTGGCCTAGTGCAACCTGAGTGTCCTTCACCATGGTTATGACCTCCTGTTTTTTCGCTCTTCGCTCGCTCATACTGACAGCAACCATGCAATTTGGCGTAAACATCATCATCAGCTTTATGCATATCAGTATCATGTCCGGCTTTAGCAATAGCCATATGGATTTTATGGATATCTGTTTGTGCATCATCAAAAGACACGGTCATCATTTTGTCTTTTTGATTCCAATCTGCAGACTTAATACCTTTCACTTCTTTGGCTGCATTTTCAATGCGGTCTTCACACATACCACAATTACCATAAACTTTAAATGTTTCATTTTTTTCTGCTGCCATTGTCAGACCAACGCTAAGCAGCATAGTAAATACTAAAATTTTTGTTTTCATAACTAATTGTTTATTTGTTGTTTTAAAAAATTATTATAAGATTCATCTGTTTCGAAATTCAAAACAACCCGCCTATCATCTGGATAAGTTTGAATTCTTGGTCCTGATTTTCTAGGTCGTTCATATTGACAACATGCGTTTAGCTTAGCATAGCTATTATCTCTAGCCTTATATATATCAGTATCATGGCCTGCTTTGGCTATAGCCTTATGAATTTTATAAATATCCGTCTGCTCGTTATCGAATGAAAATGTCAATACTTTATTTTTTTGATTCCATTCGGCATTTTTCACTCCTTTTAATTCTTTTATAGTATTTTCAATGCGGTCTTCACACATACCACAGTTACCATAAACATTAGATGTATAAAACATTTCCGATGCCATTGTTAAACCAGTATTAATTAGCATGGCAAATACAAGGATTTTTATTTTCATAACTAGTTATTTATATGTACTAAAAAATTATCATAGGATTCTTCTGATTCGAAATACAATACAGTTCGCTTATCAGAGGGATTAATGTGAATAATAGCTTCTGATTTCTTCAGCCTTTTTCCAGAATATGGATCAGTAGCAAACTGCACATTTCCAATGTTATAATTCAATCGGTTAAGGCATTTGTCACAACAACCCCAGTAAACATCATTCTGTACAGTTATTGAGCTCATTGCAATCGGTTTCACAAGGTTACTAATCATACAAACAACACTATCAGGAACTTCCATACCTTCATATGCTTTGTAAGCATTCTCATATTTAATAGAACGCTTAATACTTGAGTAATAGCCTAGAGAAATGATAAGCAAGCATGTTATCCCGGAAATAAATAAAAGTCGTTTCTCCTTTTTTGACCAGAGCACATGTCTTTGTTTTTTAATGTGTGATTTATTTCTTCTCATATGTCCATACTTAAAATATGCAATTAGAGAAATACATAATGGTACCCGATAGCAGTAGTAGCACACCTATTATTACCTCTTTTGAAGACATCTTACTATTCCTGAATAAGAACAGTAATGAAAGTCCTAGAAATAAAACAGTTAATAGCACATCTGCTTTTCCATTCATCAATTCTAACTCTAGTTCTGACCAATGAACACAGTAAAGGTTACTGATAAATGAAGCCAAGAGAAGTAATGTACCCAAGTAAAGGTTCCATTTAAACACCTCTTTTATCTTACCTCCAATGGTTCTTATAGTGAACGCCAAAATGGCAAATAGCATAGAGCTTGCAAGAACGATAGCAGCTGAGAGTTTTATTAAAGAATGAACAGAATACATACTCCACTATTTTAGTTTGACGGCTAGTAAACTCATCATTAATTTCTTATTTAATTCTCCTGCTATCAATAAAAGATCTTTATTTTTGATCCCAGACATAGATACAACTGGCTCTATGACTGAAACTTCAACGAAATCCTTCTCTTTCTCTTGAACCACCACATTACAAGGTAGCATAAGACCGATTTTATCTTCAACATTTACAGCTTTGTGAGCATATGAAGGATTACAAGCTCCTAATATCAAATATTTTCGAAAATCAACATCTAGTTTCTCTTTGAACTTTTCCTGCATGTTTATCTCCGATAATATACCGAAACCTTCGTTTTTCAATGCCTCTTTTACATCATTAACAGTTTCATCAAAGCTTTTTTCTACTGTGATATAATTATAGTACTTCATCTTATTTCAATTTAATTTTAAAAACCAGGTGAACTTTATTTAGTGCTTTTGTCCTTTAAACTTTATTTTCCCTTCCGGCATAAGGAAGGTGTATTCAAATGATTGAGATTCTGGATGGAATCCTCCGAAATGTTCATCTCCGTTCTGGTGTTCATCATCCATATGATGCATCCATTCAGTTTCATCATCGTGCATATCACCCATCATACCGCCACTCATGTGTCCTTCACCTTTCATATGACCATACATATTAGTGAAATCATCACCTGTCAAACAAACCATAACGCTATCATTGTTATGATAGTAGTCAAGTACAATTGTTGTATCAAAATCAGTACTGTAACAATGAACCTGGATTTGTCCATCACCCATATGCTTAACATCAGCAGTAGCATCATCACTACCATGCCCCTCATCCAAAGCAGATTTTAAGTTTGGGTTAGTTAAGCTACCTATGTAGGTACCAGTAAGGTTATCAATTTCCAATTCGTCACTCTTGTCACATGCGAAAAACGCGAATGTAATAAGAGCCATTACTAATAATTTAGATTGTTTCATTTTTCCTTGATTTTTATTTGTTAATATCTCACCTGGTTATTAAAATGAGTAAACGAGTGTTTCATCCCCATGACCGATTCGTTCAGAAGAATGTCGATATATCAATAACTTTTTGTTATTTTCTGTATTTATAAATCTGATATCATTGCTGTTAGGTACTTTTAGCAATACAGCACCTTGCTCATTGATGACATTAATGGTGAAGTCAATCTTTCTAAACTCATCCTCGGGTGTGTCAATATCATCATGTGATGTTAGAACAGTGCATGAGTAAATGATTTCCAATAAATCATCTTTATTTAGAGTGTGCATGGAGATATGCTTAATCTCATCCAGAAAATGGTGACGAGGTAATGGAAGGTTTATTGATTTCCATAGCGTTTTATCTACATTGTGAAGATTAACTGTTTGCTCCCTTTTATTATAGATTACATACTTCACATTTCCATCTTCCAATGTCACTGTTTTGTAATCAGAGTCAATCGTTCCTTCATATTTCAATTGACCGTATGATTCAATCATTAGCATTTGAATCAGTACTAAAACAATTATTGATAGTTTCATAACTCTATATTTTAAAGTCTTGAATTTAAATACTCCACCGTCTCGCTTGTGGAGAGGGTTGATGTCAAGTTCCCTGTTCTTAAAAAGAATACGGTTGTATTATTCTCTAAAAGATAAACAGGCTGTTTAGAGGGTTCTATTAGAACAGTACAAATCTCTTTATCTCCAATTGAATGAAAAGCAACATGAATGTTAGTACAAATGTTTTTTCCAAACGTATTTGCTATTAAAGTCATCAACTTTTTGTGATATCCATCCTTGTCTTTCTTCTTCAAGGTCCAGTAATCATTGGCTAAACCTAAAACCTGACCATCTTTACTTACTCCTAATATTATTGTTCCTCCTTTCGCATTAAGAGAGCCAGCAATCGATTTTAACACCTCAAATTCTATATTTTTAATCGTTTTAACTTGTCGATAGTCATATCGTAGCGATGGAATAAATTCAACAAATTCATTTTCACCATTTGATATCATTGTTGGAATGCTTTGGTTTAGCAGCATTCGTTTGCTATATATCTTTACTTCTTTTTTTCTAATTGAACTGTAATATTCTCCTGATACATAACCAACTATTAATCCAAGCACTGCAAAAGCAAAAGCCATTGGCATCATATGACCACTGAATGAGTGTGCAAAACTTGTCACGATGACCGTCCCAAGCTTAATCCATGTAAATGGCTCCTGGTTCATCTCATACCAATAAATTGTCATACTAATTGGATGTAGAACAAAATATCCAATTAGCAGTCCTATAGCAGAATGGATTAACAATGTGGAATGCCTGCTACTCTTCAATAAACTAGCAATTTGCATAACACTATGTATTAAACCATCCGGACTAATGCCCGGATGGGGTTTTTAATTACTTTAATCGCTCATACTGACAGCAGCTGTGTAAAGCATTATAATCTTCATCATCAGCCTTGTATTTATCGGTATCGTGACCGGCTTTAGCTATTGCCTTTTGAATAGCGTCATCTGTAGCAGGAGCTGAAAAGTCAATATGTATCATTTTAGTTTCTTTATCCCAATGAGCTTTTGCCACACCATCAACCAGCATTGCTGTCGCCTCAATACGGTCTTTGCACATGCCACAATTTCCACCAACTGTAAACATGGTGTGCTGCCTCTGTTCGCTGTTTGTTACCTTCTCCAGGCGGGTATATTGGCAACAACCTGGTAATTCATTATAAACAGCATCATCGGCCTTGTACTTTTCCGTATCATGACCAACCTTAGCAATAGCCTTTTGTATTTTGTCAGTGCTCATTTTATCTAACTGATGATTAAAGTGCAATTGTTGTTTATCGGCATCCCAATTAGCACTAGTTACACCTGACACTGATAAAGCGGCTGTTTCAATTCGCTCTTTACACATATCACAATTACCGGCTACTTGAATCATACCATGAGCAATAGTAGCATCGGAAGATGTTTTTGGCATCTCACCTAATCGCTCATACAAGCAACATCCGGGCAATTCATTATAGACATTATCATCAGCTTTATGCATTTCTGTATCATGGCCGGCATTGGCAATGGCTTTATGCACATCGTGTAGCTTTACTTTTTCAGGGTCGAACTGGACACTTAACATTTTTGAATCCACATCCCAGCTGGCTGAACTGACACCATAGACCGACTTGGCGGCTTTCTCAATACGCGATTGACACATTTCGCAATTTCCTGCAACAATAAATGTTTCCTTTTTAAGGTTCTTTGAATCAGGTGCATTCATCATGCTTGGCAATCCAACTAACTGGGCAGCTGCATCAATCTTAAAGACGCCATTGGTGGCTATTTCCTCTCCCGGCTCCAATCCTTCCTTCACCACATAGAAAGCACCTGCTTCCGGGCCCAGAATAATCTCACGGTATAAGAATGTTGGCGATTCACGCTCCTGAACTTTGGTGTAGACCACGGCTCTTTTACCGGTCCATAGTACCGCTGACTTAGGAATAATAACAGCCTTTTGCCCATTGGCTATTTTAGATGTCAGTACACCGTTTGTAAACATTTCAGGTTTTAAGCGAAGTTCCTTATTGTTGATTTCAGCCCGTACTTTAGCCACTCTTGTTTTGGCATCAATTATTGGATCAACATAGGTCACCTTGGTTTTGAATTCCTCACCGGGTAAAGCCTGTAAGGTAAAATTCATCTTGTCACCAATTTTTATCCAGGGCAAATCTGTTTCATAAGCATCAAATAAAGCCCACAACTTGGTTAAATCAGCCACTTTAAATAAGGTAGTTCCTTCTTTCACATAGTCGCCTAACGCTACGTGTCGCATAGTAACGGTTCCTGTTATTGGCGACAGAACGTTAAAGTTGACTTCCGGTTCTCCGGAGGCTTCAATTTTATTTATTTGTCTTTCGGATAAGTCCCATGCTTTTAGCTTAGCTCTTGCTGCCTGATATAAGGAAGGATTATCCTCTTTAAATTCTGAAGCTTCAATTAACTCGCGTTGGGCACTAACTAAATTAGGCGAGTAAATAGTTGCTAATTTTTGCCCTTTACGAACTTCCTGTCCGGTAAAATTGACAAACAGCTCTTCGATGCGTCCTCCAAAACGCGCGGTCAGTTCGGCAATCCGTCGTTCATCCACATGCAATTTTCCCTGCATATAGATTGACTTCTCGGGCTCTCCAAGAGCAACTACAGATGTTTGGATCTCTGCCAGTTTGGCTGCTGATTCACTCATTACTATTTCATTGGGGTCGGCATTTTCACCTCCCCCCATCGATGACAATGGAATTAAATCCATGGCACAAATTGGGCATAAACCGGGCTTATCCTGCTTTATTTGAGGGTGCATTGAACATGTCCAGGTGGTGGCTTCTTCTTCGTGATTATGGCCTGCATGTTCATCTCCGGCACCATTTGTATTACCGGATGGCGCAATTATCCATCCAATAGCCAGTCCAACGATCAATACGCCAAGGACTAATTTGTAATTGCTTTTTATATTTTGAAATATTTTTTTCATTTCTCTGTAATTAAATCGTTATCATTTGATGACTATTTTCGCTATTTACCCATTAGATAATGGATAAAAGCAATGGCGGCCTGCTTATCTGTTCGAGCCTTTTCCAATTCCAGATTGTATTTTAACAAGCGCCTTTCCATCCGCAAAATTTCCTCAAAATTTTTATTGACATAAGCATATTCTGTTTCCAATAATTTTAAGGATTTTCGTGCAAGGGTCAGCTGCTTATCAAATAATTCAATTCGACGATGGGCATCCCGATAATCTTTCCAGGAATTCTCAAATACAGTTTCCAGCACATTTACTTTATCCGCACGCTCATAATCTTTGGCGGTTTCCAGATAAATAACTTCCTGAACCATGCTCTTGTATTTATTTCGATACAGGGGAATTGTTAATCCAACCTTTGGGAATGCGATGGCATCCTTACCAGATAAATTATTGTCACCTTTTCCGATTGAGATATAGTCAATACCAAGACTAAAGGTTGGAGCACCTTGTTTTTTAGCCGCTTGTTTTTTAAAGACCAGCGCACTCTTTTGCAGATCGATGCTCAGGAGTTGGTGATTCTTTAATTGAATAGAATCCAATACTGCCTCCTTTGTAAAAAGAATATCTGAGGACCACAACTCTTCCGGAAAAGTGATAAGCCTCTTTTCATCTGAATTTAGAAGGTTATTGAATGAGACCTCCAACACCTCTTGCTTGTCCTTTAAGAGTGCCAGTTGATTTTCCAAATCATAAATCTCCATTTCAATCCGGTATTGGTCTACAGCCGAAACCAAACCTGCTTCAACCTTAACTATTGCAAGCTTTTTAAAAGTATTCAGTATCTCTATGTTTTCCAAGGTGATAATAGTGGCCTTGTTGTTGAAATACAGATTATACCAATTTGCCTTAACCTCATTAAACAGTTTTGACTTATTTTCTTCAAATACTTCATACAATGCTTTGGCTTCTTCTATACTGGCATTTTCCTTAGCCTTTAATGTTCCAAACCATGGAAACATTTGTGTGGCTGATAGCCTAAATTCCTGAGGGCCATTTCTGGTTTCAACAGGTTGTATAAAATAGGCAAAGGCCAATTGCGGATCGGGTAAAGTGCCGACTTGTGGTGCTTTTTCAAGGGCAGCCAAATATTTGTTGAACGAGGCTTTCAAAGCTGGATTATTCTCTGCGGCCTCCACCAAATAGTGATTGAGTTCATCCTGTGCCTGAATCACACCTGACAAACCTAATAGCACAAATAATATATAAATCTTAATGCTTTTCATGTCTTATGCTTTTTCAGGGTTACTCTTCTTTACTTTCGCTTCCTGCCACATGCTATATAACACCGGAACCACAAACATGGTTAAGACCTCAATGGTCATACCCCCAAATAAAGGAATGGCCATTGGAACCATTATATCAGACCCTTTACCTGTGGAAGTTAATACGGGTAATAGTGCAATAATTGTTGTAGCAGTGGTCATTATGGCAGGGCGTACTCGTTTTGAGCCTGCTTCCAATACTAAAGCTCTTACTTCTTTTACAGTTCTTGGCTTTCGTTTGTCCTGTAGTTGTTTGATGTAAGTACTGATTAATACACCATCATCAGTAGCTACACCAAACAGGGCAATAAACCCAACCCAAACCGCAACACTCAGGTTGATGGTGCTTACCTGAAATAGATTGCGCAAACTCATTCCTGCTATAGAACCATCCATAAACCAAGGCTGACCGTACAACCAAAGCATGATGAACCCACCGGATAATGCCACAATAATGCCTGAAAAAATCAAACTTGTTGAAATAACTGACCTGAACTGGAAGTACAGTATCAGAAAGATGATAATTAAAGATATTGGAATAACTATCATCAGGCGCTTGGTCGCACGTATCTGATTTTCATAGTTCCCAGTAAATTTATAACTCACCCCGGCAGGTAAAGTAAATTCACCACTTTTCATTTTTTCCTTTAAGTATTCCTGGGCATTTTCAACCACATCCACCTCGGCATAGCCTTCTTTTTTATCGAAAATAACATAGCCCACCAGGAAGGTATCCTCACTTTTAATCATCTGAGGGCCTCTCACATAATGTAGAGTCACCAATTCACCGAGAGGTATTTGAGCTCCTGAAGGTGTAGGGATTAAAATACGTTGCAAGTCCTCAGGATTGTCTCTGAATTCACGTGCATAACGCAGTCGTACCGGGAATCGCTCACGTCCTTCAACAGTAGTAGTCAATGGCATACCACCTATGGCACTTCCAATAACGGCTTGTAGGTTCTGAACTGTCAATCCATAGCGGGCGATAGCGTCTCTTTCTATTTCCATCTCCAGATAGGGCTTACCTACAACCCGGTCAGCAAAAACAGACATGCCTTGCACTCCTTCAACCTGCTTTAATTGCTTTTCAAGTTCAAAGCCAACTTTTTCGATACTTTCCAGGTCAGGACCATACACTTTTATACCCATCGGGGCACGCATACCTGTTTGTAACATCACTAAACGTGTGGAAATAGGCTGCAACTTTGGCGCAGATGTTAGACCTGGTATGGTACTTTTATCGATAATTGCCTGCCAGATATCATCGGGCGATTTTATTTCATCACGCCATTGCCTGAAATACTCCCCGTTTTTATCTACCGTCAAATCCTCCTTATCAATCAAACGGAATGCTTCTTCCTTCGGATGGTAGGTTGAACCATCTTTCAGCAGGAAGGCTCCTTCTTTATTGGTTTTAAAGCGCATGCGATGCCCTTTTTCATTCAGTATGTATTCTGGTTTATAGTTGATGACATTCTCATACATAGATGTAGGCGCCGGGTCTAGGGCTGAATTTACACGTCCCCATTTACCAACCACCGATTCCACTTCAGGTATAGAGTTCAGCTGTTTATCCAATATGCGGATGACCTCCAGGTTTTCTTCAATACCGGAGTGTGGCATCGTTGTTGGCATTAATAAGAACGACCCTTCATCCAATGATGGCATAAACTCTTTGCCAATACCCGGTAGTTTTTTGTCGAGGTAAGCATAAGAATCGGTATCTTTAATAAACTGGGGCATGAACCCAAACAGCTTGTTAAATCCTTGCCAGCTGGTCATTCCAAACAATACTATAAAAATGGGGACAACCAAGAATGCCCATTTATTATCCAAACACCAGTTTAATATGCGCTTGTAGAATACCACCACCATTGATAAACTACCTAAAACAGTTGTTACGATGGCTATCACAAACAAGAAGTTAGCAAACAGGCTGTTCTGTGCCCCAAGAGGCATCCATGCCTTTGTAAGAAAGAAGACCACCACTACAATGGTTATAGCAATATTAATCAGGTTTATCCATTTCTTCTGATGCTCTTTCCAGCGGTAAGATAATAAACCATTGATACCGTATGCAGAAATAGCCAGGGCAATATAATTACCTGAAACGATTGACAGAATAACCCCGGCTGCAATTATAATGAAGTTACCCAATCGCTGATAGCGCTTTTTATCAATCTTAATGGAAAAAATTAAGTGCGATAAGGTTGGTATGATAATAAGTCCGATTAGTAAAGCGGAAATCATGGTGAAGGTTTTTGTAAAAGCCAATGGCTTAAACAGTTTTCCTTCGGCTGCTTCCATAGCAAACACTGGCAGGAAACTAATAATGGTGGTTGATAATGCAGTGATAACAGCACCGGCCACTTCGATGGTCGCCTGGTATACCACATTTAACAGTTCCTTTCCGCGCTTTCCTTTGTTTTCAGGCATTTCAATGTGCCGGATGATGTTTTCGACAAAAACCACTCCCACATCAACCATCACACCAATGGCAATGGCAATACCTGAAAGGGCTACAATATTGGCATCAACCCCAAACTGCCGCATGGTGATAAAGGTGATAAGAACACCAATTGGTAAGAGGCTGGAAATAAGAAATGAAGCCCGTAAATTAAAGACTAGTACTATTACTACAAGAATGCTAATTAGTAATTCCAGAGAAATAGCTTCCTCCAATGTTCCAAGAGTTTCTTTAATTAATCCGGTTCGGTCGTAAAAAGGTACAATTGTTACTTTAGAAACAGTGCCGTCAGCCAATGTTTTTGAAGGCAAGCCAGGCTCAATCTCAGCAATCTTGGCCTTCATATTTTCAATGGTCTTAAGTGGGTTGGCTCCATAACGAGCTACCACAACACCACCTACCGCTTCGGCACCACCTTTATCTAATCCACCTCGTCTTGTTGCAGGTCCAAAGTTTATTTTTGCAACATCCTTCAATCGGATTGGCACATTGTTACGCACCGTAACAACACTTTTCTCCAGGTCTTCAAGATTCTTAATATAACCCAATGCTCGCACCAAATATTCGGCACGATTAAACTCAATGGTTCTTGCGCCTATATCAAGGTTACTGCTTTTGACAGCAGACATGATTTGGGCAATGGTCACATTATGCGCCTTCATGGCGTTAGGGTCAATATCAACCTGGTACTCCTTTACAAAACCACCAATTGAAGCTACCTCAGCGACACCTTCTGCCGATGTTAAGGAATAACGTACGTAGAAATCCTGAATTGTTCGCAATTCATGTGGGTCCCAGCCTCCGGCAGGATTCCCTTCAGCATCACGTCCTTCGAGTGTGTACCAATAGATTTGCCCAAGGGCTGTTGCGTCTGGCCCGAGAGCCGGAGATACATCCGATGGCAATGTGCCTGCAGGCAATGAATTTAATTTTTCAAGGATACGTGTTCTACTCCAGTAAAACTCTACATCCTCATCAAAAATGATGTAAATACTGGATAACCCGAAGATGGAATTACTACGAATGGTTTTCACTCCCGGTATACCCAATAAGGAGGTGGTTAAAGGATAAGATATTTGGTCCTCGATATCCTGAGGTGAACGGCCAGGCCATTCGGTGTATACGATTTGTTGATTCTCACCGATATCCGGTATGGCATCAACTGGCACCGGGTCAGTTGGCAAAATACCAGTATCCCAGCCAAAAGGAGAATTGATGATTCCCCAGCTAATGAAAACAAGCAATACTAAAAATGTAACCAGCTTATTTTCAAGAAAAAATCGAATGATAGAATTAAGCATATCAATTCATTTATGATTAAAATTCGAAATAAGTTATTGATTTGACACAACTAACGCAATTAAGTCGCATTGAGTCAACTAATAATCACATCGAATAAAATCACAAACGATACACTTGTATGTCAGAAAGAAAGGCAAGAACCTCTTTGGGAGGTGGTGGATTAATATTTACGGTTTCAAAATCCTGCGGTTCAATTTCATTAAAAACAAAACTTTGAATAAATGGTAATAAAAGATCTAAAGTTGTTTCTTGAAATTGTATATCATTGGCAACAACTAAAAAATCTTCGTCCAGCTCAAAGTGAGCTGATTCATTATGACAACATTTAGAAGTACCAATGTCATCACAGCAAGTTTTTGCTTCGCCAAAGATATTTACATTCACTAAACTACCTTGACAATAATGCTTAGATACAGTCATACCTGTTGTTGAAACTAACAACACGATTACCATTATTATATGACTGATTTTTTTAAGCATAACTTAATTTAGTGCTTTTGACAAAGTAAACGATAAATATTCAACTTTGTTTTATAAAATTATGATTTTTATTTATATTTCTTTTGGATTAGAAATTATTTAACAGGTAATTAACAACAATTACCTCCATGTTGTATTGGCGGGCATCTTGCCGAACCATACGAGCAATAAACACAGCAATCACCTTTCTTTGGTTTTAATACTGTTTTACATTTCTCACATTCATAAAAGAACTGACAAGAATCCTCTGGCATAGTTTTTTCTTTCTGAAAACCACACTCAGGACAGGTTATTGTTGATTTTGGAATTAAGACTTTCATGATATCTTGTGTGAAAAGTTAATGACTTTAAATAATCCTACGATGCTTTATAACCAAGAGAATCAATTGCTTCTTTGATTTTATCCAATTCAATATTATCACCTTCAAGTGTAACTGTTTTTTCTCTAAGGTTTACCTGTGCATTTTCGATAAAAGCTAACTTCTTAAGATTGCTTTCTACATTTGCTTTGCAGTGATTGCAAGTCATTCCTTCTACTTTAATTGTTTTAATTTCCATCGTATTATTTTTTAATTGAGTTACTGAATTCTTTTTTGTGTTTAGGTATTTCTGGATATATCCATTAATGATTAGTGCCATTAATATAACTCCAGATGCAATTTGCCACCAACTTAATCCTTCGTGATGATTATGCCCAAGATGTTGATGGGTAATTTCGGTAAACCATTGTGTTGGTAAGGCATAATCTATTAATAATCCAAAGCCTAAAGCTCCTACGATAATGGTTGCTAAATAAGTGAATAAACTCTTTCGGCCAAGTACTTTTCCTATCATGGTTATTGTTGCTGCATTAGTTGCCGGACCAGCCATTAATAATACAAAGGCAGCTCCCGGACTAATGCCTTTTAAAATTAGTATTGCAGCCAATGGTATTGAGCCTGTAGCACATATATAAAGCGGAATGGAAACTACAAGAATTAAAAGCATTTGAACTATGGGTGGCATATTTAAAAGCTCGAAAAACTCATTAGGGATTAATGCTGAAATAATAGCTGCCAATACTAATCCTATTACCAACCATTTTGATATATCTTGAATAAAATCAACAAACCCATAACGAAAAACATCACCCACTTTTTGCGAGAACGATTTGCGCTCTTCGGTTTGTTCCTGGAAAGATCTTATGTCTGTTTCGTTTTTAGTTGCCACACTTGTAATTAATCCACCTGTTATTCCTGTCACTAAAGCTGCCAGAGGTCGGATAATCGCAAATGGCAATCCCATTAATGAAAAGGTTGCTAATATTGAATCAACCCCGGTTTGCGGAGTGGATATTAAAAATGAAACTGTTCCTCCTTTGGAAGCTCCATTTTTATAAAAAGCCGTTCCTGTTGGAATAACACCACATGAACATAGAGGTAAAGGAATCCCAAATATAGAAGCTAAAACAGATGACTTAAACGGTTTTCCATTAAAATAGCGTTCGATTTTATTTTGGGGAATGAAGGCATACAATAAGCCTGCAAAGAAGAAACCAAGCAAAAGATAAGGGGACATTTCACTCAATATCTTTACAAAGTCATTTAGAAAAGTGATGATATATTGTTGTACTTCCATAGCTCTGATTTTTTGATATTACAAAGTAAGGAAGTAACGATGTGTTTACTATTACACGATTTTGGAAAAGAGTTATATCATTTTTGGATTACACCTCGTCTAGTGGTTTTCGCTTGTTTTCTTTCAGCTTTTTGAAGTGAGAAGGAGTTAATCCTGTAATTTTTTTAAACTGGTTTGATAAGTGCTGAACACTACTGTACCCTAGTTGGTATGATATTTCGTTTAAGGATAATTCATCATAAACCAAAAGCTCTTTTACTTTTTCAATTTTCTGATTGATGATATATTTTTCAATGGTTATTCCTTCAACTGAAGAAAACAGATTGCTCAGGTATGAATAGTCATGCCCTAATTCTTTGGAAATATATTCAGAGGTATTTAAAGATTCAAAACCTGATTCTGAATAATGGGTTCTTTCTATGATAATCGTTTTTATTCGGTCAATCAACTTACTTTTCTTATCGTCAATTAACTCAAATCCATTTTCATCTAATATCTTCCTTACCTCTTCAACTTTATCGTTTGAGAGTTGTGATGAAACATTGACTTTGCCTAGCTCTATTTCTTCGATATTCAAATTCAACTTTGCAAATTCATCCTGAACCACCTTTATGCAGCGGTTGCAGACCATGTTTTTGATATGTAGTGTTGTTAAATTCATTTTACAAAGGTACAATTAACAACAGTTCTTTCCTTGTTGTATTGGTGGACACTTTACAGTTCCATAGGAACAAAAAACGCAACAATCACCTTTCTTAGGTTTTAATACCGTCTTGCACTGTTCACATTCATAGAAAAACTGGCAAGAATCTTCCGGCATGGTTTCTTCCTTTTGAAATCCACATTCAGGACAAGTTATTGTTGATTTAAACAATATTGGTTTCATTTACTTACCAAGTTTTAAAATTCTAAAAGCACCTTTTACTACAATTAAAAATACAATTGAGCCAATAATTAAATCAGGATATTTTGATTGTGTGAGCAATACCAATACTCCAGCAAGAATTACTCCTGCATTAATAATTACATCGTTAGAGGTAAATATCATACTTGCCTTCATGTGAGCTTCTTTACTTTTTGATTTTTGGAGTAGATACAAGCATATACCATTGGCTATAAGAGCCAATATTGAAACACCAATCATTATTCGATAATCAGGCATAGCTTCTGAGCCAATAAAACGTCTTATGACTTCTATTATACCCAAAAGGGCTAATGTTAGTTGAAAATACCCACTCCAACGAGCTACTTTCTTTTTTCTCAGCACAGTTGAACCAACAGCCCACAAACTCAATCCGTAAACAAAGGAATCGGCTAACATATCCAAAGAATCTGCAACCAAACCCATTGATTTTGATATCAAACCTGTTGTCATTTCAATTATGAAGAATACAAAATTGATTATTAATACTGACCAAAGTAATTTTGACTGAACATCAGAACTTTCAATTTCAATAACGTCTTCATCTATAGAACCTGTTTCTGTTAGTTTTGCGCCAAAGTTTAATGACTCTAAACGAGATAATATCTCTTTATCTTCCTCTGAATGAAATACAGTAAGGTTTCGGTTTTCAATATCAAAATCAAGTTTCTTTATGACTGGTAATCCATCCAGTTTCATGCGAATCATGTTTTCTTCGGATGGACAATCCATTTTTGATATGTGATATTCTGATTTAATCATAACAACCAGCGATTTACTTTTGTCATATATTCTATATACTCATCGCCTAAAGAAGTTAATAAAAATTCTTCTTCAAGTCTAACCTGTACCTGAATAACAATAAAACCTGAAATCAATATTACCAATGTAACAGCATTCGGAATAATCAGGAACATTCCTACAAAAACAATTAATACACCTAAAAAGATTGGATTTCTTGATATTCCAAAAAGTCCTTTCGTAATTAGGTTTACTTCATTTTCATTATCAATACCAATACGCCATTCATTTGCCATATTCCGCTGTGCGATAAATATTATAATGAATGAAAGGTGTAAAAGACCTAAGCCAATCCAAACAATTATATCTGATTTTAAGTATTCTATTGATACCAAAAATTGCATTGCTGAAGGTAGGAAAGAATTTAGGGCAATAGTAACAAATGCTATTGCTGATATAATTTTATACGCTTTTCCTACATAGTTTATTGCCGATTCTTCCTTGCTAAACTTAAAAGGGTTAATACCTGTTCGCTTGTATGTAATGTAGCTTGGTATTATAAATAGTGCGACCAGAAATATGCAATAGAATATAAATAGATATGTAGCCATAATTAAAGTAATCTAAGTTTTATACCTCCATTAAATACAAATCCATCGGTTGGCGCCCAAATGTCTGGGAAAGTAGGATTATTTGTTGGTGGTAAAACCAAAGGTTCATAATCGGACTGCAATACATTGGTGAAGTTCTCGAAGTTCACAAAAACAGACAGGCGTTCCCAATGGCGCATTAACATAACTCCCATAGTCCAATAATCTGTTTTTTGATTGTAGAGATTATCGAACTGTTTTCCTGTATAATATACTTCATAACCAGCAGACCACTTTTCTTCAATTTCATAGAACAGAACAAAACCTGCATTATGCTTTGGTGTTAAGGGTTTTTGGTCATTGATATTGTCGTATTGTAATTCTGTATTAACAAATGCGTAGTTTAAATAGAGTTTAAAGTCATCGTATGTTAGCTTAATATTGGTTTCAAAACCAGAACTTAACATATTGCCATCAGCACTTTCAAAATAAGCCATATCAGTTGTTTCGTCTTCCCTCAAAACTAATGCGTTTTTTAATTGAGTAAGAAAGAACAACTGGTTAATTGAGAATGTCATTTCATCTCCCAAAGCAGCTTTATAGTTAATGTCGAAATTACCTCCAATTGATGTTTCAGCATCTACTTGGTCGGTTGATAAAGGCTGTATGCCTCGGTAATATAGTTTCTCAGCATCTTCGGTAAATATGGTTGGTAGTTTGTAGCCCATTGCACCACCAATACGAGAACTCAATTTATTATTGGCTTTAAAAAGTAATGAGAAGCGAGGTAAAACAAACGTTCCATAATCGGTATTGTAATCTGTTCTTAGCCCTGCTTCCAATATCCACTTTTCATTTATATCTGTTGTATTTTGAATGAATCCACCAATTGTATTGTGCGTGTAATCTCTAACAGGAAGGGAGTCTGTATTGTCCTCTGTAAATTGTTCCAGGTAATGATTCAGACCCAATTGCCATTCTGATTTTTCATTTCTATGTAAATTGTACGATACTTCTGAGAAACTGGAAACCTGATTTCCGTTAAACTGATAGTCAGGTATAGTCAACTTCCTATCGAAATAGGATATGCTGTTTTTAAAGTCAATGGTTCTGTTCTCTTTTGTATTTCTAAAATTCAATTGCGTAGCATAACGCTCCGATTTGTTTTCCTCAGTGAATACATGTTCTGCGCTTGTGTTTCCCTTAATTACTTCCATATCACCACCTGTTCTGTCATCAATGGTGGTATTTAAACCTAAACTAAGTTCAGTAT
Source organism: Carboxylicivirga sediminis (assembly GCF_018156225.1). Lineage (GTDB taxonomy): Bacteria > Bacteroidota > Bacteroidia > Bacteroidales > Marinilabiliaceae > Carboxylicivirga > Carboxylicivirga sediminis. The sequence goes on from NZ_JAGTAR010000022.1 coordinate 42,105, forward strand.
TAGGATTAATGTAATAGTAAAATTTTGGATTAAGGCTAAAAGTTTGAGCATCGGGCATATTCGAGAAACCATCATCATCTGGGTCGTAAGCTATTTGATTTGTAGCCGAACCATAAATAGAAAGACCTACTTTACCATATTTCTGAGCATAGAAAATATTACCAGTAGTTCCTAAAGCACTTGTTTGGTTTAGCATAATGTCGAGTTTAGGCTCATCATTCGGTTTAATGGTAACAAGGTTTACTAAACCTGCAATAGCTCCACCGCCATATAATGTTGAATTGCTTCCTTTAATCAGTTCTACCTGTTTTAAATCGAGCGGTGGTATTTGCATAATGGAGAGTCCACCTGCAAAGCCTCCATAAAGAGGCATACCATCTTTTAATATTTGAGTGTAACGACCATTTAAGCCTTGAATGCGGATACTCATATTTCCTGAACTAAGTGAGGTTTGTTGCATTTGCACCCCTGTAGTTTCTCTTAATAGCATTCCGATATTAGAAGAATTCATGGCTGCTTTTTCGCCTAATTCTTCGCCTGTAATGGCTTCGATTCGTGTTGGAATATCTTGTATGGTTCGTGAAGACCTTGTTGATGTAATTACCACTTCTTCCAGTTCTTCACCTTCTTCCAATTCAATTTCAATGGTTTTATTGTTGTCTTCAGGAAATGATAATTCAATTTCCATTTCTTCATAGCCAACAAAAGAAATAACAAATTCTATTTCACCATTAGGTAGATTTTCAAATTTGGCAATACCTTCTGTATTGGTAATTGTTCCATTGGTTGTTCCTTCAACTACAACACTTGCACCAATCAGAGATTCGCCCGATTCTTCTTTTACTTCAAAACTTACTGTGTTTTGTCCTAATATAATTCCTGAAGTAAATAGGAAAAGTAAACTTGATATTAAATATTTCATAGTATATAGATTTGCAAATTTATACTACAAAATTACGGCAGAATTACGTGCAACAGTATTGCAAAGTTATCCTTGACAATTAGGGCAAGTTCCTTTTATTACAAAATTGGCATTTTCAAAATTGAATCCTTCGGGTAAATCCACCGCAGGTATAGGTATATTTTTTAAGCAATGAGTTTGACCACATTTAGTGCAAAGAAAATGGTAGTGTAAATCATCCAATGAGCAAGTACAATCATCATCACAAAGAGCATATTTTACTGCACCAGAACCATCATCAACACTATGGATTAGTAAATTGTCCTGAAATGTTTTTAAGGTGCGGAATATAGTTGAGCGGTCTACATTGTCAAATTGTTGCTCTATCTCGTAGAGGCTTAAAGCCTTCCTGTTTTTATCTAATACTCCATAAACCAACTCACGCATGGCTGTTGGTTTTATATTTTTTTGTTGTAATTTTTTGTCTATATCACCTTTCATAATTCACAAATATACTTCCAATAGCTCATTATGAAGAAACAATGACTAGTTTATTTCGGGAGAAGTGTTTTCTAGTCTTCAAACTCAATCGAACCAATCCGTTTTAACCATCCTTCCAGGAACAAATGGTTTTTACCTTTCTTGGAAATTTCACTGAATTCTTTTTTGTGTTTAGGTATCTATTAATACATCCATTGATGATAAGAACCAATAATATACCTCCTGATACAATTAACAAAAGTTTTTACTTTTCTGAGTTAGCGGCCACTTTATAGATTATCCAAAATCCTTACAATACCATTTAGCAACCCTTTATTTAAATGAGATTCTGTACGTTGAATCTTCTGCTTTAAATAGTTTTGAGGTACTTGCTTTTTTATCAGTACCTTGGCTAGCTTCCCTAACTCACTTAATAATTCATTTTCGGGAGGTGGCTGATTCAAGTTCGTAACAGCATTGTGTTTTTGCTGTAGGTTTAAAAGAAACGCCTTATATTCATCTTGCATTTCCTGAAATTCAATCGCAGTTCCACCCTTATCTGGGTGCAGGTGCTTTGCTAAGATTCGGTAGTGTTGTTTGGCTTGTTCAATATCAGTAATGCCATTGAAATACTTCATAATTGTTCAAATTCTTCTAGTGTTATACAAAAATGTTCCAGGATTAAAAGGAGTTGTTGTTTGTTGTAATAATGACGTTTAGTGTGTCCAAAATTTGCTATCTGTTCTTTCAATTGAGGGCATAAATCAATATCACGTCTTAATTGTTGCATGGCTGCATCAACCGATATGCTATCAGGATAAAGTTTTTTTACCAAATCCTGTTTCAATATGGTTCTGCGCACTATCATAGCGTTGGATTTGGGTTGAAAAATGAGTGACAATACACTTGAAACATTGAGAAAAGTAGGCTTGTCGAGTATATTTCGCCTGCTTTTGAAGGCTTTTGAGAACTTTTTAGCTTTTTCAGGCTGGTTTTGAGGACTTTGAGAGTATATCTTAAATACTTTTTTGAATGTTGGAAGAAATAAAGAGGTCTTGTTAATTGATTTATCAAGCTTTCTAATAATTCCAGCCAACTTCCAGAAGTATGGGAAACTTCGGTGGCTGTATTTGAATATTTTGATGAAATAAAAGACTGTTTGTGAAAAACGAAGGTAATACCATAAGAATACCACCATATTACCTGAGTATTGCAACGAATAAAACAAAGAATAAGGTAATATATAGCAAAACAATAGAGGGCTATAAATACGAAAAGCCCCGATAGGAGGCTCACTTTTAATGTATTGAGAAATATTTCAGGCATAATATAAAGCATTACACCCCTGACAATTAGCATGTTAAATTTAGAAAAAATATTTCACACATAAAAAGCACCAATTATCACAAAAAAGGAACAAACAGGGTATATTTGGCTCTTTGTATAAAACGATTTTAAAAATGAAAACCATATTAAAAGTAGAAATTGATTATCCCGGATTAAAAGGGTTTACAATCGAAAATCCGGGACACCTTCCTATAAACGGTGAGATATTTACCTGTCAATGGGAGGATTTTATTGTAGATAGTGCAATGGTAAAACTAATTGATGAAATTGAAGAAGATGAGTACTTCAGGGTTGAAAGAAATTTCAGCAAATACAGCAAGGATGAATCAATGTGCTTTATTGTGCTGCACACGTCTAAAGATTATAAAAAGCATTTTCCTCATAACAAGTAAATAGCATAAAAAACCCGATACCTTAACTGATATCGGGTGAATTTATTCTATTCTTCGTTTTTAATGCGAGTTTTCTGTACGTAGTTGCTCAACCTGCTTTGAGCTTAATCCGGTCATTTTACAGATATATTCATCTGTAGCACCTTCATTAATCATATTAACTGCAATCCGCTTTACAGCCGATGATTCCAATTCACGCCTTGCCTCGGCAAAAGCATCTTTTGTTTGTACTGAAACTGTTTCCATAATCTCATCAATTTTATCTGATTCCATATCAGAAACCTTGTACAAATATAACGCTATTTTCTGAAAGATTGTTTCGTCAATTTCCTTTAACTGTCTAAACATCTGCCGAGCCAAATCAGGATTATTTTGGATAAAACCAATCAAATTATCACTACGTTTCATAAACCATACAGCTACCTTAACACTTGGTCGTTTAAAGTGTCGTATGATAGCATGGTCTTCAATATCTTTTGTATCAAACAAGGCATAATCAAATAAAGGCACAAAGCGTTTAAGCACCTCCGGAACCTGAACAAAACCCGAATCAGTCCATTTTCGTTTGCCATGATAAAACACCATAGTTAATACAGGTGTGAGCTTTTGTTTATTGGCTACCTGGTTCTCCCAAACATTCAAAATGTATCGCAACAACTGTAGGTGTATGTTTTTATCGGGATAGCTTTTGTGTTCGTACAGCAATGAAACCTTAATATCGGTATGGCCAAATAGCATATTGCAGGAAATATCTTTGAAATATGGTGCAAGCTCCTGGTCAACATATTCGGTTGGGTCATACTCCAGACTTTCAATTTTAAGTCCTTGCAAAACATCTTTAGGTAATGAGCCGTAAAGCAAGTCGGCAAGATTCTCTTTTACTGAAAAGAGGCTTTTAAAGAAATTGTCGTGAATGTTATTGTTTTTCTGTACGTTATCATTCTTTTTCATTCGATGCTAATATTTTTAATTAATGCTATTTTAATTTTTCTAAATGCTTTCTGTGGGCTATGGTAATTTTATAAAACCGTCCTCATCCCTCACTTTTTAGTTATATACCTTATTATCAATAAAATAAAATGAGGACAATGAGGACAAGTGAGGGACGAGAGCCGTTTTTCCCTCACTCGTCCCTCATTTATCCCTCGTTCATCCCTCAGCCGTCCTCACTTATTTTTAGAGTAAAAAAATATATAACATTAAATATCAATCTATTAATATCTATCCTCATAGAGATTGAGGAAATGAGGACGGTTTTTGCTTTAATACCAAAGCTAAAGTAAAACTGCATAGTTTTGTATTTTATAATGTTATCCTTTCCAATTCAATGCCCTGGTCTTTGAGCATGTCATAATTCAGTATGTAGGCGCTTGTCCGGCTTTTGCCAAACAGTACATTTTTCCTGCGATGTTCTATAAATGAACGGTGTTTCTTCAGGTACTCACCAACAACCGCCTGGTCAAGTGTAGTCAATCCTTCTTTTCGTGCCTGTTCCCTGTACAATCCGTGTATTGAGCCAACTCTCAAATAAAGTTGTTTGCTGTTGTTTTCACCAACCACAATCTTGTAATGTACGTCCTCGTTAAGTTTGTACAGGTTAACCAAAGATTGCAGCACATGAAAGTATTGCTCCACTTCATCGCTTTGATGTTGTACCGATATGGTAAGTTTTGCGGAGCGGATTAAAGCCTGTTTTGCTGCTTGATAATCAAACGGAAATTTCAAATCAGAATGCTCCATTAGAATCTTCATTGGCGCAAGCACCGATGAGATATTGAGTACCGTTCTTCGGTCAACGTTGCCGTATTCCCTGGTCAGTTCATCCATGACCTCTGAACTTACTCCCGGTTCCTCTTTTGAATAATGCTCTTCAACCAAATGGCGAGAATCAAATACGGAGCATGTAATATTGGTAAACTGTAAACTTTCCTCGGCTGCTTTAAATGATTTTAAATCGGAATAGTTGCCTCGGTTGCTATCGTCAAATTCACCTAACAAGCTACGGCTGCATAAAGCAGGGTCTTGTGTTGGTAAATCCTGACCGCTAATAATTCCTGAACCTCTTGGTCTTGCAACTTTAGTTTCGTTGCCTCCCGATTTAACACCCGTAAGCTTTCCACTACGGTCGGCAATACCTTTTAAGGCTTCAATGGTATTTTTATGGATGCTGTTCTTGTACTCATTTCCCCAAAACGGATGGTTCGTAGATGAATCCATACTTCGCTGCATACCTGTACTTGTACTTCCTGATGCAAGGTTGATACCGTCTTCCATCGGTGGCTTGCCAAACATATACATGATACTGCGAGCTGCGGTACTCTTACCTGATTGGCGTTTTCCAAACAGAAACAGTAAAGGGAAATACCCGAAATTGGCTTTGTAGATAAGGTCACTAAAAACAGTTGCAATGTAATAAGCAATCAATAATTCGGAATTACCCGGATAAACACTACTCATTGATGTTGCCCATTTCCCAAAGTTCCAACTGCTGCCTTTTATCGGCTTCACATACTTTGAGTTTTCTTTGAATGGATTACCACCATCGGAACTACCAATTTTAAGAGCCTTACCATAGGGCAGATAGAAGAAATGCAACAAATGAACCTGACTCTGTTTAATATTATCTTTTAGCTTATCTTTTCCATACTTACCTATAAATTCTGCGGTGGTATTGAGTACATGAAAAGTATCGTTAATTCGTATCTGACTTTCTGGAGGAACGTTTTCAAATTCATCCATGTTGTTTATTTGTGTGGCGTGGGTAGTGATACCATATTCATCAATTGGATGAAAGTTTCTACTGTAGTACAAGCCATTTGCAAACACCCAAAAGCGATTATCCTCATTGTAACCTACGCGCTCCAACTCTTTAGCTTCGGGTATTCCAAGCAGTTTCACGTTTTTAATGTTGTCAAGCTGGCTATCGTTACCGTACCAAAAGAATCCATGTCGCCTGTGTACCTGTTTCTTGAAAGATGCAGGGGTACAAAAATCATCGGATGAAATAATAGCCAGGCGTTTTCTTCCATATTGGCTCATCAGGCGTAAAACATATTTCAGGTCAGTTCTGCCTTGTGGGTCTTTATGAAACACACAGAATAAGGCTTCAAAAGTAAAGTTTGATATTTGCTTTGGGTTCTTGCCTTCAACCGTCCAATAAGCTCCATCTTCTTCATAAAACTGATTGGTAAGAAGGTTCTCCTGTTGTTCCTTTTTCAGCTTGATTATATCGCTGATGTTTTCCTTTTTCTTAACCTTCTTCTCTGTAGGCTGACTATAATCCTTTAAGGCATCCTGCCAAGCTTTCTTGGGCTTTATGAGTTCCGACACAAAATCGAGATACACTTCCTGGTCCGTTCTGTCGTAACATGCAATAAAGGAAGCAATGCGCTTAATAGCCTCTGATTTTTTAACAGGGTCATTGGCAAATTTCTCTCCATACGATTCAGTTTTGAATACCAGGTAATCCGTCTGGTTCTCGATGTACTGAAGAAATAATTCTTTGGTGGTAAAAGTTGAATCGGGGTCTTGCTTTTCAGGAAGTAAAACCACCGACACATGAAATTTATTCTTGATGAGTATTTCTGCATTTCGGTCGGTTGCTCTTAGCCCTGCTGAATCTCCGTCGAAAATCAAAGTCACCTTATTGGTATATTTTTTCAGGAGCTTTGCTTGTGCATTAGTAAGTGCAGTTCCGCACGTTGCAACTGTATTTATTACATCTATATCGTGCATCCGAAGCACATCGGAATAACCTTCAACTATATATGCTCTGTCTTCGTTTTTAATGGCAAAGCGAGCCACATTTAAAGCATACAGTTCATTGCCTTTGATATAGATGCTGCTTTCAGGAGTGTTCAGGTATTTTACCTTTGGATTTTCATTCAGGTCACGCCCGGCGAATGCAATAGTCTGACCTCGTGAATTGGAAACAGGGAATATCAATCGGTTTCTAAAAAAGTCATAAACGCCTTTGTCATTGCTTTTGAGTACGCCAATTTCTTCAAGTATCTCCGTTTTTAATCCTTTATCTCTTGCATGGGCCAGTAGAGCATTGTCAGTTGGAGCATAACCAATATTGAAGCTGCCGTTTTCAGGAATAGCAAGATTACGTTCCTTGATGTACTGTTGGGCATCTTTGTGATTAAACTGTTTCAAAAAGAACTTCTCAATAATGCTACAAGCTATTTTCAGGCTTTCTTCATGTTTGAATTTAGCTTCATCCCAATTGGTGCTTTTCTTCCATTCAAAATTGAGGTTCAAAAGCTTTGCACCAATTTCAACGGCTTCTTTAAATTCAACATTTTCATGCTCCTTAATAAACTCAATGGCATTACCACCTTTATCACAACCAAAGCATTTAAAAATACCTTTTGCCGGGTTTACGCTGAATGAAGCTGTTTTCTCATTATGGAATGGACAACAAGCTTTGTAATTAATCCCTGCCTTTTTTAGTGTGACAAAATTGGAGACAACCTCGTAAACTTCATCGTTGATTTGCTCTATGACACTTTTTGCATCCATCGGCTACCAGTCTTTTCCTGTCAATAACTCACGGTTGTTGCTATCAAGGCACATAAAGAACTCGTACACATTCCCCCTGAAATCGTAAAACTTATCTAAAAGGTGGAAGCCCATGTCTGAACCCCAAATTTTATAAAAGAGTTCATTCAACTCTAACTGTGAATCCTCAATCATTTTTAGAATTTTATTGCCATCAAACGGAATATTGGAGTAGCCGTTTTTTTCATAGAAACTCTTTATGCGGTTATCGAAATAGAATAACTTCGAAATCGTATTAGGTGCTAATGCTGTCATGTGATTTAGTTTGGAAAGTCTAGTGCTAATTGTCGTTTATCCATTTGCCATTCTTCAAAAGTCATTTCCTTAATATCATTAAGTGTCTTTCTCGCCTCATTGAGCAGTTTCTTTTGGTCGCTATAATCAACACGAAGCCGTTCTACTTCTTCTAATTGTTTTTCCAAAGCCTTTTGCTTTTGCTCTAAAAATTCTCCCTGGTCGGTGAAATAATTAAAAAGGGCATTGTAGCATTCCAGTCTATACTTAATGATTTGTTCTTTGGCCTCAGCCTTGACATTTTTGGGGTTAATTGTAAATAGCCAGCCGAATACAAGCTTGAAGGGAATACAAGCCATCTCTCGCTCCTTACCATCGGCAGCAACTATGCCCCTGAGCGGTACAGTTGACCCTAATATTTCATCACTCTTTATTTTTTCTAACTGGCTTGAGTAATTAACTTCTAAAGCTTGACATATTGGTTTAATGGGTACTAACTTTTCTGCATCATCAATAAGCATGATGCTGACATCTTTGATTCTTGCTACTGTTTTTGTTTTCATAATCGTCGTTAGATATATATATAAATGGCAGGGCTACCCTTGAACAACCCTGCCAGAACCGTGCTAATTGTCAAGGGCGGTTATTATTTGCTTTATCTCTTTATGGCTCATCGGATGAAAAATGGTTTCCAATTTTAAATCCATTGCAACAGTCAACTCAATACGTGACATGATGCTTTCTTTCCAATTGGGTAAAACATAAACCGCCTGGCTCTTCTTTAGAAGCTCAATTCGGTTTTGTAGCGAATCAGACCAACTGAACATTGAAAATGCCATTTCGGATGGAGTTACAACTGAACACCTCATGGATTTCAATCTGGCTTTTACCTTTTCAGCATCTACCAAACCATTGCTTTCTTTCAGAGATTTTTCGTCTCCGCAGATGTATATCGTTGCCATATAAAATGTTTAGTGAATTTTAAGTCTATTGCTTAACTGACTCTCAGGTATAATTTGTTTTTTACCTTTCATTTGTAGCAAACGCTTCACAAATGGGAGTTTTATTACCTGTTTATTCTTACTCTTTGCAATTTTTTTCATTTTCTTTTTCATTCAAACTAAATGGGATTGCGATTGTAAAATCATCAATTAAATTCTTTGTCTGATTTCCTCGATTGATGAGTGACGACCTGATTTTACCCACTCTTGTATCTCATCTAATTTGAACAATAGGAGTTTACCACCTGGTTTGTAAAAAGGGATTTGCCTGTTATGTACCCGTGTGTAAATTGTTTTTTTACTTTCTCCTAATAATTCTGCCAGCTCGTTGGCATTAATATAGTCATAGCCTGTAACGGCTTTGCGTTGCATATTTATCAGTTCATTTATTTTCTGATTTAGCTGTTTAAGGCTCTTTAAAGTTTCCGCATTGAAGTCTATTTGTTCATCCATAATCGTTGTTTTTAATTTTTCGATTTGTGGCAGCAAGTATAGACCGTCAAGGCACGGTTTTCCAACGTTGGACTGTCCAATATTTTATAAATATTTTTCAATCAACTGGATGATAAGACAATACAAAAGTGACTATTGCTGATTAAGTGGTTTTTCTCAAAAATCGTTGGATACTCTGAATAGCACTAAATCAAACAAAAAGGTAATTGACTGAATTTTCAATCAATTAACAGCTTTGTTATTACTTCATCTATGTCATCTGTAGGCAAGTTTGCTTCTTTAAAAAGCATCCTCGTTTTTTCCAGTTCAACAATTAAAGTTTTGCCTTCTTTCACAAACGGAGCTTTATTAGACAGCTTGTAATAGTATGTGTTCCTATAGTCGTCAGTTTCTGTTCGATTCAATATAAGTAGGAACCGGGCTAACATGGAAGCTTCAAAATTCAATCGTAATTTTAACCCAAGTAACCTGAAAAGGAAGTAAGCCCACAAAACTTGTTGCGAACTTGAAAGGTTGAGTATTCTATCAATCCTTGATGACATAAAAAACTGACCACCTGCTTTCTCCGGAATATCCTTGGCTTTAGTTTTGAAGTAGTTTAGAAATTGCGTCTTTCCGTAGTAATCACAGAAAAACCGATAATAATCGGATGGGGTTGTTGAAGATAGGTCAACAATAGGGGAGTAAAAATAGATTTCAAGTTCTTGTCGCTGGGTAATTTTTTGCTTGAATGATATTAAATCCTGAAAACATATTGTTTTATCCCGAAGGATATAACGCTTCATTATTTGCTTGAGATTTAATCTAAGAACTCCGGTTTGTCTATAACAAAGTTCTCCATCATGGTTAAAAACCTCAAGCTTCTTGATATAGGTATTGGGCTGTAAAAATGGTAATGAAAAATACTTTTGATTGACTGTTACAAATCTTTCAGCATGTTTCATTTGCTCTCTCCATTCAAGAGCTTCTCCAATAATCTTTTCTATTGGTTTAGATAAAACCAGATAGTGGTAATCAAAAAGCTCCATCAACTTGCGAGAAAATGGGTCGGTCGGCAAATGTGTTAATTTGTCAACCAGAGCATTCATGTCTGATTCCCACGTACTCGTTTGATTGGCTCTTTTGTAGCCTTGCAGCAGCTTCTCAAAAACGGCAAGGCAATCTTTTTCAAAATCTTCTGAACTAAAATCTCTCTCGATCATAAGCTTATTTAATTTTTAATAATTAATTGCCTATGATTATCTCAATGCAATTGAAATTAAAATTACATCCCCTGAAATCTCCTGCTATATAATTTATGTTGATTTATTGGTTACCATTTCATATTTCCTATTCTTAAAGAGTTTAATCATAAGCAAAAATTCATATTTGTAAATTCCCTGCAAAATTAGCTTTTCGAGAAAATAAGATTCGCCTTAATTGATTAAATGAAGTTGAGCATTTTTTTAAATGAGAAACAAAAAAATGCCGTTTTGCATCCATTTGAAATGAATTTAGAACGGCATTTTTGGTTAAAATTGACGTATTTTTGATGTCAGATTAAAAAAAAACAATTTTTTTTTCGTTCTATTTGTTATTCGATAATGTCTTTAAAAGTATGCGATTTTGTATGATAGGCAATATTTGCAAAACGCCTTAAAAATGCTTTAATAAATTGATTATAAATAAAATATAGAGATGTTATTTTGAACGAAAAAATAACCTGAGTTCGATTTAAATTTCAGAATTCAGATTGTCATAAAGAATTGATATACAAGGCAAATTTTGCAGGGCTAGCGAGCTAGCTCGAAAAATTTAACGCAGTAGATTAGTTTTTTATGACAATGCATAGATGTTTCACTTATAAACAGCAATTTTCTTCCCGAAATTTATTCAAAATAGCCCGCTATTCTTTCATAATTTTCGATTGAAACTCACTATTTATAAGCGATCTGAATCAGAAATTTTACGTCGAACTCAGGTTAATAACTTTTTATCCCATGAACAAGCACCTCTACCTCATTCACTGTCTGGTGGCAAGCCTCATGTTGCTGATAGCAGCCTGCACCTCTACGCCCCAACCTTCGTTTACTTTTACCGAGCTGGATACGCCAACTCAGGCTTCTATCCGTGGGCTTAGCGTTATTAACAATCAGTGCCTTTGGCTATCGGGTTCAGGAGGCACCATCCTTAGAAGCAATGATGGCGGAGGTACCTGGCACGATTGCTCCATCAGTCACGAAGCAGGCAACGACTTCAGATCCATACATGCCCTTGACTCCCTGCAAGCCTTTGTTATTGGGGTGAATAACCCGGCAATTATCTACCAAACTACCAACGGCGGGCGCGAATGGCATGCAGTAGATACCCTTTCGGGTGATGGGCTGTTTTTCAATTCATTGAAGTTTGCCACGAGACGCAAAGCACTGGCTGTTTCGGATCCGGTTGACGGACGTTTTATGATTCTGCGCAGCACCAATGGCGGGCGAAGCTGGGAACGCAGCCAGCAAGTACCAATGGCCCTGCCGGGCGAAAGCAATTTTGCCGCTTCCAATACCTGCATCGAATACCTGGACAATGGCTATGCCTGGATGGCCTCTGGAGGCCCGGCCGCCCGTATCTACCTCACACAGGATGACGGCACCAGTTGGCGTGTTGTCAGCACCCCAATGAAAGCCCAATCGGCATCCGATGGTATCTACTCCGTGGCTTTTAGCAATGCACAAAAAGGCATAGCTGTGGGCGGTAACTACATGCACCCCGAACTTAATGACAGCATTGCGGCCTATACGAGCGATGGTGGCTTAAGCTGGCGGCTGGCCCAATCAATGCCGACAGGCTTTCGCTCTTGCGTGCAATATGTAACTGTAGAGCACACTCAGCTGGCTGTTGCCATGGGCAAAACAGGTTATGACTATTCTATGGATGATGGTAAAAACTGGCTGCACGGAGGTGAAGAAGGCTATTACACCCTGCGCCCGGTACCAGGTGAAGCATCGGCCTATGTAGCTGGTGCTAATGGTCGCGTGGCTCGCCTTACCATCCAGTTTAAATAACTACTCCCTTCGTTTCTTTGGGTTAAAGCCCAGGTAATGGTCAATGCCGGCCTTTGCTTTCCAGCGGTAGGCAATACCCACCCGGAATTCGATGGACGCGTTATGTGTTTTATTGAACTGCCCCGGCACCTGTGCATCTCCCACATATACGTTGGGCAGGCCATACTTAATGGTAATACCCGTAGACACCTTCACAGGTCTGCTTGAACGCAACTCAAGTTCCTGCCCCAACATCAGACCATAATCAAACGAAGCATATTTGGAGGATACATCCATTACTTCACTGCCCACCTGCTCCGAAGCCGACTGCATGTGCGCCACATAAACCCCTGCCACATTGCGCCGTATCAACTTATCTTTAAAATAACTGCGCCTGGCATTTTGTTTTAGCAACAGCTCGGTAGCCAGGTATTGCAGTTGCATATCCTTTGACACATACTCGCCATAGCTGTAAAAATTATAGCTCTGCTTTGTATTGGATGAAACAAATACATTCGACTCCAATACATAGCGTCGGTTGATAGCATACTGCAGGTTTAGACCCACATCGGGCATAAAAGCCAGACTGGCGTTGTTCATACCGGCAGGCGAAAAACCATCCAGTGTTTCCTGATTAAGCAGATACGTGTTTTTAACGGCTGTTACCACACCTGTTGTCCAGCGGCTATCCCTACGGTCGTGCAATAACTCATCCTCATCATCCAATGCTTGAACAGGAGCAAAATCAGCCATCCAGTAGGTATTGGGGTGACGATACTGCCTCAGGCTGGCTGCGCGATTGATATTCACACCATCGGGCAATTGTATATAGGCAGCTTTTCCCTCCAATGGGGTATTTAATTGCGGGAGTGAAAAAGAGCCTGATGCAGGTATCGGGAAACAAGCAATTGTACTGCTTTCTTCGTTTGGGTGAATCGTATTACTTGTTTTTACACCAGGCTCATCACGTAGTAATGTTGCTATGTACGTTTCATTAGTATTCTCTTGGGGCGACAGTTCATCTTGGGACCTGTCAGTAACACTGACATCGACCTCATCTGACAACAATTCAGCGGATACCAAATCTGAATTCTGCACCTCATCAGCAGGCTGATGTCCTTGCTTATTATATTGATGCATTTTTGCTATGCGGGGTTGCGTAGGTTCAGGTGTAAATATTTGCAAAATGCCGCCAACACCAATGAGCAGGGCGATAACTGCTGCGGCCAGCCAGCGCGAATACCTTATATATACTGGTCGTTTTGCCTCCTCGTCAAGCTGCCCTGAAATAGTATCCCACACCTCATCGACATCCAGCTCATTGGCTATGCCTCCCCACACCTTGTCAATCAGTGCCTGCTCCTCATCATTGGGCTCAACAGGTAACGCATCAGTATCCAGTGCCTCCGAAATATTCATCCATACATCATCAGGTGCCTGCAGTACGTCCTGCTCCAGCAACTCCCGATACTTTTTATGGAATTCGTTATTTTGCATATTATACCTCAATGCCAGTTAACTGTTCATTCAATAGCTTGCGCGCCCTGTTGAGCTGGGATTTAGAAGTGCCTTCACTGATGCCCAGACGTTCAGCAATTTCTTTATGGCCGTAGCCTTCAATGGCGTATAGGTTAAATACAATACGTGCTCCATCGGGCAGCTTTTCCACTTCTTTTAGTAAATCCTGACACACCAAAGGATCGGTAAACTCTTGCGACGGTTCAGCATATTCGCCCAAATCATCAATTCTCAGGGTTGCAATTTGCTGTTTCTTCCGATAAGCATCAATGGCCGTATTGGTAATAATTCGCCTTATCCAGGCTTTCAGCGCACCTTCTCCACTATAGGCTTCTATATTTCTAAACACCTTCAAAAAAGCATTCTGAAGGATATCTTTTGCATCATCTCTATCGGGCTCATACGCCAGGCAAATACGCAGCATCTCACCAGCATATTTACGGTACAACTGCTCCTGTGCTTTTCGCTCCCGCCTGCGACATCCATCGAGCAGCTGCTCATCACTTATATCTATCACCACAGCCGGCATTTATTGAATAATCACCTTCATTGAACTTTCGAGGCGAAACAAAATGGTTTCATACAGATCCTCATTGGCATCTGACGACACCTCTATATACAACTCGTCGTCATCGTTCTCCACCTCGGCATTTTCCCATGATGCCGATGAGATGGAGCGCACCGCATAATAGGGATCAATAAGCAACAGCATCGCATAGCTATTGGCGGCTGTCAGTGTTATAGTCTGGGCGTCATCCGTTGCAAACGTGTTCACTCTAAATTGTTCATCTTCATCAATAACAATGCGCAGTGGCAATATCCTTCCATCGGCTTTAAGGCAATGTCCGCTAATTAGGATACCACCGTCAATATCCAGTTCATCCCCTTCGTCATCACCATCTGTAGCATCGTCAAGCTCATCCATATCACCCACTACAAACAGCCATTGCATATGCGAATACACGCCTTGTGGTATATCAAAGTGTTTGATGAATCCTTCACTCTCATTTGAGAAAGTAACCGGCCCCATTGGTTTGTCGGCTTTTGTTGAAAAATGCACATCGCCTCCCTGCTGCCTATGCCCGTCAAATTGAATTTGCTGAAAAAACACTGTCCCTGTCTCAAAACTAATAGTGGGGGAACTGCCATCTGCCAGTTTTACCAGCAACTGAGTAGCTACAGGCTGCGTAAATTCTTCCTTCTGGCAGGCACCCATGAACAATAGCGTTAAGCTAACGATGCTAAATTGTGTAAAATATTTTCCCATTTGAGTTATCCTGTTCATACCAGTGACGAAACAGTTGTGTGAAAGGTTGGAATGGGCAGACACTTTTTTTACCATGGGTTGACAGTTAAATATTAACGCCACAAACATAGGCTGAAGGTGTCAGTCGACCAATGATCTAACTCATCATATAGCAACAGCAACCTGCTTATAATGTGCTCAATATTTAATTTAACCTTTGCCCGCAGACGAATTGTTTGTATATTTAGAATGTACCTTTAAACAAATCACCATGAATGCATTTTTAAAAAATTTTGGAATCATCCTAATCGTTTTGGGAGTGGTAGTACTGGCCTTTTATGCCATTAACACTCCACCTAGTAACACGCCTTTGGTATTTGCGGCTTTGCTGCTTATTGGCGGAGCAGCTTTGTATGTTATACTTAACCGAATTATTGATTAGAACCTCAGGCAAGTTCATGCTCGTAATTGGGTTGAAGATAAAAGCCGCTTTAGTTGAATGCTAGAGCGGCTGTTGTATTTAAACTTTCTCTGAACTATTTCTTTCATCTATTTGTAGCTGACCAAAGCCTGACCATTCCACACCGGAATGGTTTTACTAATACTTGTTTCAAAGCAATAGGCTAAATCATCGACGTAGCCCTTTTGCTGCAACACATTATAGTGGTAACCACTAGTTGACAACTGCCCAAGGTTATCCCTGTGACTTTCATAAAGAGCTTTTTGTGCCAATGCAAAATCGGTACACTGAACAGCCATACCAGCTTTTTGTAGCTGATAAATAATTTGTCCGGCACAGAGTGCATCTTCCAGAGTATATAACCCATTGTTACCCGAACAAACGATAATTACGTCCTCTTTATTCGACAGAAACTGACAGACTGCATCACTATTAATAAACGATGCCACAATTAGTTCTTGTGCCGTTAATGAGTTGTTGATGGCCAGCGTGCCGTTGGTGGTTGTCATCACTAAGGTTTTCCCACTAACAACATCCGCAGTATATGATAATGGAGAGTTGCCAAAGTCAAATCCAGGGATGGGTTCGGCCATTCGCTCACCGCCTAAGAGCACATCCCGGCCCAACTGCTTTTTCATTTCAAATGCCTCATCAGGTGTTGTAACCGGTATTACGGCTTTGGCGCCATTTTGCAAGGCTGTTATCATCACTGAAGTGGCTCTCAAAACATCAATCACCACCACTGTTTTTCCTTCTACCACTTCCGAATTAACCAACTGTGCCGTGGCCACCACATCTATCTGCATATTAATGGTTTTTATACACCGTATCGTGCTTTATACAATATTCTGAATCGTGTCAATAAAAAGATGCCGGCTGATGCCAAGCCTGCCAGGTAACCAATCCAAATGCCAACAGGACCAGCATTGAAGGTAAATGCGGACAAGTAGCCAATGGGCAATGATATGAGCCAGTAGGCAATACCGGCACCAATAACAGGCATAACCACATCTTCCAACCCGCGAAGGATTCCGAGTGCAACTACTTGTACACCATCAAAAATCTGGAATAAACCGGCTACTACCATCAAACCAGCCGCTATCTCAATTACTTCTCTGTCATCAATAAACAAACCTGGCAACCAGTAACGCAGTGTCAAGAACAAAATACCCATACCAGTCATAAACATCAATACCAGATGAATAGAAGCAAAGGCGCTGTGCTTAAGTGTCAGATAATTCTTTTGTCCTCTGAAGATGCTCACTTTTATGGTGGTAGCCGAGGCTAGTCCGGATGACATCATATAGGTTAAACTGGCTAAACTGAGTACGATTTGATGAGCCGCCAGGCTAACTGCATTGATCCATCCCATCATAATGCTTCCCAGGCTAAATGCAAACACCTCAATGACAAACTGAAGACCAATAGGAAAACCCAGTCGGCATATGCGTACAAAAGCCGTTTTGGAAAAACGCGTTAAATGTATGCCACGGTAGTTATTGAAAAGTGTGATACGATAGGATATCCATACGAAAACAATGGCCATCATAATACGCGACACCAGCGTGCCAATACCTGCGCCAACAACTCCTAAGGCCGGCGCACCAAAGTGCCCATATATAAACATGTAGTTGAGGCCAATATTCAACAAATTACCACCCACAGTAATGTACATGGCAATACGCGTATTACTTAAGCCCTCGGCAAATTGCTTATAGCTGTTAAACACCTGTAATGGTATTATTGACAACACTAAAAGCAGGTAATAAGGTATGGCTTCTTCAACTACCCCTGCCTCCTGCCCCATCAGTGGCATTGCCCAAACAATGGCTCCGGCAATAACAGATAATAATACTCCAATAATTAAGTTGGTAAATATGCCTTGCTGAAACCAATAGGCACATTCATCTTTATTTTTGGCACCATAGGCTTTGCCAACCAGCGGCGTTATAGCAAAGGAAATACCTATACCCAGTACCAGCACGTTAATAAAAATACTATTGGCAAAAGAGGCTGCTGCCAAAGGAATGGTTCCTACCTGTCCTACCATTAGTGTATCTGCCAAATTGACCAGCATCTGGCCAGCCTGGGCTAATACCACTGGTGTAGCCAGTTTTAGATTGGGCCAATAATGTGCTGCGTAACTATTTTTCATTCAAGCTCTACTCTTATCAGGCCACAAAAGTAGAGAAAAGAATAATACACAGTATAGCATATGCGTATTTACCCCCAATGGTGCTTCCACATCTCATAAAAACGCCCTTTCTTATCCGCTTTCAGCTCTTTAACACTGCCCGATTGTATGACCTCCCCTTTACCGAAAACAAACACCTCATCGGCAATATTAATTACACTCATACGGTGCGCCACCATAATAATGGTTTTACCTGCCTTCTTTAAGCTAATAATAAGCTCTTTAACAATGGCTTCGGAGCGATCATCAAGGAAGGACGTAGCCTCATCAAAGATATACACCTGGGGATTGAGATAGAGCATACGGGCTATAGCTAGTCGCTGTCGTTGCCCACCAGAAAGCTGTGCCGCGTTTTCGCCCAGCCATGTATAATAGCCCTCAGGCAATTGCTCAATTGTCTCTTCTAAACCAAGTTGCTGTATAATCGCACGGATGCGGTTTATATCAGGTTCAGCATCACCCAGTGCAATATTTTCAATCACATTACCAGTAAACAGTTCAATGTTCTGCGGCACAATGCCAACTACCCTTCTCAAATGAGTGAGATTTATCTGTGCCACATCGTGTTTACCAATGGAAATGCTGCCACTATTTACCGGGTATAAACCCTGAATAAGCGCTCCAATGGTTGACTTTCCCGAACCGCTATCTCCCAGTAAAACCGCTATACCACCCGACTTTATTCGCATGCTAAAGTCTTGAAACAAATCCTGTTCAAGGGTATATGAGAAGTGAACCTTTGTAAAAACAATATCACCCACATCCTCATGTGCAAATGGCATCGCGGGCTTATCAGCGTTTTCCTGCTTAAGTTCGAGCAGCTCAAAAAGGCGATCCATCGCTATCAGAGCTCCATGCACACTCTTGTTAATAGCTGCTAACCTGGCTACTGGCCCGGTGAAATAGGCCGAAATAGCGAAGAAGGACATCAATTCACCGGCTGATAGTTCTGTATCAATGACCAATCCTGCACCTGCCCAAAGAATAACCAACGTGAGCACCCTGTTTATGAATTGCATGCCAGACGACGAAAAAATATCGAGCTTACCTGAACTATAAACTTTTTGAAGTACGGCCATTAAGCGATTATCAACACCATTGGCAAAATGCTCTTCAGCACCCATCTGTTTGATGGTTTTAACGGCTCGCAATGATTCAACCAGTTGTATCTCCAGTTCAGCTGTTTCTTCCATCTTAGCTCTTTCAAGACGACGGTTAACAGCATTGGTTATCAGAAATAGTAACAAGTAAATGGGAATAACCGCATAGGACAATAGTGCCAGTTTCATACTAAATACCATCATCACCAGAAACGCAATAATGATGATTAAAATATCGACCACAGCCTCCACAGCTACCTGATTGATAAAGTTGCGTATTTTAACGGCATCATTAACACGGGAAATTAACTCGCCGATGCGCATGCTGTCATAGAACTTTTGTGGCAACTTTATTAAATGCCGGAAATAACCAGAGATTAGTGAGGTATCAATATTTTGGCTGACACGCAATACAAACCAGGATTGCAATACTCCTATTAACAGTTGAATCGCAAAAATAATCAACATAATAACCCCAAGAAGGTGCAATAAGTTCTGGTTATGTCCTACCAGCACAAAGTCGGTTAGTTTTTGAATATAAAAAGCTGTAGAAAGGCCCAATATGGAAAAAACCAATGCTCCGAGACCTGATTGCATAAAAATGGCTCGGTGCGGCTTTATCACATTCCAGAATCGCCGATAGTTAGAAACGGTTTTATCCCCGCCATTAAAATCCACAGAAGGAATTAATAAAATAACAACTCCTGTCCATCTGGTTTTAAAGGCTTCCAAGGGCATTCTTTCCATCCTGCCAAAAGCCGGATCCATCACTTTAACTTGCTTTTTACTCACACCATAAATCACCACAAAGTGATGGGAACCAGATGGCTGTTGTAAATGAGCAATGGCGGGCAAGGGTAACTCCTTCAAATCAGACAAGTCTATCTCAACACCCTTAGCATCAAACCCTAATGATTCGGCAGCTTTGATTAAACCATAAGCACTCGTCCCCCCTTTATTGGTGCCTGCCTGGCGACGAATATCCCACAGTGGCAATCTCAAACGATAATACCTGGCTACTGAAGCTAAGCATGCGGCACCACAATCTGTTGTATCATATTGCTGTATACTAAGCTTCATCATTTACCGAGGTTTAAGGTTTTAGTATCATTTATAATCTTTGGATTTAGCCAGTCATCAACATTATCAAACAACAACTGAAACAATGAACGCTGCGTAATCACAAAACGTCCTGTCAAGCTCATTCCCTTTCTAAGTGAGCCTTTAACACCGTTCTTGAGCTTCAGATGATCATCTGACAAGCGACACCTTATTAAATAGCGATAGGTATCATTCATCAGTACCACATCATCAGCTACCTCCACTACCTGTGCCCTTAGCAGTCCCCACTGGTTGTAATCATAGGTATCAATCTGCAACTGAACGTTCATACCCGGGTGTATAAACCCAATATCTGCCGGACTGACGTAACACTCTGCAATCAATTCCTCTTCAGGCGACAGATAAGCGATGTGCTGATTTTCGTTGAGTATATGCCCTGACGCAATGCTCATGAAGTCGATAAGGCTACCTGCAAATGGTGCCGTAATAATGTACTGATTCTGTTGTTGCTTAAGTTGCTCATTGCGCCCCTCCACCTCATGAATGGCCAGGGTATAGTTTCGACGTTCACTTTCCCAGCGAGCTTTAGTTGACGTTTGGAATGTCAGTAACTCATTACGAACTACGTCCAATTTAAAGGAATCTTCCTGGAACGTTGTTAATGGTACAACTCCAGCGGCATACAATTCGGTTGTTCTGTCAAAATCAATGTTGAGCTTTTGTATTTTCCCACGATAAGCATTTAGTATGTTTGTATATTCATCCTTTTCTTTCTTATACAGCGAAGTAAGAAGTTCATCAGTATCACTTTCGTTCAGCAAAGCTGATAAGTCAGCTACATAATTCTGCTGCAAAATAATCTGCTGATTATTAATAGCCATCTCATTCTGAATTCCACTCTGGTGAAGCCTAACAAGGGTGTCACCCTTACTAACTTTTGCATTCTCTTTGATGTAGCAATCGACTACTCTGGCAGTTAAGGGCGATACAATAGCTACTTTTTTATTTTCAGAGGTGATGATTCCCCGGCTTTGAACAGATACATCTACATAAATAAAAGGCAGGGCGCAAAGAGTCAGAAGTAAAATCATTAAAATCACCCAATACAATGCATATCCGCGATAAAAGTTAGCAGAATAGTAATTGAATTTATTTTTAAGCTGATCAAATTTGGGTGTATCAGTGGGCATTTTATCAATTGCTACATCCCGAAAATAACAATTTTATTTAAGATTAAGCAACGATAGCATTCCTGCCAACAATATCGCGTTACTTGGATGCCCTTACTTTGCTGGTTACTATCCACCGAATGCCATCTTTAAAATAGCCATCCTCTTCGTAAAGAAAGCTGTTGGTTTCCTTTGAGAAAAATATCTCAGCTCCCAACGAGGTCATCATATCGATGTAGAAATAGAGCATACGCACAGACATACACAGCCGCCCGGCTAACTCAATAGGTGAACCAGTTGCTTTGCCTCTGATTTCGGTATCAATCAGGGCGATTGTTTTATGTACTTCGTGCTGCGCCAATATTGCTCTCCTTTCCAATTAAGATGAGGATAAAGAAGGTGAGGGGTACTAGGTGAGATAATGTGAGAATCGGGAATCTATAAGGGAAACCGCCTCACCTTCTTTGGTTCCTACAAACAGTCTGCGTTCAGACTTAACTAATCGGGATAGTTTTATATATTTTTATTGTTTTCATATATCGTGCTTGTCCAAAGCCTTTATCCGATATTAACACTAAGCTATAACTTGGTTTTATTGTCTTCGCCTTGTGCTGGCAAATTCGCATTACCTTCTCCTCCTACTATCTTTTTCAAAAAAGCGGCATCTTTTGCCATAAACTTTTTATATTGCTCTTGTTTTTTTGAATTAACTATAGACTTCATGATACTATCGTATTAATGGTTTCTATAGGTTAATTGCAGAAATCGGGAATCGTAACACCTTTTTTTGAACTTTTTTTTAATAAAATGAGAAGCATATACGCTATTACACTCATAATGTGCCTGTTAAGCCTAGTAAAAAAAAGTTATTCTCAGGAAAATAATGATTACATAATATATTTTACGAATTATTATTCTACGGAAAATTTCTCAAAAGCAGCTGTAATTGGGGCTCAAATATTGTCATCGGAAGACTTACGCCCTAAGGATGATGAACGCTTTCGCCTGCTATACAAAACAATACGTTCATTTGTTTATGCACATGAAAATGAAAAAGGTTATGAGTTTCTCAACTCAATTGATTTAAACCAGGATGATCAACTATTTGCGTCTTATATCAAATTATATTATGGGATTCTTTCAATAAACCTTAAATATGATCATCGTGGTAAAACAATCTTGACAAAGCTTTTACAAGATAACTCTGATACATTTTTAGTCGATTCTGTTAAAGCAAAAATTTACCATAACCTATCAGTAATTTATGGTAATGAGGAGCAACATGCACTAAGGCTTGAGTACCTGAGTAAATCCTTTGAACTTGAAAAAAAGACACTTTTAAACAATGCGAATTACGAGAACTACAACCTTTCAGTTGAAGTTTATAGTTCCACATTATATAGTACGTACAGGCAATATGAAGCTGCCTATCGAGTTTTACAGGAAGCACTTACAATGCCTTTTAATCACACAATTAATAACAATAACCATGCACTTTATCAGAATTATGTTGATCTTCTATTAATAATGGGTATAGAAGACAAGGCAAAACTTATAATTCAAAATCTCAGTGCCTTTTATAAAAACAAATCTCAGTATTTTCTCGATGAGTATGCCGCATTATTAATTTCACTTGCTTCACATTATTACCAACAAAACAATTACACCAGTACCATACTTTATGCTACAAACGCTCTCACAACATCGCCTTTAGTACAAGGTCGTATTACCACCCGCATTTCTGCAATCAGGCTCTTATCAGATCTTTATTATGAGTTGCAGCAATACGATAAAATGGAGTATTACCTCCTCCAGGGAATACGGGAGTGCAAACAATCAGATAAAAAACTTCTTGCCAACGCCTACTTGTCAGCAGGACAGTACTTTGCGAAACTCTATAAAGACCATATTGCTTATTCTTATATTGACTCAGCTAAACACCTCTATTACAATCAACTAAAGCTCCCCTTAAACAGACGTTTTGAAAATATTTTAGCATTAGCATATTTCGACCTAGGTCAATATACACAGAGCCTGGTACATCTTAACAATGTGACTAATGTCTTAGAAGGCAACAGCAACTACACAAACTACTTATTCTGGGATAATAATTATGAAAAAGCCTTATGTCACAAACATTTGGAGGAATACTATGAGGGATACCACCTATTGAGTAATGTAATAAGTGAGATGCTTACAAAATATCCTCACTTACAGGATAACTCGTCATCTATCCAAAATAGTCGGATTGCCATTCTATACCGCAAGGTGAATATTGCGCTCGCCGACAATCTTTACAGTCAATACGAAAAAAGCGGTGACATAAATACACTTCAAGAAGCCATGGCCTCCATTGAAGTTGCAGGTGATGGACTGGACTTGTTAAGGAGCAAGCAAAATTATGATCGAGATCGCCTTATAACAGGCGAAATGTACTACGACTTCACTTTGCAGAGTACTAAAGTAGCCATGGCGCTATACAATGCCACAAAAAAAAGAGATTACCTGGAACAAGCCTTTTCATTTATTCAAAAAGGTAAATCATATGCATTGCTTCAAGGCATAGCAGACAAGAACTATAAACTCAACTCAGGCGTACCCATTGAAACAATCAATCAACTGAACCACAACAAAGAGCAATACGACCGATATATGAAGCGCTACAATGAAGCTTTGTTTACAAACAAACCCGACAGTAGCCTTACTAACCAACTTAGTGAAAAAATGAGCCTCTGCATGGCCAGTATCGATAGCATCAACTCGTTTATAAATAAGAATTTTCCGCAGTATAAAGAAGAACAAGCCAGAATACCTTCACTGTCTCTGGCAGAAACGCAAGAGCGCATCAACAGTAACCAAACCATTATTGATTACTATCAAACAGAAGATGAGATAATTCGTTTTGTCATTGATAAAAATGCATACCAATGTGATATTATAAAGGTTGATACAGACTTTAATGAAGCCTTACAATTAGTCTTGGATGAACTATCAACCCCTTTTATTGGACAACACTCACTTCATCACATCCGGCATTTCGCAAAAGCTTCTTATACATTGTATAACAGCCTCCTAAAAGATTTAGAACAAACAGTAAAGGGTAAGGAGCTTATTATCATTCCTCATTCCGACCTCGCCTATCTGCCTTTTGAATCGTTATTAACAGAGGATGTTTCAAAGCAAAAACCACGTTTTAAAGAGTATCCTTGGCTGGTTAAATCACAAACTTTGAGTTATGCCTATAATACAGCCTTACTTGATTACCAGTCACATCAACCAGTTGAATTTAATCGTGTCATTGCTTTTGCACCGGAGTATTGCGGCCAGATCATACCCGATTCAATCGACTTCAGCGCTAATATGCTATTAGATTCATTGTTACCCCCTCTTGAAGGTGCACAAAAGGAAATACTCTCTATTGAGCAAATTTACACAACCAAGCTCTTTAAAGGCAAAGCTGCCAATAAAACCAATTTTATTGCATCTATGCAGGACAATGACATTATACATCTGGCTATGCATTCATTAAACGATGACATCCAACCTTTTAACTCCCAAATCGTATTTACCTCAGAAGATAGCCTCACGGGGAGTTTTACAGCCGCTGAGATATATAATTACAGCATCAAATCACCATTAACAGTGCTCAGCTCGTGCAGCTCAGGAAGCGGTCAGAAAAGGAAGGGAGAGGGATTATTAAGCATTGCCAGAGCTTTTACATTTGCGGGCGTTGAATCACAAGTTATGACGCTCTGGCCGGTAAATGATGCCAGCGGGGCAGATATAACCAGTGAATTTTATAACGAACTCAATAAAGGCATTGGCAAGAATAAGGCACTACAAAACAGCAAACTCAATTACTTATCAAAAGCAGACGGCATACATTCTCACCCATACTATTGGGCCAATTATGTTTTATCTGGCAATACAAATCCTATCAAACAGAAAATGCCAAAAGGCATTTTTATGTACCTTTTGGCATTTGCCATGTTATCTGTTGTTATTCTTTTTATCTATGACAAAAAGCATTCGCGCTAAGAATCAAGCTTGCTCAATATATCTTTAGCTTCTTTCGCGTATTTATTATTGCTTGTCATAATTTGAGTCAGCAGCAGCTCTGCTTCCTTGTATTCTTCGAGCTTTAAATGACATAAAGCTAGGTACCATTTAACCTGCTCTTCGTAAAATATTGCAATGTTTCTAGTTGCTTCAAGCTCATTTTTAGCTTCCTTTATCTCGCCAAGCTCCAGGTAGCAAAGTCCGGTAAAGAAACCTGCCAACTCTTCATTTTCTACGCGCAATTCATTAAAAGCCACAATAGCGTTATTCATGTCACCGGAATGATACAACTCAAAGGCCATGTTAAAGCTACCCGACTGTTCGCCTCCCCTAACAGTTAAATCAGCCCCATAAGGACTGTAATATTCTACGAAGGCCTGATTACCTGTATAATTAGCATCTCGCAGCAAACCTAAGTAACTTCCTAATCCAATAACCACCACCACCGATGCAGCAGCCAGCCAATAATTAATTTTGAAAGACGACTTTTTACTATCTTCTTCTGTAATAAATTCATTGCCTATATCTTTCAACTGCTTTCTGAAATCGGAATAATCCTCCTCATGATTAGCAATTGTGTAAAGCACCTCTTGCTGAAGCTTAACATCCTCTTTTAGTCCTTGGTTATTGACTAATTCAGCCTTTAACTCAGCGCGGTGTAAAGGATCCAGTTCGTTTGTAAAAAACTGCAGTATTTTCTTATCATAATCCATACTTCAACTCCTTATATTCTGGATCTGCTTTAATCATCTCCAGCAACTTTTTATTACACATCGATTTCCTATTCTTTGTGTATGCAACCGAACTAAATGCCAGTTCGGTGGTGATATGCTCATTGGTAAAGCCAATAGCAACCAGCCTAAGCACATCCTGACATACCTTCTGAATCTTATTAAAGTACTTTAAGTATAAACGCCTCCGTTTCTCAAAAAGTTCCTTTTCATGAATTTCACTTTCCAATTCAGGTATCTCATCTGACAACATCTGATAAACCGGTGTCACCTTTCTTTTTCGCAACTCAAAATGCCAAAGGTTTTTACAAATGGCAATAAAATAGGTTGAAAACTTGGAAACCAAAATCGGTTTTTCCTTTTTTGAGTAGATGGCAATAAATGCATCTTGCATAACTTGCATCGCATCCTCTTTGGTTCCGCTATTCTCCAGCACTATATTACTCACCTGCTCCCAAACAAGCTGCATAATATACTTGATCAGCTTACTATCCCTTGAGTAAACCGCATCTAACAACTCACTATCTGTATACTTTCTTTTAAACATCTTAATTGTTTTCCGCCACCAAAATAGTGATTTTAATTCAATTTTCTTTTAACCTAAGAAACGCAAAAAATGAGATACTATCCAGTAAAATATTGATTTTTATCCGCATAACTATTATGTACATACGGCATCACACAACTAAATGTTGCACTAAATATGGATAAATAATCGTCTACATTGCTAAGTAGAAGTCTTTGGTAAGTGCAATATATTTATCCGAATACTTATGTCGGCCTTTATCCTCTATGATCATATCATCTAAGCATGCTTCTGCCACATCTTCTTTTATGAACTCCACCAATGCCCTGACATATTTTTTATTTGGTGTGGGACGAATATTTAAACGTTTATGCAAATACCACCCAACATGCTTTGCTGAAGATATAAGCTCTTCACTAGAATCATAAGGAATAATAAGTGATAACCTTCCCTTTTCATGTGTTAATTGATGGGCGTATGCCACCAAATCGTTATAGGAAAGCGAGTCGGTATGGCGTGCCCTAGTACGCGATTGATTTTCGCTTTTAAAAGCATTATTAAAAAAAGGCGGATTACATACTACATGATCAAATAAACCACAGGCTTTGGGTTTAAATGCCTGAAGTGGGCATAGTTCAACCAAAATCCGGTTGCTCCAATCCGACGCTTCAACATTGAAAACGGCCTGCTTCACAGCTCCTTCATCAATATCAATGGCTGTAATCATAGCTTTCGCATTACGTTGGGCCATCATCAAAGCAATTAAGCCTGTTCCGGTACCAACATCCAATATGACTGAACAACTGTCAATATCGGCCCATGCTCCCAGAAGCACGCCATCGGTCCCAACCTTCATGGCGGCTTGACTTTGGTGGATAGTAAACTGCTTAAACTGAAAGTAACTATTGGCCATACTTAAAAAGACTCATTGACTCCTAAACTAAACAAGGCAAAATCATATTTGACAGGATCGGCTGCATCAAACTTTCTCAGAGTTAACATGATTTCGTCAACCGCTTTAATATCATTTTGTTTCCGCGTAAGAATACCCAACTGTCGTGATACGTTGCCAGTGTGCACGTCTAACGGCAATAATAAATCAGCCGGAGAAATGCTCTGCCAGATACCAAAATCCACACCCCGATTATCTTTTCGCACCATCCATCGTAAAAACATATTCAGCCGTTTGGCAGAAGAACCTTTCGCTATATTTGCAATATGCTTAGAGGTTCTATCTGGAGCCTCTAAGCCCAAAAAAACGGAACGGAAATGCACCAGAGCTGGTTTTATATCACCCGTTTGATAGCTAGTGGCAAATAGCTGCTCAAGCCCACCATGGCATTGATATATCTCCTTTAAAGTGTTTAAAAAATACAAACAATCAACAGAAGAAAAGGTGCGGTAATAAAATGTCTCAAAACGCGACCATTCATTCTCACTGGCATTCAACAGAAAATCACAGGGCGAATTATCAAGTAAGCTCATTAATTGCTTCGCACTCTTTAATATCAAATCACGTCGTCCCCAAGCTATAGCAGCCGTCAAGAAAGCAGCTATTTCAATATCTTCTTTTTGGGTAAACAAGTGTGGGATAGTAATGGGATCATCTTCTATAAATTCTGGCCGGTTATATTTATCCACCTTTTCATCCAGAAAGTCTTTAATTTCGATTAATTCCATCCATTAAGTGTTATGTACCAGGCCATCTTTCATTTCAATCATCCGATCACACATTTTAGCTAAATGGTAATCGTGGGTAACTATCACGAAAGTCTGATTATAAGCCTCGCGCAAATCAAAGAATAGCTTCTGTAGTTCTTCCTGGCTATGAGAGTCGAGGTTGCCTGATGGCTCATCGGCAAAAATAACAGCGGGTCTGTTAATTAATGCCCTGGCCACAGCTACTCGTTGTTTTTCGCCTCCACTAAGCTCTGATGGTTTATGTTCTAGACGATGATCAAGACTTAAAAATGTTAAAAATTCCTTGGCTTGCTTTTCAGCATCTGCCTTTGATGCTCCTTTGATTAATGCAGGTAACATCGCGTTTTCAAGTGCGGTAAACTCGGGTAAAAGCTGATGAAACTGAAAGACAAAGCCAATACGTGTGTTTCTGAATACAGATAGTTCTTTACCTGATAACTTATTAAGATTAATCCCGTCTAACTCCACCTCGCCCGATGTTGGTTTGTCAAGAGTACCCAATATCTGAAGTAAGGTTGTCTTTCCGGCACCACTGGCACCCACAATTGAAACGACCTCACCTTTATTAATTGTCAGATCAATACCTTTTAATACTTCAAGGTCTCCATATTTCTTTGTTATCCCGGCACAGTTAATCATATCTAAACAAATAAAAGATAAATGTACAAGATATAAATACTTAGAAAAATTCCACCTTTCCAACGCGAAACTAATCCTTTTGAAAGTGGCAAAATTGACAGGAACAAAAGAATAGCAATACCCACCATCCACCAGTAATCGTAATTTACAATGGAAGGACTAACATTAATTGGTTTAATGGTAGAGGTAACCCCTAAAACAGCCCAGATATTAAAAATATTAGAGCCAATGATATTACCAATGGATATATCTGATTCCTTCTTAATGGCCGCTATTAATGATGTAGCCAGCTCGGGAATACTAGTACCAACAGCAACAACTGAAATCCCTATAACACGTTCACTAACACCCAGTCTGGTGGCAATATCTTTAGCTCCAATTACCAGCCATTCGGCACCATAATACAAGCCTGCTGCAGCTAGCAAAAATAACAAAACCGTTTTGACCAGCGAAAGTGAAGGTTTTTCAATTTTTTCCTTGCTCTTGCCCTGTTTACGACTATTAAATACTGCCCAAATTATATAAACTCCCAACAATACTATAAACAGAATCCCCTCAAATGAGCTTATAATAAAGTTAGAGCTCGCAAGTATCAGTCCGAATGTAGCCAGCATCATAACTATCCAATCAAGCCATACCGTTTTCTTAATAACTTTTACAGGATATACAATGGCTACCATGCCTAACACTAAAGCAATATTAGCAATATTTGAACCGACAACGTTACCCACTGAAATATCGGCAGCACCATCAAAAACGGCTCGCAAACTAACCAGCAACTCGGGTGCAGAAGTACCAAAAGCAACTACAGTAATTCCAATAACCAAGGTGGATACTTTGAAATGACGAGCTAACTGCACACTCGACTTTACCAGCCAGTCTCCACTAAAAAACAACAACACAAAACCGGCCAATAAATATAAAACTGGGGGCATACAAACAATAGTTAATCAAGTTTATCTTCTCTCGAAACAGGTCCTTCCGGAGATACAGGAGGGACCTCGTCCGATTGGCTGTCATCTTTTGCCTCAGCGGACTCAGCATTTTGCTTAAGCTTGTAAGGATCGTCATCTGACATTTCTTCCTCAATTGCAGAATTAACAGCTTTAATCTCCGTATCTATTCCTTCACGTGTTTCCTTAACCACATCAGTTATATCGCTTGTATTCTCTCTGAATTCACGTTTAATTTCTTCTGATGCTCTACGAAATTCATTCATTCCCTTACCCAGCATTCTGGCAACATCAGGAATACTTTTGGCACCAAACAGTAACAAAACAACCAAAACGACGATAATAATTTCGCCCCCGGATATAAAAAGAATTGTATTCATAGCAAACAATTTCAAGCTCAAAGATAGTTCCAAAAATATCAATAGAAAAATCAAAACCACCTATCAGGGAATCTAATTAGCATAAATTAACTGTCAACTGATATTACTTGTTCTGACAACAAAAAAGCCCTGTGAATCTTCACAGGGCTCTCTTTTATATCAGTTTCTTATTATTTCTTTTGCTTCTTCTTATTAAGAAAGTTGAAAGCAACCGGCGTTGCAATAAACAATGATGAGTATGTACCAACAAGTACACCTACCATTAGTGCAAATACGAATCCACGAATAACTTCACCTCCAAACAGGAAGATAACTAACAACACCACAAATGTTGTTAACGAAGTATTGATCGTACGACTCACGGTTGAGTTAAGCGCAGCATCTACCACCTCTTCCTTATTACGTTTTGGGAATAGTTTGAAGTACTCACGAATACGGTCAAACACAACCACGGTATCGTTAATTGAATAACCGATAACGGTAAGAATTGCTGCAATAAATGACTGATCAATTTCCATTGAGAATGGCATAAACGAATATGTCAGCGAGAAGATACCTAACACAACAATAACGTCGTGTACCAATGCAGCCAACGCGCCATAACCATATTCTTTATTGCGGAAACGAATCAGAATATACAGGAAGATGACCAACAAACTGAATCCGATAGCATATGCCGCATTCTTTTTAATATCACTTGCAATGGTTGGACCCACCTTCTGCGAACTCATTCGGTAATCAGACAAGAAATCGTCCTGAGAAATATCTTTCTTAATGAACGTTTTCAACCCTTCATACAACCTTGTCTCAACCTGGTTATCTATCTCATCCGAATTTTCTTCAATCATGTAGTTAGTAGCAATACGCACCTGGTTACCTTCATTACCAAATTGCTTTGCTTCTACGTGAGCACCATCAAATACATCGCTTAATGTTTTCTGTACATCAACTGATGAAACCTGCTCATCGAAACGTACAACAAAAGTACGTCCACCAGTGAAATCAATACCTTGCTTCAGTCCCAAGGTTGCCAGTGAACCAATAGAGGCCAACACTGCAACTGCTGAAATTGCGAAGAATAATTTTTGCTTCTCCAGGAATCTTACATGTAGGTTTTTGTACAAATTACGTGTTAGCTTGGTATCAAAAACCAGCTTCTTATTCTTACTCAACATTTGTTCAAAAATCAATCGAGTGATGAAAATAGCTGAGAAGAATGAGGTAGCAATACCAATCATTAATGTGGTTGCGAAACCTTTAATCGGACCCGTACCAAATAAGAATAAAATAAGACCAGTTAAGAAGGTTGTTACGTTCGCATCAATGATGGCAGAGAATGCATTGTTATAACCATCTTTAATGGCCATTTGAATACCTTTACCGGCTCTCAACTCCTCCTTGATACGCTCATAAATAAGTACGTTGGCATCCACCGACATACCAATTGTCAGAACGATACCCGCAATACCAGGCAGTGTTAACACAGCTCCAAAGGATGCCAGAACACCCATAATAAAGAACATGTTAGCTATCAAAGCAAAATCAGCTACCCATCCTGAACGCACACCATAGTAAAGTAGCATGTAGATAAGCACTACGATAAATGCCCAAATGAAAGATGTTAAACCACTATCAACAGCTTCCTGACCCAGTGAAGGACCTACTACTGTATCTTCAACAATTCGTGCAGGTGCAGGTAATTTACCCGACTTAAGAATATTCGCCAAATCCTGAGATTCCTCTGGTGTGAAGTTACCGGTTATCTGACTCTGACCACCATCAATCTTTTGATTAACAGTTGGGAAACTATAAACAAAACCATCTAATACAACAGCAATACTACGATCCACATTAGCGCCTGTCAGGCGAGACCATGTTTTCGCTCCTTCAGCATTCATGCTCATACTTACTTCAAACTGCCCTCGCTGGTTAGTTTGACTACGAGCTGAAGTAATAACATCACCTTCTAATGGAGGACGGCCATCATGAGTGCTAACTTTAATAGCCACCAATTGGAAAGCAGTTTCTTTTTCATTGATATCTGAACCAAAACGACTAACTAAATAGTCTTTTTCAATTGGCTTAACTGTCCAGAAGAAACGGGCGTCTTTTGGGAACAAACTCTTAACTGTTGGATTTGCTAAATAAGCATTCACTTCCGCAGTATCGCGCGATAAAGCAATACCAACTACAGGACCTCTTTGCTGAGGATGGTTTGGCTGTAAGTACGAAAACAATGAATTAGTACTGGCAGCTTCCAATGAGTCTGTTGTTGTAGCATCGGCTGCTAACTGATCAACCAATGAAGCTTCCTCTGCTGTTTCTGCAGACACTTCTTCAGCTACTTCCTCCGTTACACTTACTGGCGCTTTGGCAGCTTCAATTTCGCGAACTTTAGAATCAGCCTGAACCAGCGATTCAAAAAGCTCTGAATTCTCATAGGTTTCCCAAAACTCAAGACTTGCAGTACCCTGAAGCAGCTTACGCACACGCTGAGGATCGGTAACCCCTGGTAACTCAACTAATACACGACCCGCTTTTTCCAGTCGCTGAATATTAGGCTGTGTTACACCAAAACGGTCAATACGTGAACGCAGAATGTTGAATGCATTATCAATCGCACTATTTGATTCTTCACGTATTACTTTCAACACCTCTTCGTTTGTAGAGTTATAGCTTACACGTTCTTTTAATTCAACAGTATTGAAAATTGTTGCCAGTTGCGCATTAGGGTCAATATCAGAAAACGCTTTTCCGAAAAGCTTGATAAAATCATCTGAAGAATTCTTTTCAGCCTCTTCAGCTGCTTTCAACGCTTTCAAAAATGTTTCATCGGTATTGTAGTTGGAAAGTGCACGAACAACATCAGCCACTTTAACCTCAAGAATAAGGTTCATACCACCTTTTAAGTCAAGACCGAAATTTATTTCGCGCTCTTTACACTCTTGGTATGTATATTTACGGGCACCCCATAAAAAGTTATAAACCGTCTCGTTTTTAATTGAATCCAGGTAGGCAAATTCTTTCTCCGAGTCGCCACCTGCTATCTCTTTCGCCACATTTTCCACTCTACGAGTCTGGAATGTAAACATCAATTGATATAAGCTGACCAATACCAACAATATGGCAAAAAGTCTAATAGCTCCTTTGTTCTGCATTTGTTAAAAATTTTTATAATTCGTTTTGACAAACTTCACGTCTTAGTCGCGCAAATATATCGAAATTTTTCATATACAGAGCTTAAAAGGAAGTGTTAAATTGATATATGATAAGAATCTTAGACAAAACTATCTGCTGAACAATATAATCTCTGTCAAAATTGTCAGTTTATGAATTTACAGGACGTAAACTCACGCCTCTAAAGGCCTGAATAAAAGTAGCAATAAATGAAAGTAACATTAAAACCAATGCCCAGAAAACGAACACAAACCCTCCAATGAAATCAAAATAAGCATAGCTGCTTCCCCAGGCCTGAATAGCCCAATAAGCAGGAAAAGATGCTAAAACAACACCCAGCACAACATATATTCCATACATTGAGAAAACCTGAGTCATGATCAATTGCCGCGTGGCTCCCAAAATGTTTTTAACCGCTATACCTTCTGATTTATACTCGATTACAAATGCCACCAGAGCAATAACCCCCAATAGGGCAATAAACAAGGAAAGCAGTGCAAAAACAGACATAATCTTCGCAATCCGTACATCATCATCATATAGTCCATTTATCCGATCCGTTAGCATTGAATACACGAAAGGCGCACCTTCTGAGTATTTATCCCAAACCGATCTTACTGCCTGCATATCCAAAGCTTTTCCTTTCTTAATTAAAATATATTCGAAGCGCATTTTTTCTGGCAATAACATTAGCGCCAGCGGTCGAATTTCGGTAAAATATGATTCAAAATGATAGTCTTTTATAACTCCAACAGTACTGAGGGACCAATTTCTATTACCATAAACTTCGAGTTTTTCATCCAATGGTTTTCTTAAGTCCAACTTCTTTATAGCAGCAATATTAAGATTAATACCCAGACTATCCCCCAGCTCATCGCTCAAAAACCGCCCTGCCTTTAACTGTAATCCCAGTACTTTAAAATATTCTTCATCTATATAATTGATGGGCAACATATGTACCCGCTCTTCTTCACCATTGCTAATACGGAATGCCCCCTGAAAATGATCATCACCAGGCAAGCTATTACATGCACTTACATACTCTACCCCATCTATCTTTTTAAGTTCGTTCTTAAAAGCCTCAAGGTTATTACGAACCGCATGCCCCCGCTCAACAACAATCACATTATCACTTTCAAAACCATGATCATTCGTTCTCACATAATTTATCTGCCACCACATAGCTGTGGCCACCACAACTAAAAACATGGCCACGCCAAACTGACTTGCCACAAGCAAACCACGCACCACAAACCCAGTTTTTCCAATTTTATAAGAGCCTGAAATCAACTTCCCGGGCTTCCTTCCGGAAAAGAAAAACGCTGGGAAACTGCCTGCCAAAAGCCCTACGAAAAGCAAAACGACTAAAATTCCAAAGAAATCCACCCAGCCTCTGAAGAAGTCGAATTCAAGGTTCAGTCCAAAAAACTGATTAAGGAAAGGTAACATCAGCTCCAGCAAAACCATTCCAATAAACATCGCTCCTAAGCCATACACCAGAGCCTCCACCAAGAATTGAGCGATTAACTGCGTACGCGAAGCACCGACCAATTGCCTATAACCCACTTCCTGATATTTGACCCTCAACTTAGCTGTTGTCAAATTCATAAAATTGATGCATGTGGTCAGTAAAACAAATATTGCCACAAACACAAAAAGCTTAATGTAAATAGGTTTTGAGTTCACCCTCAATTCTCCATCTAAATGGGAATCGAAATGGATGCTCTTAATGTTTTGAGCAAAAAATGACAGCTCAATACTATTCCCGGCTTGTTCATCTTCAACAACTTCCTGAACTTGTGGCACAAAAAGCTTATCCTTTTGTTGATTAACCTTATCCATAAAGGCATCCGACGCAACACCACCCTTTAACTTCAAATAGGTATAGCAGTTTAAATACAGCCAGTCATTCTTCCAGTTCTCCAGGTAGGCAGAATCGGCTTTATTTAATAGAATTTCATCAATTGTACTAAGCGATGCCACAAAACCAAATTGAAAATGCGTTGCACCCGGCACATCTTCACACACTCCTACTATCTGATAGCTTATCCCCTCACGTTCTAGTACTTCCCCAACAACATCGGTTTTGCCAAAATACTTATATGCAATTGATTCTGTAACAACCAGCTGCCTTGGAGCATTAAAAATAACAGGATCAACTCCTTCTAAAAAATTAAAATCAAACAAATTAAAAAAGGTGGAATCACCAAACATAAATCCATCCTCATTAAAATGCTTATCTTCATAAGACACTACATTATTGGCACCAGGAATAAAACGAACCACTTCTTCCACATCGTCCATTTCCCGAAGCATCACAGCCAATGGCATCGGCGACGTAGCACTATTGATATTATTATTCCCTAATACGCCTTCCGTAGCTACGCGATATATTCGGCTGTTATGAGTAAAGGAACTATCATAACTCAATTCATGTCGCACTAACAGAATAACAAAAAGTCCTAATACCAAACCAACAGAAAGACCAAAGATATTTAGCAAAGCATAAACACCTTGCTTTCTAATACCTCTAATGGCTACTTTGATATGGTGATTCAGCATCATTACAGACGATTCTTTATATTTTCAGTTACTACATGCCCATCAAACAATTGTATCACGCGCTGCCCTCGATCGGCCTCCAGAGCCGAATGAGTAGCCATTACTATGGTAAAACCCTCTTCATTTAAAGAAGATAACACCTCCATTATCTTATTACCACAAGCTGAAGTCAAATTCCCAGTGGGTTCGTCGGCTACTATTAAGTCTGGATTTGTAATGATAGCCCTGCCTACTCCTACCAATTGCTTCTGCAGAGCAGATAATTGTTTTGGAAAATAGTGTTTCAAATGCGAAACCTGCAGTTTAGACAGTATATTCGCCACTTTATCCTGCCGTTCTCTCTTCGAATACTTCAGGTATTTCAATGGCAGTTCAATATTCTCGTACACGTTTAATTCATCAATCAACCCGAAATTCTGGAAAATAAACCCAATACCTCCTCTCCTTAGATTACTCCTCTGACGATCTTTTAGGCGACTTACTTCGTGCCCCATAAAAAATAACTCCCCCGAGGTAGGCATTTCGATTAATCCAATGATATTAATTAAAGTGGACTTTCCACTTCCCGAAGGCCCAAGAATTACCACATATTCACCCTGTTCAATGTCGAGATTGACATTTTGAAGAATAGTGCTCTCAATGGAACCATCCCTTAATACCTTTGTTAGATTTCTTGCATGAATCATGACTAATCAAATATATGTACGATTTTGAAACAACCTTGTACGAAATCGAACATCTTTATTTATACTATTTTCTCTAGATTATCCCCTTTTACTAAGCTTCCGTATATTCATCAATAATTTCCATTCTACCACAAACCCCTACTATACTGAAACTTAACCTTAAAATTAGATTAATTTGTTCTACAAATGTATATGAATTCTTGATGAAACAAACACCACTTTCCATGCCACAAGGCTTAATGCCTTATAATCAAGTTCATTACAAAAACGGCATTCTTTTTGGTCGTTTGAAGCCAACTTAATAACCGTACGTTTTCGAACAATTTATCACAGGTTGTTGGCAATTTATGGTATATTTAATAGCGAAAAACTCAATGCGATGACAAAAAAATCAGGACGTATACTTGCAATAGATGATAATGCAGACATATTATTTGCACTCAAACTACTTCTTAAGCCTCATGTTGAGAGCATAACTACCTCAACCGATCCTAATAAAATTCCGGCCTTAATGGCTGATGAGTCGTTTGACGTAGTGCTCTTGGATATGAACTTTACAAAAGACGCTATTAGTGGTCAGGAGGGTTTTCAGTGGCTGGAGAAGATCCTGGAAATAGATCCTTCTGCAGTGGTCCTTTTTATTACAGCCTACGGCGATGTGGAAAAATCAGTAAAAGCTATCAGAGCTGGTGCCACTGATTTTATTCTGAAACCCTGGCAGAACGAGAAACTACTGGCTACCGTCAATTCGGCCATTCAATTGCGTCAATCACGTAATGAAGTAAAAGACCTAAAAAGCAAGCAACAAGAGATTAACACAATACTTGATCAGCCATTTGCCGATTTCATAGGTATATCACCTGGTATGCAAAACGTGTTCAACACCATTAAAAAGGTAGCAGCCACCGATGCCAATGTGCTGATTCTAGGTGAAAACGGAACAGGCAAAGAACTTGTAGCTCGGGCACTTCACCGCAATTCGCTGCGTAATAACGAAAGCTTTATAAGCGTTGACCTGGGTGCCTTAAGCGAGTCGCTTTTTGAAAGTGAATTATTCGGACATGTAAAGGGCGCATTTACCGATGCCAAAGCCGACCGCCCCGGACGATTTGAGCTAGCTTCCGGAGGTACCATATTCCTCGATGAGATTGGCAACCTTTCCCTCCCATTGCAGGCCAAGCTACTAACAGTACTAGAAAGACGGGAGGTAACACGTGTGGGTGCCAACAAGCCGAAACCTATCGACATTCGCTTAATTTGTGCCACCAACATGAACCTGAAGCAAATGGCTATGGAAGACAGCTATCGTCAGGATTTAATTTATCGAATTAATACAGTAGAAATCGAGCTACCTCCTCTGCGCGAGCGTCCTGAAGACATTCCGGTATTAGCAGACCATTTCCTAAAAATATTCTCGAAGAAGTATAAAAAGAAGATCAATAAACTTCCTGCAAAGGTTATTAAAAAGCTCACCAACTACCCATGGCCAGGTAATGTGCGTGAGTTTCAACACATTCTTGAACGCACCGTTATTATGAGCGAATCCCCCAACCTGGAAGAATCCGACTTTCAACTATCCTCGCTTCCTACAAGCTCTGAGGGATTTGAGTTTGACACTTATAACCTAGAGGATATTGAGAAACAAATTATCGAGAAAGTGTTACGTATGAACAGAGGAAATGTATCAAAAGCAGCAGCCGATTTAGGCCTGACCAGAACATCACTGTATCGAAGACTAGAAAAGCATGGTTTATAATAACTTCAGAATAAACTTCATTGTAAGGACCTTGCTATTGGCAGGGTCTATTTTTGCGTTCTTCTACTTGTTTTTCAATACAGAGCTAACCATGACGCTCGTTTTGGTAGGTCTGCTCATTGCCTTTCAAATCTTTGCAATGATCCATTATGTTGATCGCACCAATCGTGTATTGAATAACTTCCTGGAATCGATTCGTTACTCTGATTTTACACGCACATTCCAGGTCGAAAGCCTTGACTCATCGTTTGACAAACTTAAAAAGTCGTTTAATGAAGTAATTAAGGATTTTCAGGAGGTGAGGGCCGAGAAAGAAGAAAACTACTACTACCTGCAAACCGTTATTCAGCACATTGGCATTTCGTTAATTGCCTACAGTAAAGACGGAAAAGTGGAGTTGATTAACAATGCCACCAAGAAACTTTTTCAGGTGCGCTCACTTAACAACATACAAGCCTTAAATGACTTCAGCCCAGAGCTTGTAACAAAGCTACTTAGCATCCGACATGGCGAAAACACTTTGATTCGTGTTCAGGAGAAAGATGAACTCTTACAATTGGCCATCTATGCTACCGAGTTTAAGATTCACAACCGCACCATTCTTTTAACCTCTATAAAGAACATTCAGGATGAGCTTGAAGAGAAAGAAATGGAATCGTGGCAAAAACTGATTCGTGTGCTGACCCATGAGATTATGAACTCCATCACACCTATTTCATCCCTTTCTTCAACCATTACAATGATCCTGAAAGACTTATCAGATAGCCTTAAGGAGAAAAATATTGCCAGTGAAGACATTGAAACCATTGAAGAAGTTGAGGGAGCATTACAAACCATACATAAACGAACGGATGGCCTGCTTCACTTTGTAAATACCTATAGAGATTTAACTAAAATACCTACGCCAACTTTCTCGATATTCCCCATTAGCAAATTATTCCTGAATATTAAAGGTTTATTGAGTGAGGAAATGAAAGCAAAAGGCATCAATTGTAAGATTAATATCGAACCCAACTCATTGGAGTTATCAGCCGATGAAAAGCTGATTGAGCAAGTGATTATTAATTTAGTCAAAAACGCCATGCAAGCACTTGAAACAAAGCCTGAACCGGAGATTCAGCTCAATGCCTTCTTAAATAAAAGAGGCCGCATTACCATCCAGGTCATTGATAACGGGCAAGGCATTCTTCCTAACGTACTTGATAAGATATTTATTCCATTCTTCACCACCAAACCACAAGGTTCGGGTATTGGGCTTAGCTTATCCAAGCAGATATTACGTCTGCACGGTGGCAATATATCGGCGTATTCAGAGCCGGACACAATGACGAAATTCACGCTTACTTTCTAAAAAAAGAGCGGTGCTGTTTGATTCAGCACCGCTTCTTCATTGAATATTTTCTTTCTTATTCCGCCTTCATCCTATTAAACATCACAGCCAGATGGGCATATAACGACGTATTCTGAACAACCACATCTTCATCTACTTTGATCCTCA
The DNA here is from genome assembly GCF_018156225.1 of Carboxylicivirga sediminis. Lineage (GTDB taxonomy): Bacteria > Bacteroidota > Bacteroidia > Bacteroidales > Marinilabiliaceae > Carboxylicivirga > Carboxylicivirga sediminis. Next base: position 81,907 of record NZ_JAGTAR010000022.1, read on the forward strand.
CCGGTGTAAAGTTCCATAACGCCCTTATACCAACTTCCACAAGTTTATTAGCCACATCCTGAGCTTTATCAACAGGGACCGTTAGTATACCAATCTTGGCAGTTCCTTCGTGCATCTTAGACAACTCTTCAAAATGATAGATGGGTACGCCTTCGATAGTTTTGCCAACCACCTCAGGATCTACATCAAATGCAGCCACAACCTTTAAACCAAACTGCTTTAAACCATGATCATGCAACAATGCTTTACCCAGGCTTCCAACTCCAAAAAGATATGCTTCGTCAACAACTGTAAAACCTAAGAAATCCTCCAATACTTCGATTAAAGGCTCAACTTCATAACCCACACGGGTTTTACCAACTATACTGGTATATGATAGGTCTTTAGTAACCTGGGTGGGATCAACCCCCATGTCTCTGGCGATTAAGGTTGATGATATGTGTTTTAGTCCTTCCTTTTGTGCTAGCTTTAAATAAGCCAAATAACAAGGCATGCGTCGAAGCGCTGGCTCCGGTACCAGGTTATTTTTTTTACGATTTGTTAGCGGCATGGTGATTTTTTCAACTATTTAACAATCCTACAAAAATAATTAAGTTTTTGAATGATAAGCCTCTTCAGCTATTAAAATTGTCAAGACAAATATCATTTATACACCTAATAAGGGCTACGATAGTAACAAAATCAATCCAGATCCTTACACTAAGACGCCATCTTTTTTAGATCTTTTTCTAATAACCCGTCTCTATTTTTCGCATTAACCATATGGTAATCAAAGTAATAAAAAGTTGAACTATCCGCGCCGATTAATATCTTATAACACCGTGCTTTATACTTAGTGCCTTCGGGCCCCACCTTATGCATAAACACCACCTTGCTATCTCTTCTTTCAATGGCTGCCTCAACTTCATCCTGGCTTACAATTTTCACATCGTACGGATAGACACCCTTTATCTTTCCTATGGAATTAACCTCTGCTGTTAAATCTTCTTTTACCAGATACAGAGTTTTTCCATTCAATGACTTAACATTATTGTTATAATACTTAAATGCATTGGCTTTAATCAATTCAGGACGTTCGTTCATCAACGTTACATGATCCTGAATAAAACGAATAAATGCTTCTAATTTATAGGCATAGCTTGTATCCTCTACCCGCAGGTATGAAAGTGGCAAAGAACACAAATCGGGTAAGTCTCTAACCTGAGTGTCTGATTCACCCAGCAATAAACTTAAGAAATTATAACGTGCTTTGGTTTTATCAACATCAAAAGTTGCAACAGTAGTAAGCAGGAATGAATAGGCCGGATCATTGCGTTTATCTTCAAATTCGGCATTAGAAATAAATTCAAATTCGGTGAGAGTCCAAACCGACTCCATCACCTCTTTAATCTTAAAATTAAAATCACTCATCGGATTTACATCCATCACCACCAGTGTTTTGGTGTTTAAAAAAGCTTTATACTCCTCTTTGGTCGGTAAGTGATCCTTGGCGAACATTACAGAGCTCAAAAGCAGAGTACAGATTGAAATCAATATCGTCTTCATCATTTTTTTGTTTTTGTGTTCATACGCGTTTCCACCCTTAAACGGTTACATCAATTTGCATATATTTGTTCATTATTAAAAAACAGTTATTGATGCGTGAAAATAAGTTATTCGCTTATTTTTGTTTAACCAACAATTAAAATACATCATAAACAAGCAGATAAACCAAAACATTAAGACATCTTTAGAAGTTTTAATAAAGAGAGCGAAGGATTGAGGAGGATTGGCTAAAGCACGTTACACAGCAAATTTAAGAACAGATGAAACTACTAAATACTTTTCTCAACTTGTTTAAAATGGATAACAAGGATAAGGTTGATGACGAAGAACAAAATTCATTATTAATCAACAACCTTATTAACTTCTTTCTATTCTGTATCGTTTTTATAGAAGGCATGATTAGCCTGCGCAATGAAAATAACTTTTATGCATTCCCGCTATTAACACTGAGTCTTGTATTTGCTTTCCACTTTGTATACCTCACGCGGAACTCTAAAGCAAGAGGTATGCAGAATTCATTGTTCTTTTTCTCAAGCATCACATTTCTGTATTTTGTTGTTTTTGGCAGCAGTACAGGTATTGATATAATCTGGTCGGCATTATTCCCTCCATTTATCATTTCACTGATGGGCATGAAAAGAGGCTCATTTCTTTCGATGCTTTTCCTGACAATTATAGCTGCTGTTGTATTACTGGTTAATGAGTTTGGAATAATCGCTTACTCAAAACAATATACGTTGGTTGAAAAGGTGGTATTTCTGGCATTCTATTTAATTTTCTTCATTACCACCTATGCCATCCATTACACCTATACAGAGATTATCCTCAGAAAAGAACGACGGGTACTTGACTCTCAAAACTTTAATAAAACACAGGAAGAACTGATTTCAAAATTATCACACCAAATCAGAACACCTTTGAGTAACATCACTGGCATCATCGACATTCTGGAGAAAACAAATTTAAGTGACGACCAGCGCGATTACATTAACACGATACATGCGTCCTCAAACAACCTGGTGAATGTTGTTAACAACATGGTAGCCGCATCAACCACCAACTTTAACCAAATACCAACAGAGGAAGTCAGCTTCAACTTATATTCCACAATTAACAACACCATAAAACTGTTTCAGGACGATCAGGAAAAGAAAAAATTCAGTCTCTCATTATCAGCCGACATACCCAACAACCTAATTGGCAATAGCATAAAGATTAAACAAGTATTCCTAAATTTACTCAACAGCCTGCTGAAATACAATAAATCGGAGCTCAAAACTATTACTATTGAAGTAACTCGTAAGGAGTTGTTACCAGATAAAATTACACTGGCATTTCGAATAATCAGCAATACAGTTGTTCCCATTCCTAAATCGGAATTAGGAGAAAATGCCATCCATTCTTCAGATGTCATTCACCTTAATCGCTCTAAATACATTAACCTGCTTGATTTGGGCATTACTCAAAAAATCATCGAGATGGACGGTAACTCCATCGAGATTATTCCGGATTCGGTAAATACCACTATTGAATTCTCGGCCACATTTAAAGAAAATAAGAAGAGCCAATCGATAGAGAGCATTAAACCGCCAACCAAGCAATCTGAAAACTATTTCAAGCCGGTAGTAGACATTGCCGATGCCAACATTTTGCTGGTAGAAGACAACTTTAGCAATCAGCAAATCATCATCTTGTACATCAAAGATGAAGTTAAAAAGATAGAAGTAGCATTTAATGGCAAAGAAGCCCTGGATAAGTTCGGAAAGGTGAAATATGACTTAATTCTGATGGACGTTCAGATGCCCATAATGGACGGGTTCAAAGCCACTGAAAAAATTAGACAAATAGAAAAAAGCACTGGTACGCATACGCCTATTATAGCTGTTACTGCCAACGCATTCCCCGAAGATAAAGAAAAATGTCTGGCATCAGGTATGGATGATTATATCAGTAAGCCTTTCCAACCGGAAGATTTAATAAGGAAAATTAAGAAGCATCTTAGCTAACAAAACAACTCATTATTTACAATTTAACAGTTGAAAAGCAGACTTGATAATCGATAATACTATTTTATCAACTATCTCTTACCGATTGATACTATTCGTTCTCATTGGGTTAAAAAAAGTCAACTCACTGTTAATTACTGTTAAACACTCTTGATATTACCACATTGCCTTGTATGTTTGTAAATTAAGAGTGATAAGCAGAAAAAGATGAATGAAATGAAGAAAGAGACAGACATAACCTTAAAATTAAAACGCAAAATTTTAATCTATTCAATTATTGAAGTAGCGTTAATTATTGCTTTGCTTGGCTTTATTATGTTTTTGATCTTTGTTTTGATGAGCTAAGCTCATAAACAAAGTGTAATGACCTTATCAGCCAGCACCTGCCCCTCCATCATTGTAATAAGCCGCCACTCACCGGCTTTATCATCATACGGCTCCCATACCGTATCACCCAGAAAAAACTCATAATCGTTTGAATTGACGTAATACTCGCCCACAAATGGGGGTTCGGTTTCTCCTTTAGTATTTTTAAATGGTGGGTGTTCTATTCTAAAGTCCACTTTTTTACCCTTAGCTCCTTTAATTTTAAGCACATAGCCAAATTCCAGATCGGGTCTTATTTGCACTCTATCAGTAATTTTCAGCAACTTAGGTAAGGCTTTTGATTGGCGCTCCCAGCTGCTATATTCTCCATAACTATATAGTTCCCAGCTTATTTTCTTCTTAGCCATAGATGCAACAATTAACTTTCGAGGGAATACCTGATTTGATCAAGCATAAGCGGGATATCGCCAGAATCAATGCCATGCTTTTTGAGGTAAGGCACATCCTCCTTAAATGTTTCAATAAATGCTTCCAGCGAATGCCCGGGAAGTTGAATACTTTTCTGATAATACGATAGCGCTTCTTTCCGTTTCCTGGTGCACCAAAGGGTGTGACCAAGGTTAATCAGATCATGCTTATTTTTCTCTGCTACAATCAACTGGTGATAGTACTTTTCAGCCTGGTCAAATTTACCTTCCACAAACGAACACCAGGCAATTGGGCGTCCTACCTTATTATTACCCGGATCGAGGTATTCAACCTTAAAGAAATATTTCAGAGCTTCTGAGAAATTCTCCAATTCGAGCAAACAATGGCCAATTGATACCTGTGTGTGGAGATTATCAGGCCCCAGTTTTTCAGCTTCTTTATAATATTCAAGCGCCTTCTGAGGGTTTTTAAGATGACGGTAACACAGGGCTATTTTCTTTTTATTCCACATACTACTGCCTGCTGTTAAATCGGCTTTCAGGTAATAGTTAAGAGCTTGTTGGTAATTACCCAGCTGCTGATGACAGTAGGCAATCTTCTGTATCACATCAGTTGCCTCCTCATGTCTATCATTTACAATTACAAATATTTCAAGCGCATCTTCCAGGTAGTTCTTTTTAAAAAAGTACTCCCCAATTTCGCGCAACGATGTTGAATCGTCCATTAACTGATTGAAAAACCAACGATTATGAAAATCCATTTTCTGGTCGAACACATCAACAAACTGATGTTTCTGCGGGTGAACCTTCAGCAATCGATATAAATCCTGAATAAACTGATTGCTGGCTACCAGCTTCTGCTGATTAGCCTGTAATACCTTTTCATCCTTCTCCAGTTCAACCATCTGCTCTATTTCAGCCGAAAACATTTGCCCCATCATCTCTTTTTGCATTCCCGGCATGTGAGGTATGCTAAGTATTAGCGAATATTTATCGGAATTACACAAGAATCGAGACGATGCCAGACCATCTAACAGGCTCTCGTTATTAAAAACGGCATCCTCTTTAAAAAGTGCTTGTTGCACGTCAGGATGTGACGGATAAAATGGCAGAAGCCAATTGGAAATTTCATTAAAGAAAGAAAAATGCTTGAGATGCTTAAAAGTTGATAAAAATACATCCGCACCTTCCATCTGCCATTGGGTTAGTTCCTCCATCTTATTCAACAGATTTGGCGAATCTTTAATTACATCCTCCCAATCAGGGTTTTTTCCTTCACCCAGACTGTCACTAATCAGGTTATCCAAATCCAGTTTGTCGTTCAGTTTTGGATGCATTTTAACAACCTCTGGCAAAATCTCGTCATTCAATTTTTGTGAGATGCGCTCTGTTTCGCGTGTTCGAATCAATTGAATGGCAACACTCTGGATCAGGGTCTGATAACCACCTTCTTCAATCATCATAAACAGTTGCGTATACAATTCCGGGTACAAAGGCAGGCGGGCATCGTATTTATTGAGGGCTAACAGAAGCGCTGTGATGGCGCGAGCATTTACTTCATCATCAGGGTGATTACTCAATTCAATTAACAGATGCATGTAATCATATGAAAACGCATTCATCAATGACAAATGAATTGCACCAATAAGCATTGACTTATAATACACCGGCAATGTACTTTTCACTAATAAGCCCTTTAGCAATGATTTATTAGCACTTCCTATTGCCGAAGATGCCCAAACCAGATTAAAAAGCTCATTCATGAGCTTCCTTAGTTCAGGGTGATGTTCGGCAGAAGCATCAACCACCTTTTGTAGTTCAATACTGCTCCATGTGGCTGAAATTTCATTGATGATTTTTTGAAAGCTTTGCTCATCATACTTCTTGTGATACTCGTAAATCAGCTCATTAGAATATTTAAGCAAAAGAGCTTCCCTGACTTTATCGGCCAACTGATAAACATCCCGAATCAAATGATTGTAAATCTTCTGACGTTCAGGATCTGATATACCCTCAACGGTATATTTCAGAATATTTTTATAGGTAAACTCGATGTTATAGTGTTCATCAATTAAGTTACTGTTCTGCGACTCAACAGCCATGCCACGCAAAATATCGAGGCAATCCTTAATATTTTTTTGTGCCAACAGCTGACAAACTGAATTATGCTGCACTTTTATTTCTTTCACATTCATCATAGCTTATCTATTTAGCCGATTCAAATTTCAAAATTACATCAAAACCCGATGATTTGGAAGCACCTCCCTGCAAACGGAAGAACAATAATTTACTCACCTCGTATTCAAGCGTAATTGATTCAGGGGTTATTTCATCATCCTCAGTCTCACCAAAACCACGTTGATAAATAACAAACAGGTCATTGGTAATATACTTCCCAACCACAAAGGCTGCACTGGTCCAGTTTTCGGTGGCATTCACCTCAATCATATCCAGCTTAAGTCTCTGGCCAATGGTTGAGTTAAGTGATGAAGTCACCATATTTGCCAACATATTGGAACCAACTGAGCCAATAATGCCATTCTGTCCTGAATAGCTCAACTCATCCATTGTTTTACCAAACACCATAATTGAAACGGCATCTGATTCAGTTATGGAATTATCATCCAGAGTAAAAGCAATGGTTGGCTCGGAAAGCTGCTCACTCACAATAAGCTTTAGTGAGTGTTTTTCTCTATCTCCACCCCGGAACACATATTCTGCACTTATATCAAGTCTTGGATCAGCCTTTTGTCCTCCCATAAAGGTGATGACACCTTCATTAATATTAAATTTACGTCCGTATAGGATATAGTTGCCTCGTATGATATCGACATCGCCGAATAACTCAAAATAATCACCCGTTTTAGCAATATCAAAATCTCCTCCAATTTCAATATTCATATTTTCACCCTTCAACCAGGTACTTCTGGGAATCTCAATGGTCATTCGCCCACGCAACTGCTTTAGAAGTGGTGAATTCTTACTTTTTTCATCCGTTTCACGCTCTACCCGAATGGTATCATCTTCTTGCAAGGCCTGCACCAAAAGCGGCAAATCTTTCATTTGATTTTGCTTGTTGTCGGCATCCATCAAGCCAGGTATATTGAAGGTTGAGCGATTTACTAAAACTTTACCTCCAAATTGTGGGTTACCCAATGAATCTGTTTTATAATAAGGATTACCACTAATGTTAATATCATAATTTTTGTGGGCTAGCACATGAAAATTTCGCATGTCAGTCATCAGATCGGCTGCAATCACCTTCCCAGAAACTATCGTTGAATCAAATAGCAAGTTACCATTGCTTTTAAAGTATCCTTTATCAGCACCAACATATAACGAATCGACCGATAAGGCGGCCCCTTTGAAGTTGAACTTCCCGGCAACCCCTTTGTAGTATAAACCTTTCTCATGACTTGTTATATACCCGTCCTTCATGTTAATCTGTCCATAAAATTGGGGTTTAGTCAGCTCCCCTCTTCCATTCACAACCCCACTAAACTCAACTCCAGCCTTGGTATGACCAGATTCGGCATTTTTGGGTGTATCAAACCTCAAAGCATTAACCACAACCTTTGCATCGAAAGTATTAGCCGGTTCAAGGAAATAACCTTTGACAGAATCCACACCAAACACAAGCGGAATGGCAAGTTGAGCATGCAAAGCGCTATCAAGCTGAGGCAACCAGGCATTGACCTTAACCGTATCGGTATCGTAATGAACTTGCCCTTCTGCATCCGGCAAAAGGATTTGCCCAATTTTAGGCGATTCCAGATCATACTCAGCACTTAAATGTAGGCCGCCGGCTTGTTGCTCCTCCAAAACGGCATGAATGGACAACAATCCATCGATGGTATCGTCACTGGCTACAAACCTATTAAGTGGTAGCAGATTTAATTTACAGACCATCAACTCAAAATCAGTGCTATCCACAGTACTTAGGATACCTCTGGCATTTACATAAAAAGAACTGTCAACCTCATCTTTAATCTCTAAATTATCAACACGCAATGTTTTTCCATAGAGCTGCATACTCTGTAATGTGTCCGTCAGGTAATAGGTAGCTATTGGCAAACTAAGTCTAGCTTGGTCAATCCTCAAGCTCACGGTATCCTCCAATATCAGATTAGATTCTATATTACCATCAAGGTAATCCTGGTTGTTAAAGTAGATGGAAGAGTGCAAATGGTTATTGTTAAAGGTGTAATAGGTCGTTAATGAATCCAAATACATAGCGCCGCTTTCTACATTCCTGATATTAATCGTTCCGGACGAAGTAATTGAATCAGCCTTATATGCGCCACTAAATGTTGCATTGACAGACTCACTCAACAATTCCTGGTAAGCAATATCCGCAAAGTCAACTTCACCTTGATAGTTAAATAAGTCTGGATACCCATCCAACTGAATCATGGCTGTCCCCCGAGAGAATGTGACTGGAGGCACACCAAACTGTTGCAAGGATTTCAGGCTACTCGTTTCAATACCAACGTGAGCTTTAAATGCTCTGTCTGATAATTTAAATTGTCCGTTGACACCAACCCTATTGTCATCAGTCACTAAAATGCATGTATCTATCTGCAAAAGACTATCGACTAACTCCGATCGCATAAAAACAGAATCAATAGGATAATCAAACACCTTGCTTTGCGACAGATCGGCTTCGGCATTAAAGTGGCGGGGCTCACTTAAAATATTAGTCCCGGCAATTGCAATGCGACCATTGATAATGGTATTTTCCATATTGGGTTCAATGGCCTCCACATCAAGATTGTTAGTATTAAAGTTAGCAGTGTAGTGAGGAGTTTTATATAAATCCTTGATTATTAACTGTCCTTGACTTCGGCTCTTGTTATACACTATCAGCACATTTGCATCAATACGATTGCTCTTCTGGCGAGCATTGATGAATAATGTATCGGTTACAGTTCCGTTATAGGTTGATGTATTTAGACGAGCCTTAAGATTTAGTTCTTTCTTATAGTCTAAAAGATCAACTCCATCAACAGCGACTGAACCATTCAAATGCGAGTTTGTCGCCTTTATATCCAACCACTCTTCCGGAACAAACTGATTGAATGCCAGCCTGAGATCATAACCCACATTGCTTCTCTTTTGAAATATAGCTTCCGGAAGTGCCTTAATGATACCATTCAACCTTACCGATTTGCGTCCATTTTCAAGACGAATTATACAATCTGTATTATCTTTTTGGGCGGACAGCCTTACATTCATCTTTGGAACCGTGCGCAAAGGCAGTTGTGGCAGAAACCGCTTTACCTCATCGCTATTGATAGGTCCACCAGTTAGAGCAATATCAAAATCATCGGCTGCCAGGTAATGTCCTTGCCCGTGCAATAATGATTGTGCACTCTGCAGTAAAAGACTATCTACCCGAATAGCATTTCCTTGCTTACGCATCTGCACAAAGCCCTTGTTGAGCTGGAATTTTGGCTCCAACATTTCAAAAGTCAATTCGTTAGCCCTGACTGCCACATCCTTATGGGCAATAGAAGTATTGCCTGCTAATGTAAGGTCTGACAATCTCAGAGAAGCCTGTCCATACTTAACCTGCAAACTACCCTTGCCGTCAATAAGTGCAATATTATCAGCATCAATCTTCCAGGAGAAGTCGGATGACGTCTTTTTTTCCTTGGTTTGCATTGGATCAAAAACATATGCCACATGCAATGTAGAACTGTCTTTATACCACAAGTTGAAGTACGGTGAATACACCAGTAGTGAATCAATAAGCACCTGCTTTTTAATAAGATGGCTCAATTGATACTTTATACTTATCGAATCGATGGCAAAAACAACAGAGTCTCCCTCAACCAATGCAAGATCAGAAAGAAACAATGAATTGTATAAGTTTCCACTCAACTCACCTAGTTTCAATTCTCCATTAAGTCGAGCATTCACCAGCTGTAAAGCTTTCTCCTTAGCAATATTTCGAAACAGGCTGGTTTGTGTAAAAGCGATCAACAGCACCACCAACAGCAACAATGCACTGATAAAATTAGTCGTGTATCTTAGCGCTTTTTTAACCATTATCAGAAAGGGTTTCCTATATTAAAGTGAATCTGCCAGGTATTATTCTTCTCAAAAACAGGGCGAGCAAAATCAAGTCCTACCGGACCTATTGGTGTTTTAAATCGTATACCAAACCCAGCAGAGTAATGTAAATCATTAAGTCGATAATCAAAAGAATTCTGCCAAACATTACCTGCATCACCAAATAATACCAACACTATTTTGGGAGAAATCAAGTATCGCCATTCAGCACTTCCTTCAAGCAAACTATTACCACCTAAAGGTTGGCCATTGTCATCTTTGGGCCCCAACTGCGCTCTTGACCACCCCCTTACCGAATAGCCTCCACCAGCATAAAAACGCTCCTCAACAGGCACTAAATCATCGCTTCGCGACATAAAAGCCAAACCCATTTTTCCTTTGAAGGCCAAAGTCACTCCCTGCGATATGCCAAGGTATTTCTTGTATTCAACCAAGCTGCGGTAAAAAGGCACCGACTCCTCAATAATTGTTCCATTACGCTTGATATTTACTGCCAATGAATAGCCGGTTACCGGATCTAACCTGGGTGTGCCGTTTGAAAACACAAACCCAATAGCCACCCCCGATTTACTATAGCTAGAGGATTGATTATACTGTGTGTCTCGCGCCTGAGAGGTCACCAAAACAGAGTCGGAATTAACCTCCTCCAAATAAAAATTAACAGAAGAGTTGAAGCGTTCGGTAAAATGCTGCAATAGAGTCAGGTTTAAACCCTGCCTGGTTACTCTATATGCTGGCTCATGCTGCTTCATGAAGTAGGGGTTAATATTCAATGAATTAAATGAAAAAATGACGGCTGGCTGAATAAAATTAAGCTGAAAGTTGTAGGGCTCAAGCGCAGAATGCTTTGCAAACAAGTTAACGCGCCCTGTTTTAGTGATGACACTTAAGTATTGCACATCGCCAAACACCCTGAATTTATCTTCGCTACCATAACCTACACCAAATCTCGAAGTCAGCCGGGGCGCCTCCTTAAGTACCACCAATGTCGATAAAGTATCTGGTTTATCATCTGTAATTAGCGTTTTTATGGAGGCCACCCTGAACATTCCCAGATTGTAAATCTGCTTTTGCGATTCATCAATTTCGTATTTCGACCAAACATCACCTGGTTCAAATTGCAATTGTTTGACAATATTTTTAGTAGGTACGCGTTCATTTCCTTCAACAGCAATATCACCAAAGTAGGTCAACTTATCCTTCTTTATTATCCACTTTAAGTAGGCCTCATTCTTCAGTGTGTCAACCGTTAACTTATGGTTCACTCGTGCATAGGCATATCCCATATTATTCAGTTCCTCGTTAATAAAGGCTTGATCGGCAAAAAACCAATCATCCCTAAAGGGCTTATTAACCTTCAATTGTGATTGTAAACGTATTTTGCGCTGGGTTTTCTTACTAAAGAATTGCTGGAAACTATCAATTGAATCAACCGTATAGGTCACTTTCTCAAGTTTAACGGGCTCTCCTTCGTTAATATTATAGGTGATTTTAACCCGCTTGCCAGGCGTTACTTTTATCTTAGGCTCATCAAATGTGACATTTAAGAAACCTTCTTTTTGATAGGCATATTTAATCCTTTCCTTATTATCTTCATACAAAGGCATGGTAAACCTATCAGCCTCTCTATTAAAAAAACGCTCCCCGTTTTTGCCAGATGTCTTTATGGTCAGCTCTTCCTCGAGACGTGACGAGCGTATTGCGCTATTACCTTTGAACGAGACCTTTTTAACTTTAAGAAGCTCTTGCCCATAAATACTACATGAGGCTACATAAAGAAATATGAGTGTTACAAGAGTTTTCAATAAAAACGAATATTATTTAAAGCTAAAATATACTCTTTCAGACTTGCTTTATGAACAAGCAATTGCCCTAATAGTTTCTATATTTCAGAAAGCTAGAACAACAAATGATACGGGCGCTCAATAGCTTCTTTTAATTGAACAATAGAAACATTGCGGGCAAAACGGTAATACTCCCGCCCTTCAAAAAGAACCAAAATAGTAGGTACAGTAAACACCTGGTGACTGGCAGCAACTTCCGGTTCCTCCTCTATATTCACATACTGAAATGCCATCTTCGGAAACTCCTGTTTAAGAAGCTGTTTAACTTTTGGCATTAGTACCTTACATACATTACAATGCTGATGCGAAAAATACTTTAAAATTGCCGTTTCCATATGTCATTTATTTTTCTGAATTAAAACCGTGGCATAAGCAGCAATACCTTGCTGAGTTCCCACAAATCCCAGTTTTTCAGTGGTAGTGGCTTTAATGGCAATATCTTCTTGATCAATAGCCATCACCCGTGCAAGTACCTCCTGCATTTTTGGAATATGCGGCTTTAACTTAGGTCGTTCAAGGGCTATAGTGGAATCAATATTGCCAACTTCATAACCAGCCTCACGCAGCAGCAGCATTGTTTTGGATAATAAAATTTTGCTATCGATTCCCTTGAGGTTTGGATCCGTATCGGGAAAATGAAAACCTATATCACGCATATTGGCAGCTCCCAGCAGGGCATCACAAATAGCATGGATTAAAACATCCCCATCTGAGTGCCCAATGCTTCCTTTGGTATGTTCAACTTTAATGCCACCAATCCACAGTTCTTCTCCTTCACCTAATTTGTGAACATCGTATCCAAAACCAACCTTTATCTTCATCATAGCTAATCAAAAAAAAGACCTTAAGGAAATTCCCTAAGGTCTCTTCAAATATAATGAATAAAGTTGTTATCGCATATCGCTCAAATCAAATGATAGAGAAAAACGCATCGTATTGGCCAGCGGGTTGTTTTGCACCATTGGAATAATATACGAGGCATCCAGAGTGAACATGTTAAATTTCAATCCAAAACCGGCTGAAGCAAATTTTCGGTTACCTTGATTCTCATGTTCATGGAAATAACCGGCACGAATGGCAAACTGCTTGTCGTACCAATACTCAGCACCTAACGAAAAAGTCACCTCCTGCATTTCCTGCTGAAAGCCACCAGGCGCATCATTAAAGGAGCCAAAGATAGCAGCCGGCACCGACTTACCTTCGTTTGGATCTACCCAGTTTTCACCTGCATCATCTGGGCGAATTTGATTAGATGGCACCAGCAATTTATTAATATCAAGTGCAAATGATATTGAATTATACTTATCCAGCTCCATGGCATAGCCAGCTCCTAACTTTAAGTTGGTTGGGATGTACTCTTTATTAATACCATCGTAACTGATTTTTGAACCTATATTAGAGATATTAATACCTGCCGTAAACTCGGCATCGTTACGATTAACCTTCATAGGCTGCTTGAAGTAAAAAGCCATATCGGCTGCAAATGCGTTTCCTGCCTGTAAATCGCCTGTTTCTGAATAACCATTGGTTAGGTCAGAGCGAATATATCGAAAAGCCACTGCTCCTGAGAACTTATCTGACAACACGCGAGAGTAGGCTGCATCAATTGCAAATTCATTGGGTTTACCACTGTACAGAGGTGTTCCTATTCCGTCGGTAAATTCAATTGTTCCCATCGAAAAATACCTTAAAGACGCACTAACTGTTTGCATTTTATCTAATCGATAGTAGAAAGTGGCTGTTGACATATTGATGTCATTCACCAACTTGCGCAACCAGGGAGTAAACGAAACAGAAACTCCCATTTCCTCCTCCATAAAAGCATATTTAGCAGGATTAAGAAACTGAGAATTCATATCGGGTGATGTAGCTACACCTGCATCGGCCATACCGGCTGCTCTTGAATCCGGATTGATATTTAAAAAGGGAGCTGCTGTTGTGATAGCATTGTTACCGTCAGATTGTGCAACAATGGTGTTAAAGCTTACAAAAAAGGCAAAAGCAACAAGGCTAACTTTTAATACTGTTTGATTCATATATTGATTCATAATTATTTACTTCCTTCTAAGTATTTAGTAAAAAGGTCAGGTGAATATTTACAGAACTGCAAAAATCTATTTTTATTATCTAATAACGAGGATTTTTTTGGAGAATTTTCCAACCTGGTTTTCTGGCGAACGAATTTCACATTGCAGCACATACAGGCCTTTCTGCAATTGCCGTGGCCGCCACTCTATCGGCTTAACAGAAGTGCCACTGGCTGGCTGTTGCGTTTTAAATTGATCAATCAGTCGACCGCTAATACTGTATAAACTGCAGGTAACATCTAATATCATGTTAGGGGCATCATGCTCAAACTCGAGATACATAGTACCACCAACCTCCATAGGATTAGGATAAACTAATGCATTACTAATATTAAGTTTCTTGCCAATGTATACTTCAAAATCCAGGTTAGCAACAGATGAATTATTAAGATTATCCCAGGCTTTTAACTCAAGTTTATGCATCCCTTCTTCGAGTGGCCGCAACTGGTATGTTATGGTGCCACTTGTAAAACTATTCTTATCTGCCACGTAGTAACTATTCAGGTTAACAGGCAATGAACGGTTATCATCAATTACCAGCGTAATATCGTGTCCAATGCCTACTCCACTCGCATTAATCCCGTTTTTATCATACAAGCGGGCCATTAGAACAGGCTGACTGCCAGTTAAGCCTCCACTTACAAATGAAGAATCATTTAACCATACAGCTATCTCAGGTCCTTCAGTGTCATTTGGCGGGTTATCTGACACGCCTCCTATTAAAACTGAGTTATCGGCACCAAAGGCCTCTGCACCATTTGCATCGGTAGAATAATAGCTGATACGCCCGGCACCTACATTATATCGTATATCCTTAGGCACCACAAAAGACGACTGAAAAAACTCGCCACTGGCCTCCTGCTGCCCCCTGTAAATACGGCTCTGATACACCTGATATTCAAATGGCACAGCCCCCTTATTACCAAGGGTCTTAACTGTGATAGGCTTGTCAAACACCTGCATGGTGACCAGTGGTTCATTAAGCTCTTCTTGCTTTATCTCCCCTTCAATTGTAGCAATGGTTAAGGCTTTAAGCACCTCAGTATGCGTACTATCTACATTGCCATTGATACTATGAGTAAGTATCTCGCCAGAAGGATAATTCAACTGCAGGGCCGGATCGCCTAACAAAGTAAAATTAAGACGATTAGTAGTGTTGCCCAATTTGTTTTTTGTAGCCATTATCACCTCACCCAACCTCAACTTATCACCATTAGCATCTTTTTGGAAAATATACTTATAAAAGTTTCTATTAATTTCCATATTACTGTTTGACCAGGCTATACGCGTTGTGGTAAACAATGCCACACCGCCTCCCAAGGGCGAAAGAACAACCCATTCTCCTGCCGAAGTATCATGATAGTCATCGTAACGGCTGAACTCACAGGTTGCAGTCATAAATACCGGCAATCGATTAATATTAGTGAATTGCTGAATAGTAGGTATGTCTAAAATATTCTCGTGTGCTAATTGTCGTTCACTGCCATGGCCTGTATAGTTAAAGATTAAAGTACCACCTTCAATAGTTTTCTTTACTTCCTCATTAACCTCCGGATAACGATCGCCCGATGTTGTTGTTACCTTAGGGTAGGCGTCAAAGAAAATCTTTTTGTGATTAAAAGCCGGATAATCAGTATAAACCTGTTCTGACAGTTCATTAGCCTGCTTCATGTGCAGATTACTGTCTCCATCATCACCTACAAAGGTGATTTCGGTTTTCCAGGAACCTGGATCGCTATTATATAAATAGGTTTCAACCCTATCGACCATCACCTTAGCCTGCTCAATTGTACTTACCGGGAAACGCCCGATCCCAATGTCCATTCTGTCATACAAAATATTACCTCCCTCTCCATCATCCAGGCAACCAAAAAAATCATCAGACACATAGGAATACTGCACATTAGTTGAATTATCTGACTGATAGGTTAAAATAAAATTGGTGTTTTTATCATCGTAAGTTTTGTTATCGTATGAGCCATCGCCAAACAGCAACAGGTATTTAAACTTTCCTCCCTGCTTATAAAGATGCCTGGCGAGATCACGGATAGCACTAACATCTGGTGAACCCGAAGAAAATTCGTTATACACCTGATATGTCGATACTACTTCGCATTGTAAGCCTGAATGCTTGGCATGAATAGCAGCAAGTCTTCTGGCTTCACTCTCAAACAAAGGATGCACCACGATAAGCATATCGGGCACTGACATGCCCCTTAAATTTTGATTGAGAACAGATTCCTCAAACTCGGGCTGGGGCAGGTTTCCTGCTTTATCGAAAGCAACAAACTCCCGCAATTCGTTCGAATGGTAGGTAAAACCTCTTTTACCATTATAGCTTTCAATATTAATCTTTGCTGCCGCAGTATGCTTGGTTACATCCCATAATTCCATGGAACTGCTGACGCCCGACAAGTAGTACCGGGTTGATATTGCATCTCCGACAAATTCAGCATTCCGAAAGCTCAATTGATCGTTAACAACAATTTTTTCCTTCGCATTAAGAGTAATATAATTCAGCCACCCACTGGCACTTCCGGCACTTGACTTATAACTTAAATTAATACTTATCTGATCATCATTGGTTTTGAAGCTACCAATACTTAAACCTTCATTTGCAAAGGCACCAACGTAGTTATTATAATCAACTGCCGGAACATTAATTGTTTGAACATTTTTATCATTGACCTGGGTTTCAAATGAGGAGCTCACATTAGACCGCGCAATCACATTCGTTTTTATTCTAATATCCTTCTCCTTCACCCTATTCTTGAATTCAAAGCTATAAGTGCGAGCCTGTTGCGGATCGAAACGCAAACCATACCATTTTCTGCCTGATTTAAGAAGGTTTTGATTTTCCAGTTCATGAAACCGGTAACTATCAAACTCATCTGTTTCATTCGTAAAAGTACTACTAACCAATTCACTTAATTGCACTCTCTTCCCCTCTCCATTATCCTCAGACAAAAAGTAATAGGCTACATCTGAAAAATTATGCAACTGATGGTCAAAAAACTTTTGTACAGAATTATAATGCCATCCAACAGGGCCCTGCGCATAAAAATAAATGGCATTATTATCATGTAAAATGGCGTTCTCTTCTAAATCTTCATATTCAAATACTCCATTGGTAAGTGGTAGCATATTACCGCCGTTACCAAAAACATTCACGTTTGATGGATTAGTGAAACCCCACGAAGACAGCAGCGAATATGGAATTTTATGAACCCCGGATTCTGTCACTTTTATTTGCACCCATTTTCCGCTGGCCAACACCGAGGCACTGGCCTCCTTTTTCAGCCCCTTTAATGGCAATTGATTCTCTGATACCTTAGGAATGGTTGTTTCATAGGTTATTTGCCCTAGGCGATAAAAGTGCTGTTCCAGCTCATCATAAATAATGGGTTTAAAAACCAGCTGCAAAAAGTATTCACCACGGATACTGACCGTATTTTTGGTCAAAATGGTAAAACATTCTTTATCTATGTTTGCCAAAAAAACCAGTTGGAGAGAGTCTGTGATTACGGTTGTTTCAAATGACAACTTAACATCAACAGAATCAGGATGAATATAACCTGGCAACAATATGTCCATCTGCTTAACAGGCAGTTGACTGACATCATCCCAATAGCTAAGATCTTTGAATTGAACTGGTCGCTCACCATCGCTCACCATTTCACCATCTATCCACTGAAAATGAACTGTACCAATATGCTCCTGTGCGTTAACCCAGTAACAACTCCACACTACTAAAACAACAATAATCTGCTTCATCTAATATCTTAATATCAACACCTTACACAACAACAACTCTCTAAACCCATCAATTTTAATACAGCCACTACACATTTTTGTTTATTAAAAAACACAAAAATAGAGATTACTGTACAAGAATTTTCTATTTTTAACGTTTTCAATGATGAAAAATTGTATTGACAACTTTTTGCCACTACTAAAAAAAGGGAATGAAAAAGAAGTTCAGCTATAACCTTTTTTTATTTTTGCAGTATAAAGAAGTCAGTTGCGCATATTACGAGCGCAGCATTAAAGTTCGCAAATAATTGATAATTAGAACACAATATCAAAGTGCTATGAGATTAAATACCGCAGTTATATTGGCTGTTTTGGCTTTTAGCTTAGTAGGCTTATCGTCATGTAGTAAGAGCGGTGGAAACAAAACTGTTTCTTCTGCAACAGGTTGGGAATATAACAACCCTGACTTTGGTGGTTTTGAATACAAGTCAGGCTATGAGCAAGAAACCGGACCCGGATTGGTTTTTATTGAAGGTGGTACCTTTATTATGGGCCGCGTTGAGCAAGATGTTCTTTATGAATGGAACAATGCCCCAAGGCGAGTGACCGTTCCTTCATTCTATATGGATGAAAGTGAAGTTAGAAACATTGATTATTTAGAATATTTATTCTGGATTAGACGTGTATACGTTGATTACCCGGAAGTATATCGCAAAGCTTTGCCAGACACCTTAGTTTGGCGTCGCCCAATGGCTTATAACGAGCCAATGGTAGAAAATTACCTGCGTCACCCGGCTTATGCAGAGTATCCTGTAGTAGGTGTAAGTCACATTCAGGCTCAGGATTACTGTAAATGGCGAACTGACCGTGTAAACGAAATGATATTGGTTGACGAAGGCATTCTGGAATTTGATGTAAACCAGATTGGTGAAAACAACTTCAATACCGAAGCATACCTCTACGGACAATACGAAGGTATCCAGGGTAAAAACCCTATGGAAGACCTAAACCCAAATAACGACACTCGACGTGTTAGATGGGATGACGGAATCCTGCTTCCTCGTTACCGACTCCCAACCGAAGCTGAGTGGGAATACGCAGCACTTGGATTAATTGGTAACTCATACGACGAACGCATGACTGACCGTCGAATCTATCCTTGGGATGGCCACATCACTCGTAATGCCAGCAAAAAAGAGCGTGGCAAAATGATGGCTAACTTCGTGAGAGGAACAGGTGACATGATGGGTATGGCCGGAAACCTTAATGATGGTGGAGACATTACCGTTGATGTTAAATCATATTACCCGAACGATTACGGATTATACTGTATGGCCGGAAACGTGAATGAATGGGTGGCTGACGTATATCGTCCTTTATCATTCGAAGATATGGATGAATTCAGTCCTTACCGTGGTAACGTTTTCCAGCAGAAAGTGCTTGATGAAGAAGGTTACATTGTAGAGAAAGATAGCCTAGGTCGCATTCGTTACCGCACCGAGGAAGACAAGGACATCTTAAACAGAAAGAACTACCGCACTGCCGACAACCGCAACTATGCGGACGGTGATGCTACTTCAAATGCCGTAGTAGGTTCAGACTGGAACGATGTTGATGCCAACACCAGCTCAATGTACGCAGGTTCGCCAAACAGCAGCCTTGGAAGCCTGGTATCTGACCGCTCACGCGTTTACAAAGGTGGAGGTTGGAGAGACCGCGCTTATTGGTTAGCTCCAGGTACACGCCGCTACCTTGACGAAAGAGAAAGTCGCGATGATTTAGGTTTCCGATGTGCTATGACACGTGTAGGAAGTCCTATTAATAGCAAAAAGAAATAATTCTGACAACAGAATATTATCAAGAGGCTGACTTTTATAGTTAGCCTCTTTTTTTATTTTTGTCATTCAAACATTTTTCACTTCGACAGTACCATGAGTCAAATCGCAAACATTCATCAAGCTTTTCTGGCAAGCAAAGGCGTATCCACCGATAGCAGAAGTAATAATAAAGGGTTTATGTTTTTTGCTTTAAAAGGTGCCAATTTCGATGGTAACAGATATGTAGATAGTGTAATGAAAGATGGAGCTGCCTTTGCGGTAGCAGATGATGAGACTCTGAGCGGCCTAACAAATGTTTTTATTGTAGAAGATGTATTAACGACCCTACAAGAACTCGCCCGTTTTCATCGTCGCTATTTAAATATTCCTATTTTGGCCATAACGGGTTCTAACGGCAAAACAACCACCAAAGAATTAGTGGCTGCCGTTTTGAAAGAGAAATATGCAATTAAGGCCACTTCGGGCAATTATAACAACCACATTGGTGTTCCATTAACGCTTTTAAGCATAAATGAGTCTATTGAATTGGGGGTTATAGAAATGGGGGCCAATCACATTGGCGAGATTGAGGCTTTGTGCAAAATAGTTGAACCCAACTATGGCATCATTACAAATGTAGGCAAAGCGCACCTTGAAGGATTTGGCTCATTTGAAGGTGTTAAAACAGCCAAAGGGGAGCTTTATCAATACTTAAAGAACACCAATGGCAAGGTGTTTATTAATGCCGACAACCCACACCTCAATCAGATGGCTGCAAACCTAAGCAACCGGATTGATTATGGCCCCAATCATGGCAAAATAACTGGCCAGATTACGGCAGACTATCCGTTTGTAGCTATTACATGGCATTCTCATGAGACTAAAAAAAGCCACGATATCTCAACTAAGCTAATTGGTGCTTACAACCTGGAAAATATCCTATCAGCCATTTGCATTGGATACACGCTGGGTGTTGATGAAGCAGCCATTAATAAAGCCCTTCAGGCATACTCGCCATCCAATAACCGCTCGCAATTTATACAGACGGAAAACAACCAAATCATAATGGATGCCTACAATGCAAATCCCTCAAGTATGCAGGTAGCATTGCAGAACTTTGCCAGGGTTGATGCAGAAAATAAAATTCTGATCATTGGTGGTATGAAAGAGTTGGGCAGTGACAGCCTGAGCGAACATCGTAAGCTAATTGATACTATTAAAGAGCTGAATTTATCACAGGCCATGCTAGTTGGTGAAGAGTTTAATGATGTAGCGCATGACAACAAAAAGTTCAAATGCTTCACAACAACTGAGGAACTGATTGATTCATTAAGGGCAGCCCCAATTAAAAATGCTTACCTGCTGATCAAAGGTTCGCGCAGCAATAAACTGGAGGAAGTGCTTCCATATCTTTAATGGAGACGAAAATGCTTTAGCTGGCTGAATTTACGAACACCATTCAGGTAGTAAGCCCAAATAATGCTTTGAGGATATACCTCCCTATGCTGCTTTTTAAGGCGAAATGGCGCCAGCTCCTTTCGTTGCTTTAGCACTTGTGGTAATCTGCCATAGAAACTGAAATGAGCCTTTAAAACAGCCATAAAAAAGTCAAATTCCCCTTTGGCTATAAAATGCAATCCGGCAATACCGTCGAGTACCATCCTGATGAATAATACAGGCAGTAGACGACTACCATGCATATTTTTCACCATCATCACCAGGTTGTTTCTGAAATTGAGAAACGCTTTACGCGCACTTTGCTGACTTAGAGTAGCCCCGCCAACATGTAACACTTCAGCTGCGGGCAACACCTTAATGGTATATCCCCTGTTTTTCAATCGCCAGCATAAATCAATTTCTTCCATATGAGCAAAAAACGATTCATCCAATCCTCCAGTCTCATTATATAGTTCGGCCCGAATCATTAAAGCTGCTCCGGTAGCCCAAAAAACTGATAAAGGCTCATCATACTGTCCTTCATCTATTTCAAGCTGATCCAGTATGCGTCCTCTACAAAATGGGTAACCAAACACATCGATGTACCCACCGGCAGCTCCTGCATATTCAAACTTATCAGGCTCGTTATATGCTCTTACCTTAGGCATACAAGCTCCCAG
This sequence comes from Carboxylicivirga sediminis, assembly GCF_018156225.1. Classification (GTDB taxonomy): domain Bacteria; phylum Bacteroidota; class Bacteroidia; order Bacteroidales; family Marinilabiliaceae; genus Carboxylicivirga; species Carboxylicivirga sediminis. Next base: position 103,906 of record NZ_JAGTAR010000022.1, read on the forward strand.
GTCAGGCTGTTCGTCCATAGCATGGATAAGCGGTGGCAGCCAATCCTTTTCTGGAGCCACATCACTATTTAGCAACACAAAATAATCGGCTTCAATTTGCTTCAGAGCATGATTATAACCGCCTGCAAAACCATAGTTTTCATCCAACTGAATAACACGGACAGACGGGAAACTCTCCTGCAAAAAGGGCAGACTATCGTCACTCGAAGCATTATCAGCCACGATCACCTCAACACCCTCATGGGCAGAATTTTTTAAAACCTCAGGCAAAAACTTTTCAAGTAATGCCCGTCCGTTCCAGTTTAATATGACAACAGCCGTTTTAGACATATCCGGTTTTAGTTTTGAATTTCTCTGACTTCAGAATACTTCCAGCGCTTATGCGACCATAACCAGTCTTCGGGCCTTTCCCGTATGATATCTTCCAGACATTTTAAATGTGTCTCGGTAATCTCAAATTCATTGGTCGACACACTATCCTCAACCAATGGAATAATATCCACCTGGTAATAACCCCGTTTTATTCGGCTCATTTTCATGAATACAACAGGAGCCTTAAAGGCCTTGGCCATCTTCTCCGGCCCCAGCAAAACAGCCGTATTCTGATTCAAAAACTTCGTCCAGTATTGTATTTTATTTCTATCGGGCGATTGATCAGCTATCAACCCAATTATAAAGTTCTTATTCTGACGCCTGATTTTAATAAGCTCGCGCATCGTATCGCGCATCGTAAAATTCAAACTTCCCCAACGTCCCCTGAGTTTCAGCATGTAATTATCGAACTGTATGTTCTTTAGCGGGCGATAGGTAGCGCATGCCACATGGTTGGAATGCAGTGCCAACGAAGGAATCCACTCCCAGCAGCCATAATGTCCCATGATGGCCACTACATCTTTTCCTTCATTCGCCATCTGATTAGTATATTCCATGTTATTAAAAACCATTCGCTTACGCATCTGCTTTTCACTCATTGATTGTTGCTTAATGGTTTCAATCAGCACATCACAGAAGCCACGATAGAACTTTAAGCGAATCTCGCGCAATTCGTCTTTTGTCTTTTCCGGGAAAGCATAACGCAGGTTTTCGTTGATGACTGACCTGCGATACCCGATCAGACGGATAAAGTGATAAAGTAAATCGGAGTACAAATAGAGTATGAAGAAGGGTTGTAAGCTAAACAACCACAAAAAGCCTAAAGCAATATAATTTCCAATTCTTCCCATTTTACCGGACAATACGATTAATTACCTCTTTAAATTCATTAAAAGATTCAGCATTGGTAGCTATTATCTCCTCACCAAAGATATAATCATCTCCACCGTTAAAATCGCATACCTTACCACCTGCTTGCTGCACCAGAAAAGCGCCTGCGGCCACATCCCAGGGTTTCAGGTTATATTCGTAAAACGAATCAAATCGACCACATGCCACATAAGCTAAATCGGTAGCTGCAGAGCCCAACCGTCGCAACCCCCTTGAGTGCTCCATAAAGTAGCGAACCGAATCCATAAAACCATCCAGCCGTGAATAGTTAGAATAAGGGAATCCAGTGGCAATCAAACTATCCTTAACCATTGATGTGGCAGATACACGAACTTCCTTACCATTCAAATAGACAGGTGCTCCACAATAAGAATAAAAACACTCATCCAGGCCTATTTCATAAATAACACCCAGCACCAGTTCATTGCGTTCCATTAGGGCAATACTTATGGCATAAGGCGATAAGCCATGAATAAAATTAGTGGTCCCGTCAATGGGATCAATGATCCAGTTATAAACATCTCCCCTGGCATCGGAGGTACCTTCTTCGGCAATAAAACCACTCTCAGGCAATAATCCTTGCAGTGCCGATACAATGCGCTGTTCCGATGCCTTATCAACCTGCGTCACAAAATCATTACTTCCTTTCACCTCAATATTAATCCAAGCCTCCTTACGTTGCGCCTTAATGTAGTGACCGGTTTGCCTGGCAATATCACAAACCTGCTGGCATAATTCCTGATAGTTCATAATATTAAATTAATTGGCCCGTCATATTAAGCGTATCCAATGACAAATGCTTGAGTTTAACATCCTTTATAGAATTGCTAAGTTCAAAATCATAAGGCACTTCCACCTTGATGTAATTAGGCGTGAAGCCATTGATCAGCCCTCCATGCTCGGCCCCCTCAAACAGCACAGGCATCTCTTCACCTATGTATGCTTTATAGAAATGACGGGTTTTCTTCTCTGACAGTTCGTGTAATATCTTACTTCGTTCTTTCCTGACCGGAATGGGTACCACCTCATCTATTTTCAAGGCTTGTGTGTTGGGCCTTTCTGAATAGGTAAACACATGTAGTTGAGAAACATCCAGATCGGCCAGAAACTGATGCGTAGCACTAAACTCTTCCTCAGACTCACCTCTTACACCAACAATAACATCAACTCCAATAAATGCATGCGGAATCAACTCCTTGATGCGCTCAATTTTGGTACGAAACAACTGTGTATCATATTTCCGCTTCATCAACTTTAGCACCTTATCGGAGCCTGACTGCAGCGGAATATGAAAGTGAGGCATAAACTTTTTTGATGCAGCAACAAAGGCTATTATTTCATCTGTCAACAGGTTGGGTTCGATGGATGAGATACGGAAACGCTTAATGCCCTCCACTTTTTCTAGATGTTGAATTAACTGAAAGAAGTTCTCATCGGTCCCTTTGCCAAAGTCGCCAATATTAACCCCGGTTAAAATGATTTCTTTAGCACCACCTTCGGCTGCCTTCTTTGCTTGTTCAATCGTATTGGCAATGGTATCGCTACGACTTCGCCCCCTGGCAAACGGAATAGTACAATAACTGCAGAAATAATCGCACCCGTCCTGCACTTTCAGAAAACAGCGGGTACGGTCACCAAAGGAATAGGATGGCTTAAATTCTTTGTTCTTACCAATCTTACCAGCATGTACTTCGGCACCGCTTCCCTTCTTAAAGTCTTCGATATATTGCAGGATATCAAATTTCTCATTAGAACCCAGAACTAAATCTACACCCTCAATCTTAGAAACATCCTCGGGCTTTAGCTGAGCGAAACAACCGGTAACAACGATAAATGCATTCGGATTTTGCTTGATGGCCTTACGAATGACCTGCTTGCATTTTTTATCTGCCAGCTCGGTTACCGAACAAGTATTAAACAAGTACACATCGGCCGGTTCAGAAATATCCACCTTCGCAAAACCTGCCTCAACCATTGTTCGCGCCACCGTTGATGTTTCGCTGAAATTAAGCTTACATCCAAAGGTATGAAACGCCACCTTCTTATTTTCAAAAACCGAATTATCTATCATTGTATCTTCAGGAAAAGCGCAAAGGTAGCAAAAATGCCATTAGCCCATAGTTATTTGGAGGCTGTTCCTATTTGCAAACCTCATATCTGGCAGAAAAATGGGCTCTCGAAATGAGAGCCCAATGCTGAAAATATTAAAGCAAATCAGATGCCAGTTCGGCCAGATAACTGCGTTCCCCTTTCACCAGATTAACATGAGCGAATATCTCCTGCCCTTTCATCTTATCGGTCAGATAAGCAAGGCCATTGGATTGCATATCCAGATAAGGTGAATCAATTTGTTGAACGTCACCAGTGAATATCATTTTGGTTCCTTCGCCAGCGCGCGTAATAATCGTTTTCACCTCGTGCGGCGTCAAATTTTGCGCCTCGTCCACTATAAAAAAGGCATCAGACAGACTTCGTCCCCTGATATAAGCCAAAGGTGTGATAACCAGTTGCTCATTTTTAAGCATCTCATCCAGGTTATTCACCTCTTTACTTGTGGCCTTGAACCTGCTTTTTATCACACCCAGGTTATCAAAAAGCGGCTGCATATAAGGCCCTATTTTTTCGTTGATATCACCCGGCAAGAAACCAAGATCGCGATTTGCCAATGGCACAATTGGTCGTGCCAACAAAATTTGATGGTACTGTTTATGCTGTTGTAATGCTGCTGCCAATGCCAAAAGTGTCTTACCTGTTCCGGCCTTACCAGTTAATGACACCAGCTTAATGTCTGGATTTAGCAGCGCATTTAATGAGAATGTCTGCTCCGCATTACGCGGCTCAATACCATAGGCTCCATGCTTCTCTACCCTTCTGATAAGTCCCGATAAGGCATCGTGATGCGCCAAAACCGATTGATTACCATTCCTTAAAACAAAATACTGATTGGCCGGCAAGCCTTCCTTCATTGGAAACTCATCGATGGGTATCCCCTGATGCTGGTACAGTGATTCAATCAGTGCCTTATCAAAATCTTCATGTATCTCAACGCCCTTATCCAGGATATCGATATTCTTAACCTTATCATTCTCATAATCCTCTGACTTCAGTCCTAGCGACTTTGCTTTAAGCCTCAAGTTAATATCCTTGGTGATAAGCACTGTCTGCCGGCGTGGAAAGGTTGACTTAACATGCAGTGAAATGGCCAGAATACGATGATCAGAGGTGTTTTCACTAAATGATTCCTTCATCACCTCAGGTATGGGCTTGCCAGTAGCTACAAATAGCTTCCCTTTTTTTGCCCCAAGCGGAATACCTTCTTTAAAAGCCTTTTCGCCCGCCATTTTATCCATCTCGCGAGCAAACTCACGCGCCTGAAAGTTAATGAGGTCATTACCTTTTTTGAATCGATCCAATTCCTCAAGAACAACAATCGGAATAATTACATCATTTTCCTCAAAGTTGTATATACATTTGTGGTCGTGTAACAACACATTTGTATCGAGAATAAAAAGTTTTTTTGCCATAAAGTTCGGTTTTGTTTCTCTTAAAGATAGAGAAAAAAAGAGCGTTTGAATGAGATTAAGCAATATTTTTGCATTATGAATTACCACGAAACACTTGACTTTTTGTTTGCCCAGTTGCCGATGTATCAGCGCGTGGGTAAAGCGGCCTATAAAGCTGATTTAGCCACTACCCTGGCTTTGGATGACTATTTTAATCACCCACACAAAGCGTATAAGACCATACACATTGGAGGTACCAATGGCAAAGGTTCTGTATCACATTGCATTGCATCTGTACTGCAAGAAGCGGGTTACAAAGTCGGCCTTTACACTTCGCCCCACCTCAAGGATTTTCGTGAGCGCATACGCATCAATGGCCAGATGATTAGCGAACAGGCTGTGATTAATTTTGTGGCCAATCACCAAAATATTATCAAAGAACTACAGCCCTCTTTTTTCGAGATGTCGGTAGCAATGGCCTTCGAGTATTTCAAGCAGGAGGCGGTTGATGTGGCCATCGTTGAAGTGGGCATGGGCGGTCGCCTCGACTCAACCAACATCATCAGTCCCGAAGTTTCGGCCATTACCAACATAGGACTGGATCACACAGCATTCCTAGGTGACTCATTGGATAAAATCGCCATTGAGAAAGGTGGCATCATCAAAAAAGATGTACCCGTCATTATTGGTCAGACACAAAAGGAAACCGCATCTGTTTTTACTTCGTTAGCTGACGAAAGAGGTACCAACATTTCCTTTGCCGACCAACAACTGAAGGTATCAACTGCCACCCTATCGATTGACGAAAAGCAGGTATTTCAGATTTACAGAGACAACCAGCTGACCTATGCCGATTTAAAGCTGGACTTGCTAGGCTCCTATCAGGAAAAGAATATATTAACAGCTTTAGCAATTATTGAGCAACTACAAAAAGGCAGCTTTACCATAAGTAAAGAGCACATTTACCAGGGTTTAGGAAAGGTAGTCAGTAACACCGGCCTACTAGGGCGTTGGCAGCACCTGGGATATAACCCGAGAATTATTTGCGATACAGGGCACAATCTGGATGGCATTTCAATGCTGGTAGAACAGATTAAGAACACGCCTCACGAAAAGCTACACATAGTTTTGGGAATGGTAAACGATAAGGATCATGCGGCTGTGCTTGGCATTTTACCCAAACATGCCAGTTATTACTTTACAAAGGCTGCTATTCCACGTAGTTTGGATGAAAAAGTGTTGCAGGAAATGGCCGAAAAGTTTCAATTAAATGGTCACCCCTTCCTGGATGTACATTCTGCACTCAACGAAGCTAAAAAAAATGCTAATCCCAACGATCTGATTTTCATTGGCGGAAGCACATTTATTGTAGCCGACATATTAGAAAAATGCTAAATAAATTTGGAGGTAATAAAAAAGAGACATATTTTTGCATCGCTTTTCTAAGGAGATAAGCACTGGGGCGATTAGCTCAGTTGGTTTAGAGCACTTGGTTTACACCCAAGGGGTCGGGGGTTCGACTCCCTCATCGCCCACCAACTAATGATTGAACGAAATCATAGCACGTAGTTTTATTGAAATTACCTGAAAATATTCAGGGGCGATTAGCTCAGTTGGTTTAGAGCACTTGGTTTACACCCAAGGGGTCGGGGGTTCGACTCCCTCATCGCCCACCATTATTAAAACAACATATATTTCAGGGCGATTAGCTCAGTTGGTTTAGAGCACTTGGTTTACACCCAAGGGGTCGGGGGTTCGACTCCCTCATCGCCCACTTTCAAAGGAGAAGCAATTATTGCTTCTCCTTTTTTGTTGTACCAAAACCTCAATCATGTGTTA
>NZ_JAGTAR010000023.1 GCF_018156225.1 Carboxylicivirga sediminis
CAAGGCATGGCAATCTGATTTTTGATTCAAATTGCAAGCTAAAAAGTGTAAACGATGTTTATATAACTTTGTAAAGGATGTTTGTATAACGTACCCCCGAAGGTGCAACGGGTGGTACTGGAAATACAGTATCATCAGACAAAACACCAAAGGAAAAGTTGGAATCTATTGCAGATTTGTCTTTAATACCGGATAATTTGCGCGATGAACTAAAAATGGCGTTAGAGAAAACAATTGAATATGTGGATAATAACTGCGTAGGAAAGTTTATAATAGATAAACTACTAAACAATAATGTTACCTTTAAATTTGTTTATAAACCAGATTTTGAATATTCAGCTGGCTATAAGTCAACAAGCAATGAGTTTATTCTTAAAACAATAGAATCATGGTATGGTACACAAATGTTTATACATGAATTAACCCATGCATTGCAAGATGCCTTGTATCCAACTGAAGTAATTGAAAGTGCTAGTTCAGGTTTACAAATAGGATATATTCAATTGGAACTTGAAGCCCATATAATTGAGGATTTGAGCAAGAGCGGGAAAGGAATAGAACAATATAAACGCTTAAGTTTGGATCGTAATATTCAACGTAATTATGAGCTTCAAATTCTTACAAAGCTAAAAGCTGGTGAATCAATAGACATGGAATATTTTAATGCACTTTTAGGACCGTTTGGAGAGTATTTTAATCCTGAATATAATACCCCACCCGATCTTAATTTTGTGCCAGCAATTTTTAAAATAGCATATTCAAACTGTAATAATTAAATTTATTAATTATGAGAATAATATATTTATCAATAGTATTACTATTTATTAGTTCATTTTCAAAAATAGATAGTCAAGAATTATATAAATTGAAACTGGACATAGGGTATGCCTATACACTTGTTGAGCAAGAAAACTATATTGAGGCTAATAAACAACACATTGCTTGTAAATTTGGGGATGACAATATTAAACCAGAGTATATTGGACGATGTTTTGATTATATCCAAAATATACTTAGCAAGCAAACTAGCTGGCCATTATCCCAACAAAAAGAAATGTCGCTTGATGTTTACGTTAATAATCAAGGGCAATTAATTAGCGTTTGTATTTATGCAAATGAAGATATCACTTTGGAGAGTGAACAAAATCAATTGATATCATTCTTTGTTGAAGTAAGTAAATGGCATGAACCATTTGTACCAGCAATATCTGACGACAACAATAAAATATATGGTTGGGCCTGGGCTAGTGGAGCATTTAAGTTTCCATTTAACCATGATGTGCCTCAAAAATTTCCTCGTTAATAGATAAGTTATTAATAATAATAAGAGTATATATCACTCAGTAGTGGGTATATACTCTTTTTTTACTTCAATAGCGAGATTTATGCTACAGTCGAAGACCCGGATGGTGGAGCCGGAGGTGGCACAACTCCTGGTGGTGATAACTGGTACGATCCGCCTGAAGGTGTAACGGGAGGTAGCACAACTTCCGGCGATGGAAAACAAATAATTGTACACGATCCTTGTGCCAGCGTAAATTATATCAATGCCGGTTTGCCTGAAGCTTACAAGCAACGCTTAAAAGAATTGAGAGAGAAAGCCAAAACAAACGTAGAGCATGGTACTATTTTTTACACCAATGGCACCCGCGACGATAGGGTTGGTTCGCCCAATGGGGGTACGGTTGATTTAAGCTGGAAACGCTATAAAACTGTTGATATGGTTGTGCATAACCACACTAAACGCGCTTCTGTTGGCAGCGATCAGCCTTTAAGTATTAGTTGCTTTAGCGCTACTGATATTGGTGCTTTACACAAAATGATTACCGAACCGGAAACCAAGCTATCGCCCAATTTTATATTTATGGTGATACACGATGAAGCCACCTATATTGTCCAAATAGATGATTTATCTAAATTTATAGAATCGGACTTTTATAATATGCGATTTGATTTTATAAAGATGCAAGAGCAAAGATTGCAAAGTGATGTTGAAGAACATGAACGTTTTGGAAGTAATTTTGAACCCCCTATTGATGAGTTTTCAAGAGAGGGTTTTGTGGGGTTGTTTGCTCAATATGGAATAAGCCTTTTGCGTTCCACAAATAATAGAGATTTTACCGAAGAGGATAAGTGGCATCATATTACAATAGAGCAGCCTAATCCGCGTGATAATAGAAACCTAATAAATCCATGTAAAAAGTAAATGCTATGAAAAAATCATTAATACTAATTGTAACACTGTTCTTACTAATCAGTTGTCAGGCACAAGAGAAAATGATTTATCCTAAATATGGTAATATAGGAGATAGAGAAATATATAATAATGTTAAATATCTTTCACTTAAACCAGAAGTAAAGCAAGCTTATAAAGCTATAATTGGCACTTGGGAAGAAGAAAATGATACTAATTTTAGATACATAATACGGTTTTATGAGCGAGATTTGGATGACAGGTCCTATTACAGAGATCACTGTAATGCCAGAAATATATCGCATCCTGATTTTCAAACAGATTTCGATATGATGATAGGAGGAACAGGATATGATAATATTAATAATTTGAATAAGATATTTTTTCGCATTGGTCCATCAAACTTTACCGGAGGGGTTAATCAGGTTTCTGTTAGTGGTTTTCTCCATGTTATAGATGACAATACATTGCGAATGGAGATCATGGGAGTTCAGCATCCTTCAGCAGATGATGAAGAGATAACGATACGGGCTGATTACAAAATAGAAACAGCACCAGCTGAAATATTGGAACGAGTGCCGGCTGTGTTGCGACAAAAGACGTTGACATTTAAGCGGCAAACTACCATTAATTCACCCAAAGAATTTATAAGGACCTAAGCGCTTTAATGTTTAACAAATGCAACCGATATTAATGTCAGGTTGCATTTGTGTTAAGTTGGATATTCAATTTTTGCTTGTGCTAAGCAATGAATCAGACTTCTGTGTATGAGTATAAGATGGTATAAGTTTATTGTATATGTCAAACCGTAAAAGTGGAGATTTTACTAATGAAAAATAATTATCATCAAATTACTAATAAGCAACCTAACCTGAGTAATGGAAAACTTGATTAATCCCTGTAATAATTAAAGCGATGAAGAAATTATCAATAATATTAGTAACGCTTGGATTATTAATTAGTTGTCAGGCACAGGAGAAGATTATATATACCAAATATGGTAATATTGGAGAAAAATTCAATTATAATGATGAGGTTTACATAAAGAATAAACAAGAAGTTATAGAAGTATACAAAGGACTGGTAGGCAATTGGAAAGCGACTGAAGTGAATGATTTAGCATTTAGGGTGCAATATGAAGAGTGCTTATTTAGTGGTAATGCCTATTATATAGATGAATGTTATGCTGATAATATTAATCATCCTGATTTTCAAACAGATTTCGATATGATGATAGGAGGAACAGGATATGATAATATTAATAATTTGAAAATGATATTTTTTCGTATTGGTCCATCAAACTTTACCGGAGGGGTTAATCAGGTTTCTGTTAGTGGTTTTCTCCATGTTATAGATGACAATACATTACGAATGGAGATCATGGGAGTTCAGCATTCTTCAGCAGATGATGAAGAGATAACGATACGGGCTGATTACAAAATAGAAACAGCACCAACTGAAATATTGGAGCGAGTGCCGGCTGTGTTGCGACAAAAGACGTTGACATTTAAGCGGCAAACTACCATTAATTCACCCAAAGAATTTATAAGGCCCTAAGCGCTTTAATGTTTAACAAATGCAACTTGTACAAAACATGAAACCACATGCTTTATTCTGTTTGATACTACTTCAGTTTTCTTGTCCCATAACTTCAGCCACACCGGTTATCACAGACGTGCTAATTGTTGACACAGATACATTTCATCTTTATACCTTTCCATTGGAAGATTATTTTGTTATGAAAGGAGATCATAAGCTAGGTGATGATGAATTGGTTGAAGGTTGGCCTTGGTCGCGTGGTTATATGGCTATCTGGCGCATTGAAGGCAGTGATTTATATCTGGTGGATTTAAGGCTTGCCAATGGTAAGCCATTCAAGCTCGAAGATGAATTTATGACGGATAAAGTACGTGCTGTCTGGTTTAGTGGAGAGTTACATAGCCCTCAAGGTGATTTAATACAATATCAGCATGCACCTTATGCCTCAGTGTATGAAAAGGAGGTGTATTACCAGGTTGAAGAAGGTGCCATTATTGATATTGTTGAGAAGAAGAATGTTGAATATAAAGACGGGTTATTATATCCTGGTCAGGATTTTATCCGAGATACTATTGCCTCTATGATTCAACGCCGGATGAATAAAAAAATATGGGATGATAAAACAGATAGAGAATCATACGCCCATTTGGTAGTTTCATTTACAATAGATGGTCAGTTGGATGCATACAGTGTTTTGCATCCGAATGATGACGTCCATCCGTTGCATCAAGAAATACTTAAAGCAGCTGATGTCTGCCTGCCTCAATTACCTCATTTAATGCCTGTAGATCATCCATTTTATCAGGGTTCAATTGTTAATATTTTTATAAGTAGTAATTAAAGCAATTGAAATTTAATCAAAAAATTGCAATAGGCATCCTTTATTTTTCTTAGCAGTGCAGACTCCCCTGGCTCTCTCGCGAATCCTTTCGAGCGGTAGTGTTTAAAGTATATGAGGGGAATCGCGTTTCTATTGGTACGATCAGCCTTTAAGCATTTGTTGCTTTAGTACTACATAGATAGAGTAGGAGTATATTTCGATACCTAATCCTATTTGAAAATATTAAAGCACATATCTATTTGGTAGGTGCGTTAATTTTTTTGGAAGTCTTAATTTAACCTCAAACGCAACCTTCAAACGCGTTTAGCATCTAATAGCTTGTATGGTAAACAACAAACTATGAAAACGCTAAAACTGTATGTGATACTTTGGGCCTTAGCTTCGCTTTTGTTAAGCTGTGACAGCTCTTCGAATAATGCTTTTGAGCTGGATAAGCCAGATGAGCTACCGGTGGAAAACTATGAAATCTATTCGCTTGCAATTGATGAACTTTTTGATGCCGAGCAAATAGTTATTGCCCAGGTCTCGCAAATGAATATTGAATTAGAGCCAAATAGTTCACATCATACCACATTAGCGAATAATAACCCAGAATTGAGTCCAGATCTGGTGACTGATTTAGTGACGCAAAACCAAGAAACAGTTGTGTTTGGCGAATTTTTCGATGGGTTTGGAAAGGATATCGTGTTGCTTAGCAGCGATGAGCAGAATGCCATTTTTGAGGGCCCCGAACTGAATGAAAGCTGGAACGACTTTTATAAGAAATATTCCAAATCGAATGGTATTATCAGTTTATCGCAGATAGGCTTTAATAGGGCGAATAATCAGGCGGTGTTTGAAATGGTACATATGGCGGCCAGTCTGGCCGCAACAGGCAGTATCATTTAACTGGTTAAAGAAGAGAACGGTTGGAGAGTGAAAGACATTGTTTATACCTGGGTGTCGTAGTTTGTGGTGCTTCTATTTGTAGAAATAGAACAATAATGAAGCAAGTAATTGTCGTTTTTGTAAAATGATAATACCAGCTTTGTTTAGCTATCCGAATCTCATTCTCTTTATATAATGTTGTTATCTTTAAATAATTTTTATTGTAATTCGAAAGATAACACCAGATGACTCTTGATATAATGAAGCACGAGTTAAGAAAGAATGACTCGATATTAATTCACAAAGAAATTAAAAAACTTACCAATAAAGCGCTCAACGAAATCTATCAATTTGAAAAGCATTATAAGGATTTAACGATTTATCCTGATTCTGTTTTAATCCAAATGAAAATCGACGAAGAGGCTCAGAAAAATATTTTTTATGCAGAAGGAAAAATATCTAATTATTCTGATGGATGCTATTATGGTGTTGTAGATCCGTTCCAATTATCAGGCCAACATGGATTTGGATTGGTTTATAGATTGGGAGAGGTTACCCCACTATTTATTATCATTATTGCGTTGTGTATGGTTATATTATTTAAAACGAAGAAGTAGCTCATGACATAGATAGTATTGTGTAAAACCAAAGTCTGGGCAAATATTGATAAGAAACAAAAAAGCGCTTACCAATCGGCAAGCGCTTTTTGCATTATCTATCTTTCCTGATTGTTAGCTTTTCTTGGCAGTGGCACGCCTGTCGCCGGCATGGCTGGCAACCGTTCCATCAAGCAGGCCCTTGTACTGATTCATATCTTTCAGTAATTTCTTGGCTTCCTCTAATTCGGCATCGTTCTGTAAACCGGCTTTTATAGCTCCTTTTTGGTAGTAGTAACGCTTGGTTATCTCCAACACCATTAACTCCCTAATTTCGTCCTCAAACTGACGCATATCCTTTTCTACGTCCAGCTTCAATAGCGCTTCCATGGCAGTAAAGTCCTCTTCAGCTTTTTCGTAATAACCTTCGCGCTTGGCCGTCTTCACCAGCTCCTTAAATTTCTCCTGCGAGAGTGACTCGTATTTGAAATCCTCTTTGGCCTTAACAAACTCAATGAAGCGGTTGTATTCGTCATCGGAGATAGCAAATGCTTCAGGGGCATCTATACTTTTGTTGCGCAGCACAAATTCGGTAGCATAGTCAAAAATCATTTGCTGTACCACCAGTGCAAAGGTTACATTGGCATATTTGTGCGATTCTACTTTGATATCTGGCGAGATACCACCGCCATCAAATACCGAGCGGCCATTTTTAGTTTTGTATTCACTAATCAGCGAGTCGGCTACTAAACCAACCGCTCCATCTTCATCGCGGTGCGTGTAGTCCAAAGCCTGTATACAACGGCCCGATGGGATGTAGTATTTGGCTGTGGTTACCTTTAACTTGGCATTATACGATAGGTTACGAGTTGTTTGCACCAGGCCTTTACCAAACGAACGCTGACCTAATACTACTGCGCGGTCTAAGTCCTGTAATGCGCCCGATACAATCTCGGAAGCAGAAGCCGACCCGCGGCTGATTAATACGGCCAAAGGCATCACAGTATCAATAGGTTCGCGCATGGCGTTGTAGGTTTTGTCCCACTGTTTAACTTTACCGCGTGTACTCACCACTTCAGAGCCCGATGGCACAAATAGGTTGACTATCTTTACAGCTTCGTCCAATAGGCCGCCCGGATTAGCTCTCAGGTCAAGCACCACGCTTTTGGCACCCTGCTTATCGCGTAAGTCCAAAAAGGCTTTTTCAACTTCCCGCGCACAGTCCTGGGTAAAGTTATTTAGTTGGATGATACCGGTTTCGTCGTTCACCATGCCGTAATAAGGCACAGGATTGATTTGTATTTTCTGGCGCTCCAGCTCAATATTAATGGGCTTTTTTTCACCAGGGCGCTCTACTTTAATTTTTAAAGTTGTTTTGGCTGGGCCTTTCAGCATTTCGCTTACATCCGGCGTGTTTTTACCAACCATGCTCTTGCCATCAATTTCCAAAATTTTATCGCCTGTCTTCAGGCCAGCTTTGGCAGCCGGAAAACCTTCGTAAGGCTCAGCGATCACCACATATTCGCCTTTCTTCGATATTAATGAACCAATTCCCGCATACTCGCCGGTGGTCATAAAGCGGAAGTCTTCCATATCCGATTCGGGAATGTAAGTAGTGTATGGGTCCAGCGACTCAAGCATGTTATTAATCCCTTCAGTAATTAGCTCTTCGGGGTTGGTTTCATCCACGTAATAGCTGTTTACTTCGCGGAATAGGGTGTAAAAGATATCGAGGTTTTTAATGACTTCGAAGTTGCGTTTATCATCGTTGAAGCTATACAGCCCCAACAGCATCACCATCACCAGTGTTACACCAGTGATCCATCTTACTCTGCGTGTTCTTAAAAAATTATTCATATGCAGTCGTTATTGTTTTACCTGAATGACTAAACCTTACCGAATGACTGAATACAGCAAGGACCTTGTTAATAGTGAGGTTCACAAAGTTAATATTTCATACAAAAGAAGCAAGTTGTCTGCTTGCTGTGAGATGGGACTTTAACTTATTATTAACCAAATAGTGTGCTTGAGTGTTCATTTGGTGTGAATTAATGAGGTGGTTGATTGTAAAAATCAGTTCTTGTGCATTACAATCAATATAGTGAGTTGAAATGGATTTCCCCCTTGGTGAAGGGGGTCGGGATGTTAGGAAATTATGAGGTGTTGGAAACCGGGGGATTGGCTATTTCGTAAATCAATTCCCCTAATGTTGTCATCTTGTAACATCTGCAATAACTGTTCCCCTTTCTCCAAAGGGGAAATCTGTATATAATTAATTGTTAGATGATTTATAGAATCTCACCCCCCTTCGCCAAGGGGGGGGATGTTAGGAAACTTTAGATTAGGAGTAACCGGGGAGCGGCAACTAATCAAAGTTTGGTTGTTAACCTAACTCCTGTTCTAACTCTTCAACCTTTGCTTCAATACACCGTATAACATTATTCAGATTCCTCTTAACGTCAAATTCATCGATTCGTAGAATCTGATAGCCAAGGGAATTAAGTATAGCATCTCTTTGCTTGTCTTTGTCAACCTTAAACTGATGAGAATATCCATCCACTTCTATGATAAGTTTTAATCTTCTGCAAATAAAGTCAACAATGAATTCAGCAATAGGATATTGCCGGTTAAATTGATATCCATACATCTTTCTTGCTCGTAAGGCTTCTTTCCATAGAATTATTTCGCCATCTGTTGAGTTATTACGCAGCTCTCGAGCATATGATTTGAAACTTTTATTGTAGTTTGATTCAGACATAACTTAAAGATAATCAAAACTAAAATGATTCAAAGAGAGGAAGTTGTAAATCAATTCCCCTAATGTTTTCATCTTGTAACATCTGCAATAACTGTTCCCCTTTCTCCAAAGGGGAAATGTTGGATTAACCTGTTTTTTATTAATGATTTATCTTGTTTATATAGCTTTCCCCTTGACGAAAGGGGTAGTTTATAAGAATGTTTTGGTATTTAGGAGATTGGGGGATTAACCATGTTATTGATGTTGGCCTTTCCCCATCGATTCAAAGCGCACAATACTTGAGTTACCCTCTTCATCAGTAATCAGCAGGTTGTGCCAGCCTTTGTCAGGTACAATGGCTACCTGGTGATGGAACTGTGTTTCGCCAATATACTCATTATCCAGATGCCAGAACAAACGCGATGAGGGCTTGCGATGTGTGGCTTTGCAGATGATACGTCCCAATTGACCATCCAACTCAAGGGGGGCATACAGCTGTGCATTATTCCGCGGGTAGATAATATCAATGGCATGCTGTTGCTCATGGCAGTCTGATTTAAAAGGAGGAAGTGGTTTGTATAGTGGATTGCGCGACTGGTAGTACCAGGCCATCATCGGCGGCAGCACGAACCAACTCTTGTGTTGCATCAGGTGAGGCGGATAACAATCGGCATTGACACGGTATTTTTCATCGGCACTTAAATGCACTAAGTGATGGTATGGACACACAGGCACCTGGTGTTCAATGGCTGGCAAGTACATTGTGTCAACATCGGCACAATGCTGCGATGCTTTATAACCACTTTGTTTGCAAACCAGGGCAGCATGCATATCGTCATAGGGTGCCATAAACCATGAGGTGGCAGGTAAGTGGCGATACAATTCAAACATCACCGGGGCGGCTGCGCTACCACCAATTATGCCCGGACGTCCTTCGCCACTGGCATTACCAACCCAAACTCCAACAGTGTATTCAGGTGTAACACCCACTGCCCAGGCATCACGAAAGCCGAAACTGGTGCCTGTTTTCCAGGCAATCTTGCGGCCCGATGAAAAATTCTCCCAGCCGGTTTCTTCTTCGGGTCGTTGTACGTTGGTGAGTGCTTCAAACGTGTAGTAGATTGATGAGGCTGATAATACTGTTGGTTGAAAGCTATAGGCATTATCAGGGTGTTTTTCTTTTGTTCTAAGGCGAGCCAGGCGGAATGCGGAAGTATTGTACTGGCTCGATTCGGAGGTATAGGTGAGCAGGCTTCTGGCCATGGACGAATAGACTGATGAGAGTTCGTACAGAGTTGTTTCGGCACCTCCCAGTATCAACGATAAACCGTAGTGTGACGGGGCTTTGTTGATGGTAGTGATTCCCAGTTTCTTTAGGAGGTCATGAAATTTATCGGTGCCATATTCTTTTTGCAGGCGTACAAAGGGTACGTTTAATGAGCGGGAAAGGGCAGTATGAGCTGGTACGGCACCATCAAATTGGCGACTGTAGTTTTTGGGCGAAAAGTCGCTGTAATAGGTGGGAATATCGGCCATCAGCATGTGTGGCAAGAGCTGACCATCGTCTAAGGCCGCCGCGTATAAAAAGGGCTTAAGTGTGCTTCCACTGCTGCGTTGTGCCTGGATGATATCGACATCGTGGCCGCTGATGCTGGTGTTAAACGATGAATTACCAACGTATGCCAGTACATCTCCGCTTTTGTTATCGATAACAATTGCCGCCAGGTTATGTATTTCGTTGTGCCGATAGATGCTGTAGAAATTCTCAACTATCTGGTTCGATGTTTTTTGAATCTGCTGGTCAAGCGTGCTTCTAAAGCTGCTTTGACCATATCGATAACAAAGCGTATTGAGCAGGTGAGGTGCCTCATGGGGCAACGCCAGTGGTTTATCTGGGAGTGGTTCGTCACAGGCCAGCAGGTATTCGGTGGAGTCAATAACTGAATTATCCAGAAGCTTACTCAATAGCCTATTGCGTTTATTCAAAAGCACCTCGCGGTTACGCCCTGGGTGAATCAAAGCTGGTGCATTGGGTAATACGGCCAGTAAAGCCGATTCGCTCCAGGATAGATTGTATGCCGAACGACCAAAGTAGCGCCAGGCAGCAGCTTCAATGCCCACCACATTACCTCCGAAGGGTGCGTGAGCGGCATACAATGCCAGAATCTCCTTTTTTGAATAGCGGCATTCCAGTCGGGTGGCCTGTATGGTCTCTATCAGCTTATTCCACAGGGTGCGATCGCGATCAAAAGCCATGCGAATGACCTGCATTGTCAGGGTGCTTCCTCCACTTTTAACCTCACCTGCCCGTAAGTTTTGCCAAGTAGCACGCAGCAGCGAGACCGGGTTAAAACCGGGATGGTAATAGAAATACTCATCTTCGAAAAGGATAATGGCCTGTCTAAATTTGTCCGGTACCGAATCGCCCGCTTCAAAGCGCCACTGGCCATCTTTGGCTATGTGTGCAGATAGTAGCTGACCATCTTGTGAGTTGATGATTTTGGAGTATGGCTCATCAAACAGTTGCTGCGGCAAACAAAAATAGTAGCCAATGAGCAGGATAGGCAATAATGCCCAAAGGTGTTTTTTGCGGATGTTGAAGGCCTTTATCATGGCATTCAAAATTATAAAACTTAAACCATTTTACATCGAAGGTGTCGTTATTATAGAAGTTAGGTAGGTTTAAGGGATTGTTGAAAACGGATGATACCAAATGATGATAACATCCGTTCCTGTATTGTCTTGCAAATAATTAACTATAACCTTGCTACAAGTGTGAATATCATGCTTCTTCCCGGCGCATTTATGGCATTGCTAGTGCCTTTTACCGAGCGGGTGAGGTGTTCGTAATACGTCTCATCAAATAAATTATTGACAGCTGCATTGACCTCCAGATGTTTATTGATGCGGTAATTCAGCGAAACATCTATCAAACTGAAGGCTGGTGTTGCTGTTTCACCAAAGCTTTCAGCAATGCGATCTTGCTTCAGCACATGGCGGAAACTGACTTCCGGTCGCAGATGATTGTTGAGGTAATTGCCGGATAGCTTGTAACGCATATCCATCGGAGCAATTTCAGGGAGTGCCTCTTCAGTGTATTTGTTTTTTCCATAAGTATAGGCCAGACTCAAACGTTGCTGCAGCTTGGCTGGTAGTTGTTGTAACCAAACCGCCTCGAAACCCATTAGTTGCGCCTGGTCGATGTTGGTGAACTGGCGCACGCCCGGACTGCTTGGCATTTTGGGCGATATATCATCACGAATTTCTGAGGAGATGTAATCATTAATTATAGCCATAAAACCGGTCAGCTGAATCTGTGTGCCTTTATTTTGGTACTTCAGGTTGATATCTACCTGGTTATTCTTCTCGGAAGAAAGCTCGGGGTTACCAATCATCTCGTAAGGATCAACACCAACCGGCAAAAAGTTAATGTAGCGTTCGGTGATGCTACCACTTCGCTCGGCATGACCAATCCAAAGTTCTCCCATCAAGTGTGGCAGTAATTGTCGGCTCACACCGAAGCTTAAAGAGGTATTGAGCGTGTTGGCATCCATTTCTGTGTAATGGGATGCAAAGTTAGCATCCGGCTTATCGGCATCGGCCTGGTTGTATTCCAGTCGGGCCGAGTAGGTGAGTTGCCATTGGTTGTAAAAACTCTGGAACTCTGCAAAAGCCGCCAGCTTATTGATGTAAGCATCTTGCCAAACATTATCGTAGACTGTTTTATCCGTGTTGGGCCCCATTAAAAAATGACGGCTTCGTTCTCCTTCCGCTTTATCAGCTCTAAAGTCCATACCCGCATACAGCTGATTATTGCCAAAGAGCCAGTGACCTTCTGTTCGGCCACCATAATTGTATGTTTTGGCTGCTGTAACTGCATCCACATTGCGCGGCTCAATGATTTTATCGTAATTATCCATTAGGTGATCCACATAGGTAGCGTACAGATTCGTGCGCCATTCTTTTAGGTTTTTATCAATAAGGATGCTGTGTTGTAAGCTGGTCAGCCAGGTGTCATCTTCACGCAGATCCATTGGTAATGCGGGAAAATCCACATCCTTGGCATAGTTGCGACTGATATTGACGCGAAGACTTTGCGCATCGTTGAGTTTGAAGCTCATTAATGAACCAAAGTTATTGCGGTAAAACGATGAAAGCACTTCGTTGCCATCGCCATCTTCATAATTACCACCGTCTGAAAGTGAACCAAACAGTTTAACGTCGTAGGATTTTCCGGAAAAACCAACCAGGGCCTCACTTCTGTAAATGGTGCCATTGGTTTCGTAACTACCCGAAAATCGACCTGTTACTGCTGTTTCGGTGGTGTAATGGGGAGCTTCTGTCTGAAAATTGATGGTGCCGCCTAAAGCACTACCATAGCGCAATGAGTATGGACCTTTCAGTACCGTTATTTGTGATAGCATATTAACCGGCATCTGGCTGCTGGGGGGATCCATGCGGTTTGGGCAGGCCGCATTGGCACTTTGGGCGCCATCCAAAACAATATTTAATTGCTCGTATTTAAAACCCCGCAGTACAGGATCGAAGCCGTAATTGCCACTTTTACGGATGAGTGCTATCTCAGGTAATTGAGAGAGCACATCGGCGGCATCGTGTGCCAGGCGATTTTGATTATTAAATGAGATGGACAATGAATCAGCAACTGGTCGGTGTAATGCTATAATACTGACCGGCTGCAGCTCAAATTGTTGCTTTGATAGTGTTAGCTGTCCGGATTGGAATATAGGTTCCATTTGCTGGGCATCTAACACTAAAACACCATATTGCAGGTGAGAGAGTGTCAGGGTCGATCGATGGTCATTGTTAAGAGTAATCGTACCATTGGCATCGCTTATGCCTTGCAGCTGGCCATATTGATAGGTCGCATTGCTAACAGGAGTTTTCTGCTGCCTGTCAATAAGCTGAATGGATTGCGCATAGGATTGAGAGGAGGTGGTACACAGTAGTACCACCACGAATAAAATGAATTTCTTCATGTATGAATTTACTAGTGATTAAACGAATGTAATATTGGTGTATATGCCAATAAGAATTACTGATGAGCATTGGCAGGTACAAAAAGGTGGTTACATTAATCGTTTTTGTGGGGGATGAAATACATCACTGATAAATGAGTTGACAAACTGACATTGCAGCTCTTTATAGCGAATAGTTGTGTGGGCTGAACCAGGTTGATTTTTAATAATTTCAAGCGGAAAGAAGTCAATGAGTAGCTTTTCTCTTGATTGGTTTGGATTGCTTTCCTCTTGCTCATTCTGTTGCTCCATCTGCTTTTTCAACTGGCAGCAACCCTGGCAGGAGTTATCTTCAATGTCTTTTTGAATACACAGGGTTTTGGCAATGTAATCCTGGTTTATTTTGAATACCAGCAGAGTAAAGCTGTCCTGCATAGTGGCAATGAGGCTAACCAGAACGAGTAATATGACAATGCTGTATTTCAAAAAAATGGATGTGTTTTGCCGGTATTAACAAAGCCACATCCATGAATGTTTTTGTACTTCTTAGGATTTAAAAATCATCCTTGGCGTTGCCCATAAATTTAAAGTTGTAGGTAACTGTAAATATCGGTTGGCCAAATATTGACATTTTATAGCCTTGTATACGGTCACCTTCGCTTCGGAAAAAGATGTTGTAGGCATTTTGACGACCCATTAAATTATACACCGCAAAGGTCCAGGAACTGTGGTTGAGTTTTTTAGCCACCAGGTTGCCGTTGATGGTTGCCGCCACATCCATACGAATGTAATCGGGCATGCGCATAGAGTTACGATCGGAGTAATACACCTTATCAGCACCACCAAAATTATAGTAGGCCACAGGAGCAGTAAAAGGACGGCCAGTGCTGTAAAACAGGTTGGTAGAGATGTTCATCCGTCGGCTGAACTTATAGTTAGCCACCACTTTAAAATCGTGTGGTTTGTCGTAATTAGCCGGAAAATAGTCACCATTATTCACTTGCTCTTCCTCAAATTCACTATCTATCTGATGAAGGATTCGTGAGTAAGTATAGTTAACCCATCCTGTTAGTTTTCCGCGTTTCTTCTGCACCATCAGTTCCACACCATAGGCTTTTCCTTTGCCATTGAGTACGTCAGTCTCAAGATGCTCATTCATCACCAGTTGGGCACCACCCTTGTAATCGATGATATTATCAAGGGTTTTGTAATAGGTTTCAACTGAAGCTTCGATACTTCCATTGCGCAGGTTTTTATAATAGCCTATGGAGAATTGATCGCCACGCTGAGGTTTCAGGTATTTATCGCTGAGCTTCCAAATATCAGTGGGAGCCATAGCGGCGGTATTCGATATCATCTGAATGTATTGATACATCCGGTTGTAACCAATTTTTAATGAGCTGGTACCACTTAGGCGGATGTTGGAAGAAAAGCGTAGCTCAGGCCCTGAGTAAAAGGTGATAGGTCCACTGCCATGCTGTGTGGTGTCGGTGATGTTTTCGGTTGTACGAGGAAGACCAGTTGTGTAGTTGTATTGTGTTTTTGGTCCAAAGTTGCTGTAGAATGAATACCGTAAGCCAGCTGATACAGACATGAAATGCGTCAGATCGAATTCATCGCTGATGTACAAAGCGCCTTCCAGGGCTTGTTCCTGCTCAAGCTCTTTAAAAGCAATAAGCGATTCGGTAGAGGTGGGGCTTTGTTTCCCCGGTGATAAATCGTACCAGGTGGCATTCAGTCCAAAATCAATCTTGTGGTTTTTACTCGAATGGTACGAGAAATCAGACTTAAAGCTGTATTGATTTAGTTTGTAATCAATTTGATGCAGTAAGCTGGAATCGGTTCTCGATTCGGTGGTGTAGTCGTAGTTACTCATTATACCCGAAAAGGTGGAGAAGAGCTTCGGACTGAAAATGTGCTTCCACTTGATGGTGGACGCGATGGTGTTGTATTCAAAGGCATCTTCGGTGTAATAATCAAAATCATCGTGACTGTAATAGCCTGTTACATACACACTGTTTTTATCATTTATGTCCCAAGAGAAGCTGCCTTGTAAATCATGGAAATTAGCCGAACTGTTCTTGAGTTTTGCATCATCCAGCAGTTTTAAAACCCAGTCGGAATAAGTGGTGCGGGCAGCCAGAATAAACGAACTTTTATCCTTTTTAATGGGCGATTCCAATGTCAATCTTCCCGACACAGGACTGATACCGCCATTCAGGCGCGTTTCTTTACGATTGCCCTCTTTCACAGTCATGTCCATTACAGAGGACACACGTCCGCCGTATTTGGCCGGAATACCACTTTTGTATAGTGTTATATCCTTAATGATGTCGGAGTTAAATCCTGAAAAGAAGCCAAAGAAATGAGAGGTATTGATAATGGGGGCATCGTTCAATAGTATGAGGTTTTGGTCGGTACTGCCTCCGCGCACATTAAACCCGTTAGATGCTTCACCAACACTTTGAACACCTGGCAACAGGAGGGTGGTTTTTATCACATCGGCTTCACCCATTCCCAAGGGTAATTGTTTCAGGGTTTTCATGGTGATTTTTTCCATACCCATGCGCAGATTCCGAACCGGATCCTCATTTTTAGCGGTGATGGTCACTTCTTTAAGTGATGTGGGTTTACTTTTCATTTCCACATCAAGTGAACCATCTGAATGAATAACAACGTTGCGATAGGTGGTCTTCATCCCAACCGATCGGTATTCAACCTTATAGCGACCGATGGGTAAAGAAAATGAATAATGACCGTAGAGGTTGGTGACCGTACCGTTTTTTAAATCATCGATGTAAACAACGGTCCCTACCAGTGGTTCACCACTTTCTAAATCGGTTATTTTACCACTCAGGGTGGCTACATGAGAAGATGGTGTTTTGGCCTGGTTGCCAATGGTAAATACCATGTACTCTTTACTAATGGTTCTTTGTATATCTTCTTCTTTTTGTGGAGCTTCGTAAATGACAGAATCTATTGCTATAGCCTCTCTATCTTTAATATAGCTGGAGAAAAGTTCAGCAAAGTCAGTTTTAACCTGGTAGTTCTTTGTAAAAACTACCTTATTGTTATTTAAAATGGTGTATTTAAGTCGGCTGTTTTCAGCAAGCCATTTGATAGCATTAATTACAGAGGTTTGTTTTAGGTTAATATCCAGATAAATACTATCGGTCCATGCATTTGAGTAAAAGAAATGATAGTCTGAGTTTTTTTCTACAAAATCTATCACTTCATCAAATTGGATAGAGTCTTTTTGTAAGCTGATTGTTTGCCCGAAGGCAGCAAACACAGGTATAAAAGCAAGAATAAGTATTAGGCGTTTCATAGGGTAGGCTTATAGGGAATCAATAAATTGGATAACTTGAATGAGTTGTGAGTTATCCATCTTCTTGTAAGAGTAATTGATAGATTTTATTTTTCGTCTCAACTGTTTTTTATGCTCTGGCAAAAGGGCAACTAATTTCTTTTTTGTGCTCACATTGTGTGAATAATGGTCGTTGAATAAAATAAAACGATCTGTGGTATACCGAAAAGTTGTCTGGGCATTGTTAACGCCCCGTATTACGTAGTGCTTAATTAATAAAGTAATGTTGTCTGATTTATATAATCTTTGATAAAATCCTGGTTCTAATCCGGGTGGGCATTCTTGCTTTTTATAATTAATGAGTTGGTAGTTTTCCCGGTCAAAACTAATCGTAAAAGAATCGACTTCATTTTTCTTTAATTGAACATACACATTTGAAAACTTAAAATAATCAGGCACCACAATCAATAAATCTTTGTATATATCATATGTTAATTGCTTTTTGGCGTATTCTTTTCCATGCATATAAATACTGCCAATGCCTGAGGTGCTGTTCAGAAAGGGATTATCTTGGGTAGGATGGTGGTAAGGTTTGTACTCTCTGCCGTTAATGTATTTAAATTCACTCTCAAAGGTTTGTTGGTAGAGTTCCAGGGCTCTGGTTGTGTCAGAAGATGTTGGACTATTTTGAGCGCTAATTGATGTGCAAGCCATAAATGTGCAAAATATACACATGCGGATTAGGTTGAGGTATAGCATATAGGTTATGTTTAAGTAAAGCGTTGCAACAAAAATATAAAAAGCTAGTGATTCTCTAGTGTTTAATTCTATTATTCAATCATTTGCATTAAAAATTATATAAAGTATGATTTTTTTTTTGCAGCTTTGAGCTTATTAAACTTAAAACCACAACTTAATCTAACTCCATATGTATCGAAAAATAGTCTATGTTTTTCTCCTGACTTTTTGTATGATATCCTGTCTTGAACCTTATGATGTGGATATTGCTGATTATGAAGATTTATTGGTAGTAGATGCTTTAATAACCGATGAGGCGAAAAACCATCGTGTTTATTTATCGCGTTCTGTTCCTAATTTGGATGAAACACCTCAGGTAGAATCTGGTGCTTTAGTGATTATTACCGATGAAGATAATAATGAGGAAGTATTAACGGAAATTAGTCCTGGTGTTTACGAAACCGATAAACTACAGTTCAAGGCTAAGGTAGGGGGTACATACTCCTTAAGTATTCGTACATCAGCAGGAGAAACTTATCTTTCATCTCCATGTACTTTGTTGCCACCTACATCTATTGATAATGTTCATTTTAGGGTAGCGAAGGAATGGAATGTTGATGAGACGGAAGAATTGTTTGGAGTAAATATACTGGTAGATGGCAGCTCCTATGACGGGGGGTATGTGAGATGGTTATACGATGAAGACTGGAAGTTTAGAGTGCCATTTCCAATATTGATGGAGTATAACTATGAACTGGGAGACTGGGAACATGTGGCGCCCGCCAATGTAACATGCTGGAAGAATAGTATTTCTGATCAGGTCGTGATACATTCATTTGGGAATCAAAACTCAGCCGAGCTGAAAGATAAGAAAGTGTGTTTTGTGCCATCTGAAGTAACTGATAAGCTTTCTGTCAGGTATAGTATTTTGGTTAAGCAGTTGAGTATATCAAAAGAGGAATATGAGTTTTGGAATAAACTTAAAATATCAACAGAAGACGTTGGTGATGTATTTGGTACGCAGCCGTTTTCAATACGAGGGAATATTAAAAATGTGAATAATCCAAAAGAACCTGTACTTGGTTACTTCCAAACAGGTAGTGCGGTTACTCATCGTATATATATCGATAGAAATGAAATAGCAGATTTAGAGTTGCCTATTATAAAATACGATCATGGATGCAGAGTTGATTCATTTATAGCCGATGGCTTGTCTTATAATTCGCCCTTAGAGATTTACGAAGCATTAGTGCAAACAGGGTCTTATAATTTATATGACGCCATTTATGCAGAAAATAGCATGGCTGTGATTGGTTTGTTGCTGGCACGTCCTGTGTGCTCGGATTGTACACTTACGGGCAACGATCAACAACCTGACTTCTGGGAAGACTAACCACTAACACTATGAAAGAGAAACTTTTAATCTTATGCATACTGTGCAGTATATTTTTTACTGTGTCTGCACAGGAAAAATTGGTAATAACTGCCGATAGAAGCATCTATATTGGAGGGGAAGATATTTGGTTTACAGTGATGAATTTAGATGGGGAATCTAATCGGTTTTCAGACCTTAGTAAAGTAGCCTATATTGAACTGTTAAATGCGGCTAATGTGCCGGTTATACAGGAGAAAGTATATTTTCATAATGGTACAGCCACTTCTCAGATAAGTATCCCTGATAGTGTTTCAACAGGGAATTATTTACTAAGAGCCTATACTAAATGGATGACAAATTTTTCGGCTGACACCTATGAGCACGTGATTATCTCTATTGTTAATCCCTTTGCCAATAATTCATTGCCTGCTTTTAAAGCTGATACTATTAGTGAGAAATCAACTGAACAGAAGAGCTTAACAAGTAGCGTAGTTAAAGGGCTGCAGAAAAATTATAAAAATCGGCAGCAAGTAGCGTTAAGCATAGATTTGCAAGAAAAAGACTGGCAACATCTGAATGTCTCAATCATTAAATCGTGTCTATACCACCCTGTTGATAGACTTAAATCAGAAAGCCATTATTTAAAAGAGATAGAAGAAGAGTCTATTAAGATTCCGGAACATCGAGGAGAAATTATAAAAGGTAGGATAACAAATATTCAATCCGGACTGCCCATTGTTAATGAGAAAATGATGCTGAGTTTTGTGGGGCAGAACCCAGTATTGAAATTCTCAGTGACCGATTCAACAGGGGGTTTTTTATTTGAAGTTAATCGTTTTGGTGAGCAGGAAATGGTCATTCAGCCTTATTCATCGGACACCACAAAGCTTAACTATAAGGTCACTTTGGAAGATGCTTATTCAGGTAAATATTCTGAAAGCAAACTACCCGATTTGGTGCTGGATTCCGCTACAGTTAAGGAGATTAATTCTGCCATTGTAAACATGCAGATTAAAACCATATATTCTGCACACAGACCCAATATAGCTACTGCTGATTCCATTGAAAAAATGGAAGCGTTCTATGGAGAACCTGAAAATACTGTTTTAATAGGTAGGTATATTGATTTGCCAACTACTGAAGAAGTAATCAGGGAGATTGTTCCCAGTGTTTTCCTCAGGAAATCGGATGGCGAGTATTACGTCAAGGTGTACGAAGATAAATCGATGTACCCCAGGGAAGGCAAGACAATGACTTTTGTGGATGGAGTGCCCGTTAATGATTTCAAAAGAATTCTTAATATATCGCCCGAATATCTTGAAAGGATAGAAGTACTCAACCTGAACTATTATTACGGTGATGAAAACCTTGGGCGTTTGCTCTTGTTTTTTACCCAGGATAATGATATGGGAAACATGGAATTTGATCATCGTATATTCAGGCAAGCCTATAAAGGCTATCTATATAACTATCAGTACCGGAACCCGGATTATAGTCGGGAAGAAGGTATGAAGTCGCGTTTGGCAGATTACCGGAATCTTTTGTATTACGCTTCGTATAGCGATTTGGATGATACAAAACAAGTTGACTTTGAATTTACCACAGGTGATGATGTTTCAGATTATACGATTATAATGACCGGGATTAACGAAAAAGGCCAAAAAGAGACCGTTTCTGAATCGTTCAGGGTGGAATAGTAAACCAATCATTAAAAAGATTCTTTATTCTTTCTACATTTGTAGGCAGGACAAAGAATTTCTGATGAGAAGACAATTTGATTTTTTAGTGATTGGTTCGGGTATTGCAGGCCTTAGCTATGCACTAAAAGTGGCAAAACACGGTTCGGTGGCTGTTATTAGTAAGACTGAACTCAAAGAGACTAATACTGCTTATGCTCAGGGAGGTATTTCTTCAGTAACCTATGCGCCAGATTCATTTGAGAAACACATTGAGGATACCTTGATTGCCGGTGACGGTGTGTGCGACTTTGAAGCCGTAAAAAAGGTGGTGGAAGAAGCACCGGAACAAATTCATCAATTACTTTCCTGGGGAACTAATTTTGATAAGGATGAAGAAGGGCGTTTTGATCTTCATCGGGAAGGCGGACATTCAGAGTTTCGCATTCTTCACCATAAAGATAATACGGGTGCTGAAATTCAGCGAGCTTTAATCAATGAGGTAAAGAATCACCCTTCCATTGCTGTCTTCGAAAATCATTTTGCTGTCGATGTGATTACGCAGCATCACCTGGGCAAAGTAACTGAGCCCTGGATGCGTGATATCGAGTGTTACGGTGCTTACGTTTTGAACAAGAATAATGGCAGTATAGAAACTTTTCTGGCCAAAACAACCATGATGGCAACAGGCGGTATTGGCAGTGTGTACCAAACAACCACCAACCCGCTCATTGCTACGGGTGATGGCATTGCGATGGTATTCAGGGCCAAGGGAATTATTGAAAATATGGAGTTTGTTCAGTTTCACCCAACGGCACTTTATAATTTGTCCGAACGACCATCATTTCTTATTACCGAAGCCATGCGCGGCTATGGTGGTATCTTGCGTCGTCAGAATGGTGACGAATTTATGCAAAACTATGATGAGCGTGGTTGCCTGGCTCCTCGCGACATAGTTGCACGTGCCATCGATAATGAACTTAAAAACCGAGGCGAAGAGTTTGTATACCTGGATGTAACCCATAAACCGGCTGAAGAAACGCGAGAGCACTTTCCTAATATTTACCAGAAGTGTTTGTCGCAAGGCATTGATATTACAAAAGATATGATACCGGTTGTGCCGGCAGCACACTATCTGTGTGGCGGTATTAAGGTTGATCTCAAAGGGCGCAGCTCTATTAATAACCTTTATGCTGCAGGAGAGTGCTCTTCTACAGGTTTGCATGGCGCTAATCGTTTGGCTAGTAATTCGTTAATAGAGGCATTGGTGTTCTCAAATGCTGCTGCTCTTGATGCTGCCGAAAATATCAAACATATAGAATTTAATCAGCGCATACCCGACTGGAACGATGAAGGAACTTCACACCCTGAGGAGATGATACTCATAACTCAATCCAATAAAGAGGTGCAGCAAATTATGAGTAAGTACGTGGGGATTGTCCGCTCAAAAATCCGCTTAAACCGTGCTTACGATCGTCTTGAAGTGTTGTATCGCGAGACGGAGGCTTTATACCAGTCATCGAAGGTGTCGGAGAAGATATGTCATTTACGCAATAAAATTAATGTTGGCTACCTGATTATTAAAATGGCCCGTAAAAGAAAAGAAAGCCGGGGCTTGCATTATAATATTGACTTTCCTGATAAGCTTGAAGATTAATAGGTTTGGTTGGTTTGTCAGAATTACTACTTTTATGGGCTGAAAACCAGAACTACTACATTGAAAATTCTTCAAATTAATAAAACAGATGCTGGTGGCGGTGCCGCAGTGGCCGCTAACCGACTCAATCGGGCGCTTCGAAACAATGGCGTTGAGTCAAAATTACTGGTGCAGGATTTACGACGCGACGAAGAAGGTGTATATGCTGTCGATAAAGGCTTTGCCTACAGGCAAAAAGCCTTCGCTCGATTTGCCTGGGAGCGCCTGACATTCCTGCCATATGAGCGCAATGCATCTGTCCGTTTTGCCTTCTCGCCAGCGAATACGGGAATTGATATTTCACAACATCCACTGGTTCAGGAGGCTGATGTTATTCATTTACATTGGGTCAATCAGGGATTTTTGTCCATCGAGACTTTAGGGAAGTTGCTATCATCAGGTAAGCCGATAGTTTGGACCCAACACGATATGTGGAGCTTCACAGGTGGCTGCCATTACGCTGGTACCTGCTTTGAATTTTTGGAATTCTGCTCCTATTGCCCGTTTCTGAAAAAACCAGGTAAAAAAGATTTATCGGCTCAGCTCTTTGCAAAGAAACGGAAAATATACAATGAATCGCCTTTAAGTATTGTTGCATGTAGTAAGTGGTTAAGAACTCTTTCACAGGAAAGTAAGCTTTTAAGGAGAAAGGAGTTTTATAATATTCCTAATCCGATAGACACCAGCTTTTATACACCTCGCAATAGACAGGAAGCACGAGAGAGATTACAACTGCCGCAGGATAAAAAGCTGTTGTTATTTGGTGCGGCCAATGTTAATGATCCGCGCAAAGGGATGCGCTATTTCATTGAGGCACTAAGCATTTTGGCCGAGAACTTTCCCCTGGTTAAGGAAGAGACTGAGCTGGTGGTATTTGGCAAAATGAATGCTGAAACAGCCAAGTTGTTTCCGTTTAAAACGCACTCGTTTAAGTTTGTTTCTAATCCTGATACTTTGGTTGACTTGTACAGTGCTTCAGATTGTTATGTATTACCATCGTTACAGGATAATTTACCCAACACGGTGATGGAGTCGTTGGCATGTGGTACGCCAGTTGTTGGTTTTAGTATTGGTGGCGTGCCAGAAATGGTTACGCATAATCAATCGGGCTATCTGGCTGAAGTGAAGAATTCGCTCAGTCTGGCAACAGGCATTTATGAAGCGCTTTTTATTGCCGATCAGGAAATGCTTAGGAGCCATGCGCGTCAAAAAGCACTTGACTGTTATGCCGAAAAGGTAGTGGCCGGGCAGTATATCGACTTGTACAAATCATTATTAAAGTAGAAGTTGATGAAGAAGCCTCTTATTAGCATTATTACAATTGTTTATAATGGGATTGATACACTTAAAAAAACCATTGACAGCATCGCTTGTCAGGATTATAATGGTATCGAATATATTGTTGTTGATGGCCGCTCCAATGATGGAACTATTGATTTAATTAAAGCTAATCAATCCATTATATCAAAATGGGTTAGTGAGTCAGATGAAGGCTTGTATGATGCTATGAATAAGGGACTGGATATGGCATCGGGTGATTATGTCTGGTTTATAAATTCAGGTGATGAAATTTACCATAGGTATACGATAAGTCAAATGGTTGATGGGTTTGGAGATGTATTCCCGGATGTTGTGTATGGCGATACGGTGATGATTGATGCTGAAGGAAGTGAGATTGGCGAGCGTCGGCTTAAGCCACCTGTGAACCTTAGTTGGGAAGATTTCCGGAATGGGATGTTGGTCAGTCATCAATCCATTTTGGTATCAACAAAAATAGCTGCTAAATACAATATAAAGTATCGGTTTTCAGCTGATTATGAGTGGTGCCTGAAAGCGCTGAAGGCTGCCAATTCAGTACATAATTCTAATCAAATCCTTTCGCGTTTTCTGGATGGTGGGTTAACCAAGCAAAACATTGTGCCAGGTTTAAAAGAACGATTCGACATTATGCGGCGAAATTTTGGACTATTACCAACCGTAGTAAGGCATATTCCCATCGGACTGCGTTTTTTAAAATATGTTGCCATAAACAGGCGTTTCTAGCTGTATTTCAGCTCAGGAGAGAAAAGACTAGATTGTATTAGCTAATTCCTTCAGTAGATCTTCCGTTTCGTCCCAACCAATGCACTCATCGGTGATGGAAACACCATATTGTAATTCAGAAGTATTTGATAGTTTCTGACAGCCAAAATGTAGATTGCTTTCAATCATTACGCCCATAATGGATTTATTACCGGCTTTGATTTGCCCTGCGATATCTTTTGCTACTCTGGCCTGGTTGACAGCTTTTTTACCGCTGTTAGCATGGCTGCAGTCTACCATTATTCTGGGCTCAAGTCCGGCTGCTTTCAGTTTTTGCTCGTATTCAGCAATGTGTTTGGCTGAATAGTTAGGAGTTTTTCCACCTCTTAAAATGATGTGGGAGTTAGGGTTACCTTTTGTCTTTACAACCGCTACTTTACCTTCTGGATTAATGCTGACAAAGTTGTGTGGTGCTGCCACCGATTCCCGCGCGTTAATGGCGATATCTATGCTGCCATTGGTGCCATTTTTAAAGCCAACAGCTGATGATAAACCACTAGCCATGTTACGGTGACTTTGTGACTCTGTTGTGCGTGCGCCTATGGCCGTCCATGAGAATAAATCCTGGATGTATTGAGGGGTCACAATATCTAAAGCTTCACCGGCAGCGGGCAGGCCAAGTTCTGCCACATATAAAAGCAGTTCACGGGCCATCTTCAAACCATCTTCCACCTGGCAGCTGTCATCAAGGTGTGGATCGTTAATCAAACCTTGCCAGCCTACTGTTGTGCGGGGTTTTTCAAAATATACTCGCATCACCAGATATAGCTTTTCACTTACTTCGTCTGCCAGTTTTTTTAAGCGACGGGCATATTCTTTGGCTGCATCAATATCATGAATAGAGCAGGGCCCAACCACCACAAGCAGGCGCTTGTCTTTGCGATGAAGAATACGCTTCACGGTATTTTGGCCGTCTAATATGGTTTTGGTAGTGAGATCGGTGAGCGGGTATAGTTGCTTCAGTTTATCGGGTGTGATAATCGGTTCTTCAGCAATTATATTCAGGTTTTCGATACGTAAGTCAGTCATAGTTGCAGAGTATTGGAGAGCAAAGGTAATACAGTTACTGAGATTTATGAAACTGAATAGCTGACAGATTGTTTGATTGCGTGCATAAAAAAACCGCAGCTTGCGCCGCGGTTCTTATATTGTTATATAATTGTTTATTCAACAACAGTTACCCAGTTGTGAGTATCTGGCTCATCGCCATATTGAATAGCTCGCAACTTGTTGTATAGTTTTTCTGAAATAACTCCAGGCTTACCATCTTTGCTGAATACATATGAAGTGCCTGTTTCAATATCATCAATTTTACCAATTGGGCTGATGACTGCAGCTGTACCACATGCACCTGCTTCTTCGAAAGTTGATAATTCTTCCAAAGGCACCTGGCGACGTTCTACGGTCATGCCCATGTCTTCTGCCAACTGGCAAAGGCTCATGTTGGTAATTGACGGCAGGATAGATTCTGACTTTGGTGTTACATAAGTGTTATCTTTAATACCAAAGAAGTTAGCCGGGCCACACTCGTCAATGTATTTCTTTTCTTTGCTATCAAGGAACAAAACGGCCGAATAACCATTCTCATGGGCCTCATGACCGGCACGTAAACTGGCTGCGTAGTTGCCACCCACTTTAATGTTACCTGTGCCTAGTGGCGCAGCGCGATCATACTTGCGCGAAATCATCATGTTGGTTGGTTTGAAGCCGGCCTTGAAGTATGGACCAACAGGCATTACAAATACCATAAATAAATATTCGTCGGTTGGTGCTACACCAATTTTGGCACCAGTTCCAACCAATAGTGGGCGAATGTATAATGATGCACCTGATTCGTATGGTGGAACAAATCGTTTGTTTAGCTCAACCGCTTTCAATACAGCATTAACAAATATATCTTCAGGAATTGGAGCCATCATGGTGCCAACGGCAGAGTTGTACATACGTTTGGCATTCTCTTCAATGCGGAACAGGCGTGTTTTGCCATCTTTCCCTTTAAAGGCTTTCAATCCTTCAAATGCTTCCTGTCCGTAGTGTAAGCCAGTGGCTGCCATATGAATGCTTACCTGATCAGAAGAGTGTACTTCCAGTTCACCCCATTTGCCATCGCGATAGTAGCATCTTACGTTGTAATCTGTCTTCATGTAGCTGAAAGACAAGTCGCTCCAATTGATATCGTTCATTTCGGTATGATTTAGTACTTGTGTTATTTTATATTTAAGGATGGTAAAGGTACAATATTCAACTTATAATTTAAATGATAAAAGGCATCTGTTGTGCCTATCCTGCTGTTCACTATTTGAAAAACAAAAAGATAGCTGATAACAATGTGATAGTATATATTAAAAATCGATAAGGTTTTTCAGGAATATGACCAACAATTCTTTTACCAACGAAGGTGCCGGTGATTAACACCGGAATCATAATCAGGTTGAGGTGAAGTGTTTGCCAGTTAATAGTTTGCCAGCTGACAATATGAAAAGGTACTTTAAATGAGTTGAGCAGTAGATAGAACCAGGCCCCTGTACCAATATAAGCAGCCTTCGGTAAACGCATTGATAGCAGGTATAAATTAAAAATTGGGCCGGCAGCGTTGCCAATCATAGTGGCAAAGCCACCAGACAAACCCAGTCCGTTTGAAAAGACCTTTGAGTTTGAAATGTTTACTTTTCCCTTAAATTCATTATAGAGAAGTAGTCCTACGCAAATTAGGATGGCTGTGCCCATGGTCTGTTTAAATTGGGCATCGCTAATTTTAGATCCCACAAAAACCGCTATTAAAATGCCGATTACTGCCGGCGGGATTAGTTTTAAAATCAGTTTGATATTTGCGCTCTTATAGAAGAAACGTAGGGCCATTATATCGCCGGCCAGCAAGCAGGGTAATAGAATGCCTACCGATGCTTTGCCGCCATAGAAATGCGCAAATAATGGAATAACAAACATGGACAGGCCTTTAAGCCCGGCTTTTGAAGCGCCAATGAAAAATGCTGCCAGAATGGTGATGCTCCAGGTGGTCCAGTCGCTATTTAATGGATTGATGAATTCGTGTATCGACATTGAATAAGTACTTAAAATTATCCTGAATAATTTCTTGTAATTGAATTAATTCAAGATTTAATACGTTTGAAGCTTTTTCATAAATGGATTCAATGCGAAGCTGTGGATTGTCATCTGTCTCCAAAAATAGTCGATTGTGCGGAATAAATGGCAAGGATTGGAGCACCTTTGAGTGCTTTTTTAATAGTGATGCGCCAACAGAAAAGTAAAAACCATGTTTCAGGGCTTGTTCCATCGTTTCTTTTGAAGCATTAAAGCCATGAAATATCCAGGGTTGAGAGGGGTGAAGGTCTTTGCGTAATTGAATGATTTCGGAATAGGCTTTTACGCAATGGATAATAAGCGGTAGGCACAAGTGCTCCGATAGTTCAATTTGTGCGATAAATACCTCTTTCTGTATTGATAAATCAGGACCTCTGAGTTTATCTAATCCACATTCGCCAATAGCCAGCAGGTTTTCGTGTGGCTTAATGCTGTTCAGTAGTTCTTTCGATGATTGATTGATGTGCCACGGATGCAGGCCTGTGGAGTGTAAGAGGGTTGGCTCCTGTTTGTGGTATATAGAAGAAGCATCCATATTAACCACTTCTTTAATATGGATGCTTTTAGTCGGGTGATGTGTATGTATGTTAATATACATTCTCTGTTATTGCCATACTTACCGTTAAAAGATTCTGTATCTTGATGATGTGTCGCATTCGGCAGCTAATAAATTAACTTTGTGTAAGGTTACATCTGCTTTATCTTTAGCCGTAAGCTTTACGCGTTCTATTGGCTTGTTGACAATTAAAGTTGCACCGCTTATCTGTGCATCAAGTTCTTGTATTTGTTTGGAAGATACAATAGTTCTTGATTTTTCATGTGAAGTAAGTTGTACGAAATTAATGGCGCTACTTCTCTGTATCTGAAATTGACCCTGATGAAGATTGGTTATCTGAATGCTATCTTGTTGTATATCAATATTAACCGAACCGCCATTGTTGACGATGGTATTGATGTTGCTGACATTTATGTTATAACTCAATCTTGATTTGCTTGATGCAGACGATTTTAAAATCAGGGTGTCGGCAATAATTTCAAACGGTTTACCAATAACTGAGTCTTTTTCATAGGTGTATTGCAACTTGCCAATGGAATCCGTTCTTAAATTAACACTGTTTCCTGACTGAATTAAAACTACGTGAATGTTGCTTAACTCAGACTCTATGGTTTCGAGCTGCTCATTGCTGTTAAAATGGTTTGGTCTTTCAATAGTTATCATAAATGAGAGAAGAAATGCTACCACAACCGACAGAAAGCTGATTAGAATTATCTTACTTGTTTTCATCTTCGTTCTCTTTAAGCTGGTTAAACAAAGGCTCTAATTCAGTCTTAGTAATGCGCAGTAATTTAACCTGCTGTATGAAGGTAGGAAGTATTTCTTTTGTGAATTCTTCTTTGCGAAATTCTCTGATTGTATCCGGTGCATTTTCGGTTACAAAATACCCAATGCCTCTTCGGTTTTCCACAATGTTACTATGTTGTAATTCTAAAAATGTTCTCATAATAGTGTTTTGGTTAACGCCTAGTTGCGTGGCCAGTTGTCTAACTGATTGAACTTTATCTCCTGGCGCATAGTCTCCCGACAAAATGCGCTCACATATATTGTCGGCTATCTGTTGAAAGATACCTTTGTTGTTCTTAAACTCCATCATGCTATCTCTTTTTCTTTCACCCTATAAAAGGCATAAGCCAATGTGGTGATTAATAATGCTATTTCAACTCCTATCAGATAGTATACTGTATTTTCGTTGTTCTCAAATACCGCAAACCATGGTATTCTGCCATTCTTGTAAATTTCAACCCATCCTATTATGATGTAGAAATAAAAAATAATGATGCCGGCAACAGCACCTAGTATCAGCAGGGTTTTGATCAATGGCTGTTTTCGAAAAACTGTTGCACCGGTAAACAATACCGATTGGTGTATCAGTCCTGTAAGTATGATGCTTACAATTGCAAAAAACAGGTCGTCGTGATCTATTTGGCTAAAAATGGCCCAAAGCCTAAACCCTTCAATGTTAGATTGTGGAAAATACCATAAGGCTAATTCCGTTGCCAGGCGCGAGCTGATGTAGAAAATTACGGGTAGCACAATCCATGGTGCAATAATTCTAATGATGAGGTTTAAAGTAAATTTCTCAGTAACAGAACAGGGTAAAAGCAAGAAGTCAAACGTTTTCTCCTTACTCCTAAAGGCCGGAAATGCATATGCGGCAAATGGCAGGGCAATGGCCGAATTGAGTATGATAAAAAACGGTAGCCATTCCATCGTAGCAATATAGGCATTGTTGAAAGTAAATATTAATAAAATAAGCGTGTAGCCAATAAAGATAGAAGCCAATGCCAATGCCAGAGTTTTACCTGCGAGTTGGTATTGCTGTTTTAGTAGCTTGCCAAATCTGTTAATATTAAACGTGTTATTCATGATTAAGGGTTTTCTTAGTTAAACTTAACACCATCGTTGATGGCATTAAACAATAGTTCGATGTCCACTTCTGATGTGTTGCCGTTAGCCGCTGTTACAACCTTATAGCCCATAGGATTAAGTTCGCTGTAAAGGACCTGTTCGGGCAGGTGACTCACAATTTTAAAATCGTATTTCTCAGATAGATCAATGATGGTGTTGTTAAAAATAATTCGCCCATTATCAACCAATAATATCTTGTCAATCAATGTTTCTACATCTTTTACCTGGTGTGTTGAAATAAGTACTGTTTGATCATCTTCCAATGCGCCTGCTACCATCTGTCTAAAGATAGCTTTTGATGGAATATCAAGTCCGTTCGTTGGTTCATCTAAAATAATCACCTGGCACTTTGTGGATAGGGCGAAGGCTATTCGGAATTTCTTTTTCTGTCCGTGACTCATTTTAGAGAGCACTTTGTTTTGATCTAACTCAAACTGCTTAATCAGATCATTAAATAATGTGCGGTCGAATCGCGGATAGAAACCTGCGTGCGCCTCAACGAATTTGAATATTTTTACCGTTGGCATTATAAATTCCTCAGGCACAAAGTAAATCTGCTCCAGAAATTCTGGTGAACGCTTGATGGGTATTTGACCATTGACTGTTATTTCTCCTGCGTTAGGAGTGAGTAATCCGCTAATCAGTTGTAGTAAAGTGGTTTTTCCAGCGCCGTTTTTCCCTAGCAAACCAATGATTTGACCAGCTCCTTCTTCAAGTGATAAATCCTTGAAGAGTGGAGCTTGTTTTTTGTAAGCAAAACTTAGGTTATTGATTGTAATCATTTAGAGTTGTTTTACTGTTATAGTGAAATAGTACACTACAAATGTAAATGGATTTTTTTAATTTCCAAATGTTTTAAGTTGTTTTTCTTAGTTTATGAGAATTAGCCATTTAATAGCATTGTGATATTCTAGTGAAATATGTCATTCGGTTTTGCTGGCATTTGACAAATCATTATTTTTCACAATTATTAAAAAAATCTACCCACTATGAAACGTCGTGATTTTCTCTTGAGCTCTGTATTAAGCGCAGTCGGAATAAGCCTGTCTGCCTGCAGTAAACCTGGTCATGCTAATCAGACCAAGCGGACGCATACCGAGGACTTTCCACTATCCGATATAAGTGTTGTTGAACTACAGGAAAAGATGAAATCCGGCGAATTAACATCGGAAGACATAGTGCAATTGTACCTGAACCGCATTGAGCAGATAGATAAAAAGGGACCAGGTATTAATGCAGTAGTTGAGATAAACCCGGATGCTATTGACATTGCCAGAAGTTTAGATGAAGAAAGGAGTTTGGGTAATTTACGAGGACCATTGCACGGCATACCTGTTTTGATTAAAGAAAATATTGATACAGGCGACCAAATGATAACCTCCGCCGGCTCGTTGGCTTTAAACAATCATCGGGCTAAGAAAGATGCGTTTATCGTTTCAAAGCTCAGACAGGCAGGGGCTGTTATTCTAGGCAAAACAAATTTAAGCGAATGGGCCAATTTTCGCTCTACCAACTCAAGCAGCGGGTGGAGTAGCCGGGGTGGCCAAACGCGCAATCCTTATGTGCTTGATCGCACGCCATGTGGTTCTTCTTCAGGTTCGGCTGTGGCTGTGGCAGCTAACTTGGTGCCGTTGGCCGTAGGTACAGAAACGGATGGATCAATTGTATGTCCATCAGGTATTAATGGTGTTGTGGGTATTAAGCCAACAGTGGGTTTACTGTCTCGAACAGGCATTATTCCAATTTCCGATAGTCAGGACACAGCAGGGCCAATGGCTTGTTCTGTAAGAGATGCGGCCTTACTTTTAATGGCCATGGTGGGAGAGGATGAGGCGGATACAGCCACAGCAAATCAGCCTGCACAGGCAGGTATCTATCTTAATTTCGATGATAATGTACTGTCGGGTGCACGAATTGGTTATTTAAGTAAAAGCTCAGCTTTTGATAAACGTGTTTCAGATATTATGAATGAAGTGGTTAATCTCTTAAAAGAAAAAGGAGCTGATGTGATCGAAGTGAAGTTGTCTGAGGAGGTAAATGAACTGGGGCAGTATGAATGGACCTTGCTGCTGTGCGAATTCAAAGATGGCCTTGATAATTATCTGAAATCGCATCCCGAATGTGGTTTTAAGTCGTTGGGCGAACTGATTGAATTCAATAAAAAGAATGCTAATGGTGTGATGCCATGGTTTGATCAAGAGATATTTGAAGCAGCTAATGCAACTAAAGGTTTAGATGATCCCAAATACAAAGTAGCAAAAGAAAAGTGCCTTGAGCTTTCGCGTGATAAAGGCATTGATAAATTGATGGCAGAGCATAATCTGGATGCTATCATAGCACCAACCAATGGGGCGGCATGGTGTATTGATTATGTGAATGGCGATAACTTTGGTGGTGGTAGCTCGCAGTTAGCAGCTGTTTCAGGCTATCCGAGTATAACAGTGCCGGCCGGAGATATTAAAGGCTTGCCCATTGGGGTGTCCTTCTTTGGCTTGCCGTATACTGAAAGTCGTTTGATTCAGATAGCTCATTTGTATGAGAAGGTGAGCAAGAAACGTTTCCAACCCCAATTCATTAATAGCTTGATTCAATAGAAATGAGTGAGCGGTTCTCCATTAAAAAGCGTTTTAGGAGTTTTAAGTTTGCCCTCAATGGCATAAAAATCCTCCTTAAGGAAGAGCATAATGCACGCATTCATCTTTTGGCAGCTATAGGTGTGGTGTTGGCAGGGGTTTATTTTTCCCTTTCGCCAATAGAATGGGTGGCTGTTTTGCTTTGTATCGGATTTGTTTTTGCCATGGAGCTCTTAAATTCAGCCATTGAAGCTTTAGCTGATCTTGTAAGTTCCGAACACTGGGTATTAATTAAAAAGGCCAAGGATATGGCTGCAGCTGCGGTTTTGGTCGCTGCATTAGTGGCTTTTGTGGTTGGCTTGTTAATTTTTCTGCCAAAGTTAATTTCATAAAAAAGGAGATGACTAAACAGCCATCTCCATAGGGTTGCTAACCCGATAATCCAAAAATTACCGGTTATTATTTAGAAGCTCTTTTACGTTCGTGTTCCAAAAGTAATATTTTTCTTAAACGAATATTTGAAGGAGTAACTTCAACGTACTCGTCTCCCTGAATATATTCCAATGCTTCTTCCAAACTGAAACGAATCGGAGGAGCTAGTTTGACTTTATCATCAGCACCTGATGAACGCATGTTGCTCATCTTCTTGGCCTTTGTTACATTGATGGTTAAGTCGCCTTCGCGATTGTTTTCACCAACAACCTGCCCCATGTATACTTCTTCCTGAGGTGCAATAAAGAATTTACCTCTGTCTTGTAGCTTATCCATTCCGTAGGCAATTGAAGTGCCTGACTCAATTGCAATTAAAGAGCCATTAATACGCTTCTCAATTTGACCTTTCCATGGTTGGAATTCGATAAAACGGTGTGCCATAATGGCCTCACCTTGTGTGGCAGTCAGCATATTGCTACGCAAGCCTATGATACCTCGTGACGGAATATTGAACTCTAAATGAACACGGTCACCTTTTTTCTCCATCGATTTTAAATCACCTTTGCGCTGCGAAACCATTTCAATGGCTTTGCCGGAGTGTTCTTCAGGTAAGTCAATGGTTAAATCTTCAACCGGTTCCAGTTTTTCACCAAACTCTTCTTTGATAATTACGCGTGGCTGACCAACCTGTAATTCGTAGCCTTCGCGACGCATGGTTTCAATCAGTACTGATAAGTGAAGCACACCACGGCCATACACATTCCATGCATCGGCAGATTCTGTTTCTTCTACGCGTAGAGCCAGGTTTTTCTCAAGCTCTTTATCCAAACGATCTTTGATGTGGCGCGAGGTAACGTATTTACCGTCTTTGCCAAAGAAAGGAGAGTTGTTAATGGTGAATAACATACTCATGGTAGGCTCATCAATAGCGATTGGTTCCAAAGGCTCCGGATTCTCAAAATCAGCAATGGTATCACCAATGTCGAATCCTTCAACTCCAATTAGTGCGCAAAGCTCACCGCAAGTAACCTGTTCAACTTTAGTGCGCCCTAATCCATCAAATACGTTCAGTTCTTTAATGCGAGTGCGAGTGATGCTGCCATCACGCTTAACAAGGCTCACATCCTGGTTCACTTTTAGCTCGCCACGGTGCAAGCGGCCAATAGCGATACGACCTAAATACTTACTGTGGTCAAGTGATGTAATTTGAAGTTGAGGTGTTCCTTTATTGTATTCTGGTGCCGGTATGTGCTCAATAATTGCATCAAAAATGGCCTCAATATTGTCAGTTTTCTTTTTCCAGTCCGTACTCATCCAGTTTTCTTTGGCTGAACCATAAACGGATGGGAAATCCAGCTGATTTTCTGTTGCATCCAGCGAGAACATCAAATCAAATACATCTTCATGAACCTCTTCAGGACGGCAGTTAGGCTTATCTACCTTGTTGATAACCACAATTGGTTTCAAGCCAAGAGCAATTGCCTTTTGCAGCACAAATCGAGTTTGCGGCATGGGACCTTCAAAGGCATCAACCAGCAGCAGTACACCATCGGCCATGTTTAATACTCGTTCAACCTCGCCTCCAAAATCGGAGTGACCAGGGGTGTCAATGATGTTAATTTTAACACCATTCCACATTACCGACACATTTTTAGATAGAATTGTGATGCCGCGCTCACGCTCCAAATCGTTGTTGTCCATTATGAGCTCACCAACTTCCTGGTGCTCTTTAAACAGCTTACCGGCCATTAACATCTTGTCAACCAGTGTAGTTTTGCCGTGGTCAACGTGTGCGATGATGGCTACGTTTCTAATCTCTTGCATAGCTAAAATCCAAATGAGCCGCAAAGGTACTGCTATTTTTTGGGATACAGCATCATACGATGTTAAAAAAGACATGAAGGTTTTAAATATTGAGAATGATTCGTAGTGGATTTCTATATCTTTGGCGCGCAGAAGCTGTAACAAATACCTAACAAATGAAGCATTCTTTTTTAATAGCGGCACCATCCAGTAATTCTGGAAAAACTATTGTTACACTGGGCCTTATAATGGCTCTTCGGAATCTTAACTTCAATATCCAGCCCTTTAAATGTGGTCCTGACTATATTGATCCTTTGCACCATAGCCAGGTCGCTGGAGTCCAATCCTATAATTTAGATGTTTGGATGTCGGATGAAGCGCATATAAATGCTGTGTATGGGGAACAAATGCAAAAGGCCGACATAGGCATAGTTGAAGGTGTTATGGGGTTGTTTGATGGTGCTAAAAAGGATACAGGTAGTTCAGCAGAAATAGCACGTATTCTTGATTTGCCAGTAGTGTTAGTGGTTAATGCTGCAGCAACAGCTTATTCTGTCGCGCCTTTGCTGTATGGTTTTAAAAATTTCAATAAAAACATTAGGGTTGAGGGGGTTATCTTTAATAAGGTGTCGGGCGATTCACATTATCAGTTTTTAAAAGAAGCAGCAGAGGATGCTGGTGTTGTTGCTTTAGGATATATACCAAAAAATGATAAGTTGACATTGGAGTCGCGCCATTTGGGCTTGTCGTTAACCGAGAATGATCAGATGCTTTTGGCGGTTGATGAGGCAGCAAAGCTCATAGAGCAACACGTCAACCTGGAGCATCTTTTACAGATTACTCAAAGGGAAATAGTTTCGTTTAGCAACGAAGAAAGACCCGTGCGTAAAAAGGAGATTAGGATTGCAATTGCCCAGGATGAGGCATTTAATTTTATGTATCCGGCCAATGTTGATCGACTAAAAGAAATAGGTGATATAATGTATTTTAGTCCATTGTATGATAATGACATAACAGAATGTGAGTTACTTTGGTTTCCGGGTGGTTACCCTGAGTTATTTGCGCCACAATTGGCAGCAAATACTGATATGTTGAATGCCATCAGACGATTTGAGAAGTTGGGTGGCAGGATTGTAGCTGAGTGCGGAGGCATGATGTACATGGGTAAATCAGTTGAGCTAAAAGATGGCTCGGTTCATCCAATGCTTGGCCTAATTGACTATGAAACTTCAATAAGGAACATGAAGCTGAAGTTGGGGTATCGCTCTGTGGAGATCGATAGACAACTGTTTAAGGGGCATGAGTTTCACTATTCAACAGTCAGCAACGACTGTGCTGAAAAAGCTGATGCTTGGGTACAAACTGCCAGAGGTGCAACAGCAGACATGGCCATCTATCGTACAAACAATATTTGGGCGTCCTATTTTCATATCTATCTTGGTGAAAAGGATAAGATGGAGAACTTTATACAAATGATGTTGCGAGGCGGTTCACCCATGTGAATAGCTTGTTCAATTAGGGCAGGTACTCAAAATCAATTTTCTTCATCGAGTTAAAGATGTTAATGCGCGCTTTAGGATTAATGCTGGTCATTTGATCAATAATTCTGCGTGCTTTAAGCCGGATAGTATGATCTTCATATGGGCATTCGCGTTTTAGTGACTGAAATCCCTGAAGGGTAGCATAGTTTTTCATTTCTTCATTGGTTAACAGGGTTAAAGGACGAATTACCTTAAGTTTGTTTTCAAACATATTAAGACTTGCTGGGATGGAAGAAATGTTGGCATGCTGAGCCATGTTCATTACCAAAGTTTCGACGGCATCATCCAGATGATGACCAAATGCGAGAGTTTTAATGCCAAGGGAATGAGTAAGTTTAAAAAGTTCTTTTCTGCGGTTTCTTGAGCACGCAAAACAAGGCTTCTTCTTGCCAGCTGTTTCCAGGTTGGCCCTTGTTGTAACCAGGTGCAGGGTAACATTCAGTTCAGTGCAGAATGATTGCAGCCAGTCAACATCAATCTGGTACGGCACGTCTTCTGTAATGATATGTGCTGCATGTAATTCGTAATCAATGGGCAGTCCCTTACGTCTGTTGGATAGGATCTCCAAAAGGGCCAGACTGTCTTTGCCACCCGAAACGGCTACCATCACTTTATCATCGGCCTCGATCATTTGATATTGATTAATGGCTTTCCCTGCAGTTTGCCGGACCTTCTGAATAAATGCCTGCTCTTGTTTAGTGTGCTTTTTCAACATGCCGCAAAGATAAAATAAATCCGATTTTAGTTAGTTCAGACCTGATTGATGAGCAGTAAGTGTGCTGTGAAGAGTTGCGCGTGAGTGATTGTTTCAATACCTTTCTGGAAAATTAGTAGTAAAATAATTCCCTATCTTAATTATTATGATGAAGAAAACTTACCTGGGGCTACTGGTGTTCTGTTTGTCTTTCACACTGGTAGAAGCTCAGGTTGAAAAAAGTCCTGTTGCGCCCGATTACAATAAGCTGCAGCAGATTATTGATGAAGCGTACAAGCTGTTCGAGAATGATTCAGCCGGTGCTCCGGCCGATTATATACCAGAATTGGCGAGAGTTGAACCTGACTTATTCGGTATTAGTGTGGTCACTGTTGATGGGCGTGTATTTAGTGCAGGTCATGTTGAGCATTGTTTCTCCATTCAGTCTATTTCTAAGGTGTTTACACTCGCCATGGTAATGGAACAACTTGGTCAACAGGCTATTTTAGAAAAGCTAGGTGCTGAACCTACTGGCTTGCCTTTTAATTCCGTTACGGCTATTGAGCAACAAGCTACCAGGGTTGGAAATCCATTGGTTAATGCAGGTGCCATCGCTACCACCAGTCTGTTGGAAGGTAAATCTGCAGCTGCCAAGTGGAAGAATATTCTTGCTTTTTATAGTGCTTGTGCCGGCGAAGAGTTGGAGCTACTCAAAGACATTTATGAATCTGAAGCTGCCACAAATGCTAGAAATCAAGCCATAGCCCGCCTGCTGGATGCCTATGGGGTAATGTATGACGATCCCGAGAAGGCTGTTGATGTATATACGCGCCAGTGCTCTGTTGGAATAACGACTAAACAGCTGGCTGCTATGGGGGCAACGTTAGC
This sequence comes from Carboxylicivirga sediminis, assembly GCF_018156225.1. Lineage (GTDB taxonomy): Bacteria > Bacteroidota > Bacteroidia > Bacteroidales > Marinilabiliaceae > Carboxylicivirga > Carboxylicivirga sediminis. Next base: position 38,125 of record NZ_JAGTAR010000023.1, read on the forward strand.
TGCCGGTGGAATTAATCCATTTACAGGTGTTGAGGTGATGAATGCTGAAAATATCCCTCAGATATTATCAATCATGCTGTCATGTGGTATGTATGATTATTCCGGAACATGGTCATACCTGACAGGTTTGCCTGCTAAAAGCGGAGTTGGAGGGGGGATTGTGGCTGTTGTACCCGGGAAAGGTGCCATTGCTGCTTTTTCACCACGGTTAGACGGTGCTGGTAATAGTATTCGTGCACAAAAGGCAATTGCCTATATCTCTCAGCAGCTGAATATTAATATTTTTGATCCACAATCGGTAGGTGTAGAATAAGCTATGGATAGAGTAAAAATGATAGTCCGTTATGCATCGGTTGCACTATTGTCTCTTGCGCCCTTGTTTGCCAATGGTCAGGATGAAGCATTAACGCTGAGGATGTATGGCCATGCCATGCTGGATATGGGTTATAACTTTCATCAGATTAATTCTGACTGGAGTGACGTGGTTCGACCTTCGCAGCTGCCTTCTTTTAAAAATGAATACGGAGCGAATGGTAATACATACTTTGGGGTGAGGCAAACGCGCTTTGGTGTTGAAAGTGTTGTTCCCAATTCTATGGGTAAACTTAAGGTGTTATTTGAGTTTGAGTTGATGGGAACGGGCGTGGATGCCGGACAAACAACTTTTCGATTGAGGCATGCCTATGGTGAGCTGGGGCAGTTTGGCGCCGGACAATACTGGAGTCCTTTTATGGATATTGATGTATTTCCAAATACACTGGAATACTGGGGGCCTTCGGGTATGGTGTTTTTTAGAAATATTCAGTTTCGCTGGATGCCATTAAAAGGGGATGATAAGCTGACTTTTGCATTGGAGCGGCCTGGGGCCAGTGCCGATGGCGGTATTTATGCCGATAAGATACAGTTGCGCAATGTGCATTTCCGGTTTCCTGTGCCCGATTTCTCTGCTGAATTTCGCAAGGCATTCTCATGGGGATATCTCGAAGTGGCCACCATGCTCCGTTACATTGAGTGGGAAGATATTGAACCGGACGATAATATCAACTTGTCTGATAATGCTTTTGGTTGGGGCGTTAATCTTAGTTCTAATGTGCATTTTTCTGCTTCAACAACTGGTCGATGTCAAGTGGTCTATGGCGAAGGTATACAAAACTATATGAATGATGGAGGCACAGATATAGGTATTGCTCATAATGTTGATGATGAATCGAAACCGATTAAAGGAGTTGCCCAGCCAGTTTTAGGTGTTGTGGCGTTTGTTGATCAACAATGGACTGAGAAATTTACATCATCAGCAGGGTTCTCCATTTTAGATATTACTCATGCAGATGCCCAGTCACCCGATACGTATGCGCAGGGACAATATGCTCTCGCTAATCTACTTTATCATCCTGTTGAAAATGTGGTCACAGGTGTTGAGTTGCAATATGGAAAACGGAAAAACTATTCTGATGGCTTTACATCTGATTTAGTTAAAGTTCAGTTTTCTTTTAAGTATATCTTTTCAGCCAGTTTGGTCAAATAAAGCTATTTGTTAGTTGAATGATTATTATTGAGAGAAGCCGTTGTGCTTCTCTTTTTTGTTTGAGAACTTTGGGTGATGGGTTTGTCGAATAAAACAGCGTTGGTTGATAAAAAGTACTTGCTGAAGAAATTTCCCGGGAAGGGAGGTTGGACTTATGCCGAGATCCCGGAAGTTGCGCCAGATAAGCATGCCTGGTTTAACTGGGTAAAGGTGCATGGTTCTATTGATGGCTATTTGATTAAACATGCCCGATTAATGCCTTTGGGCAACGGGCAATTGTTTTTACCGATAAAGGCAGCTATTCGAAAAGCAATAGGCAAGGAAGCCGGTGATTGGGTGCATATTATTTTGTATCCTGATAATATGTCAGTTGAAGTACCGCAAGAGTTGATTGATTGTTTAGATTTGGAAAACAGTAAATTGATTGGTGAATTTGTAAAGCAAAGTGCCAATCAGCAGCAGGAGATTATTGATTGGATATACACTGCTAAAAAAGATGAAACTAAAGCGCGTAGAATCAATAAAGTGATTGATTACCTGCAGCAAAAGATAAAATAATTAGCTATGGATATACAATTATTGAGAGGCGATATAACGCGCGTTGAGGTAGAGGCTATTGTTAATGCAGCTAATTCAGGCCTCTTTGGCGGAGGAGGTGTCGACGGAGCTATTCATAGGGCAGGAGGCAGTGCCATTATGGAGGAGTGTAAAATTATAAGGTCCAAACAAGGTGGTTGCCCAACAGGACAGGCTGTTTTCACTTCGGCAGGTAATATGCCGTATCGCTATGTTATTCATACGGTTGGTCCGGTTTGGAGAGGTGGTGCTGATGGAGAGCCTGAATTATTAAAAGCTTGTTATACTAATTCTTTAAAGTTAGCAGATGAATTGAATATCATCTCTTTAGCTTTTCCTAATATTAGCACTGGTGTATATGGCTATCCAAAACAACTGGCGGCAGAAATGGCCATTGATGCGGTGGGAAGCTATCGGAGCAAAAGTATCAGGCAAGTGGTTTTTGTGTGCTTCGATGAAGAAAACTATTCCCTGTATCAACAGCTTATTTCATGAGCTGCATAAATTATTTTTATTTCTCTTTTAACCTTTTGCTTATTCGTGCATCCTTAAGTTAGAAAGTACCAAATCTTGAGTAAAGCAATTAATCTGACAGAACAACTGGTAGCCAGATGTGTGCGTGGCGATGAGCGTGCCAGCCTGGCTTTGTACAAGCAGTATGTGAAAGCTATGTACAATGTGGCATATCGCATTGTTGGCAATCAGTTTGATGCCGAAGATTTGATTCAGGATGCTTTCGTCAAGGCCTTTGATAAAATTGGGACTTTAAAGGAGCCAAAAGCGTTTGGTTCCTGGTTAAAACAGATGGTTATTAATCAGTCTATTTCCTTAATCCGAAAGCAAAAGCTTTTAAAAATTAAACTCCATCTAAACGATGAGTTACCAGAACCCGAGCTTGATGAAGTGCCGCCGGATTTGCCGATTGAACAGGTGATGAAAGCTGTCATGGAGTTGCCAGAGGGCGCACGTGTGGTTTTTACATTACGAGTGATTGAAGGCTTCAAGTTTAGCGAAATTGCGCAAATGACAGGCCTGACCGAAAACAACTGCAAAGTGCAGTTTCATCGCTCGAGAAAGCTATTAAACAATCAATTGAAAAGTAAAATTTATGCCGAATAGTTGGGAACAATATTTTGAGGAAAACAGGGCTCAGCTGGACATTCATCAACCTGATGAGGAACGCATGTGGCAAGCCATTGCCGAACGTCAGAAGTCAGGAGGTGTAGTAAAAAACTGGGGATTTAGAATAGCTATTGCCATTGCTGTTGTGTTGGCAGTAGGTGTATTTGTTCGTCATGAACTAATGATGCAGCAGCAACTGGATACATTGGCAGCCATCAATAAAGAGCTGGCCGCAAAAGAGCATGATTACATCATGCGGGTGAATCAAAAATGGGATGAATTCAGATCGTTACCATCTGTTGAAACTGATTATGATGCTATGTTGCAGGAAGAGATAAAGATACTGGACGATATATATAGTAAATGTTTAGATGATATTAAAGCGCATGGTTACAATGAGCGCGCTGTGTTAATCATGCTTGATACCTATGAAAAGCGTTTACGCGTGTTAGAACGCCTGATTAATGAGAAACGAAAACAAAATAAAGATGAAAAAAAGTCAAATCATATCCGGATATAAGAAGAGCGTATACTTAATACTGATCATGCTTTTGTTTGCTACTATGGGGTCAGTGGCAGAACCCTTAAGCAATGTATTCACTAAAACCATTCAGCTTGGCGGGCATCCAACTATTAGCTATCGTTTATACGATGTGTCGGCGGAAGTAATAGTGACAGATAAACAGGAGCTGAAGATTGAAATGGAGTACATGGTTGATGGCAAGCCAGAAGAGGTAGAAAGGTTAAAAGATATGTTTGAAAAGACTGTCATCCAAAGTGACCATCAGGAAGTTGCAGAGGTAGATTTATCTTTTCAAAACAACTTTGAGCTAGAAATAATGGGAATGAAATGGAGTAAGCTCATTTTTAAGTCGGATACAAAGCAAACCATCAAGTTAAAAGAATTTAAGGTGAAAAGGTGTAGGATATGGGTGCCTAAACAAAGTGACGTTGATTTACAATCAAAGTATTCAACTATTGATTTCTATGAAGATGTCTATGGGTACTGTAATATAGATATATATGATTCAAAAGTGAACTTAAATAGTGTATCAAAATCATTGATGGGAGAAGCCAAATATTCAAGCCTGTCATTGGGCGATGTAGCAAAGGCTGATGTGAACTTATACGAATGTAAATTTAAGGCAGGCGAAGTGAGAGATGCCACTATCAAAGCCAAATACTCAAGCATTAATACGAATAATTTGCAAACATTAAACCTCGATATGTATGAGGGAACTGCTGGTTTTGGCAATGTGCGGCGTGGGCAGATAAGCAATAAATATGCTCATATTACCATTATGGAAGGCAATGAGCTTGATTTATCGGTTTATGAGGGAAGCCTAACCTTTGACAGGATTTCACGCCTTAAACTTAATGCCAAGTATATGGAGTTAAAAGGCGACTTTATCGATGAGCTCTATTTAAATGAAGCATACGAGAATGAGATTAAGCTCAGCAAAGTGAACGCCGTTGAATCTAAAGATGGTAAATACAATGAGTTTACTATTGGTGATTTATGTGATCGATTCATTCACTCGGGGTACGAAGATGAAATTGAAATTAGTGCCTTGGAAACTGGCTTTAAAACATTGAGTTTTCAGGGTAAATACCTTGAGATTACACTAAGCATGGTCAGCCCTCCGGCATATATCTTTAAGGGGAATGTGCAATACCCTTCTTTCAGCATTAATGAATCGGACTATACAATTCGAAAGAAGATTGGCGACAGCAGCAAGTTGGAGTTTAACTATGAATTTAAAAGCCCACATGAGTCTTCTCCAGAGATTACCATTGAAGGTTATGAAATAGATTTTAGTATACTTAATTGATATATAGAATTAAGTAATGATAGTAAAGTTCCATTATATCAATGATATATATATGTTGTTATTTATACTGATTATTTAGTGTGAACGTATGGAAGATTAATCAAAATATGATGTTCGCAAAGCTATAATGTTGCTAAGCTTAGTGATATTACCCATAGTGTAAAATAATATTTAAGTAAATTTGAACATGGTTCGTCAAAAATACCCTGCAATTATTTGGACATATTTATGAATATGTCATATACTTACGGTTAGAATCCGGCATAACCATGAGTAAACTAATTAAGATTACACTGAATTACAAACGAATTCCATTTGAATACAGATTATCAGTAATTTACCTGATAGTTGGCTGCCTTTGGATATTGTTTTCCGATCAACTGGCAGGTCAACTGTCAAATGATGAAGAGACCCTTAGAGTTATTCAACTTTATAAAGGGTGGTTTTACGTGTTGATAACTGCTATTGCACTGTTGCTGTTTGTTAAAGAGCACCTTAAGCGCCTTAGGTATGCCGAAAACCTGGCCAAAGAAAATGAGCAGCTTAAAACGGCCTTTATTGAAAATATGTCGCATGAGCTGCGAACACCAATGAATGCGATTGTTGGTTTTACCGAAATTGCTCGAACTGAAGGTGTTTCTATGCCTGAGATGAGGCAGTACCTTGACATTATTCTGAACAGTTCAAAACAGCTGTTATCTATTGTTAACGATGTAATGGATACGTCTTTGCTTGAATCAGGCAATGTTGTGCTGAAAAACGAGCAGTTTACTCTTCAGAACCTGATAGAAAATGTTTATTCCTATTTTTCTCCTGTGATGAAGGATAACGTTAGCCTATTAACTCATACTGAGGGAGAGAGTTTTATGGTATGTACCGATCGGGAAAAGATGACGCGTATTTTTCATAACCTGGTCAATAATGCCATAAAATTTACACATCGTGGACGAATAGAAATTGGTTACAGGATTAGTTCTAAAGACGTGGTGTTCTTCGTAAAAGATACGGGTGTTGGCATTGATCCGGCTTTTCACCAATCCATATTCGATCGCTTTAAACAGGCTGAAATAGAGCTCTCGAAGCGTACCGGAGGCACAGGTCTTGGCCTATCGATATGTAAAGAGATGATGAAGTTATTGGGTGGTCAAATCTGGTTGGAGTCAGAAGTAGGAGCGGGGTCGAAGTTTTATTTCTCACTGCCTATCAATACGCTTCGGGCCTAAAATACTACTTTACACGTCGGTTTACCTCCAGGTTGTCGCCTTTCAGTTTGTATCCAACTACTTTTCCGTCAGCATTGTAATACTTATTCATTTTAACCGATTCTTTCGATAAGAAGTTCATTACTTTAACCCCTCCTTCAACCAGGGCTAGTGATAACGAGGGAGTTGCTTCTTCTTGCTCAATTTGTTGATAAATCGAAGCCAGTTCGGCGCGCAACAGGTTGTTATTCATATACTGCGGCATCATCACATTCAGTCCGTGTTCATAGGCATTTATGGGTGCACTTTCAAATCTTTTTATTTGGTTGATGCTTGCCAGGTATTGTGCACTTTCAGGAGTTATTGTCACTTTTTGGGTACTGTCGGCCTTGGTTTGGGCCTTATTCATTGGGTTTTTAGATAGCTCAAGCAAACTGTCTTTTGATGGTTGAGTTTGATTAACAACAGGCTTTTCCAGAATTTTGTTAAGCGCAATGGCTGGCGCTTCTATCTTTTGGGTGTTGTTTTTGTCGTTACTGGCGGTTGTTGGTTCAACTATAACGGGTCTGTTCAGGTTTATCCATACCGAAAGTATAACAGCTATGCTTGCCACAGCGGCAATACCTCTGCGGGCAACAGTTTGTTTAAGTACAGGTAGCAAAATAAACCGGCGGAGTTTATTTTTATCGTCGAAAGTGATTTGGCTATCAGATTGCAAACGCAGCTGCTGATATGAGGCGCTCTCCTTTTCTCTGGCCAATTCATCGGGCTCAGCTAATAGTAATTCAGCCTCTTCTGAAACCGTGAGCCCTTCCTCGGCCTTTTTGATGAATAAATAATCTTTAGCCGGTAAATCATAGTTCTGAGCCTCGTGTTTCAGTAGTTCATCTTTGAAATGACAGGCCACACCCACTTGTTCTGGTTCAAGGCTGATGTTTATATCTGTTTCTAAATCTCCTTTTAGTTCCGGATGTTCATCCAAAAATAACAGCAGCAGCTGCTTATCTTGGTCGGAAATACTTCCTTCAAGATAATCGAGCAAATATGCTTCGTAATTATTTTTATCAATTCTCATCAGACTAAAACTTCGATGTTACCAATGTATTCCTTCAAAAACTTCCTGGCTCTGAAAATATAAACCTTAACCTGTGCTTCCGAAAGCTTAGTTATTTCACTAATCTCTTTGTAAGAATAACCTTCATAATCGCGCATCATTACAACCATTCGTTGCGTTTCGGGCAGGCGCTCAACTGCCTGATGCAATACTTCATTAAGATCGGTATAACCATCGGTGTGCGAATGGTTCTTAAAGTCAACATCATCCCACTGGGCCTGCTTCTTTTCGCGTCGGGTCAGGTCAATCAGTGTATGATAGGCGGCCGAAAATAAATAGCTTTTCACTTTCAGAAAGTTAACCTCGTCGTGCTTTTTCCACAATTTCTCATACGTATCCTGTATAATGTCTTTCGCTTTGTCTTCATCTTTAATATTCTTTAAGATGAAGCGATAGACACTATCTGAATACTGATTGACGGCTTGGTTAAATTCTTCTACTGTCATGTTTTTTCTGAATGACGTTGGTAGGACGCATGGCTGTCGCCCGATGTTACAGCAAAAATGTTATTTTTTTAGCGTTGCCTGATTTTAAATTGTTTATAGCCATAAAACGGAATATTACTAACCATAAAAGTGTCTACCCGTGACAGTGCTGGTCCTTTTTTGCACTCCGTTATAAAATGGTAAATATTCTCCGATTCGCCTTCTGCATCAATCTCTACCTTTCCATCGGGCAGGTTTTGTACATAGCCATTAATGTTGTGTGATTTGGCCCCATTGGCTACAAAGTAGCGAAAGCCTACTCCTTGCACCCTTCCATCTACAATAATTCTGACTCTTTTCATAGTGCGCTTATCAATTGCCATTACAAAGATTAAAATTAGGAAAGTATTGTTGAGATGGAAAGTGTATCTTTGCACAATAATTAAAAAATCCACTTTCAGCTCATTCTCCAGCTTCGACAACATTAATTACATGTGAGTCGTTACTAACGTTATATTCTTAAGAGAAATGGAACTATTACAGACCAGCTATTTTGCCCTTTTTGTTATTATTTGCCTGGGTTTTATTATTGGAAACATCAAAGTTAAAGGCGTATCACTCGATATCTCGGCCATCATTTTTGTGGCCTTGGTGTTTGGCCACTTTGGCGTGGTTATGCCAGGTATATTAGAAAAGATTGGCCTAATTCTGTTTATTTATACCATTGGGGTACAGGCGGGACCTGGTTTTTTTGATTCTTTCCAAAAGAATGGGCGAAATCTGGCTTTATTGGCTACTGTGGTGATTTTATCCGCCAGTTTTATGGCATTCTTGCTTTATCAGTTGTTTGGACTCGACATGCCTATTATCACTGGCTTATTAACTGGTGCTCTCACTTCTACACCTGGTTTAGCGGCTGCCATTGAAGTGACTAACTCGCCACTGGTTTCCATTGGTTATGGGGTTGCTTATCCGTTTGGTGTGATTGGCGTGATATTATTTGCCAAGTTTTACCCTAAGCTGATTAAGGCCGACATCCGCAAGGCTGAAAAGGATTATGAGAAAAATGCAGAAGCTGGTTTTCCGGAGATTACACATGTTAACCTGGTAGTGGAGAATGAAAATATTTTTGGTAAAACCATCGGTAATCTTCGTGTCAGAACCATGACACAGGCGGTGATTTCGCGTGTGATGCACGATGGATTGGCTACCACTCCCAACAACATGACGGTATTAAGTAAAGGTGATTTGGTACGAGCTGTAGGTACCAAAGATGCCTTAGATAAAATAACACTTCTCATTGGTTCAAAAACGGATGAGAAGATACCGCTGGATGCCGGTTATGAGGTGCAATCTATATTGGTCACCAATACCGAGGCTGTTAATAAGGCTTTAAGTGTGTTTAACCTCTGGACGAATTATCAGGCTACAGTCACTCGTATTAGGCGAAGCGGAATTGATATCACACCAACACCTTCCATCAAACTGCAAATGGGTGACAAAGTAATGGTGGCCTGCAGTCGTGAAAACATGAAGCAGGTGATCCGTATATTTGGGAATAACGACAAAAAATTGTCGGATACAGACTTCTTTCCTGTGGCTGCCGGTATTGTCTTAGGGATATTGTTTGGTAAGATGTCATTGTCTTTTGGAGGCTCCTTCTCGTTCAGTTTAGGATTAACCGGAGGTGTATTGGCAGTGGCTATGATATTAGCCCGATTAGGGCGCACAGGACCCGTTATCTGGAGTATGTCAGGTGCTGCCAATCAATTGCTTCGCCAATTGGGATTAATGCTGTTTTTGGCATCTGTGGGTACCAAAGCCGGTGCTACACTGGTGAGCACCTATGAAAGTTATGGTGCTCAGTTATTTGTGGTAGGTGGTATATTAACGCTTTTTCCCATGGTGATGGCTGTTGTGGCGGCCTACTTTATGAAATCACTTAATATTCTTACCCTTTTAGGAACGATAACCGGCTCAATGACCAGTACACCTGGGTTGGCTGCTGTCGATAGTATGACAGATAGCAATGCTGCCGCCATTGCTTATGCAACCGTTTATCCGGTGGCAATGGTGCTACTTGTAATTTGCGTGCAGATTCTAGGGTTATTTTAACCGTCATAGTTTCGGAATTAACCAAACCATTAGTTATTTGTTATATTCACAAGCAAATAACTACTTAAACATAAAGCTATGAGAATAATTAACCTGAAAGTAATGATGTTGCTGGCTGCAGTGGTGTTGTTGTCTGTTGGTGCATTTGCTCAAAATCCTACCAGTTCAAGGGGTACGGTACAGCAAACTTATAAAGTTGAGGAACCGATAAAGCGCTCTACAGCGGCAGGACCACGATTTGAATTAACTCCTATTTCCGGTTATTCATTAAACGGCCATGTTAATTTATACAGGGCAAAATTTAAAATGGATAATGCTGCGCATTATGGCGGTATTTTATCGGTTGAAGTAATGCCTGGATTGATGGGTGAATTTTCCTATACGCGCTCTAAAACAACTGCCAGGTATGATGATTTTGTTGCTGGTGACCGTACCAATTACGATATGGCCATTGACTATTTTCAGCTGGGAGCCCTTAAGGCTTTAAAGCAAGGGCCGGTTGTGCCTTTTGGTATGGCCTCACTTGGTGTTACCTGGTTTAATATGCAAACGCATGGTGTGTCTGATCATGTATCATTTTCAGCTGCTCTAGGGGGAGGTGTGAAGTTTTTCTTCAGTGATAGAGTTGGTATACGCCTGCAGGGACGCTTATTATTGCCGATGTACTTTTCCGGCGGTGGATTGTTTCTGGGTATAGGTTCAGGCGGACCAAGTACCGGTGTTGGTATCAGTACGGGCGTATTGACTGTTCAAGGGGATTTCTCAGGCGGTCTTATTGTGCGTTTCTAGCCACTTTATCAGGCATTAAAATATAACCGCCCGATACATCTAGTGTACTGGGCGGGTTTTTTTATATTGTAACAGTTGTTATCGTTTGTGTAGTCCACATTCCTTTGTGTTTGGGTTTTCCCACCACCAACGGCCGGCTCTAACATCTTCGCCTTCCATAATGGCACGTGTACAAGGCTGACAACCAATGCTTGGATAATCTTTATCGTGCAGGGTGTTGTACGGTATGCCTTTTTCGTTGATGTAGTCCCAAACCTGCTCTTCGCTCCAGTCTGCAAGTGGGTTAATCTTTAAAAGATTATTATTGGCGTCCCACTCAACCTTAGAAATATCTGTACGAGTAACTGATTGTTCAGCTCTTAAGCCACAAATCCAAACGTCCAAACCTTTAAAGGCACGCTGAAGTGGTTCAATCTTTCTTACAAAACAGCACTCTTTACGGTTTTCAACGCTTTCAAAAAACAGGTTGATGCCTTTGGCGTTGACCATCTTCTGAACCTTCTTCTTCTTGGGGAAGTAAATTTCCAGGTTCTTTTTGTATTTGCGCGATGTACGGTCAATCAAATCATATGTTTCGGGAAACAAACGGCCCGTATCCAGCGTGAAAATTTTGGTTGCCGGATTAATATTAACCACCATCTCGGTGAGCACCTGGTCTTCAGCGCCCAGGCTTGAGGCTAAACCTATCTTTTCGCCATAACGTTCGATAAAATAAGTCAATATCTCTTGAGGTGCTGAATTGGCTAGTTGCTCATTCAGTTGTTTGATTTCTTCTGCTTGCATAATCCAATGTTTTGTGCAAAGATAGTAATATCGTTTTTAGGCAATAATTATAGCGCTAAATTAAACAGTTACGGGCTTCTCTGTGATAAGAATGCCCATAAAAAAGAGGTGAACTGAATGGTAATATCAGTCACCTCCAAAGTGTATTTTCTCTTGTTTACTTAACCAAAGCAAACCCCCATGCTTTTGCCTTGATCAATCAGGTAGTGATCGGGATTCACCAGTCGCAGTTTGCCACCCACTTCTTCCAGCGGCACGGATGTGATGACATCGTTCTTTAAAGAAACCATGGTGCCATACTGACCATGATGAATAAGCTCGGCGGCATGCGCACCATAGCGAGTGGCCAAAATACGGTCTTGAGGACTGGGTGTACCTCCGCGTTGAATGTAACCTAAAATAGTTTCACGGGTTTCCAGGCCGGTCATTTTCTGTATTTTTTTACCAATATAGCTGGCAGCCGATTTCTTTTTAGGCTTGTCAATGCCTTCAGCAACGGCTACAATGGAATAGGGTTTTCCAACGTTACTTCGCTCCATAAGGCAATTGCACACATTATCCAGGTCAAACTCAAGTTCCGGTAAAAGAATCACATCACCACCCGCTGCTATGCCCGAATGGAGAGCAATCCATCCCGCATTATGTCCCATAAGCTCTATCACCATTACACGTTTGTGTGAGTTGGCAGTGGTGTGCAGGCGGTCGATGGCTTCTGTAGCGATATTAACTGCCGAGTCAAAGCCAAATGTTACATCTGTACCGTACACATCGTTGTCGATAGTTTTGGGTATACCAACGATATTAAGCCCCTCCTGGGCAAGTAAATTAGCCGTTTTTTGGGTGCCATTGCCTCCGATGCATACCAAAGCATCAAGTCCAAGTTTATCGTAGTTTTCTTTAATGATTTGAGGTTTGTTTTCTGATTCTCCTTCCTCAACCTTGAAAGGTTTAAAGCGCGATGTGCCCAAGATGGTTCCGCCAACGGTAATTATTCCCGATAGGGCTTTTTCTTCCATTGGAGTTGCTTCCATGTTCATGAGGCCACTAAACCCATTGGCAATTCCGACTACTTCCATGCCATATTTAACAATGGCGGTTTTGCCAACACCTCTAATGGCAGCATTAATACCAGGGCAGTCGCCACCAGCAGTTAATATGCCAATCCTTTTTTTACCTGTTCCCATAGTTTAAATGATGTTTTCTGCCGTCTTTAAAGACCAGCCAGTTAGTATCCAAATATTTGCTTGCAAGCTCTTAAAATACAGTTTTTATATAGAATATCCATTTATTAATGGCGGGTGTCTGCATTATTCGTGAAATACCAATAATGGAACATCGGTGTGAAACAGTATTTTACGTGTGATGCTGGGGTGTAATAATTTTGATATCATATTTCTTTTGTGCCTCGTCATGGCTATTAAATCGATGGCATTTGAATTGATAAACTCATCCAGTTCTTTGATAAAATCTTCACCAGTAATAAAGCTAAAGTTGATTTGGTAATTCCGATAGGTTTGGTAGCAGTACAGGCGCATCTCTTCAAGCCGTTTCTTATCCCATTTATCGGGAGCTGATGCTTTAAAGTGTACAGCGAATATTTGTGTTTGAAATGGCGTAATTAATCGGATAAGCTTATGTAACGAACGGTAATCGCTGTCGCCAAAGTCACTTACAAACAGAATGTTACTCAAGCGGCTGGTGTCAACCGTTGAGGTAGAAGGAACAGCCAAAACAGGCACTTTGGCATTTTTAATGACATCGCTGGTAACACTGCCCAGTAGTTCTTTAATGGTATCGCCCTTGCTGCATGTGCCCATTATTATCGCATCGGGTTCTTCCTTAGTGCTGATGTTTATAAGTACATCTTCAGGGTATCCGGCCTCCAGCCTTGTTGTAATTGTAATGTTGTTTTTTTGTTCCTCATTAAATTGCGATGACACTTTTGCTCCTAATTCCTGAAGGGCCTGTTCACTTATTTTTGTTGGTGTTTCAGACGAATCATTTAGCGGCGGTTGGCAGCTGACCAATGTGATGACCGAAGGAATTTTTTGCCCCAGATTAATAGCGTAGTCAACGGCGTTGAGTGAATAGTCTGAGAAATTGACCGGAACAAAAATGCGTACCATTGTAACGAGTTTTTAAATGTGCATATCACAAGTTACGAATGAAAGGCTATAAAAACAAAAAGCCGGTATTGCAACCGGCTTTATTAGTAATATATGAGTAAATTAGATGATCAACATGGCATCGCCATAGGTGCCGAAGCGGTACTTCTCTTTTACCGCAATGTTGTAGGCATCCATTACAAAATCATAACCACCAAATGCTGCCACCATCATCATTAAAGTAGAAAGAGGCAGGTGAAGATTGGTAATCATGGCATTGGCCACCTGAAATTCGTATGGCGGGAAGATAAACTTATTGGTCCATCCTTCAAATGGTTTCACATGACCATAAGTGGAAACCGAACTTTCCAGTGTGCGCATAACCGTTGTTCCAACGGCGCAAACACGCTTTTTGCGGTCTTTACCCTGGTTGATTATTTCTGTAGCTTTCTCGGTAATGAAAATTTGCTCTGAGTCCATTTTGTGCTTGGTCAGATCTTCAACATCCACCTGGCGGAAGTTGCCTAAACCAACGTGTAATGTAATTTCAGAGAAGTCGATGCCTTTGATTTCAAGGCGCTTCATTAGCTCGCGGCTAAAGTGCATACCTGCTGTTGGGGCAGCTACAGCTCCTTCGTGCTTGGCATAGATGGTTTGATAGCGCTCCTTGTCCTCAGGTACTACTTCGCGATTAATAATCTTTGGCAGTGGCGTTTCGCCCATGCCATAGAGTGTTTCTTTAAATTCTTCGTATGAACCGTCGTATAAGAAACGCAGGGTACGACCACGCGAAGTGGTGTTATCAATTACTTCGGCTACCAGATTATCATCATCACCAAAATACAGTTTGTTACCAATTCGAATTTTACGGGCCGGATCGACCAGTACATCCCACAAACGTTGCTCACGGTTAAGTTCGCGTAACAGGAATACCTCGATTTCAGCGCCGGTTTTTTCTTTGTTACCATATAATCTGGCCGGAAACACTTTGGTGTTATTGAAAACCATAACGTCTTGATTGTCGAAATAGTCAATAACATCTTTAAAGATACGATGCTCCACCTCTTTGGTTTGGGTGTTAAGCACCATTAAACGTGATTCGTCACGATTTTCTGCAGGATGCAGTGCAATTAGCTCTTCCGGTAGTTTATACTTAAACTTTGATAACTTCATATATGTACGTTTTACTAATTTACTGTATGCTAATAAATAAACACAAAGAAAATCACCCTACGCTATCGTAAGATGATGATTAATTATTGTTTGTTCTTTGTAATGCAATAGTAGAAAATTAATGCCAATCAGGCCTACCTTATACGAGGCAATTTTTATTTTGTTGCAAAAGTAGCAAGATTTTTTTCAAAATCCTCAATTGTGATAGAATCAACAAGTTGATAAGGGCCAATGCGTGTTCGGATGAGGCCGGTCAGGTGAGCGCCTGAATTTAAATCAAAACCAACATCTCTGGCTAAGGAGCGGATGTAGGTGCCCTTGCTGCACGAAACGTCTAGTTTTAAATCCGGATTATTCCAACTCAGCACTTTAAGTTCACTGATGGTAATTTTTCTGGCTTTCAGCTCTATTTCTTTGCCTTTTCTGGCTAGCTCATAGGCTTTTTGTCCGTTTACTTTCAAAGCCGAGAACATGGGTGGGATTTGCTCAATCTCGCCAGTGAATTTGGTTATGGTTTCATGCACCATCTCATCCGTAATATGCTCGTGAGGATAATGCTTGTCGGGCTCCATCTCCAAATCGAAAGAAGGGGTTGTTGCTCCGAGGCGCACGTCGGCAGTATATTGCTTATCCATGCCCAGAAACTGGTCAATTTGTTTGGTGGCTTTGCCGGTACAAACAATCACTAATCCTGTTGCCAGAGGATCAAGCGTGCCGGCATGACCTACTTTTATTTTCTTGATGCCCAGGTAACGCTTTAATGAGAGTCTGATTTTATTAACAATGTCAAATGATGTCCATTCTAAAGGTTTATTGATTAATAAAACCTGTCCTTCACGAAATCGCTCTTCACTATATTCGATATGCATTGTAATCAGCTAAAAATATTATTAAAAGAATAATTGGTGCACAATGGCAATTAGGCCAACTATGGCACAGTAGATAGAGAAGTAACTAAGTTTGCTGTTTCTCACCAATTTAATCATCCATGTACAAGCTAACAGGCCAGTTATAAATGCCGCTATAAAACCAACTACAACAGGCATGACTGACACATCAGACGTGGTAAAGTCACTAGAAAGCAAATCTTTGGCCATTTTGCCCAAAATTAATGGCACCACCATCAAGAATGAAAAGCGGGTAGCCCTGGTACGGTCAATACCCAGAATAACCGAAGTGGAGATGGTTGCTCCTGAGCGTGATATACCTGGCAGAATAGCAATGGCTTGAGCAATACCGATAATGATAGCGTGCATATAAGAAACGCCCTTTTCAGTTGTTTTGGCTTTATCGGCCAAAAATAAAAGAGCAGAGGTAACCAATAACATCATACCCACTAAAAGGATCTGGCTTTCAAAAAGGGCTTCAATCTGATCGTTAAAAGCAACTCCAACAAAAGCTGCCGGAATCATTGATACAATAATCTTGAGTGAAAAAATCGTTTGTTCATTCCACTTGAACTGGAACAATCCCTTTAAAATCTCTGTAATCTCTTTTCGAAAAACAACAATGGTACTGATAGCAGTGGCGCCATGCAGCATAACTGTCATAAACATACTTTCTTTGGCTACGGCATTGTCGCCAAATATGGCCTTGGCTATTTCGAGGTGGCCGCTGCTGCTTACCGGCAAAAACTCAGTAAGTCCTTGGATGATTCCAAGAACTAACGCTTCAAAAATTCCCATAAATCAATCAGTAATATTAGTTGTCGGTTTTAGGTTTTTTCATGATGGCATAGATCTCAAACAAAAAACCAAATAGTACAACAATTGGTGCCAGTGTGATGCGTCTGAAACTGAAGATTTCTTCATTAAAAACGGTCGGATCTTCACTTCTGCCTCCAATCATTAATACAAAACCTAAAATGATAATGCCAAATCCAATGGCCAGTAGTATATAATTTTCTTTTGCCAAGGCAAATTGAAATTTTTTATCCTGTTCTTTTTGTGACATGCTAAAGTGTTTAATATAAAATGTCTTTGACCGGTTAATTGCTAAAAATACAAATCATCGGTCCGTAAATTCAAATACTTGTTAACGGCAAAAAATGTTGAAATAAGCGTTATGAAGATGCCAAGTGCAATAACTATTCCAAATAGGACAAGGATTAGATCCATGTTATTGAATCCAATAACACCGGCCAATTCCTGACTGCTAAAATAGATGAGTATGGCTAGTAGAGAAATGGCCAGTACGGCACCAACAAACCCATGCAATACACTGCCCCAGAGGATAGGCCGCCTGATAAAACTCTTAGTAGCCCCAACCAGCTGCATCGTCCTTATAATAAAACGTTTGGAATAAACCGATAGCCGGATGGTGTTGTTGATAAGAGCAACGGCTATTAACAACAGCATCAGTGCAAAACCTGAAAGAATCAGTGCAATGCGTCGCACATTCTGATGTACCAGGTGGATAAGGTTTTTCTGGTAGATGACTTCCTTCACTTGCGGAAACTCCATAATTACCTCTTCCACTTTCACCAGGCTGTCGGGGTTGGCATATTCGGCAAAAAGCTTAACGTCAATAGAGGATAGAAGAG
Organism: Carboxylicivirga sediminis; assembly: GCF_018156225.1. Classification (GTDB taxonomy): domain Bacteria; phylum Bacteroidota; class Bacteroidia; order Bacteroidales; family Marinilabiliaceae; genus Carboxylicivirga; species Carboxylicivirga sediminis. Next base: position 55,428 of record NZ_JAGTAR010000023.1, read on the forward strand.
GGTTGTAACCTAAAAACTCCACAAAATCTTCACCCAGCTCGTTTTTTAACTCATCAGCTGCACGATCTTTATCAATGTATTGCGTCTGTTTGATAAAGGGGGAGGTGCTAAGTAATTTCTCCAGACGTTTGACTTCAGCCTCACGCGCATTGTCTTTTATGAGTACGGTAAAGCCAATGTTTTCTTTCACGTAGGTAGACAGGCGCTGGGCGTTGAGCAGCAACAAACCGATGATGCCCAGCAGAAATAGCACCAAGGCTATACTAATGGTTGTAGTGATATACGAACTTCGCAGCTTACGTCCGTTTGTTATGTGATTTGTATTTGCCATTTGCTTGAATTAGTGCAAAAATATAAAATGCCTTTGGATGAGTGAGAAAAGATGGCAATTAATCTTTGAATTAACAAAAATTAATACGCCAGTCGCCTCAAAGAGCTTATAGTTTAAGCAGTGAGATATATGCCATCCGTTTATAAAAGTTAATCAGCTGGCGGATGAGCGAGTTGGCCCAGAATTTCCTCACACGTTTGGCGATTGCTTCATGCTCTTTAGGAAAATGCTCGATGTGAATGACTTTGTTATTGCTGGTATGCCCGTAACAGGATGATGAGGTAGAATGTGTTCCTGAGCCATCAGTGCCAATGTGTTGCAACATCGATTCTTTCGGATAAACGCATAAACTGTTCTGTAAAGAGGCCGCGTAGGAAAACCTGATAGACCAGGAGTCGATTTTGCCCACTTTCTGATGCAGAAGCATGGGTGTTAAATCTATGCCACCTTTGTTAAAATGTCTGCGTTGTGCTTTGGATTGGATAAATTCGTTAAAACCTTCCATCGACCAGTCTACACTTTCCCAGCGATCGCGCCAGGTGCCCCAGCCATAGGAACTGGTTCTGGGAAACAAATACAGATCATCTGCAAAATTTGCCGGGTATTTAATTGGCGGACTATAAGCACTGGTTGAGAATATTTGTTGATGGTCCTCGAAATAGTCCAGCATTTTGTTCTGGTTCTCCAAAAAACTATCCGCGCAAACCAGATCATCTTCCAAAACGATGACTTTACCATGCTTCTGAATAACCTCTGTTACGCCCGAGATGATGGAGCTGGCCAGCCCCATGTTAAATTTCCGCTGAGAGATAGTGACTGATTTAAAACCTTTCACCCCTTGTAACACCGAACGCACCTCATTTACCAGGTAGGCTTCTTCTTCGTTTCTTGGGCCATCGCTATATACGTATAAATTAGTCTCTGAAGCCAGGCGACAAGCTTTCAGGGCTTCAAGTGTTGCAGTGGTGTGTTTGGGACGGTTGAAACAAAAAAGAATGACGGGAGCAAGTTCCATTGCTATTATTGTTTGATGATAGATTTGATTGACCTGATTCCAAAAATATGCAAAATCAATTAACCATTAAGAGAAATTACGTTTCTTTGTTATGAAATCATAGTAAATCAGGCTTTGGGCATAGTCATTAAACAAACAATTAAAGGATCGTTTTACGCCTATTTGGGGGTAATTATTGGAGGCGTTAATGTAGCGATTTTGTTGCCGCTGTTATTTTCTGAAGCCCAGATAGGATTGGTTAATATCCTGGTTTCAGTATCTGCGATATTAGCACAAATCAGCTGCTTGGGCGGTAACGGTATCATTAGCTATTTCTTTCCGCGTTTTCACGATAAAGCCAGCCAGCAAAAGGATTTCTTTTCATTTGTGTGGATTTATTCCATGATTGGCTTTGCAGTGTTCTATACCTTATTTTTGTTGTTTGGCGATCATTTGTTAGCTGGTAAGTCTGCCGATGCTCAGACATTGAGGGAGTACAGTGTAATGCTGTTTCCGCTTACCTTTTTTACCCTCGCGTTTTTGCTGGTGGATACGTTTGCATCTTCAACGCTTAATGCTACCATCGGCTCATTCTACAAAGAATTGGTGATGCGTCTGGTCAATACGGCTTTGATTGTATTATTTTATTTTGAGCTGATTGATTTCCGACTTTTTATGTGGTTGTATGTTGCCAACTTTGCTATACCCGTTGTCGCCATAACCGTTCATCTTTTCAGAAAGCGTGAAATATCATTATGTTGGCCCTCGAAAACCAAGTATTTGCCGCATCTAAAAACGATGGCGAGTATTGGTATTTTCTTTATATTAAACGGCTTGAGTAATTCATTGGCCATCTACATCGATAAGCTGATGATTACATACTACCTGGGCTTAAAAGAAACAGGTATCTATTCCATTACCAACTTTATCGGTACAGTGGTGCGAATTCCGCGTTTGGCCATGGGCAAGATTTCGACACCTATTATTGCACAGGCCTTAAACGATGGCGATTATAAATCTCTTGAGAAGTTTTTCCGACTATCAGTGCTTTCGCAGGTTATTGTTGGGCTGCTGATATTTATTCCCATCTGGATTAATATCGATATTTTTCTGGCCTTGTTACCACCATCGTACCTCGAAGGAAAGATGGTTGTCTTTTACATCTCGCTCTCGTTTTTGGTAACGTGCTTTTTGGGCATAGGCATTCAGGTTATTCAGTTGTCAAAGCATTATAAGTTAATCACCTATTTTAATCTGATAGCAGGTGTCGCAGTGGTTGTACTTAATGCGTTGTTTATACCAATCTGGGGCATTACTGGAGCAGCTTCGGCAACACTTGCCTCAAAGGTGCTGTTGGTTATTTTATTCCTTTTTGTGCTTCATAAGCGTTTTCATTTCAGGGTGTTGTTTGCCGATAGTGCGTTAGTAGTACTTATTTCATCACTGGTTATTGCAGGAGCTTTGTATTTGCCAGTTGGCCAATTTGTAGAACAGAAGTTTGTCAATGGCGGCATTAATATTATCATCCGAACAGTAATAACACTGGCAGTGTGGGGCTTGGCGTTACAAGTTACCGGATTATTTAAAAGGGTTAAGTTCAAGGAAATTGTTTAATCCTTATATTGCAACCTTGTAAATCAAAAATTGATGAGTTTAAATTCCAATATACATTTTTCGAAAGACCAATTGTGGAACGACTACGATAGTACCGGTACTATTGCAGATAAGAAGATTCCATGGGTGCTTCGTAACATTCCACCAGATGTAAAAAGTATATTGGATGTTGGCTGTGGCAATGGCATCATCACCAATGTTCTGAATGAAAGTTACCAGGTGAAAGGTGTCGACTTGTCTGAGGCAGCGCTGAAGCAGGTGAATTGTTCAACAGTACAGAGTAGTTCAGACAATATTCCTTTGGAATCGGAGAGTGCCGATATGGTGTTTTCGAGCCAACTTTTGGAGCACTTGACCGATGAACAATTGGCTGGCACTGTTAAGGAATTTAAGCGTTTGGCTGCAAAATATTTACTCATCACGGTGCCGCACAAGGAGTTTTTAAAGATCTGCGAAGCTAAATGCCCTTCTTGTGGCCACGTATTCAATACTAACGGGCATTATCAAACTTTCGATATCCATAGATTGGAACAACTATTTGGTGATGAGTATAAACTGGTTCGTCACGATTTGGGGGGTAATCTCCATCGAGGTTATCATCCGGCGCTGATGCACATCCGCCAGAATTACGGCAACCGATACTTTAATCCACCCAATTATACCATGTGCCCTCATTGTAACAACGACAGCTTTCCGCTTATAAAAGGAAACCTGATTTCGAAGGTTTGCAATGGGCTCAATAGAGTGATTGCACCAAAATCGCCCTATTGGATTTTAACCTTATTCAGAAAGAAACTATGATGATTCACCGGATTGAGGACAGGTTCAGACTAACCGAACAATTCTTGCATAAAACACTGGGGAATGCCAGTTGTGAAATATTAGATATAGGCGCCAGAAACCGTATGTCGGAATACCTGCTTAGCAAAGGCTTTAAGGTGGAAAGCACCCATGAAGGAATTGATTTTGATATGCTGAATGACGAGCTCAAAACATATGAACAGAAGGAAGTAACCACAGCCTTTGAAGTGTTGGAGCATCTGTTTGATCCGATGAACTTCCTGAATAAAATACCAACCGATAAACTCATACTAACCGTGCCTCTGCAATTATGGTTTAGTAAGCCATACATGCATGTTCCGATTAAGGATGGCGGACATGTGGCTTATGGCCATTTTCATGAATTTGTGATAGAGCAACTGCATATGGTGCTGGATAAAACCGGGTGGAAGATTATTTACGATGAAAAATGGAAGTCGGCACCACGAGTCCCTCTTGGCATCAGGCCGATGCTACGCTATTTCTATCCAAGTGTTTATGCTGTCTATTGCGAAAAAACAGAGCCTTATCAAACCGGTAACTACAAAATAACAAAACCTGCATAGTGACTAATCAACAGAAGGAAATAATTGTTATCTCCCGCAACTTCCCGCCTTTGGGAGGTGTTGGTACCCGACGATGGAGTAAGTTTGCCAAATACCTGGCCAATAAGGGCTATTTGGTGCATGTTATTACCATCGATTATAAATACAAAGACACGGTTAACTGGAGCCACGATGTGGACCATCCAAATATTGTGGTGCATCGCCTGAAGAGTGCTTATCCTAACTGGTTATTGCGTCATCGTAAGCGTGGGTTTATAGCTAAAAAGTGGTTTGAACTGGTGAATCTTTATTACCGAAGCACCAGTAATTGGATGGATAATGCGCAAGGTTGGGAGAAAGAGTTGATTCCTTATGTGCGGAACCTTATCAGGAAAAATGGGATTAGAAATGTGGTGGTAACAGCCGCGCCATGTTCGGTGGCGTATATGACCAGTATTATTAAGGTCGAGAATCCGGAGATTAACTTCATTGTCGATTTCAGGGATAAATGGAACGATGAGCCGCAATATGCCTATGGTACAGCCATTAAATCGTTTAAGCGGAAGGAGAAATCGGTTAAGATGGAACTCCAAACCATGTTGATGGCGGATAAGATTATTGTAACAACCAATACCATCAGGCACAATTTTTCATCCATTTATAAAACCTGTGCATCAAAGTATATCACCATTCATAATGGCTATGATGCCGATGATTATAAAGTAGATTGGCAGCAGTCAGCACGAAATGATATGCAACTGAAGCTGGTTTATTTTGGATCGCTGTTGGGTGGGCAGCCAGAAGGATTGGATTTGATATATAAGGCTATTCGTGAGCTGAATGATCCGTTTTTTAGGGAATCGTTTAGGATTGATATTTATGGGGTGGCATCTGCCGGTTACCGCAATCCTGATCCGAGCACCTGTTTCTTTAAACCTTTGATTAAGAGCAGTGAAGTGGCAACGGTTCTCAGTCAGTATGATGGCGGTTTATCCATTCTGGAGATGAAGCGCTCCAATGTGTTTGCCACCAAGGTATTTGATTATATGGCCATGAAGATGCCAATTCTGCATGTTTCAAACAACGGGGAACTATACCAGCTTTTGGAAGAAAAGGGGCAGTATGTTTCAAATTACAATGTTGAGAATATGAAGCATACTCTACTTAGATTAAAGCAGGATTTTCTGGATAAGAAAACCCCGGAATCTGATTTTGAAGCTTTTAATATCGCATCGCATACCCAAAAACTTGAAAAACTATTTGTGTAGTTCTTATTGATTGCTGTTGATTATAAGGAAATAGCTTCTGTATATTATTTATTCTGCCAGGCGTAGTGTAATATTCATATGATTTCTATCCATCGCCGGATGGAGGATAAGTAACTGTTTGATAGTGGAATTAAGTTTCGTAGAATTATTGATATTAAGATTGTTGTGGCATAATATTTGCTTGAATTCAGCGTAATCTTAACCCTAATTTTTATGAGCAAATCTATCCCAAGCAAACTGACCAGCTTCGTTAAATCGTCTGATTTTCCATATGTTGTATTACTATACCAACTGGTATTGTTGATTATAATAACATTGCTGATTATTTTTTAAATGTTCCTTAACCAATACAAACTTCACCTCTGGCACAAACTTTCCATTCATAGATTCCTGATTTGCAGAGGTGGAGTTTTGTTTTTCTATCATCAGCTAATTGGCAGGTGCTACAAAACCCCGTCAGACTGTAACCAGGCCTGTACATATTTAATTTGCGGATAGGAGTACTTATGCTTCAGGTGTTCTTTGATTTCTGAAAGGGCGCTGCCATCGCATGCCTTTATCCCTTTAGCAATCACTTCCCGGGTTTCAAAATCAACGAAATCATTGAGCGAAAGAATGTTTTCCTGGATGCATTTGGCCAGATGCGATTCAATGGTTGTTTTTACAAGGCCTCGTTCTTTGGCAATGGAAGCTACATCATGCCCCTGTTTGTAGAGGGCGCAGGTAACCAGGTGAGTGGCTACTTTGGGCGTTTTTACAGCTTTTTGTTTGCTGGTTGCTGAAGGTTTTTTGTCTGACTGCTGCTTAAGATCGGGCTGGCCAATATCTTCTTTATTAACATCTTCTCCACTTTGTGCTGAAGCAAGTAGTGTTTTAGCCTTAAGCATCTTTTGCACCAGTCCAAAGTATAAGGCAGCCAACTCTTGTAGCTCATTCGTGTATTTCTTCACACCCTTAATCCCTTTCAGTTCTTCGATGTGTTCAATGATCTTGGAGTGGGATGTTTTAATGGCTGGTTGAAAGTAGCCGATGGCTTTATCAACACGTTCGTTCAGAAGGGAGAGGTAATCGTCGTTAGAGCTGTTGATAATGCGACTAACCTGCGCCCGAAAGCTGTTGGCCACTTGTTGCAGTGGTTCTGTTGTTTCTATAAGGCTTGCGGCCCAGTCTTTATATTGCTGTTTTTTAGAACGTTTTTCATCTTTACTATACGATTGAACGTGCTGGTGCAAGGCCACTATCAGGTCATTAAAATCAAAAGCCTGCAATACAAACTGGTTAATGTAATTTTGCGATTCTTCCTTTAAAATGGGCGCTAGCTCATCGGTATTCATTTTTCTATCAACAAAATGACGAAGTGACTCATCGGCACTGATGCCCTGCTGGGGTATGGGCGATAGTAAAACCAATCCATCGAGGGAAGTTAAGCGCGAGAGGGCTACATAAATTTGCCCGGCCGCGAAGGCTTTACACACGTCAATAATAGCTTTTTCAAAAGTGAGGCCCTGACTCTTGTGAACCGTGATGGCCCAGGCCAGTTTTAGAGGGTATTGCTTAAATTCACCCACCACTTTTTCTTCCACTTCGTTAGTGTCTTTATTGAGGCTGTATTTCTTATTTTCCCAGGTATAGGGTTCCACCGTTACAGCATCGCTTTCGTCGGTAAAGCTGACTTCAATTTCATCGCGGCTGATGTGCGATATGGTGCCTATCTTACCATTGAAATACCGTTGTTGACCCGAGAAATCATTTTTAATGAACATCACCTGGGCACCTTTTTTAAACTGCATTGTTGGTTGCAAAGGGTATTGATGTTCCTTAAAATCACCTTTTATTTCTGACTGAAAGGAGTAGGTTTGGCCGCTTAATTCATCCAGACACTCTTTGTTTTTAGCATCGGCAAGGGCATTATGCGTGGTCAGTTGTATATAGCCATCATTGTTATGCTGGTTAAACCCGGGCTGATAGAAGCGGTTCAGCAACTCAATGTCAACTTGAGTTACCTGGTTGTCGCGAAGGTGGTTTAATAGTTCTACAAAGGTCTGGTCCGACTGCCGGTACACCTTCTGTAGTTCAATATGAACGGGTTGCTGCTGTTGCAATACCTGGGCATCAAAAAAGTAGGGCGTTTTATAATAGCGACTCAGGTAGTTCCATTCTTCTTGTTTGGTGACTGGAGGTAACTGCAACATATCGCCAATAAACAGGACTTGCAGACCGCCAAAGGGTTTGTTCTGACTGCGGCGTACGTAGCGGCAAATCAGGTCAATGGCATCCAGCAGGTCGGCACGTAGCATACTCACTTCATCAATCACCAGTAATTCCATTTGTTTAATAAGGTTGCGCTTAACCTTGTGCATCTGCAGATTTTTGATGAGCGAACGCGGGGTGTTAAAGTGGGCCAGCGTTTCCATGCGTGTGGTATCAATGCCACTATTATCGGGTATAAAGGCACCAAACGGCAGTTGAAACAACGAATGAAGCGTTACACCTCCTGCATTGATGGCGGCAATGCCGGTGGGGGCGGCTACCACCACATTCTTATGTGTATGAGCCTTAATGCGATGAAGTAGGGTAGTTTTACCGGTGCCTGCTTTGCCCGTCAGAAATACACTGCGATTGGTGGTGTTAATATATTTGGAAACAATGGATTGAAGGTCTTCTGTAGGTACGCTCATCGAAAAATGATTAATAATCGGGCAAGATACAGGAAAAATGCGCTTGGTGCAAAGTCTCCCTGGCATGCAGCAATGCTTCGTTTCTTTATTGACACTTGATTAATAAGATACGAATCATAAAAACTACCTTTGCGGAAAATGATTGATGATATGGCAACATTGGATAATTATAAGTTACTGAGAGAGGAAATTGATGCAGCAACTATTAAGCTATGGAATGAACATCATAACAATATGGCTTGCAAAATGGGCTGCGATAAATGCTGTCTGAATTTTGATGTATTTCCCATCGAGTTTGATTATATCAAACAGCAGGTTGAAGAGAATTATCCAGATGTTTTAAATCGATCGTTTTCACCTGTCTCTTCCGGTGAGGAAGACAAGTGCTTTTTTTTAAAAGACCATCAGTGTAGCATCTATCAAGCCCGCCCTATCATTTGCCGTACCCATGGCTATCCATTGTTATACATGAACGAAGCCGGTGATCAATGGGAATTATCGCACTGCGAACTTAATTTTACACAGGTGGATGAGGATTACTTTCACGAGGATAATTGCTATGCGCAGGACACCTACAACAGTCGTCTGTTTATGATGAACAAGGAATACATCAAGACGGCCCATCCGGATAAAGGCGATTTTGATTTGATTCCTCTGGCTGATTTACTGAAGAGATAAGTTGTTAAATCCTATTCTCATTACACCACTTCCAATGGTGTTCATTAACCGGGTAGTTGCGACAAATATCGGCACGTGCCTCATACACACCACACGAAAAATGGCCATCATCAACCTTTAGGAACAAACAGTCGCCATTGGCTTTGGTTTTTAAAAAGTGTCCATCGGCATATGTTGGCCCCATGGGGTCGGTAAACTCATTGCGATGCAGTTTGGTGAAGTTTTCGAGAGCAGTCATTTCACGGTCATTCACTTCTACAAAAGGAAAGTTACGACAGCAGATACCACAATTTTGACAGGTAAGCGAAGAAATTTTATTTTCCATAAGGCAATGCATCTAATGAGTAGTTGATTTCTGCGAATGGAAACAAAATGCTTCATGGTTTAATTGGGGTATCCATCCGGGCTAAAGATAAGGGAGTTTTGCCGGTATATTATCAATTGATCCAATAAAAAACTTAGTGCTTTTGTATTTAGAGTATTATCTCTTTATTACCTTTAAACAAAATATTTTTACCTAGAAACTATGGTTAAACGCGTTATGCTCTATGCCGCTGTTATAGTGGGTATAGTAATGATGAATGCTTGCAAGAGCAAGCCCGACAAAACAAGCGAGGAAGTGACTTTTAATAAGAAAGTCAGTGCATTTACTTCCGGCATCATCTCCAATGAAGCCAGTATACAGATACAGTTTGCAGAAAAGCTGCCGGCTGTTGAACCTGGGCAAAAGGCCGACAAGGGAGTACTATCCATTCGGCCATCCATAAAAGGTCAGTTGGTGTGGTTAGATGCTCATACCCTTGAGTTTCGGCCCGAAGAACGCATGCCATCGGGCGCACAATTCGAGGTAGAAGTTAAGCTGCCGGAGTTGTTTGCCGATGAGAAGGAGTCGTTTAAATTCAGTTTCTCAACCATTGAGCAAAACTACAGGGTACAGCCACTGGGTCTGGAGCCCGATGCAGCTGATGACCTCAAGGTGAATACTTATCGCGGGCGCATCACCACGGCCGATCATGTGGAGAACGATGCCCTTGAAGCCTTGTTGAAAGCATCGCAGGAAGGCCGTGCTTTAGAGATAGAGTGGGAGCACCAAAGCAGTGAAAAGCAGCATAGTTTTGCCGTCAGGGGTGTACAGCGTAGCGACCAGGGCAGTATGCTGTTAATGGAGTACAATGGAAAGGCCATTGGCGTTGAAAAAACAGACAGAAGTGAAGTGGAGGTACCTTCGCTCACCGATTTTAAAGTAACCGATGTGCGTGTGGTAATGCAGCCTGATCAGCATGTGCTGGTCGTGTTCTCCGATCCACTTGATGAACGCCAGAACATCAATGGGCTCATTGACATCAGCGAGGCCGCTAAATTGCGCTATGTAATTGAGCGCAATCGCGTAAAGGTTTATCCTTCCTACCGTTTGACCGGTTCACATAAGGTCACCATTGCCGAGGGCATTAAAAACATTCTAGGTTATGCTCATCAGGCTGAAGAAAGCTACGATATGGTGTTTGAAACGCCCAAACCCGAAGTGCAGCTGATTGGTAAAGGCACTATTCTGCCGAGTTCCAGCGGTCTAACGTTTCCTTTTAAAGCGGTTAGTGTTAAATCAGTGCAGGTGCGTATCATCAAGATATTTGAAAACAATGTGGCCAACTTCCTGCAGGTTAATCGCATGGACGGGCAGTACCAGTTGCGTCGTGCCGGCCGCCTGATATATAAACAGACCATCCGCCTCGATAACGACCGTTCCCTCGACCTGACGCAGTGGAACACCTTTTCGTTAAATCTGGCGGATTTAATAACACCAGAGCAGGGCGCCATCTACCGTGTTGAACTGAAAATCAGAAAGCAGGATAGTGTTTATCCTTGCGGAGATGTTGAAGCAACCGAGGCAACTGAAGAGGAAGGTGGAATCACCGAATCAGACATGGCCTACTGGGACCAACCAACGGAGTACTATAGTTCATACTGGGATGGTTATGATGATTATTACTACGATTGGCGCGAACGCGATAATCCTTGCTCACCCATGTATTTTCGCAATAAGGTCATCAGTCGTAATATTTTAGCATCCGATATTGGTGTTATTGCCAAGCAAGGTACCGATAAGGAAGTGGTGGTGGCCATAACTGATTTACGCACGACGCAGCCTTTGGCCAGTGTAGAGGTTGAAATTATGAACTACCAGATGCAGGTGGTGGGTAGTACCCGCACCGATGCGAAGGGACTGGCTCGTATTTCGGTTTCGCAGAAGCCCTTCTTGCTGATAGCTAAAAATGATAAGCAGCGCGGCTATTTACGACTGGATGACGGAAGTTCGTTATCATTAAGCCGTTTTGATGTCAGCGGGCAGGTCGTGCAAAAAGGCATGAAAGGGTTTATCTATGGTGAGCGTGGCGTTTGGCGTCCGGGCGATACCTTGTTTGTGTCGTTTATGCTCGAGAACAAAGGGGAGCAGCTACCCAAAGAGCACCCCATGGTGTTTGAGTGGGTCAATCCGCACGGACAGACCATTAATCGCCAGGTGCAAGGACTGAATGATAATAACATCTATGTGTTTAAAACGCAAACCAGCCACGATGCGCCTACCGGTATGTGGCGGGCACGTATAAAAGTTGGGGGTAGCACCTTTGAAAAAGGTATGCGGGTAGAAACCATTAAGCCCAACCGCCTGAAGATTAGTCTTGATTTTAATACCGATCTATTGTTGCCTGGTGAAGCGGCTCAAAGCACGCTTGAGGCCAAATGGCTGCATGGTGCCATTGCCCGCAATCTGAAAGCCGATGTAAAGGTGACGCTCAACCAGAGCAGAACCAGCTTTAAGAAATATGGGGATTACCATTTTGATGATCCCTCCCGTCGTTTTGATTCGGAAGAAAACACCGTGTTTGAAGGCCGCCTGGATGAAAAAGGTCAAGCCATTGTTGATGCGGCCATTGATGTGAAAGAAGCTGCCCCGGGTATGTTAAAAGCCTCGTTTATGACACGCGTGTTCGAAGAAGGTGGCGATTTTAGTATCGATCGCTTCTCGGTACCTTATGCGCCTTACCCAATTTTTGTTGGGGTAAAAGCACCCAAAGGAGATAAGCGGGGCATGCTGCTAACCGATACGACGCATACTGTCAATGTGGTGACCCTATCACCTAAAGGCGAGCCCATGACCGTTCGAAACCTTTCTTACTATGTGTATAAAGTGAGCTGGCGCTGGTGGTGGGAGTCATCATCCAATGATTTGGCCAACTATGTGGGCACACGTCATCAGAACCTTATAGCCAGTGGTACAGTGAATACCTCTAACGGTGAAGGCCAGTTCGGATTTAGGGTTAACTATCCCGAGTGGGGGCGCTACCTGATTCGGGTGGTAGATAATACCAATGGTCATGCTACTGGTCAAACGGTGTATGTCGATTGGCCGGGATGGGCCGGCAACAGCCGCGGCAGCGATCCAAGCTCGGCCAGTATGCTGGCTTTTAATGCCGATAAAGAGAAGTACCAGGTGGGGGAGCAGGCCACCATCAGCTTCCCGGCATCCGGTCAAGGACGTGCCCTGGTCAGCATCGAAAATGGCAATAAAGTACTGAAGAGCTGGTGGGTCGATCCGGTAAAAGGGGAGAACAAGTTCAGCTTCGAAGTAACACCTGAGATGACCCCCAATGCCTATGTGCACCTGACGCTCCTACAGCCACACGCGCAAACGGTTAATAACCTCCCGATACGCATGTATGGTGTTATTCCTCTGATGGCCGAAGATCCTCAATCACACATTTATCCGGAGATTAAAATGCCCGATGAGCTTCGTCCGGAGAAAGAAGTGAAAATTAAGGTGAGTGAGCGCGATGGCCGACCAATGACTTACACGCTTGCCATTGTGGAGGATGGTTTATTGGATTTAACGCGTTTTAAAACGCCTGTTCCATGGAATCATTTTTATGCCCGCGAGGCGTTGGGGGTTAAAACATGGGATTTGTTTGATGAGGTGATTGGCGCTTACGGCGGTAAGATTGAACAGATTTTCAGTATTGGAGGTGATGGTGAGCTGGCTGGCAAAAAAGGCAGTCAGAAAGCCAATCGCTTTAAGCCAATGGTGAAATTCTTCGGCCCATATGAATTGGGGAAAGGTGATACCGAAACCCATATCTTCACCATGCCGCGCTATGTTGGTTCGGTGCGCACCATGGTGGTGGCTTCTTCGGGCACAGCCTATGGCGAAGCGGAAACAACCACGCCCGTTCGTAATCCGTTAATGGTGCTGGCTACTTTGCCAAGGGTGTTAGGACCTGATGAAACCGTTGAACTACCGGTCACCGTTTTTGCCATGAAAGAAGGGGTGAAGAACGTAAAGGTGAAGGTGGAGACCAATGAAAAGCTAGCTGTTGAGGGCGACAATGAACAAGCGCTCAGCTTTGCTCAACTAGGCGAGCAGGTGGCTACGTTCAGCCTGAAAGTGAATCCGCAGATGGGTGTTGGTAAAGTAAAAGTAATAGCCACATCTGGCAGCGAAACCGCTGTGGATGAGATTGAAATTGAGGTACGTAACCCAAATCCGCCATTGACCACGATTCAGAGTGCTATTGCAGAAAAAGGTAAGAGCATATCCATTCCATACCAACTGCCTGGCATGGCCGGCACCAATAAGGCGACCCTGGAAGTATCGGCACTACCGCCGCTCGATTTCGGACGTCGATTAAAGTACCTGCTGCGCTATCCGCATGGATGTGTAGAGCAGACTACTTCGGCCGCCTTCCCACAGTTGTATTTGGCCGATGTCATTCAGAATCGGGAAGTAACCGCCGAAAAGACAACAGCCAATGTGAAAGCAGCCATTAATAGGCTGGCTGGCTTTATAAGAAACGATGGTGGTTTAAGCTACTGGCCCGGTTCTTATGAGTCATCGGATTGGGGAACGACCTATGCCGGTCATTTTATGCTCGAAGCCGAAAAGAAAGGCTTTAGTCTGCCGGTTGGATTTAAAAATAAATGGATTCAGTACCAAAAGAATAAGGCACGTCAGTGGCGACGTAACAGTACATATAGAGGTCGTGATTTAGCGCAGGCCTATCGCCTGTATACATTAGCATTGGCCGGTGAGCCTGAGTTAAGCGCCATGAACCGCATGCGTAATCAGTCAGGCTTATCGACCCAAACGACCTGGCGACTGGCAGCTGCTTATGCACTGGCTGGCCATCAACAAGTAGCACAGGAACTGATTAATACCACCACAATGAGTGTAATTAATCAGCGCGATAACAGCTACACCTACGGCTCGGAAGAACGCGATATGGCCATGATTATGGAGACACTGGTGCTGATGGGTAAAAAGAAAGAAGCGGCTGAACTGCTGCAGGGGCTGTCAAAGTCTTTATCATCTCAGCAATGGATGAGCACGCAAACCACTGCTTATTGCTTGTTGGCAGTATCTAAGTTTGTGGGTGATTCGGGTGTTAGCAAAGAATTTAAGTTTGAATGGAATGCCAATGGTAAGGGAACGAAAGTGAACTCTCAGTTGCCCTTGTATCAGGTTGAACTGGATGTTGAAAAGAATACGGGAACAGTCAGTTTAGATAACTTGTCGGATTGTCTTCTGTATGCGCGTGTCATCATGGAAGGTATTCCGGCTGAGGGCGATAAAACGGTGAAAGCTTCTAACCTGCAACTGAACGTAGAATATAAGACAATGAATGGGCAGTCGCTGGATGTATCTAAGCTGGCACAAGGCACCGACTTTATGGCCATCGTAACCGTTAAAAACCCGGGTAACTTTGGTGACATTGAGAACCTGGCATTGACGCAGATTTTCCCATCAGGCTGGGAGATTCGTAATACACGATTGGAAGATATTCAATCGGCGCACGAACTGAGTCAACCCGACTATCGTGATTATCGAGATGACAGGGTGTACTCCTATTTCGACCTGAACCGAGGTAAGCACAAGCAATTTGTATTATTGCTCAATGCCAGCTATACAGGTCGCTATTACCTGCCGTCCATCAGCTGTGAGGCCATGTACAATAATGCAGTTTCAGCTCGTCAGCCCGGTCAATGGGTTGAGGTGGTTAAAGCCGGGGAATAAATTGAATACATTGAAAATAAGGCCCTGGGAGTTTATCACAGGGCCTTATTATAAATTCATTAGTCATCATTTTGTGCTTGTTAATCACGGAAATTACCTCTTTCGTCAACTCAAATAGAACATTGAGCTAACTATTGTCCATATCTGTTAATTTTAAAATCAGATAACCAGCTTCTTAACTATGGGACTTTTAGATGGTATATTAGGGCATGCCGGTGAAGTATCAATCGAGAAACTTCAGGAAGAGTTTAAGCCCATCCTGGTTGAAGGAGAGGTGCTTGAAAAAGCCTATAAAGTACTCAGGGATATGTGGGTGTTTACTAATAAACGACTCATCCTGGTGGATAAGCAAGGGGTGACCGGCAAAAAAGTAGATTACCAGAGCATACCTTATCGTTCCATTATTCGCTTTAGTAAAGAAAGTACAGGCCTGTTTGATTTGGATGCAGAGCTTAAAATATGGCTTTCAGGTTCAAGTGAACCCATTGTTAAAGAGTTTAGTAAAAAGACCAACGTAAATGAGGTGTACCTCTTAATGAGCAAGCACATTTTAGAATAAGAACCTAACCCAAATAGTTGTTAAATGGCCAAGCAAAAGGAACCAATAGAGCCACGTTTTGTGGATAATGCCAAAGATCGGATGGTGATGCTGTCTTTTATGGAAAAGTTGAAAGATGTGTTATTGTTTATTCTGGTGGCCGCTGTGCTTACCTGGATTGTGGTGGCAGTCTTATAGTGATGAGTGCCACACGTGGACTTAAAGTAATTAGTTTGAAAATTCTCTTACTTTCATAATTATGCTAGTTTTGCTGCATATTTGTTGAAAGATGACGTTCCTGAGTAAAACAATTTTATCTCTTCTCGATTGGTTTTATAAGCCGTTTAGCAATTATCTGCCACGGCAAACCTTTAACTATGCGGCTTGTGGCGGTGCTAATACTGTGTTTGATATATTGCTTTACTTTATTACCTATAACTACATCCTCGATAAGCATATTGTACATACAGGCATTGTGGCTATCAGTCCGCACATTGCGGCTTTTCTATTTGTATTTCCAATAACCTTTACCACTGGATTTCTTTTGTCTAAGTATATCACTTTCACTGAATCAAACTTGCGAGGAAGGGTACAGCTGTTCCGTTACGGACTAACGGTTGTTGGCAGCATTCTTTTAAACTACATTTTATTGAAGCTATTTGTTGAAGTGGCTGGTTTATACCCTACTTTGTCAAAGATTTTGACAACGATTATTGTGGTAGGTTACAGTTACGTTTGTCAAAAGTATTTCACCTTTAAAATTAAGATACATCCCCACGAAAGTTAGAGGTTGAAGCATAAATATCCCCTTTAAGATAAATTAACGAATAATTTCTTCAATTCGTTAAACTTTCTTTCAGCACTGCTGTTTTCATGGAAAAGCAAAATACACCATGGAGAACAACTTCAATCTGCCCCGTAATAATAAGAAGCGGGTGGTTATCATCGGCGCCGGATTTGGCGGCTTAAAATTGGCCAGAAAGCTAAGCGGCTCACCTTATCAGGTGGTGGTTATCGATAAACAAAACTTCCACCAGTTTCAACCCTTATTTTACCAGGTAGCAGCATCGGGCATCGAACCCAGTTCAATTTCGTTTCCGGTAAGGAAGATCTTTCAGTCGCACAGTAATCTGCATTTCCGCACCACAGAGTTGTTGTCGGTTAATACAGACGAACAGCAAATACAAACCAAAGCTGGTGCGTTGCACTACGATTATCTGGTGTTGGCTAATGGCGTTAACACCAATTATTTTGGGTCGGTTAACCTGGAGAAATATAGCTTGCCTATGAAGAGTACTGCCGAAGCCATCAATTTGCGAAATCGCATCTTATCGTCTTTTGAGCAGGCCAACCTTACTGAAGATACAAATGAACATGCCAAGCTGTTGTCAATTGTGATTGTAGGAGGAGGCCCAACCGGAGTGGAGCTGGCTGGTTCTATTGCCGAAATGCGCCGCTATGTGTTACCCAAGGATTATCCGGAACTTGATTTCAGTAAGATGAAGATTATGCTGTTTGAAGCCGGACCTCGTTTGTTAAATGGCATGTCGGACAGGGCAGGGAAGAAGGCACTGGAGTTCTTAAAGCGCTTAGGTGTTAAAGTGCATTTGGATACCCGCATTGATGACTATAATGGGGATAAAATAAGCCTGTCGGATGGCAAAGAGTTGTATACGCGAAACCTGATTTGGACTGCTGGTGTCAGTGGTCGCACTACGGAAGGTATTAACGGGGAGTTGTATGTGAGAGGTAACCGCATAGCTGTTGACCGGTATAACCGTTTGCAGGGCTTTAATACTATTTTTGCTATTGGTGATGCTTGTTTGTTGCAGGGTGATGAACGATATCCCAATGGTCATCCGCAGGTAGCACAGGTCGCCATTCAGCAGGCGGCCAACCTGGCCCGTAACCTCACCAGCCAAAAAGAATGGAAACCTTTCAGGTACACTGATAAGGGTAGTTTGGCCACCATTGGTAGAAATATGGCAGTAGCCGATTTACCGGGATTTCGTTTCTCCGGGGTATTTGCCTGGATGCTCTGGTTGTTTGTGCACCTGATGGCCATTGTAGGCGTGAAAAATCGCTTCTTTATATTCGTTAACTGGGCGCAGAGCTATTTCTCCCGCGACCAGTCATTGCGCATCCTTATTTCGCCCTACAGGAAGAAATAAAACCGCGCTGATACAGATATAATACCAATTGTATTTTAAAATGCGCCTATAGTCATTTTGCTAATTACAATGGTTAATGCCGATATAACATTAATTGAGATTTATAAACGAAGTGAAATAAGGCTCATTTTAATGTATAATCGGTATAAATTAAGTTTTGGCGCTTTTATTGATAGTTGTCGGTTGTCAGCAGCCGGCAGCTTTTTTTGCTTGTAATTAGCGGCGGAAGTTGCCCAGGTTGGTTGAAATGCTAAAATGATTGCTTGAACCAGCCAGGTGATAGCGGGCAGAGCCATAGGCAAAGTGGAATTTATATACCCGAAAGCCAAAGCCCCACGAAAAACCGGTTGTCGACATTTTCTCATTAATGCCCAGCTCTTGCCGGCGGCGGTGGTTGTAGCCAACGGCCACATAAAAATTATCTGATGGCACCAGTTCAACTCCCACAACCATGTGACGCATCAGCTGGTCAAATGCATTCCCGTCATTACCCTCGCCTTCAATGATATCGCCATTGCCATCACTTACTTTGTATTTCATGTTCCAGTCGAATAAATCCTGCGCTGTCAGTGAAAAGCGAAAGGGCGCATGAGCCAGTTTTTTACTGATACCTATCTGCAGGTCGGTTGGCAGAGGTTCGTAAATATCGTTGTATGTGGTTATTTGCGAACCAATGTTTTTTAAGGTGAGTCCGGCCGAGAAAAGCCCGTCAGTAGACGAGTAGAGCACACCTAAATCAGCCGCCAAGCCAAATGAATTATATTGCTCCAGGTTGGAGATAATTGGTTTTAAAGAAATACCTGCCATCAATCTGGGTGACAAGGCTTTTGAATAGCTTAAGTTAATGGCATACTCAGCAGCAGAGAACGTCCCTTGTAGATTGCCATCAATATCGGCCCGGTCAAAGGTGCCATAATTAATGGCATGAACACTAATGCCAAAGGTCCCAACACTTTCGATGTGATGTGCATAGCCTGCATAGGTCATTTTTATATCCGCCACATAAGGCACATAGTTAAACGTTAGCGACTGATGCAGTTCACTGGAAAGGTTGGCCGGATTATGGAATACCAGGCTGACATCATCAAGGCTCATGCCTACCTGGTTGCCCCCCAAAGCACCAACTCTGGCCGAATTGGTTAGGTTCAAAAAGTCATAGGTGTTGCTACCGGCTTGCTGGGCATTGGCAGATGAATGGTTTGCCAATAGTACAATGGCAGCAATTAGTATGACTGATAGTGTTTTCATTGTAAGTTCTAAACGGCAAAAATATCAAAATAGTGTCCTAATCCCAATCATTTATCAAATATCGGTTTCAGGCCTTCAACCACATCAAATACTGCCGGGCAGATGAAGGTATTCTTATAGGTTAAGCCGGTTATCTGGTAGAAACGTTTACGATCGGTATGTGGGTATTCGCGGCAGGCCCTTGGACGCGATTCATACACCATGCAATAATTATCAGGCATTAAAAAAGGGCAGGGTGTTTCGCGAAATACATAATCACCATCATCGTCCAGCAACAGGTATTGCGCAATCACTTCTTTAGGTTTCATTTTGAGGTGATTGGCTAATCGATCAATGTCGCGGTCAATGACAATGGGGCTGATGGATTTACAGCAATTGGCACACAGCAAACAATCGGTGTACTCAAACACTTCATGATGCAGACGCTGTGATTCATCGTCCAGACTTTTTGGACGCTTCTTCTTGAGTTTTGTCAAAAATGCCTTGTTTTCTTTCGCCTTATTTCGGGCCTCCTGGTCTAATTTCTTTGGGTCAAAATCCACGTCTGCGCAGTTTTAACTGTGAAACAAATACACCGCCAATCACCAATAAAATCCCTATCATCATCTGAAAGGTTATCACTTCGCCTAAAATAATCCAGGCCAGAATAGCTGTAAATACCGGTATCATATTCACAAATACGTTGGCTTTGGTGATGCCAATGATACGCATGCCATGCGTGAAGAAGATAAATGCCAGTGACGAGGCAACAACGGCCAGCATAACAACTGCATAGATGGACTCCATGGTTAATGGTTTAGCATCTAGCACCGGCAGGTCATATATCAAAAATAAAGGCAGGAAATAAAGCAGTCCTATGGCATTTTGGTAGGTAATGATACTAACTGCGTTATAGTTACCAGGTACCTTCTTAAGTACCACAGAATAGCCTAAAGCAGCAAAAACAGCCAAAAAAACCAACATTATACCTTTAAGTGGCGCTGCCAATGAAAAGTCACCTTTGAAGATAAGTAGTAATACCCCTGCAAACGACACAATTATACCAAGTATATTGGCCCAGCTGATGCGGCTTTTAAAAAAGAGTCTATCGGTAATAGGGGCAAAAAGCGGGATGGTTGAAACGATAACAGCACCAACTGTTGAGGATACCAGTTCAAGGCCGAAACTTTCGCCCATGAAGTAGAGAAAGGGCTCAAAAAAGGCCAGTAGCAGAAACCATTTGAGGTCGGCTTTGCGCATGCTGACAAGCTGTCCTAACAGCTTTAAGATGATGGCAAGCAGCCCGGCGCTGATGACTAAGCGCATCACAACAATGGTGAGCGGATTGAATGAGATAAATGCCTGCTTGATCCAAACAAATGAAAAAGCCCAGCAAATCATCGATAAGATTAAACTACCCAGTACTTTATAGCGTTCAAACATGGCACGATTTTTTGGTGAGCGCAAAGGTAGAAAAAAGCATCTCAGTAATTGCTGTCGGGTATCAGGTTTTTAGGGTTTAACGATTATCTGGTACTTACGCAATAAACCAATGAGTTGATCCGCTGAAAAGCTGGCTTTGGTGATGGTATTCACTTCCGGATCGATGGTGAAATGATAAGAATCTGACAGATCAACTTTGGTGAGGTTGGTACGGTCGAAGAGTGCATTGCTGAAATCACATTGCTCAAACCTGGCTTTCTGCAAGTCTGCCTCTGCAAAATCTACTTCGTGCAGCTGGCAGTTGATGAAACTGCAGCCCTTTAGCTTACGTCTGTAAAACGAGGCCAGACGAAGCTGACAGCTATTGAAAGAGGCCGTGAAAAACAGTTCGTTACTTTCATTAAACTGCAGCCCAAGCAGCTTACAGCTTTTAAACTGCACATCCCTAAATACCGTATGCCTGATATTGGCATTGCTGAGGTCGCAGTTAATAAACTGGCAGTCGATAAAGCTAAATTCACGCAGATCGACTTCGGTAAAGATACAGTTGGTAAACAGACAGTTCTCATATTCACCTTTATCTAACTCTTGCTGAGTATAGTCAATGGAGCTAAAATCGTTGTCCTCAAAATAGGGTTTAATCATAGCTTAGCTTTTAATCTGTTCAAGCATCCAATTTACCCATTGGGCAATGGTGGAGGCTCTGCGATAGTAGGTCGCTTCCGAGTTGATATTATAGAGTTGTGACGATTGCATGATGCTGACAATTTCATCCTTACCAGGCATTTCATGCTGAAGCAGGTATGCTTTGAACACTTCTTTAAATACAGTATGCGATAAAATCAGTTCAATAAACTGACGGGTTCGCCGGACGATGGGTGCTTCAAAGAGCTTTTCACCTGTTGCTGTTAAGAAAAACTCAACATCTCCGTTGATTTTCTGCTTACCAATTACGTCCAGGTACCTTCCGGCATCGGTGTAATAATTGGTCTGTCGTGCATCAAAAGCGTAATTGTCTGTTATAAAAGTTCGCTTGAGTGAGCCATGGATATGCAGAAGTTCACACAGGTTGATAAGTCGCTCAAAGGAATTAGCCTGTGGGAATGGAACAGAAGGCTCTATCACGCACGGGTTATTTCTGATTATATTCCTGATGCTTTCAATGTCGATAGCCTCACCCGTAAAGGCATATCTTTTCTCTTTTACCTGTCGAATGGAATTATAGTCATCTGCCTTATCAAAGGTGTATTCGCGCAGGTGAAAGATGCCATTAGTATAGGTCAAAAAGATGGGGTGAATAGGCTTTCGTGATTGGCCCGACCAAAGGCGAAATGGGTAATATAGCTGACGAACCAGGAAATCATCAGACAGTACGTTTTTGGCTTCGATGAGGTAAATGGCATCTTTACCTTCGTAGCCGGCATCAATTTCAAGCTGTGCATTATTAACAGTCATGCTAATGCTGCCCGATGTTGTTGATATGTTAAAGTTAAACACTGATGAGCCCATACGACCATTGATAGTGGGGTAGAGCTGTGTTTCGCCGGTAAAATCAGACAGTATGCCGGCAATAAATGCACAATTGATAGCAGTTGATTCACTTGTGATGTTGTTGTAGTCGATGCTTTCTATATGGTGCGGAAAGGCTACGTTGACAATGGGCGGATGATGGCCTTTGAACTGATGAAATATTGTGAAATCGGAGATGATATATGTACCGCGAGAGTTGGGCAGGATACCCAGTTGGTGCTTTTTAAAAATTTCCGGCAGTTGTGATGAGTAGTCAAATTTGGTCATTAACCGGGCTTCACGATAACGGTTAATAACTGATGAACTTATCTCAAAATAACCCGCTTGCTTAATATGCTGAACAATATCCAGTTCATGAAAAAGGCTGTTCCAGGCCTGGTCGTTTTTTGAGAGACTACTCATAGTTGCGTATCAGTACTTCATCTATGGCACCACGCTTTAAGGCATTGGAGTTAATGGCCCGTGTTGCCTTAACAATTTGTATATCATAGTCTTTGTAGAGCTCATGAATGACAGGTGTTGATGAGTTGGATAGCAGAAATTTAACACCTCTGTTATGCAGTTGGTGACACACGTTACGCAGGCGTTCCTGTTCGGCCAGGTCAAAACCACCTTTTACATAGCCAGTAAAGTTAGCACTTTGTGATACCGGTACATACGGCGGATCAAAATACACGAAATCATCCTTCTGTGCCGATTCAACCGCCTTCTCAAAATCGCCGTTTAATATGGTAATATCATTGGCGTTTAGAAACTCACTCACTGCTCTTATGGTCACATCATTAACAATGTTGGGATTCTTATACCGGCCAAAGGGTGCATTAAATTCTCCGGCACTATTAACACGGTATAGCCCATTGTAGCAGGTCTTGTTAAGGTAGATGATGCGCGATGCTTTTTTGATATCTGAGAGTCTGGCAAAAGACACCTGACGATCCAGCGCTCTCACTTCGTAAAAGTAGTCCGACTCGTTTTTATGCCTTTTCAGGTCTTTGATTAATGCTTCGGGATGGTTTTTAATCACCTTGTAAACATTAATCAACTCCGGATTAAAATCATTGATAACAGCTTTGCCAGGCTGAATGTTAAACAGCACAGCACCGCCACCCACAAAGGCTTCGTAATAGCAGTTGTAGTGCCGGGGCAGAAGTTGATTAATAGCCGGTATCAGCTGGCGTTTGCCACCAACCCATTTCAAAAAAGGTGCTATTAAACTGTTCTTCTCCATCTGCTATTCTTATTTCTGATGCAAAGTAACAAAAAATGACTTTCTATTCTTGTTCTGTTGGTAACTAATAAGGACGAAAAAAGCAGAACCTCTTATGAAGTTCTGCTTGTCTTTTATTTTGAAAGATATGTCTATTTTAAGAACATATCTGAAAACTCCTGCTCAAAGAAAAACTCTTCTGCACCAAAAGCTGGCTGTAAATCATCCATCCACTTGGCTTTAGGATCGTACTTAGCAAAGAATGGGCGTGCTACCCAGTTGCTGTCGCGTCCCTGGATAAACTCAAGTGTGTAAACTTTTTCACCTTTTATTTCTGATACGCCTACAATGCGAACTTTTCCCGGAGTACATGACATGCTAGGTCCGCGCACGGTTCGGCAAATGCCACTTACTTTCTGGTAGGCTTGCTGAAAGATTTTCCAGGCATCGGCTAATGATACACCAAAGTACTTCTGAGCGCCTGTATCACGTGCAATAAACATGTAATAAGGAATCAGGCCCAGACTCACCTGCATTTGCCACATGGTGGACCAAATCTCAGGTTTGGCATTGATATTATTTAATAACGGCGATTGTGTACGTATTTGTGCACCGGTAGCGCGTATCTTTTTAATGGCGGCCTGCACTGCTTCAGTTTCTAACTCGCGGTAGTGGTTAAAGTGTGCCATAAAGGCTAAAGACATGCCTGCGTCAGTTACTTTCTTAAAAGCATTCAGTACTTCATCGGCATCGCTGTCAGTCAGGTAGCGGTATGGCCAGAAACCTAATGTTTTTGAACCGATACGGATATTTTTTAGGTGAGGAATATTGGCCTCCACCAAGGCACTTAAATAAGCATCCAGCATTTGACCCTTCATCACCATTGGATCACCCCCTGTTATTAACAAATCAGTAATCTCAGGATGCTGTCTCAGGTATTCAATAACGTAATCAATCTCCTTCATGGCGAATTTCATCTCGTCCATGTTGGTAAATTGAGGCCAGCGGAAACAGAAAGTACAATAGGCGTGGCAGGTTTGTCCCTGGGCAGGGAAAAACAGCATGGTTTCATCATATTTATGCTGAACACCTGTCAGTTTAACACCATTGAGTTCCGGCACATTGTATTCCATTTGTCCGGCAGGATGGGGATTCAGTTTTTCACGAATTTTGTTAGCTTCTGTTTTTATGGTTGCTTTATCGGCACCACTCTTCAGCACTTTTGCCATGTGATTGAAGTCTTCCTCTTCAAGCATGCCTTTCTGAGGGAAGTTCAAAATGAATATTGGGTCTTCTTTATAATTATCCCAATCTATTAATTCATTAACAACATAGCTGTTAGTTTTAAAGGGTAAAACAGTTCCTACCACTTCAATGCTAAAGATGTCCTCCTCCGAAAGTCTTTCGATTTGTGGAATTTGTCGATAATTGTGCAGCGCATAAATTTGATACTTCATAGGCATTCTCCATTTTTATTGATTCGGCAAATTATGTGCGGAATCATTTGTTAAAATTCCGAAACCGGGCATTTTTGAACGTTGCTAACCTTCATTCCCACAGCAACATGACCGAAAGTCTCGGGGGGTTAAATCATTACAAATGATGTGCGGCAAAAGTACAACAATTATAATTTACAACAAAATCATTGAACTATCAATTGATAATTCAATAAAGATATAGATAATCAAGTAGATAGATGACTTTAACTTCTTTATTGAGCAAAAGTGCTTACGATGATTAAGTATTTTTAACGTATTAGTTCGTTGCGGTTGGTATCAAGTTTCAGGAATACAAACAGTAAGAGGGTAAATCCCCACAGAGAGGAGCCACCATAGCTAAAAAATGGCAGTGGGATACCTATTACAGGAGCCAGTCCAATGGTCATACCAATGTTAATGGCAAAGTGAAAGAAGAAGATGGCGGCCACACCATAGCCATATACCCGGCTGAAGGTGGAGTGTTGTTTATCAGATAGATACAGTAGTCGGAGCAGCAGAGCAAGGAACAGCAGAACAACGGCTGTAGAGCCCATAAATCCCCATTCTTCACCCACGGTACAGTAGATAAAGTCGGTGGATTGCTCGGGGACGAAATTGAATTTAGTCTGCGTGCCCTGCAGGTAACCTTTTCCGGTTAAACCACCTGAGCCAATAGCAATTTTCGACTGATTAACATTGTAACCTGCTCCCAGAGGATCTTCCTCAATACCCAGTAACACATTGATACGTGTTCGTTGGTAATGCGATAGTACATCCTCGAAGAAGTAATCGGCAGAAAGTGCCAGTATTATTGCACTCCAAAGGATTAACAGATAGGTGGGAACAAATTTATGGATACGTTTTGAGATGGAGATGGACAAAAGGTAGATACTCACAAACAGAATGGCTGGAATCAGTACATATTCCAAATCAATAGTTGAGTTGGTATATTCATATACCGCATAGCTTGCTCCCAGTATGGCACCACCTATCAGCACGGCTTTAAACAGGTCTTTTCTAACGCCTTTAAAATAAAGAATACCAATAATACTCAAGGCAATTAAGCCTAGTATGGTGGAGTTAGGTATGAGCAGGGTTAAAGTGGTTACAATACCGGCTATTAGTCCAAAAGTAAGGATATAACCCGTTAAGCCTTCACGATAGAAAACTATAATAAACACAAAATACACCAGGGCCGAACCGGTATCATTCTGTAAGAGAATAAGCAGCATTGGAAACAGTACCACCGCACTGGCTTTTACCAGATCGGTAAACTTCTTGAACGAGAAACCATAACGGCTCAGGGCCCTTGCAACCGCCAGGTTGGTGGCTACCTTCGATAGCTCGGCCGGCTGAAAGCGTATAGGACCAATCTCAAACCACGATTTGGCACCGTTAATTTCTTTCCCAAACAGCAGCACTACCACCAGCAACAATATGGTAAAGCCGTAAAATATATAGGCAAATTCTACGTAAAATTTGCTGTCAGTTATAAGTATCATGCCCACAAAAAGCAGCGAAAATCCAATCCATACCAACTGTTTAAAGTATTCTTTGCTGGTATCGAAAAATACAGGATTCTCAGGATTAAAATTGGCGGCATAAATATTTAACCAGCCAAAAATGACCAGCAGGCTGTATAGCCCCACTGTTATCCAGTCAATACTTTTATTGTAGCTTCTGTTCGGCATTGATTAAATCTCCTTCTAGCATGCGTTTTTCAATCCATTGACGATAAGGTGTCGAAATGCTGTCAGTTAAGTATTTTTCCACCATAAGGCTGGCAATAGGTGCACCCCAGCGGGCACCAAAACCACCGTTTTCAACATACACAGCAATGGCAATTTTAGGATTGTCCTTTGGCGCAAAAGCCATAAAGATGGAGTGATCGTCTCCATGTGGGTTTTGTGCTGTACCTGTTTTGCCACATATACTAATGCCCGGAACCTGGGCAATACGTGCCGTGCTGCCGGCACCTCCCCAAACAGCCATTTCCATACCGTTAACGATGGGTGCGAAATGCTGAATGTCTATACCTGTTTCGTGTTTCTCCGTAAAGCGGTCGTCTATTTCACCGTCTTCGATATCTTTGATAATGTGTGGGGTCAGAAAATGTCCCCGGTTGGCTATCATGGCACCCATATTGGCCATCTGCAATGGCGTAGTCAGCAGTTCCCCCTGTCCGATGGATAGCGAAATAACGGTGAGCGAACTCCAGCTTTTCTTATAGACCTTGTCAAAGTAATCAGCGTTGGGCACAAAGCCGCGCACTTCATTCTTAAAATCAGAACCCAGTCGGTAACCAAAACCAAGTTTCACCAGGTAATCTTTCCATACATTGAAGGACTCCTGTATATTCTCGTACTTAGGATTATCCAGTATATTTCTTAATTCGTAGCAGTAATAGGCATTACACGAACATTGAATCGATTGAGCAAGGTTCAATGGCGAGTCGTGCAGGTGACAACCCACTGATAAGCCACGGGCAAAATAGCCCATAAAGCACTCATGGGTGGTGTAGGGCTTAAGCGTACCTTCCTGCAGACCAATCAATGCGTTGATGGTTTTAAAGGTTGAACCCGGCGGATAAGCCGATTGAATAGCTCTGTTGAGCAGCGGTTTTAATGAGTCGGTAAGCAGCACTGGGAAGTTTTTGGAACGATCGCGGCCAATCAGCAGCGATGGATCGTAGTTGGGAGCCGACACCAGGGCAAGTATTTCACCACTTGAAGGCTCTACCGCCACAATACTGCCTATTTTGTTTTGCATCAGCAGTTCACCGTATTGCTGCAGCTCTATGTCCAGCGACAGAGTGATGTTTTTACCGGCAATGGCAGCTGTATCGTGTTCTCCGCCTCTGAATGCGCCTTTCTCGCGGCCATGCACATCCACCAGCATGTATTTAACCCCTTTTTTACCTCGTAATTCCTGCTCGTAGGTTTGCTCAATGCCGCTAATGCCCACGTAGTCGCCCTGTGAGTAATAGGCGTCTTTTTTGAGCTGTCCTTCGCTGATCTCACCAACATACCCCAATACATGGGCAGCCGACGGATATTCATACTTGCGCAGGGTACGTCCCTGAACAAAGAAGCCCTTAAATTTATAAAGCTTCTCCTGAAATTCGCCGTATTGCTCGGCCGATAGCTGTTTCAGAAAGACCGAAGGTTTATAGGTAGAGATTTTGCGTGAGCGGATATCCTTACGCATCTGCACAAATCGTTCACGTAACTGCTCAATGCTTAGGTCAAGCGACTCACAAAAATCAATGGAGTCGAAGGGTACAATATCCCGGGGTACCACCATTACGTCGTATACCGCCTGGTTGGATACCAGCAATTTACCGTTGCGGTCATACACCAAACCCCTTGATGGGTATTGAGTTACCTGACGACGGGTATTACTTACGGCCGAGAATTTGTAGGTCGGATCATGTACCTGCAGGATGAAGAGCTTAACAGTAAATATCAGCCCTAATCCAATCATGATAGCCGCTATCAGTAATGTCCTGTTATTAATTCCTCCCACAGTTTACCTCCCTTGTTTTTTACCCTGACTAAATAGCTGAGCCACAATAATCAGTAACAGCGTAAAAACAGTGCTGCTAAGTGCTCTTAATAGTGTTGAAAAGAAGTGTGTGAGTGAAAATACCTCAATGAAAAATAGGAATAGGTGATGCCCCAGCACCAATATGGCAGCATACCTAAAGAACCATCCGAGGCCATAGTAGGCCATTGTAGGAATAGTGCCCGGCTGGTACTCTTCGCGGGGTGCAAACAGGCGTAAGACATATGGCCTCAGGAAGCTGACAAACACGGTTGCCGAGGCATGCATACCAGGAGTATTACTAAACAGGTCAACCACCATGCCCGAAGTAAAACCCAATAGCAGCAGCAGCCAGCCCGGTGTTTCAAAAGGCAGGGTGATGATAAACAGTACGTACAGATAGGGATTTACGTATCCGCTAAGCTGGATATTGTTGAGTACTAACACCTGTATAAGGGTGAAGAACACAAAATTGAACAGGTATCGTGGCAGGTAACTAATCATCTTCGGTCTCCTTTTCTAACTTAATTTGTTCGTCCACTGAGCTGTGTCCAATAATTTCAACAAACGACAGGTTTTTAAAATCAACAGACAGCTTCACCTTGATACGGTAAAAACTGGCTCCCTTTTCCAGTTCCACATTTTCTACATTACCCAGCAATATGCCTTCGGGGAAGATGGAGGAGTAGCCACTGGTAACCACCAAATCGCCCACATTCACTTCGGCATGACGCGGAATATCGAGCAGATACACGTACTGATACGAGCTGCCATCCCATTCAACCGAACCAAAGAAACCTGACTCCTTTAGTTTAGCCGATATTTTGAGGCGGGTGTTGATAATTGAGATGACCGTTGAGTAATTATCCGATACATTTTTGACAATGCCCACGGCTCCTTTATTGGAGATGACACCCATCTCGGGTTCAATGCCGTTGAGGCGCCCTTTGTTGAGGGTGAGGTAATTAAAACGTTTATTAGTTGAATTGTTAATCACACGGGCCGAACGGTAGATGTATTCCTGCATGCTCAGGCTGTCATACACCAGGGTAAAATAGTCTTTTGATGCACGAAACGATTCAGGCAGGCGACTGCGCAGATAGGCATTTTCGCGGGCTAAGTCTTCGTTAATTTCACGCAGCATCAGGTATTCGGCACCGGCGTTATAGCTTTTAAATATGCCACCTGTAAGGGCATTGGAGGAAGAAAGGAACGTTGAACGTTGGTAGGCATTGTAATTAAATACCAGCAGCAGACATACTAATTCAATGATGAGAAAGAGAATGGCAAAATGGTATTTGATAATAAAACGTATAAAGTCCCTCATGTAAATTATAGTTGTTAGTAAAAAAGTCAGTAGTCAGTAGCATTGGATGAACTACTGACTACTGTCTGATATCTACTGACTATTTTATCTAATCAAATATGGCAATATTCTGTGGCGGTTCTTAAGCGCAATACCGGTACCGCGTGCCACTGCATGCAATGGATCTTCTGCAATGTGGAACGGGATGTTGATTTTATCCGATAAACGCTTGTCTAAGCCGCGTAACAGTGCACCACCACCAGCTAAGAAAATACCGTTTTTAACGATGTCGCTGTATAATTCAGGAGGCGTTTGCTCCAGTGCCGACAATACCGCTGTTTCAATCTTAGAGATAGATTTCTCCAGACAGTGTGAGATTTCCTGGTACGAAACAGGTACCTCAATTGGTAAAGCCGTCATCTGGTTTGGTCCTTGTACAATGAAATCCTGTGGAGGCTCATCCAGCTCTGGTAAAGCCGAACCCACCTGAATCTTGATCTCTTCAGCTGTACGCTCACCCACCTTGATGTTGTGCTGGCGACGCATGTATTCCATGATGTCAGCCGTTAAGTCATCACCGGCAATGCGAATGGACTTATTTGTTACGATACCGCCCAGCGAGATAACCGCAATCTCGGTAGTACCACCACCTATATCCACCACCATGTTACCTTCCGGCGCTTCCACATCCAGTCCGATACCCAGGGCAGCTGCCATAGGTTCGTATATCATGTGTACCTCACGGCCACCGGCATGCTCCGATGAGTCGCGCACCGCACGAATCTCCACTTCGGTACTGCCCGATGGAATACATACCACCATAGACAGGGAAGGGGCAAAGAGGCGGGGCTTCTGATTAATCATTTTAATCATGCCACGTATCATTTGCTCGGCCGCGTTAAAGTCGGCAATTACACCATCGCGCAAAGGGCGGATGGTATAAATATTATCGTGGGTTTTACCGTGCATCTGGCGGGCCTTTTCACCAATGGCTTCCAGCTTGTCGGTCTTGCGGTTCAGCGCTACGATGGATGGTTCGTCAACAACAATCTTATCATTGTGAATAATGATGGTGTTGGCTGTACCAAGGTCGATGGCTATTTCTTGCGATAAGAACGAAAATAGTCCCATTCAACTGTATTTTTAGTGTTTAAAATGACGTTTTCCTGTAAATAACATAGCCATACCAAACTCGTTGCAGGCTTCAATAACTTCCTCGTCACGGATACTTCCGCCTGGCTCCACAATATACTTAACACCGTATTCGTTGGCAGCTTCAATGCTGTCGCGGAATGGGAAGAATGCATCTGAAATAACAACTGAGTTGGCAATGTCCACGCCCTCTTTCATATTGAAACGTGGCATGGTCAGCTGGCGCATACTGTCAAGGCGGTTAGGTTGTCCCATACCGGCACCTGTCAGCCAGAATGAGCCATCGGCCTGCTCTGTCACCACTGCAATGGCGTTACTCTTCAGGTGCTTACACGCTGTGATACCAAATTTTGCCAGTTCCATTTTGGTGGCATCAAACTGCTTATCAGTTACGTTTTTGAAATCCGTATCAACACCTTCGTCTTCATCCTGCACCAGGATAGCACCACTTACCGAGCGAATCAGTTTCTCGCCGGTCAGTTCATTCTTGATAGGTGTTTCCAATAGGCGCAGATTCTTTTTCTTGCCGAAAATCTCCAATGCCTCAGGCGTGTAGGCAGGAGCAATAATGATTTCTACAAATCGCTTGGCAAACCAATCGGCAATCTCGCCAGTTACTGTATCGGTAAAACAGATGATACCGCCAAAGGCAGAGATAGGGTCACCCGCCCAGGCCAGTTCCAGCGATTTCATAATGTCATTGGTGACAGCCAGACCGCATGGGTTAAGGTGTTTTACTACCGAAACGGCTTGTTTACCTTCGATGTGCCCTACCGAGTGGTAGGCATCACTGGCCGCTTTCCACGCTGCATCGGCATCCAGCATATTGTTGTACGAAAGGGCTTTGCCTTGCAATACATTGGCATTGGCCAATGAGGCGCCCTCTTTTACGTTGTTGTATTTGTAAATAGTGGCTTTCTGGT
Organism: Carboxylicivirga sediminis; assembly: GCF_018156225.1. Classification (GTDB taxonomy): domain Bacteria; phylum Bacteroidota; class Bacteroidia; order Bacteroidales; family Marinilabiliaceae; genus Carboxylicivirga; species Carboxylicivirga sediminis. The sequence continues at coordinate 86,937 of NZ_JAGTAR010000023.1, forward strand.
GTGGATTCTCACCGTAGCGCAATACATCGCCGTTGTTCAGGCTGATGCGCTCTATGTCTTCTTTGTCCTTGTTGAAGAAGTTGGAGATGGCCGAGTCGTAGTGTGACGATACGCCAAAAGCAGCAGCAGCAAATTTGAAACGGTCTTCTAAGGTTGATTCACCATTTTGCTCTTTTAAAATAGCCAATAAGTCGGCATACTGGTCTTTCGAAGGCACAATGATTACATCCTTGTAGTTTTTGGCAGCACCGCGAATCAGTGAAATACCACCGATGTCAATCTTCTCAATAATATCCTGCAACGGAGCACCCGATGCCACAGTGGCTTCAAACGGATATAAATCAACAATCACCAGGTCAATTTCAGGAATCTCGTATTGAGCTAACTGCTCCAAATCACCTTCGTTATCACGACGGGCCAGTATGCCGCCAAATACCTTTGGGTGTAATGTTTTTACACGGCCACCAAGTATAGAAGGGTAGCTGGTTAAGTCCTCAACGCGCTCGCAAGGCACGTCTAAACTCTCAATAAAAGCCTGAGTACCACCGGTAGAATAGATGGTAACACCTTGCTGGTGAAGGGTTGTAATAATTTCATCCAAGCCGTCCTTATGAAAGACGGAAATCAATGCCGATTTAACCTTTTTTAAAGTATTCATTTATATCCGTTTAGTTCTTTCACGCAAAAATAAGAAAATATGCAATGCCAACAAGGTGCTTTTTCAGATTAATTAGAACGATTTTAGATTAGCTATGACAAGGCCTGAAACGTTCAGGATTCATTATGCTGACCAGTTTAAAATACGATAATATACTGAGCTTTTCCAGTTGTAGAAATTGAATGACGGCGCATTATTTCAGGTATGGCTTATTGAACTCATCCCTGCTAACTGGTGTTTTGCTTTAAAGTGAGTAAGCATGAAACATCGCCTTTGCAAGCTAATAACTACCTGTATGCTGCTGTTGATGGGGGTAGCCGCGGCACAGGCCACCGATTGGCAACTGAAAAAAGAGAAGGACGGCATAAGGGTGTTTACTAAACAGAAGGATGGCACTCAATTTTACATGTACAAGGTAGAGGCCCTGGTGAAGGCCAGGCCGGAGGAGGTGTACCGGCAGGTGGTTGATTTTGCCGGTAACCTGAAACACATGGAGCTGGTTGATTCCATCCGATTTTTAAATCATCAACCCGATGAGCGTTATACCAACTACATGCGTTTAAATTTGCCATGGCCGGTTAAAAACCGCGATATGGTAGTGGAGATGGGGGTGACCAAAAACGAAAAGGGCTATTACCTGGAGTCAACTGTTTTGCCGGACTATGTGCCTATAAATGAAGGCATCATTCGCATAGCGGATTTTTACGAAAGCTGGACCATTAAAACCGGCGCTACTCCCGGCGAAAGCCAGATTATGGTAACCGGCTGGGTGGACCCAGGTGGTGCCATACCGGCATGGGTGGTTAAGCTGACCAGTGTCAATACCCCTTACCGGTTTATTTCGGGCATACTTGGTGAGCTGGCACCTTCACTTTCGTTAAAAACCCAATAGCATCCACTTATCATAAGTAGCGCTTTCGGGCTTTTTTTCGCGCTGCTAGTACGCATAGCGTTAGTTAAATCGGGTAATTGAGAAAAAAAATGCCTTTAAGTTTTACGGATCGCATCTATATAGCAAAGCTGCCAATAGAGATGCGATGCTTTAACCTCACATATAAATATTCTTCGACAATTATTAAAACACAAAATTGTATATTCGTTGGTAAGTAATATCATCAAACTCTATGAAATATAAACTTAAACTACCGCAGCCATTAACTATTGAAGAATTAAAATACAAAGTTGAAAATGGTTATCGCTTTAAAGCTTTCCAATATTGTTTCTCACCCATATTTGCCACCTATTACCCTTTCTCGCCAGCGTTTCTTTTAAAGGATGGGGAAACAGGCAAACCTCAAATTAGAAAATACAATATGATTTCGGCCATCTTTGGTTGGTGGGGTGTTCCTTACGGGCCTTTGTATACCATTCGTTCCATGAGGTTTAATCTGAAAGGGGGGCTTGATGTAACGGATGATATTTTGAAAAACATTACAGAAGAGGACCTAAGTAATAACTGCGTGCATCTGATTGAAACAACTTTACTATATAAACAGCCAGCGAAGAGTGATATCAAAACCATGAACAAGCTGGTGCGCGATTATTCTTATGATTATAACCTAAAGGAATGTTATGCAGCCTGGGCTTTGGAATACAGCAATGTATTTTGTGTTGGGCTTAAAGCTGACACTAATTTTGACAAATATGCAGCAGCTTTTCAAGCTCATCTTCACAAGAAGTTCTACAAGCATATTCAGATTGATATTATTGATATGTCGGCAGAGGAGGAGGCTGTGGATTTGTTGCGTAAGCAAGGTACTCAGGTTATTGGCCGTTAAGAAACAGAATACGGATTGCAACTTTATGACAAAGCTGCCAATAGAGATGCGATCCCTATACTCGTTTTGGAATAGAAAATTAACCAGTTATACGTGTAAATTAGACCATTTAAATATTAAAATGCGCTGGTATGCCGATACATATTCATCGTATCTTTAGGAGTGAAACGAACTAAAGGAGCATTTTGAATAGTAATCGATATTATAGCTAATTTTCTTTTAGGAAGAAGCATTACTCCAGAATTATTTGAAGTGCTGCGTGAGCATGTGCGTGAAATGGCGGAGTCGCAAGCCGCCACACAAACCAAGAACGATGCCATCATCACCCTGAAAGACTGGATGGACGATTTTTACTCCATTGCCAAAGTAGCGCTCTACAACCAGCCCCAGTTGCTCGAAGCATTGGGTATATTTGTCAGAAGCTGATGACTTACAATAGCATATGCCAAACCTGTCAGGATTCCAAATCCCGACAGGTTTTTTTATAATCAATAACATCGGAGCGATATAGAATTGAGTATTGATGCGAATCAATAGTTGAACCCATTCCGGGGTTCTGTTTGTAAGTGGGATTAACAAGCTTTTTATTTCAATCTGAGTGTTAAAATTTAAATCGAACTCGGGTTATTAAAATTAAATCCCTTCTGGATAAAAAATGTCCATAGGACATTAACAATAATAGCCCCGTGCGAAGCGCGGGGTTATGAATATGGTGAGAATACAACCCTGATATGGGTTGAAGGTTTATATTAAGCAAGTTTTAACTATTGTTTCACATTATTCTTTATTGTTTCAGCAGGAACTCGGGTTTGGGCGAAGCGCCTATGAATAGCAATTTTTTTTGTAGCAAAACACCTCTCCTCAATCCTCTCCTTCAAGGAGAGAAAGCCACTACTAATAAAAGATATCTTCATGCATTAGAGATCGTTGTCTTTTTAAATAATGTCACCTTCTCCTTGAGGAGGATTTATTTCGCCAGAGCCGAATGGCTGGGATGAGGTGATGAAGTTATTAGTATAAAAGTGTCTCTCTTGATTTTCGGACATCCTCTTTTTTATTTTCTAAACCATCTTTACCATTGCCGGCTTAACTGTCGCTCTTCAACCTCTTGCTTAATAATCGCATTAATATTTACAGCGGTGCCCTGAAAAACACAGATGGATGTGCCAAACTCTCGTGCAAAAGGATTGGCAATGGAATCGGCCACATAAGCCACGTTGAAGTATTGCGCCGTCTCCGCAAACTCTTCTTTTACAGCCGATGCCGTAATCACACGTATCAATTGTGTGTAAGGCTGGTCGAGCTCAAACCAGTTCACATAATCGGCGTTAAAGGATGCTGCACGAATGCCCTCCCTGCCATAAAAGTTAACCGCGCCTGCCTGTCCGTAATTATCGCACAGCACAAGGGTGGAAGATGGATTGTCTAAACTCGCATACACACTGTCTAACTTTTGGGCCAGCTCGTGCCACCCCAGCATATCGGCAAAGTCTTGTGGCAGCTCATGATCTTTACCATCCTCCCAGCGTAACACACCCATTTCCTGGTAGCGGTTATGGTTGGCCACTATGTATTCAGGTGTTTTGTTGGGGTACAACACATCGTAGGTATAGGCAAAGTAAACAACCGGAGATGCTAATAACAGCACATACACCACCTGTCCCCATCGCTGACGCAGCCAGCTGGATACATATACAGCGCCAAGTGCAATGTAAATAGGGTATAAACCAATGGCATAATAATCTTTGGCCTTCAGCCAGGTATACAGGCTCAGCACAATAATCATGGTCCAGAATAGGGAGCGTAGTTTACTAAATGGCTGATAAAACCACAAAGCCCACAGGCCGGCCAGCATCACAAACAGGGAGCCCGTAAAAAACAAGGGTTGTGTGCTTAAAAAGGTAAAGCGCTTCACATTCACCAGCTGGGTAGCGGCCAGTTCATTCATGTGGTGTATTACCGGGAAGCCATTCTGATATTGCCAGATGAGATTGGGCATGACCAATACTAAAGCTAAACCGCCGGCCAGGTATAATTCCTTTCGTAAGAATAGGGTGCGCTGTCCGCTGAGTAATAAGGCGGGCAGCAGGCCAAGCATTAAAAATACCATGTTGTATTTATTCAGGAAGCCCAGGGCCAAAGCCACTGCCAAAGCATACAGGTACCTGGCTTGTTCATCCTTCAGGTATCTGATGAGGCAGTAAAACACCAGTGTCCAACTTAAAATGTCAAAGGAGTTGGGCTGGTACAATGTATTTAGTCGTAAGAGCACCGAAAACAATACGCCAAACCCTCCCAGTAGTTTGGCTCGCAGGTCGCCACCCAGGTAGCCGATGCTGCGCCAAACCACTACAAGCGTCAATGCCCCAAACAAAGCCGGAAAAAACTTGACCCAAAATACGCCATTGCCCAATAGCTTAATCACCCACGATAGCCAGGAGGTCAGTGGGGGTACCGAATGGTAGCCCCAGGCCAGATGGTTGGCCTGGTCGAGGTGAAGAAATTCATCGCGGTGCAGGTCGTAAGTAGCATCTATCAGTGCATACTGAAGGATAAATTTGGCCAGTACCAACAGGAGTAAAAGGAGGGTGTCTTTGCGTTTCATTGATAGGGGCTTGGAAATTTCTGCTTAAAGATAAGTAATGCGAATCAATAGTTGAACCCACTCCGGAGTTCTGTTTGTAATGTATTAATATACCATTGGTTGCACCCATGGTTAATAAAATTAAACCCGGATTTTCTAATGCATATTGCGGGTTAAATCCCCTCGGAATAAAAAAATGTCCGTAGGACATTAACAATAATAGCCCGGTGCGAAGCGCGGGGTTATGAATATGGTGAGAAAATAACCCTGATATGGGTTGCAGGTTTAATATTATGCAAGTTTTAACTATTGATTCACATAAGTATTTCATCAATAAGCCTGAGAGGATGAATTAGTTTGGATACGCCTCTTGTTAAAAGCTAATGGCTGATAGCTGATAGCGATTTGCCTCTCTGGTCATTACACACCCTGCGCTAACTGCGAACACAAAACAACTCTGCGCCTCAGCGTCTCTGTGTTTCGGCTTTGCACACCATGCACTAATCTCGGACTTCGGACTTTGGAGCTCCGGACTTTCGTGCACTATGCACTGCGCACCATGCACTAATTCCAGCCTCCGTCTTCGTGCTTCCGTCTTTTTATCTTATCTTGCCTAACCAAACACAGCTAACCCATGATACTGGTTTATAAATTTTTCAAAGAAAGCTTCCTGTTCGCCATCAATGCCTTGCGAACAAACGTACTGCGTACCATCCTGACGCTTTCGGGTGTTACCATTGGCATCTTTTCCATTATTTCGGTTTTTACGTTGATTGACTTTCTGGAGAAACAGGTGCGCGACAGCATCGAGTCGTTAGGCGACAATGTGGTGTATATTCAAAAATGGCCCTGGACACCTCCCGAAGGGGAATCGGAGTATCCGTGGTGGCGCTACATGAACCGGCAGGTACCATCCATTAACGATTATGAGCAGATAAAGCGTCGCTCGCAGATTGCCGAAGCCGTTTCTTATGTGATGTCGTCGCAAAAAATGCTGCAGTACGAAGACAATTCCTACGATAACGTGGCCGTTATGGGGGTATCCGATGATTTCGACGCCATCTGGTCCTTTGAAATAGGCAGGGGTCGCTACTTTTCGCCCTACGAAACCAACGGTGGCATGGCATCAGCCATTATTGGTGCCGAAATAGCCGCTGAGCTGTTCCAGGGAGCCGACCCCATTGGTAAGCGGGTGAAGATGATGGGGCGTAAGCTGCTGGTTATTGGTGTTATACAGCGCCAGGGTTCCGATATATTTGGCAATACCCTCGATAAAAACATTATTATACCGGTTAAGTTTGCCAGCACGCTGTTTAACCTGCGCAGCGAATCGGTGAATCCGATGATACTGGTGAAAGCTAAAGAGGGCTATACCTCGGACGATATGGTGGATGAGCTGACCGGCGTTATGCGTGCTATTCGTCGCATCAAGCCCAGCGCCGATAATGATTTTGCCCTCAATCGCATCAGCCTGGTGCAGAAAAACTTCGACAGCCTCTTTGATTTTATCGATTTGGCAGGCTGGTTCATTGGCGGTTTTTCCATTTTGGTAGGAGGATTCGGTATTGCCAACATCATGTTTGTTTCGGTAAAAGAGCGTACCCGTATCATTGGTATACAGAAAGCCCTGGGTGCCAAGCGTCGCTTTGTACTGCTGCAATTCCTCATTGAGAGTACTGTCTTGTCACTGCTGGGTGGTTTGGCCGGACTGCTGCTGGTCTTTGGCATTGCTATATCCATTAGTCTGATAACCGGCTCTGAAATGGCTCTTACCTTGCTTAATGTGCTCAAGGGTATCGGCATCTCCACCTTTATTGGTGTGGTATCGGGCTATATACCGGCCTGGAAAGCTTCGCGCATGGATCCGGTAGAGGCGATTAATGCTTTGTAAACTATTAAAAATGAAGGAATCTGTTTTTTGAATATTACCCTGTTATTGAAATATTATTACTTTGTTAAGGTTTAATTATTTCTAATAGATCTTCAGATGTTTAAGTTAAGTGGTTAATATTACGTCATTTGCGAATAAGCTACTGCCTAATGCCTAAAAATCTAACCAACTGCTAATAATAAACAAAATCCACCCCTTCTTTTTTAATCTATTATCAATAAGTCTAACATCTAATAGTCATATATTATGAACCTACTATTAATATCCAATTCAACCATGGCCGGTGAGGCCTATCTGGACTACCCCAAACATGACATTGCCGGTTTCTTAGGAGAGGAAAAAGTCAAGTGCTTATTTATTCCTTATGCAGGGGTAACGGTGTCGTTCGACGATTATGAGGCTAAAGTAAAAAGCCGTTTTAACGAGGTGGGGCACGATGTGGTTTCCATTCATCATTTTGATGACCCGGTGAAGGCTGTGGAAGAGGCCGATGCGATTGTGGTAGGTGGTGGAAGCACCTGGCAGTTGCTGCGTATGGTGCACGATAATCAACTAACTGAGCCTATTCGTAAGAAGGTACTGGGTGGTACAAAATACATTGGCTGGAGTGCCGGTTCTAATCTGGCCTGTCCAACCATCAAAACCACCAACGACATGCCCATTATCGATCCGCTGGGCTTTGATGCGTTGAATCTGATTCCTTTTCAGATTAATCCGCACTACCTCGATGCCAACCCCGAAGGGCACGGTGGCGAAACGCGCGAAGAGCGTATTATGGAGTTTTTAAAGGTGAATCAGCAAACAACCGTAGCCGGGTTACGCGAAGGATGTATGTTTGTTGTTAAAAATGGTGAAATAGGCTACAAAGGCGCATTGTCATTGCGTGTATTTCAGTATGGTAAAGTACCTTACGAGGTGGAGCCATCGGCTGATTTTAGCTTCTTAATGTCGTTATAAGACAATGTAGCATAGCAGAAATATCATTAAAAGTAGTAAACCTATCACAAAAAACAGAAAAACTTACATTCTGGCACAGGTTTTGCTTTCGTAGAGCCGAATTGAAAACAAGGAACTATGAAAGATTTTTTTAAAACGTACAGGAGTGATATCCCGGCCGGATTGGTAGTTTATTTGGTGGCCTTGCCGCTATGTTTGGGTATTGCTTTGGCTTCCGGGGCACCTCTTTTCTCAGGTGTCATCTCTGGTATTATTGGCGGTATTGTCATCGGGTTTTTATCTGATTCAAAGCTAAGTGTCAGTGGGCCGGCAGCCGGGCTCACCGTTATTGTATTTTCTGCCATTGCTACATTAGGCTCTTTTGAGGCCTTTCTGCTGGCGGTATTTATCTCAGGTGTCATTCAGCTGGTATTGGGTTATGTGCGAGCCGGTGTTATCGGGCACTTCTTTCCCACATCGGTAATTACGGGTATGTTGACGGCCATTGGCCTTGGGATTATTTTTAAGCAAATACCACATGCGTTTGGTTACGATATCCAGGGGATTGATGCAGCTGCCTTTGATGAGCGTTACGGTCATCATACTTTTTCAGAATTATATTATATGATTGCCGGCATCCTGCCAGGGGCTGTCATTATCAGTGTGCTATCAATGGGTATACTGTTTTTGTGGGATACCAAAGCCATCAAAAACAATCCCATAACTAAATTAGTGCCAGGTCCGCTGGTGGTTGTGGTTTTAGGAGTGGCCTTGAATGAATTGTTTAAAGCAACAGCGCCGGTGATGGCCTTGGGGTCAACACACCTGGTGTCTTTACCCGAAATGAGTGGTTTTAGTTCCTTGATTGATGAGTTGCGTTTTCCTGAGTTTGGTGCCATTACCAATCTCGAGGTATGGGTGGTGGCGTTTACTATTGCTATAGTAGGAAGTTTGGAGTCCTTACTCAGTCTTGATGCTTGTGATAAGTTGGATCCGGAGAAACGGATTTCATCACCCAACAAAGAGTTGAAAGCCCAGGGATGGGGCAATGTGTTGGCCGGTTTGGTTGGTGGTTTACCCATGACAGCCGTGATTGTGCGTAGCTCGGCCAATGTCAATGCAGGTGGTAAAGGCAAACTTTCAGCAGTGTTTCATGGTGCCTTACTACTGTTAAGTGTACTGTTTTTTGCACCCTACCTGAACTATATTCCATTGTCGGCACTGGCAGCGGTACTCATCCACGTTGGACTGAAGCTTAATAAAGTATCCATCTATAAGAGTGCAATTAAGCAGGGCGCTAATCAGTACATCCCGTTTTTTGCCACCATCATCGTTATTTTACTCACCGACTTACTCAAGGGTATCAGCTTTGGTATTGTGGTAGGTTTTATATTTGTTTTGCGTTCCAATTTCCGTTCGGGTATTACCTTGTCAAATGTGGGTAATAACTACATGGTACAAATATCGCGCAACCTGTATTTCTTTAACAAGGCACAGTTGCGCAGAATATTGCAGTATTTACCGGAAAACATCAACTTGTTGATTGATGGAACAGAGGTAGACTTTATCGACAACGATATATTGGCAACCATCAAAGATTTTTGCGAAACAGCTGAACAAAAAGGGATTAAAGTTACCTTTATGCAAAGCGAAACAGCTGTTCTTCCAATGTTCAGGAAAAAGGCGGCCTAATGTTTAAACACTAAAAAACAGAATTATGAAATCATACGATCAAATATTTTTAGCTAATCGGGCATGGGCGCAAACCATCAAAAATGTAGATGAAGACTATTTTAAAAACCTGTCGTTAGGCCAGGCGCCAAAGTATTTCTGGATTGGATGTGCCGATAGCCGCATGGCTGAGACCGTGATCACGCGCAGTCAGTTGGGGCAGTTCTTTGTGCATCGCAATGTGGCCAACCTGGTACATGAGGAGGATGCCAGTCTGATGGCAGCTCTTAGTTTTGCTGTAAATACCTTGGGAGTGAAACATATAGTTGTGGCTGGACACACTAATTGCGGCGGAATAAAGGCGGCTCTTGAAGGAACAGATGATAAGTACTTAGATAATTGGATCGGGGAAATTAGAGAAACGCTTAACGATAATATTGAGGAAATAGATGGTATAAAAGGGAATGAAAATAAAGCTAATCGTCTGGCTGAACTGAGTGTCATTAAACAGGTTGATAGACTAGCATCAATGGAAATCCTAAAAGATGCATGGGGCAGAGGTCAGCGATTGTTTGTGCATGGCTGGATATTTGATATAGCAACTGGAGAGCTGAACTCCATCAAAGAGATACATCCGGATGATATGATAAAATAGACACCTAATAAAACCATTTAAACCGGGGTTGTCATCTTTTCGATGGCAACCTTTTAAGTATATACAGGTCTTTAGATGAAACTCTGGTTTGGTGTCGTTTCAATTCTGCCGTATATTTCGTATTGAATGAATGAGTCTGACCATCACACGATAAATCTATAGATATGGCACAGAATAAAACACAACCAACATCGGCCGATGTGCATTCGTTCCTGAATCGCATTGAGCACCCACAAAAGCGTGAAGATACTTTCGCATTACTACATCTGATGCAGAAGCTGACGGGTGAACAGCCGGTTATGTGGGGCGATGCCATTATAGGTTTTGGCAAGTACAGGTATCGCTATGCCAGCGGTCGCTCGGGTGACTGGTTTACTGTTGGGTTTTCGCCCCGTAAGCAAAATCTTACCATTTACCTGATGTGTGGACTTGATGGCCTGCAGGGAACAATTGAAAAGCTGGGTAAATATAAAACTGGGAAAGGGTGTTTATATATTAATAAATTAAGCGATGTAGATAGGTCTGTGCTGGAGCAGGTGCTGACCATCGCCATTCAAACTTGCCGCAATAAACACGCTTAGTTGTTGAGGCACTAATGCAATATACTGATGAAATTAGTTTTTTGTCGCGTAACTAATAGCGATGATCCTTTATTCTCTGAAGCCTGGTCCTTATATGAACAGGCTTTTCCAATTATGGAGAGGCGCGAGCAGGAGCTGCAATGTCAACTGCTAGGTGAAGAGCGCTATCATTTCGATGTAGTTAAATCGGGTACTGAGATGGTGGGATTTATTATGTGGTGGCACTTTGATCGCCTGGTGTATATCGAACACCTGGCAACGCACCAACCTGTTCGGGGTAGAGGCATTGGCGAGCAAATTGTTAAAGCATTGTTGAATGAAACAGGTGCTAAGGTGGTGCTTGAGGTGGAGCCGCCAGTGAGTGATATGAATCGTCGGCGGATAGGATTCTATGAGCGGCTGGGTTTTCAGTTAAATCATTACCCATATCAGCAATTACCGTTGCGCAGAAATGGTAAATCGGTCGAACTGTTATTAATGTCATCCCCCGGCTCTATTACTGAAAGTGAATTGGCAGCATTCAAGGAACAGTTTCAAAAGTACTGCTATTCGCCTTTCTTAAGCTACCTGTAGATAGTTCTTATTCTTAATAGATAGAACGACGCGTTGATTAAGCTATATTAATAATCTTAATCAACGCGTCGTTTATATTTATATCCGTCAGATCTGTTTTTGGCCTTGGATATTATACATTTATATATGAAAATGCGCTGGTATAATGCCGATACATATTCAACGTGTCTTTAGAGTGAAACGAACTAAAGGCGCATTTTGCATAGTAATCGGTGTTATTTATTAAAACGGTCTACAATAATGGCGCAGGCTGCATCTCCTGTAATATTAAAGGCTGTGCGCAGCATATCAAAAACACGGTCCAATGCATATAGCAAAGGAAGACCGGCAATAGGGATATCGGCCGATACCAATACAGCTACCACCAGCAGCGAAGGGCCAGGTACGCCAGCCTGTCCGATAGAGCCAACGGTTGATGTAATAATAATAGCAATGTATTGGGCAATGCTCAGCTCAATACCAAACAGCTGTGCAAAGAATACCGCTACCAGGGCATAGTAAAGGGCACTACCCGTCATGTTAATAGTGGCACCCAGTGGCAATACAAATCCAGTGGTGGCCTTAGAAACTCCCAGCTCTTCCTCACAAACTTCCATATTGATTGGTAATGTGGCCATCGACGAACTGGTAGAAAGGGCTACAATCTGTGCTTTTGTCATTTTAGCGAAAAACTGGCGGATAGATGTTTTGGAGAATAATTTCAATGTAAGCGGATATAACCCAAGCAGTATAATAGCTCCGCCAATCAGGTTCACCCACATCAGGTCTAGTGCCATCTTTAGTAGATCAAAGCCAAAGGAACCAATGGACGATGCCATCAAGCCAAATACACCAACTGGGGCTGTCCACATAACCACTTTAATCATCCAGATGAGCGCCTCAATAAGGTAATTCATGCCGTTCATTAAAGGTTCTTTCTTTTGCTTTGGAAGGGTTGATATACCAATACCGAGGAATAGTCCGAAAAAGATTATCTGCAGAATATTGCCACTCACTAACGATTCTATTGGATTCTCAGGAATGATGGATTGCAGCGTTGTCCAGAAATCAGCGGTTTGATGCACAGGTGATTCTTCTGCCGGAAACATGGCCAGTACGGTTTCTTTGTCAAGCCCTTTGCCAGGCGAAAATATTTCACCAAGTAGCAGTCCAAGAGTTACGGACACAACAGTGGTAATTAAAAAGTAGCCGATGGTACTGATGCCAATCTTACCAGCCGACTTGGTGGCACCCAACGACGCTGCTCCTGATATAATTGAGATAGCCACCAATGGCACGACAAGCATCTTAATCAGGCCAATAAATACATCGCCCAATGGTGCAAACACTGTTGCTTCAGGACCCATAGCAATGCCGAGTGCAGTACCAAGTAGCATGGCAACAAGTATCTGAAACCCCAGATTTTTAATTAGTTTCTTAAAATTCATAATATGTACCTCTTAACAGTTTATTTTGCGACATGCTAAAATTGCAATTATTTACTTAGTAATGGGCCGTATTCCAACGGAATTATTCTTTATGCAGTTTTTCTGAAATTTTTTAACTGCTTATAAGCCTATATAGATGAATGAGTAAGCTGCTTAAATGGCAAAGGTCATGCCAGAAATGTGAACTTTCCATTTGGATAATAAAAAAATCCTGTGTTATTTTGCACCCGCTTTTGAGAACAACGGTTGTCATGAAAAGCAGGATTGATAGGGGCTACAGG
>NZ_JAGTAR010000024.1 GCF_018156225.1 Carboxylicivirga sediminis
TTTCATCACCGTAGCTCGCTACGCTTCTGAAATTCGCATTGTAAATCAGTTATTTAAGAAATTTTGAGCTTTGTAATTTTAATCGAACTCAGGTTTATAACAAAGTGAAAAGGTTGACGTACCGCAGGCGTCAACCTTTTTTTTGATCTGTGATGAGAAAGATAGTGAGGGTAACGATTTTATATGTGACAGGATAAGATTTAGCATGTTTACGTAGCAACAAGTTCCCATCGCCTTGGGCATTTCTCCCTGTGGAAAATTCTCCCCCTGGGGAGATACCCGAAGGGAGTGGGGGGATCAAAAAACTACCCGGGAAGTCAGGAATAATTCACGAGGATATGAAAAAATGAACCGAGAGCAGGTCAAATCTCCCGAGTATGTATGAGCTAAGGGTGTGTGTATTACTATATCGAAATTAGCTGTAAAATTTCACAATAATCCCCCATCAGCTTGCAGCCACTTCCCCAAGGGGAAGATTTTAGCAGCATTGATTTTCAGCATTACGCACATCCATGCGCCACATGTGGAGTTTCCGTCTTCGGCTCGTACTAGGGCTTACACGTCTTCCCTAAATGCATGGGCAGCTCGTACTAGGGCTTACACGTCTTCCCCAAATGCTTGGGCGACTCGTACCAGAGCTTGCACGTCTTCCCCAATGCTTGGGTGACTCGTACCAGAGCTTGCACGTCTTCCCCAAATGCATGGGCGGCTCCTACTAGAACTTGCACATCTTCCCTAAATGCATGGGCGACTCGTACTAGAGCTTGCACGTCTTCCCCAAATGCTTGGACGGTTCTTAATGGAGCGTATAAGGCATCAATTGTTGTCTGGTCAGTGTTTGTTGGGGCATGAGCCGATAAAATAAAATGCTCGTGTTGTACTGCACACGCTATTGTATGTGGTGGTAAATAAACAACTACAGAGAACAGTATGGATACAGTAGCTCGACCATTTCAACTCTGAAGCGTTTAAACAGGTAAGTGCCGCACCAATCCCCCATCGGCTTGCAGCCACTTCCCCAAGGGGAAGATTTTAGCAGCATTGATTTTCAGTATAATGCACATCCATGCTCCCCTTGGGGAGCTTCCGCCTTAGGCGGATGAGGGGGAACTGATACAAAAAAGTTAAGGTTCACGGCTTCCTCTCCTTGAGGAGAGGACTGAGGAGAGGTGCTAAACTTTAGTTCTTTCCTCTCCGCGTTCTCCTTTTACTCAGCGGTGAAACACTACAATCGTATCAGCCACTTTGTTGCTTGAAATAAAAACTTATCTTTAGTTCCCCAATAGCTAAATCAAAATCTCATGTTAAAAGGAATATCTCCGCTCATAAGTCCCGAATTACTGGCTGTATTGGCCCGAATGGGGCATGGCGATGAAATAGTTTTTGCCGATGCACATTTCCCGGGCGAAAGCCTCAATGCAAATGTAATAAGAGCGGATGGCTTGCATATTGCAGATTTGTTAGCTGCTATATTGCCATTGTTTGAATTGGATGCCTATGTGTCGGCTCCCATAGTCATGATGGCGCCTGTTGAAGGGGATGACTTGGATCCATCAGTAGAGACAGCTTACCTGGAGGCCATTCATCAAACCAACCCACACGCACCAGCTATTGAACGCATTGAACGATTTGATTTCTATGAACGGGCACGCAATGCTTTTGCTGTTGTGATGACAGGTGAAACTGCCAAGTATGGAAATATCCTCCTTAAAAAAGGCGTCACCCCCGTTTATTAATTTAGATTGTTAGCATTCCAAAACTTCCCTTATGAGTTCATTAACAGCAAAAGTTGTTGAAAAGAAATACATTTTCCCATTTATTCTATTAACGAGCTTGTTTTTCCTGTGGGGCATTGCCAATGACCTGACTAACCCGATGGTATCAGCCTTTAAAAAGGTGATGCCTGAGCTGTCAAACATGGAAGCGGCGCTTGTGCAACTGGCTTTCTATGGAGGCTATGCCACCATGGCCATTCCCGCTTCACTGTTTATTCGTAAGTATTCCTACAAATCTGGTATTCTGGTGGGTTTGGCCTTGTATGCTACGGGGGCTTTTTTGTTTATACCGGCTGCCAAATTCGAAGTATTTGGCTTCTTTCTGGCCTCGCTATATATCCTCACGTTTGGCCTGGCTTTTCTAGAAACCACTTCCAACCCCTATGTGTTGTCAATGGGAGCAGCTGCCACAGCTACACGTCGGCTTAACCTGGCACAAACATTTAATCCTTTAGGGTCATTGTTGGGTATTTTTGGTGCACAAATATTAGTGCTTAAGGCTTTGCGCTCCGATGATTTTAGTACAGATGCCTACAGTGCTTTGCCAGTGGCAGAACAGGCGACAATAAGAAGTAACGACCTGGCAATTATAAGCACACCATATGTTATACTGGGTTTTATTGTATTAACTATTCTGGTGTTAATTGCCATTGTTAAAATGCCTGATAAAACAGATAGGGATAAGCAAACAATTGGGCAGACATACAAGCTGCTGTTCAGCAACCGGCGTTACTATGAGGGCGTGATAGCGCAAATGTTTTACGTAGGGGCGCAAATTATGTGCTGGACATTTATCTATCAGTATGTGGATAACCTGAACGAAAGCCGGATTCCCGAGAATCAGCTGACAGCCACCTGGTACAATATGGCTGCCATGGTGGCTTTCTTTGTTGGGCGTTCAGCCGGCACCTTTTTACTGAAGTATATCAAACCAGCTTTATTGATGCTTGTCTTTGCCATAGCAGGCATTGGCTTTACCCTTGGTGCTATTTTTATTCAGGGCCTGGCAGGTCTTATTTCATTGGTGGGCATATCCATCACCATGTCCATCATGTTTCCTACCATCTATGGACTGGCACTGAAAGGTATGGGCGATGAGGCTAAGCTGGCTTCGGCAGGTCTGGTAATGGCCATTGTGGGTGGCGCTTTATTGCCGCCTCTGCAAGGGCTAATTCTGGATATCGGTGGGCCGGGCTTTAATGATGTATTACTAATAGGAGTGCCTGAGGTTAATTTCTCATATATACTGCCGCTAATATGCCTTTGTATTGTTGCTATTTATAGCTATCGGGCAGCGTATGTTTATAAGTAAGCAGTTTACAAAAGACAGGATATAAAAAAAGCTCCGTATTATGGAGCTTATGAAGTGGTGACTCAGCAGGGATTCGAACCCTGGACCCACGCCTTAAAAGGGCGTTGCTCTACCAGCTGAGCTACTGAGTCATCCTATACCGGATGTATCGGTTTCAAAAAAAGAGACCTTTCGTTTAAAGGTCTAAAAGTGGTGACTCAGCAGGGATTCGAACCCTGGACCCACGCCTTAAAAGGGCGTTGCTCTACCAGCTGAGCTACTGAGTCATCCTTATACCGAATGTATCGGCTTTCATAAAAAAGACCTCTTGTTTTTAGAGGTCTAAAGGTGGTGACTCAGCAGGGATTCGAACCCTGGACCCACGCCTTAAAAGGGCGTTGCTCTACCAGCTGAGCTACTGAGTCATCCTTGTTTTTCTCAATTGCGGTGCAAAGATAGGTGCTTTTCTTTTTATTGCAAATTTTGGGTGTAAAAAAGTTTAAAAAATATTCCAGATAAAGGGCTAAATGGAACGCAACTCAGGCTCTTTTTATTGATTTTCAGATGGTGTAAAAGATGCTTAACTTTATATGAGTTTTTTTGTAAGAATGAAAAGAAAAGCAGCAGTTGCAGGGAGTTTTTATCCAGAGAATCCGGAACAGCTTAAAAAGCAGGTGGAACTTTTTCTGAATGAAGCTCCCAAGCTTGAAGAATTAGGACATATACGGGCTTTGATTGTTCCGCATGCGGGATACGTATATTCCGGAAGTGTGGCAGCTTTTGGATACAAACAGCTTTGTGGTAAAAGCTACGATACCATTTTTCTGATAGGGGCCAGCCACAAAGCCAGCTTTAAAGGAGCAGCCACAACCAGTTGCTCTGCTTTTGAAACGCCCATGGTTGATGTGATAGTCAATCAAAATATTATCAATGATTTAACTAATGCTAGCTCAATTATTTTTTGCGATGATGAGGTGCATCAGGGGGAACATACCCTGGAAGTGCAATTGCCGTTTATTCAACAGGCTTTTGATGGTTTTAAAGGAATTGTGCCCCTCATTATCGGTAACGATGAAAGGGAGTTGCAGAAACTGGCCCGACTGCTAAAACCCTATTGGGTACCTTCAAACCTATTCATTATCAGTACAGATTTTGCGCATTACCCACCTTCGGTTATTGCTGAAAAAGAAGATAAAAATACGGCAGATGCCATATGTACTAATAGCTACCACCATCTGCTTAATTATCTGGAGCAGCAAAGAAAAACCGGGGCAGATAATTTATTAACCGGGCTTTGTGGATGGAGTGCGGTACTTACTTTATTAGCCATAACAGAAGGCTTGTCAGTCAAATACCATCAGCTCGCCTACGAACATTCAGGTATGAAACTTTATAAAGATTCAAGCAGGGTGGTGGGCTATCATGCCATTGCCGTGTGTGATGAAAAGGAGAAAGAAAAAATAAGCCGCCATGAATCGACATATTTACTGGGTGTTGCCCGGGATGCAATTCTCAATCATTTTGGTTTGCCGGGAGATGTTACTGATAAAGTTCAACCTGTAGATACCCAGTCAGCCGGTGTCTTTGTTTCGGTGTATGTCAATGACGAATTGCGGGGATGTATCGGTCGATTCAGTCATGCGCCATTGGAAGAATTAATCAGGGAACAGGCAGTAAATGCGGCTTTTTTCGATTCGCGTTTTGAAGCATTAACACTCGATGAGCTAACAGATCTTACAATTGAAATATCAGTTTTAACACCGATGAGGCTGATTGGCGATATTCAGGAGATTGAAATGGGACGGCATGGGATTTATATAAAGAAAGGTGGGGCTCATGGTACTTTCTTACCACAAGTAGGAGCGCGTAATAACTGGACCGTTGAAGAGTACCTGAGTAGGTGTGCCCGCGATAAAGCCCATATTGGCTGGGATGGGTGGTGTGAGGCAGAGGTTTATACTTATGAAGCAATAATTATATCCGATAAAGATGATTAGCAGACGACAATTTATACAAACAAGCTCATGGGTGATTGGTGGAATGGCTTTATCGCCACTCCTGTATGGCTGCCAGCCCGGGCATGTCGCTTTTGGTTGGGTAACAGATGTGCATTATGCCCAAGCCGTCATGAAGTGGGACCGGTACTTTACAGAAAGCCGGGAGAAACTCTTTGAGGCTATTTTATTGTATAACGAAAAGAAGCTGGATTTTGCCATTGAAACAGGAGACTTTAAAGATGAAGATCCCACACCCGATAAGCAGAGAACGATGGCGTATCTTCGTGCCATTGAAGAGGTGTTCGCCTATTATAAAGGGCCGCGCTATCATGTGCTTGGCAATCATGATGTCGATTCAATTTCTAAGCAGGAGTTTCAGAGCGCTGTGACGAATGCAGGTATTTCGCCAGATAAAACCTACTATACATTTGTGCATAATGATTGGCGTTTTATCGTTTTGGATGCCTGCTTCAGAGGAGACGGAGTGCCTTATGATACTAATAATTTTGATTGGTATGATACAGCCATTCCTCAGCAACAAATCAATTGGCTGGAACAGGAATTAAGTAATAGCTCACAGCCAGTTTGTGTCTTTGTTCATCAACCGCTCGATGGAGAAGGGAAGTTGTATGTGAATAATGCACAGCAGGTGCGACAGGTGCTGGAAGCCAGTAATAAGGTGCTGGCTGTTTTTCAGGGGCATCGTCATGAGGGTGGTTATAACCTGCTTAATGGTATTCATTACATCACTCAAAAGGCCTTAGTGGATTTTTCGGGAATAACTAATAATAGCTATTCCATTGTAAGGCTGACGCCCGACCAACAAATAATTATTCAAGGGTATCGTCGCGCCGCATCCAGGGTTTTGGAATCGGCAGGAGTTAACGAACCTCTGACAACAATGTAGCAATGTATGAAGCCATGTATTACCGGCAGAGTGCTGGCACAGTCATTTGTGAATTGTGTCCGCATATGTGTCAGTTAAAAGAAGGTGAAGTTGGAAAGTGCAGAGTCCGCGTTTGTCAGCAACAGCGATTGTATACCTTGGCTTATGCCAACCCCTGTGCCATTCATGTCGATCCGGTGGAGAAGAAACCATTGTACCATTTTTTACCGGGTACAAAAACATTCTCCATTGCTACAGCCGGATGTAACCTGGCGTGCTTAAACTGCCAGAACAGCAGTATCTCCCAGGTATCACCAGATGATGTACCAGCTAAGCAGCTGTTACCTGAGCAGGTGGTTGAATCTGCTCAATCATATGGGTGTAAGTCCATTTCCTATACCTATACCGATCCTACCGTATATTACGAATATATGCTGGAAACCTCAAAGATTGCCAAGAGAGAAGGATTATTGAATATTATGGTGTCGGCCGGTTATATCAATCCCAGGCCTCTCGATGAGTTACTGAAATACATAGACGGAGCCAATATCGACCTGAAGTGTTTTGATGATGAGCTTTATCAGCGACTGTCTGGCATTCGTCTTAAGCCGGTTTTGAACACATTGCAAGCCATGAAAAAGGCGGGTATATGGTTAGAAATTACCAATCTGGTTATTCCGCAAATGACAGATGATTGGCAGATGATTAGCCAGATGATTGATTGGCTGGTTGACAATGACTTTCAGACTGTGCCCATACACTTTAATAGGTTTGTATCTGCTTATAAATTAGAACATTTGAATGCAACGCCAAAGGAGCTGTTGTTCAAAATAGCTGAATTGGCTCAGGAAAAAGGAATGCAATATGTGTATGTTGGTAATATTGGCCAGAATAGATATCAGAATACATATTGTCCCAATTGTAAAGAGGAAGTGATGAGGCGTAGCTATTACGATACCAAAATGTTACTGAGTGATGAAGGTAACTGTCCCAACTGCCATGCTGTTATCCCGGGTATTTGGCATTAACCATCTATTACCATGCGGCGTTAATTATTTAACTTTTTTGCATCCATTGTTATAAAATGTAAATGAATGTCATGTGATTAGCGTGTGGTATCCTATATTTTTTCATTTTATTGCTTAATGTTTTTACAATGAATGGCCAAGCTCCTTTAAATATGAAAGCAATTTAAATTAAATCTAATTGTGATTGAAAGTTGAAGTGCATTTTATGCCCATAGGGCTTGATATGAGTGAGATTTGTATGCTTAAAAGCTTTATTTTTGTCCTTCTCAAACATTAACCATGCAAGGATTTATTAAACCAAATAGAAAAGTTAGCTACGGTCTTGATTTAAATCGTGTATCAATAGGTCAGGAAATTGTCAGTCATTTTAACATTACCGTTGATGAATCAGTTCACAGCTTATGGAGTGGACTAATGCCAACGTCATCGTATCCCGAGAATAGTCGTGAGTTTGCTGGTATTCTTGGATTTCATGAGATGTTTTTACCTTATGGTTTTTTGCTCAACCTAACCTTGAGTTTGGGAGTAGAGAGTTTTGCACATTCAAGCTTGTTGCACCTCGAAGTCAGGGATGCATTGTATTTAAATCCGGCATTTGCAGGTGATACATTTTCCTGTGTTATTGTCGTTAAAGAAATCAAAGAAACTTCCAACGGAAACCACTCTACAGTTGTTTCGGAACATATATTATCCAATCAAAAGGGAGAGCCTGTGTTTTCTCTTGAGCGTGTGACATTATTCCCCAAGATTAATGTGTTGTCAAGTGAAAACTCTGACTTGGTTGAGCCACATAAGAACCACCATTTCAAGGAAAAGATATTGGCCCGGGTAAGAGGTATAGCCATTGAGAATAAGATTGATGATTTTCATGAGGGCGATTTGCTGCTACACCCCTTTGTTAGACCGGTAGGAAAAAGTGAGAACCTGTTTTGGGCGACTTACTTTAAAAATACACACCCTATCCATTTTAATTATCAGCGCTATAAACCAGGGGAAATAATTATTTCCGGTGGTATTGTACTATCAATGGTATTGGGCATATCGGGGCGCGAGTTTCGTCAATTACTATTGCCTCAGGTTGAACGGGCTTTTCATGTGGTGCCGGTAGTAGCAGAAGATCGTGTTGGCGCTTTTAGCTATGTTAAAGGTTGTGAGCAGATTATGCCTGGTTTTGAGGAGATTGATGTGCGGACTTTTGGATTGCGCAATGTAGATACAGAACTGGAATTGTCAGAGGCTGATTTTCCATTGGAACTGTTCAATGGCTTGGAGCGTCCGGCGGATGTGGAAAAGGTGTTAGAAGAAAAATGTCCGGCCCTGAAGGGGAAAATATGTTGCGTAGCCGATTGGAAAGCACTGCGCAAAGTAGAGTAAGCTGGTTCTCGACTATTATACAATAAATGCCTCAATGATTATTGGGGCATTTTTTATGCAAATAAGTTAAACACTCATAGTGCATAAAGGTTACTCGTCACCGGTAACTAAACAATCATCAACAAATAGGCGTTATTCACAATAGTTTCGTTAACCGCGAAGAAATATTGCGTATAAACATTACGAAGATTGAAACCTTTTGCGTAATTGACGTAAAACGAGTGATTTAAAGTCGAGAAAAGAAAAAAATGAGATATGAGAAATAACTACTTCGTTAAAAAAATGGTATTCCTTGGAGTAATTTGGCTGATGCAAACTGTTCTTTGTGAGGTAACGGCCTTGGATATTACAACGAGTCAGACTGTTTCGGGGCCTTTAGTTTATAATGAGCTGGTTACAGTTGTTGATAATGGCAATCCTAATGATACTGTTATATATATCGTTGGAGGTGATTTTACATGTATGGAGTTAACCGTTGAGGTTAATACTATAATGGTTGTCAAAGGAGATTTGGTTATTGGTGATGTTAATCAGAATAATGTTGATTTTCAAGTGTATGGCACTCTTGTTGTTAGTGGTAGTTTAGATGTCAGGGGTAAAAACTCCCTGGAACTTAATATTGAAACAACAGGTGTTTTAGCGGTTGGAGGCTCATATGACTATACAGGCAAGAATGGTGGTGCTACCGAAGATAATGCAGGTCAGCTTTTTTTAAGTGATCCTGATGATTTCACAGGTTCTGGTAATGGTTCTGGTGATCTTGGTGATTTAATCGAAGCGGGAGTATTACCTCCGGATATAGAAGACACTTTTATTGATAATGTAGATGAAACATTATTTACAACTGCAACATGGAATGGTGGTAGTACACAGTGGGATTTAGATGGTAACTGGACCAATACAGATACACCAACCACGGGAGATAATGTGCTTATAGAATCGGGGAATACTTTTTATCCGCAATTTTGTGCTGGTTCCCAGTATTTCATGTGGAATTTGGAGTTAGAAGCGGGAACTGAATTAATCATTCCTGAAGGTAGTAAAGTTACTGTTTTAGGCGATATTACTATTGGTGCAGGAGCTAATTTAATTGTTGAAAATTCGAATAGCGCTCCAACTTCATTCATCGTTTATGGGGATGTGTTTCAGGGAGATGGTATAACACTGGCAGATATCACTTTTAGATGGACATACAACAGTGGGAATTGGTGGTTTATTGGTCACCCTATTTCCAATGCATTAATGTCCACCAGTTACGATAATATCTTGTTGACCAATGGTGGTACAAACGACTATGTGCTATATGATTATCAGGATCCTGATGTGCTAGCCAAAATATCAAAAACCAATAAGGATTTTTCAGGAGAGAGTTCGATAAAAGGGTACCTGTTTAAGGTGAAAGATGATAACACACTCCTGGAAATGACAGGTCAGGTAAATAATGATGCAGAATATACCAAAGCTTTACAAACTGAATGGCAGATTATAGCTAATCCATATCCAAGCTATTATCAATTGCCATTAGAGGATGCGGCTGATGCTAATGCAGATTTTTACCATACAACAGGGACTGTGTATGTTACAGAATCAACCTCTAATAGCGATAAGACTTATAGTACCTACAATACCTTGACAGGCATCACATCTCCAGTCAATTCTTTGACAAATGGTATTATTGCGCCAGGCCAGGCATTTTATGTGAAAACCAGTACTGCTGGGAATATTAAAATGCGTTCAGCTAATCGTGTTCATGCTGTTGGTACGCAACTGAAATCTGCCACTATACCTAAAGAGACTGATGTGTTGCGGATTAAAATCGAAAATGAAAGTGGTGGTGTAGATGAAGCAGTGTTGGCTTTTCGTTCAAATGGCAATCATGGATTTAGTCGTTTAGATTCAGAACAGCGTTTTACTACCAATAGCTTGTCATATGTTTATTCGGTTGTTGAAGGCAATAAAGCTGTTATAAATGTTTTACCAAGTATAGAAGAAGATTGGCAGCAAGCAATTGGTATTAATTCAAAACAAGGGGTGCATAAAATTTATCTTGAAGGATTAGAAACTCTGACTGAAGAAGTAGAAGTGATATTAGAAGATAAGGATAAGAAAGTATTCACCAATTTGGATGGGCAGACGGTATATGAGTTTTCAACAGATGAAGGAAGTTTTGATGAACGCTTTGTGTTGCATTTAAATATGCCAGCGGTTGCAACTGATATTGATATAGCTGATGGAAAAGCTTATGATGCTAAGGTGTATCTTCAAAATAATAACGAACTGGTGATAGAACATGATTGGGATGAGCCTCAAGTTATAGTAATGATTTATGGCATAAGCGGTGAGTTAGTATTTCAAGAGTATTCTGTGGCCCGTAAAACTGTTAAGCCATTAATTTTGAGTACGGGTATGTATGTTGTAAAGCTGATAGGTCGAGATCGTACATTTGAGCAAAAAGTAATGATTAAGTAAATTAGTTAATAATTATGATGCATTGAGCCTCCGAAACAATTCGGAGGCTTTTTTAATGCCTTTACTTTATAAGTTGATAGTAGGTTTGAGTGAGCATTGGATGTCTCTTAAGTTAGTTTAAGAGCTAATTTATGTAGAGTATTGTAATTACAGTCCTGAAATGCTTGAATAGTAATTCAGTAGGGCAAATAATTCATCAAAATTATATAGACGATGAAAAAAATGAGTATTACCATAAGTGTCTGTATAATAGAAGTTAGTGGGTGATTGATGCAGAAGGTGAGTGTTGGACTATTATTCTATTTGCGTTAACTCAGTAATAGAATACGGAATAATTGTACTTTTGCAGTTAAATAGTTGACATTGGAGAATTGTGGAGGCTATATTGTTGAGGCAAATAAAATAAGATAAACCCATAAATATGATTAGTAAATCGAGCATTCGGATTTTCTTGTTAATCCTTTTGGTTGGATTGATGCATTCTGTAAATGCACAACAAACATGGTATACGTTAGCAAGTGGTGACTGGGATAACCCTGATATCTGGACCCTGGACCCTGCAGGTGCTGTGCCGGTTGGCAGTGCCGTGCCTGCAGCGGGAGATAATGTAGTTATCTTAACAGGTAAAACTGTTGTTGTACCAGATGGTATTATACCTTATGATGCTGCTAGCAATGGTGGTGTAGCTAGAAATGTAACAATGACACTCGGAAGTGTGAAAGTTTCTGGTCAGCTGGATTTACGAGAATCGGGTGGCCATTCTTTTGCGCAACTCAAAGGTAACGGTCGTTTGTTAATGGCTGCAGATAATTATCCGACTGTGACCGATGATTCCTATTTCGTTGCAGAAGGTGGAGATGAGGGTACGGCCGTATATTATGGTGATTCAAACTTCAATATTCAAACTGCTTCCACGTTCTATAATCTGGAGATAAATCTAAATAGTGGTAATGAAGTTACTCTGAGTGATAATTATCTTTTAAACGGTGACCTGCTAATTAAGAGTGGTCAGGTACGTTTAGGAGAAGCATCAAGTGTTCGGTACACTGTGACAATAAAAGGTGATGTGACCATACAGGCTGATGGTGAATTAACTGTCAGGACTGGTGATTCATTTGGTGACACAGAATCAGACTATCACCAAATTATCTGTTATGGTAATATTGTTAACGCTGGTATAATTAATTTGACTACCCAGAATCAACCGGATTATAATACGCGATTAACAGGTAATGGAGTTGCTGCAGCAGTCTTAACAATGGCAGGTTCTTCGGATGCCAACTTTACTTGTAATGGAGTTACTAATTTATATCGCTTAATTCTGGATAAGGGATTTGACCAGTCATACAAATTAAATCTTTCAGCATCTTCAGAAGGTAATTTTAGGTTATACGGTTGTAATAATCAAAATGGCGTGGATACCAAAGCATTATATCTTAAAAATGGTACGCTTGTACTTACTGGTTCAGTTTTCATTCCAACACTAACAGAAGGTGGTTCAGACTTTTTTATAGGAGCCACTTCTGGCTTGCACATAAATGGTGCTGGTGTTAAAGTTTATAGTACAGCCCGCTCCGATGCAGAGACAGCAGTTGGAGGCGTTACAGGAACCGGAGTTGATGGTGCTGCATCGGGTTCAAAGTCTTTTTCGGTTTTGGGTAAGTTTATGATTTCTGCGGGTCTTTTTGAGACAAAAACTCATGGTTTTGTGGCATGGGACTCTGGTAATGCTAGTGTAATAATCCAGGGAGGAACAGTTATTACTCCAGGATTTAGAAGTGCTGGAGGCCAAACCGGTAAATGGAGTTATAACCAGTCTGGTGGATTAGTGCAGCTCTACGGTGATATTAATAGTGATTTATCTGGTAGTGGTTCGCCTACTTTTCACATTAAAGGAAGCGAAAATGTGTTTATGATGAGTGGTGGTACCATTGAATTGTTTGATGCAGCTACCCCATCGCAGCTAGCAATAGGCATTGAGTCGGGAGAAGGCAACTATGGGGTGACAGGTGGAACTATCATTATTAATCGTTCTGCATCGGCAGGGTCGACTTTTAATGTATCAAGTACAGCTCCATTGTACAATTTGGAGATAAATAGTGCAAACACGCAAAGTATAAATCTTAACACGTCTATAACCGTTAAGAATAATCTAACCATTGGAAGCGCCAATTCTACTTTAAGTACGGCTAATAATCTGCTTGAGATAGGAGGAGACTTAACGAATAATGGATCATATAGTACGGGTAGTAATCATGTTACAAGGTTTATAGGCCAGAATCCGTCAACTGTTAATGGTGGAACAGTAACCTTTGACCATCTAGAATTGAATAAAAATAGTGAGGCTACTGCAGTTACTTTGGGAACAGGAACCATATCTATAACAAAAGATTTAACCATCAACAAAGGAACACTGGATGTAGGAACTAGTGATCGTAATTTAGGTGGTAGTATTGATATCTCATATGGTTCAATTGTTGGTTCTAATGCTTTGATCCTAAATAGTACAGCGTCGCAACAAACACTTAAAGGAAAAGTGGGTCAAACTATTAGTTTTGGTAACCTAAAACTGAATAACACCTATGGTACAACACCTCAAATTAAGTTGTTGAGTGATGTGGATGCAACTACTGTTGAGTTTCTGGTAAATAATGTGTTTGACCTGGGTGCATATAATCTTAATATTTCATCCAGCTATTACAGTTCTGGAGGAAGTTGGGGAACATCACGAATGTTTGCAACAGATGGAAGAGCATCAAACGGCGGATTGACTTTACCAATTCTTCTATCAGGGGGGTATGGTAGTGGAACTGAAGTGCAGTTTTTTCCAATTGGTTTTTTAGATCCTTCGGATAGTGACGCCCCATATTTAACAGAGGTATATATTGATGCGGCAAACAATCCTGTTGATAATGGAAGTTTGACGATAAGATATAATAAAGGAAATCATCCGACAGTTGATGATCCATCTCTTGTGGAAGCATTTTATTGGAGAGTCGAAAAAGCAGGATTAGAAAGTGTTAGTGCTGCTGATTTGCGTTATGTTTTTTCTCAAAACAAAACGCTTTCAACTACCGGAAGTAGAAGAGGGATGGTATTTCAGACAGATAATACCTGGCTTGGTGGCAATGCAACCCTATCGAATGGTAATCGTGATATACAGTTCAATTTCGGAACTCCATTAGAGAAAGAATACTCTTGGGGGAGACAAAATGGGTTTAACAATGTAGAAACATTATATAGTAAAGTTTCTGGACCGTTTAATAGTTCATCAACTTGGACATTAAGTCCAACGCATAGTGGAGCTGATGCTACTCCTCGATCCTATTATATGTACGTAATTGGTGGCTTGGGTGCAGAAAATCATAAAGTCTATATTAATGACGGTTCAGATGCTTCTCAGGTTTATATTAAAGGAAAGACGGAAACGAATATTGGTATTGGAGATGATAATATTGAACCTCCTACTTTAGAAATTACGAATAGTGCAGAAGGCCCTTTAACTCTTGATTTTTTTGGTAATCCTGATGGAGGCAATGATTTATCTTTTATTAGAGGAAAAGGACGTTTCTTAATTCATGATGAAACAAAAATGCCAACGGTTGATTTTACAGAGTTTATGTCTAATGATGAGGCTATTTTTGAATATTCTGGTACTGGTAACTATACGTTACCAACCTCAACTTATTCATATTGGTTAGGCTTTATTCCAATTCCAATTTCAGAGATTAGTAGTTATCCAAATTTACATATAACTAATAGTGGAGATAAAACTGCAGGTAATATAGATTTGGTTATCAACGGTAACCTTTTTGTAGATGATGCCACATTCAATATAAGTAGCAGTGGTAATGGAGATGTAACTGTGTTTGGAGATGTAATTATTAATACTGGTACATTGAGTTTACCAGCTAGTCAGTCCCGAACAATGGACATTGATGGGGACATAACGGTTAATGGTGCAGGTACATTAAATGTGGCAACAGGAACAACCGTTGAGCATCAAATCAACCTTAATGGGAATATTTCCCAGGGAAGCGGAACTATTGAATTGGCGGAGTCAGGTGGAGCCATCATTAGTTTTGAAGGAACACAAACCGCAACATTCTCCAAAACAAGTGGTACTAGTGAATTCTACAAGCTGGAAATAAATAAGCCTGTAGGTCAGAAAGTGGATTTTCAAGCAGGATTTACACTGCCAACGGATGCTAGTGGACCAATTAAGAATCTGGTGTTAACATCAGGTGAATGTCATTTAAATAGTAGTGCAATCAATATCAACTTATCTACTGGAGGTAATGATTTCCGGATTCCATCCGGTACTATTTTAAATGTTGACAGAGCTACTGTTAATGTTGGCGGTTCCGCATCCAATACAGGAATCTGGTTAGATGGTTCTTTGATAATAAATAATTCTGGAATTGTAAATTGTGCGCAAGGTTCTAATGGTTTTACCGACAACTATATTGAATATTCATCTTCAGGTGATGCCAGTATTACCCTTAATGGAACGGCACAGTTAAGTGTAGGTTCGCAACTACGCCGTTCATTAAATACAGATGTAGGTGTGCTTACATTTAATCAGGCAGGTGCGGCGAGTGCTGTTAAGGTGGGTGTGAATGCAGCCGGAGCAACTTCGCGTGGATTATTCGAAATTACAGGAGCTGGAAGTTCATTTACACAGGCTGCTAATTCTAAACTCACAATCATTAGGGGCCATGGTGCCACTAATAAGGCACTCTTATTTGACCCGGAGTCGGTAAACATTGGTTCTGGAGCAGGCTTTATAATTGGTGATAATACAACACCGGCAGGGCAAATTATGGCTATTTATGCAGGTAGCGAACTGGGAGACTTAACCATTGAAGGAACCAATGCCCCTAGCGCAGTTCTAAATGTGGTGCCAGCTACTATCAATGGTAATCTGGCAATTAATTCTGGTGAATTTGATGCTAATGGCTTAGATGTAATTTTAAAAGGTAATTTGTTTAAAGATGCTGCTGCGACCTATAATCCCAATAATAATACAACCTATTTCGAAGGTGTGGACCAAACAATAACTGGTGACTTAACCTTTGCAAATCTTATCAGGCAGACAGGAACCGGAGCACTTACATTAGATGCTTCATCACCTGTTTTGGTAACAGGTAATATGGAATTACTAAGTGGTACCCTTAATACCGGAGACAATGACCTGACCTTGTATGGAGATTTGTTTAATGAGGTGACCACAACAGGTACGGGAGGACAAGGTATAATTATGGCTGGTTCTGATATACAAGAATTAGGTGGGACAGGACAATATTATCGATTAACCATCAATAATGCTAATGGTGTAGCATTACCTACCCAGTCCGGCGCTTTAACATTTACGAATCAATTACGACTTGTAGATGGTGTTTTTGATATTGGTAGGAACTTGCTTATTTTCAATAATGGTGCATCAATTGAGCCTGTTAATCCGTTTTCCAGCTCAAACATGATCCAAACAAACTTATCATTTACCGATAATGGAATCAAAAAATATTTCCCTGTTATTTCAGCTGCTGAATCATTTACATATCCTATTGGTTCTCTGGGTAAATATACGCCAGTAATATTTGATATCACAACGAATGGAGGAAGCACCGGAGCAATTCGTGTTAAAGCTGCTGATGAACCGCATATTTCAATTCCTTTGGCCGATCAGGCTAATGTGCTTCAGTATAACTGGACATTAGATGCAGAAGGTATTCAGGGATTTAGTGGATTGGCGAGGATGTATTCAAATGATGGAGATGCTTTGGGTGATACATCACAATACATTACGGCTCGTATCTTACTAGGTAGTACTGATTGGAATAAATTTACAACAGATGAGTTTCAGGGAAAAGCAAATGCTGATGATATCTCTCTGTTCTACTTTTCTAATACTGATGATGCTGGTATTGATGGTGATTATACCGCCGGTGTTTCATCGTCTATTCCAGATCAAGTACCGTCTTATACTACCGTAGTAGATGGCAACTATTCAGATGTTTCAACATGGGCAACATACGATCCAGATACGGGTGCAACAGGAGCTGCAGGTGTAGGTATACCAGCGGGAGGCCCTCGCGGTAGTCTTATTTATATTAATCACTACTTGTCATTCCCTGATAACTTTGAGGCAGCCTACAGGACATTTATCAATGCTACTGGTACAGCAAATATTGGAAGTTCATTTGGTCACCGTCTTGGGGATGTATATGGCGTTGGTAAAGTGAGGGTTGAAAGAGGGGATTTGCCTGCTGGTGCATACGATGAGTTCTTCTCTGAAACTGGAGGTACTTTAGAATATAGCGGAACAGGTGATTATGATATCTTAAGTGAGTTGCCATTATTAAATAATCTGGTGTTAAGTGGTTCGGGAGAAAGACGGTTGCCTAACGTTAACGTGCAGCTTTATGGCGACTGGACAATTGACGGCCCTGATGTAATTAATACCCATAATAGTAATTTATATTTAAAAGGTGATTTGAGCTTTGCCGCAGGAACGTTTGATGCAGGAATCGGCACTTCAACACTCGGATTTAATGGAATAGTTAATCAATATGTAAATGGGGCATTAAGTTTTACTTCTGCTGGAGGGGGAGCTCTATACAGCCTGGAAGTTAATAATCCGGTTGGAATCCAGGTATCCAATGATCTGGAAGTTGACAAGTTGCTGTTATTAACAGATGGAATTATTGTGGTTGATGCCTCTTCAGCTTTGAAACTGACTGATTCAGATGAAAATGCCGTAGTGGGGGCAAGTGCTTCTTCATACGTTGATGGCTTGTTAAAGAAGGAGATACTATCAGGGGGTAATTTTGATTTCCCGGTTGGAAATGCCTCAAGGTATGGAAATATTGAAGTAACAGTTGATGGTACTTCAGGTGGAGAGTGGAGTGTTAGGTATTATAATACAAATCCTTCGAGTGTTTCACGGTCACCGGAGAGCTTTGTTGCACCTGTGGAGTATGTGAGCCATAACGAATTTTGGCATATTACAGCTCCTAATACCTCTGCTCAAGCAAACTTGTTATTAAGATGGGATAGTGGAAGTGGTGTAACACCTGATAATGATTTTAGAGTTGTTAAGTGGAATGCAACAGCCTGGGAGGAAGTTAACATTGGTACTAAATCAGGAACCACTGCAAGTGGAACGGTTAACCTCAGTACTGATCTGTTGTTCAGTTCATCGGAACATTATCTTACATTTGGTTCAATTATAATACCTGCATTCGATTGGGAAGGCGGATTATCAGGGGATTGGTTTGATCCATTAAACTGGAGTGATAGCCAGGTGCCTGTGGCTAGTTCTAATGTAACCATTACCAATACAGGTACAGCACCATTTGTAAAGAATACCAGTGAAGTGGCTCAGGTGAATGATTTAACGATTAATCATACTGGTGGTTTAACCATACAGCCTGGTGCTCAGATGACTGTTAATGGAACATTGATAACCAATGATCAGTTATTTGTTGAAAATACAAATACCCAGCCAGCTTCTTTAATTACGCATGGAAATGTTACAGGCGATGTATCATTTAAATGGACCTACGATAATCTGCGTTGGTGGTTTATCGCGCATCCAATAGCCAATCCGGTAATGGCCAGTTATGATGCTATTATTGCGCCAAATGACTATGTAATGTATGAGTATCTGGATGGTGGAATAAACCGTATCTCTAAAACAGCTTACAATTTCACTGCCCAAGACGAAATTAAAGGGTATATGTTTAAGGTTAAGGAGGCTGGAGCTGAAGTGATGCACACAGGAACCATTAATGCTGCCTCAAGTTACTCAACATCATTATTAACAGATTGGCAGATCATAGGTAATCCATATCCTTCTTACTATCAATTGCCTAAGGAAACGGGAGTAACAGCTGATTTTGCTAACACAACAGGTACAGTTTATGTAACGGTTTCAACACGCAATAGTGATAAAACATTTGAGACATATAATACCTTGACAGGATTAAGTTCTCCGGAAACATTTACGGGAGTTATTGCTCCGAGTCAGGCCTTTTATGTACAAACAGAACCCTTACAAACAGGGCAGGTGACTATGCGTGCCAGTAATCGCATTCATGATGTTAACAAAGTATCTTTAAAATCAACAGTTAAGGAGCTTGATGTATTAAGAGTTAAATTAAGTAATGGTGAGTTAACGGATGAAGCAGTAATTGCTTTGCGCGATAATGGTGATATTGGTTTATCCCGACTCGATTCGAAGCAACGCTTTGTTAGTGATAATAGCTTGTCCTATATCTATTCAGTGATTGACCAAATACCAGTAGTAATAAATGTGTTGCCTCAAAGTATGGTTGATAAACAGGTAACATTGGGTATTAAACCTAAGTATAAAGCCAATCATACAATTCACATTGATGGTTTGAATTCTTTGGTTGAGGACTATCAACTCTTCCTGGAAGATAAAAAGGAACAGGTGACTGTGGAGATGACTGCTAATTCGGAATACACCTTTGAAGCTGATCCGGCTGATAAAGAAGAACGCTTTGTGTTGCGCTTTAAAGAGCCAAAAACAGAATTGCCAACGGATATTGGCGAGGGGACAGGAGAAGCCAAGGAAGGTGTTAAAGCTTACATTCAGAATGGAACAACATTAGTTGTTGAATGTGAATGGAAAGAAGAACTTAAGCAAGTTATGCTATATACGATTAGCGGGCGATTAGTTGTTTCTGAAGAGTTTAGAAACGAGCGTTTCAATAAGCAGATGTCTATCAAGCCTGGTGTATACCTGCTAAAGGTTATTGGTCAGGATAAGGCCTACGAGCAAAAGCTCTTTGTAGACTAAGTGTCGCACCATAACGTTATAATACATAAATAGGAAATGCCGGGGTATAAACCTCGGCATTTTTTTTGTTTGGCTTCACAGTAGCATCGTTTCTCTTTGGGTATAGTAAGGTAGCTCTCTGGCATGGCTTCGATGGCCCCCAGAAGTGTCAGTAAAATAGCTGACTATTGAATTGTTAGACCATATTTGAGCACTGTCATTTATTATTCATCCGGCGAATTTGGCTGTTTATCAAAGTTTTCAAACTCATAAATGGCATGTTGATTTACTTAAGGTTCTGATATAGAGGCGATCATGTTTATGTGTATTTTACGAGGTTAATAACCCGCTGGTGTTATATCAGTATAACAATACGGAAATCTTATAATTTTGTGGTTTTTAACACGTGATTTTTAAGCATTAGAGTCACTTTTTTATAAGAAAAATCGCATAAGATTACCAAAGGAGAACGGTTGTTCGACTTAATTAAATAACCTAATGAGATGAAGAATATCAGTCATTTATTATTGACAGTATTGCTTATTGTTTTCGCTGGGAGAAGTCAGGCCCAGGTTTCGTCAATTTGGTTTGATGATTTTGAAACGGATAAAGGTTGGGTATTATCTGGAGAGTTTGAACGAGGAGCACCTGCCGGTGGAGTTGGTGACCATGGGCAAGCTAATCCAACGTCGGCCTTTAGTGGAAGTTCTGTACTTGGAACAGACCTGGATGGCGCCTATCCAAATAACTTAAATGATCGGGAATACACCGCAATTTCGCCAGTAATTGATTGTTCGGGCTATATGAATATTCAGCTTGATTTTCAACGATGGTTAAATGTGGAACAGCCCGCATATGATCATGCTTATATTGAGGTGTCTACCAATGGTATAGATTGGAATGTTGTTTGGGAGAATGGCACAACCATAGAAGAAAATAGTTGGTCTAATCAGGTTGTGGATATATCTGCCTATGCCGATGATAATGCAACAGTTCAAATTCGTTTTGCACTGGGCTCCACCGATGTAGGATGGTTTTATTCTGGTTGGAATATAGATGATGTAAACATTAAAGGCACTGTGCTGCCTTCTGATGGTGATTATCGTTCGCGCAGAGATGGGAATTGGAACCAAACAAACATGTGGCAAAGGTATAATGGTAGTGCATGGCAGAATGTTTCTAATTATCCGGGAGAACTTGAGCCAGCTGGAGTAGTTACTTTGATGAGTGGGGATATTGTTAACGTGAATGTTACACCATCATACAGTATTCAGGAGCTTAACTTTGAAGGGAATAATGGCGGCACCATTCGTTTGGATTTTACTGCTGGACAAGCATTGACCATTGATGGGGCAGTTAATTTCTCAGATCCATCCGGAGGACGTGACCAGCTTATTTACCTTGATGCCGGTACATTAAATTGTGGCTCTATAAACATGGTATCAACCGGTCAGGATAATTCAGACCATGAGTTGCGGATCAGTACAGGTACCCTAAACGTTAGTGCTAATATTTCTATGGCAGGTTCGGCTGCGCAAAATGCCGTTAATTTTACTGGTGCCGGGACTATTAATGTAGGAGGAGATTTTAAAGGAGGAAGTTTAAGCAATGTATCAGGTTGTACTGTTAATTTTAATGGCACAACAGGTACACAAACGATGGATTCATACTTGTTTGAGAATATTAGTTTTAAAGGTGCTGCTCAAAAGTTATTAACAAACAGTATTAGTGTAAATGGGCTTTGTGCTATCAATTCAAATTTATACACAGACGCCTTTGTTGTGGATGGTACAGGTACAGTTAATGTAGCCAGCTCTGCTACTTTAGGTATTGGTCACGCTGATGGAATTACATTAGCAGGTACGGCAGCCGGTAATATTCAAACCACAACCAGAAATTACGATGCCGGAGCAACATATATCTACAATGGTGCAGCGGCGCAGCAGACTGGTGATGGACTGCCGGCTGCCGTTAACGAAGTTCGAATCAATAATATTTCAAACGTTTCCTTGAGTAAATCCGTTTCTGTTTCAGTTTTATTAAACCTGCAGGATGGTAATTTACTTATAGGTGACTACGATTTAACCATTCTGGATGGTGCAACTTTCAGCGGTGTTTTTGATAACACCCATATGGTAGTTGGCGGAGGTGCCGGTTTTGTGAAGAAGCAGGTGACCAATATTGCTGATCTAAATATGCTTTTCCCTATTGGAACCAATACAGACTATACACCACTGGTTATATCTAATGTAAGTGGCTCTGTATTGGGTACAGCCGAGGTAGGAATTAGAATGGTTAATAATACAGCCCCTGAGGCATCTGCTATTGATTTGTTGAGGTATTGGGAATTGACAGAGTCGAATCTTACTCTTACCAGTGCAGATATTGAGTTTAACTATATGGATGCCGATGTGGCAGGTGAAGAAGCTGATTATGAATTGAAGCGCTACAACACAGTGGCCAGTGCATGGGAAGATCCTGCTAATCCATCAGCCGATATTGCAACCAATACATTAACAACAACTGGAGGTGATGCTCTAAGTGGAGTGTGGACAGCACGTGGTTCAACAGTAGCCTGGTACACACTTAAGTCGGGCAACTGGAATGATCCAACAGTATGGACACTCGATCCTTCCGGCGCTATTTATAATAACCCCACTTCGTATTATCCTCAAGGAGTAACCGATCAGGTTGTTATAAAAAGTGGTCGTGAAATCACCATGAACATCAATAATGTAGCATGTAACTTCCTGACCATAGAAGGGGTTTTGTATTTGGGAAATTCATCAGGCCATACGTTCAATAAAATATTAGGTAATGGACGTGTGTATATGCAAGCCGATAACTTCCCGACAGGAGATGCTACGCACTTTGTTACTAAGAATCAGGGGCAGGGAACTGTTATTTTTAATGGTGGTGGTTACTCCATTAGCAATGCTCATACATTTTACGATGTAGAGATTGATTTAAGTGCTTCTAACGAGATATTAACTTTATTGAATAATCTAACCATTAATAACAACCTCACCCTTAAGCAAGGACAACTGCGGATTAATGACAATACAGCAACTACTGTGCTTTCGGTTGAAGTAAATGGTAATATTGAAGTATTAACTAATGGCGCCCTAACAGTAGGGCAAGGAAACACCATTGGTTCATATTCGATTGGATCATTACCACCAAGTGGCCAATATCATTCTATCTATCATCAAATGATTGTTAAGGGTGATTTTGTTAATCGTGGTTTTGTAAGGTTCACCAATGAAACAGCTCCTTTGTACAATGCTTTAAGTACAGTTGGAGGAGTAACATTAAGGTTTGAAGGGGCTTCAAATAATTCGTTAAGTTGCTACGGAACAACGGATCTGTATAACCTTGTTGTTGATAAAGGAGTTGATAAAACCTATGTATTGAATGTTTATGCCGATTATGACTCTTACTTCCGCCTGTTTGGAGCAAATGTGGCTTCAAGGGTTGAGACAGTACCGTTTACTGTTGAAAATCCTGAAGTCAGAAAATCTTTATGGATAAAAAATGGTACACTTAAATTAACTGGTAGTATTCATATTCCAACCTTATCAGAAGCCAGTGCCGGAAGAGGAGATTTTGCTATTGGGCAAAGCGCCAGGTTATGGTTGTCAGGTGCTAATGTTACAGTATATTCAACAGCTTCTGCACAGAGTCAGATTCCAGGATTTGAAGGCGATGCTTCTGGTGTTCGCACCGCCTCAAGTAATCAGGCATTAGCTTTGATTGGAGAGCTGAAAGTAGAAGATGGATTGTTTGGTACTCGCAATAGTGCAGGTATTGTTTATTGGCCATCAAGTAATTCCATATTAGAAGTAAATGGAGGATTGGTTAATATCTCACAGTTTCGCTCAACAGGCAGTGCCTCAGGTAGAGCGTCGTATATACAAACCGGCGGCCAGGTAGTTGTCCGGGGAAACCGAACCGAAGCAGGGGAGGTCTCTTCTGCCGCAGCAATTTTCGGCTTATCTTCCGAAGATGATGTGTTTACCATGTCAGGTGGTGAGATTCTGATTCAAGATGATTCAGGAAGTACCTATGATTTATATATTCCATCGACCGTCGATAATGCCAATGTCACAGGTGGTACTATCAGGTTCT
Organism: Carboxylicivirga sediminis; assembly: GCF_018156225.1. GTDB lineage: Bacteria > Bacteroidota > Bacteroidia > Bacteroidales > Marinilabiliaceae > Carboxylicivirga > Carboxylicivirga sediminis. The sequence continues at coordinate 23,755 of NZ_JAGTAR010000024.1, forward strand.
ATTACGATGGAAATGCTGACAAATACTACGACATGTATGTGGTGCCTTCTGTTTATAACCTGACAATCGATCATGAAAGAAGCGACCGGATACATGAGGTTAATTTGCGTACGCCTCTTGTTGTACTTAATGATTTAATAATCAATGGCTCAGGTTATCTGAATCACAGAGGCAATAATGTTACTGTAGGACGCAATTTCACAATTGATGATAATGCCTATAACCATGGGTATTCAACTGCCAACAACACGTTGACCTTTAGTGGTACAGAAGATGCTACGTTCTACATTGGGCATCCGGTATTAGATGCTTATGAGTTACCAATCTTCAATTTCACACTTAATAAGCCGGCCGGCAAGCGGTTGTTGATCGATTCAAGCCCCGAGAAAGCAGCACCTTATGTAGAGGCTAATGCACCATCTAACCCTTGGTATGCCCGAATTATTCAAGTGGAAAATGAATTTAGAATTGAGAGTGGTATATTGGACCAAGGCGAGCATGCGATACGAATGTATGGTGCTTTATTTGTTGGGGCCAATGGTATATGTGGTATTTATGAACATGGTACCACACACAAATATGCTCTGGTAATGATTAAGGATGTGGGAACAATAACCACTGAAAAAGGAGCGGAGTTAGGTAATATTAAAATGAATCCTCAACCACAGGATCGCATCTTCGATTTGACCAGTGATGTGGTGATTAAACGAATTAGTTACTACCATGGGCGTATGAACCTGGGTGCGTATAATCTAAAAGTGGATTATATCCATCAGGGTGGAACCTTAAATCCGTATACGGTATCTATGGGTGATGCAGCCGATGAAATGCTTTTGACAGATGGTTCAGCCTCAAGTGGAGGACTATCTGTTTTGATAAATGGCAATGGCACCTACGCATTCCCCATAGGTGTATTAGGGAAATATACACCGGCGGAGCTAATTGTATCTAATTATTCTGATGATGGTTATGTAACTGTACGGCCTGTTGACGGGGAATTAAAAACGACAAACCTTTCAGGTGGTAACCTTTTAGATTATTATTGGCGGGTAGGCCATACTGATTTTACAACTTTACCAACCGTTCAGTATAACTTCTATTACGATGCATCGGATGATCTGGCTAGCGATGATGCGAATTTCTACCCCGGTAAGGTGCTGGATGAAAATCCATATACCCGATCGTATGAAAATGAACTGAACAATGTTGATGAAGGTAATAATATCATCACCTTTAATGATACAAGAACCACTAGTGGAGGTGCCGAGGTAAGTGACACTCGTGCTGGTTTTACGCTTGAAAATGCCAACTATACAGCCGGTGTGGCCAATCGATTTACTGGTTCTCCTCGTATTTATTATTCCAGAGACTTAACTGATTATCCTGATTGGCGTAATCTTAGTGCCTGGACCAGAAATGATCATCCAAGTTTTGATTCCGGGATTTCTCCGCATGATCATAATCAACCGGCGGCTGGCAGCTATCCGCAAGATGGCGATATTGCTGTTGTTGGATGGGTGCCATGGGGTGATGCAGGTAGTGATGGTAACGAAGGTGAACCACATGGTATATGGATCTCAAACAGAACAGAGACTTGTGCCGAATTAGTATTTACCCAAATGGAGGATGTTTCAGGTAATCCAACGGCTCGTGTTTATCGTAATAATTTCCAGTTCAGACCAATGGTTTGTATTAATCAGCCCAATGGTCAGGTGGTTACAGGTTTAGTACGTGGCGAAGGAATGTTCTGGTGTCGCGATGGAGCCGATCCGGATTTTACACTCATGGATATTGGTGAATTTGCCAAAGAAGATTCTGCTTATGTTGTTTATGAAAACTTCTACAGTCCACGAACGATTAATAACACACCAGGTGCTTATCCTAACCTGATGATCGCCAATAATAACTGGGGAAGAAACAATCATGATATTACTTTTAGCAAAGATGTTGTCACCAACGGAGATTTTGAGATACTTGGTAATGCCAATTGTGTACTGTCAACAGGTGTAGATGGTGATTTAATAATTGGAAGAGACCTCATTTTCCTTGAAACCAAAAACACTTCAAATAACCAGGATAGTGGCGGAGGTGCCGAACTGGCATTTCAAAATACCGGAAGTGCTCGCGTTGTGCGTGTAGCTGGCGATATTCGTCTTGAAAACACCAATAACCAAATTAGGGTGAGAAATGCAGACGGTAGTGCCATTGATCATGAACTGTATGTTAACGGAAATATTACACAGACAGCAGCTGGTAGTGGGCTGGACTTGTGGACTGACAATACCTTTGATAGAGTAACTTTATACCTCCAAGGCACTGAGAGTATGATTTTCGATGTTGAAGCGGCCACATCAGTTCCTGATTTATACAGGCTGGTGATAACAAAAGGTGTTGACCAAAGTGTGACAGCCAATTTTGTTAGTGAGTTTAACCTTAATGGGCTGACTAATGGGGCTACAAAAGCCCTGGAGTTGAATAGCGGAACGCTGATATTGGATAATCCGGCACTTAATATTAATCTGACTACTGGTAGTGAAAACTTTGAAATACCTTCAACTGCTGCACTAATATTACGCGAAGGAACAGTTAATGCAAGTGGTAGCTCCGGAATAGAATTGGACGGATTACTTCAGGTTGAAGGAGGTACACTCAACATGGCTGGAGCTGATAACCCTATCATCTATTCAGGTTCGGGTAATGCCACCATCAATGTAAGTGGAGGTAACCTCATAGTTGGTGGTCAGGTTCGTCGAGGTACCATATCTGATATAGGCATCCTTTCTTATACACAAACAGCTGGTGTAGTCAGGGTAGGAACAGGAGCAGCTACAGTTAATACAAGAGGTGTATTCGAAGTTCTGGGTGCGGGTAGTCAATTTACCCACACAGGAGGAAGCCTTAGCATTGAAAATGCTCAGACAACACCAACCATAGCGGCATTGTTGCTAGAGCCGGAGAATAGTAGTATTAATTCAGCCTCTACCATATCTATAGGTGGCGCATCAACCAATGCATCCCAAGTGATGGGAATTAATTCATCTATTGACATAACTAACCTGAAACTGGATAATTCGAGTGGAAACAATCCGATGGCGCTGTTGATGGTGCAAGGCTTAACACTAACCAATGATATTGAGATTGATGCTGGTGCTACATTTGATGCCTCTGGACTTGATTTGACCGTAGGTGGTGATTTTATCAGTAATGGAACATTTACGCACAACAATAACTCTACTTATCTGAATGGTACCGCTACGCAAATTATTTCAGGAGATATTAATTTCTTTAATCTTGATAAGAGCGGCACGCAAGAGTTGATATTGGATGCTGCCGGAGCCAACCTGAATATTGCCAATAATTTTGTATTTGCCGGAGGTACCCTAACAGCCAACAATAATGAGGTGACCGTATTGCGTAATGTGAATTTTGATGGTACTCAGGTGGTGACCGGGGGTAACGGATTAATACTTAATGGTAACATTGCGCAAACGTTCGAAGGAGCTGGTACGTTTGATGTTTTAACAATCAATAATAGTGCCGGTGTGGATGTGCCTTTAGGCAATGAGTTAACCGTTAATACTAATCTGCGTTTACAAAGAGGGGTACTTAATATTGATAAGAATTTATTGATTTTGAATAGTGGAAGTACGATTGAAGCTGTCAATCCATTCTCTGCCACAAACATGATTCAAACCAATATTTCTTTTACTGATAATGGTGTGCGGAAGTACTTCAATACAACCCCTAAAACATTTATTTATCCAATGGGTGCGGGAGGCAAGTATACGCCTGTTACTATTCGGATTGATTCGAATGTGTCATCAACGGGCTATATTACGGTTAAGGCCGCAGATGAGTATCACCCAAGTGTGATTGATCCGGGCAATGTACTAGATTATCACTGGATTATGAAATCAGAAGATATAAGTGGTTTCGCCGGGGAGATAAGGATGAAGTATGATATTAACGATGTAAATGTGAGTGGTGGAAATACAATTGATGATTACATCACAGCCCGATTGTTAGCCGATGGCTCAGGTGATTGGAATAAAGATCTTGGTACCATCGATCAGCTAAACAGAGAGCTGGTGTTTGATTTGACAAGTACTGCCATTACAAGTTCCGAGCTAAGTGGTGATTATACGGCAGGTGTTGATCCGGCAATTCCGGACAAGGTGCCTTCTTACATATCCATTACAGATGGTCCGTGGAATCAGCCAACCACATGGGATACTTATCCAACGTCAGGTGGTTCGATACCAGTTGGCGGACCAAGAGGTTCCATTGTGATAATTGATGCTGGTACCACTGTTGATGTGCCAGGTGACGGTATTTCATCGTATCAAACAACGATTAACGGAACACTTTCACTAGGAAATACATTTGCGCACCGTTTGGGTGAGGTGGATGGAATAGGTACGTTGTCAGCCGAAACAGGTGTGATGCCGGCAGGTGTTTATGATAGTTTTGTGGCATCAACAGGTGGAACTCTGGAATATGGAGGAACAAATTCTTACAGTATATTAGGTGATTTGACGAGTGTTAATAACCTGTCGTTTACAGGAACGAATGAGCGACGTTTACCCAACCATCACCTCACAGTAGCAGGTGAATTGTATATCAATGGTGCCGCGTTAGTCAATAATAATGATAAGAATCTGATTCTAAAGAATGACTTTACGTTTGATGGCGGAAGTTTTGACTCAGGCGATAATGGAGCAAGAATAATATTTAACGGAACGTCTTTACAAACAATAGATGGTCTTTCTGCGTTGACAGGTGTTAATGGAGTTGATTATTTACAGGTTAATAACAGTGCAGGTATCGCCATTAATACCGATGTTGATGTTGATAACTATTTGAATCTGTCAAATGGTATCATTTTTAATAATTCGGGCAACAATCTGGTTGTAAAGAGTAATCTGGCTGGAGCCATAATTGGCGGAGGAGCTGCCTCTTATGTGCAAGGTCCGCTTACCAAATTAATTAATAATGGAGATAGTTTCAACTTCCCTATTGGAGATGCCGACCGATTAGGTGATGTTATTATTAGTAACACCATTACGTCAGGTGCCGATTATTGGACAGCTGAGTATTTTAATAATAATCCAGCCAACGAAGGGAAAGATCCTGCTAATGTAGCTGGAGATATTCAGTTTGTTAGTCAGAATGAATATTGGCGTGTTCAAGGGCCAGCATCAGGTCAGGCAAAAGTTACGCTTCGTTGGGATAACTTAAGTGGTGTAACGCCAGATGCAAACTTTAGAGTGGTTGAATGGCAGAATACGTTGGATTGGAATGAAGTAGCTATTGCTACAGCTAATACAACTAATAAGACGGTGGCTACAGCCAATAGGGTAGCATTTAATGAGTTTGCTTCAGAAGGCAATTACTTTACATTTGGTTCAATTCTAATACCGGCCTACACATGGCTGGGAACAGGACCTGATGGGAACTGGTTTAATACGGCCAACTGGCAAGGAGGTATTTTGCCATCAGCCGGAACCAATATAACCCTTAACGATGCCGGTAATGCACCATTTATTCCAGATGAGGCACAAGTGGCCCAAGTCAATGATTTAACTATTGACCATAGCCTCGGCTTAACCATGCAACCAGGCGCACAGTTAACTGTTAATGGTAATCTGGTAACCAATGATAATTTAGTCATTAACAATACAAATACTAAACCAACATCCTTAATAACACATGGCAGTGTAACGGGTAATATAACCGTTAACTGGACATACGACAACCAGCGCTGGTGGTTTATTGGTCACTCTATCTCTAATCCCATAATGGATGAGTATGAGAAAATCCGTAATCCTCAGGCTAATGATTATGCCATGTATGATATGGTGAATAATGGTTCGTTATTGAAAATATCTGCTGATCCTTCTGGATACGATTTGGCTGCTCAAAACGAGCTGAAAGGTTATTTGTTTAAGGTGAAAAATTCAGGAGCCTTAGTGAGTCAGGTTGGTTCATTAAATACTAATGCCACCTATCAGCGGGTATTACAGGATGATTGGCAGATAATGGCCAATCCTTATGCCTCGTACTATAAGTTACCAAAGCAAACAAGGGCTGGTGCTGATTTTGAACATACTACAGGAACCGTGTATGTGACAGTATCAACAAGAAATAGCGATAAGACATTTGATACATTTAATACTATTTCAGGATTATCATCGCCAGAAACGTTTACCAATGGTATCATTGCTCCAGGTCAGGCATTTTATGTAAAAACTGAACCCGGACATGCCGGTCAAATGGTTTATATGCGCGAAGGTAACCGGATACATGATGTAAATAAAATCTCCCTGAAGACAGCCGTTAAAGAGGAGGATGTGCTGAGGGTTAAACTAAATAATGGAGAATTAACAGATGAAGCGGTGATTGCCTTGCGTGAGAACGGTGACTTAGGTTTTTCAAGAATCGATTCGGAGCAGCGTTTTGTTAGTGATAATAACTTGTCCTACATCTATTCAGTGATTGACAATACTCCGGTGGTAATAAATGTATTGCCACAGAATATGTTTGACAGAAGTGTTGACATTAGTATTAAGCCAAAGATTAAGACCAATCATACTATTCATATTGAAGGGTTGAATTCTATGGTTGAGGACTACCAGCTCTTCCTCGAAGATAGAAAAGTGCAAGTGATGGTGGAGATGACTGCGAACTCGGAATATACCTTTGAAGCAGATCCGGCGGATAAAGAAGAACGTTTTGTGTTACACTTTAAAGAGCCAAAAACAGAAGTGCCAACCGATATTAATGATGTCGATACCGATGAAAGTGATGTTGTCAGAGCATACGTGCAAAAAGGTTCGGTATTAACTGTTGATTGTCAGTGGAATGGAGAAAAACAGGTGATGCTTTATACCATTGAAGGCAGACTGGTAGCTTCAGAAGAGTTTAAAGGTGATATTTTCACTAAGGATTTGAGCCTGAGGCCAGGTGTTTACATTGTTAAGGTCATTGGGCGAGATGATGCTTATGAGCAAAAGTTATACATCGACTAAGTTTTAGTTTACAAATATGAAGAAGCCGGATACGTTACTGTTCCGGCTTTTTCTTTGCCGCCATTCAAAGTAGCATCGCTTCACTACTGGGGCTGTATGGTAGTTCCTCGGTATGGCTTCGATGGTTATTCGTACCCGCTTCGATATGGCTTCGTATCTGCTTCGATACTTCTTCGGATAAAGCACCCCTTAACCGAAGATGGTACGAACATGCCACGAAGGAGGTACGAACATGGTACCTGTAAGAGTAGAAAAAATAATATAGATCGTGAATGTTATAAGTTCATCAGTAAACAACGCTTCCTTTGATGTATATTGTTAGTCAGCTTTCATCTTACGGTCTGTTAACAAATGAGATTGACCAGGTACAGAAACGTTCAGCATGTATGTACAAAAGGTATTGTTGGTTATAATGGGAGAATTTTAATGGCCTTTCTAAACTCTTCCAGTACGATGGGCTTTTTCAGAAAAGCTTTAGCCCCATAGTATTCACAGGCATTAATGGTTTCTTCCTGCGTATCGCCCGATACAATCACGACAGGAATGCTTAACCATTCTTCATCCAGATCTTCAAGAATTGAAAAGCCATCTTTGTGTGGCATATGCAAATCCAATAGAACCAAATCCGGTTGTTCCGAAATGATTTTTTTCCAACCTTCTACGCCATCGTTGGCTTCAGATATTTCCACATCATAACCTTTAAGCATACTTCGTATGACGGTCCTGGTATCAGGCGCATCATCTACAATCAAAACTTTTTTCATACCATCCCTGTTTGTGTTGATTCTCCATTAAACAACACGCATAAGCCAATAAATGTTGTGTAACAGGTTGATTTATTGAATGGATTGGTTTCTGTATCTATAATGACGAATCTGAATTGCTAGTTGTTCAGAGTAAAGCGTATAAAAGACGGTCTCGAAAAAGTATAATACTACTTGACGGGTGATAATCATCTTTTGCTTTTGAAAAAGTCCTGAATTATCTGCTGGCTTTCGTCATTCATAATGCCTGAAGTAATGGTTGTCTTAGGATGTATTAATGATGGTTGGCAGCGCGAAAAGCCACGTTTCTCATCAGCTGCGCCATATACAATGCGTTTCAGCTGCGCCCAATTAAGTGCTCCGGCACACATCACACAAGGTTCCAAAGTGACATAGAGGGTGCAATCGTGCAGGTATTTGCCGCCCAAGAATTCGGCTGCAGAGGTAATGGCCAGCATCTCGGCATGTGCTGTTACATCGTTTAATGTTTCGGTCAGGTTGTGGGTTCTGGCAATTATCTGGTTGTTGCAAACCACTATGGCACCCACTGGTACTTCATCTTTTTCTTTGGCTTTTTGGGCTTCAATAAAAGCCTGTTTCATAAAGTATTGATCAGAGAAGTTGATTTCAGTCATATTTGAAAAATTAATGATTTCAGGCTGATGGTATGATAAAAATCATGGATTGGATGCACCAGCCTAAAAAACTACTGTCTAAAAGCCTCAACGGCTTTTTTGTATCTATTTTCTTACTATTTTCGCAAAGATAATTTTAAACGTCAAGATCGTTGCATACATTTGCCAACTGGCAACGATAAATAAGTAATTACAATGTACAGGACACATACGTGCGGAGAATTAAGAATTGAGCACATCAATCAGTCAGTTACACTAAGTGGTTGGGTGCAAAAGATAAGAAACCTGGGTGGTATGACTTTTATCGATTTACGGGATCGTTATGGTATTACTCAGTTGGTTTTTAATGAAGAAACCCACAAGGCCCTTTGTGAACAAACAGAAGAGCTCGGACGTGAGTTCGTGATTCAGGTGAAAGGCCAGGTGGCTGAGCGAAGCAATAAAAACAGCAAAATTGCCACCGGAGACATCGAGATATTAGTGGAAGAATTAACTATTCTTAATTCATCAGAATTGCCACCATTTACCATCGAAGATGATACTGATGGAGGTGATGAACTGCGCATGAAATATCGCTACCTGGATTTGCGTCGTAATCCTGTGCGTGAGAATTTGGTGTTGCGTCATAAAATCGGGTTTGAGGTTCGTAACTACCTGAATGGTGAAAATTTTATTGAGACAGAAACACCTGTTTTGATCAAGTCAACACCCGAAGGTGCGCGCGATTTTATTGTGCCTTCTCGTATGAACGAAGGGCAATTTTATGCCTTACCACAATCACCACAGGTGTTTAAACAGTTGTTGATGGTAAGTGGTTTCGACCGTTATTTTCAGATTGTGAAATGCTTCCGTGATGAGGATTTACGTGCCGATCGTCAGCCTGAGTTTACACAAATCGACTGTGAGATGTCGTTTGTTGAGCAGGAAGATATCCTGAATACGTTTGAAGGAATGACCAAGCATCTGTTTAAGACGATTAAAAATGTGGATATTGATTATACTTTCCCACGTTTATCGTACGCCGATGCTATGAAATATTATGGCTCTGATAAGCCAGATACCCGTTTCGAGATGAAGTTTGTGGATTTGACAGAGGACGTCAAAGACTCAGAATTCAAACTCTTCAACGAAGCTGAGTATGTAGGTGGTATATGTGCCGATGCTTGTGCTTCATATACACGCAAGCAGCTGGATAAATTGACAGACTTTGTTAAGAAACCACAGATTGGTGCTGGTGGATTGATTTATATTAAATTCAATGCTGACGGCTCTGTTAAGTCATCTGTCGACAAATTCTTCTCAGTTGAGCAACTGAAAGAGATAGGTGCTAAATTCAATGCTAAAGATGGTGATTTAGTATTGATTCTGGCTGGCGCTCTTAATAAGACGCTGAACGCGCTTTGCGAATTACGTCTGGAGATGGGTAATCAAATGGGCTTACGTGATAAGAATAAGTTTTCACCATTATGGGTAGTTGACTTCCCATTATTAGAATGGGATGAAGATAGTGAGCGCTTCTATGCGATGCACCACCCATTTACATCACCAAAAGCTGAAGATATGGATATGCTGGATAGCAATCCTGGTGATGTACGTGCTAATGCCTACGATTTAGTTATTAATGGTGTTGAGATTGGTGGTGGTTCTGTACGTATCTTCAATGATGAGTTGCAACAGAAAATGTTTAAATTGCTTGGCTTTACTGAGGAAGAAGCTGAGAATCAGTTTGGCTTCCTGATGAATGCATTTAAATACGGAGCACCTCCTCATGGTGGTGTGGCCTTTGGCTTCGACCGTTTGGTATCATTATTTGCCGGACTGGACTCTATCCGCGATGTAATTGCCTTCCCTAAAAATAATTCAGGCCGTGATGTGATGATTGACTCTCCATCGCCAGTAGCAAAAGAGCAGCTCGATGAGCTGAAGATTGCCTTAACTGTTAAGGAATAATACGAATAGAACAATATATTAATGGGGCATCTTGATTAAGGTGCCCCATTTTTTTGTTTGGTATATCGTATATGTATGTGTTGTAATAGTGATTTTAACCGTTGATTAACAGTGTTCTAATTGACTCAGTGAATGGGCTTTCTGATGATATCATTGTGCTTAGAAGTTATAGTAAAGGCTTTTGAGCGAGGTGCGGATGCCAAAATACACATGCTGAGTATCAATAGTTTCTAAATCATTACTCATTTTTCTGATTCTCGCACCTGCAACAATATTAAACATATTGCGCGGATTCACAAGAAAGGACACATTCACATCGGCATTATAAACATTGGTTTTAAGTCCGTCGCCAATAGAGTAGCCATGCTCTCTTGGACGACCATCTGTATCAAGTGGTCTTTGTGTATTGGGCATCAATACGTCTTTTCCCCAACTAATTCCATCGCCATAGTCATCGCCATACATGGTGGCCATTAATTCTGCTTTAAATTGCCAGCGGTTTTTGCGGTATTTCAAAATGGCAAGCCCTTCTCTGAAGTTGGCACCCAGTATATGTGCCATGGGCTGATTTAAATGCGAGTAGGAATAGATGCTTGTATAATGCGAGTAAGTGTAGGGGCGTGCCTGGTTATATTCGAGCTGTACATCCAGTTTGTTAATGCCAAACAGATCGAAGGTTTTGGCACCCAGCTGAAAACCATGCTTGTTAGCCCACCATTTATTACCACTAAAAACTTCATCAAACTTAAACTCACCCATTACAAATTGGCCATAGAATGTTAGCCATTTGGAGGCAATATATCTCGCATTAAATCCCATGGTTACATTATCCGGAGAACCAAGGTTGTATTCAACTGGCCTGAAGAAGTTAACAGGATTCAGGTAGTGGATATCAAAACCTCTATGTCCGGTAGTATCTTTTTCTGCATACACCACATTAGCATAAAATCCAAGGCTCAAACGCTTGTTAATATTCCAATCGAGGTACTGATGCACGCCATATTTTCCCGGATAGCGAAAATCATGCTGGTCAGCCACCGAATCGTAATTCAGCATCTTATTCCACATCACCATGTATTTGATATTCCAGAAATCAGCTGTAAGTTTCACATAAGGGTAGCTAAAAGCACCGTCGGATAATAGCAGAGAGCGATGGCCATCGCCAATAAAATGCTTGCCATTACCCAGTTGGAAGTTGAAATATTTGGCAAAATTAAAACCAATATAGCCGGTGGCCTGGGCATAATCATGTCCATTGGTGCCAAAGTTCTTACGTTGTCCTTGTCCGGGCATCATGTTAGTTTTGTTGGCAAACACGTTGATGTAATTAGGAACAACAGCCTGGTTTTCTACAAAATCAGTATAGAAATATAGTTTCCCTATATTACCTTTAATAAACAATCCACGTGTATTGGTCCACGTTGTTATACCTTCACTATTTTCACGGCCACCCTCGAAGGCAAATAGGGGATTCACCACAATGTTGATGTCCTCTTTATCCAGTGAAATCAGATCATCGTGCAAAAAACGCTGCCAGATATTTAGCCGGCCCTCAGGGATTCTTAGATTATCATACAATACAGAGTCGGTATTGATAACTTCATTTAGTTGGTCCATTCGGTATTGACGAATAGACGTATGAAAATTAGTGCCAGGCTGATATATGTAACGTTCAAAAGGAGAGTAGTATGGATCTTCGTAATGACTGACCGATTGTGCTGTCAGGTATTGCACAAGAATAAGTGCGGTCACCAGGGTGAGGTATCTTTTAATCATGGATATTGAAGCTTTTTGCAACGAATATACAACATGAAAGGCATCTATGCACCTTATGAATACTAAAATTCTTGAATGTAACATATTGCAAAAGCGATGAAAAAATAAGGATCGCACCTTTATTATCAGATGTTTAATAAAGATGCGACCCTTAATAAAAAAAGAGCTAAAAGCCGTTTCAACTCTCGTTATCCTTTAATGGCAAAACTTTTACCAGGATCCTCGTACCCTTATTATAGCGAGGTGCTACAGCTTTCGGCTCCATAACTGAATTCGAAATCTCATCCCTGAGACATTTACTAATTTAAGGGAAGCACTTGAGGGTGTCAATCGAATTGTTACATTTTTTCATCAAACGACTAAAATAATCAAGTTTTTATCTGAAATGATAGAGAGGTGGCGTATAAATCATAAATTTGTTGATGATACGTCGTATTGTCATCTAAAAACAACTTACCTCAAGACCTGTTATGAAGCGATTAAAACACATATTGGCCTACCTGCTATTGGTTCTGTTTGGACTGATTCTGTCACTGATTCTGATTGCAGAGCTGGCTGAAACGCATGTGACCAAATTGGCTCTAAAGCAAATTAACGCTAATATCGATGCTACCATTAGTGTTGGTGAAGTCGATTTTTCGCTGATTAAAGGGTTTCCTGATGCAATGGTTGAGTTTAATGATGTGAGTATTTTCACAAGTACCGACACCATGGCGCAGATAGAACGTGCTTTTATATCGGTGGAGATGCGACCTTTGTTTAACAGCGAATTTAATATTACCGAAGTTGCGGTGGAAGGGGGAATGGCCTACTATAAAATCGATAGTTTAGGTAAAACCAACTTCGATGTGTTCCTGGTGCCTTCTGAACAACCAGAGGAAGAGGATAGCACAGAATCAACCTTGCTCTTATCGTTGAAGCATCTGGAATTGACTAATCTTTTCTGCTCGTATACCGATGTGCCCAATAATATTAATGCTTGTCTCTACATTGATAATGGCCTGTCTGTTATTTATATCGATGAGGATAACACCAAGGCATCCTTTAAAGGGCAGTTGCGGGCCAATAACTGTCGCTACCCGTCAACCAATCTGCACCTGATGGACGAGATCATTGTGGAGGCCGATGTGGCCTATTTCAATGATCTGCTATCCGTAAATGCACTCAATATTAAATCGGAAGGCCTGCAGCTTAGTCTCGATGGTGAGATTAAGAATCAATCATCAGTTTATAGTGATATCCACCTTTCGTCGTCTATTCTGGATTTGTCGGAACTGCAAAAATACATCCCTGACAGTTTGCTTCAAGCATATGATGTAAGGCAATTGAAGGGAGTTGCTTCCTTTTCAGCAAATGTAAAAGGGGAATACAATGACAGTATCATGCCTTGGATTGATGCGCGGTTTAATTTAAGTAACGGGCAACTGGTAATGGGGGAGCTGCCTATAATGCAATCAGTGCAGCTGGCAGGGAGCTATACCAATGGGGAAGAACACAATAATGCCACAACACAACTGGTGATTGATAAGTTTTATCTGGCGTCGGGAGGTAGTTGGGCTAATGTAAAAGGGCAAATCGATAACCTCGATAGAATCAAGTTTAGTGTTCAGTCGGATGTGCTGTTGAACCTGAATGATGTGGTGACTTTTGTTCCCGATTCAATGGTGAATCGCCTGGAAGGGCAAGTAAGGATGCAGATGGCAACCAATGGCATTATGCCCGACAGCTTTGATGTTGCCTATGTTGATTACCTGCTGGCGCGCACAAATTGTCAAATGCAGCTGCAGGATGTCGCTATAGGGATGGATTCTCTTCTGAACCTTTCTAATCTGAGCGGTCATCTAAGCTATCAACCAAAATCGCTGAAGGTGGATAGCCTGAAACTGCAATTGCCGGATTATAAGCTAAAGCTTACAAATGCCAACTTTCTGGCCGAATACAGTGGTGAACTTACTAATATTGCTTCGCTGGGACTGAGCATAGAAAACTTGGATGTGCAAACAACTAAGAGCCATGTGAAGGGGCAGATGAGCTTTAATAATCCCGAAAGACCTGCTTACGCTATAGATGCCGATGCGGCAATTGATTTAGCCGAGATGAAGCCTTTTGCTCCCGACTCGCTGATAACTGATATGAGTGGAGTTATTTATGCGGGACTGCATTCATCTGGTCGCATACACCTTGATTCCATTGCCGATGACCTGGTGAAGTTGCTTTTTACATCCAGCCGTGTAACAACTCGCTTTGATAATGTGCGTGTAGCCGCCAACTATGATTTGATGCAGTTGCAGGCCCTCAATGGAACCATTACACTGGTTAATGATTCCATTGGTGTTGATAAAGTGTCGGGCGAGCTGGCCGGCATCACCTTTGATTCCGATTCAACCCTAATCAGGAACTTCTACAAAGCTTATTGGCTCAATCAACCTGATACAGTTAAAGTCGATGGCTATTTTAATTTTGGTGATATTGACTTTGTGCTGTTTGAACCCTTAATGACAGAAGAATCTGAAGATACAAATGAACCTGGAGAAATAGCCGAACCAGCCAATTACCATTTTGCCGCCAAAGGGAAGGTGACAGCCAAAAGCTTTTGGTATGGCAATGCCTTGTTTGAAAACCTGAGTGCCTTGTACAACGTGTCGGATAGCCTTTATATCGCTGATCAGGTGAAGTTTGATGCCTTTAAGGGGAGCACTAACAGCTCGGTGAAAGTGCAGATGCTGCCTAATGATGAGATGAAGATCAATTTTAAAAACAGCACCAGTGGGTTAGATGTCAATCAGCTATTGTATGATTTTGATGACTTTATGGATTATACCGATGAGGTGTATATTAGTCAAGAACAGTTAAGTGGAATATTTAGTACTGATAACTTGAATGGACAGGTAACTTTTTATGGTGATTCATTAGACCTGAATACAATTAAGTTAACAACTCGTCTTCGATTAGAGAATGGTCGTTTAAAAGATTATCCGATAACTGAAGAGATGGCAAGAGACTATAAGCGTCCAGAATTAAAGGATATTGAATTTAAAACTATAGATACAGAGTTGTTTTCGTATCAAGGAGCCATATATATTCCTCAAACAGAAATAAAAACAAGTGCTTACGATGTGGCGCTGTTAGGGAAACAGGAATTTAATCTGGACTGCCAATATCACTTACGATTTTATCTGAAAGAGATATTACGAGGAAAAACAGACCGGATTGAAAAGAAACAAGCGGCAGACGAAACTAAAAGAGGGGGTGGGGTGAAAGGTTTGTCATCTATGTTTGCCATTTATAAAGTTAAAAACGGTAAAACAGTCAAGAGCACCTTGGAAGGCAAAAATTCAAGTGAAAGGGTAACAATGGAGCAGAGTATTAAGAATAAAAGAGCAATATATGAGTTCTATTTTGATCCGAGACTGATGAATTATAATACCGGCGTTTATAGCAAATAATGATGAGACAGAAGTTAATAATTGCAGGTGTTGCTCTTTTAGCAGTATTTGTTGTTTATATCTATTTGGGGAATAAAGCAAAGGATAAGCTAATGACAGAAATATCCAAGCCTCAGTTTAGTGATATTGTATTAGGTAATATTGATGCAGACCAAAGTGTTATTCTCTATTTCGATTATAATTGTGCTTTTTGTAGGAAGTTCTTTCAAGACGTTTTTCCAAAGTTTAAGGAAAAATACATCAAAACAGGGAAAGCTAATCTTGTTTTAAAATTGGTATGTGGGCTGACAGATAAAATGGCGCTTCGTGCTAACCAAACCGTTATTTGTATTAATAATTATGGTGAATTTGAGAAATTGCACCAACTTTTGTTATATGAAAGTAGAGTAATTTATACCAGCGAATTCAATCAATTGATTGAAGAGTATATAGTAGCAAACGAGTCGTTAGGAGAGTGTATTTTGGATGAGAATTACTCTGGTATTATCCACAATATTTATCAATTTCAGGAGTTAAAAAGTAAAGGAACACCTACATTTGTAATTAACGGTATGGTGATTGAAGGTTTTATAAGTTATGAAGAATTGATTAAGAAACTTAATAATTAAATGTTATGAAAAAGCTATTAAAGGTATTGCCATTTTTGTTGGGGGTTGCATTGTTGAGTAGTTGCAGTGATGATGATGACAAAGAAACATGTGATGAATTAACTCAGAATGACAAACCTGCTCAATGTGTTGATGCCGATATTACGGTTTGTACCGGTGATGATACTTATTTTATTTTTAATGGTACAGAATATTATGAGGTGAGTGACTTGGTTAATGCATGTGCTCCAGGTGCTGCTTTTGAAGAAGCAAAGATGATTCATATGCAGTTTGATGCAGTGGCAATGAGACTTCTAAACGAAGCCCGCGCTGCTGCCATCTGTCAATAAAAGACAATTGATTACCTAAAAGGCCTGACTTGTATACGCAACTTGTCAGGCCTTTGTGTATTATAATAATTTTATTCACTCCCAAAAGCGGTACCAGCCTTTGCGTTGGAGTTTCCTGAGCTTTTTGCCCAATTCATCACCACGGAGATTAGTGGCCACAATTTCACCATCGGCATCAATTAAATAGTTGGCGGGGATGCTGCGAACGCCATAGGTTTTAGCCGCTTCGTTGCGCCAGCCTTTCAGGTCGCTGGTGTGGTGGGGCCAAATAAGGCCATCGTCGGCAATGGCCTTTTTCCAGGCCGCTTCTTTCATATCGAGCGATACGCTCAGAATCACAAAGCCCTTAGCTCCTGAAAAGGATGCGTCTTTGTATTGTTTGTAAGCTTCCACCAGCACCGGATTCTCTTTGCGGCATGGGCCGCACCACGATGCCCAGAAATCAACCAGTACCACATAGCCTTTCAATGACGATAAGGATAAGGATTCGCCATTGGTGGACTGTTGAATGATTTCAGGAGCCTGGTCGCCCACTTTTAGTCCTTGCCCATATAAAGATGTATTAATGGCTAATAAGATGAGTATAGCAACTATTGTATTTTTCATTCTTCAGATTGTTTTCGTTGCTAAGATAAGTAATTAAGTCATAATCCGGTTGGTAACATGGCTCAACCACAGTTTATGTCAATTTTCGTATAACCTAAAAGAGGCAGAGGTGTAAGAGGATTTAGTAATTATTGAATGCTATTAACTATATGTTATTAGCTAATTGTTATAAGTATTAAGCTGAACATATATGTACAATTCTAATTAGTAATATTAACAAGCTAATTAGGTAATGAGGCTATCTAAATTATAAATTCTTACATCTAAAGTATAAATGTCACAGTGAAAATAATAATTAGATTGAGTATATGATGGGATAGATGTAGGTGTTAATAGATGCCACCACCAATAATTTTATTATTTTGATAAAATACAATAGACTGACCTGGTGTGACGGCCCATACATTATTTTCAAATTGTACTATTAGTGAATCGTCTATTAATTCCAGGCTTCCCAAATAACCTGGTACACTATCCAAACCCCTGATGCGGATAAATATATTCTGGTTCTTCCAAAGTGTTTGGTCATTTGAGAGTGAAAAATCCTTCAGTGTTATCCGATTAGTAAATAGTTTATCGCGATTACCAGCTATCAGCTGCTTGTTTTCGGCATCAATAGCAATAACGCACTTCCCATTGGCTATGCCTTCGATGCCCCGTCGTTGTCCAATGGTATAAAAAGAGTAGCCCTCGTGGTGACCCAGCAGGGTTCCATTTTCATCCACTACATGGCCATCGCTCAAAGCTGGGTGTCCTTCACCTAATAGTTGGGTGAGGTAATGACGATAATCGGTACCTGCTAAAAAGCAAACGCCCATGCTCTCTTTTTTATCCGCTATTTCGGTGTATCCAAGCTGGCGTGCCAGTTCCCGCACTTCTTGCTTGTGCAGCTGTCCCAGCGGAAATAGAGCTCTTTCGATAGTTGCCTGATTAAGGTTCCACAGGAAATAGGATTGGTCTTTGGCAGGATCAAGCCCCTTTTGAATATAATACCGATCATTGACTAGTGCTTTCTGCACATAATGGCCCGTGGCTATGTATTTACAATTGAGTTGGTCGGCTAGTTCAAGCAGTAATTTCCATTTGATAGTTTCGTTGCATTTGATACAAGGGTTCGGTGTTCGGCCAGCCGTATATTCATCTGCAAAATATTGTATAACGGTGGATTTAAATTGCTCGCGGCAGTCTATCAGATGGTGTTCTATCTGCCGTTCCTTCGCCAGGTTTTGGGCGGCAATAATACTGGCATCCTGCTCGTCGGTGTGTGTTAAAAGAGTTGCGCCAATTACTTCATATCCGTGCTGTTGCAGTAGTACGGCTGACATAGAACTGTCCATGCCGCCACTCATTCCCAATAATACCCGCTCTTGTGCCATGTTGTTTTATTCTTGGTGCGAAAGTAGTAATAATCCTTCAACCGGCATTGGACTTATTGTTGAGCAAAGGCAAGTCTTCATTCTCAGCCAAAAGTTTTAGAATCATAAAAATGCCCATCAGCCATAAGGGCCAATGGGCATTCGTTATCACTATTATCTAGGTACTATTCTTCAATGTTCTTTCTTACATTATTTAAAAAGGTCTGCATGCCCTTTGAATCTTTTTTGTCGATCAATTCAAGCAGGTGCTTCAGCTGAAAGCGGATGTTTTCAACCTGTTCATATGTAAACGGGTTAAATAAAATTTCCGTAAGCAAATGGTCTTCTTCCGATAAAAGCCCTTTGGCAATGTTCATGTGCTTTTTAAATGTCGTACCAGGCGCTTTTTGGTGCTTCATGCATGCGGCAAAGACCAACGATGATGAAAATGGTATTGACAATGAATAGGCGATGGTTTCGTCATGGGCATCAAATGTATACTCATGAATATTAAGGCCCAGCGAAGCATAGAAATCTTTAAAGAAAGCCTTGCCCAGATGGTCGCTTTGGCTGATGATGATGGCATGGTGCATGCTCAAATCTTTCAGGTTAGCGAATGTAGGGCCAAACATGGGGTGCGTAGAAACATAGCGCATACCACTTTGTTCATAAAAATCCTGCAGGCCTGTTTTTACCGATGCTATATCAGATATGATACAGTCTTTGGGTAAATAGGGTAATACCTCTTCAAAGGAAGCCAGGGTGTACTTTAGGCTCACAGCATTGATAAGCAGTTCGGGGCCAAACTCTGTTATTTCGTCAAGTTTGGTTAGTCGCTGCGTGTTAAAAACGTATCGAAGTCGGGAGATATCCTTGTCAAATATGGCCACCTCATGTTGCAGGCACAAAGCATCGGTTAACCATGTGCCCATTTTTCCGGCTCCCAGAATACAAATTTTCATAATAGATAGAATCGAGTAGTGAGAGTTGAGAAGATAGTGATGAATCACTTTCCTCTCATCTCTTATCGCTTTTTTATTTCTTGGCTAATTCTTTATTCATCACCTTGTTCTGACGGTTGATGGATTCCTCGTGGATGTGCTCGTACACCTTCACGACAAATTCAGGACTTAAACCAACTTCTTCGGCCTGCTTGCGACGGTTGTTCATGACTTCATCGTAGCGACGTGTTTGCAGGATGGTAATGTTATTTTCGTATTTGTATTTACCAATGGCTTCCGATATTTTCATGCGCGATTTAAGCGTTTCAAGCAGTTGCTTATCGATGGAATCAATCTTCTGACGCAATTCATCCAGTGTCACGCGTGGGGTATCACCAATGGCCGAACGGCGCACTACCAGGTTTTGTTTGATTTCGCCCAGATGTTGTGGCGTCACCTGCTGGCTGGCATCGCTCCAGGCTTTCTCAGGACACATGTGTGATTCAATAATTAATCCATTGAAGTTAAGGTCCATTGCCTCCTGGGAAATCTCAGCAATCATCTCACTCTTACCGCTGATGTGACTAGGGTCGGTGATAATTGGTAGCTCAGGAATACGACGACGCAACTCAATTGGAATCTGCCACTCCGGATTGTTGCGGTATTTGGTTTTATCGTAGGTGCTGAATCCACGGTGGATGGCTCCAATCATCTTCACACCGGCACGATTCACACGCTCAATGGCACCAATCCACAGTTCCAAATCAGGGTTGACCGGGTTTTTGATCAAAACGGGTTTGTCTACGCCAGTTAACGCATCAGCGACCTCTTGCACAGCAAATGGGTTAGCGGTCGTACGGGCACCAATCCAAAGCATGTCCACACCAAACTTAAGTGCTTCGTAAACATGATGGGCATTGGCTACTTCCACGCTCACAAACATGCCGGTTTCTTCCTTTACCTTTTTTAGCCAGGGTAGGCCTACGGTACCAACCCCTTCGAACGCTCCGGGACGAGTCCGTGGTTTCCAGATACCAGCTCTGAATATCTTCACACCTTGAGCCGCAAGCTGACGGGCTGTTTCAAGTGTTTGTTCTTCTGTTTCGGCACTACATGGTCCGGCAATAATGATCGGACGCTTTAGTTCTAAGCCTGGTAGTGCTAATGGTTGTAAGTCTAATTTATGTTCCATGGTTATTTAATTTTTTAATGTTTTTATGCGTTGTTTTGCTTCCTCTAATGTTGTTTGGTTAGTGCACAGGCTGATACGGATGTAGCGTTTTCCCTTATCACCAAAAATAAAGCCGGGTGTGATAAACACATCACAGCCATAAAGTATCTCGTCAGATAGCTGACCGCTGTCCTGATAGCGTTCGGGGATGCGCGCCCAAATGAACATGCCAGTTTGCTCAATATCGTATTTGCACTCTAATAAGTCCATTATTTCGTGCACTAATACACGGCGTTTTTTGTATTCGGCATTAACAGTTTCGTACCACTCAGTGCCCAGTTCAAGGGCTTTGGCAGCTGCCAGCTGAAGCGGCTTAAACATGCCTGAATCCATATTGCTTTTAACCCGCAGGATGTACTGGATAAATTCGGCATTGGAAACGGCCATACCAACACGCCAACCTGCCATATTGTGTGATTTACTCAACGAATTCAGTTCAATAGCGATGTCTTTGGCACCTTTAATCTCCATAATGCTTTGCGGTGCATCGTTTAAGATAAAACTATATGGATTATCATTTACAATGACAATGTTGTGCTTTTTACCAAAGGCAATAATGCGTTCAAAGAATTTGACATCGGCATTGGCCCCGGTTGGCATATTGGGATAGTTGATCCACATCAGCTTGACCTGACTCAAATCCTGTTGCTCTAAAGCCTCCAGATTGGGTTGCCAGTTGTTGTTTTCATCCAAGTCGTAGTGAATCAGCCTGGCTTCAGCAATTTTACTGGCCGATGCATAGGTTGGATAGCCCGGATTGGGTACCAATACACCGTCGCCTGGATTAACAAAGGCCAGCGTGATGTGCATGATGCCCTCTTTAGAGCCCATCAGCGGAAGCACCTCATTCGCTGGGTTAATAGCCACATTGTAGTGCTTTTGATACCAGCGACTCATGGCTTCTCTTAGTTCGGGGATGCCCACATAACTTTGGTAGCCGTGGTTGTTTTCGGCCGAACTTTGTTTGTTCAGCTCAGCTAATACCTGTGGTGCCGGAGGTAAATCGGGATTTCCAATGCCCATGTTAATAATGGGTTTACCCTCTTTACGTAGCTTATCCAACTCCTTTATTTTGACGGAGAAGTAGTATTCTTCAACGGTGCCTATTCGGTTGGCTGGCTGTATGTTTAATTCGTTTTGCATATGCTTAATTTGAATGTGCTGTTTCAATATCTCCATTATGAACCGGGTACGATTGTTTGCCACTTGCATATTCGCCCAACGATTTTAATTTCTTGGTCAATGGTCTGATGGCGTCCAGCGATTGCAGGTAGCGTTTATAGTCGGTAAAGGTCAAATCCACATAAAACAGGTATTCCCATTCTTGCCCGACAATAGGCAGCGACTGTATTTTGGTTAGGTTGATGTTGTAAAAGGCCAGTATGGTGAGAATCTTTGACAGGCTGCCCTCTTCGTGTGGCAATGAGAATACGATGGACGACTTATTGATTTTGTTTTGTTCCAGCAATTCATCGTTCTCCGTTTTACCTCTGTCAGAGATAATCAGGAAGCGGGTGAAATTCTTTTTGTTGGTTTCAATGTTTTTGGCCAGGGTCTCCAGTTCATACATTTCACCAGCTAGTTCAGATGCAATAGCTCCAACACCTTTGAGTTGCTCGTCGGCAATGCGCTTGGCGCTTAGTGCTGTATCTTCTGATTCAATAAGCTTAATATGTGGGTAATTCTTAAAGAACGCTTCGCATTGAGCTATGGCCATCGGATGAGAGTACACCTCTTTAATTTCTTCAATAGATTGCCCAGGTAAGGCCAGAAACTGGTGTTTTATACGTAGTTTATATTCACCAATAATCACCAGATCGCTATCTTTCAACATAGTGTAGTTGGGAAGTAGACTGCCTACCAAAGTATTTTCGATGGCAATGATGCCATAACAATCCCTGTCTTGTTTAAGGGTATCAAACAAATCGGGGAAGGTAAGACAAGGAACGACTTCAATGTTTTCATCTTCGAAATAGGCTTTTGCAGCTATTTCGTGGTTGGCTCCCGGCCACCCCTGTATGGCTATTCGTTTTGCTGTTTTGCTCATGACTGAATAATGGATATAAAAAAACCCGCCTGTAAGAGGCGGGTTTTAAATATTTTATTTTGTTTCGTTTAAATCATAGAAAGCCCACCTCTTTAACTGTTGCTAAAAAAGAAATAATAAAAGTTATAAAAGAAAGAGTGTGCTATCATTGCTTTGTTCATTATACGATGCAAATGTATAAATATATTCGCAAACGCAAAATTGTGACCAGATAAAATGTAAAAAAAATAATTTGACGCTATTGGCAGTTGAATTCTTAGAGGTTGTAAGTTGATTGAAGAATGTGGAATATTCAACCGTCCTAAGACTCTTGCTTGCTATTCAATAACTGCGACTCAATAACAGCTCCTCCTTTTGCTAGTTTATAACGATTTAAGGGGTGGGTGATAAAAAATGTGCTGCCATTCTGAGGTTCTGATTCGAGCCATAATGAGCCTCCTAATTGTTTGATTAAATCATTGGCAATCGTTAAGCCCAGGCCTGTACCTGATGCTTTTCGCATATTGTTATCCTGCACCTGCGAGAAGCGTTTAAAAACGTCTTTGTGCTTCTCTTTGGGTATGCCAATGCCGGTATCTTTAACGTATACGGTTAGTTTATCAGGTTCGCTGTAATAGGCACTAATGGTAATGGTGCCTTCATTGGTAAATTTAATGGCGTTGGTTAGCAGATTAAAAACAATTTGTTTGAATCTTACAACATCAGTTTCAAGCTTTAAGTCATTATCAACTTGAGCATTTAATTCGATGGATAATGGTTTATTGGATTTACTGACTTCACTTTCAAATTGTTTAAAGGTATCATTTAGAAAGTCCATGATATTAATAGAGCCATATTGTAACTTGACATGACCTGATTCTATCTGCGAAAAAATAAGAATATCAGAGATGAGTTTGAGGAGTTGATTGCCGTTTGACTGAATGATGTTCAGGTAGGTTTTTTTCTCATCATGCGATAAGGTGTCATCTTCCAATAGTTCAGAAAAGCCTATGATGGCATTCATCGGTGTCCTAATTTCATGCGACATATTGGCCAGAAAGGCTGATTTTAAATAGTCCGATTGTTCGGCCTTCTCTTTGGCAGCAATCAATTCCTCTTCATGCTTCTTCTTGTCTGAGATATCTGACAGGATTTCGACAAATCCTATGGGACGCTGCTCTTCATCAAATACAGGGTGGGTTTTGTGAGTATATATTTTTCCGGTTCGCGAATTTACATGCTCTCGTACTTCTGTTCGGTTGGTTTTAAGGCATGTATTGTATAGGCAAAAGTCGCATGGTTTATTCTGATTAAAATAGACTTGGTAACATTTTCGGCCCACCGCCTGTTCAAACGGAATAGCTGATGATTTCTTGAAAGCATCATTGGCCCAAACCAGGTTGTAGTCATTGTCCATAAATATGACCTGTTCGTCCAGGCTATTAAGAATAAGCGTTTTTTCCTTTTCGAGCTGTTTAATGGTTTTTGCTCTTTGTGCCCCTACTTTTTGCGCTTCATTAAGCCTGCGAGTCTTCAGTTTTACAGTTCTTCTCTGAAAAAATAGAATGATTAGCAAGATGAGAATGAGCGAGAAAAATACGATCAGGAGAACTTTGTAAAGTGGCTTGTTGGTTGTTTCTTCTTCCAGTAGCCATCTGTTGATGGTTTGCTCAAAAAAATCGGGTTGGTTCTCTTTTATCCGAAGCAATGCCTCATCAAAATCATTGAGTAGAATGCCAGCTAACGGCCCGCCTGCAATTTGAAGGTTAACCGGGTTAAAAAAAATGGATGTAGCTTTCAGTTGCTGGTCCATATTTTGCTGATAGCCATATAGTTTATTTACGGTCCCGGCATGAGCTTCGTTGCTGATAATTTTGTCAAATACTTCATCCAGACTATTGCACCATACAACCTGAGCATTCAGATTAAAGTCATCGAGTAATTTAAGCAATGCCTGAGCATGGATATCTCCTTTTTCAAGTGCGATTACTTTTCCATTAAGGTCAATAATGTTTTCAATATTTGTGTGCTTATTGGAATAAATGACACCCCAGTTGGTATATATTGTTTCGTTATTGAATAAGGCTAATTGCTCTCGCTCTTTGGTTTTGGCAACAGAAGTCAGTAGATCAATTTTGCCATACTGTATGTCGTCAAAGCCCTTAGCTATTGATGTAGGTATGTATTCAATCTGCCAATTGTTAATGGCCGCAACATTATTGATGATGTCAATGAAGATGCCTTTGGCCTGATGGCTGGAGTCAATGCTACATAAAGGAGGATTGTGGTGCACACCAACTTTTATGCTTTTTTTATTGACGGCGGCTATAGCAGGGATATAACTACCTATTAAAAAGCTGAGTATGATGAGTGTTTTTTGGGTCATTTTCACAAAAGCTGCACAAATATAGTAATTTACAGCTATTTATATCAAGCCCTATTGTTCTTCTATCTCCTTTAGTTCGAGCCAGCGTAATTCTTTCTCATCTAAATGCTCCATTACTTCCGAGAGTTCTTTAGATTTTTCAACCAGAACATCAGAATTTAGTGTGCCCGAATTAAGCTCGTTTTGCAGTGCTTCTTTTTGATTTTCAAGATTCTCTATGTCTGCTTCCAGTTGCTCCAGTTCACGTTTTTCTTTATAGCTAAGCTTTTTTGCTTTCGTTTCAGTTTTCGTTTTTTCCTGAGGTTTGGCTTTTTTCTCAGTTTTGCTCTGATTGCGCTCAAGTGTTTTTTTCTGCTGGTTATAGTCGCTGTAGCTACCAACAAAATCTTTGATGGAACAGTTGCCTTCAAATACAAAGAGATGATCGGTCACTTTATCAAGGAAGTAACGGTCGTGAGACACCACTATCACACAACCTTTAAAATTGGTCAGGTAATCTTCTAAAACATTTAAAGTAAATATATCCAGGTCGTTGGTTGGTTCATCCAGAATTAAGAAGTTTGGATTCTTAATCAATACCGTCATCAACAGTAAGCGCTTTTTTTCTCCACCACTTAATTTATTGACCTGTACATAGTGCATTTCGTTGGGAAAGAGGAAGTAGCGCAGGAACTGAGCGGCAGACATCTGCTTGCCTTCGCCAAGTGAAATGTCATCAGCAATATCCGAGATAACCTCTATCACCTTTTTGTTGTCGTCAATTTTAATGCCTTCCTGGCGGTAATAGCCAAATACTACTGTTTCACCGGTTTCAACTTCACCGGCATCGGGTTGAAGGGCTCCGGTTAGTATGTTCAGAAAGGTAGATTTACCAGTTCCGTTTTTACCAACGATACCTACCTTTTCGAAAGGAGCAAATTTATACGAGAAATCTTTAATTAGCTGCAACTGGTCAAATGACTTGGAGATGCCGTGCAGATTAATCACTTTTTTGCCAAGGCGCGCTTGTGCAATGCCAATTTCAAGGTTTTGCTCATTAATATTTTGGTGTGCCTTATCCTTTAAATCATAGAAGGCATCGATTCGATATTTAGCCTTGGTGGCTCTGGCCTGGGGCATGCGGTTCATCCATTCCTGTTCAGTTTTAAGCAGGTTACGCGCTTTTTCTATTTCTGCTTTTTTATTGGCCAGTCGCTCTTGTCTTTTACGCAGAAAATAGGAGTAGTTGCCCTGGTATCTGTAAATGGTTTCATCGTCCAGCTCAATGATTTCATTACAAACGCGATCAAGGAAATATCGGTCGTGAGTTACCATTAGTAACGTGGCTTTTGACTTGGAAAGGTATTGCTCCAGCCAGTCAACCATTTCTAAATCGAGGTGGTTGGTAGGTTCGTCAAGTATCAATAAGTCTGGTTCGCTGATTAGTATGCTAGCCAGCGCAACGCGTTTTTGCTGACCACCAGAAAGTTCAGCAACTGGTTGGTCGAATCGAGTAATTTTTAGCTGTGAAAGAATTTGCTTGATGCGTTGTTCGTAATCCCAGGCCTGCAAAGCATCCATCTTCTCGATAAGTGCACCTAGTTCATCCTGTTCATTGCTTTCGATGGCTTGTTCGTAGGCTTTGATGGTTTGCACCGTTTCACTTTCAGCGTTAAACACTTCTTCAATTACCGTGTGACTCTTGTTCAGGTATGGATCTTGCGGAAGGTAGCCCATGGTTAAGCCATTTCGAAGTGTTATTCGGCCTTCATTTGCCGGCATTATATCTGCCAGAATGTTTAACAAGGTGGTTTTACCAGCACCGTTACGGGCGATTAATGCCACTTTCTGGCCTTCATTTAATCCAAATGAAATATTATTAAACAGGCGAACGTCGCCCCAATGTTGTGTCAGATTCTCGACAGAAAGATAATTAATCATAACCCGTTTTTACGTGGGTACAAAGGTAAGATAATGTGGCTAATTTACCAGTGAAGAAAAGCAAAGTGGCTATACAAGTTGCTTTTTGTTTGGCATAAAAAAGCCTGCGCTTTTATTAAGGCAGGCTCTGATTTATAAGATATTAATATGCTATTTATCTTCGCAGGTGTAGAAATTTTTTACCGGATTGGCATACATTTCAAGCAGTGTGTTAAATAAAAAGTCTTTATCACCATCTATTCGCGACAGGTGCTCATCCAGGTAGGCCAAAAAGGTGCTTTTATCCTCATCGGTATATTTGTTGATATGACGCTGATGGTTGGTAAATAAATCATCAGCAATGAAATTACCAGGATAGAATTTATAGTTGCTGTGGATTTGATTATCAATAAGCTCGGCTAAGGCCTGCAACTGATCGTTTTTAGCCAATGCTTCGAGTTCACTCAATTCTTTTTTAATTGGTGACCCAAATCCAAAATGTACTCTTCCTTTTCGGCCCCGCAAGCCGGCCCCCATATGCTTCAGGTCGTCATCCTGGGTTTTCTTGAAATCGGGATTATCCCGCTTCATCAGGAATTCATGTGCCTTAAGGTAATCACAAGGATCGTATTCGTACGATATAGATAGAGGTACAATGTTTATTTCCTCGAAATTATTTGAGAAGCTACCATTGCCACTCATGTTAAGCATTTTTAAAAGGCTAACTTGAGTTCGGTCATCACCATCTTTCGAGCGTCCCTCACGTTGAGCTATCCAAATGCTTTGGTTACGCTCTGTTAGCGTTTGCCTGATGTAAGATGACAGGCGTTTAGTGCTTTCCATCATCTGTCGCACTGGTAAATTACGCTGTACTATAAATGACTTATTTAGCTTCACCAAATCAGTAATCCACGGGTAAATTAACAGATTGTCGCCAATGGCTATCTCAGTAGTGTTAAAACCGTTTTCAACCATCAGGATGTTTAAGATGGCTGAGTCTAACACAATGTCACGATGGTTTGATATAAAAAGATAATGACCTTTCGGATCCAGATTTTCAAAGCCTGAGTGAGTAATACCTTTAGTGGTGGTCCTTAGAACTTCCTTCACATAGGGATAAATAACTTCAGTCTGGAATTCTTTAATAGATTGAATACTCAGTAGCTTATTCAGAAAATCTTTAGTAGAGAAATTAGGGTACAGGAAATTGATTAATCCTAAAAAATTGACTTCATTAACTAGTCGCTCAAACACTTCATGAATCTCATCATCATTGTAAGGACGAATAGAGTCAAAGTTTAATTCGTTTACCATTTCTGTTTAATAATGTTTGCAGCAAAATTACGGCAAACATTCCTGTTTACGAAATTAAATCTGCGTTAACTCAATTACAAACTATTCAAATAATGGATAAAATCCAAAAAATGGAATAAATTCTTCATTGCGGACAATTTTACAATATTAAAAAAGTTAAAGTGCACATAATCAGGGTAAAAGAATTTTTGGCACATGACTTGAAATGTGAGATGTAAACGCCCAAGATTATGATACGAGTAAAAGTTTTTAAGAACACCACGTTAATATCCTTTGAAAGAAAGGAGAATTTAGATTTAAATACTTCTAAAGACTTCAAAAATCAAATGATGGATATATTAAAGAGGCCTTTTACTAATCTGTTTGTGGATTTAGAAAAGGTAGAGCATGTTGATGCAGAGGGGTTGAATACTTTAATGGCAGGTCAGCGTTTGTCGGAAATGAATCAAAGTCAGCTGAGCTTGTTTAACGTGAAGGAGGGAGTGCTTAAGTCAATGAAAAAGTATGACCTCGACAATTACTTCTTTTTTTGTGACCGTCCAAAGCCCTTTTCTGATGACCTATTAATGGTTTGAAGTTAAGGATTCCAGGAGGCTTAGGCCTCCTGGTTTATAATTTCCCAATATTCGATAGCCCTGCGTGTGTGTGGAATAACAATAGTTCCACCAACCAGGTTTGCTACGGCAAATATTTCCATCATTTCGTCAGTGGTTACACCCTGCTCCTGGCATTTCTCCAGGTGGTACTTAATGCAATCGTCGCAGCGCAGCACCATGGAGCTGACTAAACCAAGCATTTCTTTCACTTTGGTTGATAATGCTCCTTCCATGTAGGTGTTGGTATCCAAATTAAAGATACGCTTCATCACTTTGTTATCAGCCGCCAGTATTTTTTCATTCATGGCAGCTCGGTACTCGCGAAATTCTTTAACCTTTTCGTTCATATTGTTGTTGGTTAAATGCTTCAGCTAATGCTTATAGCAGGGGTTATTAATTCAATTACAGGGTTTCACCTTTAAGGGTAGCTTGTGTGGCTTCTTTGATGACCACTTGAACCAAATCACCTGTTTGGTAATCTTTTTTAGGGAACACTACTACTTTATTTTGTGAAGTGCGACCATACAGCTCTTCTTTTGATTTTTTAGAAGTGCCTTCCACGAGTACTTCATAGGTTTTGCCAATGTCTCGTTGGTTACTTTCAAACGATAGCTGATTTTGTAAATCAATGATTTCCTGTAAACGACGACCTTTTACTTCTTCCGGTACGTTATCTTCCAGGTGCTGGGCTGCATAGGTGCCAGGACGCTCAGAATATTTAAACATAAACGCTGAATCATAGCCAGCCCACTTCATCAAACTAAGGGTTTGCTGGTGGTCCTCTTCTGTTTCGCTGTGGAAACCACAAAAGACATCAGTTGAAAGACCGCATCCTGGCAATATTCGGCGAATAGCTTCAATGCGGTCCATGTACCATTCCCGATCGTATTTGCGGTTCATAAGCTTAAGGATGCGGGAGCTACCTGATTGTAACGGCAGGTGAATAAACTTGCAAATATTGTGATGCTTCGCCATTACCTCAAGTGTTTCATCACTCATATCTTTAGGATGAGAGGTGGTAAAACGGATACGCATTTGAGGAAAATTACCGGCTACAAAGTTTAATAATCCGGAAAAGCTCATAGGGTTACAACCTTCAGCCTCATAATGGTAGGAATTGACATTTTGCCCAAGCAGGGTCACTTCTTTAAAGCCCTTGTCGTAAAGATCCTGAATTTCTTTCTTAATACTTTCTGGCTGACGGCTTCTTTCACGTCCGCGAGTATATGGTACAATGCAGTATGAACAGAAATTATTACACCCCCGCATAATTGACACAAAACCAGAGATTTTATTCTTGCTCAATCGTGAGGGAATCACCTCAGCATAGGTTTCACTGGTTGATAATTCAACATTTATGGCTTTGTCCCCCCTTTCTGCCATGCCAATAAGGTTTGGCAAGTCCATATAGGCATCAGGCCCTACAACTATATTGGCACCTTGTTCAAATAATGTTTCTTTAACACGTTCAGCCATACAGCCAATAATACCTATAATAAGATTGGGCTTTTGCTTACGCATCGCGGTTAGCTGCTTTAATCGTCCCATCACACGCTGTTCAGCATTATCTCTTATTGAGCAAGTATTAATAAAAATGGCATCAGCATCATTAATGTCATAACTAACTCCATATCCATCCATCTCCATTACCGATGCTACTACTTCGCTGTCAGCCACATTCATTTGGCAGCCGTATGTTTCAATAAAGAGTTTCTTTCCGCTCTTACTGCTAATTAAAGGCTTTACTGCACTAAACTCCATCATTTGTCCGGTATTATTTTTTACTTCTTGATTGTCATTTTTTTAGAAGCTGCAAAGTTAATGCTTGTCGGCTTATTGGCAAGTGTAAATGTGTTAAATGATGCAAGATGATAATTTTAATTCCATATTTTGGAAACGATTCGTATGCTTTCATTTCTAGCAATTTAAAACACTATTTCTTACCTTTAAGCAACACTGTTAACTTAAATCACCACATCATGAAAGAAGTACTTGTACCCGTTGATTTTTCTGAAGAATCTATCATTGCCCTTGATTTTGGTATTGACTTAGCCAATCACTTAAATGCTAACATGCGTGTTATTCATGTTAAAACGGATTCAGTCATTATCCCTTTCTTCTCGACGAATGAAGCTGATGATAGGCTAAATCAGGATGTGGAAGCCTGGGCCGAACAATTACACCGGCGGTTCATACATAAATATAAGGTTAGTTGTGGCGTTTTCGATTACAAAATAAGAGAGGGGAATATTGTGAAAGAAATAGCTAATCAGGCCAGGTATGGCGATACAACTATTATTGTGTTAGGTTCTCACGAAGATAAGAGCATCACTTCAAGGTGGGTTGGAAGCCCTGCCTATCGGTTGGTAGCACATGCTCCTTGTCCGGTATTGGTTGTTAATAAACGTATGCAGCTTAAGCATGCCATTAAAAGTATTGCGCTACCTGTAGATTATAGTATTGCCAGCCGAAAGAAAGTGCCCGCTATTGCCGGTGTGGCCAAGTTGTTTGATGCTAAGGTTCACGTGGTTGGATTAAAAACTTCGGATTTGGATTGGATGAATGAGCAAATGAAAGCATTTGTAAAGCAGGTAGAGAAATTTGTTGTTGAAAGAGCCAGGGTGGAGGTTAAGCACTCACAGCTGACAGGGAGGGACTTTTCCGAAAACCTGATGAACTATGCAGAGGAGAATGCAATTGATTTGATAACAACCCATGTGCACCATGCTAATAATCCATTTGTCCGAGTGTTTCAATCGTTTACCAATGATTTAATCAATAAATCTTTAAAACCTGTGCTGGTAATTCCTACAAAAGATTAATCTAATGATTATCTTTGCCGGGCAACAAGAATGATAATAATGAAGAACTTTATTGTACTTATTCTACTGTTAGGTCCGGTATTTGCCTTTGGGCAAACAGACAATACTCTGGTAAATAGCTTGCAGGAGCATGTTGCAGGAGAGGGAGTAATCACTATTCATGATGAAGAGGGTGTTGAGGACTTGGTGAATATACAAGTGGAGGCTAACAGGCGTATGGAAGGCGTCGAAGGCTGGCGTATTCAGTTGTTTTCAGGACAGGGACCAACTGGTAAACGAAATGCCTTACAAGTAAAAAGTAAGTTGTTGAATAAATTTCCAGACCAGGATGTTGATTTATCTTTTACATCACCGAATTGGAGAGTGCGTGTAGGGAATTATCGACATAAGCACGAGGCCTTACCGTTGTTGAACGAATTGCGGGAGTTGTTTCCTCACTGCTACATTGTGAAGGATGGGAATGTTAAAATGAATAAATTTTAGTTGAGATATAATATGCAAAGCCGGAAAATTTCCGGCTTTTTCTTTTTTGAAAAGTCGTGTTGGCGATTAGAAAAATAGAAATAAATTTGCGCTTTATTTTTTAGAGGGAAAAATCATGAGTGACCAAATTAAGCACGAGTGTGGGATTGTTCTTATCCGCTTGCTAAAACCACTTGAGTATTATCAGGAGAAGTATGGGACGTGGCGTTATGGCCTGAATAAGCTCTATCTTTTGATGGAAAAACAGCATAACCGGGGACAAGATGGAGCTGGTGCTGTTAACCTGAAAATAGATCAGCCGGCCGGACAGAAATACTTCTCGCGACACCGCTCAAACAAAGCCAATCCGATTAAGGATGTGTTTGAGAAGATTAATGAGCCATTTATTAAGCAGCAAGAGAAAAATCCTGAGCTGCTGAATGATCCCGTCTATGCCAAGGAGCACTTGCCATTTGCCGGTGAACTATACTTGGGGCACTTACGATATGGAACTTTCGGAAACCACAGCATTGACTATGTGCACCCTGTGCTAAGAGAGAACAACTGGCGTTCGCGTAACTTAACATTGGCTGGTAACTTTAACCTTACCAATGTTGATGAAATTTTTCAGTCGTTGACCGAGTTAGGCCAGCACCCGAAAGATTATACGGATACGGTAACAATTCTTGAGAACGTTGGTCATTTTCTTGATGAAGAGAATCAGCTGTTGTTCAGGAAATATAAGAATGAGGGTAAATCAAACCGTGAAATCTCTCAGTGTATTGAAGATGAATTAAACATCCGTGAAATACTTGAGCGCTCAAGCCGCCGTTGGGATGGAGGGTATGCCATTGCCGGTGTAGTAGGTCATGGTGATGCTTTTGTAACCCGTGATCCATGGGGAATTCGCCCGGCTTGTTATTATGCTGATGATGAGATTGTGGTGGTTGCTTCGGAACGTCCGGTGATACAAACAGCTATGAATGTGCGTTCGGTACAAGTGAAGGAACTTAAGCCAGGGCATGCTTTAATCATTAAGAAAAATGGTAAAGTGACTGAAGAACTGGTACGTGTTCCACAAACGCGTCGTTCTTGTTCGTTTGAGCGTATTTATTTTTCGCGCGGCAGCGATCGAAAAATATATGAAGAGCGAAAAGAGCTGGGACGTTTGCTGGCTAAAACCATTCTTGAGAAAGTGAACTATGACATTGAGAACACCGTGTTCTCATACATTCCTAATACAGCCGAAACGGCTTTTTATGGCATGATGGAAGGCGTTCGTCGTGAGATGGATCAGGTGAAGAAGCAGCAGATATTGGATATGGGTTCTGATATAGATGCAGATAAGCTGGATAAAATACTGAGCCTGGAGCCACGTGTTGAAAAAATAGCTATTAAGGATGTGAAGATGCGTACCTTCATTGCTGATGACGATAGTCGTGATGATATGGTGGCACATGTTTACGATGTAACATACGGTATTGTTAAAAACGGGGTGGATACGCTGGTGATTATCGATGATTCAATTGTGCGTGGTACAACCCTAAAAAAGAGTATACTTCGCATTTTAGACCGCTTACATCCTAAAAAGATAATAGTTGTTTCATCGGCTCCGCAAATACGCTATCCCGATTGTTATGGTATTGATATGGCTAAGCTGAAAGATTTTTGTGCCTTTGCTGCAGCTGTTGAGCTATTGAATGAGTCAGGTCGTACGCATATTATTGACGAAGTTTATAAGAAGTGTAAGGAGCAGCAATTCTTACCAAAAGAAGAAATCGTCAATCATGTGAAGGAAATTTATCGTCCGTTTACGGCAGAACAGGTTTCGGCTAAAATAGCTGAAATGCTGCGTCCTGAAGATATTGAGGCAGATGTGGAGTTGGTATATCAGTCGGTTGAAAACTTGCATGCTGCTTGTCCCGACGATAATGGAGATTGGTATTTCACAGGTGACTATCCTACACCAGGAGGTAACAAGGTGGTTAATACCTCATTTATTAATTTTGTTGAGGGGAATACCGGCAGAGCCTACTAGGAAATAAATTAGTTTAAAAATATACCCGTCACACTGAACAAAAATTCAGGTGGCGGGTTTTTTATTTAAACGATATTTAATAATGTATATATGTACATTTAATTACATACTTTAATGTTTGCTAACACGTTCTTGCAAAATGTGGCACGGCAATTGTTAATTACTTAGTAGATTTTTTTCATAGATTTGGGTTAGGTTAGTAAATGGGATGATAAACAACGGTTTATGTCCCATTTTTTTGTGCTATTGCTTTATTGCCTGCTGATAATTTTATCACGGCACTTGCTCAAAACAGCATGCCAGAAAATGATAGTATCTAAATCAGTTGTGGAAGTATTACTTATTAATATCATTTAACAAACACTAACAGGTTGGTTTAAATTTCTGGCATAACACTTGCTATTTGTCTTGTAGATTTTTTTCATAGATTTGGGTTAGGTTAGTAAATGGGATGATAAACAACGGTTTATATCCCATTTTTTTGTGCCATTAATTTCGTATGCTGTCATTATATATCTGACACGGCCATCGTGTATGGGATGCCTGCAAAGATGATCATATTTAAAGCGGTTGTAGAAGCATTACTTATTGATATCATTTAACAAACGCTAACAGGCCAGTTTAAATTTCTGGCATAGCACTTGCAAATTGTCTTATAGATTTTTTTCATAGATTTGGGTTAGGTTAAAAATAGGATGGTAAACAACGGTTTAGCATCCTATTTTTTTATGGACACTCTTTATCAGGTTTGCAAAGTAAATGCCGCTTCTTCAAATTCAGAACCGTTGATAATTAAACTCACATAA
This sequence comes from Carboxylicivirga sediminis, assembly GCF_018156225.1. Lineage (GTDB taxonomy): Bacteria > Bacteroidota > Bacteroidia > Bacteroidales > Marinilabiliaceae > Carboxylicivirga > Carboxylicivirga sediminis. Next base: position 58,773 of record NZ_JAGTAR010000024.1, read on the forward strand.
TGCTCGCCTGAATGATACTTGCGGGTTGAGACAAGCCTGAATGATTGTCGCCTGCTGATGGTTGTGCTTGAACCCGATGCGTATTTTTTCTCACTTATTTTAAATACCTTTCGGGTGTGGTGGCCTTTTTGCTTCAGAAAATAAATGGCATATTCCAGGCGGACCAATATGCTTTCATTAGAATGGTTATATAGCTCGAAGCTAAATTCCAGATCATCACCCACACTAATCCTATCGTTTGTGATAGAAAAGTTGCGTACTTCCATATGTTCTGGTGCACCAAAGCCAAATAATTCAAGTACTTCCCGGTTGCCTGCTTTTAATAATGTTCGGCATGCATGTTTTACAATCCAGTCAGTATTCTTTGAGTGTCCCTTCCATTTGGTGGCAATGTCTATGGTTACCTGAGGATTGTCTTTAGATATGTCGTTTAAATTGTTGGCAACACTTTTTCTTACGTAGGCTGAGTCGTCTTGCTTTAAGGCTTCTAAAACAGGTATTACAGGAGTAGGATCATGCTTAAAACGTCTTAGTGCCATGCCCCATGGTAAACGTGGTCGACAGCCTTCAGAAGCCAGCCGCCGGACATGCTCATTGGGGTGTGCAGTCCATTTCTGTATCACATTCATCATTTTATCTTCATACTTGATGATGAACGGCCTGACTGCTAATTCACAGGTAGAAAAAGGTGTGATGGTTTCAAATGCCCTGATTGATGTCTTAAAGTCATGCAGCCCGTTTAGTTCGATATAGTGTGGGAAGATCATAAATACCAGGTCGGGGTATTTTACCTTGTCTTCTACACGATTATTCCTTAACCAGATAATTATTTGTTCTATTTGTTCAATGCTTTTGGGATAGTCGCTCGATAAATAGTTGGTAAGAATAGTGGTGATGTGATGCATGCGCTGCTTTAATTCCAACTCCTCCCACTCTGAATTATAGATTTCTCTCAGGAATTGCTGCTTGTCAAAGTGTTCTAACACATTCTGCAAAGCATCTGTTAGGGCTTCAAAAAATTTTTGTGAGTAAAGGTTCTTAAATAAATCTGCCATAAGTTAATACTATCGGATAAAGTTCGGGGCAAAATACTTAAGAACTTATAAAGCTGCAAGAATAGGGAAGCAACTTATCAAGACGCTATAGCTAGTAAATGTATCTAAAAGAAACGGAGCAATAGTGTGTATTGCCCCGTTTCATGTAATCGCCTTAGGCAGGATGAAATCAGATAATTAATGAGTTTCGTTATTTACCTTCTTCTTTAAAGCCGATATACGTTCTTCCAATTGTTTGATTTCATCGCCGGTGTTATCTGCTTTTACAAGTATTTTAAGTTTTTCTTCCAGATAAACGATGTTATTAACCAGTGGCCATTGACTTACTTCAAATGCTTTTTCCATCCACTCTGCAGCCTGCATAAAGTGCTCAGATCTGGCTGCCTCATCTTGAGAGATAACGAGGGCCCAGTTGTAATACAATAAGGCATTATTTGCCACGTGATAGCCTTGTGTAATATTGTTTTGTACTTTTCTGATAAAGTCATCCCATTTTTTTTCTGTTCGATAAATATCCTCTTCCAGAAATGCCACAATTTTATCACGGTCCTTAACCCGACGTTTCTTCAGTGTTTTGCAAAGGTGAGTATAACCTTCCTGATCTACACCATTTTTACTAATCATTGTTCGGCCATGGCTAAGGTAACTCATAAATAGTTTCTGTTCGATCTCTTCTGCTGGATAACGCTCCTTAAAGTCCTTCTGGTGCTTATCAAACCAAATAAAAGCCGGAGAGTAGATGTCATCGAGATAGTTCTTAATCAAAACGTAATTAGACTCGTTTAATAGTTCACTTTTTTGGTGCTTCGTAAAATATCCATTTAACACCTGCTGAATGGTTTGCCTGTCGAAAGCCATTTTTAATGCTTCAATGTACTTTAGCATCAGTTCGTAGTTCTCAGGTGAAGCCTGATAGTTGCGTTTCAAGGCCGCTAATCCTTTTCCTTCGAGCACTACGTTTGCCAATTGCAGTAATTCATCAGTATTGGGAGCACCCACTACTTTGTGGAGCTCATTGCCTTCAGCATCCACCCAGATAAGCGTTGGGTAGGCCGCTACATTATACTGGCTTTTCAATGCGGGGCCGTCTCCCTTTTCCATATCAATTTTATAGTTGATAAAATTATTGTTGAAAAGCTGTCCCACTACTGCTTGGGTGAATACGTTTTTCGATAACATTTTACAAGGACCACACCATGATGTATAGCAATCAATGAATATGGGCTTGTTATGTTCTTTTGCCAGTTGTTTAACTTCTTCCCATTTGCCATGCGTGAATTGAATGCCCTCACTTGATTGTGCAAAGCCATTCAACAAAGCCATGCTAAAAATTACGCTTAAAATAAATCTCATATTTTACTGTTTATAACAAGCGCCTTGAATTGATATCCAAGGCGCTTGAGTGTTAAACCTATTATTAACCTATCACTAAAATCCACCCATTTTCATAGCTGGAATAGCACGACCGCCTGTGTTGCCTTCTTCTTTAGCTTTTTGAGCCTCCTTGTAGGTTTTATCAAGCAGTAAACGATGCTTTGGCACTATGTTATCGAACAAGTCGCTCATAGCCTTTGCCACTGCCAAACGCTCACCTGTTATCCCAGCCTTCTGTGCAAACCCGTAACTGTCGCGATAGGCAATTGATAAACTGAACATATCCAGTTCTTCGGCTGCCATTTGTCCAGCCACCACATCATCCATCAGCTTTAAAGCGCGTTCAAAACATGCCTTATCCTGACAATCCCTAAGTTGATTCAATAGGTTGAAACCTGATTCCGAGTAGTATCTAGGATTTGTCGCCAATCCTTTTGAGAATTTCTCTTCAACCACATCCATATAGGTGCTATAATCTTTAACCTGAATTAATAAAGCGCGATTGATATAGTCCTTAATACCCTCGATTCCTTCAAAGCCATTCGACTCCATTAATTTAATCAGCTTATCAAACTTTTTCTGGTCAAATTCGGCTTTGCTATTTACTTTGGTAAGTTTTCCGGCATAGTTGTAGTACATGCCCGATTCGAAATACTCACCTTGAAAGCCGTTGGCCTCAACGAACTTTGCCTTGTTCTTATAGAAATATGCCGCCTCTTTGCTGAATGGATCATTCACATAGCGGCTCATCAACCAAAAATATTCTTTTTTGTGCCAATCCGTCTTTGGTATCAGCTTAAGATATTGTAGTGTAACCTCTTCAGCTTTTGGATCACTGACTTTTACAAGGTAGCTCAGGTATTCTTCTGTTGTTTTTAAATCCTTCTTATTCTTTTTGTAGGCAGCGGCCAATGCTTCGGCTCGCTTAGCTTCTGCAGGTGCTCCTTTAGCTTCCTTGAGCAGTTCCTCTGCCGGACGGAAACCAACCACACGGTGCAATACTTTCTCGTTATTTGGGTCAATAAATAACATTGTTGGGAAAGCAGAAACGCCAAACTTGTTCTTCAAATCAACGCCTTCGCCTTTCTCACAATCAATTTTTACATTTATAAAGTTGGCATTAAAATAATCGCCTACCTCTTTTTGTGGAAACACCTGTTTTGCCAGCATTTTGCAGGGACCACACCAGGTTGTATGGCAATCGGCAAAAATAATTTTGTTTTCGCTTTTTGCTTTCGATACGATAGCCTCCCAACTGTCATGGGTGAATTGAATCCCCTCGTTACCTTCATTCTCAGCTTTTAATTGATTGGAAGCAATCAGCAAAAGAGAGCAAGTTGCTAATATTGAAAATAGTTTTTTCATCTTATATTTTAATTTTTCGTTGATTATTTAGATAATAGTTCGTCTAGTTTCTCATCTATCTTCTTACCTCTAAGTTGCTTTGCAACAATCTTACCTTCTTTATCCAGGATGATGATAAACGGTATGCCACTGAACTGGTAGTCTTTCATGGTTTGTTTTCCAGCATTAGGCGCTAATACCTGAGCCCATTCCATATTTTCTTCTGCCAATGCTTTATGCCAGTCGGCCTCCTTTTTATCAATGGAAACGCTCAATACTTCAACTCCCTTAGGGTGGTATTCTTCGTACACCTCCTTCAGGTGAGGAATTTCATTTCGGCACGGACCACACCAGGATGCCCAAAAATCGATGACAACAATTTTTCCTTTAAAATCCTCAGGCGAAACCATAACACCTTCAGGAGTTGGGTAAGAGAAGTGTGGGGCCACTTTTCCCAGTTTCACCTTTTCAGCAGCTGCCCGGGCTTCTTCCTTGTCTTTGATGTATTTGAACAGTGGAGGATAAGTAGGGTTAGTCTTTTCTAGAGTTGCAAGGGTTTGATCGATTATATCTTTATCGGTTTTATCGCGCAGGCGACTGATGACTGCCAATACGCTGTTTCTGTCAGCATATTGTTGAGCCAGAAAACGAAAGCGGGCCCTGTCATCATCACTGGCAACACCGTACAACTGACCAGCAATCTCGCCATACTTTTCAGGAACATCTTTGGTAGCTTTGTAGACGGTTTGTGAGAGTCCGATAATCAACTGGTACGAACGGTAATTAACAAAGTTAAGGTGGTTCATCACCTCATTTTTAGGGCCCCCATTGATGTATACGTAAGGAGGATTCTTGATTTTAATCTTGGCAGTGTCCTGGCCCCGGAAATCAATATTGAGATCTTCATCTTCGGCCCAGAAACGTACCGATTGCCATTTTTGACAGTCCAGGTTGTATTCCCCCGGCTGGCTGGTATTCATGCTGTAACTATAGCTGCCATCTTCAGCCACCTGAAATGAATCGGTCACCACTTTTTCGCCATCCCTGTATTGCGAGATGTACATCTTGAATTTATTATCAGGAAACTTTACTTTTCCTGAGATGGTAATTGTGTCTTTAGGCTGTGTATTGCACGCACTCAAAAGGATAATTACCATTGAGGCCAGTGTTAATCTAACTTTCATATGTGTTTGTTTTTTAGGTACTAATTAAACTTCTTCTCCAGGTTGTTTTGCATCAGCATCCATTCGCTGATAATCAGCTTTTCAATTTTCTTATCCTGAGTAGCATCGCCAGTGCTGAATATGCCTTCGAACTGCACATAGGCATTGTCTTCATCTCTGCCTACCAGAATACGGTACACCAAAGGCTGGTTGTAATAGTCCGATTGGGTGATGTAATAGACCATTATTCGTTCCTGGTTATCAAGAACGCTTATTTCCTGCACCCTGCGTTTATCGCCAGGTATACTGAAACTAATCTGTGCACCTTGTTTGTTACCTGAACATTTTAGGTCTTTTACTTCTTCGATTGAGGCATAAAAATCACCGGGTGATGAAATGTAAGCCCACACGTCATGAGTTGATGCCTTTAAGGTTACACCTTTAATGACTTTAGGAGCTATGCGTTTTGCGGGTTGCATTTGCGCCATTAGCTGCAGACCTGATGAAAAGGCAATAACTGCCACTACCAGGTATAATCTGATACATTTTAATTTCATTATTTACAGGATAAAATCTAGTTATAGCCTTCGTTTTGTTTTACAACACCATTACTGATTTGGACTTCACGCAATGGTATGGGGAATACCTTTTTATTATCAGGTAATTCCGGATTGTACAATGGTCTGTCGGTACGTAACTGGTCAAAACGTGAACAACCTTCAAAAGCCAGTTCTTTATTATTTTCCAACAGTACACGGTCGATGAATGCATCGTTTGATTCGAAGTCCTCGATGGTATATCCTGACTCAGTTGGATTAGCTCTTAGATGAACCTCATTCAATAAATCGATCATTTCCTGTGTCACCGTATTGGAGGTGCGACCTAAAGCCTCAGCCTTGTATAAGATAACTTCTGGCAAGCGCATTATTGTCAGATTATCCCGCCCATTTGTATTAGGGTATTTGTTCGTTACATATACCGGATTATCCTGATACTTTAATTCTCGCATTAAGCTGGTTTTTCTCAGATCGGTATCAGCGAAGGTACCTATTAGTGACTGGCTGTACCAGTAATTGTTATATGTGTAATAAATATTGTTGCCGCCGAACTGCCAGTTTCCGCCATTAGAACTCACCGGGAAACCAAACAGGTGTTCTTTAGAGAATGGAATAACAGCATCATTCGGATTCAATGGAAAGACTTTTAGTAAATCGTCTTCCAACTGGTATTCGGTGCGTGTCAATACTTTGCCGGCCCAGGTAAGCGCATTGGTGTAATCGCGCTGATACATGTACACACGTGCTAACAGTGCTTCGCATGTGGCTTTATTGGCACGGCTCACGCGTGTTTCAACAGCAGTCTGTTCACCAGGCTCGGGTAGGTCGATAATTGCATCCTCCAAATCAGCAATAATCTGATTAAATACCTCCTGGTTGCTGTTACGCGGGCGGATATCCGTATCACGGTTAAAGCCATCGTAATGCTCAAGGTAAAGTACTACACCATCTTTTTGTGGTTCATTCATGAGTGCACCATCACCATACCATCCCAGTAAACGCAGGTAGGCGTATGCTCTGATGAATTTAGCTTCTGCCATGTGCTGTAGCATCTCGTTCTGGTCGTATTTTCCTAATTCAGGTATCTTGTATAATAGGAGATTTGCCTGTACTAAAGCTGCATAATAGGCCTCGTATATTCCCTGTAGTTGTGTGTTTTCAGGTAATACGGCTCCATTATTTATCTCATCGTAGGTACGGCCGGCTGCCGAACTGTAATTACAGGTTGGCGAAGTGGCCTCAGCCATGATATAATCCTTAGTGGCCGCCGCAAATAGCATATGGTAAGTACCTGCCACTGCCGATTCAGTACTTGTGAATTTCTCAAAAACTTTATCCTCTATAATAGTATCTTCAGGAGCCAGGTCCAGTTGTTTATCACAAGCCGTCAGAAATATAGCCGCGATTAGCAATGTCTGGAAAAAATATCTTGTCTTCATATTAACTATTCTTATTGCTTGTTATTAAAAGCTGATGTCAACACCAAATTTTACACTTTTTGCCTGTGGCATGGTTAACTCGTCATAGCCACTTAACAAGGCACTGGAACCGTAGGCACTCACTTCAGGGTCGATGCCGCTGTAACCGGTGATAGTTAGCAGGTTAGTTCCTTGTACATACAGACGGATACGTTCCATGTATAATTTCTTAACCCAATTATTTTTAAATGAGTAGGCCAGGGTGATGTTTCTTAAGCGCAAGTAGGAAGCATTTTCAAGGAAGCGATCGTTAAGGCGACTGACATCATAACCACTCAAGCCGCTATTGGCCCACCTTGGATCTTTATACACTGTAGTAGCGTTATCCAGTTTGGGAACATCTGTCTGATGACCTGGTATTTTCCAGTAATCAAGCATATCTTCAGACAAGTTATTGGCATCTGTTAGTGTATAGGTCATTAAGGTAGCCTGTGTGCCATTGTAAAGCTTTTGACCGATAGAATAAGAGAAAGCAAAATTTAGTTCCCAATTCTTGTATTGAATCCGGTTGCTGAACCCCCCATAGAAGTCAGGCATGCTACTGCCGGCTGCATAGCGGTTAGCCAAAGGATTATCACTATCATATACACCCTGAGGAGGTACTTCACTTATAGAACCGTCATCATATCGCCATTGGGGGTTACCGTTCATTGGATTTACACCCACCCAGTTGTACATATAAAATTGGTTCAGGCTTTCGCCAACGACAAATACCTTGCGTTCCAGTCCTTGATTGGAGGCCATTTGATAACCTGCTTCATTCAATCGAAGTAGTTTATCCTTGATGCGGGAAATGTTAAAGGAGCCAGTCCATAACCAGTCATTTGTCTGAAGAATAGTGCCATTCACCAGTAGTTCGAGGCCTTCATTCTTCATGTCGCCTACATTCTGTTGCTGCGCACTCCATCCCATGTATAAAGGCACCAAATCGCTTGCCAATAAGTTATTAGTGCGCTTATAGAAATAGTCAAGTGTAATGTCCAGTTTGCCATTAAACAGGCTTGCATCAATTCCTAAATCCAACGAGGTGGTTGTTTCCCACTCCAGGTTAGGGTTTACAGATTGTGAATTAAATAACAGCGGAACACCATTGTACATGAGGGTACCACCATTTACTGTACGGTTGTCGCGTGTCCACTGCCCCTGGTTACCATAGTAGCCACCAAAGGAGCCGTCTAAACCTGTTAAACCATAGCTGGCTCGAAGTTTAAGGTCATCTAACCAGCCTTTGGAGCTAGCCATAAAACGTTCTTCTGACATAATCCAGCCTGCCGAGACTGATGGGAAGCCACGATAACGCTCATTCTTGCTAAAGCGTGATGAGCCATCGATGCGGTAGGTGAAACCGGCCAGGTACCGATTCTTATAGCGGTAGTTCAAACGGGTAAAGTAGGATACAACCGCCCATTCCTGTGTGATGGCATCCAGTACCCGTTTGTCGGTTGCAGACTGTATACTTTTTTCGTTATCATCGAAGAAACCGGTGCCTGTAACGCGGGTGCGGCTCTCTTCTGAGGTTTCAAAGCTTTGGCCAAGAATGGCATTTATCGTATGATCGTCTGTGATTTTTCTTAAGGTCAATACATTGTTAACAACGTATTTCAGGTTCTGGTTGGAAGCACTAGTTCCTGTTCCACCAGTGTTTTGTGGTGTAGCCCAGTTACGGTTATAAGACTTGGTATTGTATATATCAAGACCAATCTCTGATTTAAAACGTAACCATGGTAATGGCTTTAATTCAGCATAGAAATTGGAAATAACACGCGTATCTTTTACGTAATTATCCTCGTTGGCTGTTGCTACCGGATTACCCAGGTGACCGGTTATTGTATTAATGTTATTCTCCGAATCAAAGTTTAAAGGCGTGTGGTAAAAATAGCTGCCATCCTGTTTGTACACCGGAATGTTTGGTGACATCATAATCGCATCGCGGTATACGCTTTGACTGTTAAGTGCTGCATTATTAACCAGTGCAAATGATGAGTTGGTGCCGAAGTTGATCCACTCTGCCGGGCTGAAGTCAAAGTTGGTCCGCACACTGTTACGGATGAAGTCCTGGTTGATGATGTAACCTTTCTGATCGAAGTTGTTAAAGCTAATGTAGTAAGACGTATTATCCGTTCCCCCGGAAACTGATGCGCGTGTTTCTTGTGTTACTCCTGTGCGCAGTACTTCCTCAAGCCAGTTGGTATTGTAGGTTGTTGGAAACTGATCGGTATAACCTTGTGAGCGATTGAAGCGTGTATAAATATCACTGAACTCATCCGCATCCAGTAGGTCCGGCGTAGCAATGGGCTGGCTCATCTCAACCGAGTAGCCTATGTTTATCTGAGGTTTTCCTTTTTTTCCTTTTTTTGTTGTTACTAATATAACCCCTGCGGCGCCTCTTGAGCCATAAATAGCGGTAGAGAAGGCGTCTTTAAGAATCTCAATGGATTCAATATCATCCGGATTAAGAGCGGCCAGTGGGTTGCGCTCAAACTCGGGCTGCTGGCTATAACCATTTGCAACCGAATTACCACCAATCATACCTCCGGATATAGAGCCATTGCCAAAATCAATATTATTCACCGTTTTACCGGTTCCATAAACTGGTACACCATCAATAACAATCAACGGATTGCTATCGGCATTAAGAGATGATAAGCCTCTAATTGTAATGGAGGTAGCGCTACCAGGTGCACCGCTACTCAAGTTGACGTTTACCCCGGCCACTTTACCTACCAGCGCATTGTCAAAACTTGGAGCCAGTCCTGCAATGTCTTCTGCAGACACCTTCGCAACAGCACCAGTCAAATCGCGTCTTTCCTGAACACCGTAACCAACTGTAACGACCTCACCCAGCGCCACTACATCTTCTATTAGTTCTGCTTTGATGAATTCTTGTCCATCATAAATAATATTGATGTCTTTGCAGCCAATACAAGTGATGCAGATGGTTTGTCCTTCAACTACCTGGAGCATATTAAACTCGCCATCCATATTGGATACATCGCCTCGCATGGTTTCTTTTACATAGACATTAGCTCCCGGAATTGGTTCGCCCGTTTTAGCGTCAACAATGAGTCCTTTCACGGTTGCCGGTTGCAAGCTCGAAGCCTTAATTTTATCCTGGGCAACCAGGGAGGAGATTGTTAATAGCCATAGGCCAATTATATATATTGCTTTGTGCATGGTAGTAGATTTTTTACCTGGCAATAGCTTGATAGGCAGATGATTTTTTTAGTTTAGTTATGCAAAAAAATTAATAAAGTAAAGAGTGCCTGCTATTCTAACCAGGCACTCCATACCTGCTATAGTTTATTTAATTTACCACTCCAAACATCCAGTAATTGTGTGATTGTTTCTCCATCAGGCTCGCTGGCACCTTCAGATGTGGTTGGAGTTGATGTGTATCCACCAACAATCCATACTTTGTTGTCTGCATCAAGGTAAGCCGAGTGTCCGGCACGGGCTGTAAATTCAGCTGGCAGTAATGCATCTTCATCAGGAGTTGTCCAGTTGATACCATCTGTAGATACCAATACCTCGTTAGAGCATACGCCTAAAGCAGTCTGTCCGCCAAATAGCCAAATTTTACCATCATATGAAATAGCTGCTGCTCCCATACGAGGGCTTATGCCAACTGGTGTACTTTTTGTCCATGTTGTTCCATCTGTACTGCTCCAAACATCACCTGATATGTAACCTCCCTGCAATTGTCCGCCAATCATAAACATGGTACCTTCGTGCACAATGTTAGCAGCGTAACGGCGAGGCGCTTCTTCTGGAAGATCTGTTTCTGTCCAAGTGGTCAGGTCTGTGCTTGTTCTCACTTTATTCGATAAAGATTGCGGACCGAAGAAATCAGAACCTTCGCCTTTCGTTCCTGAAATGGAGCCATAGAATGTAGTTTGACCTCCTACAACCCATAGAGCATTGTTATGAACAAAGTTCTCTGTTGTAACAGCGGCAGTGGTATAGCCGTTTTCTAGTTTAGTAAATGTTTCGCCATCGGTGCTTTCCCAAACTTCGGCTAAATCCTCAGGAGCCCAGCCACCATCTGCAATAGCAGCATAACCTGTAATGTAAAGCTTGTCATTAAATACAGAAAATGTATAGTAGGCGCCGCTTGCTCCACCCGGGAAGTTTGTGTCCAGAGTTATTTCTGTCCAGCTTTTGCCGTCGGCTGATTTAAACAGTTTTGATGTACTGGAATAACCACCGTTACTAAATACAGCCAAGTGCTTGTCTTTATAAAAGATAGCTTGAGAGGCATTATAACCCATGTCAGTAATAGCAGGATTTTCTTTTACCCAACTAACACCTTCCGGATTAACTTGTGAGACCTTTACGGTTACCTGGTAAGTAATTTGTGTAACGCCATCTTCAGCTGTTACAACATAGTTTACCGGTGAACTGAAGTTGTTGGCTGTAACACCAGATAACTGTTCGTTTCCAACAACGGTCACAACGGTTTTATCGATGGCTTCGAATTCAGCTACCAAAGCCGATACGTCGGCCATGTATGGTAGTTCATCGGCATTGGTAATCGTATAATTGGTCTGATCAATATTAAATTCAATGTTTTCGAGTCCAGGAATGTTACTGTCAGCCATGAAACTAAAGGCTGTTAATCCTGTTAATGATGATTTTGGTGCATCGTCTTCGCATGCGGTAAACACCAAGGCAACAGGCAATACGAATCCCATTACAAATTTGAGAAGATTTGTTTTCATACAATTAAGTTTTAATAAATTATGGAAGTAATAAGCAGAGTGATTAAGGGATTGTTGTCTGCCAATTACCATCCGTTAGCATTAAATAATTACGGATTGTTCACTTCATGCAGGGATACATTTATCCCATTACGACTAACATTGTTAATCATTTACTTCATCAACACCTACTGTTGGCCAGTCAATAGGAGGCGGTGAATTATTTATTGAGATTTAGTTACTTATGAAAATATGACTGTAATCTTTCGCTTTGTTTCCTTTATGTCTTTAACCTGATTGCTAAAAATTGTATTTATTAAATCCTTTGCTGAGGGGTTATCAAAACTTCCCGAATAGTTTTGATAAGGATTCATTTCCCCTTTAAATTCAACACTTTTACCATACCATTCCGAGATTTTAAAGGCTAACTCATGTTGTTTCAGGTTGCTGAAACAAAATACCTTATCTTTCCAACTAAACACCTCGCAATAGCTGTTTACTTTCGTTTTGGCTACCTCATCAGCTGATGAATAGGTGGCACGTTGCCCACCTGATACTTTGGTGCTCTCGGCAAAAGGAGTAGCACTTTTCTCGCCAATTTTAGCGGCAGGCGTTAATTTAAACATTGGAATTATAACCTTTTTGTACACTGTATCTACAATGGTTGCTTCGCCTTCTTCAACAGCCACATCAAACTGATCATTTTTGCCATTCACGGCCAGTTTGCCCTTGCTTGCTATCGCACATCGTTTACCTGCATTAACAATAACCGGCATATTATTGACCTGATCATTGATTTCAATATACGCTTTGCCATTGAGCAGCAACTCACGGTTGCTCTGGCTATATCCATCATTATAGCTTATTTCACTTCCTCTCGACAGAAACACTTTACTACCATCAGGCAGGTAAAAAGATGTTACAACATCATTACCTTTAACCGTATGTACAAAGCCATTGCCCAATTCATCTTCACCAAGTTTTCCAAGTGCCAGCGGAATTAAAACAATTAGCACCAGTACAGCTGCGACTCTGATGAGCTTTCCAATTGTAAACGACGCATTGGATGAAGACCTTGTCATAGTAGTTTTACCCTTCACCTTATTCCATACACTGCTTTTTCTGAGTAACTTCTGTTGGCGCCCCAGAATATGTATTGTCTGGCGATAGACGATGGCATTTTCATCACTTTCAGCAATCCAGTCGAATAACTGTTGCGTTTCGGCTGGCGTCAGTTCACCGGCTAATTTTCGGCTGATTAGTTGTTCTATGTTTGCTTTGTTCAGTGTCATTTTCTTCTATCTGATTATAAAGACTCATTAAGCTGAGTGTTCCGTTACTGGTTTGATTGTTTTTTTGAAAAAAATTTCTTTCAGTCTTATAGATAGCTCTTTAGAGGTGTAAAAAAAGTATTAAAAGCTTCAATCCATAATTTTTGATCACCTCTAAAATCCGTTTAGTAGCCTTCTTGAGATGTACATCGAGAGTGTTTTCAGAGATAAATAATTTTTTGGCCGCTTCTTTGTATTTTAATCCTTCTTCTCGAACCAGCAGAAAAGCTTCCTTGCATTTAGGTGGTAATTCTGCTATCACGTCTTCCACTTTAGCGGTCAGTTCATCTATTTCAATCTGAAAATGCGGATCATTTTCTCTGTTTGCAATCTGATTAAAACTATTTTCTATCGAGAGAGTATCAATTTTCTTTTTGCGAAGGTAGTTGAGACATTGATTTTTGAGCGAGATAAACAGGTAGCTCTTAAAATTAGATATGCCTTCCAGCGTTTGCCGATTTGTCCATAATTTAGCAAATACATCACTAATTACTTCTTCAGCATCCTGAAAATTACAGTAAAGACTAGTCACATCAAATGCATAGTCATAGTATTTATCAAACAGTTGATTAAAAGCATACTGACTATCATCCAATATTTGCCTGATGAGCAAATCGTCCGATTGTTTTCCGAAATTTTCCATGATTAAGTGGGCGCAATATAATGATTTTTAGTCATCAACCAGAAGCGCTATCCTCAAATTATAATCCGGAAAGACAAATGAAAAGGGATTCAAAAAACTTAAATCCCTTCCTGTTATCTTCAGTATTTAGTGTGGTTTTGGCATCAGCGATACTGTTCTATAAAATCAACTACCAGCTGATAGATGCCTTCAAAAACTGGATATTCCAGTTTTTCGGGCGTATCTAAAGGCTCGTGGTAATAGTCATTACCGCCCGCTGTCCAGAAGAACAACGCTGGGATACCTGCATCATGAAAATGGTAATGATCAGAAGTGGCCTCGTAGCCAGTGGGTTTTAGTTGTTCAATGTATTCACCTGCCGTGTTTAAGGTAATAAACTGCTTTTTAATCGAAGGGTATAGCTCCGCATGTATCAGCTCGGTCCAGTCAGTGCCCGATGCCACCATGTCGAAGTTAATAACCAGTTTGGTTTTTTCAAGTGGATAGACCGGATTAGCCACGTAATACTCTGAGCCGTAAAAACTGGCCTCTTCAGCAGTAAAAAAGATAAGCTGAATGCTGTAATGGGGAGGATGCTGCTTAAAGTGTCTGGCCAGTTCGAGCAACATGGCTACCCCGCTGGCATTATCATTGGCACCTGCATAAACCGCTTCTCCAAATGTACCCAGGTGATCGTAATGGGCAATTAGCGCCACGCAGGTATCCGTTTGTCCCTGGATGAAGCCGCTAACGTTTTGAGTCTGGTAATCGTGGATAAACTGATTCTCCAAATCGATAGTGATGGAATCGATTGATGGCTTTAGCCACTCTTCCCTGACACGTAAAGTACAGTACTCATTGACATATCGACGGGCTGAGTATTTAGGTGATTCAACACAGTCGATAATACCCTTTACCATTAGCCGCTTGGACGTAAACAGGTTGCGGGCGAAGTAATGCAGTTGCTCATTGGCTGTGACAGTTGTATCGAAGCAGATGAAGGTGTTTTCGAGATCTGATGCCAGCAATGAATTGAGCTGTTGCTTGCTGGTAAGCATGTTGGAGTTGATCCATTGTAAAGGGTAGGTACCTTTAACACCTGGCGAGTTGGGATATGCTACCCAATCGATTCCATTTTGTAACTGATGGCCGTCAATTGATAAGACCGGAGTACCCACATAGGTATTTATATCCATTGGAAAATGCTGGTAATAGGAATCACCAACAGGGTTAATCCGCATCTTTGTCAAGCATCTTGCAATATAATCAGCCGCCAGGCTATCGCCTTTATGGGTATAGCCTCTTCCATAGTAAGCCGGAGAACTCAGTTCTTCAACCACTTTTTTTACACGTTGCATGCTTTGGCTCATTGCACTAAAAGACAAGGCCATGAGCAGCCATGCACCAATAATTATTCGTTTCATTTTTTGATTTACTTTAACTTGTTTTGCCGGGCGGCAAAGTAATAGCATGCTTTTGAACTATTCAATAACAATTGTTAGGAAAAGAGATATAATTCCGCGTGTATTGGGCAGAATTGGTTTTGATTGTATCATTACCTTCTGGGCATAGAGGTAATTAACATAGCCCGCATGATGGAGGTTATGGAGCATCTTTCTGGTCATATCTTTTGTTTCACTGAGGTAATCTTTAGCCTGCAAGCTTGAAATCAACAGCGAATCGTTTTACCTTCTGTTTGTTTTGTTCTAAGTATTAATGTGTTTCATGTCTTTGTTGATAAAAATACCAATTTTACTGGTCTGTCTGTTTGCTGTTGGCCTGCCGCTCTGTTCCCAATCTACCGATACCAGTCGTGTTATTGTTGAAGATGGATGGATTGAAAAGATGAGCAATAAGGTGGCCTTTGAGTTCTCTTTCAATAATTCTTATAACATTTTGAAGGTGCAAACCGCCACCAATGATATCATCCTTTATCCCAATACGCCCAATCACCTGCGGCTTAAGCTGAACTATGAATTCATCTCATTGGGGATTCAGTTTGCCCCTGATTTCCTGCCAGGTAATGGTGATAGAGATTTAAAAGGCGATACCAGGTCTTTTGAAATAGGCACTGGTTTGCTCTTTAAACACTGGTTTGCCGAACTGCTTTATGCACGGATTAAAGGCTTTTACCTGAAGAATACGGCTGACTTTGTTTTATGGCACGAGGGGCAGCCTTACATTCAATTTCCAGATTTGGAATATCAAAGCTTTGTGGTTCGGACAGGTTACCTCTCCAATTCAAGGTTCTCGTTTAAGAGCCTGACCACACAGACGGAACGTCAGTTGAAGAGTGTTGGCAGTTTTATGCCCGTTTTATCATTCAATTATCTGGTAGTTAATGATCGCTCGGCACAATATAATACACAAAAATCAACTAATGTTGAGGCTAATATGGGGCCCGGTTATGCCTATACTTTTGTGGTAAACGAGCAATTTTACATGTCTTTGGCAGGTTTTACCACCTTTGGCTATTTAAACACTAAGCTGCTCACCCGCTTACCCGATGGCACCGTCACCACCTGGCAGGATAATTTTATATGGCGCTGGGATGGAAGAGCTGGCATTGGCTATAACGGCGACCGCTTTTATGCCGGTTTATATACCAATGTGTCGGGTGCCAGGTATAAGCAGGAACATACGACTGTTCATAATTTCGATACAAGGGTGTTTTATCACCTGTTTATAGGTATGCGCTTTGAAGCACCTGACTTCCTGGAGAAGAGTTTTCGGCGAATTAGAAAGTAAACCTTGTCGGGGGAACGAGCTATCCATCGTAATTTGATATGGAGTTACTATGCGTGAATCTTTCCCTTGCTGGCACCAGCTATGGCCCCCACAAACGAAAGCAAGAAACCTATACCAAGCATTATCCATACCAGCTGTGAGCGCGTCCAGAATGGCATGTCAAAGATAAATGAGGTAATGATAAAGGTGTTGCAGATTAAAGGTGTATACCAAACGCTCCCGGGATAGGTTTTACAAATATAAAAGCAGGCCACCGCAAAAAATACCACCAACAGCAGTGAAATAGATAACAGGTAAAGTGATGACAAGTTCCGGGCCCCTGTTTCGTCGAACAGTAATATTAGAAATAGCCATGAGGCAAAGGCAACCATCAAGGATAGCGCCCATGCCGGAATCCCTTCTAAACGCGATTTTTTGATTCTAGGAACCATAGTTAGATGTTGTAGCGTTAATAACTGTCTGCCTGGGGCGAGTCATCTTTGACACTTTATGCAAAAGTTGAGTGTCGATTAAAAATAGCGGTACAAGTACGCTTGAGTAAGCAAGGAAGTCCCACAGGTCAAAGGTGGAGCTATACAGGTTTAAATACTGCATGAATTCAATGCCAAAGCAGGCTGTTATAAGTATCATCAATGTACGGACAGGGGTGAAAAAGCGTGTCCATATATTATCCGCTTTGCTAGTATATAAGCCCCGGAATAAAATATATACCCAAGCCGGCCCCACCATATCCAGCAGGTATCCACTTGCAAAGTCACCAAAGTCAAACCAAAGAGTTGAAAGACCTGCTATCAGCAAAAGGACCAGAATAGCGGCCCAATAGGGAGCATATTTATCATGCACGCTGTTTGTGATGTTTTGAATCATGATGCAGATAATTAAATGATACCATTAAAATTTACGGCTATTCTGGCTGATACACAACGTAAGTTGGTAACATTTAATCTAATTAGTTAAGATGTATAACAGGTATTAAGGTCATCGGCAGGCCGGTTGGAACCATTAATTACTGGAAGGACATCGAAAATACAGGAAGGCCCTGCTATTTTCTTAGCAGGACGATGAAAATACGGGAAGGGCATCGTGTTTTTCCGGAAGGCCATAGAAAATATGGGAAGGCTCTAAAAAATATCATATTTACGTGGGCCTTCCGTTCTTTTTGCTCTTCGCAAAGTAGCTGGACATATAAAGTTTGCGTTTTCGGCTGTTATGGTAAAAGGCATATTTGCCACAGGTGCGAATCTCGGTCATTTTCTCATATAAAAGGGTATAGGTTCTGTTGCGCCATTGTAAAGCGTCTTTTCCCGAGGGGGAAGCATTGTGGTTTTTGGCCAGATGTTCTGTCAGTTGGTTCGCCA
The DNA here is from genome assembly GCF_018156225.1 of Carboxylicivirga sediminis. Classification (GTDB taxonomy): domain Bacteria; phylum Bacteroidota; class Bacteroidia; order Bacteroidales; family Marinilabiliaceae; genus Carboxylicivirga; species Carboxylicivirga sediminis. Next base: position 76,500 of record NZ_JAGTAR010000024.1, read on the forward strand.
ACATCCGGGCTCTCGTGCTTTGGTTCGTGTCGAAGTTAATGCCTGACAGAACCGTGCCATGCTTATCAGCAATATTAGCCAGTTCCAGCAGGTGGATGTTTAGTTGGTTGTTTTTATTACTGTGGCTGATGGGCTTCAGCTGTTTTAAAATAGCCGGATGGTGATGAAAGGCATAATAGTAGTGGCGCAGCAACTCTTTTTTTAAGGCGATAGCTTCCTGTTTCATGGCGAGCCATTGTTTTGTTTGAGGTGATTGGCCTCTTGTGCTTTGCCATTGAGCCTGATAGTGCCGCAGCAGCTCACTCAAGGGCTTCAGGTCCATGGCGTGTTGCCAGTTAAGACCTGCTTTTACCAGCTGCTCTTTGTCCTTAAGACAGGTAACGGCCAGTGCTTCGGCCTCAATACAAAGGTGCTTAACAGGAATTTTGGGCTTTTTAATCTCTTCCTGTGGAATGTTGGCCAGTATGGGCTGCCATTGTTCGATAAAACTTTCTATTGACATGGGGTAGGGGTTAATAAGCTGTTATAGTACAGGTAATTTATTTCGCTCTTAGGTTATTAGATCACTTCATCATCGCCAGCATGTTTTACTTCATTAAATGCCTCCGTTAAATCTATACCGGCAAGGTCATCCTTACATGCCTTCTCCACAGTTAACGTTCTTCCCGCTTTATTGGCTATAATAATACCATGAACTAAATTCTCAATATTTCCACCAGCCAGATAATGGGCTTCTAGTACCTTTCTATCGATGCTCTTTAAGCCAGCTTTGTTGAATTCAATCAATGACTTAACGATTAATGCAGGTGGTACGTTTCTAAAACGCATGAAAGTTAGCGTCAACAGATTAATTTTTACGCCGGATAATCGTGCCACAAACAAAAGCAAAATAGGTACGTAATAAAGGATGAAAAGAAGTACAACTATAATCAGTATGGTTATGAGGGTAGTATTCATTTTTACTTATTTATTAATCATTATTTATTCACCATTGATTACTTTATTATTTCAATATTGAACAGCTTTATTTTATAGCCCTGTTATTGAAATCTTTAGCTAATATGTGACGAACTTTTGCTTTGAGGCTTATTACGTTAAATTCTTACTCTTTTATCATTTTGTATCTTACGTCTGCTTTGTCCAGTTTCCACTCGTCATTTAGTTTTAAACGCCAGCCGCGGCCAACAATTAGAGTATCCGTTATTATCTCAGGATATGATATGGTGACTTTATCCCATGAAGGACTCACTAAAGCACCACAGCTATCCACCTCCAGGATGCCCCAGTTATCTGTAATGCGCAGATTTGGGTAAACTGTTCCCAGGGAATCCAGGGGCATAATGTTGGAAGGATTAAATCCGATGCTCATCTTTTCCAGACCTATCACCACCACACTATCACTTAAAAAGGTAGTTCTATAACTACGTTTTTGTAGTTCTTTTTTTATCTCCCGTTGTGTTTCTAGGTCAATGATTGAATCAATCCCATAATCAGTGCCAAGTTGCATGATGGCCTCCTTCGTTAATACCTGTTGTGGCACTTCAAAAAACGCAAACAGATATTCACTTAGATTGGTGTCTTTAGTTATTTGCCGATTCCAGCCTTCATCTGTTTGATGCATCAAATAGCCATATACAGGTGTTGTGAAATAGGCGAACGAGCGAACAAAGGTAGGTAAGGTATAAAACCAATCAATCTGTGATGTATAGTGTTCTTTTAGTTCCGAATCGCTTCTTTGACTCAGGATGGAGCCGGTATATTCTGCCAGGCCTTCCAGTATTTCTAATGAATTCTCTGCTTTTGGGGCTTCCGGAAAGAGTTGGTAACGGTACTGCCTGAACAGCAAAGCATTTTTAATGTGCGTAGCCGGATGGCTCGTGTTTAATGCTCTCTTAAGCGCTTCAATCTCAAGTTTTAAATAGATGCGTCCGTCTTTTGTATCCAAATGGACACTTGGCACTTCATAAATTGAATCAAAACCTACTATGGGCTGAATCCTGTGAAATGATTCGTGAATCAGCAGGCTCAAACGTTCTGCATTTGTTTCGGGTAACGGCAATGCCACCATGGTCCATTGCTTACCATTCCAATCAAAGGCTGTGTTGGCAATGTTAATATTCTCAGGCAGCTTACCAACATACAACGCGCCTTGTTTGCTTAATTCATTGGTGTCATCCTTTTCATTGGCAATAATCACTCTCGACTCGCGGTTTACCAGCATTAAAGGCCCTTGTAGTGAGTGGTTCCAGGTTTGACCATTTTCAGTTTTAAGAACTTCATTTAGCTTACTAAATGCTAAGGTGGCTTGTTTCCAATCGCTTTGAGAAACCACTGTGTTTTGTTTCTTGCTGCTACATCCACAGAGGATGATTAACGTTAGGATGATAATGGATATTTTCATAGTTTTGGGATTTATAAAGGGAGCCGTATTAGTCGAAGCCATTGTTAGTTACAAACTAACTGCTATCTCGAACGAAGTCACAAACGTCGCTCAGCGGGGGCCCTATTTCGGCGTGTTGCAACTGTTTTTTCTTTCGTTATTTTATTTGTGGTGTCTTTTGCTAATTTGTTTAATGAGTTCCAGTCAGGTGTTTTTTGAAATTCTTCAATGTCTAAAAAAACTCCTTTATACTTGTTCTCTATGTTGCTAATCTGCATGTCAAATTCTGATAGAAAGTCAATTTCTTTCGAACTAAATGATTCTCTAATAACTTCAGAATCTGCCATTGAATAGTCACACCAGTAATCAAATAGTTCTCTTGTTATTTCGTCTCTGGGTATTGTCTTTTGCAATTCTAATTGGTCTGTTTTTGAAGCCCATAACTTTAGCACGTTGATAACATTGGCTCTCGTTAATTCTATAAATTCAGAATAGGTAATACTATAATCTTCGCTTTGGGATTCAGTAGGTTTATTAATTTCATTCTTTAATGGTCTTTTCTTAATTTTTACTTGATAGAAATAAAAAGGCGAATAAATGACACTTAAAAACAGTAATGGTATCAATGACTTGGAATAACGGTCGTATTTTAATAGAAACCAGATGCAGTATCCCCAGTGAAAAAAAACCAGATAATTCAAAATTGTATAAGTAATATTAAATGGGTTTAATCCGTTTTTGTAAGTCACATAATCCATGAAATTGGGCATATTCATAAATAATATTGGTATCCCAAAGAACATAAAGACATCGAATATAATAGTAACCCAAAATGAAATGTATGCTATTTTATCAATCAGTTTCATAAGATTATACGTCAATTTTTATATGTTTGAAACGGTGGCTAGATGAAGCGTAAGTGAATATTAACCAAATTACTTTTTAGAACTTCACGAAGCCAAAACGTTGTATTTGTTTTTAACTTTTATTTCTAAAGCCAAATCAAAGATTCGGCGGTATTCGATTACCCAACTTAACCACCAAATACTTACAAACGCCAATTGCTTTATACTAGCGTGTTATGGCTTTTATTTATATTTTCTCAAGATTTCTTCAGTTTGTAAAAGCAAGGATCCAAATTCTTTATTAAACTGGTAGAAAATCAGATAACTTATTGATTTAATTGCCCCACTTATTCTAAAAGTCAAACCCGCTATTCTTTCAGATTCTTTCTGACGCACTTCGTCATTGCTAAGTTTGTAACAGCTTTTAAAAGCAAAAACTCCACCGTGAACGAAAGAGGATAGGTCAGAATACTCAATAATCATCTTTGATAATAATTGTTCGTTTTTTTCCTCACTTTCTAAAACTTCTGTCAGGTATGCAATAATATTCTTAATTGATATTTGTCTTGAAAATTCTTCGATTTCTTTTTTCGTATATTTCTTAAGGTGAGGGAACTTCTCGCACAATTCAGACCACATTTCATTAATTGTTTGATTATCTATTCCATTAATTTTATTTACAGCATTAATAGATTTTGAAAAACTTAAATGTTCTGAAATTTCAAGTATTGTTAGGTAATACTCAGATTGTTTGTCTGATTTTTCTTTTAAATATTTAAAGCAGATGAATTTAAATCTTAGAAAGTGTTCAATTAAAGAGCGAAAAAGTATGTTTGCACTATAAATATCATCATTTTCAAGACAGTCCAGTATTGCGTTTTTTATAAAGTTAGAACTTGTCATGAACATTAATAATAACTCGCTAGTCTTAGGAATTTCACCTTTTGATAATTGGTTTAAAATTAGAAAATTAGTCTGTTCAAAAATCTCAAACAATTCATCGTCTAGCTCCCTTATATACTCAATCTTTGTTATTGTCTCCATGGTTAATTTTTCAAAACAATTGTTTCTTCTGAGCTACGTTAATTAGTTGCCCATAACTAGTTTATATCACCACATCATACCCGATACAAATTCTAAATCTTACGCTACCTGTACTAAGGTGCCGATGTATTCTTATATTCTTGCTCGCTTTCCGCCTCATATCGCTCACATTTATCCCTGGTCAGGGAGGCGGCTATTCCGATTAGCACTACTAAAATAGAATTTTTAGTTTAATAAGCAGTGTTATGTGTAGTCTGTTTTGTGGATGAAAGAAAAGACGAGCCGCGCATGTATAATTCTTTATATTGCGTTTTACGATATGGTTGATACTAATGCCAATTATTGAACCATAGCTGCTCATTCCATTATTATTCTATTTTCTTGCCAGTTATTTTTTGTCCAAGTTGATAGAGGATTAGGTTGTTCGTTTCACCTTTCTTTTGTTGAAAAGTGATTTGCGCTTTAACAGTAGTCAAGAAAAAAGAGGAATCATTTTCTGCATACATCTCAAATCGCTGTTGTCCGGTAACCTGTCCATATAATTGTGTTCCCTCTTTAGTGATAGTTAATCTGAGGTTGGGTTGTAGCTCATAAACTCCAAGGTATTGTTTAAGTAGCGACTCAGGCAATATGATGGCATCGCTTTTAAATTTTCTGGCAGTTAATCCACCATCAGGATCCATTATATATAAGCCAATTTCGGTAATGTCATCAGCATAGGTTGAAGAATTGGTTAGCAGAACAATGCCCTTGCCGGTTTCCTTATTAAATCCAACAAAAGAGCAATATCCTCCGGTTCTGCCGTTATGCCAGATTATATCCTGATTCTCATCTTTTTTGACGTGCCACGCCATTGCCACAGACATATTACCTGCTTTATTGTGTCTGATTTGGTGAGATAAGCTCATCGCTTCAGTAAGTGGTGTATTCGTATATCCTAAATTGGCAGAAATAAACTTGGCCATGTCAGCAGCTGAGCTCCTGATAGCACCAGCACCAGCAAGTGTTGGTAAATCCCAATTTTCAACCACCTCTCCATTACTATGCCCAGGTGCCAGGTTTTCTTTCATACGCGAGGTGAAAACAATCCTGGTATCCGCCATTTGTAGTGGGGTAGCGATGGTTTGTACCATTAAATCCTCGTATGTTGTATTCTGGTTCAATGCTAATAGATGCCCCAGCAATCCTTGACCAATATTTGAATATTCATAAGTAGAGCCGACTGGGTGTTTTGGGTGATAATTCGAGATAAACTCATACATCTGCTCAACAGAATAGTCTGCAAAAGGATTGTTTGGATTGGTGGGGTTGAAGTTAGAAGGCATCCTTGGAAGGCCGGATGTATGATCTGTAAGATTTCCAACTGTAATTTCAATATCGTCTACAACCGGAATTTTTTGTCTGTTGGGTAGTAAGGCACTGATTTCCTGGTCTAGTTGTATATCACCATCCAATACTTGCTGAGCCAGAAGTATTCCGGTGAACGCTTTTGTGATGGATCCAATCTCGTAAATGGTATGCTCATTTACTTCTGTGCCATCAGAAGTGGTTTTGCCAAAGTTCATATAATGAATCCCTGATGAATCAATTAGAGCCATTGCAATCCCTGGAGTCAGTCCTTGCGTTATGCCTTTTTTAATTATTTCAACTACTTCAGTAGGTAGGCTTATTTTGTCCTCACTTTTTGAAATTTTCGTGCACTGAACACAGGCGAATGCTGCAAGCAGGAATAGGATGTAAAGGGAATGTTTATTCATATCAGGAGACTTTTGATATTTGAGTTTTAGATTTGTTGGACTTTTCTTCCAGACTTTTTTACAGGGATAACTTATTTCCGCGCTTAATATACCGAATAAAGATTAAAAAATTTTAATTGCCTGTTTAATATGTTATATCAAAGATTCAACAGTGTATGAGTGATTATAACTTTTTGCGAAAAAAGAGCCGACCCAGGCAGGCCGACTCTTTCTCAATAGACTAAAGGTTTAAATTAATAAATAGGACGTATATATATACTTGGTTTAGATGCGTTCCACACACATGGCAATGCCCATGCCACCACCAATACATAGCGTTGCAAGACCTTTGCTCACTTCACGTTTCTTCATTTCGTGTACCAGTGTTGTTAAAATACGGGTACCGCTTGCTCCAATGGGGTGTCCAATGGCGATAGCACCACCGTTAACGTTGGTGATCTCAGGATTCAATTCCAGCTCCTTCATAACGGCCAGGGACTGGGCAGCAAAGGCCTCATTGGCTTCAATCAGCTCCAGTTCGTCTTTGCTCCACTGTGCTTTGTCTAATGCTTTGCGCACAGCTTCAACCGGTCCGATACCCATTATTGAAGGCTCGGTACCATGCCAGGCGTACGATACGATTTTAGCCATTGGCTTCAATCCGTATTTCTCAACTGCTTCTTTGCTGGCCACTATAACGGCAGCTGCTCCATCGTTAATGCCCGAAGCGTTGGCAGCTGTTACAGTGCCTTCTTTTGTAAAGGCCGGGCGCAATTTAGCCAATGAGTCAGCTGTTACGCCAAAGCGCACAAACTCATCCTTATCAAAGATGATTGGGTCCTTTTTGCGCTGAGGAATCTCCATAGGCACTATCTCGTCGGCAAAGCGATTGGTATTGATAGCCTGTTCAGCCTTATTCTGTGAATGTGCAGCAAAGGCATCCTGCTCTTCACGAGTCAGATTGTATTTATTGGCCAGATTTTCGGCGGTAATACCCATGTGGTAGTTGTTAAACACATCGGTTAAGCCGTCAGCAATCATTGAGTCTACCAAAGTGCCATCACCCATGCGGTAACCGGTACGTGCTTTAGGCAGCAGGTAAGGAGCTTGTGACATATTTTCGGCACCACCGGCAATAATTAGCTCAGCATCACCTGCTTTGATTGCCTGAGCCGCTAAAGCAACGGTACGAAGACCCGAGCCACATACCATGTTAATGGTCAAAGCTGTTTTTTCTTTAGGGATACCAGCCTGCATAGTAATCTGGCGTGCTACGTTCTGTCCGTGTCCGGCCTGCAGCACGCTACCCATAATTACTTCATCCACTTGGCTGCCTTCCAGTTTGTTACGTTCCAAAAGTGATTTAACAACAGTGGCACCCATCTGAGCTGGTGATACATTAGCCAGTGTTCCGCCAAAATTTCCTACAGCTGTGCGGGCAGCGTCAATGATATAGATTTCTTTCATGATTAATATTTTAGTTCGAAGTCCGACTTTCAGAGTCCGAAGGTTTTTACTTTATTGTTCCCTCTTCGCCTTTCAGGCACTTCCCCAAGGGGAAGATGTTGTAAGAGCTTGAGGATTTCTTCTTTAGGCTTTTAGTCATCATGTAAATAGCTATCAGCTATTTCGTTCCACCATCTTTTCCACAATAAAAGAAGCTACGTTCTCAGGATATGTACCTCGGCCAAAGCCCACATCGTAGCCCAGCTCAAGCGCCAGTTTGTTACTGATGCGCGGACCGCCGGCACATACAATCAGCTTAGAGCGCAAGCCTTCTGCCTCTAGTAGTTCAATCAGGTCGGTCATATTCTGGATGTGTACTTCCTTTTGGGTCACTACCTGCGATACCAGGATGGCATCGGCATTGAGCTCCATGGCTTTGCGAATCAGCTCTTCGTTGGGTACCTGTGCGCCCAGGTTATAAGCTTCCATCATTGGATAACGCTCCAGGCCGTAGTGCTGGTCAAAGCCTTTCATATTCATAATGGCATCGATACCCACCGTGTGAGCATCAGTACCGGTGCAGGCGCCCACTACCACTACTTTTCGTTTGATGTTTTCTTTGATGAAGTTATTGACCTCGTAAAAGTCCATCGACTTTTCAACTGCCTCCACCTCAATCTTGTCGTAATCGAGTTGCAGCTGTGATTTACCATACACCACAAAAAAGGAGAAGTCTTCTGACAGCGGGTTGGAGTGAACCACTTCCACCTCTTCAAAGCCCAGTTTGTGTGCATATTGTTTGGCCGCTTCATCAGCTTTGGCTGAGTGAGGCACAGGCAGGGTAAACGACAACTGCACAGCGCCGTCGTTCATTGTATCTCCATAGGGACGTATCATGTTATCCATTTCTTTACTTTTTTAATCCAAGTTCAACTTCCAAATAATCGTAAACCGGGTTAAAGTAGTTGTCTGCTTTTTCCTTCACCCCGTCAAAGCCTTTACCGCCATGCTTAGGGCGACTTACTTCGGCAAACAGTTTCTGTTCAATTGAATCAAACAGGCCTTTTTCGTTAATCTGCTCCAGGAACTCAATGGTTTCATCCAGCACGTTTTGCGCGCGCGTTTGCATAATACCATCTTTCTTGAACTCAATGTCGTTGGCAAAATCCTTGGTGTTGTTCAGGATGTAACGGGCGTTTTCAACAGCCAGGAAGCGGTCTTGCATAAATGGCGTGTGAATAGCCTCGGTGAGCATCCCCAACAGCAGAATGCCCTGGTTGGTTGACTTGGCAATGAAGTTGAACATGGCGTTCATGATGTAGCCTTTAAACACATCGCCGGTCATGTACTTGGTTGGCGGCATGTATTTCAATGGTGCTTCGGGGAATATTTCACGAGCCATCTGCGCCTGCGCCATCTCATAAAGGAAACCGTTTTCAATTTGTGGATTCATCTCAAAGGCATGGCCCAATCCCATTAGCTTGGCAGGCAGGCCAGAGTCATAGGCAAACTGCTCATTGATAAACTGAGAAGCTGTTACGGTGTAGGCCTTTTCGTAGGCATCTGAAGTGGTCAGGTAGTTATCTTCACCCGAGTTAATCACAATCTCGGCAAAGGCATTAATCATGCGCGAAAACTTCTGGTCCACAAAGGTGCGGTACATGTTAATGTCGCGGAACAGTACGCCGTACATGGAGTCGTTCAGCATCATGTCCAGCCGCTCAATGGCACCCATAGCTGCAATCTCTGGCATACACAAGCCCGAGCAGTAGTTTACCAGGCGGATGTACTTACCAATCTCATTGCCTACTTCATCCAGTGCCTTACGCATGATTTTGAAGTTCTCCTGCGTGGCATAGGTGCCGCCAAATCCTTCGGTGGTGGCGCCGTAAGGTACAAAGTCCAGCAGGCTTTGGCCGGTGGTGCGTATCACCGCGATGATATCTGCTCCCTGGCGAGCAGCCGCCTGTGCCTGCTTCACATCTTCAAAAATGTTACCGGTGGCAACAATCAGGTAGAGGAGAGGCGCGTTTTCTTTCTCTTTGTATTCGGTAACTTTAGAAGTCCGGTAAGCCACATTGCCTTTCACCCGGTGTGCGAAAGCAGCCACCAGCTCTTCAGCCTTTTGGCGAATCAGTTCCATGTCTGTCAGCTCCAGTTGCGAGATGTCCAAGCCATTAGCAATGGCCCCATTCAACTGTTCTACAGTCATATTTTTTCGCAAAAGTGCATTCACATAGTAAGTGGAAGCACCGTATTGAATGTTATCACCCAGCGCGCTCACAATGGCATTAGGTACTGGCACATCGTCGGCTGTTACGCCGTCGGCGCCCAGCATGCGCAGTGTGGCACGTTCAATGGCTACCGTGGTATGCTTTTCGATATAGTCGTTAACAGGACGGGTGATTTGCTTCGACAGCTCCCGTGCTCTGCTAATTTTATCTTTATCCAGATTTAGTTTCGATTGCGTCATTTTATTGGTCTAAATAGTCGTTAGCATAATTGATTATTTCGGTTGGCAGGCCAAGCATGCCTGCTATGGATAGTGCATCTTTTGATTGTTGCCCATCATCGGGCACTACCTCGTATTGCATAAAGGCATTGATAAGCCTTATTTTTTCATTGATGTCATCTGGTTGCTCATAGCAGTGTTGCTCATAAGCTTGCCGGTTGAGTCCTTTCATCCTGTATTTGGCAACAAGGTTAATGGCAGGCATATTGATAAAATGCGTTGAGAAGAAGCCGGTAATATTAACATGTTGCGTTACAAATTTCAGAACGGCAAATAGTATGGCTTTGGCCTCCTTGGCATTGGTGGTGCGTGCCAGTTCGTCAACAAAAATCAGGCGCTCATCACTTGCTTCAATGGCTTCTGTTAGCTGGTGTATCTCCTGCCCAAAGGAACTGAGGCCTTCCACATTGCCCGATTGCCCGTTGCCCAGCACATGAATGCTATCAAAAAGGCGTGTTGAGAAACGTTTGGCAGGTACCCTGAAACCCAACTGCGTCAGCAGTTGTAAAAATGCCAGCGTTTTAAACAATACTGTCTTACCACCCATATTAGAGCCCGAAAGCAGAATGGCGTTGCTGTCAAAAGCTGCATTTAAGGGGGTATATCCGAGTTGTTTCTGCTGATGTTTTTCCCAAAGCGGGTAATAAACACCATCAGTAAGGTCAATGCTTGAAGCTTTATAGTCAGGCTTGTTGAGCTTAAGTTGTAAACTAAAACGTGCCCGTGCCAGACTAATATCCAACAGGCAGATGGTGTCTATCGCTTGCTTAAGCGCTTCTTTGTTCTGTTTGATGGTCTCAGACAAATCAATCAGCACTTTCTTTTCCAGTTCCGATTCTTTCATTAGCAGGTTTTCCTTTGCCTGCAATGCTTCCAAATAGCTTTTGCCAAAATAGGGCTTCACTTTAATCAGGTTCGAATCGTAAAACTCGCAATTGAGATCACTCACTTCCAGTAACTCGGCGCGTTGTTTGTCAATCAGCACAAACTCACGCCCATCCATATCTATCAGATACTTTTCCTTAATCTCATGGCATTTATTGATGCGTATCGCCTCAAGCTCTTCATCCCGCAGGCGGATGGTATTTCTGACAGTTTTTAATGCATCGTCAAAGGCCGAAGACAGGTAAAAAGACTCACTCTGGTCGCTGTCTGGCATCAGTTTCTGCAGCAGTTCATTCAGTTCATACTTGAAATTCAACAGCTGCTTAGTTGTCTCATTGAGCTCGTTGTCTATAGCTCTTAACTGAAGCAGGAACTTTTTGATGAGCTGAATGTCAACGGCATCGTACTCATTTTTATCCAGGGTGTTAAGGCGATCGATACGACTCAGATGGTTTTCAACCTTGAGGGCCTGATGCTCATGCTTCTTAATAAAACTAATCAACGCATCAGTGATGAGGTGAATAGTGTCCAGCTCACTGCTTTGCGTGTAAAAATGCAGAGCCTCCTTATGTGCTTTGCCATAGGGCGTCAAGGGCCTGTACTTTTCGTAAAAGCTGTTAAACGCAGTGAACTCTATGACTTTACTGATGCACATATGGGTTAAGAATTAGTTCTGTTCGAATGCCTTTACTCATGTATAATTGCGAAAAGGCTTCCTGGGCAATATCTTTCAGTACTGCCACAAAGCCTTTTAAAACGGGACGATTGACCACCTTAATGGTGACCCGCTTTTGCAGATGTTGAAGCTGCTCGTAATTCAGAAAAATGGCAGTCAGATCATTAATGACCACTGTCTGGCAATCGCGTGGTATGCTGCTGAGCTTACCCGGTGTCAGGGCCCCTTCAACAACAAATGCATCATCATCTTGAGAGGCCAGTTCAAAGTCAGCAGATATTGATAGCAGTTGCATTTGTTCCAGTGTTTTTTTCATATTACGACGGTCGATATTAACCACATAATAGAAACCACTATTGGCAATTGCGCTCACTGGTGTCAGGCGGCTGGCTGCTCCGTCAATGACGATAGAGCGGTAGTTAAGTTCCAGTCTGATAAAATCAATCAGATGCTTCAGCTGCTCATTGTATTCCGGGCCAACCAGTTCGATGGTGCCGCTTCGCAGTGTTTTGGCAACCACCAATTGGCCCAGAGGTGTTTTAATCTGAAAAGCCTTCTCAACTTTAAACAATCCTGAACTTTTACGCAACATGGGGTAGCTGGTAATGAACACGTCACCAGGCTCTGTTTTTATCAATGGCTTGTCACGGCCATCAATCTGGTCATGACTTTCGCCATCAATGCCAATGGTTGCAAAGGCAGGAGCTTCCACTTTCCTGATTTGGTTAAGGGCCCAATTCATAAAAGTGGTTTTACCTGCGTTTTTGCGATTACCCATCACAAAGCTGGTGGTGTTAATAAAGCGATATGTTGCGTTAGTTGTGTTCATTTTGTTGTTTAGGAACTTATTAAATCTCCCTAATGCTAAGCTTCAATCATTATTGTTTATTTGCTACTGCCTGCTGCCTGGCAAACTTCTGCCTCGTTTAATGCTTCCCGTTTCCATTGGTGCGCGATTCGCGGCGTAACGATTGTGGAATGATGGTACCACCTTCGTTCAGCAGTTTGGCCACACCGTCTTTGGCTACTAAGGACTCGTCGCTGCAGAATGTACAATCTGATGCTTTGTGCCCCTGGTAATCTGATGGTTGGGTGTAGCTGGTTATCATACCTTCATAATTACGAAGTACCACGCGCTTCTCCGTTTGCGAAATCAGGTAATCAGGCATCACCGGAATCTTACCACCGCCACCTGGTGCATCCACAACAAAGGTGGGCACGGCCATTCCTGTTGTATGTCCTCTGAGGTTCTCAATGATTTCGATACCTTTTGAAATGGTGGTTCTGAAGTGAGAAATACCCTCTGACAAGTCGCACTGATAGATATAGTAAGGCTTAACACGGATGCGCAGCAAGTCGTGCATCATAGCTTTCATAATGTTAGAGCAGTCGTTAATCCCTTTCAGTAATACCGACTGGTTGCCCATCTGAACACCGGCATTAGCCAATTTTTCGCATGCCAGACGTGCCTCTTCTGTAATTTCTTTAGGATGGTTAAAGTGCGTATTCACATACACCGGATGGTGTTTTTTTATGATATCGCACAAATCATCGGTGATGCGCTGTGGCAATACCACCGGCATGCGGCTGCCTATGCGAATAATCTCCACATGGTCAATCTTGCGCAGCTCGGTAAGGATATAATCAATGCGGCTATCACTCAGAATCAGCGGGTCGCCACCAGAAATGACGATATCACGTATCTCAGGCGTTTTAGCAATGTATTCAAATGCTTTTTCCAGATGGCCACGGGCCATGTCTTCATCTGTTTCGCCCACAATGCGCCGGCGTGTACAATGGCGGCAATACATTGAACACTCATGTGTCACCAGCAGAAGGGCTCTGTCAGGGTAGCGGTGTGTTAAACCCGGAACAGGTGAATCCACGTCCTCGTGTAATGGGTCACTTAAGTCCGACTCATCAATGTGTAATTCTTGTAAAATTGGCACCGCCATCTTGCGCACCGGGCAATTCACATCCTCTTTGCTCATCAGAGCCGCATAGTAAGGCGTGATGGCCATTTTAAACTTCTTAAGGGTTTTGGCCAGGTGTTCATGCTCTTCATCGCTCAATGGCAATACCTTCTCCAGGCTGGGAACGTCACGAATAGCGTTACGCATTTGCCATTTCCAGTTGTTCCAGTCCTCCTCCTTCACATCTTTAAAAAGAGGGATACTCTTATAGTCAACGTTTGAATATTGTCGTTTCATTTATGTAGATTTTTTGTTGTCGGTGATTGGTGTTTTGTGCACGGATTACTGTGCACTATTTATGTATATAGTTCTTCGTATAATTTTCTTATTTTCTCACTCTTCCGCAGGATATCAATCGACATATCCGCATGTCCCATAGCATAACCGTTGCCAATCAGCATATCCACATCTTTGCCAACTCCTTCAGCTCCCAAAGCTGCTTTGGTAAAGGAGGTTGCCATACTGAAGAAATAAACTGTTCCACGATCTTTACACATAAGAATAGAGCCCATTTCAGTGTTGGTGATGTTGACGTTGTTGATAACCACATCGGCCAGTTGCCCATTTGTTAGCTTGTCAATGGTTTCGTAGCACTGAAGCGCATCGGTCGCATTCAGTTTAATGGCGTGATGACAAACTTCTACCTGTTTCAGGCGCTCAATGTTTTCATCGCTGTAATCGGCACCAATGACCATTCCATTCTCTCCAACCAGTTCTTTGGCAACAGCGCAACACAGGATGCCCGACTTACCGCCGGCTCCAAGCACTACCACTGTGTCGCCTTTTTTCACCAGGCGTTCGGTTTGAGCAGGAGCACCACAAACATCCAAAACAGCCAAGGCGAGTGTTTCAGATAGGTCAGTGGGCAGTTTGGCATAGATGCCACTTTCAAACAAGATGGCTTTTCCTTTGATCTTCACCTGGTCAATTTCTGGTTTAATGTCCAGTATTTCTTCAATATGCAATGGCGTCAGCGATAACGATACCAGCGTTGCAATGCGATCACCTTTTTGCAGGTTAATCTTTCCTTCCAGTGCGCTGCCAACCTTCTCAATGGAACCAATCAGCATACCTCCCGAACCAGTCACCGGATTCTTCATCTTGCCCTGTTTGGCAACAATATCCAAAATGATGGATTTAATTTCTTCAATATTCCCTTTTGCCTGCTCTTTAATCTGTGTAAAACTGGCCGAGTCGATATTTAATACGTCAACATCGATGAGTATCTCGTTGTCATATATCTCACTCATGTTGTTATCAACAACAGTAGCTGGTTGTGGCAAAACTCCTTTTGGTTCTATTACCCTGTGTGTCCCGTATTTATTTCCCGTCTTCATTTTTATCGTAGATAAAAAGGCTAATAGCCATCAGCTAACAGCTATTAGCCTTTGTTCTTGTACCATTAAAAATCTTGATTCTTACGTTTTTTATATGCCTTTCAACTGCAACATCTCACGCACATCGGCTGGTGTTGCTATTTCATAGCCGGCGTCACGCGAAAGTTTGGCAGTGCGTTCTACCAGTTGTGCGTTACTATCGGCCAACACCCCTTTTGAGTAATATACATTGTCTTCAAATCCAACGCGGATAAAGCCATTGCCTATGGCAAATGCACCGTAGTGAGCAGGAACGCATGCGCGTCCTACGCCCATAACTGTCCAGTGCGCACCTTCAGGAATACGGCTCACCAGCAGATTCAATAACTCTATGTCGTAAGGAATGGCAGCTGGCACGTTCATCACAAAACCATAGTGGTATGGTGGTTTTAGCAAACCTTCCTTAATCAGGATATCGGCTGCTGCCACATGCGAAATATCAAAGCATTCTAATGTTGGACGAACATTATATTTAATCATTTCTTTGGCAAAGCGACGCATGGTTGGCAAGGTATTCACGATGTAGTCGTCACCAAAGTTAACTGTCCCACAGTCAAGCGATGCCATCTCAGGCTGCAGCTCTTCTATAACGGCTACACGCTCATCGTCCGTCATGCCAACAGCACCACCAGTAGTAATTTCAATCACGATGTCGCAACGTTCACGGATCAGGCGGATGGCTTCTTTAAATACCTTTGGATCTTGTGTTGGTCCGCCATTCTCGTCGCGTACATGCAGGTGAACAATTGAAGCACCTGCTTTATAGGCGTCATAGGTAGCATCAGCTATTTCAAGCGGTGTTAATGGTAAGTTGGGATTGTGCTCGCGAGTGGTTTCCGCTCCACAAACTGCACAGGTGATTATCATTTTTTTCATTTTTCTTTTTTTAGTAGTTACTGATTGTTAAGGTTTAATTGTTGAAGAAGGGTTTATCCGCGGCCAATGATTACGCCTGAAGGATCTACTTTTTCACGCAGTATGCGCAGCTCCTCGGCACTTGGCTCAACAGTTGTTTCATAGTTCTCTGGAATGATGATGTCAAATTCAGCGTTGGCTTTCACATCTTCCAGTGTTTTACCAGGGTGCAGTGATAGCAGCATCATGGCCTTCGACTCCTCGTGATAACCATAAACACCTATATCGGTAATCACCTTGTAAGGTCCGGTATTGGCTGGTAAACCTGCCTCTACACGTGAGGTGCCACCTTCCAAGAATCCCGGAGTGGTGATAAAATCCACTTTATTGGCAAATCGTTTTTGGTTTTGGGGAGTCACCACCATGGTTCTCCAGCAGAGAGAAGCGAGGTCATTAGCGCCACCACTTCCCGGGAATCGTGTTTTTGGTTTATTGTAGTCATCTCCAATCATCGTGGAGTTCAGGTTACCGTATTTATCAATCTGGGCACCGCCTAAGAAGCAGTAATCCACTACGCCGGCCTGACAAAGTTCCATGATCTCAGCCATTGATGTGGCTTTAAGGCCTTTGTGAGTGGTGCGTGAGTCGCCTACCGAGATGGGCATGGTTGGTAAAAGAGGAGCAATGCCACCTGCTTCAAACATGATGGTGAGGTTCGGTGATTGGGTCATTTGCGCCAACATGGCTGCCGCCACAGGAACACCGGTACCTACCACTACCATTGCACCGTCTTCAAGGTTACGGGCTGCAACGGTTATCATTAACTCCATTGGATTATATGTTGTTTCCATTTTGTCTTGGTTTATGAGGGTTAGTACAAATGTTCGGCTTGCATCAGTTGCTTCATCTTGTTCATGCCGCCGTTTTTCTCCAGATACTCATAGAAATCCTTTGACGACAGGATGTGGTGGCCAACAAACTCTTCCAGCTGCATCTCGTCTTTCTCAGCTACTAACCAGTCTTTCAGGTGTTCTTCATCAGAGAAATACTCACCCGGCATATTACCTGGATAGGAACCAAATGGCATTTCAATCACGGCATCCACGCACCAGTATGGAATCACTGTTTTACCTGGTTCGCGGCGTATTTCTTCATTAGAGATGATTTTCTCGGTGGTTACAATGACACGCTTAGATGCTTTGGCGATGTCGTCATCAGCCACCAGGATGCCATCAATCTGGCAGTTGCCGTATACATCAGCGCGATGTACGTGTAAGATGGCTACATCAGGGTACAGAGCTGGTAAAGCAGCCAGTTTCTGACCTGTAAACGGACATTCTACCTCTTTGGCTGCAGAGTGCTTAAATGTGTCAGTGCCCAGCATGACGCGCGATGGGAGATAAGGTAAACCCATGGCGGCCGCTTTAAAGCGCCACGAGAGTGCACCATTGGACCATTCGGTAACTTTTACATTGCCGGACTCAAACATGCGTCGTGAGTTCTTGGATAAGCCCCTGGCTTCCAGTCCGACTATGTAAGCTGCATCGCAACGGTTAAAGGACTTACCGGCACTAAGCAGCTGACAATCGTGTGTGGATACGTGTCCTGCAAAGCCCAGGTTTTTCTTTTCCTTACGGATGATTTCATGGATGAGAGCTGTTGGGATACGTACCCCGCCAAAACCACCGATGGCCAGATAATCACCATCATTTACATAGGTATCAATGGCTTCAGCAACAGTGGTAAGCTTATTCTTCATCTGCTTTTTCTTGTTGCGCAGAAAGCCTCTCATTTCATCGGCATTGGGCGACATAAACAGCTCGCCAATACCAGTATTTAATTTTGTATCGTTCATTGTTTTTCTTTTTAAGCTGTTAGCATTTTGCATGGTGCTTATTAATGTTTCCCTCAGATTTCGCTGATTTTCACAGATTTTTTCAGCGTCATTCTGCGCCATCTGCGGGCGAAAATCAAGTATTAATACTTTTCGGTTAGGTATTGCAATGCTTCTTCAATGGACTTCACGGTGTAATCCAGATCCTCCTGGGTATGACGGTGGCAGATGTAACCGTGGTGATAAGGCTGAAGGAATACGCCTCGGCGAATCAGCTGCGTATAGAAATCGTTACGTTTCTTCTTATAGCTGCCGTCTTCGTTTTTATCGAAGGTGATGAACATCATTGGTGCAATACCACTGATGCGTGCGCCAACAGGATATTTCTTCAACAGGGCGTCAATCTTGTTATTGAACTCTTCGCCTTTTTCCCAGATTTTATCCAGTACTTTATCGCGCTCCAGGATTTCAATTGTTTTTAATGCAGCCACATAGCTTAAGCTGTTTGGGAAGAAGGTTGACGAAATAAATACATTAGACTCGCCTTCTTTCATGATTTCGGCCTTGCCGGTAACAGCGCCGATAGGATAGCCGTTAGCCATGGCTTTACCAAATACAGCCAAATCAGGTGTTACTTTATAAAGTTTTTGAGCACCACCAATGCTGGCTCTGAAGCCGGTACGAATTTCATCGAAGATAAGTACTACACCATATTGCTTACACAATTCTTTTACGCCTTCCAGAAATCCTTCTTTTGGTTCTGTAATAGGAGCTGCCAATGGGTGGCCCAGTGGAGTTATAATTACTGCTGCTGTATCGTTACCGTGCTCTTTTAGCAGGTTCTCTAAAGACTCCAGGTTGTTATATCTGAACTCAAATACATCTTCGTAAAGCTTTTCAGGAACACCACCTTTTACTTCCACACACCAGTCGTGCCAGCCATGGTAGCCGCAGCGCATTACTTTTGTGCGCTTGGTATAAGAGCGAGCCAGGCGGATAGCTGTTGAAGTGGCATCGGAACCGGTACATACGAAGAGGCTCATTTCAGCACATGGAATCAGTTCATTCATCTTCTCAGCCAGCATGTTCTGGTATTTCTGGGTCAACGAGAAGCAGAAGCCTTTATTCTGGATTTGATCAATAACTGCATCATCCACTTCCTTTTCGCGATTGCCTAGTATCATAGGCCCATAGGCGCATAGGTAGTCGATGTATTCATTACCATCGATATCGGTAACGCGGCCACCTTTACCATGATCGAAATACACAGGGAATTCACCCTCCACAAAATTATATGGGCGACGAATACCAAGTACTCCGCCAGGAATTAAGGATTTACCTTTCTCTAATTCATTTAATGAATTTTCTAAGTGTAGCTTTTTTGCTTCCATAGCTATATTGTTTTTTTGGACTAATGCGAAATCTGACTATTCGGTGAACCAGTATGGTTAAGGATAGTATCGGTTGATGGCAGAAGAAATATTGCCATAGGAGGTGCTTTAGAAGTCAGTTACTTCTATTCTTTCATTTGAATCGTGTATGAATTTATGCACCCAAATCATTGTTGTATAGTAACGCTAGTTGTTTTTAGTGTTAAAATATACACAAAAATAAGATGAATGTTAAAATTACAACATGATAAAGCGCATGAATTTTATTAAAACATGCGCTTTTGTGTAATTTGAATTTAATCTAAATACAAGTAGTGATTACTCTTTCTTGGGTGTCCATTCCCTTATATTGATTAAATCGGGGAAAGCTTCTGGTTTATAAATGGATTTGCCACTCAGTGTGCGCAGGCATTCCTGTATGCCTTCTGGAATACTTGGGTGGGGGTAAAAGATTTTTAGTACTTCGTGCAGGCTATTGCCCTGGTTAATGAGGTGTGCTACTGATACAATAAAGGCCGATGCCTGGGGGCCGGCTGCCCGCATCCCTAAAATACGTTGCTCATCATCGTTACTGACCAGTATCTTCACAAAGCCGTTGGTGTTGCGCATGGCAATGGCCCGGTTCACCAGCTTGTTGGAATAATAGGCTGCTTTATAAGGTATTTGTCTTTGTTGCAGCATTTTTTCATTGGCGCCAACAGCAGCTACTTCGGGTTTGAAAAACATGAGTGTACTCATGTGTGAGTAGTCTAAAGGATACTGTGGGATGTCCCCAATTTTCTCAGCCGCCAGACGCCCCTGAAACTCGGCGACGCTATACAGCTGGCTGTGACCTGTAACATCACCGGCAGCATACACATGGCAGGTGCCTTTGCCATCTCTCAGCAGGCAATCATCCTGGATGGGAATGGTACCGTTCTTGTGCAATTCGATGCCTATTTTTTCGAGGTTGAGGCCTTCGGTATTAGGTACGCGCCCAATGGCCACCAGGGCCACATCTACTTCAATTACTTTACTGTGTCCATCATGATAATCAAGCACTACTTCCAGGTGCTCTGGATGCTTGCGTATATGGCGAAGCGTAGCCGTGTGGTGTATGTTTACGCCGTTGTTTTCGAGGTTACGCGACACAAAGCTGCTCACATCATCATCTTCGTAGGGTAGTACCCTGTTGGAACGGTCGAGCAGGTGCACTTCGGTTTGACCAAAGTTGGAGAAGATGGTGGCAAACTCACAACCAATAATACCCGAACCAATGATGAGCATGCGCTCCGGAAACTCTTTCAAATGCAGAATGCCGTCGGAGGTAATGATGCGCTCGCCATCAATCTGCAGACCATCATACAGGCGTGGTCGCGAACCTGTAGCAATAACAAAGTTGGTGCCTTTAATCAGCTTCGTGCCTTCCTTGCCTGTTACCTCAATATGATCGGCATCCACAAAGCTGGCCCAACCGTATTCAATGGTCAGTGCTCCTTTTTTGTTTTGCGCCGGCGAAAAGGTTTCAATCTGGCTCAGCATCTGGTACTGCTTTTCTTTGGCGGCCTGTATAACCGTTTTCTTCACCTTTTCGAAATTAACACTTAGTGAGCTGACGCGGTAGCCACGGTCGATGCGCGCTGCAATGGCATAGTCCATTGAAAGCTCATACATGGTTTTGGAAGTGAGGGCTCCATTCATGATACCGGCTCCACCCAGGTGTTTGCCTTCAACAATACATACATTTAATCCGTAATCTAAAGCGCGAATGGCGGAAGAAAATCCGGCAGGACCACTGCCAATAACTACCAGGTCGTAAGTGTTTGTCATCGTATAAAAACTTATATCCATATAAAAAAAAAGAGTCGCAATTGTTTATTGGCAACTCTTCTTTATTTATATCTCCGTCAATATTTTGTTATTCATGCGGCTCGTTAGGTGTAAACGTATCAACGTGGCGATTAATTTTTTGCCTGTATAATTCGTTTATCGTTAGTATGATACCTGTTTCCTCTACATCGCCAAAGCGGTCGTTGATGGCGGTGCCAAATGTTTTCATCGATGGCGACAGGTTCATATAAGCATTGATGAGCGGCGGTATGTTTTCGCCAAACTCTCGCACGCGTTTCGTTAATATCTTGTAATCCTCCTGGTAGTTCTGGCCACAGAAGATTTCTTTCAAATCCTGGGGTGTCAGATCAATTTCTACCGGTTTGTGTGGATACAGCAGCTTATCCGGATCGCCAAAGTACTTTTGCATGAAGCCCAGAATCAGGTCGCGTGCAAACCTGTTAAAATGGGTGTACATGGTTACCTTACCAAAGAAATACTTCATTTCGGGGTGGCTCACAATTAATGAACCTAAACCGTCCCACAGATTATCCAGCGCAAACAGGCTTTTGGTGCCCGCTTTAGACGATTGATAGGTGGGCTGCACAAACGAGCGTCCCAACTCAATCATGTATGGCAGATAATCTTTTACAAATTGTTCAGAGAAGTGAAAAAGGCGAGAGGTGGCCAGCTTCACATTGCCGTCTTTATCAACAGGTATGTCGCTGCCCAGCAGGTAACGGTAGCCGCCTAATATCTCTTTTTGTTGAGGATCCCAAACTATAAGCTGGCGATAGGGTACCTCGGCTGTATCGTAGTCGTCAATGTCGGTTGGTTTACCGGTTCCGCCACCAGCCATTCGAAAAGTGATTTCGCGCAAACGACCTACCTCGCGCATCAACGCAGGTGCCTGATGGGCAGTAAAGTCGTATATCTTGTTATCGCCTTTGTTGGTGTTACGAACAAATGTCTCCTGATTCAATTCAGCTTCCAGCTCTTCTCGCGGCACAGGAGGTATTATTTCTTTTACTCTCATTCGGTGATTTCTTACAGTAGACTACAAAATTAATTTATTTTCGCTAAGGCGTAGACTTCGTCTTTAATTTTTTGAGCCCAGTCTTTACTGGCTTTGCCCACTTCTACGTCTGAAATGTTAATTGGTTGCCCAAATGTGATGGTGATTGTTTTATTGCGTTGTAAATAAAGTTCATCCACCAGGTAAAGCATCTCAATATTGGCTTTAATGCCCAGTTTCTTACGCCAGTTGGCCAGGTTGTAGAAGCGTTTGGTGTTTTCACCCGATATGTGTACCGGTACGATATCGCGGTTGTGCGTTTTGGCCTTTTTAATGAAATTAGGTTTCCAGTCGAGGTCTTTAATAATGCCGTTTTTACCTTTGCGTGATACCAGTCCGGCCGGAAACATCAGTAATTGATTATCGCTGGCATAGGCTTCGTCAATGAGCCTGGCTGCATCGCGACTGTGACCACCGTGTTTGTTGATGGGTAAAAAAATGTCGCGCAGGTTGGTGAGGTTCATCAGTATGTCGTTGACCGGAAACTTAAGGTTTCTAAAATAACGTCCTACAGCTGCTACGAACACCATGCCGTCTAATCCTCCCAGCGGATGGTTGGCTACAAATACATAACGCCCTTCTTGGGGTATATTTTCTGCACCTTTAATCTCGTAACGCGACTGGAAATTGGCAATAATGGCTTCGGCGTATTCGATGCCATATACATCGCGTTTGTCGGCAATAAATTCGTTGATCTCTTCCTGGTGAGTGATGCGCTTCAGGTAGTTGATCAGGAATTTAGGGATGAATTTTTTAAGCCGCGGGTTTTTATCATGAAATACCTTATCGATATCAATAAACTTGTCGTCTCCTTGTCTCTTTTCCATGCTTCAATAACTAATCGAGTTCAATTTTAGGAAATATTTTAGAAAGATGCGGTAATTAGCAGGTTTTTCTGGGAGAAGATTGAATAGTGATTAGTCAATAGTCAGTGGTCAGTAGTCAGTAGTTAGGGTTTGGGGTTTGGGGTTTGGGGTTTAGGGTTGAAGAGTTGAAAGTTGAGGAGTTGAAAGTTGAATGAGCTGGATGACGGGAGATAGGCGTTTGGTGTTTAGTCTGGCATCTACGGTCTTATAAACGCAGAGTCGCAAAGACGCGGAGTTATTTTAGAGAGTAATGAGACGTGGGTTGAGGCGTGTTATTTGGTAGTTAATGGTAGCTGGTTTAGGGTTTGGGGTTTAGAGTTGAAGAGTTTAGAGTTGAGGAGTTGAAAGTTGAATGAGCTGGATGACGGGAGATGGGGGTGCGGTGTTTAG